>CABJAW010000073.1 GCA_902363665.1 Lachnospiraceae bacterium | reverse complement strand
GTCTTTTTCAGGACATAAAAAGATTTCCATGCCTTGTCCAGCTGTTTGCAGGTCTCCTGAGCCGTCTGTGATGGAAGCTGTCTGTACCACAAATTTCCTTTATGTGCTTTTTTCTGATAATACCAGTCAGGATACTTTTCCAGTCCCAGTTCTTTATAATGATGACGTTCATAGTTACAGATATTCCAGAGTTTGGAAGCCGCATAACACATATGCCCTATGATATTGGAATATTCCGGCTGGATTTTTACAGATGTTCTATGTGACAGCAGCATTCCTCTCCCCCCCTTCAGACAGTCACGCGAACC
>CABJAW010000072.1 GCA_902363665.1 Lachnospiraceae bacterium | reverse complement strand
AAAAATATCAGGAAAGATTTAAAACTTTCAGATAGAATTTTCAAATGTGCTTGTGGTTATATCGAAGACAGAGATCTCAATGCTGCACTTAATTTGAGAGATGCTATGACTTACGAAGTTGCATAAATAAACGCAAACGTAGGTATGTACCGAAGGCTATTTCGGGAATTTACGACTGTGGAGTGTACAAGAACTTGTGAGTAGATATGATTTCGGTCAATCCAAAGCATACACGATAAAGCAGTAAGTAGAACTCGTGAGAGTCTACATTATCTCGATGTAGGTATATTTAATCACATTTTGAGTGGCAG
>CABJAW010000071.1 GCA_902363665.1 Lachnospiraceae bacterium | reverse complement strand
GCTTTTACAAGATTTTTTAAACATCAGAGTGATTTTCCTAAATTTAAAAAGAAAGGTAAATCAGATGTAAAAATGTATTTCGTCAGAAATAACCCAAAGGATTGCGTGTGTGAAAGGCATAGACTTAAGATTCCAGCTTTGGGTTGGGTCCGCATCAAAGAGAAAGGATATATTCCAACAACAAAAGATGGATATGTGATCAAAAGCGGTACAGTTTCAATAAAAGCTGACAGATACTATGTTTCGGTTCTTGTAGAACTGCCGGATAACAAGACAGCTGATCATTCCAATGAAGGAATTGGCATTGACCTTGGATTAA
>CABJAW010000070.1 GCA_902363665.1 Lachnospiraceae bacterium | reverse complement strand
ATAAAATACAAAAAAATTGAAAAATTTCAAAAATAAGTGTTGACATCTGAGGAAGGTGGTGGTATTATGTAACACGTCGCTGCGGAAGACACCACAGAGACACAGAAAAAGCCGGATGCAAACCTCAGAAATGAGAACAGCACCGATAAACAAAAATAAAAAAGTTGAAAAAAGTTGTTGACAAACTGAAAAAGCTGTGATATGATATCAGAGTTGCTCCGGTAGGGGGACAACAGAGAAACAACTTAAGAACCTTGATAACTGAACAGTGAAACAACCTTGAAAATTCTTAAAAAGTTTTATTCATGACAATAGAAAAGTGCGGAGCAGTTTT
>CABJAW010000069.1 GCA_902363665.1 Lachnospiraceae bacterium | reverse complement strand
AAGGCACAGGACTGGAAAAATGACGGAAGCCAGATTTTCCATGTATCTTACGAGTATCCGGACTCCGGTAAAAACATCATCGGACTCCCGAGTGCGGTAGTAAACGGCGGCAGCCGCACAGAGTACACTTACGACGGCAACGGAAATATCACCAGCATCAAAGAAGGTGGCAAAACAGTAACATACACCTACGACGGCCTGAACCGCCTGACCCGCGAGAACAATGAGTTGCTGAATAAGACAGTGACCTACTACTATGATGAGGGCGGCAACCTGCGCGAGGAGCGGGAGTATGATTACACGACAGATCCGGTCTCCGGTACACCGAAGAAGCT
>CABJAW010000068.1 GCA_902363665.1 Lachnospiraceae bacterium | reverse complement strand
TTCCTTGTTGATTATGGACTTACAATGGTAAAAGCTATTCATGAATTGGTGAAATAAAGAATAGTAACATAGGCAGCTAGTAGGAACATTTTAAAGCAGTATTTATGTGCTACAAGAACAGAAATAGAGAATCCAAGTTATAAATTAATTAAAAGTGATAGCATACAGTTATGCATATTTGTTTGTAAATATACATAACTGTATTTTTTATTACGGGCAGGGCTCTTCGGGGTTCTGCCCTTTTTCTCTTTTTCCAGACCAAAAGACCACCTGCTGGAAAAGAACAAGAAAAACCAGAAAGGATGTGGTGACTTATCATTATAGGAATTGACCATGGATATTATGCCAT
>CABJAW010000067.1 GCA_902363665.1 Lachnospiraceae bacterium | reverse complement strand
GAACGCTGATAAAAAGGGGCTTTTCCGGCTCTTTTGCAGTAGCTTTCCGGGAGGAAGTGTGGTATGTTGTGGTTGAGAAAAAAGAGGAAAAAAGGAGGCTCGCCTATGACAAGAATGCGATATGTAAAGATGGACCGGATCATGAACCACATGCTGATCCATGCACTCCGGGAAGTGTTCCGGCAGGAAAAAGAACAGGGGCTTCCGGTGGATACCACACGGGATCTGGTTCTGAAGCTGGCAGAGCAGGAAGAGGGAAAGCTCTACCTGACAGAAGCCGAACACAGCAAATCCGTGGAAGCCTTAAACCAGCTCCGGGACACATACCTGAAAAACGGACGCTATTCCGATGGGATCGA
>CABJAW010000066.1 GCA_902363665.1 Lachnospiraceae bacterium | reverse complement strand
GTACAGAATCAGAAGTTAAACTCCATGAGATGTGGATTCAGGATTTTTGCAAAAGCACACCAAAAGAGATCGGAGAGTGGATACAAGACCTAGATTATAAATAAAAAATATGATATCATTAGTGGTAGAAATCGAATTTTGTTAGGAAATGACACAATAATGAGTAGTGATAAAGAAATTGCTCATAGCATTGCGATATATATAAAGCTATAGGGGGATGTTATGACAGAACAGCAGTATAAGGATTTATTGATAGCAACAGCAAAGATGAGTGATTATGAGCATAAAGATGAGGTGGTGGAGGCGCTTAAAGTTGCTTCTGTTTCATTTCAAAAGGAATGGGCTTTTACATATCATTTGCC
>CABJAW010000065.1 GCA_902363665.1 Lachnospiraceae bacterium | reverse complement strand
CGCCCATGTTTTTACCTCCTGAAAAAGGATTACTGGCAAGTTATATTTTACCGTTTTATTTTCTCTAAATTATGAATGCTTTTCCAGATATTTATCCAGATATTTTTTCATATCACAATATATTGGTTCAAGAGATATTTCCGGAATCCCCATTTCTTCCAGCCGCTCTGGTGTCACACCATAGTCAACATACCATGGTGTAATTTCACATAAATTGATTCCCATAGATTCTAAAAATGCCGCCTCTTTCTCCTCTATATACATTTTTGAGTAACCTTCATGTGCTGTATTTAACAAACAACAATAATTATCTTTGTAAAAGCATAAATCCATTGGAGCATTCGGATAATCCCAGTTAAATAGTCC
>CABJAW010000064.1 GCA_902363665.1 Lachnospiraceae bacterium | reverse complement strand
TGACAAAAACCATGTGGCGGCGGTAAAAGACGCGCGCGGATATCAGGTGACGTATGCATGGGATACAAAGAAAGACCTTTTAAACAGCGTAAAAGATGCAAGAAACAGCACAACCTTTTATACCTACGATGCCAAAACAGAACGCCTGACCTCCGTGTCCAAAACGGTAAAGGCAAAAGGGCAGGATCAGGAGGTAAAGGTAGAATACGGCTATTCCAATGACCGCCTGACACGGATCACGCACAACGGATTTAATTATGGTTTCGGCTACGATGAGTTTGGAAAGACAAGGCTGGTGGCCATCGCCGGATCTTCCGTTGTTTCGTATGAATACGAGGAGAAGAACGGAAAGCTGCTTAAAACAAAGTATGCGAACGGGGA
>CABJAW010000063.1 GCA_902363665.1 Lachnospiraceae bacterium | reverse complement strand
CCCCCTGTTGATCCAACAGACTTTACATATAGAGATATTAGAAATCGAATTATTGCTCTAGGTGGAGATGATAATGGAACTGTTCGTTATGCGACTAGAAGAACCTTTGTAGCAGATCTGACATTTGAGCAAAAGTCTTGTAATATTGAAGTGAACGATTCTATAAATCAGAAATTTATTGAAATTTCTACTAGACAGGCATCTTTCAATAGTATGCATATAGATGAAAAAATTGCTGAGATTGCAAACCTTATTGAAAACCTGTTGAAACAAGATGGAAAATTTATCACACCAGAATATGAAGATGTATGTTGTGGCTTCATTGACGATACGATAGTAAAGAATTATAGAAAGAAAATGCAGTGCTTTAGACATTGCACAGATGAAGCAATAGAGGAAAGAAAGACATACTCCGAAGAACAAAAAAA
>CABJAW010000062.1 GCA_902363665.1 Lachnospiraceae bacterium | reverse complement strand
CATTGTAAGCAGAAACAGATACCATTGAGGGGCTATTTCAAGATAAGACAGTATACCGAGTCTTGCCACATTAAATCCGGCAATAAGCCACACGATGCCTGCAATTCACAACCACCACTTCAAGTGGTGGTTTGTGTTAGCCCTCATAAGGGCTATATTACTGCTCGCCCAAAAGGGCGGTATCGCAAGCTTTGTCACTGGTCCGCTATAAAGCGGTACTCTTGGAATCTTCTTTTCTTGATTCCTCAGCCTGCTCTCTTATATATTTCTGCACTGCTTCATCTGTAATATTACCAACTGTCTCTACATAATATCCTCTCGCCCAAAATGCTTTATCCCACTTACTTTGCAATTCTGGATGTCTATCGTATATCATAAGAGTACTTTTTCCTTTTAAGTATCCCATAAATTTTGAAATACTTATCTTCGGCG
>CABJAW010000061.1 GCA_902363665.1 Lachnospiraceae bacterium | reverse complement strand
TTTGGGAGGACAAGCATATGAGAAAGAATTTAACAGAGATCGTTTTTATCTTAGACCGCAGCGGTTCCATGAATGGATTGGAACGGGATACCATCGGCGGATTCAATTCCATGATTGAGCAGCAGAAAAAAGCAGAGGGCGAAGCACTGATTTCAACGGTATTGTTTGACAATGTGAGTGAAGTCCTGCATGACCGTGTAAATGTAAAGGACATCGAACCGATGACCGACCGGGATTACACGGTTCGCGGATGCACGGCACTCTTAGATGCCATCGGCGGTGCGATTCATCACATTGGAAATGTTCACAAGTACGCAAGGCAGGAGGATGTGCCGGAACATACCCTGTTTGTAATCACTACGGACGGAATGGAAAATGCCAGCCGCCGGTACAACAGCGAAAAAGTGAAGCAGATGATCGAGCGTCAGAAAACAAAATACGGTTGGGA
>CABJAW010000060.1 GCA_902363665.1 Lachnospiraceae bacterium | reverse complement strand
TGGTATGGTCAGTGAAATACCGGAGAAAGATATTAAAACCAGAAATCGAAGAATATCTTCAGGAACTGGTGCAGCAGATTGCTGAGGATAAGGGGTTTGCCGTTCATTTGTTCGAATGTGGCGAAGGTGATCATGTCCACTGCTTTGTATCAGCTCCACCAAAGCTGTCCATAACAGCAATCGTTAAGTATCTGAAGGGAATCACCGGCAGAAAACTGTTTGAACATTTTCCGGAAATAAGAAACCAGCTATGGAAGGGAGAGCTGTGGAATCATTCCTATTATGTGGAAACGATCGGATCTGTATCTGAGGAAAATATCCGCCGTTATATTGAACATCAGAGCAAGTCGTATTAATTTAACCGAGTCAAGCAAGTCCCCTGCTTCAATTGCGCGGAGCAATAAGCAGTGGGTAGGGACTTGCTTGTATCAGGAGTGGTACAAGCCACTCCTGATAAGCTGC
>CABJAW010000059.1 GCA_902363665.1 Lachnospiraceae bacterium | reverse complement strand
ATCGAAACATATTCAGAGACTTTACAGGAAAAAGCAGAATACAGTAAAGGATTACCTTCACAAAGTGACCAGATGGATTGCAGAATATTGCAGAAAAGAAGATATCCGCTGTGTGGTTGTGGGAGACATCCGGAATATCCGTAAAGAAAAAGATATGGGGCATAAGACCAACCAGAAGTTTCACGGACTGCCATATAACAGGCTGTACATCATGCTGGAATATAAACTGAAACTGTATGGAATACAATTGATAAAACAGGAAGAAAGCTATACCAGTCAGTGCAGTCCGTTATCACCGGAAGTATCAAAAAGATATGCAGAAGCGTCAAATCGAAAAGAGCGGGGGATGTATATAACTGGCGGAGTAAGATTTAACGCAGATACAGTAGGCGCATTTAATATCCTGCGGAAATATCTTTCCGTATCGGGAAAGCAGAAGAAACTGTCCGTAACCGGACTGAAAAAT
>CABJAW010000058.1 GCA_902363665.1 Lachnospiraceae bacterium | reverse complement strand
CCAGCTCCGGCAAACGGGTCTAAGATCAGGCCGCCCGGCTCACAGATCTGGATGACATCCTTCATCAGCTGGAGCGGCTTTTCTGTCACATGGATGCGGTTCTGGGGATTCCCATAACGGAACACACCCGGAAGGCAGGACACCGGGCGGTTGATCGGCATCGGTCCGTTGCTTCCCCATACAATATATTCTGCCTGCTGGCGGAATCTGCCTTTCTGCGGACGGGAGTTCCCCTTGTCCCAGACGGCAGTCCCTCTCCAGATCCACCCTGCCCACTGGAGGGCATCGGTGATGGACGGGTACTGTCTCCAGTCAATAAAGAGGCAGATCGGAGCCCCTCTCTTGCAGGCTTTCCGCACATCGTACAGCCATTCTGCCATCCAGTGGGTCCAGGAACGCTGGTCTTTATTATCCCCATCAAAATCCGGCAGGGCATTTTCTGCTTTCATGCTGCTGTACTTCTGGTTGGT
>CABJAW010000057.1 GCA_902363665.1 Lachnospiraceae bacterium | reverse complement strand
ACCGGGAAATCAGTGCCATAAATCATGACTGGGATGAAGGAACTGTGACGAAACCGGCAACGTGTACGGAAGAGGGGACAAAGACCTACATCTGTAAAAATGATGATACGCACAGTTATGAGGAACCGATCGCAGCCACGGGCCACAGCTGGAATACGGATTTTACGATTGATCAGCCAGCGACCTGCACCGAAACAGGAAGTCAGTCCATCCACTGCCGGAATTGTGATGCAGTAAAAGATGCGACAGAGATTCCGGCTACCGGCCACAGCTTTGGCGAATGGCAGACCGTGACCGCGCCGACCTGCACAGAAAATGGAAGCGAGGAGCGGATCTGCTCCGTGTGCCAGACGAAAGAAAACCGAGAGATCAGTGCCATAAATCATGACTGGGATGAAGGAACTGTGACGAAACCGGCAACGTGTACGGAAGAGGGGACAAAGACCTACATCTGTAAAAATGATGACACGCACA
>CABJAW010000056.1 GCA_902363665.1 Lachnospiraceae bacterium | reverse complement strand
GACCTTGGCCGGGATGTGGCCGAAAAAATTTACGAACGCCATTGCTTTTTTACTTATCAACTTATAGCCGTTGGAGTTAATCCACAAACTGCAGAAGTGGATGCTTGTCGCATGGAACATGCAGTCAGTGATGAAAGTTTTCAAAAACTGAAAGAGCATGCGATGAGAGGGATTGCTGCACAAAAAATTGACAATACATTTGATAATTTTCCTGTGAAGAAATAGAAAATGTTGCTTTGCTAAAATAGATTAAATATGAAAGACACAAAATACAAGATATTAGCATATTTTGACAATCAATCATATCGAAAACTATTCAATGAGGTAAACTCAGATTATGCAGAAAATCTACAAATTTTACTGCATAATTTGAGTTTATTTTCTTATGATGTGCTTATAATAGGAGTGATCCTTTATAAAGAGAACATAAGTAATATTATATCTGCTATTAGAAAAATAACGCAGATACCAATTATTATTTTG
>CABJAW010000055.1 GCA_902363665.1 Lachnospiraceae bacterium | reverse complement strand
CTCCCGGCTGATGGAATGGAACGTTGCATTTTCGCTCATGCCATTTCGGACATAGATCGTCCGCTTGTTCGGGATGTACTGTGCCTGTACCTTATCCGGCAGATTGTCTGCGATCTGAATCCGTACCTCGCTGTCGGTCAGCAGTGCTTCCATCAGCTGGTCCATCGGCTTTGGCTCTGCCTCTTCCGGCTGCTTGGTACGGATCTGGCTGATGTCATAGGCTTTCTGGATGGAGTACCCCTGCTGGATGACACCGTCCTTTTCATATTCCTGTCCGACAATGAAGTTGTATCCCTTGCTTCCGGTCTTGACTACCTTGCCTTCTTCCTTCCATTTTTCAAAGGTCTTGACCTGCCGGATCTCCGGATTCTGTGCATAAAGCAGGAACAGGTTGTCTGTCCTCTGCGGCTTGCACTGTCCCATAAAATCAAGGAATCCTTTTAAGGAGTCCCCATTCTGGAAGACCTCCTGTGCCTTTCCATCGATCAT
>CABJAW010000054.1 GCA_902363665.1 Lachnospiraceae bacterium | reverse complement strand
GCACATGGATAATACTGTTTTAAAATTGGAAGGCAAGCCAGTTCTTCTTTTGTCGGCAAACTTTCACCAATCCAACGATATACAAATATCACTGGTATGATATGTCTAGGCCAACAATCCGTTTCTCCTACTTTCTGAAAAATAATATACTTTCCATAGAGTCCTTTTTCCTTACTGTACTCGCTTTCCAGTCGATACGCATAAACATCGCCAACCTGCCATGTACATTTATAAAGACGATACTTTGAAACCTTCTTTTCCGGCGGCTGCGGGGAAAGCAGCTTAGTTCTCAGCTTTTCCAGCGTTCGCATCCATGCCTCCACATACTTTCCACCGTCATCTTCCCAGCGTGCCAGTTCTGCTTCCGGATGATCCAGAAAATACAATGCCTTTTCTTTTACTTCCGGTGTCAGCCGACCATAATTCCACAATGTATCTGCCAATGCATACCAGAAAAGTGGCTCTTCTTCCTCTATCCCGATGCAGTCTC
>CABJAW010000053.1 GCA_902363665.1 Lachnospiraceae bacterium | reverse complement strand
CGATGCGCTTGGGGGACACACCCGTTCCCATCCCGAACACGATGGTTAAGACCCAAGCGGCCGATGGTACTGCACTGGAGACGGTGTGGGAGAGCAGGTGGCTGCCAGAATATACAATCAATTTACTTCATGAATTGGTTGTGACACGCGCCATTGTGCGGAGCACAATTTTAAATGTGCGTAACACTCGTTAGAAAACAGCAGAGCTGAAAAGCGAAACTGTTCTCATAGATACAGACACATCCGAAAGTAGTGGGCTGAACACCGCGCTTGTTATTGAAGGATTGTGTTAACCCAATCAGCAGGGAAGTGCTGTTACCATAACTGGTTTTACCAGTGATTTAAGACTGAAAGCAATATTTCAATCTTAAATGACTGATAAAAATTCAGTCAGAAATGTACCTTGAAAACCGCATACAGATAAAAAATATCCGATGAATTTTAATTAATTCATCACAAGACATCCGAGGATAGGTTCAGAATGAAAATGATGGACTTATAAAAAACAAGCAACAAGCTGTAAACATTGTTTACATGAGAGAAAACTCATAAAAACAACCCAAAACCGCCTGTTTGTAACGCTATACGAACAGG
>CABJAW010000052.1 GCA_902363665.1 Lachnospiraceae bacterium | reverse complement strand
CAGCTTCCAGTGCAATGCGGACACGGTCGCTTCCCAGCTTATAATACGCATCGGTCACTTCAATGCCGACTGCCTGAAACCCCGACTCTGCCGCCGCAAGGATGGTCGTGCCAGCTCCGGCAAACGGGTCTAAGATCAGGCCGCCCGGCTCACAGATCTGGATGACATCCTTCATCAGCTGGAGCGGCTTTTCTGTCACATGGATGCGGTTCTGGGGATTCCCATAACGGAACACACCCGGAAGGCAGGACACCGGGCGGTTGATCGGCATCGGTCCGTTGCTTCCCCATACAATATATTCTGCCTGCTGGCGGAATCTGCCTTTCTGCGGACGGGAGTTCCCCTTGTCCCAGACGGCAGTCCCTCTCCAGATCCACCCTGCCCACTGGAGGGCATCGGTGATGGACGGGTACTGTCTCCAGTCAATAAAGAGGCAGATCGGAGCCCCTCTCTTGCAGGCTTTCCGCACATCGTACAGCCATTCTGCCATCCAGTGGGTCCAGGAACGCTGGTCTTTATTATCCCCATCAAAATCCGGCAGGGCATTTTCTGCTTTCATGCTGCTGTACTTCTGGTTGGTGGTGCGGTTGCGTTCGTTCTGCTTGGTTCCCCCGGACGCATAGGGCGGATCGGTTATAACTGCATCAAAGATCCCCGGCTGGAATCCTTTGACCAGTTTTAAGGTATCTC
>CABJAW010000051.1 GCA_902363665.1 Lachnospiraceae bacterium | reverse complement strand
GAGATACCTTAAAACTGGTCAAAGGATTCCAGCCGGGGATCTTTGATGCAGTTATAACCGATCCGCCCTATGCGTCCGGGGGAACCAAGCAGAACGAACGCAACCGAACTACCAACCAGAAGTACAGCAGCATGAAAGCAGAAAATGCCCTGCCGGATTTTGATGGGGATAATAAAGACCAGCGTTCCTGGACCCACTGGATGGCAGAATGGCTGTACGATGTGCGGAAAGCCTGCAAGAGAGGGGCTCCGATCTGCCTCTTTATTGACTGGAGACAGTACCCGTCCATCACCGATGCCCTCCAGTGGGCAGGGTGGATCTGGAGAGGGACTGCCGTCTGGGACAAGGGGAACTCCCGTCCGCAGAAAGGCAGATTCCGCCAGCAGGCAGAATATATTGTATGGGGAAGCAACGGACCGATGCCGATCAACCGCCCGGTGTCCTGCCTTCCGGGTGTGTTCCGTTATGGGAATCCCCAGAACCGCATCCATGTGACAGAAAAGCCGCTCCAGCTGATGAAGGATGTCATCCAGATCTGTGAGCCGGGCGGCCTGATCTTAGACCCGTTTGCCGGAGCTGGTACTACCATCCTTGCGGCGGCAGAGTCGGGGTTTCAGGCAGTCGGCATTGAAGTGACCGATGCGTATTATAAGCTGGGAAGCGACCGTGTCCGCATTGCACTGGAAGCTG
>CABJAW010000049.1 GCA_902363665.1 Lachnospiraceae bacterium | reverse complement strand
CCTGTTCGTATAGCGTTACAAACAGGCGGTTTTGGGTTGTTTTTATGAGTTTTCTCTCATGTAAACAATGTTTACAGCTTGTTGCTTGTTTTTTATAAGTCCATCATTTTCATTCTGAACCTATCCTCGGATGTCTTGTGATGAATTAATTAAAATTCATCGGATATTTTTGTCTGTATGCGGTTTTCAAGGTACGTGGATGATAATGAAAGCAAGTGAAAACCTCATGCCTCTCACTACTTCCGCCTGAGCGCTCAAGAAACTTCGTTTCTTTCGCTCACGGATATTCTTCGAATATCCTTACCGTCCCGCAAATCCAGGCTTATGCATGTAAACATGCAACGCCTTCCTTTGCTGTCCGGCTCAGGCTATACGCTTCATTATCAAATGGAGATGGAGAGATTCGAACTCTTGACCCCCTGCTTGCAAGGCAGGTGCTCTCCCAACTGAGCTACACCCCCATTGGGTAATTGGTTTTATTCAATTTACCATCAGCTTAACAAACTGTTAAACCGATGGGCTTAAGTGGACTCGAACCACCGACCTCACGCTTATCAGGCGTGCGCTCTAACCAGCTGAGCTATAAGCCCTTTTGCTTTCGCAAATTTTTTATATATTCTGGCAGCCACCTGCTCTCCCACACCGTCTCCAGTGCAGTACCATCGGCCGCTTGGGTCTTAACCATCGTGTTCGGGATGGGAACGGGTGTGTCCCCCAAGCGCATCGCCACCAGAAATTTCCTGTTATCAACTCCGCTCGTGCCGCCTTCCCACTCGTTCGGTTCCGCTTTGCTTCACCTCACGAGAGCCAAGGCTCTTATGCATCCATTCGCTTACGAGGACTTCCGTGAGCAAGCTCCCGGCTTCCTCTCCAGCGATGTCTGCGCACTCGCTCTTTGATAACTCAACAGCAAAACAACCTTTACTTT
>CABJAW010000048.1 GCA_902363665.1 Lachnospiraceae bacterium | reverse complement strand
ACCAGATTCATCCGCCGTATCCGTAAATCATCTGCCAGCCGTATATAAATATAAAAAATCAGCACATTGATAAACAGCAGTATCAGACCGGAAACAAGAGAATACCCCTCGGCATATTCCCAGTCAGTCCTGTAAGCCAGTACAAACACTGCGTTCATGATATATATGCTCCCAGTCGGGATAAATATGATCAGGATGCTGTACCCCGTCGGCAGACCCGTAACCTTTTCATTTGTAAATACTTTCCTTAAAGCCAGGATGATCAGGAAGAACAGGAACCTTGAAGCAAACGCACCAAAAATCTGCCTTTCCACGATGCTTTCCCCATAAATCATCAGCACGCTGCCAATCAGCATTTCCGCCAGCATCCAGATGGCTGCAAATGTAACCGCAAAAAAGCTTTTCATCCATGCCTTTCCTTCAAATACATTTGCCACAACGAACAGGGCAAGCCCTACTGTTGTCCCTATGTTCCATGCTTTCGGAAGTTCATTGATAACCTCCGGGATTCCTACCTGCCAGAGTACAAGCACGATAACCCCAAGCAATACACGGATATTCTTTTTTCTCCTTTCAAAAAACATCCCAAAATAAAGGAAAAAGAGATATACTGTAAACATCGTCAGCAGCATATCTGCCATCCACTTACATGCCGACATAAAACGTATCCTCCATCGCACAGTATTGTTTACTGATCAGTTTCCGGCGGTCTTCACTGATTGAGAGCCTTTCCTCATTATCCATTACGGCAAAATCGTATGCCAGTCCTTTTATGTGTTTATAGTTTATCAGGAAAGACTGGTGTATCCGGAGGAAAATGCCCTTGCTGGCTCTCAGGCTTTCCTCAATCTCATTCAGTTTTCCATAAAATTCAAAGGTCTCTTTTTCTGTAACTATGTACACTTTTCTTCTCTTGCTTTCAAAATAAAGGATATCCCTCATCGGTATTTTGCAGTTCAGCCTC
>CABJAW010000047.1 GCA_902363665.1 Lachnospiraceae bacterium | reverse complement strand
GGCGATGCGCTTGGGGGACACACCCGTTCCCATCCCGAACACGATGGTTAAGACCCAAGCGGCCGATGGTACTGCACTGGAGACGGTGTGGGAGAGCAGGTGGCTGCCAGAATATATAAAAAATTTGCGAAAGCAAAAGGGCTTATAGCTCAGCTGGTTAGAGCGCACGCCTGATAAGCGTGAGGTCGGTGGTTCGAGTCCACTTAAGCCCATCGGTTTAACAGTTTGTTAAGCCGGTGGTAAATTGAATAAAACCAATTACCCAATGGGGGTGTAGCTCAGTTGGGAGAGCACCTGCCTTGCAAGCAGGGGGTCAAGAGTTCGAATCTCTCCATCTCCATTTGATAATGAAGCGTATAGCCTGAGCCGGACAGCAAAGGAAGGCGTTGCATGTTTACATGCATAAGCCTGGATTTGCGGGACGGTAAGGATATTCGAAGAATATCCGTGCGCTCAAGAAACGAAGTTTCTTGAGCGCTCAGGCGGAAGTAGTGAGAGGCATGAGGTTTTCACTTGCTTTCATTATCATCCACGTACCTTGAAAACCGCATACAGACAAAAAATATCCGATGAATTTTAATTAATTCATCACAAGACATCCGAGGATAGGTTCAGAATGAAAATGATGGACTTATAAAAAACAAGCAACAAGCTGTAAACATTGTTTACATGAGAGAAACTCATAAAAACAACCCAAAACCGCCTGTTTGTAACGCTATATGAACAGGAAAACAGCCATCCTGCTTTGCAGGCTGGTTACAGAGGTTAAGCGAAGAAGAGCGCAGGGTGGATGCCTTGGCACTAAGAGCCGATGAAAGACGTGATAAGCTGCGAAAAGCTTCGGGGAGGAGCAAATATCCATTGATCCGGAGATATCTGAATGGGGAAACCCGGCGGAGGAACCCTCCGTCATCCGTACGCCAATCCATAACGTACGGAAGGGAACCCGGTGAACTGAAACATCTAAGTAGCCGGAGGAAGAGAAAGAAACATCGATTCCGGGAGTAGCGGCGAGCGAAACCGGAAGAGCCCAAACCGCGGTGCGTGCACTGCGGGGTTCGGACTGCATTTAAGATTCAGGAGAGCTAGTGGAATGGCTTTGGGAAAGCCAGCCAGAGAGGGTGAAAGCCCCGTACACGAAAGCTTGAATGACTGAGCAGGATCCAGAGTACCACGAGACACGGGAAACCTTGTGGGAATGAGCGGGGACCACCCCGTAAGGCTAAATACTACTTAGTGACCGATAGCGCATAGTACTGTGAAGGAAAGGTGAAAAGGACCCCGGGAGGGGAGTGAAAGAGAACCTGAAACCCTGTGTTTACAAG
>CABJAW010000046.1 GCA_902363665.1 Lachnospiraceae bacterium | reverse complement strand
TCATCGATAATACGGAAAGATCCGAACAGCAGGAACTTCTTGAAGATCTGGTTCAGATAATTACAGTATTTAGCTGTAAATTACAAGGAAAGCGAGCAAATAAAGCTAAGAAACTTATTCGGGAATTGATCCAGGAGGATACAGATGGTAAAAGCCATAAAAGTAATGCTGATACCAAACAATGTACAGAAAACTAAGATGTTTCAGTACGCAGGTGCTTCAAGATTTGCTTATAACTGGGCTTTGGCAATGGAAAAAGAAAACTATGAAAAAGGCGGCAGGTTCCTTTCAGATTCAGAACTCAGAAAGGAATTTACAAAGCTTAGACATTCTAATGAATATGCATGGTTATTGAATATTTCAAATAATGTAACAAAACAGGCGGTCAAAGATGCCTGCACTGCTTATAAGAACTTTTTCAAGGGTTTGCAAAAATTCCCGAGATTCAAGTCCAAAAAGAGATCAATGCCGAAATTCTATCAGGACAACGTTAAGATACGATTCAGTAATACCCACGTTAAATTTGAAGGCTTTTCTTCTGGCAGGAAAGCAAATAAACAAAAAATGAACTGGGTAAGACTTGCAGAACATGGACGTATTCCGACCGATGTTAAATATATGAATCCGAGAATATCCTTTGACGGATTGAACTGGTGGGTCAGTGTATGTGTGGAATTTCCGGACTGCAGGGAAACGCTTAATGATGACGGAGTCGGCATAGATTTGGGAATCAAAGACCTGGCTGTCTGCTCTGATGCCGTTAAGTATAAGAACATCAATAAGAGTCAGAAAGTAAAAAAATCAGAAAAACAGAAACGCAGATTACAGCGTAGTATCTCTCGTTCTTACGAGAAAAATAAGAAAGGAGAAAGTTACTGTAAAACAAATAATGTAATCAAAAAGGAAAAGCTTTTATTAAAACGAAATCACAGATTAACAAACATCCGTAAAAATTATTTGAACCAGGCCATATCGGAAATCGTAAATCGAAAACCAAGATTTATATGTATTGAAGATCTGAATGTCAGTGGAATGATGAAAAACAGACATTTATCCAAAGCAGTCCAGGAACAGGGATTTTTTTTGTTTCGGAAACAGCTTGAATATAAGTGCAATGACAAAGGGATTCCGCTTATTGTGGCTGACCGGTTTTATCCATCATCAAAGCTTTGCAGCTGTTGTGGGAACATCAAAAAAGATTTGAAGTTATCAGACAGAATTTATAGATGTGAGTGTGGGAATATCATAGACAGGGATTTCCAGGCATCTATAAATCTCAAGGCTTATGGAGAAAGATTTGCAAGCTAACACTGAAATGTTGATGCAAATAGGTACGGATACGTTAGTCCGGAATTTACGCCTATGGAGAGTACAGGAACTTGTGAGTAGATTGATATTTATATCATCAAAA
>CABJAW010000045.1 GCA_902363665.1 Lachnospiraceae bacterium | reverse complement strand
TGGCTTCTATTCTTTCTTGTGTCATATTTCTGTATATTTGTACCACATCCTTTCTTCATCTTCCCCTTCCACGGTATGGGCGGTATCTGGATTTCATGATCTTTAACAGGACGCTGTCGATCCCATCGGAATAGCGTCCGTTTTTCAGGTATGTGTCCCGGAGCTGGTTTAAGGCTTCCACGGATTTGCTGTGTTCGGCTTCTGTCAGGTAGAGCTTTCCCTCTTCCTGCTCTGCCAGCTTCAGAACCAGATCCCGTGTGGTATCCACCGGAAGCCCCTGTTCTTTTTCCTGCCGGAACACTTCCCGGAGTGCATGGATCAGCATGTGGTTCATGATCCGGTCCATCTTTACATATCGCATTCTTGTCATAGGCGAGCCTCCTTTTTTCCTCTTTTTTCTCAACCACAACATACCACACTTCCTCCCGGAAAGCTACTGCAAAAGAGCCGGAAAAGCCCCTTTTTATCAGCGTTCCGGAGACTTTTTACTCTTGGCAGGTTTCTCCGTTTTTTCCTCCGGGATGGCAAATTCATCGGTCATAAATTCCTGCTCGCTTTTGCCAAGGTTGCGGTCTACCTGCTTGCCAATGGAATAGGCTGCACTCTTTACATCCTGGATAAAGGAGCGGAGTTCTTTCGGATCTTTCTGTCCGAATGCCTGCATCTGGCATACCTTGTCAAAGGAAAAACCGGAGACATCCACGCCGTATTTCTGTGCTGTCACATACGCCGCACAATAGGCCTGTGCCGATACCCCTGCCCGGCTGTAGCTTCCATCGTGATGGTCAAGGGATGCACAGGCCAACTCCCGGCTGATGGAATGGAACGTTGCATTTTCGCTCATGCCATTTCGGACATAGATCGTCCGCTTGTTCGGGATGTACTGTGCCTGTACCTTATCCGGCAGATTGTCTGCGATCTGAATCCGTACCTCGCTGTCGGTCAGCAGTGCTTCCATCAGCTGGTCCATCGGCTTTGGCTCTGCCTCTTCCGGCTGCTTGGTACGGATCTGGCTGATGTCATAGGCTTTCTGGATGGAGTACCCCTGCTGGATGACACCGTCCTTTTCATATTCCTGTCCGACAATGAAGTTGTATCCCTTGCTTCCGGTCTTGACTACCTTGCCTTCTTCCTTCCATTTTTCAAAGGTCTTGACCTGCCGGATCTCCGGATTCTGTGCATAAAGCAGGAACAGGTTGTCTGTCCTCTGCGGCTTGCACTGTCCCATAAAATCAAGGAATCCTTTTAAGGAGTCCCCATTCTGGAAGACCTCCTGTGCCTTTCCATCGATCATACCCCAGATTTCTTCCCTCTCCTGCTTTTTCTGTGCGGCATATTCTTCTTTCGATAACCGCTGGGCGGACTGCTCCTGCGAGTCCTGCCCTAAAAATTTTGTCAGGTCCATCTCCTACCTCGCTTTCACCTTTCGTTTCTTTCTTGCTTTCTTCTGCGTTTTCCTTGGTCCACGGTTCTTTTCCCGGCTCCGCTTCTGGGATTCCTCTGCTTTCTCCCGTTTGATGTTCTCCAGCTCCCGGCGGACACTGGGACGCTCCTGTTCCCTCTGCCCTGCATCAGTCCCTTTTTCCTGCCCGGTAGAAATATTTCTGCTGTGCAAGGAAGAGCCGGACAGATTCTCTTCCCCCTCTTCCTGCACCGGGATAAAATTTTCCGGTTCGGAAAACTCCTTTTCGGGATGATTCTGGTTCTTTTCCTCTTCAGAAAAGTCCATGTCACCGACCTGGAATGCTTCGTCCAGATCGCTGATTTCAAACTGCACCTCGCCCTCCGGCATCTGCACAGTTTCCTGTACTGCTTCGGTTTCCGGTGCTTCCATTCCGGCGGTTACCTCATGGACAGCTTCCCCGACTTCGCTCCTTACAAAATCAAGGTTCATCTTATCCATGACACGGTTGACTTTGGCTGCATCATCGGCAAAGACCATGACCTCGCTCATCTCCGGGTTCTTTTTATCCCGGATGATCACATAGAGCAGTCCTCGTTTCCTGCCCTCACTGCAGAATTCACGCAGGCGGTCAGATGGCACAGTGAAGAACTTCAATGGCTTGTTCTCCTTTAACATCCGCACCATTCTGGTCTTGCCCCTCGTTTTCTTCTGGTCTTTTAATACGGCGGCAACAAATACCGCCAGATGCTTTGCCAGCGTACCCGAAAGCCTGAGCCCGTGGTCCACGCCGTCTAGGGAATACCGGACGATCTGGTCCGCCGCATCGCCTCCATAATTCATGTTGTTCACCTGCTTTCTGTTCTCGGTTTTCTGTTTTTCTCCGTCTGTTCTTCTTCCTGTCTCTGGATCTGCTCTGCCAGACGCATCTTTTCTTCCATCTCCTGGGACTGCTGTTCGATCCGGATACAAATGCGGATATCCTTTCGAAGCGGCTTCAGTTCTTCGGTGATCTGACCTATCCTGACACTGTCCGGTTCGCTCCGGTAGAGCCGCTTCCGCTCTTTCGTGAGTGCCTGTACCCTCTCTTCCAACGATGTGCGGTAGGCGAGTAGCTCTTCACGGCTAGTAATCTGATGCTTCTGTAGAAATTCCATCTGCTCGATCCTGGCATCCAGTTTTCGGATGTCTGCCCGGAGCACCGGGGAGATCCGTTTCGGCTTCTGCTTTAGTGCACCCATCTGGTACAGATAGGAATAGTACAGGGCCTGTATCCCTTTTAACTTCTTTTTCGGGAATCTGGAATCTCCTTCTTTTCCA
>CABJAW010000044.1 GCA_902363665.1 Lachnospiraceae bacterium | reverse complement strand
TGTTACTGATCTCATGAGTTGACATTCATCTGCTCACATGAGATGTCGCCATTCTGCTTAAGTTTTTGTCACTGTTTCGTCCGTGACATGCCGCCCGTTTCCGGGCGGCGGTAACCTATGGTGTTACAGATCCGAGCATTTCATGTTCCACAACAAACTTAATCATGTAATCGTCGATCAGGCGTTTCTGGTTTTGAACTGCATACATGAGTGCTTTTTCACAGATCCGGTTGATCATCCGCGGAATCCCTGCAGATGCTTTATGGATTTCATCCAACGCTTTCGATGTAAAAACATCCTGCCGGCATCCAGAATACGCCATATGGCTGGCGATATACTGTTCTGATTCTGAACGGTCCAGATGCGGCAGTGTGCAACACATGTCAATCCGCTGGCGGATAGCTGCGTAACGCTGCAGTTTCAGCTTTGTATCCCAGAGTTCTGTCTGCCCAACCAGTACAACGGCCATCAGGCTCATGGAATCAAATCTGTAGTTAAGAAGGAAACGAAATTCTTCCAGTGTTTCCTTTTCAAGCAGATGCGCTTCATCCAGAATGCAGACCACTTTTTTATGCTGTACACCCCGTATGACCTCGATTGCCTGCTGCAGCTGGCGTTTGGAATCACCGCGGTAAAATCTGGATTCCATACCGAGCTGGTCCAGCATCCCTTTATAAAACCAGCGCGGTGTCAGCTTGGAATCAGACAGGTACAATACAAGATAGTCCTCTTTTGGAAGTTCCGAACAGAACCTGCGGATCAGTGTTGATTTTCCACAGCCCGGATCAGCCGTCACAACGGCGAACATCTGGCGGTCAGCCACATAAGCCAGACGGCCCAGGGTCTCCCGGAAGGCCTTGGATTCATACAGCTTTTCGGGCGGAACATCCCGGACAAACGGTGTGTGTTCCATGCCAAAGAAGGCTTCATACATCACTCATTCGCCTCCTTCCGGTAGGAAGCAAAGGAAATCGCATCTGTCAGCTGACGCTGTGTCCGTTCATGGCGGGCTTCCAGCGCATCCAGAAAACGGGAGGTCATCGGTGTCTGTTCCTGCATTTCGGCAGGCAGCACAGGAGCACGGTCACAATACGCCCCGATTTTAACCGGGACAGCCGTGAATGGTTCCATTCCTGCATAAGACACGGTGATCCGTTCCGGCGCCGCTGGATCGTAGGAAATCTCTACCGTATGCCCAATCAGGGCCGGCTTTGTTTCATACCGCTGTCCCCGGAAGCTGATGCAGGCTCCCTTGTCTACTTTTCTCTGCTCGTGATGAAGAAAAGCTTCTGATACAACGGATGTGTCAAGGAAGGTCAGCGGACGGCTGTCACGGTTCCATTCCTGCAGCGGGGAAATCCCTTCTTCTGGCACAGCGGCGCCAAGGCTTTCATAGTACTCTGCGATGCCACCGTGTTTTTTCCTGTGGTAATACTCGTCCAGATAGATCGACCAGAGACGGTTCAGCTCGTCCAGGGATTTGATTTTTTTCAGCTTTGCTTCACGGATAAAGTCATCCACCACCTGATGGAACTTTTCGATTTTTCCCTTGCTTTTGCCGGATCTGGGTTTTGCATGCATCACGCGGATTCCCAGTCTTGCAAGAGAAAACTGGATCTGTTTTGCAATGTATTGTGTTCCATTATCAAAGTAGCAGACATCAAATATCCCATAGCGGGAAACGGCCTGATGAAAGGTGTCTTCGATAATCGATTCTTCCTGATTATCATAAAATCTGGATGCAAGCAGATATCTGGAATGGTCGTCAATGGCGGAAGAAAGATAGGTCTGTACCCATGCCCCGTTTTTGCCGATGGGAAGTTTAGGTCCATACTTGATATCACCCTGGACCAGCATCATACGGTGCGGTTTGCAGAAACGTTTGGACGAACTGTTTCTGGCATCTTTGTACATCTGCATCTGTTTCTGCCCATAACCGGCTTTATATATGTGGCGTTCCAGCGTGGAGCGCTTCAGAACGCCGGGTGCGGCATATCCCTCTGCCTCCAGGATGTAAATGATCTGGGAAACAGAGCGTTCCGGAATTTCCCTGCGGAGCTGGAGCGCCTGTTCCAGCAGAAAATCGAAGTTGGCCGGAAGCCGCTGGGAACGGTGTTTTTCCCTGTCCGCAGGTCTGAGCCCGGCGAACTGTCCTTCGGAAAAAGCTTTTTCATAACGATAAAGCGTCCGGATGGAAATGTTGTTTTCTTCTGCGATCTTTTTACGGAGATGAAGCCGCTGTGCGTCGTCCAGCCCGGTTTGAAGAAGCGGTGAAATCAGCTGAAAGCGGCGGAGCGCTTCCTGGTCCTGCCATTGCTGTGTTGTAACTGTTTTTTCTGTATTCATAGTATAACTGCCTCCTTTTGAGACAACTATACCAGCAGGCAGTGCGTCAGACGAATCAAAGCAGGTGCATTGCTTTACCAGCGGATCGGAACCAGAAATCCGCCGCTGTTATAGATCAGACGCAGGATACGTTCCAGCCAGTCTGAATGCTTTTTTCTGACTGCATCGAGCAGGGAAACTTTTGAAAAAAGAATGTCCGGGCCGCAGGCCAGCAGATAGAAGCCAGCCGTACGCAGATATCCTTCGATCCGGGTAAGGTTTTCTACAAGCCACTGTATCCAGCGTCGCATGGTGGAAAAGGATGGATAATCTTCTGAGTCCAGATCCTCTGGGCGTACCACTTCATCCAGAACCCCGGAGATGACCTCTGCTTCGTAGTGTTTGTAAGGCACCAGGCAGTCCGGAAGTTCCGTATGATAGGAGTGGCAGCTGCTGCAGCGGAATCTTCTAAGTATCAGATGTTCTTTTACACCGCCTTCTTTTCTGCGGATCCGCAGGCGTGAATCTCTGTAATGGAGCGAACCGCGGCAGATGGGGCACATATGGGAAGTTTCACTGCTCTCAACAAAAAACACCAAAATCCTCCTTGAGGACCAGTGTGTAATCTGATATAATAATCATGGTTTTATGACCAGGATCTCAGAGTACACGACTTGTCAGGGAGGGTGCTCTGGGATCTTTTTCTTTCTGTAGACTACTGACAGTATACAGATCATTCCAGAGACATGCAAGAAGATCATGATAGAGTTAATTTAAGAAGTCAACAACA
>CABJAW010000043.1 GCA_902363665.1 Lachnospiraceae bacterium | reverse complement strand
AATCGGATGGTTGTATATGCTTTCTACAGTATTCCTCGATAGCTCAATGGTAGAGCATTCGGCTGTTAACCGAAGGGTTGTTGGTTCGAGCCCAACTCGGGGAGTTCTTTTCTGAGAGATCAGATTAGACAATAAAATATGGCTCCTTGGTCAAGTGGTTAAGACGTCGCCCTCTCACGGCGAAAACATGGGTTCAAATCCCGTAGGAGTCAATAAGGACATGCCGATGTGGCTCAATTGGCAGAGCAGCTGATTTGTAATCAGCAGGTTATCGGTTCGAGTCCGATCATCGGCTTCTTGGACCTTTAGCTCAGTTGGTTAGAGCAACCGGCTCATAACCGGTCGGTCCTGGGTTCGAGTCCCCGAAGGTCCATTTTAAAATAGTTTTTGGCCTAGTGGCTCAGTTGGTTAGAGCGCCGCCCTGTCACGGCGGAGGTCACGGGTTCGAGTCCCGTCTGGGTCGTTTATTAACTTAATTATTACATGGGGTCTTAGCTCAGCTGGGAGAGCATCTGCCTTACAAGCAGAGGGTCATAGGTTCGAGCCCTATAGGCCCCACTTTTTTAAGAAAATTTATATTGTGCCGCAGTGGCGGAACTGGCAGACGCCCGGGACTTAAAATCCCGTGGGTAGTGATACCCGTACCGGTTCGATCCCGGTCTGCGGCAGCGAAAAAGCTTGTTTATACAAGCTTTTTTGTATTATAAGAGAAAATATGCAGCTATTCGGTCAAAGCGGATATTCGCAATCCGCTTCGTTACTTGCTTGACTCGGTAATATAGGGAAAGGAATCATGAGATGGAAAAAACGCGTACAGAACTGGAACAGCATATTTTGGATACGGTGAAAGAATGGCAGATAAAGATTGGCTATCGGAAAGAAGCAATGAACCTGTATTATCCGGAGGAATCGTTAAAGGATATGCTTGGACTTTCAGAAGAGGCTACAGAGCAGGAGCTGAAAGGGGCATTGGAATTGTTTAAAGAGGAAGCACAGGAGCGCCTTGGGAATGTACAAATTTCAGAAAAAGCTCGTCGCTACTGTATTGGAATTCCGGAAGAGGGCTGTGAATATATTCATACCAATGTACCGGATTCTGAATTCCTGAAAACATTTTTAAAAACAGTAACCGGATTGATGCCGGACTTTGCGGCAGTGCGCAGCTGCTTTGAGGCTTCGGCAAAACAACAACAGGAAACCTTTGCAGAGCAGGATCACGGAACGGACGGTATGGGACGTGTTTTCTATTTTAAAGGAAGTGACAATACGCCGGAATCCTCAAAAATTGACCGATATGTCTATTGTGTGGAGTTAGATGATTTCGGAATGACCTATCACCGGTTTACATGGCACGATTATGAGAAATTGCTCAGTACAGAAAATTGATAACGTACAGCTTTTACTGAGAAAAATGTCAGTAATTAAAGCGTTCATTTGAAAAATCGAATTTCAGGTATCAAGATTTTGTTAAGGACAGATGGCACACCTTGTATTTTGAAAAGTACGATGCTATAATGCTGCCATCTTCATATCATATTCGGTGAAAGGGAGTAGCCGCCATATCATTATGGATCTCCGCGCGTCAGTACGATAACGCAGTTATCCGCAGGGGATTGAAACAGCGAGACTTTCATCACAGTATTATGTTTTATAGTACTGTGATGAAAGTCTTTTTTTGTTTCAGAGAAAAATCAAAACGGATTGCGAATGTCCGTTTTATAACGGAGACTTGCTTGGCTCAATGGAGATCCAGAATGGATATCGGAAAAATATGCCGGAATGACAGGAAGAGACAAATATCCACAGAAGGGAGAAAAAATATATGGAATTTTTAATGGAGGGTGTGAGTCTGCTGACCTGGAAGCAACTGGTTATGTATGCAGTAGGGATTGCTTTAATTGTGCTGGCGATCCGAAAAGAGTATGAGCCGTCATTGCTGCTGCCAATGGGATTTGGTGCAATTCTCGTCAATCTGCCGTTGTCCGGGGTACTGAATCAGGTGCTGGAGGGAGCAGGGGAAACACAGGGCGTGATCGAGTGGCTGTTTCATACGACAATCGAAGCTTCAGAAGTGCTTCCTGTCCTGCTTTTTATCGGAATCGGTGCAATGATCGATTTTGGTCCGCTGCTTGCAAATCCGAAACTCTTTTTGTTTGGGGCTGGTGCACAGTTTGGAATTTTTGCCGCCTTGATTTTAGCGGCAGCGCTTGGATTTGATCTGAAGGATGCGGCATCGATCGCGATGATTGGTGCGGCAGACGGCCCGACCTCGATTCTTGTATCACAGATTTTAAAATCGAACTATGTGGGAGCGATCGCAGTTGCGGCATACTCATACATGGCGTTGGTGCCGATTATTCAGCCGGCTGCTGTGAAGCTGGTGACAAGTAAAGAGGAACGAAAGATCCGCATGCGCTATGAGCCGTCGGAGGTCAGCAGAAAAGTGCGGATTGCATTTCCGATTGTATGTACCTTTATTGTAGGACTGATTGCACCATCGTCGGTTGCACTTGTGGGATTTCTGATGTTTGGTAATCTGATTCGGGAATGTGGTGTACTAAATACTATGTCACAGACTGCACAGAATGAATTGACAAATCTGATCACGCTATTGCTTGGCATAACAATTTCGTTTCAGATGCAGGCAGAATCTTTCGTTGCCTTGGAAACACTTGGAGTAATGGCAGTTGGATTGTTTGCATTTGCCATGGATTCGATCGGTGGTGTGCTTCTGGCAAAGCTTTTGAACCTTTTTTCAAAGGAGAAAGTTAATCCAATGATTGGGGCGGCCGGGATTTCTGCATTTCCGATGTCAGCGCGTGTGATACAGAAAATGGCAATGGAAGAAGATCCGGAAAACGTGATTCTGATGCATGCGGCAGGAGCAAATGTGTCCGGGCAGATCGCATCAGTAGTTGCAGGGGGACTGCTGATCCGGCTTGTATCTGGATTTCTGTAAACAGGATAGCGGCATCTGGCAAAGTTGAGTAAAACGAAAAAAGGCATGTCTACATGAAAAATGCGAGGAAGATAATAGTAAAAAAATCGGGAAAATAGATTACTTTTTCAGATTATCCCTAAAATGAAAGAGAGGATCTGGAAAATTATAATCAGAGAAAGAAAGGGGAAGAATAATGATGGAAACAATTTTAATTGCGCTGGAGATTACATGGAAGGGAATGGCCGGGCTCTTTGCAGCAGCGGCACTGATCTGGTTCTGCATTTGGATTATGGGGAAGATTGGACAGAAAAAGTGAAAAATAAAGAAATTTGAGCAGATGCGAAAAGGAAACCTGGATCGAAAAAAGAATGTCCGCTTTACAGAAAAAAATAACGTAACTGTTCAGAACCAACCTCCAAAATGCTACGCATTTCGTCGGTGTGGCGTATCCGCCAAATAAAATTTCAAAAACAGGAATCAAGCAGATATTCGCAATCCGCTTTCGCTACTTGCTCATAACCGAATAACTGCCTCGCAGTTTATTCGGTTAAAATGCAAGCATTTTCCGCCTGTTTTATGAAATTTTGCTTGGCTCTGAACCAATGTCATTTAGTTAACGTTTAATAGGGAGCGAATTCTTACAGAATAAATTACAGATGAACCTTAGTGAAACCGTTTTACAGATATGTTTACGATTTACCCGTGAAGGAAAGCACGACAAAAAGACA
>CABJAW010000042.1 GCA_902363665.1 Lachnospiraceae bacterium | reverse complement strand
CCGTGCTTTTCTGGGCCAATTGCATTCACATACCCGTTAACAAAAATAATATATTTTGCAGCTGCCTCATTACGACATATCACACTTTTTAATTGAGAAACTCTCAAACAAGCTTCTTCCACTGTCAGTGGTTCGCCTCCTACCACTTGCTTTTTACCGTTTATTTTTTTCAATTCTGCCGTCCAGTAATCATAGTCCTGTTTAAGCAGATCTCTTGTTATTACACGTGATAAAAGAGCCTCATCCCTTTTCTCTTTTTGACTCTTTCTATACCATGCAAATTCATCGACTACTCCTGCAATTTCTTTCGTTAAAAGATAACTCGCTCCTAATG
The DNA here is from genome assembly GCA_902363665.1 of Lachnospiraceae bacterium. Classification (GTDB taxonomy): domain Bacteria; phylum Bacillota; class Clostridia; order Lachnospirales; family Lachnospiraceae; genus Choladousia. The sequence continues at coordinate 3,898 of CABJAW010000042.1, read as the reverse complement.
AAACGATTGCTTCAAAAAAGTAAGCTCCGGCACCTGCAAGAGCAGAAAGTATAAAATGTCCTGATGGATCCTGAAAATTTATTGGATTATCTGAACAGTACTCATAGAGATTTACATTCTGATATTCCACAGAAGTTCCAGTCACAATGATATTATCCGCACTGATAAATCTCCTGATCTCCGGATCATAATACCGGCTCTGCAGATAATACATCCCACTCTCTGCATCGAAGTAGTATCCTCTGTAGCGGAACGGGTTCTTCTGGCCTACGGTCGCCGCCATCGTGCCGGAAATGTTTACGGCCCTGCCCCAGCTGTCATACTTATAAGATACCACCCGCTTTCCTGTGCTGTCAATCAGCCCGACGATATCATTCTGGGCGTTTCTTACGTAGTTGTAACGGGTGCCTCCAATAATCATCGCCACCAGGCTTGCCGCACTGTCGTACTGATACCAGATTGTCTCATCGCCGGTGCGCTCGGATACGAGCAGGCTGCCTGCCATGCGGTACTCTGTGGTCACGCCGTCCACGACTTTCTTTACACGCGCTCCGGTGTGGTCGTAATAATAGCGGATGTTTTTGCCGTTATTAATCGCTGACAGTTTTCTTCCCTGTGTCCAGGTAAAGGTGGTGTCGCCTTTCTTCAGCATGTTTCCGCAGGCATCGTACGTCATCTCGGTGCTGCCCCACTTCAGAAGCTTGTCCTTCCACTTCTCATCCATCACGGCTGTTGTGAGCTTCTTCGGTGTACCGGAGACCGGATCTGTCGTGTAATCATACTCCCGCTCCTCGCGCAGGTTGCCGCCCTCATCATAGTAGTAGGTCACTGTCTTATTCAGCAACTCATTGTTCTCGCGGGTCAGGCGGTTCAGGCCGTCGTAGGTGTATGTTACTGTTTTGCCACCTTCTTTGATGCTGGTGATATTTCCGTTGCCGTCGTAAGTGTACTCTGTGCGGCTGCCGCCGTTTACTACCGCACTCGGGAGTCCGATGATGTTTTTACCGGAGTCCGGATACTCGTAAGATACATGGAAAATCTGGCTTCCGTCATTTTTCCAGTCCTGTGCCTTCACGCGTCCCCATGCATCGTACGCCGTCTCCCTTGTAACCTTGCCGAGCGTGGTCTTTGTCTCACGGCTGTCTTTGTCATACGTGTAACCGATGGTATGGACGGTTCCGTCTGCCTCGTGGCGGAGGCGGATCATGTTATTGTTGGCGTCATAGGTATACTGGTATGCATTGCCTTTTTCATCCCTTACACGCATCAGGCGGTCCAGAAAATCATACGACATCTTATACGTCTTGCCGGACGAAGAATCCGCCGCACGGTATACATTCCCCTCACGGTCATAGCCGTAGCTGCGCAGTGCCTGCTCTTTCTGTGTGACCGCACTGTAATAGTACTCCTTCACCAGACGGCCCTGGGTGTCATACTCATAACGCAGGTAATCCCCGTTCGCATACTTTGTTTTAAGCAGCTTTCCGTTCTTCTCCTCGTATTCATACGAAACAACGGAAGATCCGGCGATGGCCACCAGCCTTGTCTTTCCAAACTCATCGTAGCCGAAACCATAATTAAATCCGTTGTGCGTGATCCGTGTCAGGCGGTCATTGGAATAGCCGTATTCTACCTTTACCTCCTGATCCTGCCCTTTTGCCTTTACCGTTTTGGACACGGAGGTCAGGCGTTCTGTTTTGGCATCGTAGGTATAAAAGGTTGTGCTGTTTCTTGCATCTTTTACGCTGTTTAAAAGGTCTTTCTTTGTATCCCATGCATACGTCACCTGATATCCGCGCGCGTCTTTTACCGCCGCCACATGGTTTTTGTCATCGGTCATCGTACGCGTCATCCAGGTGCCGGCTGTCTCATCCTCCGGTGATACAGCCGCGCTCTTCAGCACGTTTCCCTTGTCATCGTAGGTGTAACGCAGGATGCGCTTCTCTGCCGAGGTTCCCTTCGTCACATTATGGTTCTTGTCATACTCATACTTGAACGAATTTCCCTTCGCGTCCGTCACTCCGGTCATATCCAGATTGTCATTGTACTCAAACTTCTGCTTCTGGTTCTGCAGATCTGTCACCGCAATGATGTTGTTATCCTTATCATACGTAAACGTCTGACCGAAGCCCTCCTTAAACAGGGACAGGCCATCGAAAAATGCAAGGTTCGCGTTGCGGCAGTAAGTATAGGAAACCTTCACGCTGGTATAAGCAATCTTTGCCACGTACACGTCGCTGAGGAACTGCCAGTCGAGGATGTCCGGGCTGAAGTTGGTGTAATGCACATCCGTAATCTCTTTGCCATCCTTATCCTTGCCAATGAAAATGACTTCCACGCCAAACCGGCGGTTCTTATCCGTGGATTCCGGCAGCGCATCGCCGCGTCCCCAGGCGTTGACCATGAAAGTGTCGCCATTTTTTCCACAAAGATCGAGTGTCTTTGTCAGCTTTTTGTCCTTTTCCGGATATCCCTGGATCTTATAGATATGGGTATCCAGTCCGGTGATTTTTTCTTTTACGGAGGTCGTCTTAATAGAATCGTAACGCACCTCCGTCGTCACATTCAGCCGGGTGAGCGGGTAGTATGCCATCTGCTGTCCGACCTGTACGCCGTACCACGTGCTTCCGTCATTGCGGAAGACCACGCCGCGCAGCACCAGCCCGTCCCCGGCTGCCTTTGCACCGGCAGATGCTGCAGAGGGCTTCGGCTCCAGCCGCAGGTTTCCGGCGGTCTTTACCTTCGCGTACGCGTAATTCATCGCGACGTACATCACCGACTCTTCCGGTACGTATCCGATATGGCGTTCTGATGTCCCGGAAGAGACACCGATCCGCACCCATTTCTTTCCGTTCGCATCCGTCTTTGTGTCACAGATTCCGACCCTCGTGCCGCGGTTCAGTGCTTCCAGTACCGGCTGTGCATTATCAGAATAGGAAGCTCTTACGATTGCCCCGGCTACTGCCACAATGCCTTCCCGGATGCCGTCCCCGCCTGCGGCGAAGCTCACGGTCGATGCGGCGCGGATGTAACCGATCCGGCCATCCTTTACCTTCACCTGATACCACATCGTTCCGCTGCTGTCGTTTCTTCTGCCGAGCACGGAAACATGCGTAAATTTCTTCAGGCGCTCCAGCAGGTACTGTTCGTCCCCGTCCGGATAGCGCTGGAACGCAGCCGTGTCCGTCACGACCATCGATGCAGCCTGTACCGGGCGGTAAACGGAGGTCCCGATCGTTGTCAGTCCGTCCATTCTGGTCAGGCCGTTTCCTGCAAAGCCGGAGATGGTTCCGAGATGAAAGTCGCCATTGTCCACCAGATTACAGCGGTTCGGCGTGCCGCCCGGCTCCAGCTGTGCCATATCGCCGTAAAAGCTTCCTTTGATGTGACGGGAAAACAGGTAAACACGGAGCACATCAGTCTTCGCATCCTCCGGTACTGTCACCGTCGCCACCAGTCTGACAAATCCGGAGGTGGCTACTGTCAGATGCTCACTGTCGGTATTGACCGCATTTCCATCCTTGTCCTCATAGCGCACGCGCAGGCAGGCAAATCCATCGTCTGCCATATCCGTTTTATCCAACCGGGTATGCATCGAGAAGGTATAGGACTGCCCTTTCTTTACTGTGACATCCTGGTACCACATGCCGACCGCAGTCTTGTCGCTGCCTGTCACACACAGGGAGCGGGTGCCCGTCTTTACGTAATCAGCATTTGTATTGACTGTCATTTTCATCACATCATGATCAGTCGCACTGCTTTTCCATCCACAGGTCGCAGCCTGGATGATCGGATCCTTCAGCAGCTGTACGATGTTGCTCTGCAGTTTCGTCGTGTTTTCAAGGCAGTTCACATGGTTGCCGCTGCTGATAAACCTTGCACCGAGCGCATGGCCGTA
>CABJAW010000041.1 GCA_902363665.1 Lachnospiraceae bacterium | reverse complement strand
TCAAAAAAGTTGAGTACTTAACTTTTTTGACTCGGGTAGTTTTGTTGGAATTTATTATGGCATGGATTAGAGAGGGCAGAAAGGTACCTGCTTTTTACCGTTTACGTTTTTGTGATCTAATCCTACGCAAATAATCATTATTATCATACTCATTCCTTCGACCATAAATAAGTATAAACTTCGGTTTAAAAATTTTACTCTGCAATTCCGAAGGAATCGAAAACCCTTTATAAAAATTTCTTATAACATCAGAATCATTAAGCAACCCTCGCCATTCATCAATTTGGTTCAGGGCCTGATTAAATTCTCCATTTGGCAGTCCTGATCTTGTAAACATCTTTTTGTTTGGGCTTTCTATTTCAATAAATATAGGCGTAAACTCTAAACTATTTTGTGCAAGCCATAAAAAATCCGGCTTTCGCTTAATTTCTATACCTATCTCTGGTTGTGAAATCAGTGTATCCATGTATGGATAATGGGAAGAAAATTCAAAACCTAATGCTCCTGGCATAAACGCCGGATTTTTTTCAAAAAATTGCTGAAATGTTTTTTCAGGTTCTCCTTGCGTTTGCAGTAAAATATTATATTCTTCCATCGACTCAGAATAATATTTTTCCCATTCTATTTCCTTCGGTGCATTATTGTCTATCTTATAATTCTTTTTCAATATTTCCATTAAATCGCTTCCTGATTATAGCCGATCAAAAAAGTGGAGTACTTAACTTTTTTGACTCGGATAGTTTTATTGGGATTTATTATGACATGGATTAGAGAGAGCAGAAAGATACTTGCTTTTTACTGTTTGTCCTGCTACTGCTATCTTCATCCTGTATAAAACTCTTATTTTTAAAAAAACTTTTTTGCATAATATACGAAAAACACGTGTCATTCATTCTTTTATTCTGAATTTTTAGAATTTTCCGTCTTATTTGTCAGTTCGTCTTTAAGAAGGTAAAAAATCTTCTCAGCATTTTTATTATTTGCTTTATGGTACCAATTTGTAATCGAATACTTTCGCATCAAAATACAAAGAGTTTCTCGAGCAGTCGGTGATAAAAGTTTCCAATTATCTATTGTCGATTCAGGAATCATAGCACATTCATATGCTTCAATAGTTGAATTTGCATTTATTATATCCTCTAGCTCACTATATTTTTTCACAAACTGTTGCAATTCCAACTGATCTGAATTAAGTAATTCTGCCCGGAGTTTTTTATATCCTTCACTTGTAATTCGAATTATTGAGTCATTCATCGGTAAAAACGCTTTCAAGGCATCATACGCTTTCGAATTTTCCTTAATTATATTTTTAGAAATAAGCATTTTTTCTACACACGCACGCCTATGCCTATCTATGCTTGATAACGTCAATACCATTGCCATACGACATCTTAACATTTGAGAATCTGGGCTTTCTAATATAAGATAAGAGCACTCTCCATTTTCCTCGCAAAACAAAGAAATAAATCCTGCTGAGTATTGTCTGGACAAAACAAGTTTTCCATAATAATGCTTAATATTATGCGTCCATTTATCAGACATAAATCGTAATAAAACCTGGCAAGAATTGTCATCTGCTTTCGAAATACTCATTATTCCACAAAATAAATGATCTTTAGACGGTGTAATATCATATAACTCCTGCTCCTCGCTTGTCAATTTTTTCGGTTTTTCTCTTTTTTCCTTATTAATTTCATTTGAACTTGTGCTTGAAAAATAGCAATAAAAATTTCCAATCCAAGGTTTATATTTTACGTCATTCGCATCCGCAAGAAAATTTATTCCATACTCTTCCAATAAATTCAATTCTTGATTGCTATTCATTTTTGTGCAATTTGCACTTTTATTTTTTTGTTCATCATATAAGTATAAAATTTCCCACAATGTACTCCCCATTGCTTCTGCTATCTGCAACGCATATTTCAGTGTTAAATATATCTTACGTTTACCAGCAAATATTTCCGCCTCCAAATCATCTGCTTTTTGAGGCGCAATCAAATATTTTGAAACTGCCGACTCCGACAATTTTACATACTGTCCTATGATGCTCAATGTAGTTTTAGTTTCTATTTTATACCACCCAAGTGCTTTTGCAGCTTTAATGAAAAATTCTTTTTCACATTTTTCTTCTTTCATCTTACTTCTATCCCCTTAATATTTTTCTTCAAATCTTCTTGAACTTTTGAATACATTTTCATTTTTTAATTTCTATTTTCACATTTTTTGAATATCACTGCCGAATTTTGAATTAACACACTATTGAGTATCTGATTTGTCAATTTTATTTTTTATATCCTATGTTATACTTTATTATAAAATACCCAACTAAATTACAGCAAGAAAAAGAACGGAGGCATATTCATGAACATTTTAACCAATTTTATAATACCTATGGTAAAGGAACAATTAGATGCCACTGCCGATTGGCTAAAAAAATCTACTTATGAGCACTGGAAAGAATACCGCATTCGAAAATGCTTGTCTTTAGAAAAAACGGATTGCGCCATTATACTACCGACTTATATAAAAAAATTGCATAATCAAATCGATGATATTCCAATGTGCCCGCTGGTAGACGTAGAATCTGCAACCAACATAATGGATCTAATCCATACTGCTGGACTCCCATATCAAAAATCCATAATATATGAAAATACTTATTCAATGCTATTTGCTCAATATAATGTATTTTGCATTGGTGGTTCTTTAGCTAATCGCTATTCCTATGATTTATTTCAGCAATTTTTTCCAACTTTCAAACTATATGCTACCTTAAAAAAATGCCGCACAAATCCAAACAAAATTCCATCGTCGCACTTTATAGTCTCAGAATCAAAAATAGGATTCCGTTGGGGTAATTCACCAAATGATGAATTTTTAGTTGCTCCTGACGAGCGTTATGCCATCATTGTTAAATTAACAAAAGAAGATTTCAAGAGCAAAAAACACGGAACAGTCTATATATTATTTGGAAATGGAGTAGAAGGAACCTTAGCAATTTCCAAATATTTGCTATTTAACTATAAAGATCTCAACAAATTAATAAACTCCCAAAAACACTGTTTTGTCGCCTTCAAAGTAAAAACAGCAACTGGAATTATAGACACCGATAGCTTTTTAGATCTTACAAATCAATTGTTTTGCAACGCATATTATCTAAATCAACGTAAACATTAAAGCAAATGACAAATCATATACCCGCCACGTAAACGCTAAATCACACCTGGAACTGCTCCCTGTATGTGGAAGCAGTTCTGCCGGAGAATACTACAGTTCTATGGCAATCTGGAGCACATCCTGTTTACGGAATGCAAGGTCAAGAGCGCTGGCTTTTCCAACTGGATCCGGTATCTGGCAGGCTCTTTTGCGAAGGCGGGTAACCGCATTATAAAAAGAACTGGGAGAAATCCCGTATTCCGTGCACCATGCGGCATCCATCAGACCGCTCTACCAATTCCACTTATCCAGAGAACTCCCTGAGACACGTTTGTCAGCCATAATGAAATCTCCATGTGTAGTGAACTTTTATCTCCTATCAACGGAGTAGAGTAAAAATCTATTTACTATTACTGTGAACTTCCTGAAAAATTAACCTTCGTGCAAATACCACTCTTTAAATCCTTAGTACAAGTCTTATTGTTTCACTAATTTTGGTTCCGCATAATTTGTTACCATAATATTTATTTTACTATCAAGAGTAAGCGCAAACGTCTGTTGATATAATCGCTCCGACATATCCTCAAATCTTATAGTGAGTGAAAATTGAAAATTTCGATTTGGGCTATCAAATCTCCATTTAGTCTCACATAATTCATTTACCATCATTATTGGATCTTGTATTGCCTCTTCTCTATTTATAGTATTTCCATTTGATGCCGTTATCTCTGTTACAGGCTCGACTTTAAATGCTGATCCATTTCCTTTATTTTTAAAGGAAATTATCATATGGTGCTCATTATTACCATTGCATACACAATCAGCCTTATTAATCACTAGATACGGTCTTTTTTTTATTCTCATAGTTTCCTCATTATACCTTTTTTCTTTTTCATACTGCTCTTGTTGTTCTTTGCGCATTTTTTCTGATTCTTTTACCTGCCTATTTGCATTATGATAAGTAACTATTATTGCTACCAAACTACATATAGCACTAATAACAGAAACAACTAATCTACATATTTCCAAAAAATTTTGACTCATAAATATTCCCTCCTGTTACTGATCTCATGAGTTGACATTCATCTGCTCACATGAGATGTCGCCATTCTGCTTAAGTTTTTGTCACTGTTTCGTCCGTGACATGCCGCCCGTTTCCGGGCGGCG
>CABJAW010000040.1 GCA_902363665.1 Lachnospiraceae bacterium | reverse complement strand
AGCGGCCGCACATTTTGATTGATGTGTCAACTATAATTTATAAATTTTTGTTAGAGGTTTACCTCATAGTGAACCAATAAGCTTAACTAAGTGACATTGGTTCAGAACCAACCTCCAAAATGCTGCGCATTTCGTCGATGTGGCGTATCCGCCAAATAAAATTTCAAAAACAGGAATCAAGCAGATATTCGCAATCCGCTTTCGCTACTTGCTCATAACCGAATAACTGCCTCGCAGTTTATTCGGTTAAAATGCAAGCATTTTCCGCCTGTTTTATAAAATTTTGCTTGGCTCTGAACAGTTACAAATGCTGAAATTCAAAGAAATGAGAGAAGTAATCAATTACTGACTGTGCTGTATACTGTATAATTGAAGCCAGAGGTGATTTGACCCATTTCTAAATTCAGGAAACAGACGCAGAAACTCCCGGTAGGCAGCCGGCATGAAATTCAGTATAATCGTCCTGGTAGCTATATCACTGAAAAAACCAGGAGGAGTCGGAAATGTCAGAAAAACACATGATACGCTGTAATGCCTGCGGAAAAGAGCAGGCTGTTTCCGCAGAAGGGATACAGGAAGAGTTTTTGAAAATACAGAAGACGTGGGGGTATTTCTCCGAAAAAGACGGGGAAGTGCACCGCTTTTCACTTTGTGAAGCCTGTTATGACAGGATACGGAGGCAGTTTAAGCTTCCGGTTGAAATTTTTGAATATGAGCCGTAGAAGAAAAACTGGATTGCCAGTTTTCTTGACATGGCTTTGGAAATGAGGAGTAAAAATGCTGGATGTTTGTTTGCTTGGAAGCGGAGGAATGATGCCGCTTCCATATCGGTGGCTGACTTCTTTGATGACACGCTTTAATGGAAGTTCGCTGCTGATCGACTGCGGAGAGGGTACGCAGATTGCGGTAAAAGAAAAGGGGTGGAGCTTCAAGCCGATCGATACGATCTGTTTCACTCATTATCATGGAGATCATATCAGCGGGCTTCCGGGTCTGCTGCTTACGATGGGAAATGCGGACCGAAAAGAGCCACTTACCCTGATTGGGCCAAAAGGACTGGAACGGGTGGTGAATGCGCTGCGTGTGATCGCGCCGGAACTTCCCTTTCCGATTATTTTTAAAGAGATTCAGGGACCGGAGCAGACATTTGAAGAAAAAGGATACAGGATCCGTGCGTTTCGCGTTCACCATAACGTGCTTTGCTATGCTTATACGATCGAGATCGACCGCGCTGGCCGTTTTGATGTGGACCGTGCGAGAAATGCCGGGATTCCGATGCAGTTCTGGAACAGACTGCAGAAAGGCGAGCAGATCGAGGCAGAGGATGGAACGCTGTGGCGGCCGGAGGATGTTCTCGGACCGGCAAGGAAAGGGATTAAAGTGACGTACTGCACCGATACGCGCCCGACCAAAGAGATTGCGCAGCAGGCGGCCGGATCGGATCTGTTTATCTGCGAGGGCATGTATGGTGAGCCGGAAAAGGCAAAAAAAGCGGTAGAATATAAACATATGACATTTACAGAGGCGGCTGCCCTGGCGAAGCAGGCACAGCCAAAAGAGATGTGGCTGACACATTACAGTCCGTCACTGGTACGGCCGGAAGATTATATGGAAGACGTGCGCCGTATTTTTCCGCGGGCTTATCCTGGAAAAGACGGGAAATCTGTGACGCTGGACTTTGAAGAAGAGTAAATTTACGGCAGGGATAGTGCAGAAAAGCAGAGAACAGGAAAAAGTTGTCGGAATGAAAGTAGAGGAGTTACCAAATGTGCAAAGAAGAGATGAATGAGCAAAAAGATATTTTAATACTTGCAATCGAGAGCTCGTGTGATGAGACGGCGGCTGCTGTCGTAAAAAATGGGCGGGAGGTGCTGTCAAATATAATCTCCTCGCAGATTGCGCTGCATACGCTTTACGGCGGCGTCGTTCCGGAGATTGCCTCAAGAAAACATATCGAAAAGATTAATCAGGTAATAGAAGAGGCACTGCAGACGGCAGATGTTACGTTAGATGATCTCGACGCAATCGCGGTTACATACGGGCCGGGACTGGTAGGGGCACTTCTTGTCGGTGTGGCAGAGGCAAAAGCAATCAGCTATGCGAAGCACCTTCCGTTAGTTGGAGTGCATCATATTGAAGGGCATATCTCTGCAAATTATATCGAAAATAAGGATCTGGAGCCGCCGTTTATCTGCCTTGTCGTTTCCGGCGGGCATACCCATCTGGTAAAAGTACAGGATTACGGCGTTTATGAGATTCTCGGACGGACGCGTGATGACGCGGCGGGGGAAGCGTTTGATAAAGTGGCACGTGCGATTGGGCTCGGTTATCCGGGCGGTCCGAAGATTGATAAGCTTGCAAAAGAGGGAAATCCGGATGCAATCGCTTTTCCGAAAGCAAAAATTGCAGATTCTCCATATGATTTCAGCTTCAGCGGCCTGAAATCTTCCGTCTTAAACTATTTAAACGGAGCTAAAATGAAAGGGGAAACTGTGAACCGCGCAGATGTGGCGGCATCTTTCCAGAAAGCAGTCTGCGATGTGCTCGTAAGTCATGCGATTACTGCGGTAAAAGAGGCAGGCATGGATAAGCTTGCAATTGCGGGCGGAGTGGCATCGAACAGTACGCTGCGGGCAGCGATGGAAACGGCATGTGAGAAAAATGGCATCCGCTTTTTCCGGCCATCCCCGATTTTTTGTACAGATAATGCAGCAATGATTGGAGCAGCCGGCTATTATGACTTCAAAAAAGGTGTGCGTTCCGGACTGGATCTGAATGCGGTTCCGAATCTGAAACTGGGAGAGAGATAAGATGAAAACGACAGCGATCGTTCTTGCGGGCGGAAGCGGAAGCAGGATGAAAACAAAAACGAAGAAACAGTATCTTTTAGTGGAGGGAAAACCTGTGCTCTGGTATTCTCTGCATGCATTTGAAGAGAGCCCTCTGATTGATGCGGTGATTCTGGTGTGCGGCGCAGGCGAAGAGGCAGCATGTCGGGAACAGTTTGTCGAAAAATTTGGTTTTCGCAAGGTTGAGGCGATTGTTGCAGGCGGAAAAGAGCGCTATCATTCTGTTCATGCGGGACTACTGGCGGCACACGGGTGCGATCTGGTGCTGATCCATGATGGCGCACGTCCGTTTGTTGACGGAATGATGCTGCAGCGGGTGATGGATTGCCTTGCCACGCATCCCGCCTGTGTGGTTGGTATGCCGGTAAAAGATACGATCAAGATGAGTACGGAGGATGGATATGTCGCACAGACGCTGCCTCGTGAAAAACTGTGGACAATTCAGACACCGCAGGCATTTTCTTATCCATTGATCAAAGACGCGTACGACAAAATGATCCGCATGGAAGAAGATGGCTGTCTTGATGTAAAAATAACAGATGATGCAATGGTGGCGGAGTATATCAGCAAAACACCAGTCCGGTTGATTGAAGGCTCCTATAATAACATTAAAATCACGACGCCGGAGGATCTTGTTTTTGCCGGCGCTGTCGTGCATAAAATGATGTCAGGGTCAAACGATATTTTGTAAATGGCTTTTTGCCCTTTTGCATCGGATATCATAAAATGATGTGAGTGTCAAAAGTAAATTTTGCCACTCACTTGATGTAACCGGATTGCTCCATTGCTATGCAATTCCCGCAATCCTCGAACACCGAAAACGGAATAAAATGGCGTGTTCACACCATTTTATTCCGTTTTCGGTGTTCGGCATGTCAATAAGCATAAATTGCTTATTTGTGCGAGCACAAACGCAATTTATACTTTTGACACTTACATCATAAAATGTATCAATAATAGGAAAATTTGAAAAAATCAAAAAAATGAAAAAAATGGCTTGACAGAAAGAAACAAAGATGGTATTATTCTACATGCGCCAAGGTGAGGCGCTTCGATAGAAACTGGAGAGGTAGCGAAGTGGTCATAACGCGGCGGTCTTGAAAACCGTTTGTCCGAAAGGGCGCATGGGTTCGAATCCCATCCTCTCCGTTGAAAATTTAAATAAAACAATCTGAGCAATCAGGCATTTGGAGAAGTACCCAAGCGGCTGAAGGGGCTCCCCTGGAAAGGGAGTAGATCGTTAATAGCGGTGCGAGGGTTCAAATCCCTCCTTCTCCGTTCTGTCAAAACAAAGTAAAAAACTTCTTGACAGATACGAAAAGTTGTGTTAATATCAAACAGCTGATGCAAATCAGCACACAACATAAAGAACCTTGATAACTGAACAGTGAAACAACCTTGAAAATTCTTGAAAAGTTTTAAATTCAAGGAACTGACCTTTAAAACAGTAAAAAGGGAATGAATAGCCAAGTAGTTATTCTGACCGAATCAAACACATTTTATCAGAGAGTTTGATCCTGGCTCAGGATGAACGCTGGCGGCGTGCTTAACACATGCAAGTCGAACGAGGAATTTTAAATGAGACTTCGGTGGACTTTGGAATTCCGAGTGGCGGACGGGTGAGTAACGCGTGGGCAACCTGCCCTGTACAGGGGGACAACAGCTGGAAACGGCTGCTAATACCGCATAAGCGCACGGTATCGCATGATACAGTGTGAAAAACTCCGGTGGTACAGGATGGGCCCGCGTTGGATTAGGTAGTTGGTGGGGTAACGGCCTACCAAGCCGACGATCCATAGCCGACCTGAGAGGGTGA
>CABJAW010000039.1 GCA_902363665.1 Lachnospiraceae bacterium | reverse complement strand
GTAAGTGTATCAGACTGCTTCTCAAGAAGCTTTGTAGCCCTCTGTATAGCCTCTATATTCGCCTGTAACGCCTTTCTAACCTCTTGGACGGTGTTTTCCTTAACCTCATCTTTCAAACTCCCAATCTCGCCCGATATAGCGTCTTGAAGCAATTCGTTGCTGTTCTTCAGCAGCTCTACGCTCTGCTTCAGCTCGCTGATGAGCTTCCTGTTCTGCTCTGCGTCTCTCTGCCTGTTCTGCTCTGCCCTTACTTGTTCTTGATTTGACTGCTTCATCAATTCCTCGCAGTTCTCGCTCGACATCGCCAACGCTTCTTTGAGCAGACTGTTTTCCAGCTCTGTCCGGCTCTGTCGGTTTAACTCTTGAAGCTGCTCTCTTGGACTGCTCTGCTTCTGCTGTTCGTGCATTTCTCTCAAACTCATGCTCCATGCTCTCCTTTCCAAAATCCATATTGTAGTATTTTTCCAGCTTGTTATCCCTGATTTTACAAGCCTTTTCTCCTGCCTGTTCCCTGGCTAAGTCGGTATATGTGATGTACTTGTGGCTGTCCTGCCAGTCTACGCCGTACCCTCTTTCATTCATCATCCGGATAAAGTTTTCCCGGCTGGTCGCTGTTTCCTTACAGTCCAGCACCGCAAGGGCAATATCCTGCACATAGCTTTTGACCTTTCCCTGCTCTGCCTGTTTCAAAAGCTGGTAGGTGTCTTTGCTCCATGCCACCGTTTCTTCCCGGACTTCTCCAGCAAAGGTCTTTCCTTTCTCCGGCACATGCAAGCCCTGTTCCCGGCTCTGCTCGTTGCACCGTTCCTTTAGGTCTTTAAGGTCGTGCTTACTCCATTGGAGCTTATGACCGTCCTCATAATTTACGGAATTGACAATAAAATGCGTGTGTATATGCCCCTTGTCTATATGCGTGGCTATCAGAACTTCATGCCCTTTCCATGCCTTTGTATGCTCTGCCAGCTCGACAGCGTTCTTGTGAGCCTGCTCCGGGGTTATTTTCTCGTCCTCATGGTAGGATTGCACATAATGCTTATAGGTTCTTCCATCCGTCTTGCCCCACAGCTCCTTTGTGGCTTGCATTTCTTCCTTGACCGTCTCCGGCTCACAATGCAGACCGCTGACAAGCTTCTCCTCTGTCTTTTCTTTTTTTGTCACATAATCTATGGCGTGCCCTATGCCCGCCTTTGAAGATACCGCCTTAATGACTGCCATACTTTGTTCAGCTCCTCTCCATGCTTCCGCACTTCCGCTTCACTCGGCAACATTCCCCCCTCATTACACCGCTTTGCTATCTGGTTGAGGTTGTTCCCTATCCGTTTCAGTTCCGGGATAAGTTCCTTGATACCGTCCGTATTCACGATTTGCTTCTCCAGCACACAGGAAAGGATATATTCCTGCTGGTTCTTTCCACTCTCTGAAATCTTCTCCTGTAGCTGCTGGTATTCTTCTTCACTTACCCGGAATGATAGCTGCTTTGGTCTTGTCTTGTTCATACCCTTACCACTCCATATCCATGACATCAAGTAGGTCAAAGAAACGCTCCAGCGTCTTATTTTCCTTTTCTGCCGGATTCTGTTTTACATATTTATCAATTACTTTCATCAGCTCCTGCACCTCGTATCTGTACTCAAACTGAATTTTATCCATATCTTTTTTCATGCCTTTGACCTCTCTTTCTTCGGTGCTACCACCGTCATATTATGAGCCTTCCGGCTCGTTTAAAAGGGGGATTGAAGGGGGGCTTGCCACCCTCACAAGTTCTAAAGTGGTAACACTTTAGGGAACTTGCAATATATCCGCTACACATATTATAGCATGATAGACACCCTATATCAAGCGGATATATTCGTGCGTATATTCTGCCAAGAATATAGTGGAGCTTACTTCCTCTTGGGCGACTTTGGAAGTGTAGGAGGGAGACAGTCAAGGGCTTGTTTTTTATCTGCAGTATGAGCTTCGGCTTGCCGATCAGCGAGTACAGCAGATAAAAAATGGTCGCAGACCACCCTTTACTTTCTTCCGCCGGAACGGACAATGAAGCACAGGGGGAAGTAACGGAACGGACGGACAGCCGTTTTCCCCTCCGGCATTATAGCCAACGAAAAAAGAATGTGCCAGGGCACATTCTCGCGCCGAGGCGCGGTTGCTTCGGCAACCATCTACCCTTGCGCCGAGTACGCATCCTCGCGGAGCGTTTATTATCGTATGGAAACGAAGTTTCCTATACGATAATAAAGCGGAAACGCACACCCGCTGCCGGGCATTCGTTTCCGCCTTGTTCTAATTTTTATTCATGACAATAGAATGCTCGCAGAGCGTGCATTCTATTGTTTATGAAATCTTTCGCTTCCGCACAGAAACCTCTTTTCCGTCGATATCCAGATCAAAGAGCCAGCCCGCCACTTCGAAGCCGCGGATCCTCATGTGACCGCAGTTAATCGGCAGCTGTGGATGAAAGACCGGTTCTCCATCCTCCATGGTAAGCCCCAGAATTTCAAAATAAATCAGGGATAAAAATGCAGTTGCGCTCCAGGTCTGTTTGCGTCTGGAATCCCATTCATTTTGACCCCCTGTCATTTTTTGTCGAAGCCGGAGATCTTTTCCTGTCTCCATACGCCGCTTTTTCCCGGGCGGAAAATTTTTAACATCCGGAAAACACCGGCGCGTTCCAGCACTGTCATCACCAGATATAAAATGATGCTGTCCACCGGAGCCTTGATCACATTTTTGATCAGCCGCGCGGGAAGCATCACCATAAACGCCTTACCGTACACCTGAGACAGCCAGAAGGTTCCGAGCAGGACGTTCACCAAAAGCGCCACTGTCAGCTCCGCCGCCAGAATCCGCCAAAAGTTTGTCGGTTTGCGGTACAGGAAAAATCCGTAGATCAGTCCCGCCAGCAGGCAGTTTAAGGTCAGACCCGGAATCCATGCTCCGGTGGGATACAGCAGCAGCTTTAAAATATCCATCGCTGCCGCAAACAGGCTGCCGACCGCAGGGCCGAACAGGACGTCCACCATTTCATTCGGAAGACCGGATACGCCGATCTTTAAGTAATTTCCGATCTGAACGGTGAACGAGTTGAGAATCAACGCGAGCGCCGCAAAAAGTCCGCACGCCGTGATGGTGCGGATATTGCGAAACTCCCGCATGGATTCCGTAAAAAGAGCTGCCATTTTTTTCATTGCATTTCCTCCTTCTACAGACATCGGGCCGCAAAAGGAGATAATGGAATTATCTTCTGCTGCAGCGAGATGCGGTCTGTATACCGCAAGCCGAACCGGCTTTTCGTCCAACAGGCAACTCTCTGTCCTGCCGGCACTTAACGCATACAAACCTACTCTGCATGTTTTATTTTTTTGTTTCGTTTCCCATTATAGCAGTGCAGCCTGCAATATACAATTCATATTTCAGGAAAATCTGTCATGGTCTGCGCAGCTTTCCAACAATAGAATGCACGCTCTGCGAGCATTCTATTGTCATGAAAAAAGGAATGTGCCTTGGCACATTCTCGCGGAGCATTTTTATCGTATGGAAACGAAGTTTCCTATACGACAAAAAAGAGTATCAAGGGTAAACGCTGCGGTCTATGACCGCCCTTGACACTCTTTTCCTTATGGCTTTGATGATAAACAAGGGGAAATGGCTTCTTGTGGCATTTCTGCCCCTGTGATATAATGAACGACGCTACCGCCCCCAGACAGGTAGAGAAAGGGGGTGAACCGCATGAGTGAACTTCTGTCATTTTTTCTCTCTGTTTTGGCAAGTGTAGTTGCCTACTACATCTGCAAATGGTTGGACGGAGAAGAATAACTGGTAGCCAGCCTTGGGATTAAGCCACCCACCCAGAACGGAATAGAAAAGCCCCGGAGTTGCGACCTCCGGGGCTTTTTGCTGTGCCACATGAGCACTTCTGTCATTTTCGCCTACTGGCATTATACCATATGCCTTTCGGCATTTCAAGTATGCCCTACTTCCACCACTTGTAAACTGTGGGCTTGCTCAATCCTGTCTCCCGTATGCAGTCTGCTTTCTTTCCGTCCGGGTGCTGACGCTGCCATTCTTCGACAATCTTCGACTTTTCTCCGCTGCCTTTTGGTCTACCATTTCCCTCTCTCCAATCCCTATCCTGTCTTTTCATACGAATATCACGAATTGCCCTTGCTTCTTCTAAGTGATCAGCCTGTTTTTGGTAATTCCTTTTATTCGCTGGCATAGGAATAGCCGATACTCTTTCCGCTTCACTTCGACTATATGTGACATAATTTTCTTGATAAAACTGCATAGCGTCCATTATATCACGCTTAGTAAAACGGTTATGCTCATCATCTGACATATCATCAAGAAACTGCAATAGGGAAAAAGCGTCCGTAAAAAGCTCATCTTCCGGAATATCGCACTTAACGGCATAGGACGCCAAAACGCAAAGGCAGCTGTATCTATGCCCTACAGAAGCTCCCTCTTTTATTTTCCGCAGCCACCAATCATATAAGTCCCTTTTGATATGCCAACGCTCACGGCGCTCCCCTTGCACAATTCGCTTTTCATACCATTCCGGGTACTTTTTGCGTGCTTCTGCAAGGCTTAAATCGCTCTTGTAGTGAAAATCTGTGACCGCCTTGCTCTTATCCATGAGATAACCGTTCAAATACTCAATTGTCACTCTTTCGCCTGTTTCAAAAGCCTTTACCGGGTATCTCTTTCCCAGTTTTGACTGCGTTCCAACCATACGGAATCCCTGAAAAATCCCCTGATACTGAACCTGCTCCCGTTCCGTGAATGTACTTGTATATCGGTTCCAGACTTTCGCAATCAGCTCATACTTGAACTCTCGGAGCTTATCCTGCAAATGCTTATACAAAGGGACCGGCTTTTCCAGCAGATAATATAAATGCAGCCCGTGACCGCTATTGATACAGTAAGTGCATTTCGGAATAATATCATGATTCATTTGATGGAACACATCACGGAGCTGCGGCATCTCCACCCCGTCAAGGTCTATCGCTATACCATACAGCCACCTTGCATTGGCTGCCGTCCTATTTCTGCCGGAATACGCTACAGGGGACATGACAGCAAACTCCGCCCCTTTGACCTCATCGATGACTGACAAATCATCAAATACAATCCGATTCTTTGCCTTATCGTTTTCGACTATAGTTATAATGCCATTTGCTTTTCCGTCCTCAAAATGCCCAGCTCTCTCAAAACTTCCCTCCGGGAAAACAGCCCGATAAAACTCTTTCGGCTTCACTTCCTCAAAAAACTGCCCAAGCCATTCATTTTTCAGCTTATACAACTGCTTTTCAGTCGGTTTTTTTGCCATAAGTCCACCACCTTTCTTCTCCCCTCTAAAACACCTATAGGGGGCTTATATTATCAATATATTTTATTTTACCTTTTTGACCTTTCAAAAAAGGGCTATTTTTCTCTCCCTTTCCCCACCCCTAAAAACACCTATAGGGGGCTTATATTATCAATATATTTTATTTTACCTTTTTGACCTCTTAAAAAAGGGCTATTTTTCTCTCCCTTTTCCCTACCAGTATAGCACTACTATTTTTTCTTCAAAAAATAAAAAATTATCGCTACTATCAACATCACAACACCTATCGCAATAAGCAAGATGCTGACAAGAACACTATTCAACTTTCCTGCGACAAATACCGAGGTAGGACCATCTACACCTCCGATTATAGCAATAGCATTATTATTCATCTTCAATGCAACACCCACAATAACAGATATTATTCCAACAACACCAGCAACGATTCCTAATATTTTTTTCATTGACTAATCTCCTTTCTCAACCTTCCGATTTGTCGATTTCTTTTTACTTACCAAGCATACCATATAACAGCATAAGAAACACTAAAATATTACAGACCATACCGCCCCAAAACAGGTACAGCTTTAAGCCCTCATATCTGAAAAAGCTGTTCTTACTTTCCTCCAGCTCCCGGATCTTTTGCTTCATCACGCTCGTAAGTGTATCAGACTGCTTCTCAAGAAGCTTTGTAGCCCTCTGTATAGCCTCTATATTCGCCTGTAACGCCTTTCTAACCTCTTGGACGGTGTTTTCCTTAACCTCATCTTTCAAACTCCCA
>CABJAW010000038.1 GCA_902363665.1 Lachnospiraceae bacterium | reverse complement strand
GTTCAGCCTCTGGTAGCTGTACCGGAAATAACTGTCGGCGCTGCTGATTTCTTCATATGCCGCCTCCAGACAACCCGCTATCTGTTTTTCTTCTACGGGTTTTACCAAAAAACGGAATGGTCTTACGGAAAATGACTCCTGCATATAGCTTTCATGGCTCGTGACGTAGATGATCAGGACATTTTTATCTGTCTCCCGGATTTTCCGTGCCACTGTGATCCCATCAGCCTGCCCCATCTCGATATCCAGGAAGATAACATCAAAGTTGTTCATACTCTCTACTGCCTCTGACAGATGCTCTCCTTCCCAGAACACTTCTGTTTCTATCGGAATAAAGTTTCTCTTTGCTATGCGGCACAACATATCCTCTATCTTTCCGGTTGTCGCAATATCGTCATCACAGATCGCTACTTTTATCATTTCCCACACCCCGCTTTCTTTTCTCTGCAGTTTTTCCAACAGTCTGCATGATCGACCATACCATTTCCCTGTCATACCCATCCATTCTTCTGTACACTTCTATCAGGTCATAATACTCATCCAATGTTTCATTCATCTTGATCTGACCGGACAGATCCCGCTTCATGTCAGACAGCCCAAGCAGGTAATCTGTTGTTACATTAAAATATTCTGCTATCCTTTTTAAGACATCTACTTTTATGATGGTAATATCCTTTTCATATTTGCTGAGCATTTGCTGTGTTACTCCTATCTCTACTGCTAGAAGCTCCTGTATCAAGCCCCTTTTTTCCCGAAGCATTTTAATCCGGCTTTCCATAATCGTTTACTCCTTAAATATACGTGATACTACCATGCTACCCTTTTCACATTTTCTTGATACAAATAATAGGAGTATTTAATTACGCAATATCAAAAAAAAGAAAGTGGGCAGCTCTATTCGCTGTCCACTTCCTGCATTATACCTTATATTTTTTAATTATCTTCTTATAATTAACTCAACTTTCCCAGCTGATATCTCTAAATAAAGCCTGAATAAATGCGGCTTGAGATGCAATCCATTCACTTACTTTACATTTTATGATGGATGTAATATCAGCAGATAATGTTAAAATGTGCTCCACAAACAGAGCCATAAGGCTCTGCAGTGAACTGGTTAAGTCCATGTCCTGGATATCATCGCAGAACATGAAGAATAATTCGCCATACGTTTTCTGGTCATTTTGGTTCCTGCGGATCCATTCCAGAATGATGTATCTTGTAAATACAATGGTCGTATGGCTTACCATTGCACCATAATTATGGCTCTGAAATTCAGTGCCTAACTTCAGAAAGGATTTTGATGATCTGAAAAAACATTCGATAGACCATATGCCGATATTTTAGAAATGCCGATTTTTGACTTTCTGAAATATTGGATTTATAAGACTTTGTAAATATATCGGCATTTCTTACTATAGAGACGTAATCAGTCATTATTATAGTATTTCCTTTGATGAGTATGAGACAATCTATGAGATAAGCGATGTTGATGATAAAAACACGGTATAAACTTAGCGATAGTGACAGTTCCATCTTTAAGGATGATGTGATGTTCAAGTATGCCAATGACGAAGATACTATCAAGCGGCTTTGTGGATTAAAATAAATGCCGATAGTTTATTAACCATGCCTGATATTGGGTCAGGCATGGAATCTTATAGAAATTTTATCGGCATTTCTAAAATATCGGCATATGGCAGGTTATGCAGATATCGGCATAACCTGCCATATGTTTCCATAAATCCGTACGATCTCAGCATCACTTAAAGAAACGTCTGTGCTTAAGAGATACAGACATTCACTCTTCTTATTGCGGTTTCGTACGAAAACGATCTTAACAGGAATTCCTGTTTTGGTGGTGACGACTAAAGAGCCAAAAATATTTTTCGCACCTTCAAAGCGGACCATTCTTTTTAGTTCGTGAAGTGTATATTTTTTGTCCTTATAAGTATAACGCTGTTTCAGCTACTTGACCATTCCGATCACATCGAGCCCGGTATCCATAACAGAGCGGATCATAGGTTCCGTTGTGAACCAGGTATCCATAAGAAGATAATCGGCCTTTATACCGGATTGTAAGGCTCTCTGGATAAGAAGAACTGCGGCGTCTGTTTTACTCATCATGCTTTCTTTACGGAACTTATAACCGTTTGTACGATGATCAATATTTTCAGATATTTCATTGTAACGATTGCTCTTTTTGGCAGAAGAAAGCAGATTAAACCCAACGGGGATAAAACTGTAACCATCAGACCACCCCAGTGTAAGCAGGGTAAATCCTTTCTGAAATCTATGTTCTACATGATCATAGACACGTGCAAGCAATTCTACAGATTTACTCCGATTCCGCTTTACTACGGAATCATCCAGAACCAGTACTTTTATCCGTTCCGGTCTGGTAAGAGCATCAAATCTGGAAGTAACTTTAGCTGCAAGGAGCATAAGGAATCTGCTCCAGTTATAGGAAGTTTCATTAAGAAAACGATAATACGTATTCTTTGAAACGGCCTGGTCTTTATGTTTAGAGTTCAGGAAACGAAAGAGATTTCGTCCCTGAAATACAAGCAGGAGTAAAAATTGAAATACTTCATATGCTGAAACGCCACAGGATTTTGTAATGTTGGAGTTTCGCAATAATTTTCCAATCTGAAGTTCTTTTAAAGCATTGGAAAATTGATTTTGGGTATTTTCATTTTTATCATTCTGGTATATCATAAGTTCAGCACCTTTTCCTTTGAGTATTTGTTTGTGGTGAACTTATTATATCAAAGATCAGGTGCTGTTTTTATGTCAAGGTACCAATTATTTTAAAATTTTAGTTGAAAAATCAACTGTTTATGCCAGGTTTACTGGTGGGAAAGTTGAGTAATTAATTACAGTTTCTCATTTGAGTGTGTGAAACTTTTTCTGTAAATAGCTAATAACAGCAAGGTCTTCTATGGTAAAATATAAATCATAGGAGGCCTTTTATTATGGCAAGAAGAGAAAAGAAACCTGTACACAAAGTAGTAATGACAGAGGGAAAGCGAAACATCATTCAGCAACTTCTTCAGGAGTATGATATTGAAACCGCTGAAGATATCCAGGATGCTCTTAAGGATCTGCTTGGCGGCACCATCAAAGAGATGATGGAAGCAGAAATGGATGATCATCTTGGCTACCAGAAATCTGAATGATCTGATAGCGATGATTACCGCAATGGATATAAATCAAAGCGTGTAAACAGCAGCTATGGCAGCATGGATATCGATGTTCCACAGGACCGTAAATCAACATTTGAGCCACAGGTTGTAAAGAAGCGTCAGAAGGATATTTCTGATATCGATCAGAAGATTATTTCCATGTATGCAAAAGGGATGACGACCCGGCAAATATCCGAAACCATCGAAGATATCTACGGTTTTGAAACATCAGAAGGCTTTATTTCAGACGTTACAGATAAAATCCTGCCTCAGATTGAAGACTGGCAAAATCGACCGCTGGATGAAGTATATCCAATCCTCTATATAGATGCCATCCATTATTCCGTACGAGATAATGGAGTAATCAGAAAATTGGCTGCCTACGTCATTCTTGGCATCAACACAGAAGGGAAAAAAGAGGTTCTTTCAATCACTGTCGGTGATAATGAAAGTTCAAAATACTGGCTGTCCGTCCTGAATGAGCTGAAGAATCGTGGTGTAAAGGATATCCTGATTATCTGCGCTGACGGTCTTAGTGGTATTAAAGAGGCAATTGCCGCTGCATTCCCCAAAACAGAGTATCAGAGATGTATTGTACATCAGGTAAGAAACACGTTAAAATATGTTCCGGATAAGGACAGAAAAGCGTTCGCTTCCGACCTAAAAACGATTTACCATGCTTCAGATGAAGAGAAAGCTAGACTGGCTCTGAATCGTGTTACTGAAAAATGGACCGCAAAATACCCGAATTCTATGAAACGCTGGTATGATAACTGGGATGCGATAACGCCGATTTTCAAGTTCTCACCGGATGTCAGAAAGGTTATTTACACGACCAATGCAATTGAAAGTCTGAATTCTACCTACCGTAAGCTCAACCGTCAGAGAAGCGTATTTCCAAGTGATACAGCACTCCTGAAAGCTCTGTATCTGGCAACTTTTGAAGCCACAAAAAAATGGACTATGAGCATTCGAAACTGGGGACGGGTCTACGGTGAACTCAGCATTATGTACGAGGGAAGACTCCCAGAATAACAGAATCTGTATGCATGATGAGAAGGACGTTTTTGACGTCCGCTCTTGACATGCCTGAAAGCATGTCGTATATATAAAACAAGAGCTGGAAGCTCCAATTTAGTGTTTCCAGCTCAATCATTATCATAGAAGATTTTTATTTACAGACTTTTCTTCATAGTCTCTCTCATTTTTCAGTTCGGTTATATATTTATCTCTTTCCGACTCAGGAATCTTCAAACCACCCATCGCCTGTTCTGCAGACCATCCCATTGTCTCCATAAGGCTTTTAATTGAAAAAAGAATTCCTTTTTCAATTCCTTTCTCCTCAACACCTTTACTTAAATTGCACATAGTAGACACCTCGCTTTCCAAAGTCTTTGTCATCTCAATTGCAAAATCTTCCTGCAGAATCTTCTTTTTTTCTTCTACTTCTCTCTCCGTCGAAAGCAATACTTCCAATAATTTCAATATACCAGATGAATTATCATCCGTAGTTCCCAAACAAATCATGATTGCAGTTAATAAGTCGTAATTTTCAATCTTCTCTTTGACATTTCCCACCAGATTTTTTTCTGCAATATAATACTCTGTAATGGTATTCTCTCTATATTGCGGAGGATTCATACAAATCCAAATCGAATATACCTTTTTTATATTTTCGTAATGAGATGAAGTAAATTCTGTCCCATACTGTGATGAAATCATACGGCTACAATAATATATTCCACGTTTTATAATCGGATAACCCGGATAAAAGTCATTCTGCGCTTCAATATTGATTATTAACTGGATTCTGTTCTCCGTTCCTGGAGCTTCCGCACAAAAACGAATATCATAGGTAACCGTGCCTTCATAAACAGAAGCATCTTCCACAGATACATTCCTTATTTGTTCTCCAGATAATCGCTCATCTACATTTACAGGCACTTGTCCAATATCCGGTTCTCCATCAATGTATCGAGAAACTATTTCCTGTATATTACAATTTCTATATTCTTCCAAACATTCTTTCATAATCCAGGCAAGTATCACTTTGTTTGCCAACAAGCGCTTGCAGGCCGCATCATATGCCGCTTTATCTCCCATTGCATCAATATTCTTTGACAATATGCTTTCTATTCTCATCCAGTACAATCCTCACTCATCATTCTTGTTTTATTTTAACATATCCACAAAAAAAAAGCCATCTTTATATACTTTTCACAAATACAATTTATCAAAAATCTATGTATCTCTGATACCTGTTCCATAAAACAATATCCTCTAATTTCTGCTTATATTCTTGCATGTCATCTATATTAGTTATATAATCATATGCGCCTACTTTCAGTACAGAATAAATTTCCTGTGGTGTTCCATTCATTATTACTAGAATAGAAACATGTGTACCCAACCTGCCTTTTATTCTTATTATCGGCATAGTCGCATCTTGAATTCTATCCTTATCAAAATGTATAATGACAACATCTGCCAAAGGATATTGACCTTTTTGCAGGTCATCATACTTATACCACATTAGTTCAAATTTACTTTGAATAATTTCATTAGTCTTTTCAAATGCTCTTCTGCTATCACTAAACAATAATATTCTCACCTATGCCACTCTTTCCACAATCTATAATTTTATTAGTATATACCTTCTCCGCTCATTGTGCTGTTTAATGTCAAAATATCGAGTGTTCATGTAACTTTTCCCTTACCCACACTTTCAACTTCCATACAACACCACCCTGGCAAGGAACCGCCCCGGCTCTGTGGTGTCAACAGACAACACCCCCTGATATTTATCCGCCGCCCTACGGACAGATGGCAGGCCGATCCCATGATTGCTTGTATCCGTTTTTGTTGTTCTCAGTTCCTCCCCCTTCCCTTTCGCCAGCTTTCCCCGGTAGCTGTTCTCTATCGTTATCAGCAGGTTGTTTTTGTCATATTTCATCTTTAGCCGTATGTACTTCCGGCCTTCTGCCCTCCCGGCGCCTTCCACTGCATTTTCCAACAGGTTTCCCATGATCAGGCTTATATCCGCTCCCCGGAACGGCATCTCCATCGGGATGCTGAGATCCGTCAGAAATTCTATCCCCGCATCTTCTGCTTTTTTCTTCCAGTATCCTACCAGGGAATCTGTCACGATATTCCCGGTATTGATCTCTTCGGACGGTCTCAGCCTGCCATCCTCTATTATATCGGTTACAAACTGGATAAGCTTCTCCCTCTCCCCTCTCTCTGCATATGCAAGGATCGACAGGAGATGGTTTCTCATACCATGCCGCACATCCCTCATCTGCAGCACGGACAGTTCCCTCTCTTCCTGGTGCCTCGCACA
Source organism: Lachnospiraceae bacterium (assembly GCA_902363665.1). Classification (GTDB taxonomy): domain Bacteria; phylum Bacillota; class Clostridia; order Lachnospirales; family Lachnospiraceae; genus Choladousia. The sequence continues at coordinate 757 of CABJAW010000038.1, read as the reverse complement.
AAGGTCTAGCTGCTGTTCATACACCAGATTCATCCGCCGTATCCGTAAATCATCTGCCAGCCGTATATAAATATAAAAAATCAGCACATTGATAAACAGCAGTATCAGACCGGAAACAAGAGAATACCTCTCGGCATATTCCCAGTCAGTCCTGTAAGCCAGTACAAACACTGCGTTCATGATATATATGCTCCCAGTCGGGATAAATATGATCAGGATGCTGTACCCCGTCGGCAGACCCGTAACCTTTTCATTTGTAAATACTTTCCTTAAAGCCAGGATGATCAGGAAGAACAGGAACCTTGAAGCAAACGCACCAAAAATCTGCCGTTCCACGATGCTTTCCCCATAAATCATCAGCACGCTGCCAATCAGCATTTCCGCCAGCATCCAGATGGCTGCAAATGTAACCGCAAAAAAGCTTTTCATCCATGCCTTTCCTTCAAATACGTTTGCCACAACGAACAGGGCAAGCCCTACTGTTGTCCCTATGTTCCATGCTTTCGGAAGTTCATTGATAACCTCCGGGATTCCTACCTGCCAGAGTACAAGCACGATAACTCCAAGCAATACACGGATATTCTTTTTTCTCCTTTCAAAAAACATCCCAAAATAAAGGAAAAAGAGATATACTGTAAACATCGCCAGCAGCATATCTGCCATCCACTTACATGCCGACATAAAACGTATCCTCCATCGCACAGTATTGTTTACTGATCAGTTTCCGGCGGTCTTCACTGATTGAGAGCCTTTCCTC
>CABJAW010000037.1 GCA_902363665.1 Lachnospiraceae bacterium | reverse complement strand
TGATATGGTCAAGCATGGGTAAAAGTTCCAGTGCATCCGTCAATACTTCATCTTCTGGAATATCGCACTTGATGCCATAGGACGCAAGCACCGACAGACACCAGTATCTATGCCCTACGGACACCTCACCGCTCTGTATCTTCCTCAGCCACCAGTCATACAAATCTCTCTTGATATGCCACCTGCCTTTTTTCTCGCCCCTCACAACCCTCTTTTCATACCATTCTGGGTACTTCTTCTTGGCTTCGTCAAGGCTCAAATCGGACTTATACTTGAAATCCGTCACAGCCTTGCTATCATCCATGAGAAATCCGTTCAGATACTCTACTGTAACACGTTCACCAGTTTCAAAAGCTATCACTGGATACCGCTTTCCCAGTTTCGACTGGGTGCCGACCATACGGAAGCCTTGGAAGATACCTTGGTACTGTACTTGCTCACGCTCTGTATATGTGCTTGTATACCTGTTCCATATCTTTCTGATCAACTCATACTTGAACTCCCTTAACTGGTCTTGCAGATGTCTGTATAGAGGTACTGGCTTCTCGAACAGATAGTACAGATGCAGTCCATGCCCGCTGTTCACACAGTAGGTACACTGTGGCAGAAACTCGTTCTTCATCTGGTAGAACACATCTCTTAACTGCTCCATTTCCACTCCGTCAAGGTCTATCGCTATCCCATACAGCCATCTTGCATTTTTCGCTGTCCTGTTTCGTCCAGAATATCCGACTGGGGACATGATAGCAAACTCTGCCCCCTTGACCTCATCAACCATGTTCAGCTCATCAAAGACAATATAATTCCTTGCCTTTTCTCCCTCTATCACTGTGAGAACCCCATTGCACTTCTCATCTTCTGGGTGTCCCTCTCTCTCAAAACTGCCCTCTGGAAAGACAGCTCTGTAAAAATCCCTCGGTTTCACTTCCTCATAGAACTGCCCCAACCATTCATTTTTCATCTTGAATAACTGCTTGTCAGTCGGCTTTTTTGCCATGAATAAAAACCTCTTTTCTAGCATATACTTATACTATATCCGCTACCCTATGACTGTTAGCCTTTTAGGCTATAGGGGGCTTATATTATCAATACATTTTCTTTTACCTTTTTCATTAAAATATAACACCCCAGTTATGAGGTGTCAATTTAGTAGTACCCTCTTGACCTCATACACCCTTTTACATACCACCTTATCAGCACATAAACGATATGTACCAGTATCAGCAGTAAAAGAAGATTGATAGGGATTACCGCCCTTATAGGCTCTGCAAAGTACACCGATACCGCAAGGCTTATGAGGAATACGGCAAGGCTCATGGTGTCCGCATAGTCCTCTGTGTAGAACTCAAACACCTTGCTTGCTCCAAGGAAGATAAGAAAGCCCACACCGATAGCAATACCGCCCACAAAGACGATTAAAAGAAGATAATGCACTATGGTAGCCACTACTGGCTGTGGTATCTTATCTCCCAGTTGTGAAGCCCACTGACCGCCTTTAAGAAGCAACTGGAACGCATTCACAATGAACTGCCATATAACCATGAAAAAGGTCTTAAAATCGCTTACAAAGGCTTCTGAACGTACTGCTGTGAATACTGTGGTAAGCACTCCATACAGTAGCAGACCTAACAGAAAGCTGTCATAGCTCGCTGTCTGGGCTTTGAACTTCCTGTCAAGCTCTTTCTTCTGGTCCAGATACTTCGCTGTTGCTCTCTGCTCTATATCTTCGCTTATGCTCTGCCTTTCGGATTTAAGGCTTGCCGACTGCTTGGCAGCTTCTCCGATTCTGCGGTCAAGCTCTCTGCCCTTGGCTTCATATTCCCTTTTAACGCTCGATACCGTAGCTTCGGCTTCTTGCTCTGCGTTGAGCTTGTCTTGCTTCAGCTTCTCGTTTTGCTTCTTCAGCTCTGCGTTGAGCTTCAGCACGTTGTCTGCTTCGTTCAGCTTCTCTATTTGCTCTGTCTGCTCCGCTATTCTCTTCCCTTGTTCGGCTACTGTCGATACCAACTCTTGCTTCTCGGATAAGAGTTTCTGTATCTGTATCTCCGATTTCTCGGCTTGGTTCTTCCATTCCTCGGCTTGGCTTATGGCTTCGGAGGCTTGCAAGCCTTTCTTCTGCAAGGTCTTTTTGAGGTTCAGTTGTTCTTCCAGTAGTTTCCGTTCCTGGTCTTTTGCCCTGGTCTGTTCCTGGTCTGCCCTGGCTTTCCATTCCTCGGCTTGGCTGATAGCTTCGGAGATTTGAGAGTCTTTCTTCTGTGACTGCTGTGTTATCTGGCTGATATGCCTTTCCAGTTCTGCTATCTTCTGCGACTGCTGTTCTATCAAGTAGCTGTCTTGCTCTTGCTCTTTCATCAGCTCCGCTATTCTCTGAGACTGCTGTTCTATCAAGCTGTTGTCTTGCACGCTCTGTTGTGGCTGTTCGCTCTGCTTCTCTGCGTGCATTGATTTCAAACCCATGCTCTAAGCTCTCCTTTCCAAAGTCCACTGCATAATACTTTTCCAGTTTATTGTTGCGGACTTTACATTGTTTTTCCCCTTGGCTCTGCCTTTCAAGGTCTGTGAATGTGATGTATTTATGGCTGTCTTTCCAGTCCACACCATAGCCCCTTGCTTTCATCTGGTCTATGAAGTCCTCTCGGCTTGTGGCTGTTTCTCGGCAGTCCATGACCGCAAGGGCTGTATCTTGCACATAACTTTTCACTTCTCCCTTTTCGGCTTGCTTCAAGAGGTTGTATGTTTCTTTATTCCACGCAACAGTTTCTTCTCTTTCTTCTCCGGAGAATGTCTTTCCCTTTTCCGGAACATGAAGCCCTTGTTGCCGGCTCTGCTCATTGCACCGGTCTTTCAGGTTCTGCAGATCCGCTTTGCTCCACTGCAACTTGTGACCATTCTCATAATTCACGCTGTTCACTATAAAATGGCTGTGAATGTGTCCTCGGTCTATATGAGTGGCAATAAGCACTTCATGCCCTTTCCATGCTTCTGTGTTCTTGGCAAGCTCCACAGCGTTCTTATGGGCTTGCTCTGGTGTGATATGCTCGTCCTCGTGGTAGCTCTGAACGAAGTGCTTATAAGTTCTGCCACCAGTCTTGCCCCACAGCTCCTTGGTGGCTTGCATTTCGTCCTTAACTGTATCTGGTTCACAGTGCAGACCACTGACAAGCTTATCTTCCGTCTTTTCCTCTTTCGTCACATAGTCCAGTGCTTGCCCTATGCCTGCTTTTGAAGAAACTGCTTTAATGACTGCCATATCTCTGTCAGCTCCTTTTGATTTTCCGTTATCAGATTATACGAATAATAGCTGCTGCCATTCAATGCGTGTGCTATCTGATTGAGGTTATTACCTACTCGCTTTAACTCTGGTATAAGTTCCTTAATTCCGTCTGTGTTGACAATATTCGACTGTGTAAGTGCTTCGATGATATACTGCTGTTGGCTCTTTCCAGACTGTTCTACTTTTTCTTTTATCTGTGCAAGTTCTTCCTCTGACACTCTTATGACTATCTGCTTTGGTCTTGTCCTATTCATTGATAAAGTCCTCTCTTTCCTTTACCCACTTCTTAATAAGTTCGATTTCCTCGTCCATGTTCGGCTCTTTCTCTGGCTTCCAGTCCGCTATCATGTCTTTCAGTTCTTCCAGTGCTTCTTCTAAGTCTGCCTTATAGCTTTCTAAATCTTCTTTTTCGCTTGCTATATATTCATCAACACTATTGTAACAAGGCACACACTCATAGCTTGTTCTATCATCATTGTACTTGTGATACACAATGTCTTTCCATTCATCACTTGGCTCTGCTATGTTCTGTTTAGTGATTTCAATGTCGGATTTTATTTTCTCTACGTTTTTCAACCAAAACAGATAATGCTCTGGTTCGTACCCCAAATTCAATAAGTGATTCAGCAGTGTAGGCTCTGGGAACATTCCGAACCAACAACGCTCGAACCATTGGTCAGCATAATCTCTTTCATCACTTCCGTTGGAGTAAGTACCGCCAACCAAATCTCCGACAAAATTCTCTATCAGCTCTCCGATTGTCAGACCATGCTCCCCACACTTTCTCGCCAGTCTGTCACAATCTGCGTCCGACAATTTCACTGTGATTTTTCTCTCTCTGATTGTCTCAATTTCTTTCTGCTGTTCCTCGCCCCAACTCATGCTTTTACCTCTCTTTCTTCTTGGCTATCACTCAACAATTTACCGCATATCTGCGGTCACTCAAAGGGGGATTGAAGGGGGGCTTTGCCACCCTCACAAGTTCTAAAGTGTAGCCGTTAGGCTATCACTTTAGGGAACTTGCAATATATCCGCTACACATAATATAGCATAGTGATAGCCACTTGTCAAGCGGATATATTCGTGCGTGGATTTCGCCAGAAATACAGTGGAGCTTACTTCCTCTTGGGTGACTTTGGGAATGGAAAAATGAGATAGTCAAGGGCTTGTTTTTTTCTGTGCTTCCATGAGCTTTCGCTTGCGGATCAGCGAATGGCAGCATAGAAAAAAATTGTCGCAGACAACCCTTTACTTTCTCATTTTGGAATGGACAATCGAACCCATGAGGGAGTAACGGAACGGACGGACAAGCATTTTCCCCTCGGACATTGTAGCCAACAAAAAAGAGTATCAAGGGTAAACTACACAGTCTTACGACTGCCCTTGACACTCTTTTTTTTATGCCTCTTGGGTAATTAAAGGGAAATAGCTTATTGTGGCAGCTCTGCCACTGTGATATAATTTACAGCGTTGTCGCACCCATTCTGGCAACAGAAAGGGGGTGTATCACTTGGAGCTGATAATCTCTTTTTTGGTTTCTGTTATGGCAAAAATAGTTGGCTACTATATTTGCAAATGGTTAGACAGAAACGACAGTGACAACTAACCTAAAGAAAGCCCCGGAGCGGCAACTCCGGGGCTTTCACTTTGTACCACTTGGATACAATCTCTTTTTCGGCTATTGCCAGTATAGCATATGCCACCGGCAAAATCAAGTATGCCTCTTTTGGACAAAATTATGGCCTCAACTCACATAATTTTGTCATGTAAACCTTTATGTAAATATATGTTTACACTATCTTTCACCGATGTAACCATATACATTCTTTATCTTTTCTCTCCTTTAAGGAATACTGAAATTATCAAATTCAAAAAGTAAAAGGAGGACATTTTATGAAATTCAAAAAATTATTAGCAAGTTCTTTACTCTGTGGTCTTTGTATCTTTTCATCGATTCCGGTCCATGCCTCAGAGGTTGAAGGGCCTGATACAGGCATCCAGCGGACGGAAGCTGCCCTTACTGATGGAGTAACACGTGCTTCTTGGGGAACGGGAACTCTGATCCATGAAAATCCTTTAGGAAGAAAACCATGGGCATATGCTAAAACTAGTACATATGCCGGAAATGCATATTCCATCAAGGCCCGTACAAAGGTTACGAGTGGCGGATACACAGACTACACATCATGGGCTACTAAGTCAAACGCATCTTCTGTAACATCCGGAACTATCATTGCTCGTACAGAAAGCGGCGTGAAATTCAATGGAGAACATCGTTTACAGGACACATCATCCTCTGGTTGGCAGTCAGCGAGCACATCTGCCTCTTACTAAATAGTGAGAAAAGAACATATTGTCAAAAGGAGGACAATTATAATTGTCCTCCTTTCGACAATTATAATAGCCAGTCCTATAATGTTATATTTCTATAAACAGCACTCTTTAGTTCAACCAGAGGAACTACATTTAAACGGAGACGGTGTTTATTTTAATATTTTCACTGAGGACTCTCGTGGAGAAGATACTACTGGCACATTAAAAAATATTGGTGATGATACTGTTTTATATGCTTCTATTCAAAATGCCGGAAAAAATCGCTATATGCAGTTAACTGGTTACTTAGACTATCAGGAAATTCCATTAACCTTTTTATCTGAAGAATACAACACTGACAATATTTATTTGGAAGATGGAGAAAACATTATTATTCCTTTTAAACTAGATGCTGACATTTCCTCAAATGAAAATCATAAATTTTTGATTTCTTTGTTTTGGGGAACTGATCTGCATGAAAGCGACACAAAATTGAAAACCAATAATTATTCTCTATCATATGACTTTTTTATTCAAAATACTCAAGCTTCCGATTACAATCTTAATATAGAAACTAATACGTCATACACACTTTGCAATTTAGATTTTCCGAGCATTATGATAAATACTGACTTTGACGAAAACGCAGATGGTGTAAAATTGCCACCGCCCGAAATCAATGCAAAAGCCGGTTCCACCGTTAATTTAGCATATAGAATAGGGCAAATTGGAGCTGCAGATAGTCAGCTATTAATAGTAACTCTTAATTATCATCAAACCCAGATCAATAATGCCGATTATTTGTTAGTAGATACTGAAGCTTCGAAAACTGCCTATGGAACACTTGCCCTTACAGCACCATCAGAAAAAGGGCTTTATGAAATATGTGCTTTAGTTGTTCCAGATCCCACAAAACCAAACGACTTTTTACCATTGGAAAATGCATACCGTTTTACACTTAATGTAATTTAAAAAGTTAATTGACTGGTGGTGCTTTTTGGAATTTCGCTATAAACAAAAAGTGCCACCAATATGACGGTAATTAGAATATTTCCAATTAATAACAATATGTATTTCTTACATACACGCTTTCTCCGCTTTTTGTCCAATAGAACCTTCAGGAAAAAAAATGGAATTAAATAATGTCTGTATCTTATATCTATTTCTTTAGTATCTTCCTCCTCTTTCTCGCTCTTATCAATATTATAAATAATCTTCCCTTCGTCTTTGCTCAATATTGTATTAAAATCAACTTTGTATAGCTTACATATTCTTTGAAAATTTTCCAAATCTGGCAAGCATACATTATTTTCCCATTTTGAAATAGTCTGTCTTGAAAGCATTAATTCTTCTGCGACTTCATTTTGTGACATTCCTATATTCTTTCTTGCTTTTTTAAGTTTTTCACCTAATAACATATTTATTTTCTCCACCCTATATTCTATATTCAATATTATTGAATATAATATTTCTTTGCAAATTCGCTATTTCCAGAACTGCCACCACTTCTTGTCATCTACTGTGTCCGGCTTTTCCTGATCATGCAGTTGTTCTATTAACTGATACTTTCGTTCCATTATCATATGCAACTGTTGCTCCTGATCCATCAATTTCTGGTTCATAGATAGCTGTGCTTGCATTTCGGAAATCTGCTGATCTTTCTCTCTGATCTGCCGGTCTTTTTCTTGTAACTGCTCATTTTTCTGCTCCATCTCCTTCCGGAGTAGCTCTATAACCGCTTCACTAACCGTATCATTGATGTGGTTTTGATGTGCTTCATGATATGATTTTTGATACGGTTCATCTTCTAAAATTCCTTGTTTTATCAGCATTTCAGTCGCTTCATCATATAACTTCGACTGCTTCACTTCACTTGAAGCGGTGATGTGGTTTCTGACTATGAACCGATAGACTTTCTGTTTACTGACTCCCAGTTCATCAGCAATCTGTTTAATTGTTTTCATGTACTTCCGCCCCTTATCTCATTTCTGCCGGATCAATTTCATGCTCCTCTGTCTGCCACCATTTGTAAACGGTAGGCTTGCTCAATCCTGTCTCTCTGATACAGTCGGCTCTTCTTCCCTCTGGGTGTGCAATTCGCCATTCTTCAACAAGTTTTTTCTGCTGACTGCTCCCCTTTGGTCTACCATTTCCCTCTCGCCAGTTCTTCCCTTGTTGCCTGTCCTTTATTGTCTGTATTGCCCTTGCAATTTCTAAGTGGTCTTTCTGTTTCAATCCGTTCCTCTTGTTTGGCGGTACAGAGATACCGCTGACACGCTCAACCTCGGTTCTGCTATATGTGACATAGTTTTCTTGATACATATTCATAGCGTCCAGTACATCACGCTTGGTAAAGCGGTTATGGTCATCATCACTGATATGGTCAAGCATGGGTAAAAGTTCCAGTGCATCCGTCAATACTTCATCTTCTGGAATATCGCACTTGATGCCATAGGACGCAAGCACCGACAGACACCAGTATCTATGCCCTACGG
>CABJAW010000036.1:4675-8535 GCA_902363665.1 Lachnospiraceae bacterium | reverse complement strand
GCCTCCTATAATCCCATGATTTCTTTTACGATACGGTCGGATGCCTTGACTGCCCCGACCAGTACCAGCAGGTTAAATACCAGTTCCCCGACGTAATTCCAGACAATGGTCACGGCGGACAGGCTGGTGTCCCCGATGGCCGGCGGACTTGATGCAAACACCGAAAAGATGATGCAGGCCAGTGCGATGATGGCTCCTTCCAGACATACCCCGGCGTAGGAACGGATAAAGTTCTTTCCTACAGACTGGGTTGGCTCCCCGGCAAAGGTTGCCAATGGAATCGGTGCGATGGCTGTGTACATATACAGCTTAAACATTCTCCCGTATACAGTCAGAATCATGACAAATGACAATACCGTAATCAGCAGGCTTCCTAATAAAGTTACGATCCACAAAGGGATAGATTCCAGCATCCCCACCGCTTCGATCTTGTCCACGATCTCCGAGGGCAGCTCCGTTACAGTTCCACCCGCCATCCCGGAGTGGGACATGATATTTGTTACGATGCCCTGCACAATGGAAAAGATCGCGGTCAAAAGCTCCATACCGGACATGACGGCTCCCTGTGCCAGTGCAAAACGGATAAAGGCTTTCACTACATGTTCCGGCTTTTTCATATCCGTGAAGCTCCCACAGGTTTTCACAAGCCCCGCCGCAAAGAACAGAACCAGCAGGCCGTACCCGATGGCTTTCAGTCCACCGTTGATGTTCGTCATCACGCTCCAGATCGCCCCGCCCTTGAAATTCTCCGGGCTTTGCGTCAGCAGTGTCCAGATCTCAGCCAGCTTGTCGCTCCAGGTCTGCAAGGCAGAATTTAGATTCTGTACGATCCAGTTATCACTCAAACAGTTTCACCTCCCATCCTGCAAAAGTGAACAGGGAGCCGGCATTTCGCATGGCTCCCCTTCTGGTCTCTTCTCCTATCCCATGATCAGGTCCAGGATCTCTTTTGCAAAAGTAATGATGATACCGCCTGCCAGTGTCAGAAATCCGTTTGCCCTCTGGCTCGGATCGTGGCTCTTTAAGGACAGGCCGACCTGCACGATACCAAATCCCAGCAGGATCAGGCCAATGGCACGGATTAGGGAAAAGATAAACGTGGACAGGTTATTGACTACGGTCAGCGGATCGCCTGCGGCATAAACGCAGGTCGCCCCAATGCAGATCGACAGTACCATGACTGCATACAGAGCAAACAGTTTCTTCTGCCCTCTCTTCATCTTCAGCGGTGCGGTCTCTTTCCTGGTTTCTGTGTGTTTCTTATTTTTCAGTAAATTCATTGGCATTCCTCCCATCAAAAAAGCTCCCCGATGATGTCCTCATCCAGAAGCAGTTCGTAATCGTCATATCTTGTTTCATCAAACATAAAATCGTCATGCGCCAGCGGTGCTTTCGCATAGTTGAACGGTCCGGCACCGCCGTCCTCGGTATACCGGATATTGGGATGCTTCATCAGGTCATACTTGGCATCCAGTATGGGCCGCTCCCCACGGATAAACAGAAGGGCATTCTGGTTGTCCAGCATACGGACTTCATCCGGCTGTAACAGCTCCCTTCCGCTCTGCTGGAAGTTGGTGGAGTAGCTGCCGGATTTTCCTTTGGTCTGCCCGTAGGTATTGGTGTCTATGGTTTCTTTCCCCAGTAATTCTGATACATATTTGTGTGTCTCTTTTTCGTTGCCGCCCAGGTATAAAAACTCATCGCAATTGCCCACCAGACTTTCCCAGGAGTCCTTGAACAGAGCCTTTAGCTGGCTCATGTTCTGGATGATGATGCTGCAGTAAATGGAACGGGATCGGCAGGTTGCCAGGATCTTCTCAAACTCATTTGGCAGGGATACGTTTGGAAACTCATCCATGATGCAGTTGACCGGAACCGGGAGGGCACCGCCATGCACACGGTCTGCCATGTAATAAAGCGTCTGGAAAAGCTGGCTGTAGATCATGCCTACCAGATAATTCAAAGAGGTGTCTGCATCCGGGATACAGCAGAAAAGGGCAACTTTTCTTTCTCCCATGCTGGAAAGATCCAGTTCATCAGTATTGGTCAGCTTGGCGATCTGCGGCAGATTGAAGGCTGCCAGCCGGACACCTACACTGATCAGGATGGACTTGGCGGTCTTTCCTGCCGCCTGCTTGTAAATGTGATACTGCTTGACGGCAATGCTGTCCGGGTCCCGCATCTCCAGACGGTCAAACAAAATGTCCAGAGGGGACTCGTAGTCCTCGTCCTCTTCTTTTACCTGTGCCGAGCCTAACATCTCCATGATCATGGCGAAGTTCTGTTCTTCCGGCGGAGCTTCGTGGAGCAGATACAGCATCAGTGCCTGAAGCAGTGCGGTTTCGCTCTTCTCCCAGAAGGGATCAGAGGACTGGGAACCTTTGGGTGTGGTGTTTTGTATCAGATTGGAAATAAGACGGAGCACGTCTTTGTCATCGTGGACATACTCGAATGGATTGTAGCAAAAAGATGTGTCGGGATTGATGAGGTCAAAGACACGCACCTCATATCCTTTCTTTTCCAGCAGACCGCCTGTCTTTCGGAGCAGCTCGGCTTTCGGATCGGTGATGACCATCGAACAGCAGCACTGCATGATGTTTGGTAGGGCAAAGCCTCTGGATTTTCCTGCACCGGAGCCTCCCACTACGAGAATGTTGAGACATCTGCGGTGCTTGTGGGTGTCAAGGCTAATGCGGAAGTTCTGTGTCAGCAGGATGTTCTGGGAGTACGGCTTCTGGCTATATTTCTTACAGATCTGCCGGGCATCGCCCCATCTGGCAGAGCCATGTTCTTCCCCTCTGCGGTAGTTCTTCTGACTGGAATAAAAAATGCCGATCCCGGCTGCGTAAAGTAACGTGCAGACCAGCACCGACTTGATGGTATATTCCGTATAATGAAACTGGAAGGGATGGTTCAGCTTTTCTGTGAGAACCTCCATCAGCTCGAAAAGATTCCTGCCCGGCTGGATGGCATCCGCAAGCAGGATTGCTCCCCACCAGATGACAGGCAGTCCGGCAAGCCAAATCACCCAGTCTGACTTCCGGCTGTTTGTTACCGGGATGGCTGCTGTTTGGGCCTCTCTGCTCTTGGCAGGTCCGTAATGTGGAAGCTGTCCACTCCCGGAACGAGGGCAAGGCTGCTTCCATTCTCCCAGTTTACGTGGATCTGCCCTGCATCGTCTACCATATCCACCTTACCTTTTAAGCCGGGTGGCATGTGGCTCTCCCCCTCCATGCTGTTAAGCGTGACCTCGGTTCCCGGCGGATATCTTCTCCGCATGGCTTCTATTCTTTCTTGTGTCATATTTCTGTATATTTGTACCACATCCTTTCTTCATCTTCCCCTTCCACGGTATGGGCGGTATCTGGATTTCATGATCTTTAAGAGGACGCTATCGATCCCATCGGAATAGCGTCCGTTTTTCAGGTATGTGTCCCGGAGCTGGTTTAAGGCTTCCACGGATTTGCTGTGTTCGGCTTCTGTCAGGTAGAGCTTTCCCTCTTCCTGCTCTGCCAGCTTCAGAACCAGATCCCGTGTGGTATCCACCGGAAGCCCCTGTTCTTTTTCCTGCCGGAACACTTCCCGGAGTGCATGGATCAGCATGTGGTTCATGATCCGGTCCATCTTTACATATCGCATTCTTGTCATAGGCGAGCCTCCTTTTTTCCTCTTTTTTCTCAACCACAACATACCACACTTCCTCCCGGAAAGCTACTGCAAAAGAGCCGGAAAAGCCCCTTTTTATCAGCGTTCTGGGGACTTTTTACTCTTGGCAGGTTTCTCCGTTTTTTCCTCCGGGATGGCAAATTCATCGGTCATAAATTCCTGCTCGCTTTTGCCAAGGTTGCGGTCTATCTGCT
>CABJAW010000036.1:0-4309 GCA_902363665.1 Lachnospiraceae bacterium | reverse complement strand
ATGCACAGGCCAGCTCCCGGCTGATGGAATGGAACGTTGCATTTTCGCTCATGCCATTTCGGACATAGATCGTCCGCTTGTTCGGGATGTACTGTGCCTGTACCTTATCCGGCAGATTGTCTGCGATCTGAATCCGTACCTCGCTGTCGGTCAGCAGTGCTTCCATCAGCTGGTCCATCGGCTTTGGCTCTGCCTCTTCCGGCTGCTTGGTACGGATCTGGCTGATGTCATAGGCTTTCTGGATGGAGTACCCCTGCTGGATGACACCGTCCTTTTCATATTCCTGTCCGACAATGAAGTTGTATCCCTTGCTTCCGGTCTTGACTACCTTGCCTTCTTCCTTCCATTTTTCAAAGGTCTTGACCTGCCGGATCTCCGGATTCTGTGCATAAAGCAGGAACAGGTTGTCTGTCCTCTGCGGCTTGCACTGTCCCATAAAATCAAGGAATCCTTTTAAGGAGTCCCCATTCTGGAAGACCTCCTGTGCCTTTCCATCGATCATGCCCCAGATTTCTTCCCTCTCCTGCTTTTTCTGTGCGGCATATTCTTCTTTCGATAACCGCTGGGCGGACGGTTCCTGCGTGTCCTGCCCTAAAAATTTTGTCAGGTCCATCTTCTACCTCGCTTTCACCTTTCGTTTATTTCTCGCTTTCTTCTGCGTTTTCTTTGGTCCACGGTTCTTTTCCCGGCTCCGCTTCTGGGATTCCTCTGCTTTCTCCCGTTTGATGTTCTCCAGCTCCCGGCGGACACTGGGACGCTCCTGTTCCCTTGGCTTTGCTCCATCAGTCCCGTTTTCCTGCCCGGTAGAAATATTTCTGCTGTGCAAGGAAAAGCCGGACAGATTCTCTTCCCCCTCTTCCTGCACCGGGATAAAATTTTCCGGTTCGGAAGACTCCTTTTCAGGATGATTCTTCTCTCCTTGAGAAAAATCCATGTCACCGACCTGGAATGCTTCGTCCAGATCGCTGATCTCAAACTGCACCTCGCCCTCTGGCATCTGTACGATTTTCTGTACTGTTTCGGTTTCCGGTGCTTCCATTCCAGCGGTTACCTCATGGACAGCTTCCCCGACTTCACTTCTTACAAAATCAAGATTCATCTTATCCATAACCCGGTTGACCTTGGCTGCGTCATCCGCAAAGACCATGACCTCGCTCATCTCCGGGTTCTTTTTATCACGGATAATCACATAGAGCAACCCTCGCTTCCTGCCCTCACTGCAGAATTCACGCAAGCGGTCAGACGGCACAGTAAAGAACTTCAATGGCTTGTTCTCCTTTAACATCCGCACCATCCGAGTTCTGCCCCTCGTTTTCTTCTGGTCTTTTAATACGGCGGCAACAAATACCGCCAGATGCTTTGCCAGCGTACCCGAAAGTCTGAGCCCGTGGTCCACGCCGTCCAAGGAATACCGGACGATCTGATCCGCCGCATCGCCTCCATAATTCATACTGTTCACCTGCTTTCTGTTCTCGGTTGTCTGTTTTTCTCCGTCTGTTCTGCCTGTCTCTGGATCTGCTCTGCCAGACGCATCTTTTCTTCCATCTCTTTAGACTGCTGTTCGATCCGGATGCAAAGACGGATATCCTTCCGAAGCGGCCTCAGTTTTTCGGTGATCTGACCGATCCTAACACTGTCCGGTTCGCTCCGGTAGAGCCGCTTCCGTTCTTTTGTGAGTGCCTGCACCTGTTCTTCCAACGGGGTTCGGTATGCCATCAGTTCTTCACGGGTGGTAATCTGATACTTCTGAAGAAATTCCATCTGCTCGATCCTGGCATCCAGTTTTCGGATGTCTGCCCGGAGCACCGGGGAGATCCTTTTCGGCTTCTGCTTTAGTGCACCCATCTGGTACAGATAGGAATAGTACAGGGCCTGTATCCCTTTTAACTTCTTTTTCGGGAATCTGGAATCTCCTTCTTTTCCAGCAGGTATCCTGCTCTTGGGCTGCAAGATCCACTGCCGGATGCTCTCTTCCGAGTAATGCTTCCCAAGGCTCCGCAGACGGATATACCGTTCCATCCCCGGTGCTTTTAATGCAATGTACTTCCGGTTCAGCTTCCACTGGTATCCCCTCTGCTTCATCTGTTCCAGAAACTGTTTCCATGTGAAGCTCTCTGCCACAGCATCCCGGATGTCCAGACGGATCGAGGTTCTCCAGGTCGGCTTTCCGTCCTGTTCTGCCATCCACTGTGCATAGGATTTCCCTTTGCCGTTTTTCGGTTCGATGACAGATAAGCCGTATTTCAGGCATAAGGCATCCGAAGCTTTCCGCACATCCTCATAGTAACTCCTGCTGTTGCTGTGGTACTTTTTCCCATCTTCCATGCTCACGGAATTAAACACGATGTGGTTGTGGTAATGCTCCGTATTCAGATGGGTGGTGATGACTGCTTCGTATTTTCCCTGAAGGAGCCTTTCTGCCANTCCATGCCGATCTGGTGAGCAAGCTCCGGGGTGACTTCCCCTTTGACAAAGCTCTGCACCAGATGGTACCCCTGTACTCCGTCCATCTTGTGGTATCGTTTCTTCGTAGCTACCATATCTTGATAGGCAGTCTCACAGACGCAGCCGATGGCATCCTCAAAAACGGAACGCTCCGTCTTGTCCCAATTCATGGCGTAATCGATGGCTTCTTCCAGAGAGCCGGCACTCTGCCCTTTCTTGGTGGTCTTATCCTTGTTTCGGATGTACGTGATGGAATTGTCCAGACGGCTGACCGGGATGATACTGGTGTATGCCATCGGCTACCATTCCTCTTTGACCAGCCTCCATGTCTCTTTCGTCATGCGGAGCATTTCCCGGATACTCTCTTCCCCGGCCATCCCACAGCCGTTGGCTACATGGGCAAGCTGATTGGCGTTGTTGCACAGACCGGATATTTTCCGCAAAAGCTCCGTATGATGCTCACAGGGTCTTGCCCGGACTTCGCCACCCATGACAATGGAACGGATGTATTCCTCACGGGACAGGCCGCTTTTTTCTACCTGCTCTTCCAGAAAACGCAGCTCTTTTGCATTGAGGCGGACTGGTATCACATGGTTCCTTTTTCTCATCTCTTCACCTGCTTTCCAACGGGTTATTGGTTGCGTCATTACATTTCACGATTTTTCCAGATCAGGAAACCTGCCAGGACGCCGATGGCTACCGCTGCAGCAATGATCTTTTTCTTCATATGGGCCTCACCCCCTTTCCGATACCTGGCACAGCTCCATCGGGGCGAACATGATCCCTCTCTTTTCCATCTCTTTTGCGAATTCCAGGAGGTTCCATTTTTTCCCATCAATCATAGCAGAATCGGCATCCAGATAGTGGCAGGTGGATACGTTCCGCTCTCCATTTGGGGCATTCTGCACAAGGCTTTCCCCGTCTGCCAGACGGAACAGTTCCTCTCCCTGGCTGTTTACAAAACAGATGCACACGCCGTGGTCAATGATCTCCTTTGGTTTCATCCGGCACCGCTCCAGTGCCTCATCCTCACGTTTTCCAGCTATGAAAAGACACATTGCAAAAACGCCCATTACTCCTCCGGTCATTGTGCCAAGTATAAATCCCAACATTTTTTCGTTCTCCTTTCGTCTGTTTACGGCTCGGTATGGGGGATTGGGGTTCTCCCCAAAGTGCGTTTGGATATCCAAACGCTATGCTTGCAAAACCAGTCGCATCCGGTTTCGTCCCCTCTGAACCAGTCGTTTTTCTGAATCATTCATTTTCCTTGATTTTGCTCAACCCATCCAGTGTGGTACAGATGATATGGAGTCTGTCAGCCATGCTGATCTCCGTGTTCATCGTCCCGGTGGTCTCTTTTCCGCAGACAACCACCATCCTGCACCGCCTTAAGATCTGGTGGGACATTCTCCGCATGGCCTGCATATCCTCTGCATCCCCGTCATCAAGGAATGGGGAAAAGCTGTACTGCGGGCAGATCGGCACATATCCCAGTTCGTAGATCTTCCGGCAGTACCGCTGTACTTTGGTCTTTCCTTCTTCTGCAGAACAGCAGACATAAGCAAGTGCCTGTTCCAATACGACCATCTCCTTTCCTGGCCGGACAGGTTTCCTCTGCCCGGCGTTTTTCCAAAAAGAAACACCCACAAAGCATTCCGCTCTGTGGATGTCTTGTGGACATCTGGATTCTTTTCTTCTCTTTTTCAGATGTCTGCCAGACATCCGGCTACTGTGGTTCTTTGTTTTCCGCTTCTTCCCCAGCTTCCAGTGCAATGCGGACACGGTCGCTTCCCAGCTTATAATACGCATCGGTCACTTCAATGCCGACTGCCTGAAACCCCGACTCTGCCGCCGCAAGGATGGT
>CABJAW010000035.1 GCA_902363665.1 Lachnospiraceae bacterium | reverse complement strand
TATCCTCTACCATACGTAAGCTCATTTTGATTTATATTAAAAATATCTTTTTCCATATAGGTATTATACCATACGCATCCATTTATGTAAACATTTGTTCTGATGTTTTACAAAAAAATTGGCGCGTCTAACTCATCACTGAAGTAACGAGAATGCGACACGCAGTTATTCAATAAAAGAGACCGCATTCCTGTCTTAAAAGTTATGAATTTTCACATTTGAACAGTGAATAAAAGTGAATTTTCACTATCCCATATTGAAAAAAGTGAAAAAGAAAAGTATAATATAAGATGTCATTAGATAAACTGTTAAGAGGAGGGGAGAATGTATGCAATATGAAAGTGAACGTATTGAATATAAATCGCAAATGGTCGATGACATTTATAAGGAAGTTATAGCCTTTGCGAATACGAATGGTGGTGTTATCTACATTGGCATTGATGATAACGGTAATGTGACCGGTATTAACAATGTAGATGATACTTACACCCGCCTGACCAATGGCATTCGTGATGCTATTGCACCGGATGTAACCATGTTTGTGCGGTATATTCTGGAAAATAATAAAGTTATTCGAATTGAAGTTGGAGAAGGAAGTTATAAGCCTTATTACTTGAAGTCCAAGGGGATGAAGTCGAACGGTGTTTATGTTCGCCAAGGTGCATCTAGTGTGCAGGCATCTCCAGAACAGATTCGTAGAATGATCAAAGATTCAGATGGTGATATATTTGAGGAAATGCGTACCGTTGTACAGGAACTGTCTTTTGAGGAAGCAAAACATACCTTCACGCGATATAAAGTTGATTTCTCTGAAGAAAAATATATTGCACTCGGACTGCGTAATATCGACGATGATCAGTATACTAACTTAGCCATGCTTCTGTCAGACCAGTGCCAACATACTATAAAAATTGCCGTGTTTGGTGATGAATCAAATATTACCTTTAAAGATGCAAAGGAGTTTTGCGGTTCTATTTTCAAACAACTGAATGACAGCTATGCATATCTGACGCTATGCAATCGCACTGCTGCTACATTCAATGGACTGGAAAGAGTTGAGATTTCTGATTACCCGGAAGCCGCTTTACGTGAAGCATTGCTCAATGCAATTGTACATCGTGATTATAGCTACAGCGGAAGCATCATCATCAACATCAATGATTTTTGCATAGAATTTATTTCAATTGGCGGTTTAATTCCGGGACTTTCTGCGGATGATATCCGTAATGGCATTTCACAGCCACGCAATCGCAAGTTGGCTGAAATCTTCCATCGTTTAAGGCTGATTGAGTCATACGGCACTGGTATCCGCAAAATCTATGCGCTTTACAAAAATTGTACTGTGCAACCACGCATTGAGGTTACAGCAAATACATTTAAACTGGTATTGCCTAACATGAATGCCCGCAGTGCCATTGCAGAGCATGTATCAGAAGCATCTGAAAAAACACCTGTGACAATCACTCCTCAAATGAAAATGGTAATAGATTATTTGAATGAATATGGAGAAATGACAGAAGAAGATTTACAGGAGCTACTAAACATTAAAAAAACAAGAGCCTATCTGCTTACCCGTCAGATGAGTGAAAATGGATTGATTGATATTATCGGAAGAGGTGCTGCAAAAAAATATAAGTTGAGTACCAGCAAAAAAATGTAGAGGAACTGCAATGTACCAGTACCAATATGGCATCATAGTAATCTGTGATCATTGTTTTTTATACACACCATCTCCTTTTCCACAAAATAAGAGCCTTGCCGAAGCAAGGCTCTCACTAAGCGTTTTCGTTCGATTCAAAAAATCTATTCGGCTTGTGGTTACCGCATAACCCACGGTCTAGCTCCACAATCGACTGAAACCGAACCAGTCAATTGCTTCATCACCGCGATAGCTGGTCATCGCCACTATCCTCTAAAATCATTTTATCACAAAATCTCCAGAGTTCAATAGATCTGAAAAAATTTGTAGAGATGGCATTTCCACACTCATCAGTAGTATATGCAGGATTTCGGAAATAGAAACATTTTTTGATTGCTTTTTCAGCCGTATGATAATACCAGAAGTCGGGGAAATAGCAATCCATCAGATGTACCGAAAATACGTGGAGGAGATTGGGGATAGTAGATAATAGGGGAAATATTGGAGTAAAGGAAAAGCCATGGCTTGTGCCATGACTTTTCAATTCGCATTTGCTGTCTTATTCAGCAGATACACCTGCCAAATGTACTGTCACATTAAATTGTCTTTCATCGCCATCTACAATACGGCTAATGCAGTCGGCATCAGTTCCTTCCATCCAGATGTAAACTCGCATGGTTGTATTTCCATCGTAATCTACACCAGATGCAATTTTCCGTGCATTTCCGGTTGGCAGTATATAGCTGAATCCATCTTTTGCGGCTGCATAATTGTACGTTTTTCCATCTGCAGAATCCGTCCATGTATAGTTTTTTTCATACACATATGGATAGGAGGGCTTTTTTGTTGAATTGCTATCTTTTACCACACTCCAGCCGTTAGTTGAATTCACATCATTCCCATGAGCATTGGTATCTTCTGCTTTGGGTGCATAAACCAGTACCAATTTTTCGCCAGATCCTTTTCCAGCATCAATTGTAATTCCGACTCGAAGAGAAGCTGCCACTTTATCATTCACAGCTGTTTCTTTTCCATCCGCATCTTTTATCGTTACCTGAACAGCTCCTTCTGGATTCGAACCATCCAGATATACATCACAGATTCCGGTATTGGTTAATGTGTATAGAGTATATTCACCAACGGCATATGCATAGTATGTTTCATCACCAACAGTATATTGACCATACAATGTATTTCCTTTTTCATCAATATCCCATGTAGGATGCATGTAAGTTGCCACATTCATATCGGCATTCCAGTTTTCCGGAACCCACCATGATTTTGCATCTTCTGTAGAAGCTGGGCTGATCTTATGTCCCTCTACTGCTGACACAAGTGCAGTGTCACTTCCATGATCAAGCGTATCACCTAATTTTACGATTTGAAGCATAAAACCATTGGCTTCTGCCATGATGGAACTCGTTTCAGATGTGACCTTATTATTTGCCACATACCAGGCATAAGTGGCAGATGTTAAAGCGAATGCACTGACAGATGCACTCAGTATAGCTCCCATAAGCTGTATTTTTAATTTTTGACTTTTCTTTTTCATCTCCATCATATCCTTTTCTTTTGACATACCAAAAAGTAGAAGAAACATCTTCTGCCTTTTGGTATGCCCTCCACGCCACAACCGTGGAGAGCGATATTATTTATTTAGTTCCCTGAGTATAATTTCCGTTTACACCCTGCTGAACTGGTGTTGCAGAGAAACCAAGAGCAACCTTTGCCTGACCAAGATTGTCAAAATTGGCTGTCTTAATTGTTTCATAATCACCATCATAGAACAGGGAAATATTAACTGTCAGAACTTTATTGTTAATAACGGCTTCACCAAAAGTAGTACCTGTTGCACCTGATAAAGAATTGGTTGACTTAGCTGTCTGTTTCCAACCACCTGCATTTTCATTTAAAGTTTTATCATATTCCCAAAGTTCCCAGTTATCGCCGCATGATACTAATGCTCCAACAGCATTAACAATATCATTCTTTGCATTCTCTCCTTTTGCTGTACCTGTAACACTCATGCTATCAAGTTTCAAACTATTGAATGCACCTTGACTAGAGGATACATATACCTGAGATGTTGACACATATCCTGTAGTTCCAGTAACTGTATCAGCTGTATGTGTTAAATCATAATAAATTCCTTCTCCGGCTGCATTAGTTTGAGCATCTGCCTTATCTGCTTTTTGGGCGTATGCTGTCTGCCAAACTAAATTTGCCGGTACAGCACTGTTTGTCCAGTCAGTTTTAGTACCGTCATTTGCCTGATGTGGACGTGATGGATATAATTTAACTGGACTTTCTGCTAAATCGACCGCTGTCTGTGTTCCAGCGTTAGTCATAGCTTCAACTTTGTCAATGGTTAAATATGCTGCATTTGACTGTGCAGAAATGCTGCTTACGGTTGCATCAACCGTATTGTTACTTACAAACCAAGCATACGTACTTGATCCCAGCGCTACAGCGACAACCAGTACCATGGCAATCGCTGCAGCCAGCTGTTTTTTGAGCGCTTTTACGCTAATTGTTTCTGTCATATTTCCTGTTATTTTTACAGCCAGGCAGGTATGCTGTCTTTATATCCTGTGGAAAGGGCTGCAATCAGATCGTGTTCTCACCGGGCCCGGTGGAAAGAATTCTCCTTCACCGTTTCCGGCGAGGATTCGATCTCATGGCAGGCCATTCCGTGCAGCTTTGGATAACAACGCCTTCCTTTGCCGTAAATTCCTCTTTTCAGAGTTTTTTTGTTTTATATAATCGATGGTTGTGGCATCGGTCATACCTTGATTATTTGTCTGTTCAGAGCCAGGCAAAATTCCATAAAACGCCTGTATTTTAAGCCTGTTTTTGAACGCAGTCGCTTCGCGACTGCGTTCATGAAATATCATAAGGGGGAACCCGCTTGCGGAATCTCGTAAGGAGGGATCCGTTTACGGGAGGATTCCTTACGAGCCTGGATTCCTTATGATCCTACAAGCAGCGAAGCGGATTGCGAATATCCGCTCTGAACAGTTCCGATTATTTTATTTATTTCTTCTGGTTGACCAGGTGATCTCTCTGTCAGGATAATAGCTGCCATTCGGAGCTTCGTTGCCGGCCGCATCGATTGGCTTGTCTCCGGTCAGAGTATCCTTGATATCCCTGACGAATTTCCAGAGAAGACTTGTCTGATCGTCGTAATCGGCATCGATGTGCATGCTGAATTCCACACTGCCGCCGATAATTGAATCGACACATTCCGGGTCGTCCCCTTCCATCCAGATAACAATTGTGTAGCGGTCTACATTTCCTACAAGAAAATCTTTTTCTGTATAGGTGCATACCAGATTATCTGACTCAAAGCTGGTGCAGCCCTCCTCGTCTCCGCCGTCTGTTGCAGGTGCCGCATAGACAACACGCTCTCCGTTTCGCCAGACAGCAATGCGGACTGCTTTTTCTGCGCCCTTTGCGCAGGAATCAAGCGTGATGGTTGCAATATAGCCAAGATCCTCTTTCCCTGCATTTCGCAGATAATATGTATAGGCCATATAATTTTTGCCGTTGTGGCTGCCTTCCTGACCGTCCAAATCTCCCGGCAGGTCATCGATCGAGATGTTCGTTGCATCCTGCACGTTGCTTGCGGTCAGGCGCGCGGTCGCATCCTCAAAATTGCCGGTTTCGGAAATGCTGATGCCTTTGCGGTACAGCTCCAGTCGGTTGAGGTTAATCGTAAAATTTCCCATTTTTTCCTGCATGAAAGCGGTGATAAACAGGATCGCCGCTACCAGCAGAAGTATCAGAAGAAGAAAATTCAGCCGGTCCAGCTGAAGCAGTGCTGCACCGATCCGCCGCCGCTTTCGATGCGGCATATACATACTGACGATTGTTTCCGGATCGCCTTCATCTCCGGCTTTGCTCATCAGCTCTTCGAGCTCTTCTATTCGAATGATCTGATCCACGCGATCCTTTTTTCTGAGATGTTTCTTCCTTTTCTTCGGATGCTCCTGATCAGCCTGATTCTGTATTTCTTTTTGTTTTCTGCTCATCTTTGTTCTCACAATAAATATCCGGGGCTTCTTTTTTCATGGCACAGTGGCCTGGCTCTCTTAAGAATGCCCCGGACTGTCTCTTTACTTTTCTGCGGTTTTACAGACGGTATCTTTTCTTCACATATGCTACGTATTCCTGCATTGCACTGCGTTCCTGCTGATCGGCAAAGCGCAGCTGAATACCGGATACAAATCGGAATGCACCGCCCTTTGGCAGCTCGCGCATCCAACAGACTACGCCTGCCACTTCGCGCTCCGGCTGGCCGTCTGCCGCTGTTCCGATCCGCGGAAGTGTGAAAATGCATGTTTCTCCTACTTCGAACCAGCGGTTCATGTAAACGGCAAGACCGTTATTGGAAATATCCATTGTCTCTCCGTTTTCTTTGTCAATCTCTCCTTCCGCATTGAGTGCCCAGGTGTCCTGCATATACTGCACCGGCAGTTCCACTTTCATACGAATATCTATACGCTTGATGAACTGTCTCTGCTCTGTCACGCGGCGCACTTTCCAGTAACGCCGGATTCCTTCCTTAACCACATCATCAACGTAGCCTGCCGCAATCTGCACGTCATCGCCTTCCCCGTACTGAAACAGCATTTTCTGTGTCTCGTCCGGCGTCAGTGCTTTCCCGTTTACCATTGGAATAGATACAAGAAATGCTGATTCATCCAATGCTTTATTGAAAGTACATATCATATTAAATTGAGGATCCTGACCAACCGGCACATCAAATGCAATCCGCATTTTCGCGCCGTGTCTGACATTTAACGCTCCGGCCATTTGTTTTCTCCTCCTTGGATTTTCTGCCGAAACCGAAAGAAAGGCATTGTATTGATCTGACAATGCCTGCGTTTCTCTCTGTTGCGAACTTTGGTTTATTTTAGCATAGAAAAATTGAGAAGTCCACTTCTTTTCCATGGTTTTCGCCCTTTTCCACGGTTTTTCGCTCTTTTTCTTCCTGCTATCTACAACAGAGAACGGGCTTTGTGATTCTTTTTTACGGATTTTTGCTTGACGTACTCTGGCTGCTGTGGTAGGATGAAAAAATAATTCACAGATTACGGACCAATAGGGATAACGACTGTGCGTCTTTTACGCATACCGTTATCCTTTTTTTGTCTGATTCCGGTGTAAAAGTACCTGCAATATTCAAGTGCCTGCAAGGAATTTCA
The DNA here is from genome assembly GCA_902363665.1 of Lachnospiraceae bacterium. Classification (GTDB taxonomy): domain Bacteria; phylum Bacillota; class Clostridia; order Lachnospirales; family Lachnospiraceae; genus Choladousia. Next base: position 5,274 of record CABJAW010000035.1, on the reverse strand, counting down.
TACTTCAGGCGCAAAAATCCGTCCTGATCTGCCAAAGGGCTGCACATATTTTGGAGGAAACGATCTATGTATCTTATGATTGATAATTACGACTCTTTTGTTTATAATCTGCGGGCCTATTTTCAGGAAATCGGCCGTGAAATCCTTGTGAAGCGGTGCGATGAGCTCTCTCTTGAGGATATTAAAAACCTGCAGCCGGAGGGAATCATACTCTCCCCCGGGCCGAAACGTCCGCAGGATGCTTTTCTCTGCGTAGAAGCTTTAAAACAATTTCAGGGGAAAATTCCCGTTCTTGGCGTCTGTCTCGGTCACCAGGTCATCGGATACTGCTCTGGTGCTTCCGTTCAAAAGGGCCGCACTCCGATGCATGGAAAAATCACTGCAATTCGCCACAACGGCACCGGATGCTTCGCCGGTCTGCCTGAAACCTTTTCCGTCACCCGTTACCACTCGCTGACGGTACAGCCGGATTCACTTCCGGATACGTACCGGATCGATGCAGTCTCGGAGGACGGTGCAGTCATGGCAATCTCCCACCGTTATTTACCTGTATACGGTGTGCAGTTTCATCCGGAAGCCGTGCTTACACAGTATGGGCACGAACTGCTTGAAAATTTCTGCAAAATTGCAGAGCGTTTCTCCCAAAAGACACCCGAAATCGTATTGCCATTTGTTTCCGGCCAGTCTTGCAAAGCGTTTACCTCAGTCTGAAGCCGGATTCTCATCAACGCATGTGGCAAAGCGGATATTCGCAGTCCGCTTCGCTGCCTGCCCATAACCGAGTAGCTGCTTATTGCTCTGCCACCTTCACCAGGGAAAGGATTTCTACTATGTTTAATCGCCGTATTCTGGAACTGCCGTTTTATCTTCCGGCCGTGCAGGCATTTCGCCGCCTCACTGGAAGCCTCAAATGTGCATTCCTTGATTCTTCGCTCTCTAATAACCTTGGCCGTTACTCCATCATCGGTATACAGCCGTATCTGAAGCTCGTCAAAAATGCAGACGGCTTTTTTGTCAATGATCAGCCGGAAACAGAGCTGTCCTTTGAAGATTATCTGCGCCGTTATCTCGCGGAGCATGTCGATCAAAATGACACCGATCTGCCTCTTGTCTCCGGTGCGATCGGTTATTTTTCTTATGATTACGGACGGAAGCTGCAGGGTGTGCCATCTGCCCGGGCTGCTTATGCCAAAATTCCGGATGCCGTGCTGACTTTTTATGATGTGTTTCTGATCGACGATGCCAAAAAGGAAAAAACATTTCTGATTGCAAACGGCATTACCCAGCCTGCTGATGCCTGCCTGAAAAATCTGTGCAGCCTGCTGACGGAAGTTTTTGCTTCGGATCAATCTCCGATACCGCATTCTGACAGAAAAATGGATGATTCCGCTTCCTTCCCTCTCACCGTCACCCCGAATTTTGAGAAGGAAGATTACAAGCGCACTATCGACCGCATGATCCACTACATCATCGAGGGAGACATTTATATCGCAAATATGACGCAACGCCTCTCCATCGCCTGCGAAAAACAGCCGCCTGATCTTTTTCTGTCACTGCGGGAATCGAATCCATCTCCTTTTGGTGCGTATCTGGACTACGATAATTTCCAGATTGTCTGCGCTTCGCCGGAGCGGTTTCTGCAGATGAAAAACGGCCATGTGCAGACCCGGCCGATCAAAGGAACCCGCAAACGCGGTGAGACCCCGGAAGAGGATCTGCGTATGCGCCGGGAGCTGGAACAGTCTGAAAAGGATAAGAGCGAATTATTGATGATTGTCGATCTGGAGAGAAATGATCTGAACCGTGTCTGCCGGCCGGGAAGTGTCAAAGTCACGGAGCTTTTTACGGTCGAGGAGTATGCGACCGTCTTTCACCTCGTTTCCAATGTCGAGGGCGATCTTCTGCCGGACAAAACGGTCGTCGACCTTCTGGAATCGGCTTTCCCGGGCGGCTCGATCACCGGTGCCCCAAAATACCGTGCCATGGAGATCATTGATGAACTGGAACACGGACAGCGCGGCCTTTATACCGGCTCGATCGGCTATCTGACGCTCGATAACTGCTGTGATTTCAATATCGTGATCCGCACCGCACTGTATCAGGACGGTGTCTATCATCTCGGTGTCGGAGGCGGCATCACCGCAGAATCCGAGCTTGAATTTGAATACGAGGAAACATTACAAAAAGCAAAGGCACTGCTGGATGCGATGCAGCGTCCACTGTAGCAGCCGGCTTTATAATTACAGCAAACCCATATGAAAGGAATTCTCATGCAGCCTTCTTCCCAGTTATCCCTTGATGACGGCTTTCAGTTCGGTCTCGGCGCATTTGAAACGATCGCCATCGAGCATGGACAGCCTGTTTTTCTTGAAAAGCATTTAGCGCGGCTCGACCGGGCGGCCGCTTTCCTGCAGCTTTCTTCCTGCAAAGCGCGGAACCTTACACCAGAACGGATCCGCTCTTATCTTGCTGCACATTCGACTTCGCACCACAGCGTGCTGAAGATCCTCCTTACAAAAGAAAATCTTCTGTTTCGTACGCGGCCAAATCCCTACACGCCGGAGCATTACACCGCCGGATTTTGCATGGATTTCAGCCCGGTGCTGCGTAATGAAACCTCTCCGCTTGTCGCGCACAAAACGCTGAACTACGGAGACTGTATTCTGGAAAAACGTGCTGCAATATCACTAGGATTAAACGAACGGATTTTTCTGAACACCAAAGGGCAGCTCTGCGAAGGCACCGCCACGAATCTCTTTCTGGTCCGTGGCGGCCACATCCTGACCCCCGCGCTCTCCTGTGGCCTGCTTCCTGGCATCCTGCGGGAATATCTGCTTGAAACGTACAAGATCACGGAAACAATCCTGTATCCGGAGGACATCGCTGACTGCGACGAATGCTTTGTGACGAATTCGCTGATGGGGATTATGCCGGTCGCTCAGCTGGGGGAGAAAAAATTTTTGCAGCGTGACACCGCAGACCGGCTGCAGGCAGAGTATCAGGAACGCAGCGGAGCGGATTGCGAATGTCCGCTTTGACCAGATTCTTTCGCTTTGTGTCTCAGGCTTTCGTCTGATTTACCATTTCACTTATTGCTGCTTTTTATTTGAAAACTGATTATAACGCCAAAAATATATTGTCTTTTTTCAGAAACCTTATTCTGTTTCTCGACTTCTGTGATATAATACCTCATTATAAAAATTTCGTAACTGTTCAGAGCCAACCTCCAAAATGCTACGCATTTCGTCGGTGTGGCGTATCCGCCAAATAAAATTTCAAAAACAGGCTTAAAAATGCAAGCATTTTCCGCCTGTTTTATGAAATTTTGCTTGGCTCTGAACAGTTACAAAATTTCCATGAATAAAAAAATAAGGTGAATCAAGTGAAAAAGAAAACACTTATGCCTCTTATCGTTTTTTTACTGGGCATATGCCTTGCCGGTTTAATTGTATGCAGCACAGACACCCATGAAAAAAATCAGAGACACATGTTGGCACAATTAAACGCAACCACCTATGGTGAACGCATAAAGAATGAAATTGCAGCTGGAATTGAAATTACAGATGCTCTGGAACAGATCTTAATCAGTGAAGACGGCAAGATCCATCAGTTTGACACGATTGCTGAAAATCTGATGTCTGATTCTATTGAAAGCATACAGCTCGCTCCCAATGGTGTTGTAACAGATATTTATCCGGCTGAAAGAAATGAGGCAGGTAAGATTGATCTGCTCCATGATAAAGACCGTAAAGAGATTTCCTGTTACGCAAGGGATAACCATACAATCATTACGCAGGGTCCCTTTGAACTAAAACAGGGCGGTCATGGAATTGCAGTCCGCAATCCAGTTTACCTGAAAGATCAAAACGGACAAGAGTATTTCTGGGGATTTACGATTGTTATCCTGCGTGTTCCGGATATTTTTTCAGATGCAATCCGTGCACTTTCGAATTTTGGATATGAATACAAAATTTCAAAAACAGACGCTCCATGGAGTGATACTTATGAAGTGGTTTATCAGTCAGATGGTCAAATAAACCATCCGGTTACTTATATATTTACAATAGGCGATGAAAACTGGAAATTTGAGATAACTCCTGAAAACGGCCGGAGAAATAACACACTATTGATAATTATCAGTGGAATGTTTCTTATTATAAGCTTTCTTCTGTCAGTGCTTACCAGGGTATGGCTGGTAGCAAAAGAACGCAAGAACAAATATCAAATACTGGCGCACACAGATTCTCTTACGAATATTTCTAATCGCTATGGCTTTGATGAATCAGCCGAAAAAATAATTTCTAAAAATCCGCAGACACATTTTGTGGCTGCGCTCCTTGATATCGATGACTTTAAATTAATCAATGATGTGTATGGCCATAGTTACGGAGACAGAGCATTAAAGAATCTGGCAGACAGTATGAAAGCTTTTTTCCCATCTGATGCATTGCTTGGAAGAAATGGTGGTGACGAATTCTGCATTCTTTTACCAAATTGTACCTTTGAAGAAGCAGATGTAAAGCTGCAGCAATTCACCAAACTTCCAAAAACATTCTCCTGCCACGGTAAGGAACATGCATTTTTCATTTCTCTTGGATATGCAGAATATCCAACATTTGCAGACAACCATTCACAGCTTATGCGCTGTGCAGATGCAGCTCTTTATGAAATAAAGCTTCATGGAAAAAACGGATGTATGGTTTACAGAAAAGGGCTCCAGTCAGGAGTCCGCAAACAGCTTGGATTTGCACTTAAGGATATCTCTGAACACCTTCCAGGCGCATTTATCATATACAGAGCAGACAAAGAAGACGATGAGCTCTTTTATGCAAACCATGAGTTTCTTCATATGACCGGTTATAAAAGCATGGATGAATTATTCAGGCTTACTCAAAAAAGGTTCCGCAATCTGATCCGAAAAGATGAGCAACAGCAGATTGAAACAAGCATCTGGGAACAGATTGACAGAGGCAATGAAAATGACTACATTCACTTTCATCTTCGAAAAGCCGACGGAACTTACCTTTCTGTGCTTGATCACGGACGAATCGTAGAAAGCCAGCGATACGGAAAAGTATTTTATGTATTGTTTATGGATTGGGAAGATCTGCAGCTTCGTTACAGTGATAAATTTTCCGAATAAATTTAAAAACCTGCTAAAAAGTTGTTGTTGTTGACTTCTTAAATTAACTCTATCATGATCTTCTTGCATGTCTCTGGAATGATCTGTATACTGTCAGTAGTCTACAGAAAGAAAAAGATCCCAGAGCACCC
>CABJAW010000034.1 GCA_902363665.1 Lachnospiraceae bacterium | reverse complement strand
TTCATGGATTTAAAAGAATTTTATTTTCAAAATATAAAGGAATCCGAATACCATTATCGTTTTCTGGAATCTGTTAAAAAGGTAAATTATACATATAATATTTTTTGTGGTGAAGAGGAAACTCAGAATTATCAATTTGAGATTTATGATGTTGAAGAAGCAATAACTAAATTTAAAGAACTGTGTCAGCCAGATGTTGATTTTTCAGGTGAAAATAAATGTTGGTTTTATCTAATAACATATTATCTACATATGCTCGGTTATGAGATAAAAGAGTTTCCTAGAATACTAGCAAGGCCCCCTGTTGATCCAACAGACTTTACATATAGAGATATTAGAAATCGAATTATTGCTCTAGGTGGAGATGATAATGGAACTGTTCGTTATGCGACTAGAAGAACCTTTGTAGCAGATCTGACATTTGAGCAAAAGTCTTGTAATATTGAGGTGAACGATTCTATAAATCAGAAATTTATTGAAATTTCTACTAGACAGGCATCTTTCAATAGTATGCATATAGATGAAAAAATTGCTGAGATTGCAAACCTTATTGAAAACCTGTTGAAACAAGATGGAAAATTTATCACACCAGAATATGAAGATGTATGTTGTGGCTTCATTGACGATACGATAGTAAAGAATTATAGAAAGAAAATGCAGTGCTTTAGACATTGCACAGATGAAGCAATAGAGGAAAGAAAGACATACTCCGAAGAACAAAAAAATTTCCTTGTTGATTATGGACTTACAATGGTAAAAGCTATTCATGAATTGGTGAAATAAAGAATAGTAACATAGGCAGCTAGTAGGAACATTTTAAAGCAGTATTTATGTGCTACAAGAACAGAAATAGAGAATCCAAGTTATAAATTAATTAAAAGTGATAGCATACAGTTATGCATATTTGTTTGTAAATATACATAACTGTATTTTTTATTACGGGCAGGGCTCTTCGGGGTTCTGCCCTTTTTCTCTTTTTCCAGACCAAAAGACCACCTGCTGGAAAAGAACAAGAAAAACCAGAAAGGATGTGGTGACTTATCATTATAGGAATTGACCATGGATATTATGCCATAAAAACTCCCCATGTATGTTTCCCGACCGGACTGACCGGATACGATTACGAGCCGTATACCATGCAGAATGTCCTGCAGTACAATGGGAAATTTTATGTGTGTGGAACCGGGCGGCAGACGCTGGTGAGAAGTAAGACTTCCAATGACAATTATTATCTTTTGACAATGGCAGCCATTGCCCAGGAAATCCGCTATCGCCGGGGAGAGCGGAAAACAGATGTAGTTCTGGCAGCCGGTCTTCCACTGGCAAGTTTTGGCAGGGAGAAAAAAGGCTTCCGGGAATATCTGTTTCGGAAAGAGCAGCCTCTGCGTTTCCGGTACGAGGATGAGAGCTATGAGATCCGGATTCAGGATGTAAAACTGTTCCCACAGGGATACTCAGCCCTGGCTCTCCACCCGGAATGTGTTCGGGACGAGCCTTCTGTTCTTCTCGCAGATATCGGTGGCTGGACCGTAGACCTGATGCGGCTGGACAACAGTGTTCCAAATGCCGCTACCTGCCGTAGCCTGGAACTTGGTGTGATCCGGTGTGTGGATGAGATCACCGAGCAGGTACGCAGAAATACCGGACTGTCTGTAACGGATATTCAGATCGAACGTGTTCTGAACGGCCAGAGCTGCAGCATGGACCCGGCCGCAAAAGAAATCATTGTCCGGCAGGGAAGGCTCTACACGGAGAAAATACTGTCTGCAATTATGGAAGCCGGGTTCGATCTGAAGGCAATTCCGTCCGTGATCATGGGCGGCGGAGCCAGCATTCTGAAACGGCACGTGACACCGCAGGACGGGCTGTGTCGGCAGATTTACCTGACAGACGTACACGCCAATGCTTCCGGCTATGAGCGGATTGTGGGGCAGATGTGCGCGAAGTAAAGAGACCCGTTTTCTCGTTCCGCCTGAACCTTGATAACCCAGATCACAAAAAGGCATGGGAGATCCTGCAAAGTGTTCCAGATGGACAGAAGAGCAGCTATCTGGTTCAGGTGATTTTAAAAGATCAGGAAAACAACCAGCTGGAGAAAAGCATCCGGCAGGCAATCCGGGAAGAACTGGCAGGTGTTTCCATTTCTGGCTCCGGGGAGAGTGTTTCAAAAAAGGAAGAAATCCCGTCCCAGATGCTGGATTTTCTCTCCGGGCTTGAGGATGCATTCTGAAAAAGTCAAGTCTTTCCTGGTGATAAAATAGCCAAATTTCAAGCAGTCAAATTAGTATAAATCACGGATTTTTGAAAGGGGTGATGCCTATTGAATGTTATTGGATCTGCATCCTTTGGGAGCTTTTGAGAGCCTCATATTCGTTGGGTATTGTGAATAGCTTTCTGTCACGTTTTAGGGTATGTTGTATGTAGAAAAAAGAAAGGAGAACGAACACAATGGAGATGAAAAACATATGCGGAAAAATCCCGGTAGAGCTGCATGAAAAGCTAAAACTGGAAGTCGAAGAGTTAGGAATCAGCATACCAAAATACCTTGAAATGGTAATCGAAGAACACATGACAAGAAAAGGAGAAAAGGCGAACATGGCAGATTTAAGAACAGTAGCAGTACAGGTAACCGAGGATTTATTTTCCAGACTGAAAGCAGTCCTCGCCAGGAATGGCATGAAACAGAAAGACTTCTTAATCGGGCTTATCGAAGATGCAATCGAAAAAGAAGAAGCCAAATGGAAAGCAGAGTCAGAGGAAGCCGAAGAAACAGAAATGGAAGATCCTGAGACTGCAAAATCAGAACCGGATGAAGAGTCAGTAGAACCTGAAGCAGAAGAGCCTGAGACAGAAGCACTGGAAGCTGAAACAGACGGAGAAATGACAGAACCGGACGAAGCTGAAGCAGATGAAGAGCCGACAGAGCCAGAAAACGAAGAGCCAGCGGAAGCAGAGCCAACAGAACTGGAAACCGAAGAAGCAGAAGAATCTGAGCCAGAGGAAGCGGAATCAGAAGAATAGACATCACAAAACAGAAACCAAGAGACGGAAACGGTGCAGAGAAATCTGCACTGTTTTTTTCGCAGCGAAGGGAGGCTGATAGCCGGAACAATTCGATTTTTTGACCTGTTCAGTGGAATCGGAGGATTCCGAGAAGGGCTGCACAGGGCAGGGGGCTTCACCTGTGTCGGACACTGTGAAGCAGATGCATATGCAGACCACAACTACCGGGTGCTGTTTGATACGGAAGGAGAGTGGTTCTGCAATGACGCAAGAAATATTGAAACAGAACGAATGCCGGACTTTGATCTTTTATGTGCGGGATTTCCTTGCCAGGCATTCTCAATCGCTGGACGAAGGGAAGGATTTGCCGATGCAAGAGGAACCCTTTTCTTTGAAGTTGCCAGACTGGTTGCAGACAAACGACCTGCGTATTTTCTCCTTGAAAACGTACCCGGTCTGCTTTCGCATGACAAAGGGCGGACGTTTCACACCATCCTCAGTACGCTATCTGAACTGGGGTATCATGTCGAATGGAAAGTGCTTAACAGCAAGGATTTCGGAGTCCCCCAGTCAAGGAAGCGGGTGTATATTGTCGGATATCTTGATGGAAGATGTGCCGGAAAAATATTACCTTTCCCAAAAGCAAATGGAACAGCTCTTATACAAGTCCATGCTGGCAAACAGGGAGAAAGAGTTTACGCAGAAGAAGGACTGAGCTGTACGCTGACTAGCGGGGCTGGTGGTATGGGTGGCAAGACCGGATTATACGAAGTTGGTATTCCAATCAAGGAAAACACCCGAAAAGGGTACAAGATGGCCTACGAGGGAGACAGCATTGACCTCGGCTATCCGGGGATCAACAGCCGCAGGGGAAGAGTTGGGCATGAGATTGCCCATACTCTGACGACCGGAAACCAGCAGGGGACACTGCATTTTGTAGATATTTCCCCTCCGCCGCTGGTGACAGAGGTTGCAAGATGTCTGAATACCAGACAGGATTCCAGCATCCATAACCACAGGGGCGAAAGCTCCGGGGTGCTGGTGGAAGAACCGCCAAGGGCAGTGATGACACCGGCCAGGGAAAACGTACGCCAGCATGGAAGAAGGATGAAAGAACCGGAAGAGCCGATGTTCACCATTACGGCAACTGACCGTCATGGAGTGGTCTACCACGGCAGAATCCGCAGGCTGACGCCAAGGGAGTGTCTGCGGCTGCAGGGATACCGGGACGATCAGATATCCAAAATGGAAAAAGAAACATCGGATAACCAGCTTTATAAACAGGCCGGTAATGGTGTCACCGTCAATGTCATTGAAGCAATAGGCAGAAATTTGAAAGCAGTGGATGAAGAGATCCGAAGCGGCTCACCTGTTCCAGAAGTGAAGGGTGGGTGAGGCAGATCGACCTAAAAGACCAGTATTTTGGTACAGAGATTGAGATGACAGGTATCAGCCGCTATGATGCGGCTGCCGCTGTTGGAAGAATGTTCGGAACAGAGCCATATCATATCCGTTCTTACGATTCCTGGTGTGTAAAAGATTCAGATGGAAAAACGTGGAAATTTTCAAGAGACAGCAGTATCGACTGTGAAAGGCTGGCAAATGGTACTGTAATAGATGCCGATGGAGATTATTCGACAGAAATGGTATCCCCGAAATTGGAATATTCGGAAATGGGGAAACTCCAGGAAGTGGTGCGGTGTGTCAAAAACGCAGGTGCTTTTGTCAATTCATCCTGTGGCATGCATGTCCATGTGGACGCATCCAATCATACACCAAGGAGTCTGAAAAATGCACTGACGATCATGTACTGCAAAGAGGATATTCTGTTCAAGGCCTTAAATGTACAGACGAGAAGGGAAGATGAGTATTGTCAGAAAGTCCGTCCTATGGTATTGGAGAAGATCCGCCGGATGCCAAACAGCACCATCACGATGGAAAAATTCAAAAGGGCATGGTATGAGGGAAATGACGGAAGCTCCGAGCATTACAACTGGACAAGGTATTATGCCTTAAACCTACATGCTGTTTTTTCCAAGGGAACACTGGAATGGCGTTGTTTTGAAAGCACCCTCCATGCAGGAAAAGTCCGGTCAAACATTACGCTGGCACTTGCCATATCCGCACAGGCGGTCAACCAGTCCTGTACCCATGCAAAAAAGACGGAGATCGGGGATAACCCGGCATTTACGTTCCGCACCTTTCTGCTCCGCCTCGGATTGATCGGGGACGAATACAAAAATGTGCGGAAGCATCTGCTTGCCAATCTGGACGGGGATAAGGCATGGCGGTATGACAAAAGTACCTATGCCTGTCTGCAGAAGCCAGGACGGACAGATGATGCGAGATAACAGAATAATGAGAACAGACAGGCCGGGTGGAAACATCCGGCTGTTCTTATGCAAAATGAAGAAAAAGAAGAAAGAGGTAGAAAACATGAAGAGTAAATATCGATTCAGGCGAATTCTTTCAGGGGTGATGGCGGCAGTCACCATCTTATCCACGTTCATTTCACCGCTGACGGTGTATGCTTCGGAAGAGCCGAAAGCGGCGGAACCGCCAGCGTATGAATCCGTAAAAGATCAGCTGGATGAAGAGGAAGTGGTAAAAGCCACCGATCTGGAGCTGGAAGTCGGACAGGACTTTGATGTTTCCACGGATTTTACAAATTTGGAAATCAAGGACGAAAGCAAAGTCAAAGTGACATTCCAGAAAGCAGAGAATGACGCCGGGGAGAACTTCAGCACCAGCCATGCAGACACTTACCATGCCGTTTATTATGTGGAGCCAGTCAACCAGAACCACCCGGTTTATCAGATTGGGAGAAACCTGATCGTAAAAGAGCCTGTGACAGCAGCTCAGAGTGAACCGCAGACAGAACAGGCAGTTACCGAAGAGGATACAGGTTCTGATGATGAGGAAGCTGCCTCGCAGGAAGAAACTGAGACAGTGCCTGTAGAGACAGAAATTGTTGAGCCGGAGACAGCTGAATCTGAAACAGAAGAACCGGAAGAAACAGAACCCGAATTTCAGGACGGACTTTCCGAATCCGAGTTTGATGCTGCATTAGAGGAATCCGAAACGGAAAATACAACCGATGAAGAATCCGGGCTGACACTCAGCGATGTTCTGGAGCAGGCAGGGGAACAGGATATTGACCTGATGGCAATGGAAGATGGGGAAACCGTTTCATTCACCGCAGTCAATACCAGTACAAGAGTAACACAGGACGTAGATGTGACAAGAGGGGCTGCATACTATTATGCAGACTACGGTCTGGGTTCCTATGTAACTTATAAATATACCGTAAAATTTGGAAACGTGTCTGCAACTGCCTACTGTGTGCAGCCGTCCAAGGCAGGACCTGGGGATGGTGTCTATAAGATCACCAAACTAGGTGACAGCAAAGCACTGGCAAAAGTATGCTACTACGGCACAAAAGCATCCGGCGAAAATGGATTTTTCTCAGAGAAACATCCTGATTTTTCCGCTGGAAAACAGTTTATCATTGTCCATCTGGCTGCGTCTTATGCCAATAACAGTAGTGACGCTTTTTCCGGTACGAATGCAACCGGACAGGCTCTGGCAATGGAACTCTACAATTATTGCATGAGCCAGCCGGAGATACCGGAAGTGGACATGAGTTTCTCCAATGCAAATGTTACCGCATATATCAGCGGCAACAGCCAGAGAACAGAAGAGATCACCTTCAAGGCATCCGAACTGCAGACCATCACCATGAAGCTGCCGTCCGGTGTCAAACTGCATAATGTGACAACGGGAAAAACAAGCAGTGCAGGTGCATCCGTGGAGATCTGCGGCGGTACCAAATTCTACTTATCTGCACCGCTGACACAGGCAGTGGATGTCAAAGGGGAATGGTCTGTTACCATGAAGGGAAGCATCATCAAAGACTATTCCGCTTACAAGATCACAACCGGAAGCGAGACACAGGACCTTGCCCTGGTATTTGGCGAGGGCGTGACCGATGAGAAGTATGTAGATTTTAAAGTGTCATGGGTAAAACAGGCAACTCTGGAGATCGTAAAGAAGGACCGCAAGAGCAACAAAGCCATCGCAGGTGCAGTTTATGGCGTTTACAGTGACAAGGATGGAAAGAACTTGATCACAAAGATGCCGGCCACAGATGCCAACGGAGCTTCCAGCGTTACGATCACCAAAACACAGGATACCGTATACCTGAAAGAGATCTCCGTACCAAACGGATATCTGCTGGATACCAAAGCCTACGATGTGAAACTGGTCATCGGAGATACTGTAAAACAAACCGTTACCGATACAGAGCAGATGGCAAGCCTGACTGTGTATAAATTAGGAGAAGTCCTGACCGGAGCAAAGGTAACTGATGATGGTGTTTCCTTTGTTTATACCGAGCAGAAACAGAAGAGTGCGGTTTACAATGTTTATGCCGCAGCGGATATTGTATCCGCAGACGGAACCGTCATTTATAAAAAAGACGCACTGGTCAAAGCCGGACTTACTACCGGGGATGACGGAAGTGTCACACTGGATAATCTATATCTGGGAAAATATGTGGTAAAAGAAATGCAGGCACCACAAAATCTGGTATGCACAGGCGAAAGCCAGGAAATCACCCTTTCCTATGCCGGAAGCAATGTGGAGAAGGTCATGGGAAGCGTGACATTCAAAAATGACCGCCAAAAAGCAAGCGTAAGCGTATACAAACAGGATAAGGAAACCAGGAAATACCTTCCGGGCGGCACTTATGGCCTGTATGCCGGAAACGACATCAAAGCAGCGGACGGAACCGTTGTGGTCAAAAAAGATACCCTCATTGAGAAGGCAGTGACCGGAACAGACGGAAAAGCCGTATATCAGGCAGACCTGCCGATCGCTAACAGCTACTACATGAAAGAGGTTTCTGCACCGGCCGGATATACCAGAAACAGTGAGGATGTGTACTCTTTTACGTTCCAGTACACCACAGACAAAGAGGCAACCGTTTCTTTCAGCCACACGTTCCAGAACGAGCGTGTCAATGCGAAGATCAAACTGGTAAAAGAGGATTCCGAAACCGGAAAGACCGCACAGGGAGATGCAACCCTTGAGGGTGCGGTTTACGGACTGTATGCCCGTGAGGATATCGTTCATCCGGATGGACAGACAGGTGTCCTTTACCCGGCAGGAACGCAGATTGCAACCCTGACTACGGATGCCGAGGGAAATGCAGAAATCGCAGACCTCTATCTCGGAAAGTATTACGTGAAAGAATTGACGCCGCCTGTTGGATATCTGGCAGACGCGGAAGAACATGATCTGGAGTGTAATGACGAGGGAGATCTGGTTCAGACGGTAGAACGTACCGCAACTTCTCTGGAAGATGTGATCAAACAGCCGTTCCAGGTCATTAAAGCAGCCAACAATGGTAAGACCGATGCCGATCTGTTAAAAGGTGTGGGATTCAGTGCATATCTGGAGAGCAGCCTGAAGAAAAATAAGGACGGTTCCTATGACTTTGCATCTGCAACTCCGGTTGTACTGACCGCAGACGGACAGACAGAAATGTTCACGGATGAGCGTGGATATGCATGCTCCATTCCGCTTGCATACGGAACCTACATTGTAAGGGAGACCACCACACCGCACAACTTCAAACCAGTCGATGACTTTAAGGTTGTGATCTCGGAAAACAATCCGGATCAGCCGCAGGTATGGCGTGTGCTTCTGGACGAAGAGTTTGAAGCAAAATTAAAGATCGTCAAAAAAGATGACGAGACAAAGAAATCTGTCCTGGTTCCGAATACCGAGTTTAAAGTATACGATCTGGATAACAAGAAATATGTGGAACAGGTGACCACCTACCCATCTACTACGGTACATAAATCTTATTTTACGGATGAGAATGGATACCTGATCCTGCCACAGAATCTGGCTTGTGGAAATTACCGCATCGAAGAAGTGACTGCACCGGATGGATACACCCACAGTGCCAATACCGTGGAAATCAAGGTAGACAGTGATACTGCATACCAGGAAGATCCGGTCAGCGGTGACCTGATCATCGAGGTGGAATTCGAGAACCACCCGGCAAAAGGCAGACTGACCATCCACAAGGAAGGAGAAGTAGTCAAAGGTTTTGACAAGGATTTCACCTATGAGGAAGCCAGCCTTGCAGGAGCCGTGTTTGAGGTTTATGCCGCAGAAGATATCTATACCGCAGACCATCAGAAAGATGAGAACGGCAACCGTTATCTGGAATATGCCAAAGACACACTGGTGGCAACGGTGACAACCGATGAAACCGGAAGTGCCGTAGTAGAGAACCTTCCGCTCGGCAAATACCGTGTAGAAGAGAAAAAAACGCCGGAGGGCTACACCTGGAATGCCAAAGGCGAAGAAGTAACTTTTACCTATGCCGGACAGGATACCCCAGTCGTAGACGAAGAAGTGACTTTTACCAATGAACGCCAGAAAGTAAGCATCACCGTGGAAAAACAGGATGCAGAAACAGGAAGCACGGTAGCTGGAGCTACATTCGGTCTTTACAATAAGAATGAGATCAAATCCGGTGACAAGATTATTGTGAAAGCAGATACCTTATTACAGGAGATCACAAGCGATGAAAAAGGACAGGCACACTTCACCCTGGACCTGCCGCTTGGAACTTATTATGTGAAAGAAATTTCTGCACCGGATGGTTTTGTATCTTCTGACGAGATACTGGAATTTGATGCCACCTATCAGGGGCAGGACATTCCGACCATCAAGCTGAAATCTGTGAAGAAGAACCAGCCGACCACCATCGAGGTGACAAAATCCGACCTGACCACAGGCGTAGAGCTGAACGGGGCATCCCTTTCTGTTCTGGACAAGGATGGAAATGTGATCGACAGCTGGACTTCCGTAAAGGATGAGCCTCATGTGATCAAATACCTGACCGTTGGAAAAACTTATACCCTCCGTGAATCTCTTGCACCGCTTGGTTATTTAAAGACCACGGATGTGGAATTCACCGTTCAGGATACCGCAAAAGTACAGAAAGTGGAAATGAAAGACGATGTGCCGAAAGCCCTGCTGATCGTAAACAAGAAGGGTGAATTCCTTGATAAGATCACCCTGCTGGACAATGTCAAAGGCGTTGTAGAGCATCTGTTTGAGTACATCACAGGAAGCCTGTCAGACGTTACCTTTGAGATTTACGCTGCAGAGGATATCAAAGCAGCCGATGGTGTAAGCCCGGATTATTATGCTAAGGACGAGCTGGTGGCAACCGTGACTACTGATGCAAACGGTGTTGCAGAAGTATCTGACCTTCCGGTTGGAAAATACTATGTCAAAGAGGTGGGCACAGCATATGGTTATGTGCTGGATGAAGAACCACGATATGTAGATCTTTCCTACCGTGACCAGGATACCCCGGTTGTCGTATACGATGAGGACTGGCAGAACAACCGTCAGAAAGTAAAAGTGAACGTCCTGAAGAAAGAAAAGGATACCGACCGTGTATTAAAAGGCGGCATCTTTGGACTGTACACCAGAAACGACATCCTGTCCGCATCTGGAAAGGTGCTGATGGAAGCAGATACCCTGATCGAGTTAAAAACAACAGATGCAGATGGAAAGATTTCCTTTATTGCAGACCTGCCGATCGACGGAACCTATTATGTGAAGGAGCTGTATGCACCGGATGGATTTGTCACCACCGGAGAAGAGCAGGAATTTGTTTTTGAGTACCAGGGGGATAAAGAAGCAGAAGCATCCTATG
Source organism: Lachnospiraceae bacterium (assembly GCA_902363665.1). Taxonomy (GTDB): domain Bacteria; phylum Bacillota; class Clostridia; order Lachnospirales; family Lachnospiraceae; genus Choladousia. The sequence goes on along the minus strand of CABJAW010000034.1, from coordinate 2,181 downwards.
AATTTGTATTTGAAGATGAGCCGACAACCGTGGAGCTTTCCAAAACCGATCTGACCACGGGCGAGGAACTGCCGGGAGCCAGATTACAGCTGACGGATGAAAACGGGGCTGTTGTTGAGGAATGGACATCCACCAAGGAGCCGCACATCATCAAAGAACTGGTTGTAGGAAAATCTTACACCCTGACAGAAAACAAGCCGGCCGATGGATATGCCACTGCGGAAAGCATCACATTCACCGTAGAGAATACTGCGGAGATCCAGAAACAGGTAATGGAAGATGACGTGACCAAAGTGAAGATCAGCAAAACGGATATTACCGGAGATAATGAGATCGAAGGAGCCAAACTGACCATCACAGATGAAAATGGCAACATCGTAGAAACCTGGACTTCCGGTAAAGAGCCGCATTATATCGAAAAACTTCCGATTGGTAAATACACCCTGAAAGAAGAGCAGGCTCCAAACGGTTATGTCGTTGCAGAGGAGATCACCTTCGAGGTGGCAGATACCGCAGAGATCCAGAAGGTAGCCATGAAAGATGACACCGCAAAGGGACGCCTGATCATTGAGAAAACAGATAAGGATGCCGGAGCAGCACTGAAAGATGCAGAATTTGAACTGAGGGATGCGGATGGCAAAGTGGTAGAAACCCTGACCACTGATGAAAACGGCCATGCAACCAGCGGACTGCTTGCAATCGGAACTTATAAGGACGGCAAATTTGATAAGGCAGCCACCTATTATCTGGTTGAGACCAAAGCACCGGAGGGCTATCAGCTGGATGAGACCAAACATGAGGTGACATTTACCTATGTAGATGACAAAACTCCAGTGATCGAAGTCATCCAGAAAGTGACGAACGAGAAGCTGCCGGAGGATACCCCGTTTGTAAGCAACCCGAAAACAGGCGATGACACCAACCTCTGGATTCCGGCCCTGTGCCTGATTCTTTCCGCAGGCGGTCTGATCGGCATGGGTGTGGCATCCAGAAGAAAGAAGAAAAAAGGGGGCAGATAGGCTGAAACAATTATATTTTGCGTATGGAAGCAACATGGATCTGGACCAGATGGCATATCGGTGCCCAAAGGCGGAGGTGGTAGAAATCGTCCGCCTGGAGGGGTATCGGCTGACCTTTGCAGCCGCAGGAAGCGGCCTTGCCACCATCTTCCCGGAAGAGGGAAGCCATGTGGACGGCGTCCTCTGGTCACTGACCGGGGACTGTGAAAAGAGCCTGGATCTTTATGAAGGCTATCCTGATTTTTACGACAAGCAGGAGATCACTGTCAAGAACAAAGATGGAAGAGAGATCAAAGCCATTGTCTATATCATGACAAAAGATTACATGCAGAACTTTAATCCGCCCGGACGGTCGTACCTGACTGGGATCTTAAAGGGCTGCAGACAGAACCAAATCCCGACAGAGCCGATCCTGAAAGCAGCAAGGAAACCGCCTGTGCCGGGAAAGACGCAGAAGAGTCAGCCAAAGAAGCAGAGAAAAGCCGGACAGGAACGATGAAGAAAAAACCAAAGACAGGAATCTTACAGAGGTTTTTCAAGATCATCTGCCTTGCAGTGACGCTGACAAGTGCCGGGTTTCTGATTTACCACATGGTATATCTTCCAATGGAGAACAAAAAGCTGATGGCAGAGCTGAAAGGGAATTTCCCGGAGCCGGAAGCTCCGGGAGCCTCAGGCTCTGAAAAGAAAGACCAACCAGCTGGAAGAAAATGCCCGGTGGCTGCGGTAGACCTTGTTTCTCTTCGGGAACAATACCCGGATGTGCAGGGATGGCTGACAATACCGGATACCGGGATTGATTACCCGGTGCTTCAGTCCGAACAGGAGAATGGGGAGTTTTACCTGAAACGGAATTACAAAAAGGAATATGACATCAACGGAAGCCTGTTTTTACAGGCAGACTGTAAAGTGTCTGAAAGTCGGAACCTTATCATTTACGGTCACAACATGAACAGTGGGGCAATGTTCGGAAATCTGGACTTATATGCAGATGAAACGTACTATCAGGAGCATCCCTTTGCTTATCTTCAGACAGAGGATAGCATTCAGGAATACCGAATTGTCACGGTGCTGAAAGCAGACAGGAATTTGTTCCCATTCCAGCAGAAACTCGCAGATGCGGAGGCAGTGCAGGAATATTTAAAAGCAGCTAAGCAGAGGG
>CABJAW010000033.1 GCA_902363665.1 Lachnospiraceae bacterium | reverse complement strand
TGGAAAGATCCAGTTCATCAGTATTGGTCAGCTTGGCGATCTGCGGCAGATTGAAGGCTGCCAGCCGGACACCTACACTGATCAGGATGGACTTGGCGGTCTTTCCAGAGACGAAAAGTCAAGGACTTTTTCATCAAATTCACAAACAAGTTACATTTTGCTGAATCTCGTTGCGAAGCAGACGCTTGATTTTGTCCTCCATTGTCTCTCTGGCGTTCTCGTTGAAGTGGACACGGACGATATAGGTCGTGCCGTTTATCTGCTTTCTGACGGTGGGTGCGGTGTGCTGGGTGGTGGTCTGTGCTGCTGTGTTTCTGTTTTCTGTCATTCAATACCTCCTGTGAATGAAAAATGCCCGACAAGGAAAGGCTGACAACGAAGTCCTGACAACGGACATTCAAAAACCTTTTATCTTATCGGGCGGCTCTTATTGCTTACTATTTACTTTTTCTTTGAAATCTTGGTTGTCAAGGTTGTCAGAGAGAGAAAAGTCCAGTCTTGACAAGGCTTTTTCGGATTTTGCCCGACAACGGGATTGACAACCGGCTCGGCAACAAGCTGACAACAGGATAGCAATTTTCTATCGCCATCCCTCCGGCAGTTCCATCTGTTCAAGCTCCGCATCGGAGAGAGGAATAAATCTTCCGTCTCCGTTGTCAGCTTCTCCGTTGTCGGGCAACTCACGCTCCCAACCTTTCTGACGAAGATACGGCTTCGGGAAGTGTCTCGGATTGCTGAAAGACTTCCAACCTTTGACAACATTGTTCATAATGTCGTTTATCTCTCGCAGTTCCCATTGCTTCGGCTCGTCATACTCATGCCCCAATGCTTCTCTGTAAAGCTGTTTGGAGCAGACGGCATTGCCTGTGTAGCTGTCCAGATAATCAAGTATCTGTCCGGCTTTGGTGTCCTCCGGCATAAACTCCCTTTGATGTGCTTTCAGATACTCATTCATTGTCGGGCTAAACCGCAGCTTGAAGTCTCTGCTTCGGTAGATCGCCATTGCTTCTGCCCACATCTGATGAATGTAGGCTCTGGATTCTTCCTCATTGTCGAGGATATGCACCTCGGCTCTTTCGGGGTAAACCATGACCGGCACGAAACGGCGGTTGCCTGTGCGGTCAAGGGGTAGGAAGTCCAGAGTATTTGACGAACCGCCAAACACGCATTGTCGCTTGCGGTCTGCCGGATGTGTCTCATAGGGGACTTTGTAGGTCTCTTTCTGTCTGCTCAAAAAGGACTTGATTTCCTCAATACTCTTTGCATTGGCTGTGGCTATCATCTCCGACATCTCGATTATCCAATGCCCTTGCATTTTGCGGTACACATTTTCATCATCCAGCTTTTTAAGGTCATCGGTAAACCAATCGTCCTTGACCGCAAGCAGACGGAAGAAAGAGGACTTTCCGGCTCCTTGCCCTCCGACAAGGCATAGCATGACTTCAAACTTGCACCCCGGCTTAAAGGCTCGGCTGATTGCCCCAAGCAGAAACAGCTTCAAGGCTTCATAGGTATAATCATCGGCATCCGACCCAAGAAAGCGGTGCAGACAAAAGCGTATGCGTTCCTGTCCGTCCCACTCCAAGCCGTTCAGAAAATCGCAGACAGGGTGGTAGCGGTTTTCGTTGGCAATAACCAATGCGGCATCCTCGATTTTCTTCTCAACCGTCAAGCCGTAGTGTTCTTCAAAGTAGAGAAGCAGATATTTAATATCCACATCGGTCAGAGTGGAGCTTTCACGATACCAACCAAGCGGCTTTACAATGTCGGTGCGTTCCGTCAACAGATTTTTGCGGATAGCACCTTTCAGTAGAGGGTCATTCTGAAATACCGTCTTGTAATTCATGGCGGTATTCGCAGGCTTACCTTGCTGTGTCAGTTCTAATCGGTCTCGAATTTCCTCTCTGGCGGCTGTCTGCAAATCTTCGTTCAAGTTTCATCACCTCGTTTCTTTGCTCGGCTACAAGTGCCTTTCTATCTTCAAGTGTTCCGTCAATCAAAATATCAAGGAGATATTCAATATAATCTCTCTTGATCAAGGCTTCTGTAAATAGCGGATGCCATTCGTCCTCTGGCTGCTTCGGTGCATAGTCCTTTTCCCACGCTCGGAGCTTGTGGAAGTAATCGGACAGCACACGAAAGCACCGTTTTTCCTCCGCTTCAAACTTCTGTTTGGCGGTAGGCTCTCGGATTTTTGCCACGATGGACGGCTTGCCGTTTCGGTCATAAGCGATACCGAAATCGTCAGCCAGTTTCATAGCGGCTTCTTTGCTCGGCAATTCAAACAGTCGGGAAACAAAGTCAACGGCATCCCCATCCGCACCGCAGCCGAAACAATGAAAACGCTTATCCACTTTCATGCTCGGTGTGCGGTCATTGTGAAACGGACAGGCTATCATTCCGGCTCGGTTTACACGAAAGCCGTAAAACTCTGCCGCCTGCCTTGTCGTGACCGACTGCTTTACTGCTTCAAATACATTCATTATCAACCTCCCAAAATGGAAAAAGCACCTGTCATTCTCAAATCGAAAATGGCAAGTGCCTTAAAGCTCCATATTCTGTTTTTTGTGCGGACGGTGTTCGCTCCGTCTCGCTTCATTTTCCTGTTTTGCCAGTTCCTTGTTTCTTTCAAGTCTGGCAAGGATGGAGGGCTTGACCTTTTCCTTAATCTGCTCTTTGCTCGTTTTCTTGACCTCCGGCGAAAGAAGTCTGGACTGGATTTTCTGCAATGCAGACTGCATGGCATTTTTGATTTTGCCAATCACGCCATCCAAACGGCTGATTGCATAGTCACGCTCTTTCTTCGGTGCTTTGCGTTCCGGCGATTGAAGCCATGTCTTTGTTTCCTCAATCAGCCGAATGTCCTCCTTGTGGGTTTCCACTCTGACTGTATCTGTCACGACCTCCACCGCCTTGTCATAGGCAATATCGGCAACATCATCAATCAGCGTTTCCACATCCTCGATTTTCAAAGTCAGTTCCTCTAATCTCTGCTCCTGTACCTCCAACTGCTCTTTTTGTTTGGCAAGAATGAAGTCCTGTTTTTCAAGATAGGCTCGCCCTCCATATTCCGGCTCTTGCTCCAAATGCAGACCATGCCTTTTTGCAATATCAAAGAGCATGGCACGACAGGCAGAATCGAAAGTCATTTTTCGGTTGTTGTGTCTGCCTTGCTTCTTGGTGGGGTCTGGCAGTTCAAAGCCTAATGCTTCAAGTGCCTTTTCCTGTTGTGGGCAAATCTCGCCGTAGCGGTTTTCACAGTCGAATACATGGCGTTCTTGAATGTGCGGTGTCGCTTCATCCAGATGTAATGCCCAATCCAGAATGTGAACATGAGAGCCGAAACGCCGTTCCATCTCCACGAAGAAATCCGTCACGACTTTCAGCAGAACATCAGGCGAAACATGGTCGCCCATCTTTCCGATCTGATAGATGGTTTCCTCCGGGCAAGTCCTTTTGTCTTTAAGCAAATCCGTTGTGGTGCGGTTGCGTTCCGAGTGCCTGTTCTTATCGTTTCTGGCGTTCTGTGCTTCGACATAAGCACCGTATTTTGCGGAGTAGAACAGTTCCTCCACTTCCTCGAAAGTGTCTGCAAGCTCGCTCTGGACTTGCTTCTCTGCAAAGGTGCGATAGCCGTTGAAGCAGTCCCAATAGACATTGTGCTTGGCTCGTTCTTCGTCAATGTGTTCGCTGTTGCTCACATCAAAAGTGCGGTCATTGTGCTTCGGGTTGTAAGTGCCATGCTTGCCGGAGCGACCGTTGTGTCTTGTTAATTTCAAACCATTTCTAACCTCCGTTCAGATTTTCCCCGCAGGGGAAAGGGGCAGCGAAGCTGCCATCCTTGCTGCAATTTTGCGACAAGTAATACCCAGTACTAAGTGGCGAAACGCCACTTAACTGGGCAAGGCTGCCGCCCTTGACCTGCACAGGGATATTGCATTCCCTGTACCCATGCACAAAGGGCTTGCCGCCCTCTGTACTCCTGCCCGATAAACTGCTTCACATCGTCAGCTGCCGACATTTGCAGTCCATCGGTTTTTGCGAAACTCTCCATCGGAGACTTTCACAAAAAAATGGAGAAGTCCAATTTCGTCAAATCGGATTTCTCCACTTTTCGGATATGCCGTTTCCGACACATCCGCTTTGCAAATGAGCAAAGCAAAAGCGACCAACTTTTTACGGTTAGTCGCCTTTGGTTTGTTCATTCTATTCAGTTTTTACGAAACAAGAGAGTTTCTACCATTACCTTTCTAACGCTAAGTATTCTTGCCCCATAAAGAAGATTGTCAATTCGTCATGATCTACTTCTATCTCAAATTCTACACTACTATCTCCCTGTGTCACGCAGATTATATCCGAGTAAGAAAAACCATAAGATGCGTTACCGCAGGACAGACCCGAATCGGGCATATCTTTACTCACAGCAAGTTCCCCGTTCTCTTGAAAGGTAAATACCTCCTCCGCATTTGTATCCTTCCATGTGCCAATAATATCTTTTTCGTTCTGAATGCGATTTACTTTACCGACACATACAATGGCAAGTATAACTACACCAACAGTCAAAGCAATGCCTGCAACTCTCTTTACCAGTTTCTTTTTACGCAATTTCTATTACCTCCGTTTCAGTTGCTTTGTTAGATTGAATGATTACATATTGCTCAATTTCAGTTCCTCTACAATTTCCACCTTTGATACGCTTCTGACAGCAAACAGCATAGCGATACATACCATAGCACCGACCGCCAGAACTGCAAGAGCATAAATACCACCGTTGATATAAAAAGCAAATGGTGTCATACCCGACGATATGAAGTAGTAGATGGCACAATGAATCAAAAAGCTCACAGGCAACGCAAGAACCAATGCTTTTACGCCGTACAAAACAGCTTCAAGCAATAGCGTACATTTCAATCCTTTGGCAGTCATACCAACAGAACGCAGAACAGCAAATTCGCTTCTTCTCAAATGAATTGTATTTGAGATAGTGTTGCAAACATTCAAACTGATAATAACCGTCATCAGGATCGAGAACAGGCAGATTACCAGTTTTGCAATCGTATATACCTGTCTGGAATTATTCGTTGCGGCTGCAATGTCCACAGTTTGCGGAAATCCTCTGTCAGCCAGACAGTCCATTGCTTCTTTATGCTGTGCTGTCTGTATTCTCATTTCCACATAGGCGTTATCATCTATCAGCCAGTTAAAATAACTTAAAGGCACAATGAGGACAGCTCGATCTCTCACAAACATGGATTGGATATTTGCATTTTCTTCTGAAACGATTTCTTCCACGATAATCGGCAAGGCATCCTCGGATGCCCCCAACGGAATGATTTCAGTTCCCGGTTCAATAAGAAACGGGGAGCCTGCAATCACTCGATTTTGACCCGCATTATAATATCCCATTGTCTGATTGAGCAGGATTCCACGATTGGAGCTGCCAGTCATAATATGAAAGCCATTTTCCTCACAAAAGGAAGTAAAATGTTCTTCGTCCAGTCCTACGACATATACCTCTGCTTTCGTACCATTGATAAAATATCCCTGCATATCAGGATTGATTTGTTCCTGCGAAAATTCAGCAGTCATATATCGCTGAAAAGAATAGGAAACATCCGCAGTGATATTTTCATCCGATAATGCCCCGATTGCGGTAGGAATATCTTTGTATTGAATCGTCGAAATCACATCAGTATAACAGGAACCGTCCTCCTTCATGTCCAAGGATGTCTGATAAAGCATAAAATCAGACAAACTGTATAAGGAAAGGGCAATTACCACCGACAAGAAAATAGAGCCAGTAATTGCTCGGAAGCGTTTTGGATTACGCTTAATATTTTTAGCTGCCAGCGAACCATAAATGCCAAAAACCAAAGAAACGATTTTTCCATCACGGAATTTCTTTTTTGATACCGCATTGTTAGACTGGCGGATAGCTTCAATAACTGTAATTTTAGCAGCTTGCTTCACAGGCTTTCTGCTTCCGAAGTACAAAGAAGCAATGCCGGATAATCCGCTGACGAGTAGGATAAGTCCGTTTACCTTTAAGGACAGTTCTACAATGCCAAAAGTGAATGTTTCTCCAAAAGCTGCCCTGACCACACTTAACAACAGAGCAGACAGCAGTATGCCGACAACCAATCCCAAAGGTATGCTTACCACACCCAAAAGAAAGGCTTCTAAATATACACTAAGGCGTTTTTGCCCTTTTGTGGCTCCAATACTGGATAACATTCCCATCTGCTTAATTCGTTCCTGCAAGGAAATGGAGAGGGCGTTGCTGATCATTGAAGCGGATGCAGCCATCAAAAGGCAAATGACCATGACTACCAAAGCAATCAGTTTGGCAGCTCCTTTGCCGCCGGTAATTCCATGATAGACTAACAGTTCAGAATGAAACTTTGCTACATGACTGTCTACTGCCGCAGCCACTTCTTCGGCTTCTGTATAGATCGAATTGGATAAATTCTTTGCCTTGACATACGCAGCAAAATCGGATGCCGTTTTGTCAACGCCTGCAAAGGCATTATAGTTTGCTGCGATTTTTGAGTCATTCACATCTGACAGAATACCAACAACTACATACGCTTTCTCTTTCGTTGGAACGAAACTTTCTTCTTCGCCCCTATAATTTGTCAGCCCGGAAAGCTGGGCATTATATTCATCCCAAATTCTTGAACCAAGGGTTAAAGAAATCGTATCTCCAATCTCTGTGTTCATATTGTTTTTCTTCAAAAAAGATTCTGAAATAACAAGCTCATTTTCATCTTGCGGGAAACGCCCCGCAAGCAAATACTGATTTAACGAAAATCTTTGGGTAAAGTTCTCGTCAATCTCGCCAACGGAGAGCATTGTACTGTTGGATTTCTCCCCGTAAAAACTGTTTCCGGCAAAGCGGAGAAGCGAAACCTCGCCTACATTGTTTTGACTATATAGCTCTTGAACCTGCTCCCAAGTCAAATCCTCCATGTAGTAGTCATAATCGCCACCATACACTTTTTCTTTCTCTTTCAAAAAATCAACCAACGACCATCCCCCACAGAGAATAGCGGTTATCATACTGATTGACAAAAGAATGGTTAAAAGTGTGAGTAGGGTACGCTTTTTATTCGACAGCAGATTCCTGAGTGTAAGCGTGAAAATCATATTCATCAGCGTATCACCTCATCCCTCACAAGTCTGCCATCCTGAATTTCCAGAATACGGTCTGCCTGCATTGCGATTTCACGGTCATGGGTAATCAGGATCATTGTCTGGCGATAGACTTCATTGGATTCACGCAGAAGTTTCATAATATCCCTTGTGTTCTCCGTGTCCAGATTTCCCGTCGGCTCGTCCGCAAGGATAATCGCAGGTGCGTTAATCAACGCTCGTCCGATTGCCACTCTTTGTTGTTGACCGCCGGATAACTGACTTGGCAGGTGCTTTCTACGCTTTACCAGTTTGAGCGTGGATAGCAGTTCTTTCAAACGCTCCTTATTGATTTTACGCCCATCCAATCGAATCGGCAGCGTGATATTTTCCTCGACAGTCAAAACCGGGATCAGATTATAAAACTGATAGACAAGCCCAACCTGCCTTCTTCTGAATACAGCCAATTCATCTTCGTTTTGCTCATAAACATCCTGTCCATCCACAAATACTTTTCCCGAAGTTGGTCTGTCAACACCACCTAAAATGTGCAACAGGGTAGACTTGCCAGACCCAGATGCTCCAATGATTGCAACAAACTCTCCTTTATCGACGGAAAAAGAAACATCTGACAAAGCATGGACAGGAGCATTGTCCATTTCATAGGTTTTGCAGATATTCTCTACTCTTAATATTTCCATAAAAAGTTCCTCCATATATTTTTGCAATTCAGTATAGCAAAGCCAAGTGACTGCTTCATTACTTTTTCATTACAAAAATGTCACTTAAAAAGGGGCTGCATTAAGCAGTCCCCCGATAAAAGCAGATTTCAAATTCTGCACCGCCTGACTTCCGGTTTTTCGCCTGGATGACGCCGCCCTGATTGACGATGATTGTTTTTGCCAGAGCCAACCCCAAACCGGCATTACCGATTGTAGAGCCACTTCCTTGATAAAATCGGTCAAATAGATGCGGTATATCCTTTTTCCGAAAACCTGCTCCATTATCCGCTATAATGATCTGTGTCAAAAGAGGTCTTTCTATTGCCTTGATTTCAATACTGCTGCTCTCTGGTGAATGTTCGATACAGTTTTTAATTACATTCCCCAAGGCTTCAGCAGTCCAATCAGCATCAAGAGCAAGTTTCAGTTCTGCCGGAATCACTTGCGTTATTGTCTGCATTTTTAATTCTGCCGCAATCTCCAGAGGACGAATTGCTTTTTCTACCACATCTTTTAAGTATATCTCCTGTGGCTTTAGAGTAATCGTTCCTGCATCCAGCTTGGATATTTTCAGAAGTGTGGCTATCAGCCACTCCATTCTTGATAAGAGCATAGTCTGTTTGCGGATCAGCTCATACCTTTCTTCGTCAGTCAGTTCCTCATTACACAGAGAAGCATTTAGGATATTCAGCGATGTCAAAGGTGTTTTTAATTGATGTGAAATATCGGCTAAAGCATTCGCCAAATTACCTTTCTCCATTTTCAGAGCTTCTGCCTGTTCAATAAGTCGTCTTGTCATCTTAGATATTTCATCATGTAAAACAGATAATTCGCCTTCTTGAAACTGCCCAAAAGAAATCGTTTCATCTCCATGCAGCAGCCTATCAATATGCAAACTAAAATCAGCAATTTTCTTGTATCTCTGATATGTAAAAAAGAGGGAAACTGCACTTGATGAAATGATAGCCGACAGAACAATCCACACAGCTTTGCTATCAACGATAATGCCAATGCCGCCCCAAAATAGAATAAGAATACTGCTGACAACAATCTGCCTTTTAACTTCTTTATTTCTGATAAAGTCCATATCAACCCACCTTATAGCCAAGCCCACGAACGGTAATTATGATTTCCGGCTCCTGTGGATTTGTTTCAATTTTGTCACGCAGCCTTTTCATGTAAACAGTCAGCGTATTATCATTGATAAACTCTCCGGTAGTGTCCCATAAAAGCTCCAACAATCTTCTGCGAGAAAGGACAATACCTTTGTTACGCAAAAAGACTAACAGCAACTTATATTCCATAGCAGACAATAAAATCTCTGTTCCGTTTTTTACCACGGTTGCTTGATTTGTGTCCACAACTAAGTCATGGTAGCTGATAATGTTTTGCGTGTTCTTAGTTCTCCTTAATACGCTGTTGATCCTTGAAAGAAGCTCCCTTGGTCTAAATGGTTTACTGATATAATCGTCAGCTCCCATGTCCAGTCCTGCCACAACACTATATTCATCATCAGACGCCGTTAAGAAAATAACCGGCATAGTTCCTCTTTCTTTAATTGCAGAACAAACAGAAAAGCCATTTCCATTTGATAATTGAATATCCACCAAGGCTATATCGTATTGGTCGTTATCCAATTTTTCTATTGCTTCTTTTTGCCCGGAAGCACTTTCGATTTTGAACCCTTCATTTCCTAAATAGTCCGATAATGAGGATACGATACTTTGGTCATCCTCCACTAATAATAATTTACTCATCATGTATTCTCCTTGCTGAAAGGATTTCTGGCATCATTGCCTTTTTCGTTAGGTATAAATTCAAGAATATCATCAACTCCGCAATGGAGTGTGTTGCATATCTTTTCGATGGTGTCAAGGGAAAGGTAATTATCTCGTTTCAATCGGGTTATGATGTTGGCACTAAAACCTGCCTGTTCCATCAATTCCGCATTGCTCATACCCTTGTCAATCATTAAATGAAACAACTTTTTATATGTTACCGCCATAGCTTACCCTCCTTGTGCTTACATATTCTATTATTATATCACGCAAGTGTGAATAAATCAACACTCTTGCGGTAAATTCGTAGTTCATATTAGCTCCATAACGCATACTTTTCCTTTTTTGGGTAGGTAAGGACTTTATACCTTGACGATATGTAACAGTCAAAACATCGGGTACAGACCCGACATTTTGACCGCAAACAGACCCGAAAAGCTACATTATCCGTTCTGACCGTTAAAACCGTTTTGCTTCGCCAATTCGCTTGCTTTTCGTCTGCGTTCCTCGCTCATGGGCGGCTGAAAGCGGATAGACAATCTGGACTTGTCAATCCAATAGGACACACCGCCTTGCCCCATACTCATATCCAAACGGCAGAGGTCGGGGTACTTCTTGCTGAACGCTTCAAGGCGTTTCCGAAGTCCGGCATTGTAAGTCTGGATATGAGCTTCTTCGTCTGCTTCATTAAACAGGACGATTGTTTCTTTCTCATACTTCGTCAGCTTACTCATAAAGCCCCTCCATAATCGGAACAGGATAGCTGTCCGGCACATACTTGTGGTGAGCAAAGCGTTCCATTTCCACCCTCATGTTGTAGAAGAAACAGCGATACCAACGGTCACAGTCCTTGTCATTCAACTTGACTGCCAGAGCGAAAAACAGCTTCTTAGCCGCAGGGTCGGGAGCAAGTGCAGCCACAAGACGCAAGCGTTGAACGGTCGCTTCTCGATTCGGACAGCCAAAAGCATAAAGAGCTTTCTTTTCATTGATGTTCATATTCATAGTGGGTTCCTCCTTGAAAGATTAAGATTTAAGGTTAATAAAAGCAACAAGCATTTCACGAAGAACGAAACACTTGCCGCTTGAATTACGGTATTAAATTGTCGGGTTCAGACCTTGTTTTTTTAATCCTCTTTGGGATTGAGTGGATATTCATAGGCTTCTTTCATAAGTAGCAATCCTGTGGACAGTCCGCACTTAAAATGCTCGGTGCTTTCGTACTGCTGAATAATCGTCATTCGCTGATGAAGCTCCTCCACTTTGGAAAAGTCAGCTTTTGAAAACCTGTTCGCCAGTTCGTCCATAAGGTCGGCAATGGCTTTGACCTCTGCCTTGTAGCCGTCCTGTTGCGGTACAATGTTCTCCAATGGGTACATATCGCCGCCGAAAATCGCTTCCATAATCATTTAATCACCCCCTCCGCTATAATGGCAGTAAATCATTTCATGCTTGACAATTTCCTCGGCTCGGTTGCGGATAGAGTTCATAGACTGCACCCACAACATCTGATTTTCCGCTTTCATTTGCTCTGTCACGCCCTCGGCTCTTGCCATCTGCTCCATAATCAGAGAGAAGCGGTCATTTGCCTGTTCGTTCAGATCCGCAAGGACGGAATGAAGCCGACAGGACAAAACAAGCTCGTTGTAAACGGTGGGGCGGTAGTTCTGCAAATAGGCTTTGTGAAGTCTGCCCCAATGCCCGATAGGTCGCTTTTCCTCCGGCAGCTTCAAATCCGGCACATAGTAATCTCCCACAAGGACATAGTCAATGCCGTTTTCATGGATTCTCGCTTTCAGTTCGTTCATGCTGTGATAGCTCCTTTCTGTGGTTCTCGCTTCGGAAGATTGCTGACAGGGATAAATACGCCCCTTGCAATATCCTCGGCTCGAATGGCATTTTTCTTTTCGTCCATCTCGGCTTTCTTTGCCGCCTTGATTTTGTCCTCATAACGCTTCTGGGCACCGCTGGCTTTACGCTTCAAGTAGTTCTGATGAAGTTTGTCCTTGCGTTCCTCACGCTTGCGGATTTCCTCTAATTCTTCCGGTGTAAGCTCCACTTCGGCAAATGCCGGAGGGACGAAACGCCCGACAAAGTTAAAGAAGATTTCAACCTCTTGCGTAGTCTCTCGACTGCCTTTTCTGGCTCGCTCATGGACAAGGATTTTATCGACAAACTCATTGAGCATGGTATTTGTCAGCTTGTCGAAGTTCTGATACTTGTCAATCAGAGCGATAAAGCGGTCTGCGGATTTCTCATGCTTCTCATAATCTCCGACAGCCTTTTCAAGTGTTGCAATCTCGGCGGTAAGTGCCGCCTGTTCCTTTGCGTACTGTGCATCCAGAACGGCATATCTGGCATCGGGGAGCTTGCCCAATACATTGTCCTCATAAATTTTACAGAGCAAAACTTCCAGTTCTGAAACACGCTGTTTTGCCGTAGCAAGCCTTGTGCGTTGCTTCTTGACCTCGCTTGTCTGCTGACTGGACTGTGCTTCTTGTACCACTCGGACAAACTCGGCTCGCTCATGCTTTGCATACTCGGCTATGGCTCGGAGCATATCGGAGACAAGGGAAAGTACCACATCTTCATTGATACGGTGCTGTGTCTTGCAGAGCGTTCCACAAGGGACTTTTGTGTACTGTGAGCAAGTGTATTGAGAGATACGCTTGCCGTTGTTAGTGCGGTGGACATACATCTTGCCGCCGCAATCGGCACAGTAGAGCAAGCCTGTGAGGGGAGCAGCTTCGCCCCATCCATCGGGGTATCGTCTGACCTTGCTTCGGATTTTCTGTGCAAGGTCGAAAGTCTCTTGGCTGATAATGGCTTCGTGGGTATTCTCGAAAATCGTCCATTCGTCCTCCGGGACATAATGGCTTTTCTTGTCCTTAAAGTGCTTTCGGGTCTTGAAATTGACGGTATGACCGAGATATTCACGCTTGTCCAACAGATTGACGATAGTGGAAGAACCCCAACCGTACACATCCTTGAAAGTCTTGTTTTTGTTCACGCCCTCGTTATGCTGTGCAAGGTAGGCAGAGGGAATGAGTATCTTGTCCTCGGACAGCTTCTTTGCAATCTGATACGGTCCGTAGCCGTCAATCGTCATAGCAAAAATACGCTTGACAACCTCGGCGGCGTATTCATCAACAATCCATTGGTCTCTCGTCTCATTCCAGAGATAACCATAAATGACCGTCCCTGTCAGATGCTTGCCTGTCATGCCTTTGGTCTTGAAAGTGGACTTGATTTTGCGGCTTGTGTCTCTGGCGTAGTATTCGTTCATGATATTGCGAAAAGGGGTAAAATCATCGTCTCCTCTGGCACTGTCCACACCGTCATTGATGGCAATGAGACGGACACCTCTCTGGCGTAAAATCTCCATAATCTGACCGACTTTGAGATAATCACGCCCCAGACGGCTCATGTCCTTAATGCACAGATAGTCCACATTTCCGGCTTCGACTTGCCGCATCATATCAAGAAAGCCGGGTCTATCGAAACAAGTCCCGCTTATTCCATCGTCCGTAAAGTGGACACAGTTTGTAAAGCCTTGCTGTGCGGCGTATTCCTCCAATAATTTTTTCTGATTGGATATGGAATTACTCTCGCCTTGCAGTTCATCGTCACGGCTCAAACGCTCATACAGGGCGGTTATTTTCTGTTTGCTCATGGGGGTCTCCTTTCTGCTTTGTAGCCTTATATGTTTTAAGAGACTTACTCATATCGTGATGAATAAGTCTCTTAAAGCATACAACACCTGCCGCCTGCTTGTAAATGTGATACTGCTTGACGGCAATGCTGTCCGGGTCCCGCATCTCCAGACGGTCAAACAAAATGTCCAGAGGGGACTCGTAGTCCTCGT
>CABJAW010000032.1 GCA_902363665.1 Lachnospiraceae bacterium | reverse complement strand
GTTCAGAGCCAACCTCCAAAATGCTACGCATTTCGTCGGTGTGGCGTATCCGCCAAATAGATTTCCATGTAAAAGTGTTCATTCATGCAAGCATGATTCACACTTTTGCATGAAAATCTGCTTGGCTCTGAACAGTTACCATTATCTTTTATTTCGCAGCTTTTTTCTTGCCTGCGATCGTCTGAACACCCTCAACGGCAAGTACGATTGCCAGGATTACAAGCAGCGTACCGATGCCTGCACGGATCCAGCACCACATTGTCTCGCCGGTGCCTGCCATTGCAGTGTTGAAGTTTGTCAGAATGGTCTGGCACAGAGATACGATCGTTACGATGAGCATGAATGCCATCGGGAACAGGAACATCTTGTTGTTCTTGCCCATGGTTCCAAGCCATGCAGCGACAGCCAGAAGACCAAGAGCTGCAAGCAGCTGGTTTGCCGCTCCAAACAGAGCCCAGATCTTTGCGTATCCGGTCATACCAAGTGCGATGCCAAGTACAACCGTGATGATCGTTGCAACATACGGATTCGTAACCACTTTCTTAAATCCCGTTGCATCCTTGTAGGTCTGACCCGGCTCAAGCCAGAACTCCTGGAACATGTAACGTGCAAGACGTGTTGCCGTATCCAGAGAAGTCAGGCAGAATGCAGATACTGCAAGGATCAGCATGGAGTAAATGACATTCTGAGCGCCTGCCAGGAACGGAATCGTTGCGCACATACGTGAAATACCGGTTGCAAATACAGCGGTCGGAGTAGTAATTCCGCCCGGAACATACTCAGACCAGATATACCCTACCGCACACAGAGAAATCAGAGCCAGTGCACACTCAATCAGCATTCCGCCGTAAGCGATCGGACGGGCATCTCCCTCTTTGTCCAGCTGCTTTGCAGTCGTACCGGAACCAACGAGTGAATGGAAACCGGAGATTGCGCCGCAGGCAATCGTTACGAACAGTGCCGGGAACAGGCTTCCAAGAGATACACCTGAACCATACTCAGCTTTGTCAACAAATCCGGTAAATGCCGGGATAGAAAGTGTCGGGTGAGCGCCTACGATACCAACAACAGCGATGATCATCATACCATAGAGCAGGAAAGAGCTCAGGTAATCACGCGGCTGAAGCAGGATCCATACCGGTGTTACGGATGCGATCGCGATGTAGATACCTACGATGATCATCCAGGTGCTTCCGCTTAAGTAAATCGGATGCCAGTTGTATCCGATTGCCATACATGCAACGATAGCAAGTACGCCAACTACGGTTGAAACAACCAGGCTTGCGTTTCTTCTGTATACCATCATACCGAATACAATCGCGATCAGGATGAACAGAATCGAAATCATTGCAGTAGATGCATTTGCGGAGCTTGCCACCTTATCCAGTGCGCCAGACTCATCGTATGTAGCCTTGAATGTATTTGCAACGATGGAAGCAAATGCAGCGACTACCAGGATCAGGGTCAGGTAGGAGAAGGTCAGGAACAGCTTCTTCGCACGCGGCCCGATACTCTCAGCGATAACCTCACCGATTGACTGACCTTTGTTGCGGACAGAAGCAAACAGTGCACCGAAGTCATGCACTGCACCAAAGAAAATACCTCCGATCAGAACCCACAGCATAACCGGAACCCATCCGAATACTGCTGCCTGGATCGGTCCGTTGATCGGGCCTGCACCTGCGATCGATGAGAAGTGATGTCCCATCAGTACCGGTGCTTTGGCTGGTACATAATCATTTCCGTCTTCCAGTTCATGCGCAGGTGTCGTTCTGTTCGGGTCAACGCCCCACTGCTCGGCAAGCCATTTTCCGTAGAAAACGTAGCCGGCAATCAGAATCGCACATCCTACAAGTAAGATTACTACTGCATTCATGTTTTGCCCTCCTTATTTTTCTCTTTCATGAATTTAGTATATTTTTCATAAATTTCGCGTTACCGCGTCCCATCCGGTTCGTGATTACACGATTGCCCTTCCGGATGACCGCCGCCGTATGGACGTTCATCCATCCATACCACGAAAAATGAAAACTTTTGTAAATGCGGCACCTCATAAGCGCCTTCTCTGCCTCTTTCGTGCATGTGTCGCAGATAAACACCGGCGTAATGTAGCTGTACATATGCCCCGGTTTCGGATCAATCAGCTTCATGCCCTCTTCATAGGCATAATCCTTACACCGCTCGAAAATCTCCTTTGTCAGCTCCGGCACAGAAAAAATATAGACATATTCATTGCTGTCCGCATCCCAGAGCTTCGCCTTCTTCACCAGCACATACTTCTCGGAATGTACGTAAAACCGGCAGTGCGCCATAAGTGGAAGGTCATCTTCCCTCTCCTCGTACCGCTCAATATCAAAATACGCCTGATATCCTTTCAGCATGCGCTCCAGCAGTTCCTCTCTGGTCTGTTTCTGATCTGGCATCTGCAGTCTCCTTTTCTATTTCTCCGTGTGCTTCCCTGCCTTTTCCAAAAGATAAACCAGAGTCTGCCATACAGAGGGTGTATTATCCTTTTTATCGCCATAATTGAGAAAAAAAATCATCAGCCCCTGTGAAATGCGGGAACTGTTCAGAGCCAGCCTCAAAAATCCGAAAAAAAGCCGGCATCGCGGAGATGCCGACAAAAGCTTTCAAAATGACTTGCCTCATTTTCAAAGTACCAGGCCCCGTTGCCTAAAAAAATTATAAAAGATATAACTTTCTTAATTTTTTATAAACGCATTAACAGGATTTTAGCACTTTATCACGGTAATTGCAAGGGGGATTTGAAGGGATTTGAGGAAAAATGGAGAATGATGCAGGATTTTGGAAATTTATGCAGATACTCTTTTTATAGTATCTCTTTTTATAGCATTTCTTTTTCCTGCACCTGTCACAGACGCTCCAGTGTTTCCCGGTCTCTTTTCCCGCCAAAAAATTTATCCAGGAGCATTCCGAATACCTTTTGATTTGGATCTGCTTTTTCAAATAAGGTCATACACGACTTAAATTTTAAAGTATCCGGCCAATGAAATACTTCTACCGGATTATTTGTGTCAAGTGCAAGTAAAACCTGGCAGAGTTCAAGCGTATGTGCTCCAAGAACCGGATTTTCCAGATATGCTCTCGCCTCATTCAAATCTGCAATAGAATAGAATTGTGACATACTGCTTCTTCCAAGTCCGGCAATCTGCGGAAAAATGTACCACATCCAATGTGTTTGTTTATTTCCAGCTCTCAATTCATTAAGCGCATTCTGATAATCACGTTCATGCGCCTCAAGAAATCTGCTTAAATCACAGGTCTCCTCTTTCTTATTTTCTTTCTCAAACACTTTACGGAACACTTGATAATTCTCAGTCTCATATCTGCCGCAGAACACAGCATACTCAATCATTTCAAAATAAGAAGCGTATTTCTCCTGAACAGCCTTAAAAGCTTTTGCAACAACTTCTGGCGGATTGCAAAAAGCTCCGCAGCCAAACGCCCCTAAAATCAGAATCTCTGCTCCATTTGCCGCTGCTATTCTGAATATCCGCTCTATTCTCCGCTGATGGAGCTTATACAGTTTTTCATTTTCAATCTCTGCCGGTGTTTCTCCCGCACAAGGGTTCATAAAATTACTCGGCACACTTCGCAAATTCGGTGCTGCGCATGTAATCACATCCACCTGATACCAGTCTGCCTCTTCCATTCTTTCCGGGAAAGAAACGTCGCTTTTAAACACAACAACGCCCGGGGTATACAGACAATCATCATTATAAAGCGGATTTCCTGCTGCCCGGTGCGGTCCGTAAAATGCATCCCACATTTTTTCAATATTCAGGCAGGGATATAACGTACTGCATCTGCACAGACATTCCTCCTGCGCAGAGCTTCCGCGTGTTACGCCACCACCTGGATTCGTTGATGAAGCAAAATTGAGCACACACACTTTTTTCCCATCACGCGCATACTCTGCTGTCGCTTCAAAACTTCTTTTTTTCGAAACGACGGTTTTGCATACCAGACTTCTATCCTCCGGTACACTAACATTTTCTCCCTCCAGATACAGTTTCTGCTTTTCGATTGATGTCCGAATCGCCTGACGAAGCATTTCATTTCCGTTCATCAGCCCCATTGAATCTTCAAAAACTGCTACATTCTTTGCTCTTCTGTCATACATTCTATAACCTCCTTTTCACTTCCATACAGACAGCCTGGCACACTGCTGCGCCAGGCTATCCGCACTATTTTACTGTATCACTCTCACTCACTTATTATTTTCACTTGTTACCTCACAGTTTTTCAGGCACCACTGCTTTCCAAGCTTCTTTCTGCCGACTTTTTCAAACTCAACACTCAGCGACGTTTCCCCTGCCGCCACAACTGTTCCATTTCCAAAAAGCTTATGTTTGATTCTGTCTCCAATCTTCACCTCCATCTCCGGCTTCGTCTCGGTCTCCTCTGACTGCACCTGCACCTTCTGTACCGGTCCAAACAGTTCCGCAAACGTCTCAAACGTTTTCATTTTCTCTGTCAGACCTGCTCTGCATAAACCAACAAAGCAAGCCGCCGCTTTTGCCTGACAGTTGAGGCTTCTGTCCGGATTAAATTCGATATCCGTAAAAGCATCGTATTCCAGCACAGCTGCCGCAAGCTTCTCATTTTCCAGCAGCGCATTGATGTAGATATAATCATAGAACACAGTTCTTGGAATCAGCGGATACATCTGATTCCCGAATGTAAAACAGATCAGCGCTCCACTGTTTTTCAGTCTCTCATCCTGTTTCGCCTCTCTCGGAGAAACGTCAAGAAGATCCTTGTACGGTCCTCCATGCGCAAATGTTTTCGCTCCCTGAAATACACACTCCACAGGAACCTTCTTTCCAAGCTCCGGCACATTTTTCAGAAGGAAAAAGGCACTGAGTGCTTCACCGTATTCCTGCATGGATTTGCTTGAAATTTCCAGAATCTTTTTATCCGGCTCTTTCTTCAGAAATTCTTGATGCAGTGCGGTAATATTCTTCTGTTTCTGTACCTTTGCCAGACCTCCGTTCCACTCAAATTTAATTTCAGTCATCTGATAAAACGGTGCAGTCTCTTTTGCGATAAATACAGGTCTCTTTGCCATAGTAAGCTCCTCTCTGTGCTGTACAATTGTTTTCTTTTCATCACTACTTATTATTAGTCTTGGTTTTCTTACTTTTTCCGACATTTAACCGAATTTTTTTACAGATATTCTCTTTATTTTCTTCTATTTTAATCTGATTTTCCGATAAATCAAAGCTTCATTTTGCCTGAAACCGGATTTTTTACTCCTGCCCCGTGCCCTTCCGGCATCTCTGTCCCAAGTGTAATCGGATAATCAAAGATCAGCGGCAGATCCTGTACCAGAAACGGATAACACCTGTCATGAAAAATCAGCGTCTCATTCTTCCGCAAATGCTGCAGCCGCGATACCGAGATCAGCGGTCTTCCATATTCATTCGTGCCAGCCAGACGACTGATGTACTCAAGGAAGGAAATTTCACTGGTATGCAGATAGATCAGATTTCCACAGTTATCCATAATCGTTTTGCTGATGCTGTCTCCGTACTTGTCCACCATCTGACTGTATGACTGAACCACCAGATGAAATCGGATATTTCTGCTTCGTGCAGCTGTAAGCATAGGCCCCAGATCACTCAGCCGCGGCATATTACAAAATTCTTCCATAATGAAATTTACACGTATAGGCAGTTTTCCATTGTTTTGCTCCGCATTTTCCAACAGGCTTTCATAGCACTGGCTGATAAACAGCGCCGCCAGAAAATGATACGTTGTCTTTTCATCCGGAACCACCAGAAAAACAGCACGCTTCTCTGTTCCTATGTTGTCCATATTTACAGAATCGCTTTGCTGTCACGGAACCATCGATTCTTCAGGTTTTTCACGACTTTCTGGAACATATAGATCCGGAGCTTTATTATGAACCGGAGGAAGCGGCACAGATCATAGAGCGGCAGATTCGGCAGCTGGAGACTGGGAATTGATTCCGTTTTTACACTTTCCTGTGTAAAGCGAACATTCGTAATTCGCTTTGCGATCTGCGTCCAACTTCCTATCGACAATTCAGCAATATCGTATTCTCCCTAACAACAGAAGAACCGACCAATCCGTTTTCTAAAAACAGATCGGTCGGTTCTTCTCTTTCCGTGATTTTTTTATTCTGATCAGACCACGAATTTCTTCGTCTCTTGACTGTTAATCATTTTGCTTTCTGTGTGTTTCATCCAAACTGATTTCCCTCTCCTTTACACACAATTGCCCCTGTTTCTGCTTCCGTACCTTTTTCCTGCCATCCCTCCGTCTCTTTCTTCAATCTCACAATCGTCTTAAACAGATCCCCGTCTGTCTCGATCCGGAAGCTTCCCCCCTGAAGCTCCGTAAAGCTCTTCACAATCGCAAGGCCAAGACCGCTTCCTTCGGTGTTGCGGGAAGTGTCGCCGCGCACGAAACGTTCGGTTAAATAGCTGCAGTCTTCGGCAAGCTCCTGCGCGGAGGTGTTTTTGACCTCGATCTCCACGTCATCGACGGTTTCGCGCAAAGTTATCCACGCCCGCGTGCCTGCAAGCGCATATTTACTCACATTGACAATCAGATTTTCCAGGATGCGGTACGTCTTCTCCCCGTCCAGAAAAATCAGGACACGATTTTCCGGTACCGATACGCGGCAGTCGATCTGCGCTTCTGCCAGACGGTCCTCCTGCTCCAGCACGGCCTGCTTTACCATCTCGGCGAGATCAACCTGCTGCCGTCTGATCTGGATATTTCCGCTCGCCGCTTTGCTGATCTCAAAGAGATCTTCGATCAACTTTTTCAGGCGAAGGGACTTCCGGTCAAGGATCTCAATGTAACTTTTCCGTTCTTCCTCTGTCGTTCCTTCTTCTTTCAGCAGGTTCACGTACGTAATGATTGCGGTCAACGGTGTTTTCAGATCATGTGAGACATTTGTGATGAGCTCCGTCTTCATGTTCCGGCTTTTCAGTTCCTCTTCCACCGCCGCAGAAAATCCCTCTTTTACTTTTTCCAGCTCTTCCCCGGCAGCAGAAAAAATGCCGAGGTCACCGTCCGCCGAAGCATTCAGATTTCCTTCTCCCATCTCCTTTACTTCCTCAAGCAGCACCCGATAATTTTCTTTGATCCGGTTCAGATAGCGCCGAAAAATCAGAAACAGCACAGCCGAATACAGGAAAATCCAGAAAATACCGCCCACCCACAGGCTGCAAAGTACTGCAAGAATCACAAAATTCACAAGAATTACCAGCAAAAGCCAGCGGTCGGAGGAATCCGTCAGATCGACTGTCTGAAGCTCTTTTACCAGCTTCTTTATCTTACTCTTCAGCCAGGCCAAAATCCGGTCTCCGTTCTGATATAAGAGGGAGCGCTCTTTCAGGTAAGGAACCACTCCGACATCCAACACTTGCAGCAATGCTATGACTGCAGCAAACCACACACTGTAGGCCGCAAAGTGGAAGCCTAGGCAGACAAGCAGATACATCGCATACCAGCTGTTTTCTGACTGTACAATCCTTACTGCAAAAGAAATGACGCCCTCCTGTGCCGTGATTACCAGAACTACAGCAGCTACCGCAGCCTCAAACGGAATTTTCCCAATCAGCCGGTTCTCTCTGCGCAGCCGCTTAAACGGCGGAATCAAAAATGCGGCCAGCGCCAGTAGAAAAAGCGGTATGATGTACGATTCCAGATACCAGCTTCCACGATCTCCATACGCTGTCTCAAAAGCCTGTTCTTCCGGCTGCCACTGTACCCCCGTATAATAACAGTCCTGGTTTTCCGAGTAAATATAGACTGTAACCTGCTTTGGTGTCTGCAGAAGTGTCGGTGATAGCTCTGTATTTCCGATCCAGTTCAGAATCCGTGCCTTCGTCATCCTCCGGATATCTCCGGCCGACAAGATGATTCCATCCTGATTTTGCATCTCGTCGATCGACACACTGCCTTCTTCATCAAACGTCATTTTAAGGAAAAATGGGGCATTTTCCACAGCGCTCTCATACTGCTCCAGATTTTCCAACGAATTTGTCTCTGCCTCGCTGCTTTCCTGATCCACAATCCGGTATTCAATCTGGTACTGCTCGACCAATGAGGAAAATCCATTGTACCAGCTCTGAAATTCCACATCAAAATCAGCCAGCTGTGTTTCCAGATCCTCATCCGTTTTTGCCTGCTCCCTTATTTTGTCTGAAAAAAATACTTCCGAAGGAAGCACTGTACGCTGCTGCAGTTTTTCCTGCAGCTGCCAGTACATCACATAACTGCCAACGTACATAAACTGCGCAAAGCTTTTCAGATTATCTTCCGCTCCGCCGTCATAGGACGGCCAGGTGTTTTCCGGCGCATCCGCCTCTGTCACCTGTGTTTTCTGGCTGCTGTCCATGGAAGCCCGATATTCATAATAAATCTGATAATACAGATCCGAAGCGACTCCTGTCATGATCGCAGCACAGATCAGGATCAGAATCCCTGCAAAAATAATTGCCTTATTGTTTTTCGATTTTGTAGCCAACGCCCCACACCACCTTTAAATATTTTGGATTTTTCGGATCCACCTCGATTTTTGACCGGATATGCCGGACATGCACCATGATCGTCTCTGTTGCGATTGCCTTTTCATTCCATACCTTCTCATAAATTTCTTCTGCTGAAAAAACACGTCCCGGGTTTTTCATCAGAAGCGCCAGGATCTTAAATTCCAGCGGTGTCATCGTCACCGTCTCCCCGTCGATCCGCACCTCTTTCGTCTCATCATTCAACTCCAGGCCGCCGATCACGTACGTATGATCGTTCTCCTTTTTGCCCGCCATTTTCAGATACCTCGAATACCGGCGCAGATGGGAATTGACACGCGCGATCAGCTCCATCGGTGCAAACGGTTTTGTCACATAATCGTCCGCGCCGATATTTAATCCCATCACCTTATCGACCTCCTCCGACTTTGCCGACAGCATGATCACCGGAAAATCGTACTTTTCCCGAAGCTTTATCGTCATCGTAATGCCGTCCATCACCGGCATCATGATATCGACAATCGCCAGATGAATCTCTTCCTTGGCAAGAATCTCCAGCCCCTCCTTTCCGTTCTGTGCCTTAAACACCTTATACCCCTGATTTTTCAGGTAAATTCCCACACCATCCAAAATTGCCCGGTCGTCTTCCACTACAAGTATATGATACATTTTTCTCTTTTCCTCTCTGTGCACATTCTCTAATCGAGTCAGGCAGGTCCCAAATATCCTCTTTTCACTCCGCGCCACGTACACGTACTGTCTGCTCCTGCAGATTTCTTATCAGAATCTTTTTTCTGTTCCTGCTCTATCATACCAGTGAAACCGGAAAACCACCATCCCTTTCCTCATAAGAAAGCAGAAAAAAATCCGAAAGAAATTCGAAAGAAGCACAATAAAAAAGATCCTCTGAAACAAATTTCGGCATATCATCCGATCTGTTTCAGAGGATCCTTCTCTCTGTTCTTTTTATAATCGCAGCAGGCTATTTGTCTGACTCTGGTAACCCGGACATTCCCAACCACTCCATGGCCGGCCAATGAGGTGCTTCAACGCCTTCTGCTCTTACCTTTTTAAGCTTTGCACGTTTGAAACTATGGAATACTTATCCTGGCGCAACTTCCCGCTTACTTCGCAGCCTCTCTCGACGAGATCAGCATCGGCTCTGTCGCGCTTGCCTCTGCGATATTCATCACATGATTGACAATTCGCGTGAAGCTGTTCAGCGCCTCAACGAATGTAAGTCCCTGCTCAAATGTACACTTCTTCTCCTGGAGCCTCTCCATATGATTCGTCTGTGCCCGGGCGGCCATCTTCATGATCGAGCGCTCTTTGAGCTTCAGTTCCAGCCATTTTTCTGCTGTCATCTGCTGATCCCGGAAGGTCTTCATCGTTTCGTCGAGCAGCTCCATATCCATCTGGTATACCTTGCGCAGCTCTTCCTGTGCTGCCTCCGTATATCCCTGTCCCATTTCTACTGCCTTTTCGGTCTGAACCAGAATCTTGATCGCATGGTCACCGATCTGCTCCAGGTCATTGATCACGTGGAAGATACAGCCCATGTAATGGGAAACCGTCGGCGGCAGCTGCAGTGCATTCACATTGGTGATATAATCTGTGATCTCAGATGCCAGGTAATCAACCACCTGCTCCCGCTCTCTTATAATGTTTGCGGACATGATGTCCTTTTTGATCAGTCCCTCTGCCGCATCAGCCACATTCTGCTTTACAATGCCGGCCATACGTTCCACTTCCTTGCCAACCTGCAGAGACATAACGGCCGGAGATCCTACCATGTTCTGATCGATGTACTCCAGACGGAACGCACTCTCGTGTGCCTGCTTCGGAATGATCCGATACGTCCATTTTACAACCAGATTTACAAACGGCAGCAGCAGAACACCGGTCACTACTTTAAAGATAATGTGGTAAACCGCTACCTGAAATACCGGATCCGGTATCACCTGCTCGATCATCTGTGTGATCGGGGTCAGAATCGTCAGCGGAATAAACAAAATCGCTCCGACTACGTTAAAGATCAGATAAATGCAGGCTGCACGCTTCGCATTATTTTTTGCATTTAATGCAGAAAGCAGCGGCGGTGTGGATGAACCGACGTTGATACCGCAGATCAGAAATGCTGCAAAGTAAAGCGGCATCAGTCCCTGCATAGCCAGCGCCTGAAGAACGCCGACTGCCGCAGAAGAACTCTGTATTACAGCACAAAGAACAACTCCGACCACAAAGCCGAGCAGAGGATTTTTCGCGTTGAGGATAAAATCCTGAAATACCGGTGAATCTTTCAGCGGAGACATTGCGGAGCTCATCGTGTGAAGCCCCTGAAACAGAATTCCGAATCCGAGAATGACCTGCCCTACATAGCGCGTGCGCTTCTTTTTTGCGTAAAGCAGAAGCACCGCTCCCACACAGATACAGACAGGAGCAATTCCGGAAACATCAAGCGCGATCAGTACACTGGTGATCGTGGTACCGATATTGGCACCAAAGATAACGCCCGTTGCCTGCGCCAGATCCATGATCTCTGCGTTGATAAAGCCCATGACCATGACTGTCGTCGCCGAAGAGGACTGAATGACTACGGTAACCAGTGCTCCGAGCAGAAAGCCCATAATGCGGTTACGTGTCAGTTTCTCCAGCAAATCCTTCATTTTTGGACCGGCAGCAAGTTCCAGGCCTTCGCCCATGTACTTCATTCCGAACAGAAACGCTCCCAATCCCCCCAGCAGAGCAATAATACTGTTAATTCCCATATGCTGTTTTCCAGAAAACCTTTTCCAGGTTTCCCTTTCCTCCTTTGATGAGACTTTTCTTTTTGCGGTATCCGCAAATTTCATCCATTTATAACATATCATAAAAGTAAGGAAATTGCAAAGTGAATGTAAATTCTGCGTAAGTTTTGTGTAATCTGCCGGATATCGTAATAAAAATTCGGCTATTTCTGTAGTATGTTCGAAACGACTGCCGCGATTCCACAGACTTCTTTTCTATTTCAGAATCTTCTCTACATCACAGAGTTTTGAAATATCATAATCTATATGTACTTCTGTTGTATTTTTCTTTTTTTTCGGATTATACCAGCAGCATTTCGCGCCGATATTGTTTCCGCCTCTCATATCACTCGTCAGCGAATCCCCTACAACCAGAATACGATTCGGCTCAATTCCTTTCAGCAGTTCCAGTACCGGCCTGAAAAATCCGATGTTTGGTTTTTCCACTCCGATCTCATCTGAAATAAAAATCCCATCCATATATTGTCCAAGGCCGGAGCCCTTAAGCTTCTCCCGCTGCGCCTCCACCGTTCCATTCGTAATGACACACTGGCAGATCTTTCCGTGCAGCTTCTTACAAAGTGCTACTGAATCTTCATTTTCAAAAAAAATCTCCCCTAGTTTTCTCTGGTAGGAGTCATTAAATGCTTTTACATCGCTGCAGGTAATTCCCTCCTGTGCAAAGAAACGGTGAAATCTTCCAACCAGTACTTCCGGTTTCGTCATCTCTCCGCGCTCCAGCGCTTCCCAGCAGGCGCGGTTTACCTCCGCGTAACGCCCAAGCATCGCGTCATCGCAGCCCTCGATTCCAAATTCTTCCATGCAGGAAAGGATACCGTGGCGCTCAGATTTTTCAAAATCGAGCAGCGTCCCGTCCACATCCCATAAAATGGCCTGATAATACATGTTACATTTCTCCTATAAGTAATAGTATTAGCACTTCGAAATCGGATTCTTTCCATTCTTCCATCATGCGTTCCATTGCATTCAGGTTTGGATCGGAGTGTTCGAGTTCCCGGGCGTAGCGCCATGCCAGTTCGGCGCGGTCTTCCGCGGCCAGCTTTTCGCCGGCCAGAATCCACTGTGCAAAGGCAAGCTCTCTTAAAATCCGGACGCTCATCACCGCCATCTTCGCCTTGCGAAGCGCATCGCCGTCGTAAACTGCGCCGCAAAAATAAACAAACAGGAAGTATACCAGAATCTGCTCATACTCTGTCTCCCATGCACGTGCCTCTGCAAGAAAACGTTTTTTGCGTTCCAGATAAACTGCCGGTCCTTCACCATACAGTGCCTTCCTCCACCGCTGCAGATCCGGCACCCAGCGTGGATCGAGCACCTCAAAATCCCTGAGGTAATCAAGTAGACGCCATTGTACGGAAAGATAATCTGAATCCGCCCGCTGCCCGTCATTTTCTCCGCAGAATTCTTCATTTACAAGTGAAAACCAGATCAGCTTGTGCGCAAGCGCCGTATCAGCCCCTTCTCTTTGATAGCGTTCCAGGACATTCTCTGTGTCAAATAACTGTCTCGAATCAATCCGGTTCTGCACATCATGAGCGAGTGACAGGATCTTAGCCATACGAAGATTCAGCACTTCATTGCGGTTCTGTGCCATCGCAATCAGTACGCTTCTGCAGTCCTGCAGCGCTGAATATAGAAACTCATCAAAGTCATCGTCGTTTTTCTGTAAGTGATCTCCATCGTTTTTTCTGACTTTTTCTGTCGTCAGAAACTGCGCCTGATCTGTTTTATCAAGCAGCAGGCGTGCCACCATTGGGCAGGAGAGTGATAATGAAATCTCTCTCTCATTTTCATAGACCTCCACGTGCTTTGGGTAACGCCTGCAGGTACGGCACAGAAAATCCGGTCCTTTTTCCAGATGAATGTCACAGAGATTCTGTTCATTCAAAAAAGCGCAGCGGCTATGATACTGTTTGAAACGCCCTTCTTCCCAGTTAATTGAATTGACCAGGCGGTTTCCAAAAATCCCAGGACAGGATGCATATTTTTTCAGACTCTTATCATCAATCATAATCTGCCATCCGGCGCAGCACGTTGCCGGGCAGTCAGAAGCCAAACATTTGAATTTCTTATAATAATCAGGGACTGTGTATCTCATCTTTCTACTCCATTCTGCCGCAGACCTGCGTCTGCAGCCGTCTCAGTAAAGCAACATTCGCCATGCATTTTTATGATATTTTGTAACTGTTCAGAGCCAAGCAAAATTTCATAAAACAGGCGGAAAATGCTTGCATTTTTAAGCCTGTTTTTGAAATTTTATTTGGCGGATACGCCACACCGACGAAATGCGCAGCATTTTGGAGGTTGGCTCTGAACAGTTACAATATTTTCAGGCATTGGAATCCTTATCTGTTTTCACTTTACCTCTGATTTTTTATTTTATCACAGTCCCCGCGTTCTGCCTACTGATTTTTCTGCTCCAGCTTCATGCATTTTCATCTGTTTCTGCACTTTCTGGCTTATTCTATGTTATTTTGTAACTGTTCAGAGCCCAATGTCATTTAGTTAAGTTACAGGGTTAGCCCCTAATTATGGGTCTAACCCAAATTTTTTCAAAAAGGCTACCCAAAGGGTTGACATAGGGAGCAAAATGTG
>CABJAW010000031.1 GCA_902363665.1 Lachnospiraceae bacterium | reverse complement strand
GTGCTCTGGGATCTTTTTCTTTCTGTAGACTACTGACAGTATACAGATCATTCCAGAGACATGCAAGAAGATCATGATAGAGTTAATTTAAGAAGTCAACAACACCTTTATTATACAGGATTTCCTGTGCATAAATTGAAAAAATTAAAAACGCATAGACAACTGTGTCTATTAGTGAAAATACGACATTTCTCGCTTTGTGTCGTGTTATTTGCAGATACCAGATTCTATATTTGATGATGAAAGGAGGAGTTGAGGTGGACCAAGTAAAAATCGGAAATTTTTTAAAAAAACTTCGCAAAGAAAAAGGCATTACACAGGAGCAGTTGGCAGAAATATTAAATGTCTCTGGAGGAACCGTATCCAGATGGGAAAACGGAAACAATATGCCGGATATCAGTATTCTTGTGGATATTGCAGATTATTATGATATCAGCATTCCTGAGATTATCAGTGGAGAAAGGAAAAGCGAGATGATGAACGAAGAAGAAAGAAAAATTGCTAAAACAATGTCAGATTATGCAACTACAGAGAAAGAGAAGATTTTTAAGGAAATGAAGCTCCAAAGTGTCATGGGAGTTTGTGCATTGGTTCTATACTGGATTCTGCATGAAACAGGTGCATATATGTATAATGATGTGTTAGGAAAGCTTGCCGGCTATTGTGAGACCTTGGTATCTGTGTCAGTCATAATGATGGCAGCATTTACGACAGGATCTTTAAGCAAGGTGCGGAGCAAGAGTAGGAAAGTTTTTGTGTTCGAAAATTTCCCAAAACCTATGCAATTAGTTGTAACTGCAGTTGTTGCTTTTGGTGGAGCTGCTGTGATCAAGCTGGTACTGGTGTATTTTTTCGGCTTATAAGTATTTTCAAATTCGTATTACATACTATGGAAAAAGAACTTTTTGACATTTTCACAGATGCGTGATAATATGATTATAGAAAAAGAGTGCTACCGATAGACGGTTAGTCCTGTTTTACTTAATTGATTAAAAATAACCGTTCAGTTTGCAGGCTGGGGCGGTTATTTTTGTGATTTATTATTATCTTTGCCAAAGGTATATCCAAGACCAAAGCAGGTTAAGCCGAAGCTAACCATAGCTATGAAGTCAACAATACTCATGGCTTAGCCCTCCTTTCGAGAGATTTCCACCAGAAAACTCTGGGGATTTCTATGTAATCAGAGGGGGGCTGAGTGCCGGTGGCACTCGTTTAGCACCGACCGCAACGGAGTGTAGACCACAGTCCCTCTGTTGAAGGACTAACCGCCTACCGTTATGGTAGCACCCATGTTTCGATTATAACAGTCAGGACAGGAATCCGCAATCGGAAAGTTGCCAGTGCATAAAAATGGGGCTGTGATACCATTTTGATACTAAAATGTAAAGAGAATTAAAATATAACTCGGAAAATCGGCAATACAGGACAATATGGACACGAAAATCACAGGAAATAATGAGATTTTAAGAACCTCACAAACGTGAAGGTGGACGTACTGTAGGATCAGGACGTGTTGCTACAATCATCGAGTAATCACTGATTGACAGATAATAATATATAAATCAGTATCAGAAGATACCATGTGTCCAAGCGTAAGATACCCTGGAATCCTAAGGTTTCCGGGGTTTTTCTGTACTCTAAGAAAAGGTATCTGAAAGCATGGAAGTTAATGGAAAGAAAACTTTTGGATATGACGAACCAATTATTTATAAGCGGGTATAATTCAAGAGTGGAATATGGCGATAAATTCAAGTTGAAATCAGGAGAGAATAAGAATTATTGACAGATTTGACGAAATGCGCAGCATTTTGGAAGTTGGTTCTGAGCAGTAGCAAAAATATACAAAAAAGAAGGAGATACAGAAAATGGAGATAAAAACAGTCGCCGTTCTCGGTGCAGGAGCAGTTGGCTCTTATGTGATATGGGGACTTTCCAGACGGAAGGATATCAGACTGGGCGTGATCGCAGAAGGAGAGCGCGCAGAACGCATGAAAAAAGGCTGTCTGATCAATGGCACAGTGTATCATCCTGAGGTATGGACACCACAGGATGCAAGAGAGACAGACCTGCTGATCGTTGCGTTGAAATACGGTGCGCTGCCAGCTGCACTGGAGGGCATCCGAATGATTACAGGTGAGAATACGACTGTTATGAGCCTTATGAACGGGGTAGACAGTGAAGAACTCATTTCTGAAAAGATCGGAGCTTCCCATGTCCTGCACTCATTGATTAAAATCGCCTCCCACAAAGAGGAAAATGGATATTATTTCAATCCGGAGACAACGATCGGAATCATTTTCGGAGAACTTACTGCGCCGTATCAGAGTGAGCGGGTACAGGCAGTAGAGTCTCTTTTTAAAGATACGGGGCTGCATTACCGCGTCACAGAACACATCAGAGAAGAAATCTGGAGCAAATTCCGGCTGAATGTCTGTAACAATCTGCCGCAGGCTATTCTTGGCGCAGGGGTGGGATGCTATCAGGACAGCGTTCATATGAAGCAGATCAGCGGCGGCCTCAGACGGGAACTGGAAGCGGTCGCAGCGGCAAAAGGAATTGACATCAGCCAAGCAGACAGTTCCTCCAGCCATGGAAGTGCGGTTCCGCCATCCGCGCGGTATTCTACCTTGCAGGATCTGGATGCAGGCCGCCATACAGAGATTGATATGTTTTCCGGTGCGCTTGTTCGGATGGGCAGAGAGCTTGGAATTCCGACACCCTACAATGAATATACCTACCACATGATCAAAGCGCTGGAAGAAAAAAATGATGGGAAATTTGATTACAGCAAGGATGGCAGGGTGACCTGTGCAAAGTAAGTTACTGTTCAAAGTCAATGGTAAAGAGAATATTCGCAATCCGCTTTGACGAGTGTACTTAAAAATGCAAGTGTTTTACGTATATTTTGCGAAATTTTGTCTGCCTCTGAAGCGTTACGAAATTATTATGTCTGATAGCGTTGAATTTGGAACTATAATATAGTATGATGAGTAAATAATAAGATGTCAGGGGCAAAGGTATTTTGCCCCTAGTATCATAGTAAGAATCAAAGCAAAGATTTGCAATACAGAATAGCAGAAACATAAAAAGATCAGCTGTTTTTATATACTGAAATGAATGGTTTTCCGTTTTACTGATCTGTTTTGCTGAATTGTACAAGCTGGAAAGGATGCCATGCACTACTTAGAACCGATCAATGAAACTTCCTATCTTTCCGTTCCAAACGCACCGGTCTATCGTCAGATCATGCGCTGCTTTTACCGTGAATATGAGAAAATGAACTTTCAGCTTTACAAAGAAGATGTGCTGGAGCTTCTGAAAAAAGAGGAACAATTTTCGGATTACACGATGGAGCAGCTGGTTTTGGATCTGGAGGCACTGGTGAAATGGAAAAATCTGACTCCGATTCAGGATCCGGGGAGAGTTTATACGATTGCGGACTATAAAAATAAACAGTATCAATATTCGATGTCGGAATATGCGGTGGAAATTGAACGTCTGACGGTTCGGCTGGAAAATATTTTTCTGGAATCGGGGAGTCTTTCCACCAATTTTTTTGTCCGTCTGGAAAAGAGCCTTGAGGAGGCGCCGGAAATGGAGCAGGCGTCACTGAAGGAAGTGAACGAATGGTGGAATCTTTTGCAGGAGGATTTTAAACGACTGAATCAGAATTATCAGGACTATCTGCGGGATTTTTACTCCGGAAAATCGGAGCAGCTGATGAAATCGATTGAATTTGTCACGCATAAGGACAAATTTGTTACGTATTTGAAAGAATTTGTTCAAGAAATGCAGCGCCACTCAAGAC
Organism: Lachnospiraceae bacterium; assembly: GCA_902363665.1. Classification (GTDB taxonomy): domain Bacteria; phylum Bacillota; class Clostridia; order Lachnospirales; family Lachnospiraceae; genus Choladousia. The sequence goes on along the minus strand of CABJAW010000031.1, from coordinate 14,021 downwards.
GGATCGAGCAGACGCTTCGGAAAAATGAGGCGCTTATGGAGGAGAAGCTTCTGGAAAAGGTGGTGCGCAGCGAACTGGAGATTCCACACGCCATGCTGGAAATGCAGAAAAACGCAGAAGCAGGCATCCGTGAAAATGTGATGGGGAAATGGGAATCCTTGAAAAACTGGTTCCTTGACTCGGAAAAACGGGAGTGTGAATGTAAGAAGGTACTTCGAATTACGAATGATGTGATCCGAAGCATTCTTCAGAATGCGGCGCTGCTTGTGCAGATCCAGAATATGGGAGTCAGCAGAAAAAATGAATATAAAAAGTTTCTTGAGCTGTTTTTGGCGTGCGAGGATCTCGATGAGGCCAGGAGAGTATCGGCGCATGTGTTTGGCGTACAGAAAATCCAGCATTTTAAGACGATCGTGCCGCGCGAAGAGGACTCGATCAATAGCAGTGTTTACGGGGAAGAGCCTGCTTCCTTTTTGCTGAAGCCGCATACGAGAAGCTACCGGGAAAAGAAAGAAAAACGGGGATTTGAAGACAAATCGATGGAGAAGCTGATGCAGCGTCAGGTGTATCTGAGCAAGGCGAGGCGGCAAAAGGAAATCGTGCTGCATTATATTAAGGAAGACAGAATTATTTTTTCGGAGATTCAGGAGATCATCTCAGCGGAAACGCGCACCGTTTTTCTGCAGTGGATCGCGCAGGCGAATATGAGCTCACAGAAGCTTGGGAGGACAGAATACGGACAGGAATACCGGATGATCCGCAAAAAAGGAAACTGCGTGCTGAAGTGTGAGGACGGCGATCTGGTGATGCCGTCATTTGTATTGGAGTTTAAAGAAGTATGAACGAGATCAGAACATTATTTGAGCAATTCTGGATCTGCCGCGATACGGACAGAGAAAGCTACTATAAGGTCAAACGGGATATTCCGAAGTTTCAGCGCTTTGTCCGGGAGCAGCTCGGATGGAAGCTGGTTCATACGGAGCATCTGCTGAAGCTGGAAAAGAAACCGGCTCATGCAGAGCCGTTTATGGGAATCCAGGAATTTACAGACATCAGAGATTACTGTATTTTGTGCATTGTGCTGATGTACCTGGAGGATATGGAGGAGCAGAAGCAGTTTCTGCTCTCGGAGCTGATTTCTTATGTGGAGGCACGGCTGTCTGAGTATATGACGGTTGACTGGACCTCTTTTGCACAGAGAAAATCACTGGTGCGTGTTCTTTTATATATGGAAAAGCTGCAGATGCTCCGTGTTTATGAAGGGCAAAGCGAGGCCTTCAGTACGGAGGCCGGACAGGAGGTACTGTACGAAAATACGGGGTATTCCAGGTACTTTGCAAGCAGCTTTCCGGTGGATATTTCCGGATATAAGTCATGGCGGGATTTTGAGACGGCAGATTTCGATGAGGTCGAGCAAAACAGAGGAGCCATGCGCATCAACCGCGTTTACCGGCAGCTTGCGGTCTGCCCGGTGATGTACTGGGATGGAAACGAGGATGCCGATGCTTATTATCTCAAAAATCAGCGCCAGTGGGTGGCAAAATATCTCGGGGAAAATCTGGGCGGAAATCTGGATATCTACAAAAATATGGCCTGCCTGACGCTGGATGAGGATGACTGCTACGGCGCAGTGCATCCAAGAGATGCGATGCTGCCGGAGCTTGTGCTTTTGCTGTGCGGAAGGATCCGGGAAGAGCTTGAAAAAGGGAGGCTGCAAAAACGAGAGGATGAGTGCATTTATCTGACCGATGAGGAATTTGCAGATCTGTTATTTTCCTGCCGGAAACAGTGGAAGAGTGGCTGGAGCAAAGAGTTCCGTGAAATGGAAGAGGAAAAGCTGCTGCAGACAGTGACAGAATATATGAAAAACTGGATGATGCTGAGGCAGGTGGAGCATCAGGTGATTTTGCCGCCGGCCGTTGGCAGACTGACCGGAGTTTATCCGGATGACTTTGAGGGAGATACCGGAAATCCGGCTTCATAACCGAATTCCACCTCTACAGGTGGTGAAGTGAATTGCAGACGGGAAAATAAATAACAGTATTGGGCGGATAGAAAACGGTATCTCATACTGATCCGAGGCAAACCAGAGTCAGCATGTTGCTGACATGTCAGACTCTGGTTTGGAACAGGCACGGGAGGCTTACAAACGGGAGGAAAAGAAGATGAACAATCGCTGGAAGATGAACCGCATCGGTTTTGTCAATTTCTGGCTGTACGATGAAGAGGATTTCGAATTTGAAGACGGAAAGCTGCTTTTGCGTGGACAGAATGGCTCCGGTAAGTCAATCACAACGCAGAGTTTTATTCCATTTGTATTAGATGGTGACCGTACACCAAGTCGCCTGGATCCGTTTGGCTCCAGCGACCGGAGAATGGAATACTATTTCCTTGGCGAAGAGGGAAGAGACGAGGCGACCGGCTATCTGTATCTGGAATTTAAAAAGGAAGAGTCGGACGAATACCGGACGATCGGCATCGGACAGAGGGCAAAGCGCGGGAAACCAATGGATTTCTGGGGCTTTCTTTTATTGGACGGAAGCAGGATCGGAACAGATCTGCATTTGTACAAAGAAATCGGCTCCAGCCGGATTCCGCTTGATAAGCGCGAAGTGAAAGCGGTACTTGGAGAGGAAAATCTCTTTACTGACAGCCAGAGCGAGTATAAAAAGCTGGTAAACCAGCATATTTTCGGATTCCGCAAGGCAGAGCAGTACGAACAGTTTATCCGGCTGCTGGTAAAGGTGCGGGCGCCGAAGCTTTCCAAGGAATTCAAACCGACAAAGGTATATGAGATTTTGAATGATTCGCTGCAGACATTGACGGATGAGGATCTGCGTGCGATGGTCGATGCCATGGAAAAAATGGATGAGATTCAGGACAGCCTGGAAATGCTGAACCGTGCATTTGATGACGTGAAGATTATTCGGAATGAGTATACAAGGTACAATCAATACATGCTTGCAAAAAAGGCGCAGGCATATATGGCGAAAAGACAGGAAGTTTCCGGCATGCAGCAGCAGCTGGAAAAGCAGGAGCAGGAAATAAAAGAAACAAAAGAGCGCCAGAAAGAAAGCACCGACAGGCTGAACGCGCTGGAAGAGCGAAAACAGCTTGCGGAAACAGAGCGAAACGGACTTTTGGATCTGGATCTGGAAGAAATAGACCGGAAGCTGGATTATGCGAAAACACAGAGGGACGAGGCAGCCCAAAAAGAAGCACGGTGGGAGTCGAAGATTCAGGAGTACAAAGAGCGGATCTGGGAAGCGGAGCAGCAGCTGAGGGAGATAGAAGATCGTCTGGAGCAAAAGCGTCAGGAGCTGCAGGAACAGCAGGAGGAGCTTCTGGAGCAGCAGGAAATTCTGCAGTGGGAGCAGCATGAAGCCGCGATGAGAAGCATCGGGGAAGCTACAGGCTTTGCGCGTGACGAAATTGGAAAAGAGCTGGATGCACTGAGGCGCCAGCTGGAAGAGTGCCGCAGGGCGATTGCGCAGTATGAAGTCATGTCGGCAGCGTATGATGAGGTTTTAAGCGAGCTGGAGCAGTGCAGAAAGGAAAGCGCCAGAAAAGAGCAGGAGCTGGAGCAGGCACAGGAAGCGGTAAATTTAAGCATTGACCAGTGGATCGTGACTCTTTTTGAAACAGAAAAAAGTGCAAAATGGTGGCATCCAAAACAGGAAGTGCTGAAAAAAGCAGAGCAGATGATTCAGGAATACCGATCCGTGGAGGATGCAGGCGCGATTCAGGAGCTGCTTCGGGACGATTACGATGTACAGAGAGCGTTGTTACTGGATAAAAAGGCCGTAAAAGAGCAGGAATGGAAAACAGAGAAGAAACGCCTGGAAGAGATCGGCGAGGAATTGCTTCGCATTTTAAACCAGCCGGAGCTGGAACCGGAGCGTGATCCGCAGACGGAGCAGACGAGGCGCATACTGCAGGAAATGGGAATCACAGCGGTGCCGTTTTATAAAACGGTGGAATTTTCAGCAAAGCTGGACGATGCAGATTGTGTAAGGCTGGAGGCACAGCTGCAAAGGGCAGGAATCCTGGATGCGCTCGTCGTTTCAGCGGCAGATTTTGGGGTTATCCGCAGAAAATACCCGGAGTTTCAGGACACGGTTTTATCTGCATGGAAAAAAGGAAGCTCGGCATTTGACGGTCTGCAGATCAGTGAAGCACTGGATCCCGCACTGAAAGAAATGGTCGGCTGCATTTTGAGCAATCTATATAAGGAAGAAAACGGAAATGGCATTTATCTGGGAACGGATGGATGGTTCCGGCAGGGCATGCTGGTTGGGCGCGCAGAGAAAAGCGGCGAAGCGGAGTTTATCGGAACACTTGCAAGGGCGCGCCGGAAAGAACAGAAAATCCATGAACTGGAAGAGCTGCAGCGCGAACTGGAAGCATTTGTGCAGGGCGCAGAAGAGGAAATCGCAGAAATCACAGGCGCGCTTGCAATGCTGCTGGAGGAATACCGGAAAATACCGGGATTTTCAGGAATCAATGGTGCACTGGAGCTGGAGCGTCAGTGCATATTTGCGGCTGAGATGGCCAGAACTCTGCGTGACCAGAAGGAGACGCAGGAAAGAGAAGCCGGTGAGAGAAAAAATCAGAAATATCAGGTAATGCTGAAAAAGTGCACGCCGTTCCCTTATGGCAGGACAGAGAAAGCGTATGAGGAGGCGCTGGATGCAGCGGGCGAGTATCGCCGTATCTGGCAGGAAATCCGCCAGAACGTGCTGCAGATGGCAACAGAACAAAACAATGCTGCGCTGAAACGGGATGCAATGGAACGCGATGAGCAGCAGCTGGATGATGCGTTCGTCGAAAAACGCGGCTATACGACAAAAAGAAAAGAGTGTGAGATTCAGATCCGCCAGTACGAAGACTACTTAAGCCGGCCGGATATTGCGGAAAAGGCAAATCGGCTGAAGGAGCTGCGCGAAGAACTGAAACAGATAGAAAGAGATACTGCTTCTTTGCGCGAAGGACTCGCAGTATTTGCAGACCGTCTGAATCGTCTGGAAAGAGAGGAGCCGAAGAGAAAGGAAGAGCTGCAGCGGAAAATTGAGACAGAGACAAATCTCCGAACGTATTTTGAGGAAGAGCTTTCTCTGAAGCTTGTACTGGACCGTGAGGGCAGATCACTGCCGGAATGTGCCAAAATGGCGGCAGGTTTTCTCCGGGAGAGTGACAAAAACAGAGAATCCGGTGAACTGCTGAATTCGCTTCTGCAGGTCTATCAGAAACACAATGGAAGCCTGATCAATTACGGAACTTCCGTGGAAAACTGCTTTGAGGCGGCACAGCCAGACGGGGAAGAGGGCGGCAGCGCACTGCGCAGTCGTGTGCGCGTCGTATCCGTCTGGAACGGTAAGAAGGTTTATCTGGAGGAATTTTACAAGATTTTAAAGGCAGCAATCGATGAGACAGAGCTGTTGATCCAGAAGAAAGACCGGGAGCTGTTTGAGGATATCCTTTCACAGACAATCAGCCAGCAGCTGACAGACCGGATCGCAGAGAGCCGGAAGTGGGTGACGGATATGTCAAACCTTATGAAAGCGATGGACACCTCGATGGGACTGAGCTTCTCATTGGACTGGAAGCCGCACAAGGCGGAAAATGACAGCGAGCTTGACACCGCCGAGCTGGAGCAGATTTTGCTTCGCGACCGGTCGCTTTTATCGATGGAGGATATTGAACGGGTGGCTGCTCACTTCCGCAGCCGGATCCGCATGGAGAAGATGAAGGTAGAAGAGGGAAACGGAATCATCAATTACATGGAGCTCGTAAGAGATGCACTGGATTACCGGAAATGGTTTGAATTCCATATGTATTTCCAGCGAAGAGAGGAACCGAAAAAGCTTCTGACGAACGCGGCTTTCAACCGCTTCAGCGGCGGTGAAAAGGCGATGGCAATGTACGTTCCGCTTTTTGCAGCCGTGAACGCACAGTATAAAAAGGCGGAAAGAAAGGATCATCCGAGGATGGTAGCGCTCGATGAAGCGTTTGCCGGAGTCGATGACAAAAACATCAGCAGTATGTTTGAGCTTGTGGAAAAGCTTGATTTTGATTACATCATGAATTCACAGGCACTGTGGGGCTGTTTTGATACGGTAAGAGGACTGCGGATTGCAGAGCTGCTGCGCCCGCAGAATTCAAAAACGGTAACTGTGATCCGTTACACGTGGAATGGACGGGAGAGAGTGTTGGATGCACAATAATAAGGATAGGGAATGTGCGACCTACTTTAAAAGCAGGGAAGAATATCGACGCTGTTTCGGGGAGCTCTGGAAAAAATGGCGCTCCTACGGAAGGGCAGCCGGGAAAATCACGCTGCACGGCGCTTCAGAAGAAGAACGCCGCGCAGTCGGCGGGATTACCGGAAAAATATATTATGGGGAAGAGGTCCGTTTTTCTGTTTCTGAATTTGAGGCAGGATTGCAGAAAACAAGGTTTGCGCCGATAGAACTGAAAGCACTTCTGGAGGAATACTTTGGAAAGCCGTTGTGCTCAAGGCAGGAACAAAAAGAAACGAAGGAAAAAGAAAAAAACGATTTCTGGCAGGAAACCGCAGCGGTTCTTTTTGAAAAAACAGGCCAGGAGTCCGCAGCAGTCAGGTGGTTTGAAGCGGCATTTTCACAAAAAAAGTATGGTTATCAGATCCTGAACCGGGAATACGCCGAAGACCCGCAGCAGACAAAACAGCTGGTATGCCATATCGCGAAGGCATTTACAAGGCTGGAGGCAGGAAGAAACATGGATGAACTTGAAGTTCCACTTGCCGTATTTGCAGCGGATATTTCGGGCAATCCGCATTATTTTGACCGTGGAACGCTGCCCGGCCAGCTTCTGACACAGGCAGTATGCTGGCTGGAACAGGCAGAGCTGCCAGAAAATTCCTATGAGTGGCGTGAGCGGATGGAGCAGGCCGGGATCCTGCCGGACAATGTTTCTTCAAGTCTGCATGCATTCGGGCTTTTGCTCTACCTGGGACAGCAGGCACATCCTGCTTATGAGGCGTTTTGCAGACTGCGCCAGCCCTTTGTGATCACGATGGAGAACCTGCGCGGAGTAACCGGAGCAGAGCCGCTCGGAGAGCGGATTTATATTGTGGAGAATGAGATGGTCTTCAGCTATCTGGTGGCCCATCTGATAAAAAGCGGTGAGGAAAAGCAGGGCGAACAGAAAAATACCGGCGAGAAAATCCTGCCGTATACGCTGCTTTGCACCTCCGGCCAGCCACGCGCGGCAGCGCAGAAACTGCTTCCGCTGCTTTTAAAAAGCGGCGCATCCATTTACTACAGCGGCGATATCGATCCGGACGGAATGCGGATTGCCGACCGGCTGTGGCAGAAATTCGGAGACGGGATTCAGATCTGGCGTATGTCCCCGGAGGATTATCAGAAGAGCATTTCCGCAGAACACATCACAGAAAATGGTCTGGTAAAGCTGGAGCAGCTTCACCATCCCCTGCTTCGCGGGACGGCAAGGTGTGTGAAAGAAGAGCAGATGGCCGGGTATCAGGAGAATCTGCTGGAGGAGCTGCTGGGGGATATGGTAGGAAGACGTTTTCTTCATATAGTCTCAGATAAGTTCAATTGAAAACACTTGAAGAATCAAAAAAGAAGTGTTATAGTATAGAAAAGGGAAAGCCAGAAACACACGGTCTACCCTTGATAAGATGAAAACTTGGTACTTTTTAGCACCAGCCGTTCACTATTGCGAGTAGTGGGCGGCTATTTTTTTCTCCCAAAGACTGTGTAGCACAATCCTATGAGAGAGACGATGAAGATACCTGCCTGAATTAAATCAGAGTATGTAACGTACATCGGCATCCCTCCTTTCTTTCGTCTGGAGGGTTGCCCCTCCGAAGAGGGTAGACCGCCTTTTCTGTGTTCTGACTTTCCGTGAGATCAGTATACCACGGCTCAGAACGTTTGTATAGTCTGCAGAGTGCGTTTAAGGCGTCAGGTGGAAAGGTTATCGCCAAAAGGTCTCAGCTCAGATTATTGCTCAGAATCTTCTTCATCATCGAAGGAATAATTATTCAGCTCTGGAAAATCAAGAAATTCACTTAAAGTCATTCCAAAGACGTTTGAAATCTTGTGAAGCGTGCGGACCTTTGGATTTTTGCTTGTGCCGCGGATGATATTATCAACGGTGGATTGTTTTAACATTCCAATTGCAACAGGAACAATCAGCAGCATGGTAAAAAGATGCGCTGACAGTCTGAGTGAAACAGTAGGTAAAATCAAGGATAAAATGATTGGTTCTGCACTTGGACATTTCGACGAAACAGGAATCAGAGTGGATAAAAAACTCTGGTGGGTTCATGATGCCTCAAACTGTGAATACACCTATCTTGATATCAGTCCCAAACGTGGAAGCGCAGGCATGGAACAATGCGGTGTTCTCCCGGAATTCAAAGGGATTGCCATGCATGACTGCTGGTCTTCCTACTGGAATTATCCGGATATTCAGCATGCAGTCTGCTGTGCCCATCTTCTCCGTGAATTAACGGGGATTGATGAAAATCATCCTGAGCAGAAGTGGGCATCTGCATTTACAGACCTTTTACTGGAAATGAAAAAGGTCAAAGATAAAGCTGTAGAGAAAGGTAAGGACTCTCTGAGCTATTATCACTATCATAAGTTCGATAAGAAGTATGATGAACTTATCGAACAGGCCCGGAAGGAAAATCCACTTCCCGAAACCACGGAGAAAAAACGTGGCCGGAAGAAAAAAGGAAAAATCCTTGCCCTGGTAGAACGCCTTGCGAATTACAAGGCCTCAGTCTGCCTTTTTATCCATAACTTCAATGTCCCGTTTGATAACAACCAGGCGGAACGTGATCTTCGGATGATAAAGGTCAAGACCAAAGTATCTGGATGCTTCCGAACTGAGGAAGGTGCCAGAGATTATCTGAAAATCATGTCCTACGTTGGCACGGCACACAAGCAGGGAGATAATGCTTACCAAGCAATCAAAAATGCAATCTCAGGTCACCCTGATTTCATCTTTGAGTAAAGCTGGTTCTGAATAGTTACCATCATACAAAGTGACGAAAAATATCACGGTTTATGCACACTGGAAAAAGCGCAGCGGAACAGGCGGCGGAGATGGTTATCCGTAAGGGACAGACAGGCGGAGCTTCTGATCAGCAACTATGCCGAGGCCGCGTACAACGAAGAGCTGACTGTGCGACCGTATGAGACGAAGGTGTATTATTATATTATGATGTGAGTGTCAAAAATAAATTTTGCCACTCACTGATGTAACCGGATTGCTCCATTGCTATGCAATTCCCGCAATCCTCGAACACCTCAAACTCCCATAAAATGGCGTGTTCACACCATTTTATTCCGTTTTCGGTGTTCGGCGTGTCAATAAGCATAAATTGCTTATTTGTGCGAGCACAAACGCAATTTATACTTTTGACACTTACATCATATTATAAGAAGTAATGGATAAAAACAGCGCCCTGCGTGCAGAAAGAAAACTGCCGCAGAGCGCTGTTTTATCAGTTAAACGCCCATGGCTCAATATAGCATTTGGTCGAGTAAGCAAAACCGTTCTGGTATTTCACGGTCAGATACAGCAGCTCATCTCCGTTTTTGATTTTCACGTAGCAGACGCCGTCCTTGTCGAATTTGTCAGTGATCTCAATTTTCTGATTCTGATAGTAGACCCAGATGCTTCCATCCGTTTCATATTCAACGTCCGGGGCATTCAGCTGTTCCAGAATTTCCTGCTCACTGATCGGATGCTCGCTGCCGTCCGCTCCGAACGAGACACCGCCTCCGCCAATGGTCTTTTCTTCTCCGTTTTCATCGGTATAATTCATCTGATACGAACCATCTCCACTGATTTCAAGTGTGGCGCTTGTCTGATCGCCATGGATCCAGGTCTGGACCGTGCGCTGAATACCGCCGACGTTTGCGGCGTATGCCGTTCCGGTGCCGCCGACAAGGATGCAACCGCTGATGATTGCTGCTGCAAGTTTCATTTTTTTCTGTTTCTGTAATCTCATCATACGTTCTGCCTCCCACGACAAGCGTTCAGAGGGCTGTAATGCAGAAAATGCCATTTTGTACTTTTCTTTATTTGTCATCGTCCCATTCCTCCTTCAACACATTCCGCAGCAGCGTTCGCCCACGCGTCAGCCGTACCTTTGCATTACTTTCTGAAAGCTTCAGGATATCGGCGATCTCGCGCACGGAATAATCTTCATAATAAAACAGGTGAATTACAATCCGGTATTTTTCCGGAAGTTTCATGACTTCCTCAAATAGTTCTTTAGACGCCGGCGTTTCAAACACTAATGTTTCGATATAATCGTCAAGCGAGCATTTATTGCGCCGCCAGAAAGTAAGATTACAGTTCTTTGCTTTATTAATAACGACCCGAATCAGCCATGCACGGATATGCTGCTCATCGTCAAATTCTTTTTTGCTTGTGTAATACTGGAGAAACGCTTCCTGCACGATATCTTCCGCGTCCATCTGGTTTTTGCAGACATTAAAAGCGGCTGCGTAAAGATTCTGCTGATAGCGTTCGACCAGTTTCTGTACTGGTTCTCTCATGTCATGAGTGCTCCTTTAGTTGTTCCTGAGGTACCTTCACTAATAATACAAGTAAACAGAGCGGAAGGTTACAAGTTTTTTTAAAAACGCAAACGTTTTGCGTGGTTCTGAACGATAATAAAAATTAAAGCCGGGAATGGTCAGCGCCGGGAAATGGTAGTATAATAAGGCGCAGAGAGCAGAAAACGGAGAAGTAAGAATGAAAAGGTGAACAGAAAGATGAAACAAGAGAAAAAACAACCGCTTCTACGATGCGGCACACTGTTGGCTGCAATTGGAGCTGTATTTCTGCAGTTTTGGATGTGCGGGACAAAAGCAGAGACGGAACAAACAGACTTGAGCATGGCGGGCGTGCAGATGAGCCAGCTGCAGTTAAATGACCTGAGCATGTATGCAGAGAGCCTTCAGGAGGACCTGGACGGGATGCAGGATCTGTATACTGAAAGTGTTCAGTGGGAGGAGGCAGGGACAGTGCTTGAGGAATCTGATTACAGCTGGATTTCGGATGCGAGGGAGCTTCTTACTAATTATTTTCAGAAGACGTATCAGGTTGATTTGGCCGAAAAAATGAAAGCAATCGAGGTCTGGACTTCCGATGCAATTCCGGAAACGATCGGCGGCTTTTCGGACGGAACCGGAAAAATTTTTCTGAATCAGGAAGATGTGGAGCAGTACAAAGAGAATGATGCACGGATGTGCCATACGGTGCTTCATGAGATGATACACGCAATCGGCGTGGATTTCTATAATGATAAAAACGGATTGAGAAGCAATGCGTTTTATGAGGGGCTTACCGAAGCGCTCACGAAAGCTGTGATAGAAGATGCCGGGAAAGTATATGAGGATACCAGTACATACGGCACGCTTGTTATTTACAGCGGAAAAATCATGGAGTCAGATCCACGGCTTGTGGTTGATCTGGTAAGCGGAAAAGAAAATGATATCGCGGCGCGGATTGACAAACGGCTTGGAGCAGGCATTGGAAAAGAACTGTTGGATGCGCAGTCACTGATTGCGTTTAGCTATTGGGAAGAGGGCGCTGTGGTTTACGAGAACTGTGAGCGGATCGCGGATGCTTATGCGTATGCAGGAGAGTAAAAGTACGCAATTGCATAAATGTGATATAAGGCTGTATTTGCTGTAATGCAGATGTCAGCTGTGATTTGTACAGCAAAATGGCTGGAACGTGCTTGAAAAAAACGGCGGAAAAATAAGAATTTTGAAGAAAGTATTTTACATACGTTCTACGCTGCAACCAGAAAAGAGAAGGGGAAAAGAGGGAGAATCATGGAAAATTTTATCAGGGAATCTGTAAAAAAATGTGTGGGCAGAGTATACATACTGGGGCGCTGGCTGCTGCTGGCCTGTGTATGCGGCGTGGTGCTTGGATTTGTGGCTGGGCTGTTCGGCCGCTGTATTACAATTGTGACAGGATTTCGGCAGACACATGAGTGGATGCTGTATCTGCTGCCGCTTGCCGGTCTGGTGATTGTCGCAATGTATCGATTCGATCCATATAAAAGCGATACGAACCGTGTGCTGGAAGGAATCCAGTCCGGAAAATACGTGCCGCTTCGCATGTCTCCGCTGATCATTGCGTCTACTATCCTGACGCACGCATGCGGCGGTTCTGCCGGAAGAGAGGGCGCGGCGCTGCAGCTTGGCGGAAGCCTTGGCGGGACGATCGGAAAATGGCTGAAGCTGGATGAGTATGACCAGAAAGCGATGATTATGTGCGGTATGAGTGCTGCCTTTTCAGCACTTTTTGGGACACCTTTGACCGCGGCGATCTTTGCAATGGAAGTAATCAGCATCGGAATTATGGAATATGCAGCGCTCGTACCATGTGCTATTTCTGCGTTGATTGCGAGGGAGATTGCGGAGATGGTGGGGGCACACGGGGAACATTTTACCATCCCGGCATCAGTGAATTTTGATCTGAAAAACGGTGTTCTCATTGTTCTGCTGGCGCTGCTGTGCGCGGGAGTGAGCATACTGTTCTGCGAGATCTTGCATCGGACAGAGCGCTTTTTTAAGACAAACATAGAAAATGCATGGCTGCGCGCAGTAGTTGGCGGTGTATTGGTTATTGTGCTCACAAAGCTTTTGCATACGACAGATTATCTGGGAACCGGCATGAATATCGTAGAGAAGGCAATTTCCGGAGAAACGGTGCCGGAGGCCTTTTTATTAAAAATGGTCTTTACGGCGATTACACTGTCCTGCGGGTTTAAGGGCGGTGAGATCGTCCCGACATTGTTTGTCGGTGCGACATTTGGCTGTCTGTTCGGACAGACCACAGGTATTTCCCCGTCACTTACTGCGGCCTGTGGTATGGCAGCAGTATTCTGCGGTGTCACAAACGCACCGATTTCCTCGCTGCTGCTGAGCTTTGAGTTATTTGGATTTGACTGTATGCCGTTTTTTCTGATTGCGGTGTCGGTCGGCTATCTGGAGTCCGGTTATTTTGGCCTTTATCACAGCCAGAAGATCATGTATTCCAAGACGAAGCTTCAGTTTATCAATGAAAAGACAAAAGAGTAAAACGAAGTGGATCGTCGTAATTCGCAGCGTTGCCTGACATGGGTTAATGAGGATATTTGCAATTCGCTTTGCTGTTTGCCTGACTCGGTTAAATTCACCGCATGATTCGAAATGGATGGAATGCGGTGAATTTTTATGCATTTGATGCCTAAAGCAGATAAAGCGTAATAGCAGAAAGGCACAGGAAAAGAGGAAGTGTAAGATGAAAAGAATAGTCTAAAATGTATGAAAAATAGATATAAAATATAAAATACAAAAAAATTGAAAAATTTCAAAAATAAGTGTTGACATCTGAGGAAGGTGGTGGTATTATGTAACACGTCGCTGCGGAAGACACCACAGAGACACAGAAAAAGCCGGATGCAAACCTCAGAAATGAGAACAGCACCGATAAACAAAAATAAAAAAGTTGAAAAAAGTTGTTGACAAACTGAAAAAGCTGTGATATGATATCAGAGTTGCTCCGGTAGGGGGACAACAGAGAAACAACTTAAGAACCTTGATAACTGAACAGTGAAACAACCTTGAAAATTCTTAAAAAGTTTTATTCATGACAATAGAAAAGTGCGGAGCAGTTTTCTATTGTATTCAAGGAACTGACCTTTAAAAACAGTAAAAAGGGAATGAATAGCCAAGTAGTTATTCTGACCGAATCAAACACATTTTATCAGAGAGTTTAATACCGAGTGGCGGACGGGTGAGTAACGCGTGGGCAACCTGCCCTGTACAGGGGGACAACAGCTGGAAACGGCTGCTAATACCGCATAAGCGCACAGTATCGCATGATACAGTGTGAAAAACTCCGGTGGTACAGGATGGGCCCGCGTTGGATTAGGTAGTTGGTGGGGTAACGGCCTACCAAGCCGACGATCCATAGCCGACCTGAGAGGG
>CABJAW010000030.1 GCA_902363665.1 Lachnospiraceae bacterium | reverse complement strand
GCATATTTATCGAATTGCTTACTATCGTTCAGATATGAAATGCCTGGAGACGCTTGTACGGGTTGGGGGACTATTTAACTGGGATTATCCGAATGCTCCAATGGATTTATGCTTTTACAAAGATAATTATTGTTGTTTGTTAAATACAGCACATGAAGGTTACTCAAAAATGTATATAGAGGAGAAAGAGGCGGCATTTTTAGAATCTATGGGAATCAATTTATGTGAAATTACACCATGGTATGTTGACTATGGTGTGACACCAGAGCGGCTGGAAGAAATGGGGATTCCGGAAATATCTCTTGAACCAATATATTGTGATATGAAAAAATATCTGGATAAATATCTGGAAAAGCATTCATAATTTAGAGAAAATAAAACGGTAAAATATAACTTGCCAGTAATCCTTTTTCAGGAGGTAAAAACATGGGCGTATGGGGCACAGCGTTATACTCAAACGATACAGCCAGTGATATCCGCGGAGATTATGTGGATCTGCTGCGGCGTGGTAATTCGAACGAGGAAGCACTGAAGAAGCTGATGGAAAAAGATGGAGACTGCATCGGGATAGAGGAAGAAGAGCCGCTTTTCTGGTACGCATTGGCAGATACACTGTGGAATTATGGTCGGCTGACACCGGAAGTAAAAGAAAAGGCATTGTATTTTCTGGATCATCCGGAAGCAGAGCTGGCACGCTGGGAAGATGACGGTGGAAAGTATGTGGAGGCATGGATGCGAACGCTGGAAAAGCTGAAAACTAAGCTGCTTTCCCCGCAGCCGCCGGAAAAGAAGGTTTCAAAGTATCGTCTTTATAAATGTACATGGCAGGTTGGCGATGTTTATGCGTATCGACTGGAAAGCGAGTACAGTAAGGAAAAAGGACTCTATGGAAAGTATATTATTTTTCAGAAAGTAGGAGAAACGGATTGTTGGCCTGGACATATCATACCAGTGATATTTGTATATCGTTGGATTGGTGAAAGTTTGCCGACAAAAGAAGAACTGGCTTGCCTTCCAATTTTAAAACAGTATTATCCATGTGCATTGAAGAAATACCCAGATACAACAGGTTCTCTTGTGGCATTGATGATTGGATCAAAAAAAATAACACCAGTAAGTCAACTGACGTTTATGGGAAATATGCCGATAAATGAATCTCGTTTTGACAGTAAAAAAATATGTGACTATTTTGGATGGGAAAAGAGCCGTTGGAACGTTAAGCTAGAACGTGAAATAATTAATCTTTACTTTGCATGGCAGGAATATGACAATGCTTAAGCAGAATAAATGCAAGCCTTTGTCATAAACGTGTCGGTAATATTTTTTAAGGGGGAGGTGATAACTAAATGCAGTACAAAATTATAAATGCCATTTCTTTCGCATCGGTTCCACTCCGGGGTAACAAAAAGCAGTATCTTGCGATTCACTATCTCGGCGTGGTCGGACAGAGCCGCGAGCTTGCATCAGATGGAACAGGCGCGCATTACTACATCTACTGGGACGGAACGATTTATCAGAGATGTTCGCATGACGCCATCGTTTGGGCGGTGGGTACAGCAGGGTATTATACGCAGAAGCATCCCTATGCGCGGAATGCAAATACGATCAGCATAGAATTATGCTGCAAATGCGATGGCGACAGCACGAGCGCAGACGATCAGAAGTGGTATTTTACTGAGGAAACGCAGGAAGCGTGCGTATGGCTGGTAAAGAAGCTGAGAAAAGAACTCGGTATTTCGGCGGAAAATGTCCTGCGTCATTATGACATCGTAAATAAAGTATGCCCGGCTCCATACGTTCATAATAATAAGTACCGGACGAGCTGGACATGGAGCGAATTCAAACGCAGGATTTCCGACGCGTCAGATAGCGGGGAGACAAAGCAGGATGCCGGAAGCAGTAAAACAGACGGGGCATCAAATTCATCTCAGAAGATGCGCTACGTCGTACAGTGTGGCGCATTCGCAGAAAAGAAAAACGCAGAGGCGATGGCGCGGCAGCTGCAGGAAAAAGGGTTTACTGCGATCGTGAAGACTGCTTAAAGGACAGGCACAAATACTCTTCCACTGTTATTTCAGTGAGAAGAGTATTTATTTTACAAAAATCAGTTGACAGAAACAAATGTTCGATATATAATCAGAACAAACATTCGAAAAAAGAAAACGGGGGATTACGGGATGATTAAGTTGTTAAGTGCGTGCAGCTGCTGTGGCCATATTTTCGGCAGATCCGCAGACGGGACAAGGACAGAGCTGCGCTGTCCAAAATGCGGGGCGGAGATGGAGTATTGTGTGACTGGTAATACTGTGACGGTGCGGGTGCTGAAGCTGTCGGAAAAGCAGAAAGAGAGAATGAAAGGAAAATAATGGATACAAGATGTATTGAGTATAGAGCTGGGATGCCATTTTATCCGGTTACAAATCCAGTAAAAGAAGCGGATGGTTTGTTAATAGAAGATTTACGGTTGCAACAGCTGATTGACTATTTAAATGAAAAAGATATTCGGAGTGCGTATGTATATGGGATGGAGAATTTCGAATTTCTCAATGAAAGTACCCGTTTGGAACATCTGAGCATAGAGCTTCGCTTGCCGCTGAGAGAATTTTTAAAATTGAAGAAAAGAAAAAGTGGAAATCTTGAAAAAATATATGATATTCGTCCTTTATACAATTTAGAAAATATCAGGGGACTTTCAATCGTGAATAACGAACAACCATTTATCATACCGAAGATGAAACTGGATTTGAGCAAACTTCCTACGTTGGAGTATATTTGTATTGATGATTGCTTTATAGAAAATCTGAGTGAAGCAAGAGAACTTAAGAGTGTGCAGGTGAATTGCTATTGTAAGGAAAATTTACAGGAACTAAGCAGCCTTAAAAAACTGGATACGCTCGATTTAACGAGATCAAAAATAAAGTCTTTGGATGGATGTCAGCAGATGAAAAAGCTGCAGTGTTTATACTTATATGACAATCGTTCTTTGAGCGATATTTCAGAACTGGAAGGAGTGAAAAATAGTCTGAAAGCGCTGCGTATTGAGAACTGTGCGAAAATAAAAGATTTTTCTGTACTGGAGAAACTTGAAAATCTGGAGTTGTTGGATCTTTCTGGAAGCAATGAAATACCCAGTCTTTCGTTTATCAGAAAGTTAAAAAATCTGAAAATGTTTGTTTTTTCTGTTAATGTATTGGATGGAGATCTTACACCCTGCAAAGATTTGTCCTATGCAGCCTGTGTAAGAGGAAGAAAGCATTATAACATGAAAAATAGAGATTTGCCAAAAGGAAAAGTGACTCGTGGAAATGAAGATATTGAGCTATGGAGACGGTTTGAATGAAATCGGAGAAATTATGCTAACCGATATTGAAGTGATTACGGACGCTGAGATATTGTACAGGGGATGGATTTCACGGCAGGGATTTATTTTTACCGGGATCACGTATCCTGCAAATATTTATGATGCGATTGTGATAAAGCATCCGCAGGATGTTCGGTGTTTCTCGCCAGTAATAAAAGAATCTTCACATAATCTGGAAGAACAAATTGAGCTTATTAACCGTGAAAAAATAGAAAAGGCAATGATCATCGCTGAAAATATTGATTTTATTACAAAGTGTCCGACTTTAAGATATTTACGGATTATTCCGGCAGAGAATGCAGGGGACGGATTTGATTATTCACCGTTATACGAAATGCCTGAAATAAAGAGTCTTCAATGTTCGACAGTTTATGGCGCGGGAGAAAGATTTTTTACGGAGCTTGATTGTGAAAGAATTACCGGACTTCAGGATATTCATGTGACGAGTCGTGGATATCGAAATTATAAAAAAATCAGCACGCTGAAAAGTTTGGGATTTTCCGGTTATAAGAAGCAGGATTTAACAGAAGCGTTCAGCAGTCCGATACTGGATACGCTTACAATAATTCAGTGTAAAATAAAATCGCTGGAGGGAATACAGAAATCTTCCAGAATGCAATGTCTGTACTTATATTACAATAAATACCTGGAGGATATCAGTGCGCTGCAAAAAATAAAGAAGTCGATTAAGGCGTTACGGATTGAAAACTGCCCTAAAATAAAAGACTTTTCTGTACTGGGTGAATTGGATCATCTTGAATTGCTGGAACTTTCCGGAAGCAATGAATTACCGGATCTGAGTTTCCTCAAAACGATGAAAAGTCTTAAAACATTTGTTTTCAATATGAATGTGAAAGACGGGGATTTGTCGCTTTGTACAGGGCTGTCTTATGTTTATTCTGAGAGAAATCGAAAACATTATAACTTAAAAAATGCAGAACTTCCCAAGGGGCAATATGTGCGTGGAAATGAAGATATAGAGGTTTGGAGGCGATGTGAGTAATTCGTTTGAACTGCATTCTCCGCATTTAAATCAAGGTAATCCTCATAAAAAGTGGCATTGGCAGCTAAATTGATGGAATAAAAATAAGGTAAAAGCAATAAATCATTGGAGAATATGGGGGACAAAGTATTAATGAGAAAAATATACAGTAAAGAACTTAAAAATGAAATTATACAATGGGAAGAGCATTGCTGGAAGCTTTTTCAGAAAAGAATGAAACCATTTTGTCAGAAATATAAGCAGAAAGGGGTTGATATATATTTAGAGCAATATTGGTATAATTACAATGAAAAAGACAGTAAGGAGAATAAAACAAGGATTGAATTTTTCCCAGGATATAGATATTGTTGCAGATATTCATTTAGAAAAAATGGGTTGATATATAAATATTTTGGAAATGAATCTGCGTGTACCGTCTATACTTTTGTAGAAATAAAGAGAAAAAAATATTATTTAAATGCTTTTTCTCCAAAATGCTATGTGGAAATGGTGTTTGGTGATATTTTTGATGAAAAATATGTGGCAGAAGATTTGGAAGAATGGTTTGATGAAATAAAAACGGGAGATTACATATTAGCAGAACCGATTAATATTTATGAATATTCGTAAAGTTGTATTGTCTTGCAATGTGATTATTTTTTAAAAGTCTGGGAGCATTATAGGAGAGTTATGAAAAATTATTATTACATGAGATTCAATATCGCAGATGCACCGGAAAAAATTGATTGTGGCAGTATAGTCAGAATGGCAAAAGAAGTCAATGAGATATTAGGATGTGAATATGAAAGATTTGGATATCATTATGATAATCCGGATAATACAAATGGCAGCCCTTGCGGAAAGACATTTCGAAAAGGAAAAGAAGAAACTTTTAAAAAGCTGGAACTGAAAAAATATTATTATGGGAAAAAATATAAAGATGAAACAGGAAGAACTTATATAACTTTTTATACGGACGGCAAAAACAAGTATGCATTTCCGGAATATCAAATAGAAATAAAATATGAGGAAGATGTGTTTGAGCGTGTATGTATAGAAATTTATGTTACGAAGCGGTATTTGGGCAAAAAGATTACAATGCAAATGTTTCGGCAAATACAAAAAGCATTTGAGATGGAAGGATATGGCGCAAACAGTTCATTTTTACATTGTTGTTGGGGAGATAATGGAATCTGGAGAATAACAGGAACTATTTGCTCGCCTGGAATTGTTACGTTGGAAGATTCAAGAGTAATTCAGCACTTCCTTGCCTATCGGGAAGGAAGGAGGGATAAAATGATGGATTTGTTTTTCATGAATGCCATTTCAAAAACTGCTTTGTCAGATAAAGTATGTGATCAGATCAAAAAACTTGTCGGGGAAACAAATTATGTAGAAGAAGACGGAAAAGTATTTTTTCAATTGCCGCAGCCAGAAAAGACTTATTGGCTAAATCGTATTTTTCCTGTTTGGCCCAAAGGGAAAATAAAACATCTGTTACAGAACAAGAATGTGATGGATAAAGATACGGGAATTTTAGCATGGTGGTGCTTGTTGTTACCATGATAAAAAGTAGGAAATTAGAGAAAAAATAAGGTATATAAGAATTCAAGAATTTTGAGAATGGTTGCCCGTAGAATAATTTATACGCAATGGTACTGATTGATAAGTAATTAAAGGAGAAATGGCCGGTATCAGTAAAAAATGTTATCGGCCTCAAAAAGAAAATATGGAAAAATTGCATTATTATTGTTTGAAAAAAAGCAAATATTTAAAAAAATTTCTGGAAAAATATCAAGTTGAATATAAAGAAGATGTGTACTTGGGTTGCTACTATTTTGAATTATCAGATGCAAACCAGGCATACAAAAAATTTTTGAGGTATTTCGGTATTTATCTGCTGGGAGAATATCCGCAAATTCAAAATCATTATAGTGAAGAGGAAATGCAAGGGGCAGAGTGGTTTGTATTAGAGTGTCTTGTGGAAAAGATTCATGTTGATGATAGGTGGAAAGATATGATTATGAAATGTCCTTATAGAGCAAATGTTTTTAGACGTGAAGGATATCGTCATAAGAAACAAATTCAAGAGCTTCGGGTAGATAGTATGGAGAGATTGAAGAAGAGGAGGTACTTTTGTGTAACTAATGCCAGATTAACAAATGAATTATTTTGCAACGAAACAGCTAAGGAAATACTTGGGACAAACTGGATTGGCCTTGAGTATTGGCATATCAGAAAGAAAAATACAGATGAAATAATTCCGGAATTTTACCAGATGTACTTTCAGAAATCTTTGCCTATTGAATCAATTGTGTGCAATAAAAGCGTAAGTATTGTAAAGTGTCCAAAGTGTGGAATGCAACGAGTTTATCTAAAGGCAGGTTTGTTAAGTGGAATTTCGTTTATTCAAATAAAAAAAGAAATGTTAAATGATACCAGTGTATATTATATGCCCATAACGTTGGATAAGAAGTGTATTGATAATTATGATTTACTGATTATATCAAGAAAATTTTATCAACTTTTAAAGAAATATAGAATAGATAAAGGTTTGCAATATGAACCATTACAAATAATTTACTAAGACTTCCCATACCTGTTATGAAGCCATCGAGAGTTAATTTTTCAGGAAGTTCATAGTATTTATTTTACAAAAATCAGTCGACAGAAACAAATGTTCGATATATAATCAGAACAAATATTCGAAAATAAAAACGGGGATTACGGGATGATTAAGCTGCAGCTGCTGTGGTCATATTTTCGGCAGATCCGCGGACGGGACAAAGACAGAGCTGCGCTGCTTCAAATGCGGGGCGGAGATGGAATACTGTGTGACAGGAGATACTGTGACGGTGCGGGTGCTGAGGCTGTCGGAAAAGCAGAAGGAAAGAATGGGAGGGAAGTAAATATGATACCATTAGCATATCAGTTAGGCGATAATGATTTTGAAATGGAGTATAAGGGAAGAAAATTAATTTTATTTTATCGACTTGATCAGAAAGGAAGTTATCGGCTGAAATTTTCGTTTATCAGTGTTGACTCTCCGTGCAGGCAGGCGATTGTATTTCATTTGGATGAATTTGAAGGAAAAATTTATGCAAAGGGAAAGGAGTTAAAAAAGGAAAAAAGAAAATTTCCGCAGCTGATATTTCCAGAAGATGAAATGCCAAAAGAGTTTGAACTTGAGGTTGTTTTAAAAGAGGGAAATCTCGTAATTTGTAACGGATATGAATATCCTGACTGTCCGGAGTTGTGGGGGTCGTTGAGTAATGGCTGTGCAATGTATATGGAAGAGATAACTCCTAGCCATCTGATATTCCATTGCAACGATTATTATAATGATGATGACCTGAATGACTTTGTGTTTAGTATGGAAATCAGCAGACTGGAAGAGAAGTAGGTAGATTAAATGAAAAGAAAAATAACGTACATATATTATGGCCGGTATTTTATTGTGTAGTAAGAATTTTGATAAGGCTGTCAATGGTAGCGTAAAAGGGATTTAAGGAAAGTGGATAAGAACCAATTTAGTGCATTTTGCAGAAGAGAATTTGAAGGGGTGATGTGATATAAAAAGTAGAGTATATAGAAGAAAAAATGCCCTTCTTGGCATTGTGCTTCGAAGGGCAGAGGATTAATTCCATTCTGGCATTAAAAGGAAATCCCGGATATTACGGTGCTTGATTCCATTGCGGCTCATGTCAAACTCGTCCAGGGAAACGACATATTTCGGAAAATTATCGCGGATGTTGTCGTAGGCACTAAATTCGCGATTGATGGTTTCATCGGAAGCAAGCAGATAAGTTACCTGAATATACAATTTTTCACCGCGTTTCTCGCAGACAAAGTCTATTTCTTTTTCGCCGGTTTTGCCGACGGTAACCGTATATCCTCTGCGAAGCAGTTCTAGATAAACGATATTTTCTAATGTGAGGTTGATGTCTTTTCGATTGTTGCCAAAGACTGCCTCGCGGATTCCATGATCCGCAATATAATATTTTTCATTGGAGGCAAGGATCTGTTTGCCCTGAAGATCCTGACGCTTTACCTGGTAAAAGAGATAAGCATCACAGCAATATTTGATGTAATTCAGTATTGTTTCCGGCGCAACGCTGCGATGTTCATTTTTCAGAAACTTAGCAAGCGAAGTAGCGGAAAAAGTGGTGCCGATATTTGCCATAACATAAGACAGGATGCGTTCCAGAAGGTCGACATCTCTGATTTTATTTCTCTTTACAATATCTTTCAGCTGAACGGAGTTAAAAAGATCATGAAGATATTGTCTGGATGCTTCTTCAGCGTAACGGATATTGGAAAGATATGGCATACCGCCAGACAGAAGATATTGCTGAAAGCATTTTTGAAGTGGTTCATCTGGAGCAATAGGGCGGTAAAGATCCAGAAATTCAGAAAAAGAAAACGGATAAATGATAAATTCGACATAGCGTCCGGCTAGATAGGTTGCCAGTTCACCGGAGAGCAGTTTGGCATTGGATCCGGTGATATAAATGTCACAGTCCAGTGAGACGCGAAGAGAGTTGATACATTTTTCCCAGTCCTGTACTTCCTGAATTTCATCAAAAAACAGATAAACTTTACCGTTGATGGTCATTGCTTTTTTTGTGATTTCATCGTGAAGTGCCTTTGCGGTTTGCAGATGAGAGTAATTCATGTCCTCAAAGTTGATTGAGATAAACTGAGAAGGACTGATACCTGATGCGGTGAGTTCCTGTTTAATGAGTTCCAGCATGACAGATTTTCCGCAGCGGCGGATGCCGGTCATAACTTTTATCAGATCGGTTCCAATAAATGGACGGATGCGACTCATATACAGTTCACGTTTGATCATGAATAATGCCTCCCTTTCCTGATGATAAATATAGTATAGTTTATTTATAAATAAAAAACAAGGTTAAGAATACAATTTTAAAAGTTATAACTGATAAAATTGTAGAAAATATAAAAACTAAAAGTTATAATTAATATAAAGATGAACATGATTAGAACAGAGGTGGTTGATTTTTCAGTTTTGCATAAAGATTATGAAGAAACGGACACTTTCTCTTTTTTGGGGGAAGTATGTTATAGTGGAGAAAATGCAAGCAAATAGAAAACAAAGTGCGTGAGAAGGTATGCAGAGGGAGAACAGGTATGGAACGTGAAAAACTTGAGAAAGCAGTGTTGCAGCGTGTTGCTGGCGGAGCGTCGATTGAAGCCGCGGCAAAAGAATTTAAGGTGACGGAAAAGCTGGTCTATACATGGCTTACGATTGCGCATTTGGAGAAAGGCGCAAAATGTATGCGGGAGCGGGAAGCAGAGGAAGCGATTATTGACCAGTTTTTCAGAGAATGTAAAAAACAGCGTGCGAAAGATATTCTCGGAAATGAAAAGCAGGAAAATGAGATTTTCAACAATATGGTGGATCGGCAGCTGAATCCGAAGAAAAAGCACAGTGTAAAAGATCCGGGGGCCAGTACGGAGAGCGTTTTTAAGGAAATGGAGAAAAGAACGAAATGCAAAGAATGCTACATTTTTTCGCGGGAGTTAAAAGGCAGAGTGCAGGTGGAAGACCTGTATAAGCTGGATATGCTGGTGTTGCAGGAGGCGATTGTTTCTTTTGGGAAGTGTGCATATTTTCAGCATGAGGAAGCAGAGGGCGGAAGGATGAGATGGGTGCTTTTCTAAATCATATAGTTTGGTGAATGAGAGAACAATAATCTATGGAACTATAAATGAGCAAATAGAATCTTTTATGAGATCCGCAGCGGAGAAAGAAGAAAAGTAATTAAGGTATGGTTGGGAGGTTTATCACATGAAAACAAAGGAAAAACTTCAGCTTTTAATCTCTTACGAGGAGAAAGCTGAACTGAAAGAAAAGCACCTGAAGCGTCTGATCAAATTTTCAAAGGATAAGGATCCGCTGGTAAGGAGCAGCGCGGCGAGTCTACTGATCAATTTTGAAAATAAGGCGGCAAAAAAGGCATTGCTCAGGCTGGCCTGTGATAAGAAGGCGGTGGTACGGTGTGAGGCGTATGATTCGCTGTCGGTATTTCACCGAAAAGACGTGGAGAAGTTTCTGAAAAAAGCGGTCGAGGAGGAAGAAAATGAGCTGGCGCTGTCCTATGCGATCATGTCGTGGGCGGATGTTGCGGCGGCGCGCGGAAAAAATGTGGAAGAAAAGAGGGGCTATGCCACTCACCTTCAGCGGATCATGCAGATTAAGAAATGGAATCAGTGCAGCATGAGCTGTTTTTATGCGGAGTATGTGCTGGGAAGAAAAAGTGCGATCAATGGGATCATTTGTTATCTGGAAGTGCCTGATTATCGGCTGCGGTGTGGCGCAATCAATCTGCTGGAACTGCTTGCCGAAGATGAGAACCGGGAACTCATCAAAGAGAGCCTGGAGAAGAGGCTGGAGCATGAAGAGACAGCTGCGGTGATGAGTGCGGCGGAGAAACTGCTGAAAAAACTCTCGTAAGGAATCTCATAAGAAGGAACCTGCTGTAAGCGGGCGGATCCCCTTATGAGCTTGCGTTTGGTAAAACATCATTACGGAGCCAGGAGCAGCGAAAGGATCCACTGCAGATATAATTTTGACTGAAAATGATAAGAATTCTGATTGCAGGCGCTATAAATGCATGTAACTGTTCAGAGCCAACCTCCAAAATGCTACGCATTTCGTCGGTGTGGCGTATCCGCCAAATAAAATTTCAAAAACAGGCTTAAAAATGCAAGCATTTTCCGCCTGTTTTATGAAATTTTGCTTGGCTCTGAACAGTTACAAATGCATAAAAAATTATCCTTATCCGCAGTGGATAGACGATCAGCAGATCGTCAGCACATCCTCCACTGCCTTACGCTTCGGGCGGAACGGCGCTTCCGCGGCTTTGCCGACAGCGATGACAGCCATGATGTTCTCTTCTTCTGGGATGGAGAGAAGTTTGCGGATGGCGTCGGCATCGCGGATGCCCATGACAAGGGTCGAATAGCCAAGCTCAGTCGCCTTTAAGAGCAGGTTTTCGGTCTGCAGTCCGAGGTCGTAGCAGCCCCAGCCGTTTCCGGCTTCATTTTCCGGTGTCTTTTCGTGTACGTTGTAGCCTGAGACATCGCGGACGTATGTTGCGACGAGGTAAGCGGCGTTCATGCTGCGTGTGGCGTTGAACGGTGGCAGGCATGTCTCCTGAAATTTTGCAGTCATCTCATCGGAGAGGACACAGTGATAACGGCCGGTCTCCGTATTTTTCCAGGACGGCGCTTCCTGCGCGGCTGCGATGAGCTTTTTGATCGTTTCTGCATCTGGTTTGCCGCCCGGCAGATAACTGCGGACACTGCGGCGTGTTTCAAGTAAGGTCTGAAATTCCATAGGGGCTCCTCCTTTACATTCAGTCAGATATTTGAGAAGTATTATAGCAATGAGGGCGTGAAATGGCAAGCTGTGAGTAAGGGATACGGATGCTGCGGGCAGAAAGATGCTGTTCAGAGTACACTTCTAAAATGCTGCGCGCTTCGAACAAATAAAGAACTGATATGTGGAAGAGCAGGTGAGGATGTGGATAACTTTTGTAAATTTGGAATATAGTGTGGACGATATTGTAGAAGTATAATTTAACCGAATCAAGCAAGTAGCGAAGCGGATTGCAAATATCCGCTTGATTTTATCAGGTAGATCCTGAAGGTCTGTTTGATAAGCAAAGTAAAGGGGAAAAAGAGCAATGGAATTTGTGAAGTAACGCAGAAGAAAAAATAGTAAAAAGGCAGTTTTCATGATATGATGGCATCATAAAAAATAGTAAAGAACGAGTATCTGGAGGGTGTCGGAATGGGGAGGAAGTCATGAAAAAACGAATATCCCTGTGGGAATCCCGGATCTTGAGAAGATATGAAAGAATGGATATTATTATGAGGATGAGAGCATGGAGGATCGAATATGAATGATGGTATTCAAGAAGACCTGAAAGCGGCGCGGGAAACGTGCTGGATCAATGAGCAGATGTATCCGTTTTCAGAGGAAAAGGAACGGCTTTTGCTGAAAAGGGAGGATATCGAGGATGCGTCAAAGCGGCTTGCACGTTTTGCACCGCTGATCGCGAAGCTGTTTCCGGAAACGGCGAAAGACCATGGGATGATCGAATCGCCGCTTCGGGAGATCGCAGCGGCAAAGGAGGAGCTTGGAAAAAAGTGCGGTGAACTGCCAAAGGGCCGACTGCTGCTCAAGTGCGACAGTCATCTTGCGATCGCCGGAAGCGTAAAAGCACGCGGCGGTATTTATGAGGTACTGAAGCACACAGAAGAGCTTGCACTTGCATATGGTATTTTAAAAGAAGGAGATTCCTATGAGAAGCTTCTGGAATACCGCGATTTTTTTGCTGAATATAAGGTACAGGTTGGATCTACGGGGAATCTTGGAATGAGCATCGGCATTATGAGTGCCGCACTTGGCTATCAGGCCATTGTGCACATGTCTGCAGATGCAAAGGAGTGGAAGAAGAAGCTGCTGCGCGCCAGAGGAGTTACCGTTAAGGAATATGCAGACGATTACGGAAGAGCCGTGATCGAGGGGCGGAAGCTTTCTGATGCGGATCCGAAAAGCTATTTTGTGGATGATGAGCACTCGAAGGATCTGTTTCTTGGGTATGCGGTGGCCGGAGAACGGCTCAAAAAGCAGATGGAGGAGCAGCAGATTACCGTGGATGAGACACATCCGCTGTTTGTGTATCTTCCATGCGGAGTGGGCGGAGCACCGGGCGGCATTACGTTTGGGCTGAAACAGATCTGGGGAGATGCGGTGCATTGCTTTTTTGTCGAGCCGGTACAGGCGCCGTGCATGACAGCCGCACTGGCATCGGATAAAGGCAGCGGTATCTGTGTGCAGGATCTTGGACTTACCGGAAAGACAGAAGCAGACGGACTGGCGGTCGGCCGTGCATCGCAGCTGGTTTATGAAATGATGCGTCATGTGCTGGATGGGGCATTTACGGTAGAAGACAAAAAGCTGCCCGGATATATGCGGCTGCTGAATGACACAGAGCAGATCTGTATCGAACCCTCTTCCTGTGCTGCATTCGAAGGCTATACGGCAATGCTGCACAGCCCGGAAAGTACTGCCCGATATGATGAGATTATGAAAAAAGCAGAAGGAGCGACACATATTCTGTGGGCGACTGGAGGAAGCCTGATGCCGGAGGAGATCCGCCTGGAGCTGCTGGGAAAGGCCTGATGCCGGAGAGAATCTGTTTGGAGCTGCCGGGAAAAGCCGGATGATGCAAGCTTTACACAAAATGGATTGACAGTATTTTCTTCTTTTGTTAAAATCGAGAAGCGAGAAAAGGGAGTAACTGGCCAGAAATGGTTCACTTTTTCGTCAGTACAGCTGCCTGGGAATGGTGGCTCGGAAAGTGATGAAACAGCGAGACTTTTACTGTAATGTATGCAGTAGGGGTCTCTTTTTTATTTCACCGGAGATCAGCCCTGCTGTAAATAAAAGAAAAGTGAGGTAAAGGGTATGATCTTACAGGTGATTATTTTGCTGGCAGGTTTTGCGATGCTTGTAAAGGGCGCAGACTGGTTTGTGGAAGGTGCGGCGGGGATCGCAAAAAAGCTGGGAATCCCGCAGCTTGTGATCGGACTTACAATTGTAGCAATGGGAACGAGCATGCCGGAGGCCGCTGTCAGTATCACAGCTGCATTGAATGGAAACGCAGGAATTACGATTGGAAATATTGTCGGCAGTAATATTCTGAACATTTTGATTATTCTTGGAATTACGGCGGTAATTACGAATGTTGCAATTCAGAAATCGACGCTGTATTATGAAATCCCGTTTATGACAGGTATCACCTTGCTGCTTCTGGTTTTTGGTGTGACCGATTCTGCTATTACGTTTGCAGAAGGCGTGATATTCCTCCTTCTGTTTTTATTGTTTCTTGCGTATCTTTTCGTAATGTCAAAGAAAGGAGCAATAGAGGAGGAAGAGGAAGAAAAGGATATTCCGGTGTGGAAGGGAATCATTTTTATCGTGATCGGCGGCCTTCTGGTTGTAAAGGGAAGCGATTTCACCGTCAGCGGAGCATCGGAGATTGCCAGATTTCTTGGAATGAGTGAGCGTCTGATCGGACTTACGATCGTTGCATTCGGAACCTCGCTTCCGGAGCTTGTGACGTCTGTCACAGCAGCAAGGAAAGGTAACGCAGGTATTGCGATCGGAAATATTGTCGGCAGTAATATTTTCAATATTTTGTTTATAGTCGGTATGACGGCGCTGATCTGTGTGGTTCCTTTTGAAAGCAAGTTTTTGATCGATACTGCTATCGCTGCATTTTGCGGTGTGCTGCTGTGGTTTGGAACGGTGAAACATAAGGAACTGAGAAAGTCCTGCGGGATTGTTATGCTGGTCGGTTATGCAATCTATCTGGTCTACCTGCTGTTGCTGTAGAGGAGAAGCAGCTGCGAATCACTGATTTATCCAGAAATAAAAAATCAGTGTAACTGGTTTTGAACAGTTACACTTCAGGAACCAAAATGGAGAGCCTGCATCGGAAGCGTTGCAGGCTCGCTTTCTGTCTTCTTTGCTTGATGAAAGAAAATGGAAATGAGAAAATACAGATAAAATAAGAAATTGTACGGAACAAATGGGGATAACGCAAATGTATGATATGGCAAAGAACCTGGAATGTCTGCTTTACATTTACATTCCCTGGAGTGTATACAGTGCACCAATCGTATTTCGGATACTAGTGGATTAAGTACAGGAGTGCGTTAACAGACGCTTCTTTTACGAGCGTTTTTCAGTGGTAAAAAGGAAGCTGTCATGGTATGATAACAGTATAGAAAATGAGTGTCTGGCATATGGGAAAGGAGCTGCAGTCGTGAAAAAAATGAATATCCCGGTGGGCATCTCAGATTTTGAGAAGATACGGAAAAACGGATATTATTATGTGGACAAGAGCGGATTGATTGCGGAACTTTTGCGGGAAGAATCAACGGAAGTGACACTTATCACACGTCCGCGGCGTTTTGGAAAGACGCTTGGAATGAGCATGCTCAACAGCTTTTTTTCAATGGAAAAAGACAGCGGCGAGCTGTTTGACGGACTTGCAATTATGCAGGAGAAAACGCTTTGCGCAAAATGGATGAATCAGTGGCCGACGGTGTTCCTGTCTCTGAAGCGAGTCGATGGACTTGATTTTGACGGAGCATACGGGATGCTGATGCAGGTGATTGCCGGGGTGTACAAACAGCATCTGTATCTGCTTGATAGTGACAGGGTGAATGATTATGATAAAAAGATTATCACGCGGATTATGGAGGGGACGGCGTCTGTAGAGGAGATCAAGGACAGCCTGCTGCTTCTTACCGGTGCGATGAAGGAATACTTTGGAAAACCGGTGATTCTGTTAATTGATGAGTACGATGTACCTGTGGCAAAGGCAAACAGTCATGGGTACTATCATGAAATGCTGGATGTGATGAAGGGTCTGCTCCAGGCATTAAAAGATAATCCGGCGCTTTGCTTTGCGGTTGTGACGGGCTGCCTGAAAATTGCGAAAGAAAGCATTTTTACGGGAACCAATAATTTTGTTTCCGATACAATCACAGATTCCAGACTAAATGAATATTTTGGATTTACACAGTCGGATGTCGATCTCATTTTAAAAGATGCGGATGCGGTGAAGCATGCGGAAAAGATACGGGAGTGGTATGACGGATACCATTTTGGCCGGTTCGATGTATATTGTCCGTGGGACGTCATGAATTATCTGGTTGATCTTCAGCGAAATCCGGATGCAAGACCGGTGAGCTACTGGAAAAATACAAGTGATAATGCGATTATACGCTCATTTCTTGATTATGCAGGTAACAGTATTACCAGAAAAATGGAGACACTACTTGACGGAGGGTACATCGTGCAGCGGATAGATGAAGATCTGACGTATGATTATCTGCATTCTTCAGAGGAAAATCTGTGGAGTATTCTTTACCTGACCGGTTATCTGACACGGGTACCGGCGGAGAAGCTGCGGGCTGAATTGCCGGATGGATTTTCAGCGCTGAAAATCCCAAATGCGGAAATTTGTGAAATTTTTGAGCTGACGGTAAAAAAGTGGTTTGATGACAGTGCCAAAACCTGGAATCGTCAAAGACTGTTTGACGCAG
Source organism: Lachnospiraceae bacterium (assembly GCA_902363665.1). Classification (GTDB taxonomy): domain Bacteria; phylum Bacillota; class Clostridia; order Lachnospirales; family Lachnospiraceae; genus Choladousia. The sequence goes on along the minus strand of CABJAW010000030.1, from coordinate 2,762 downwards.
TGTGGAACGGAGACGAGGCGGATATTACGAAGGAAATGAGTAAGCTGCTGCGCAGGACGATCAGCTATCATGATTATAGGGAAGATTTTTATCATGCATTTCTCGCCGGAATTTTTACCGGAGCAGGCTATATAGTTGAATCCAACAAGGAGCACGGTGAGGGTCGGAGCGATGTGGTTGTATATGATAGTGTGAGCGGAAAAGCGGCAGTATTTGAGGCAAAGTATTCGAAGTGTCAGGAAGAAATGGAACGGGATGGCGAGCGGGCACTTGCACAGATCGATGCGCGGATGTATGCGAAGGAGCTGGAAGCGGAGTATGATGAGGTGCTTTGCTATGGGATTGCATTTTTCAAAAAAAGATGCCTGGTGAAAGGGCAGTGCAAAGAGAAGAATAAGAGCATGGAGGAATGAATGATATGAGAAACAAAGTATGGAAAAAGCTGTTCATGGGCAGTCTGATGATTTCTGCAATGGCAGTGCCGACCCAAACAGCGGTAAGGATTCAGGCCGAAGAAGAGACAGCCGCGTTGGCGGAAAACGAAACGGATTTTCAGATGCTTTTTGATGAGGCGGTAAAGGATGCGATGATTATTGATGCAGATGAAGTCCTTCCGGTGGCAAGTCTTGCCAAGGGACAGCCATATGCAGTCTATGATGAGGAGGGAAGAATCCTTCTTTATACGTTTCATAAGTATCCGGACAGCTATCCGGACGGTGCGGATGTAAAGCTGGAATGGGGAAATGTATGGACCTTTACCGGCGGTGAGCTGGAAACGTGGTATCAGGAAAACAAAACGGATGTGACGGACTGGCACATGAGAATGAAAGAGCTGATCGGACTGCGCCCGGATAATGAGGCCGATTACTTTACTGCGATGTGGGCAGAGCCGGAAGATATTTTCCGTCCGGCTTATACGACCGACATTGAAACGACGGAAATGACAGACTGTTTTTCTGAGGATGTCAGTGAGGAGTATAAAGCCTGGTTCGATGCGAATATTATATCGAGCTATTTTGATGGGAAATATCCATGGACAAGGCTGGGTTATACATACGACTGGGCGGACAATGGGGCAGAGTATGGGCTCTCGGAATTCATTGTCAAAAAAGACAGTGAGGTAAAGGTAGCCTATACCGTTGATCTGAATGAGATGCTGCAAAAGCTGGAGCAGAACTCATGGAATCCGCAGAATGGGCAGTGAAAACCAGAGGAATGAACTATAGTCCGGGCAGTGAAAACCAGAGGAATGAAATACAGACCGGACAGTGAAAAACAGGAGAATGAAATACAGGGAAATACAGCCCGGAACCAACGAGAGGTTCCGGGCTGCTTAATTATGCCAAAGCGGATATTCGCAATCCGCTTCGCTACTCGGTTAAAAGATTTTTTTATCTTTGTTGCATTCCTTGATGACCTCGATTTCCTCGTCATCATACGGTGTGAAGTCGGAATGGAAAATGTCGTGCATCCACAGTCTGGTGTCGATGTCCGGCAGGTTTTTGATAAATTCCCATACGTAGTTGAACTGTGCCTTGCCGTTTACGAAGCCGAAGAAGTAGCTGCCGATCTTTTCCTTTTTCCATAGTGGGAGATGAGTCTGGATCAGGCTGCGGAACGGGCGGTGCATCCACTCGGTGTTGATGAGCGGGCGGCCGTACTGCTTTAAGCAGTCGATGTACATTCTTGCATGAGAGTAATCGCCGTAGAAGTGGAAGGAAATAATGTCAGAGAGCTCGATTGCCACGCGTTCCACTTCTGCGTAGATGCCTGGATTTTTCAGCCAGCCGTACGGGTGATCTGCACCTGCGCCCCAGACATCAGCGGTCAGCGGCTGCATGACGTCTTCTTCTCTCATCCATCCGAAGACCTTTTTCATCAGCGGAACCGATTTTTCCATCCGCTGGGAGTTGCCTGCTTCGTTCCATACATTCCAGATCAGAATGCGTTTGTCATTACCGTAGGTGCGTGCCATCTCTCTTACGTAAGCTTCTACGACGGGTTCCATTTCCGGTTCATCGGTGATGTCGTAGCCGACGGTATCACCGTTTTGTGTATCGCTGTCAAACGGAGTCACTGCGGTGCCGCCGAAGTAGCCTGGTACCGGCTCCGGCTGCGGACCGAGAATCGGATCTGTGTATTTGGATTTTGCGACGCAGCAGTCGTTAAAGAGTGTCGGCATCATGGTCATGTGGTAACGGTCGAGCAGAGCAAGCAGCTGCTCAAAATTTTTCATAAATGTGTCATGCTGTACGCGCCAGAGATAGAACGGCACAAAGAAGCGGACACTGTTGAGTCCCAGGCTGGCGGCGAGTGCAATTTCCTTTGCAGCATCGCGGAATGCGTTTTCATGGTCGTATTCCTGCAGAAGCCAGACGGCGCCGTCCATAGCTCCGCTTGGGATGAAGTTAAAGCCGGAGATCCACGGCTGTTCTTTGTACCACGCCCAGATCTCGTCCTCGGTCCATTTTCGTTTCATGGTAGATTCCTCCTTATTATTAAAATATTAAAACGTTTATTTGTTTTCATGACAATAATACTGGAAAAATATTTTGCTTATTCGAATCCTTCAGTCAGGTCCGATGTTAAGACAGGCAAGCCCCATCTTTCCCTTTGGCGAGGTGAGACTTGCCTGTATAAATTCTTTTGTAACTGCTCTGAACCAATGTCACTTAGTTAAGCTTATTGGTTCACTATGAGGTAAACCTCTAACAAAAATTTATAAATTATAGTTGACACATCAATCAAAATGTGCGGCCGCT
>CABJAW010000029.1 GCA_902363665.1 Lachnospiraceae bacterium | reverse complement strand
AAATCAAAGCGGGCGGAATTCTTTTTTGTCGTATGCACCAGATGCTCTGCAACATTAAACCGCCTTTTTGCATCCGGAATTACAGACAGCTCTTCCCACGCTTTCCCATATACTTCGGTCAGATAACAGACAGCGGAACGGTAAATCCCCAGCGTCTGGCAAAGCGGGATATTCTGTTTTCGTAATTCCACACTATAGCTGGATACTGTCTGCATCTCTTTTCCTCCGGTCAGTAATTGTATTTTTTATCAGAATTTTTTCTTTTCCCTTCTGCCCTTCGATATAGGCAAGTACCTGCTCCCTGCTCCTGTCACTGACCGTTATGGCACAGTAAGACGGATTCCACAGATGCCCGCCCCACAGTTCGTTCTTTAATTCCGGATGTACCAGAAACATCCGGCGTGCAAGATTCCCTTTCATAATTTTTATCATATCGGAAATATAGAACTGGGGCTTACAATTTACAAGCAGATGAATATAGTCCGGCATAACCTCCATGGCCAGAATCTGAAATTTATATTCTTCTGCAAGATCCTGTAACATTTCTTTACATTCTGTATCGATTCCGTCTTTTAAAACCTTTTTTCTGTATTTCGTGCACCATACAAGATGGTACTGCAGGGAATAGACATATCCTCTACCATACGTAAGCTCATTTTGATTTATATTAAAAATATCTTTTTCCATATAGGTATTATACCATACGCATCCATTTATGTAAACATTTGTTCTGATGTTTTACAAAAAAATTGGCGCGTCTAACTCATCACTGAAGTAACGAGAATGCGACGCGCAGTTATTCAAAATTACCGACATTTATTTTATAATATATTTTGTCCCTCTGCCTTTTCCCTCAATCATAATAACACCTTTTTGTTCCATTTTTTCAACAGCTGTGCTGTCTTTGATTTTCCAAACGGAACATACGGCGCAATCTCGCTGATTGGTTTCAGCACCGTCCTGCTCAGATTTTTATAGACGATTCTTTCATCTTCTGTCAAACTCAGATTCTTTTCCAATATCGGAAGTACGAGTCAAAGCGGATATTCGCAATCCGCTTCGCTACTTGCTCATAACCTTTATCATATGTGAGCCTGTCTCACTATGATACAAGCAAGTCCCTACCCATTGCTTATTGCTGCACGCAATTGAAGCAGGGGACTTGCTTGACTCGGTTAAAATAGCATTTTCCGACGCGCAGTTATTCAAAAATACGCGTAAAAGCAATCGTATTTTTTACGGTTGCTTTTACGCGTGGTTATAAACGTATTCTCAGTCCCCGATCCTCCGGATTCCGACCTCTCTGCAGTTGATTTCTTTAATCCTGTCTGTCGGAAGCTTGTATGCATGGTTCGCATCGAGCAGTCCGTTGATCTCCTGCTGTACATCAGATACCTGCGTGTAGCAGTAGCCCACCACGTACGGCAGCTTCTTGATCGCGGTCGTGATCCTGTCGAAACGATCCAGGAATTCTTCCTGCGTCGATACGGTGTGGCCGTAGCCCCAGTCATCCTTTCCGCCGCCGGAGAACGCGATACCGCCAAACTCGCTGATGATGATCGGCTGTCCCTTGTATTCGTAGCCCTCAGCCATTGATGATTTGTCCTTGCAATGATAAATTTCAGAACTCATCATCTTTTCGAGATTGCCATTGTAGCGGTTGAAAAATACCTCTCCCGCCTCCTCATAATCATGCAGCGTGATGATATCGGAGACTGTGTGCTCCCAGCCGTCGTTGACAATGACCGGACGCATTGCATCCATGCTTTTTGTCAGATAATAAATTGCCTCGGTAAATTTCTGCTGCTGCTTATCAGTCTTGATCTTTGGCACACCCCAGGACTCATTAAACGGTGTCCATGTGATGATTGACGGATGGCTGTAATTCTGACGGACGATCTCCATCCACTCTGTCGTAAATTCCTGCACCGCCTGATCACTGAACTCATACGTCGCTGCCATCTCACTCCATACCAGCAATCCTTTTTTGTCACACCAGTACAGGAAACGCTCGTCCTCGATTTTCATATGCTTACGGACCCCATTGTAACCCATAGATTGAATTTTATCGATGTCATCGATCAGTGTTTCTTCATCCGGCGGGGTCAGATGAGAATTCTCCCAGTAGCCCTGGTCGAGGATCAGCCTCTGATAAAGCGGCCTGCCGTTCAGCAGGATATTGCCTGCCTCGATGCGGATATCGCGCATGCCGAAGTAGGAGGCAGCCTCATCCACAACAATGCCGTCCTTTAAGATGCGGACTGTCATATCGTACAGATTCGGGGCACCCGGCATCCAGTGGTATACCCCCCACGGCTCCAGATCCGGGCGATATACACTGATGACATCCAGCACACGGTCGCGGTGCACCGGTTTTACGGAGCGGTTGATCTTCTGCTCTCCAAACCAGATTTCTGTCTCGATCTCCCAATTGCCTTCTTCCAGTGCGCTTGTCTCATACTCTGCGCGGATCGTATTGTTCGAAAGATCCGGTGTCAGCTTCATTCCCTTCAGATATGTCTCCGGCACAGCCTCAAGCCATACCGTCTTCCAGATGCCGGTCGTCTGTACGTACCAGCAGCCAAAATTCTCCGGCACCCAGCGCTGTTTTCCGCGCGGCTGCTCAATGCTGCAGGAATCCTCGACCTTTACAGTCAGATCGTTTGCTCCTGTGTGGAGATACCGGGTGATATCAAAGGTAAATCTTGCATAGCCGCCTCTGTGGCAGCCCACATAAGTACCGTTTACCCAGAGCTTTGTCAGGAAATCGCTGCCTTCAAAATGAATCAGCGTCTTCTTTCCTTTCCGTTTTTCTTCCGTCAGCTCCACGCTGCGGCTGTACCACACCTGCGCATGGTGCGCCGTGTCTTCAACTCCGCTGCATTTCGTCTCATACGTAAACGGCACTTCGATCTGAAGCGTTTTCTCCGGAAACGTTTCATACCATCTTTCCGTTTCGCCCTTATCGTGATCGTCAAACTGGAATTTCCAGGTTCCATTCAGGTCGGTCCATGCCGGTCTTACCAGCTGCGGACGCGGATAATTTTTGATATACGAATTCATGTCAAAAAATCCTTTCTCTGCACTTTTTTATTTTTGTCAAAACAGGTTGTAAAGCGGACATTCGTTTTATCAGCCCTTCACGCCCTCTGAGACAGAAATTCCCTCAAGGAAATATTTCTGTGCGAACAGATACAGAATCAGAGGCGGAACCATACTGATCAGGCAGGATGCGATCATCAGCCCCCATTTCTGCTCGTACTGACCGCTCAGCAGCCTCAGTCCCGGTGTCAGCGTCTGATTTGCCGGATTTGTCAGAACGATTGATGGCCACAGAAGATCATTCCACGCACCGTTGAACGCAAACAGCCCGACCACGATCAGAACCGGCTTGATCGATGGTAAAATGATGTGGCGGTAGATGGCAAAGCTGCCCGCTCCATCAATCGCCGCTGCCTCATCCAGATCCTTTGGAATTCCCTTAAGAAAATTCCGGATCAGAAAGATATTGAACACGCCTGCCAGGCTCGGCCAGATCAGCGCATTCAGGTTGTCGATCCAGCCAAGTGCATTACAGATTCGGAACATCGGCAGGAGATTCACAACATTTGGGAACATGCTCATGTACATCAGCACCCAGAAAATCTTGTCTCCGCCCTTGAAATCCAGACGCTCGTAAGCATATGCACTCAGACTCGTGACGATCAGCGTACCGATCGTCACTGAGATCGAAACCACAAAGGAGTTGCGGAACATCGGCAGGATGTTCGCGGTTGTATTTGCACCCTCTCCACCGACAAAAACGGAAATATAATTTCGGATTGTCCATTTATCCGGAATCAGTCTCGTCAGATAGTCAAGCGGCCCCTTCAGATTTGCAAACGATGTAATGAAATCAGAATCGCTTTTAAAAGAACTGAGGATCAGCCAGACAATCGGCAGTATCCAGAGGATTCCAAGGATCGCCATGAAAATGCCGGCGACCCGCTTTCCTTTTTTTCCTGTAGTCATGCCTTTTCCTCCCTACTCTGATGCATTTGAGCGCAGCACCCTCATTTGAATGAAGGAGACCACCATAATGCACAATCCAAGAATTACTGCCATTGCGGCAGACATTCCGGCCACCTGTTTCTTTACGGCATTTTCCTGAATGTACATCAGAAGTACCGCATTTGCCTCATTGTTGTTAAATCCTGTCAGCATCAGCGGCTGTCCGTAGATGTTGAACTGTGCCACAACTGACATGACAAGCGTATACGTCAGCGGATATTTCATACCCGGGATCGTGATATTCACAAACTGCTGCCATACCCCCGCTCCATCTACCGCGGCCGCCTCGTAATGATCTTTCGGGATCGAGGCCAGTGCACTCTGGTAAATGACCATGTTTCCTCCGGCACACCACCAGATCGTCACGATTACAAGCACCGCCCACGAATACGGAGGTGCAAACCAGTCCGTCTTCAGCCCGAACAGGTTCGGAACCACACCATACTTCGTATTAAACATATACTTCCAGGACAATGCTACCGTCGTAATTGACAGAAGACTCGGAAAATAGTAAAGAGCCTGGAAAAATTTACTTCCTCTTGCCTTCGTCTGCAGCGCGACCGCGATCGCCAGCGGAACAATGATACAGAGCGGCACACTGAGGATCACAAATTTAAATGTATTTCCAAGACCGTTTCGAAGCTGTTTGTAATACGTGTTTCCCGCGTCAAACAACAGCGTCTTAAAGTTGGACAGCCCGATAAATACCGGTTCATTAAACAGATCCCATTTGGTGAACGCCGCGTATATGCCGTATATAGCCGGAGTCACAAAAAAGATGACAAAGAAGAACAGCTGCGGCGCAATATATGCATACGGAAGCAGCTCTTTTTTTATTTTACGCCGTTCGGAGCTGTCACCAAAACGCGGCATTCCAAGGCAGACCGCCGCACCTGCTGCCGCCAGCGCAAGATAGGCAAACGGTGTATAGGTCACAATAATTTCTTCCACATCACGTTTTTTCAGCTTTTTTACGCCTGCTTCTTTCAGTGCATCGCTTAAAGCATTGTAAAACGACGCATTCATTTTTTCCCTTGCAAAGAGAAACAGAAACAGCCCGAACGTTACAAACGAGATAACGGAAAACGCAAAACCGACATTTCTGCGTTTTCCAAGATATGCGACAATTGCCAGCACCATGGCTACCACCGACAGCGGAAGCAACAGAATACTTGCACTGCTCAGCGAGAAAAACAGCTGTGGCAATGTCATATCTACAGTTGCGGTAATCTCTTTTACGGTTGTCGTCCCGCCCGCTCCAGCCAGGCAGAAAAACACCAGAAAAAGGATTCCGACACCTGCAGCAGTCTTCGAACGTGCCATAATAATACCTCTTTCTCTGATCTTATCTTATAAGACCGGATTGCATCGGCTTTCTGCCCTTTTTCCCTGGTCTTATACAGAATGCGGGCAAATTCATGCCCGCATTCGATCCGTCTCTTCGTTTACTGTGCTGCGATCGCGTCTGTGATCTCAGCATCGATCTGTGCAAGTGCATCATCGATGGAAATTGTGCCATCCACAAAATCCCAGCCTACACGGGAGAATGCTGTATCGAACAGTCCCCAGTACTGATAGGAGTAGATTGCCAGAGTATCCACGTTCTCCGGTTTTGCCAGGAAGCCCTGCGGAAGCTCATCCAGATCCAGGTTATCCCATGCACTTACGTATGCCGGGCACTGTCCCGCATCCTTTGCCCATGTCTCAGAATTGTGTTCACCCATGAATTTAATGAATTTTGCCACTGCAAGATCCTCTTCCTCAGTACGCTCCTCGTCTGCAAACTGTACAAAATTATGGGAAGAAGTCCAGTTCTTGATGACCGCCGGATCATACGCAACTGCCGGAATCATGCCAAAGTTGATGCCTGCGTCTACAACTGCTGCCTTCATCCAGATGCCTTCCATCCATACGAGCATCTCACCGCCGTAGAACTCAGCTGCTGCATCCTGGTCCTTCTTATTGGTATATCCGCCATCATAGAGATCCTTCATGGTCTCAAACACCTTTTTCATGTTCTCGTTGTTGATGCACGGCTCTACGCCATCCTCGGAAAGAGTCAGGCTTGGATCAAGCTGCGCATAAAAGCAAAGAAGCTGCGCCCTCATCCAGCCAAGGTCAAATACGTCGCCCTCAAAGCCCTGCTCCTTCGCTTTATCGCCGAGCTCTTTGAGTTCATCAAAGGTCAGAACTCCATCCTCCACGTATTCATTTAATCCATACTTGTCAAACAGATCCTTGTTGTAGTAGGTCACGTAGCTGTGAACATCAAGCGGAATGCCGTACTGCTCATCATCGATGTTGCTTGCGTTGTAGGCAGACTCGATATAATCCCCGGCAGAAATGCCTGCCTCTGCGAGGATCTCCTCATCATAGGACCACAGCATCTCATTCTCTACGAAATTCGGAATACGCTCAATGTGAACAACTGCCACATCCGGCACCTCTGTTCCTGTCTGTACTGCAAGCGGAATCTTCTGATACAGGTCATCTGCTGTCATCGGCGTGTGGTTCACATGAACCTCATCCTGTGACTCGTTGAATGTATCCACCATGCTCTGCATCGTTGCCCCATCTCCGCCGGTGAATACAGACCAGTAATCAATCTCTACCGGTGCTGCAGATGCCGTCATCGCCGTCATTGCCATCGGAAGTGCCATTGCTGCAACCAAAAATTTTACTCTCTTCATAAAAATAATCCTCCATACATTATGCTGATCTGTCGATCACTTTACTACACGTTTTAATTACAAAATTTTTGTTCTAAATTTGCAAAAAAAATAGAAATGCGCATACTCACGTTATGATTTTTTCTGTGATTTTTCTATCTTTTCTGCTTTTCAAGCGCTTGTTTTTATTTATTTTGTATGTTTGCATTATGCATGATTCATTTTTATTTGTCAATATGTTTACTTTATAATATAAAACCTGCCTGTTTTTCGTTTTTTATTACATATTTTTTAGAATAAACATTGTACAGGACAGAATGAGGTGATATACTTAAACTATGATAATGATAACTGTACTCTCGGAATCTTTTTGTGCTTGATTTTGTGAGAAGATTTTTTGTCAGTTGTGCCCAAATTTCTGAGGCGTACACGGTATGTACGTTGATGAAATTCGGGTGCAACCGGCAGAAAATCGGCCACAAAAGCAAGTGCAGGAAAGACTCTGAGAGTACATACAAAATGAAGGGGGAATTTATATGCAGGAAATAGAAGGAAAAATCGCTCACCTCTCTGTTGAGCGGCCGGAAAAACTTACCCAGATTGCACGGGCTTTGTCATCTCCGCTTAGAATTGAAGTTTTAAAGGCAATCTCCGAGCGGAGCATGAATGTCGGTGAGCTTGCCCAAAAGCTGGATGTGCCGATGTCCACGATGGCGCTCGCCATCCGCACGTTAGATGAAGCCGGGCTGATCATCAGTGATGTACAGCCCGGCATACATGGTTCTACCAAATATTGCAGCCGCAGGCTCGATACGATCACGATCTCCCTGTATCCGGAATCTGAACAGGACGCACCGATGCCCCTTATGTTTTCCATGCCGATCGGCGGCTACTCCAGCGCTGAAGGGATCAAGCCAACCTGCGGACTGCTCTCCGAGACGCAGCCGCTCGGTCCTCTCGATCTGCCTCGCATGTTTTACTCACCGGAGCGCTTTAAAGCGCAGCTTTTGTGGTTTCAGCAGGGCTTCCTTGAATACCGTTTTTCGATCATCGACAGCATCGGCAGCAAGATCGACTGGCTGAACCTTTCCTTTGAAGCCTGCTCCGAAGCCCCCATGTACCGTGCCAACTGGCCAAGTGATATCTCTGTCGAGATCAACGACAAACGGCTCGGCACCTGGACCTCGCCAAGCGACTGCGGCGGACGGTATGGCCATCTGACGCCGCAGTGGTGGGGACTGGCCAACACACAGTTTGGATTTCTGAAATCCTGGCGGATCGACCGCACCGGCAGCTACCTCGACCATGAGCGGATCAGCAACGTGCGCATCGCCGATCTGAAGCTTGAGGAATCTCCATACATCAGTGTGCGTATTGGCATCGACCCCGATTCCAGACACGTAAACGGAATCAATCTGTTTGGGGATCGCTTCGGGGATCATCCGCAGGCGATCAATCTGCAGATCGGGTTTGCGCTGTAAACACCGCAGTCCCGTACGGCTTCAGCACAAATTCGCCCTCTGCCAACGCATCATCATACAGATTCTGCATCTTCTCATGCAATACCACCGTCTTCTCCTCCGGCAGATAGTTCAGCAGGAAATAAAACTTCCGGACATCCTTTTCTCTGCAGATGACTTCCACCTCTTCCGGTGCGGACAGTATCTCTTCAAACGGTGCGAGCACTCCGGTGTACGAAAGCAGCTGCTTTACATTCGTGCGGCTGAACGTGCTTCCGTAGTGGATCGCGCGGCCTTTTCCGGTCTTCTTCTCAATCACCGCCGGGCGGCCCGCATAAAAGCTGCCGGTATAATATGCCAGCACCTTTGCGTTCTCTACGCCCTGTGCGATCTCCATTACGTCATGGTAAATCGGCATCTCGCTTTCCATGCCGTCTTCCCACCTGGCATAGACTGCCGGCTCCGCCGGGCTTGCAAATGTAAATTCGCGCACATCTGATCCGGTCAGCGGCTTTAAAAGTCCCGGCTGCGGCAGCATCACGCACTGACCGTTCTCCTTTTTATAACCTGACCGGCAGCCGATGATCAGCGTACCACCCTGCTCCACATAAGCCTTCAGAAGATCAGCGCGCTCCTGCGTCATGATCGTCGGGTGCGGATAGAAGAGCACCGGATACTCTGCAAGCTCCTCCAGCTTCGTATTTTTTCTCAGATAAACGTGATCATATGGTGTATGTGTGCGCTGCGCGGCCTGGAAGATCTCTTCCTCGCTCGCCTCAATCATCCGTCGATGCCATACGTCCACATTCGTATCCCATGCATTGTCATAATCCTTCAGCAGTCCGAAGGCAGCCGTATACGCGGAACCGCACAGAGGATCCAGCTTTTTCAGCCTGCGATAAAACTCTTTTACCTCTGAAAGCTTGCGATTATCGCGATTGTCATAATCGAGGATTCCATGCCAGTAGATCTCTGTGCCAAATGTACACGTTCTCCACCGGAAAAAGGAAATATAATCCGCCCCGTGCGCTACGCTCTGCATTGCCCACAGCTCCAGCTGTCCCGGCCGCGGTGTCGGCGCTTCCATACGCGTTGTCCAGCCGTTTGCTCCGGACTGCTGCTCCATAATGCCAAAATGCGGACAGATCGAACGAACCTCTGTCAGATTTTTTGACCAGTGGCGGTCGTTCAGCGTATCATTGTGCAGCGGATCTTCTGCGATGCAATATGCAAAGTTCGGATAGGAATCATACGTATATACATCCAGAATCTCCTGTGCCATCTCGTGGTTATCGACATTCCAGAACATACCGTTTGTTGTAATGAAATCCTCCGGTTTCCGGTATTTTGCAATGATTTCTGCCTGCATTTTACAGAAGTTCAGTGTGCTCGCCGATACAAATCGATAGTAGTCGATGTGAAGATGTGGATTGTACCCGTTTCCAAGCAGCGTGCGCGGTACGTGAATCTGCCCCCAGTCTGTGTACGTCTGATTCCAAAACGCGGTACCCCAGTTTTCATTCAGCACATCCAGTGTCCCGTATTTTTCTTTCAGGAAGACGCGGAAAGCAGCGCTGTCCGACTCTGAATAAAATTCACACGTCTCGCAGTTCAGTTCGTTGTCGATCTGCCAGCCGATGATCGCCGGATGCTTTCCATAATGCTCTGCCTCCTTCTCCACGACTCTTCTGACCAGCTCCTGGTATTTCTTTGAATTATAATTGTACTGATGACGTCCGCCGTGTCGGTAGAGTACGCCATCCTCCCTTGCATTTAAAATCTCCGGGTAAGTCTCCGAAATCCACGCCGGCGGTGTCGCAGACGGTGTGCAGAAGATCACCTTCATGCCTTCGTCCCGGCACAGATCCAGAAATTCATCGAAAAATGCAAATGTAAACACGCCCTCTTCCGATTCTACCTTATTCCATGAAAATTCGGCAATCCGCACCACCGAAATTCCTGTTTCTTTCATTCTTTTCAGGTCGTCCCGCCACAGACTTTTCTCCCAGTGCTCCGGGTAGTAGCAGACTCCCATGGTCATTTCGTTCCACTGAAATTTCTGATTCATCTTATGTCCTGCCACTCAAAATGTGATTAAATATACCTACATCGAGATAATGTAGACTCTCACGAGTTCTACTTACTGCTTTATCGTGTATGCTTTGGATTGACCGAAATCATATCTACTCACAAGTTCTTGTACACTCCACAGTCGTAAATTCCCGAAATAGCCTTCGGTACATACCTACGTTTGCGTTTATTTATGCAACTTCGTAAGTCTTAGCATCTCTCAAATTAAGTGCAGCATTGAGATCTCTGTCTTCGATATAACCACAAGCACATTTGAAAATTCTATCTGAAAGTTTTAAATCTTTCCTGATATTTTTGCAGTAATGGCAGGTTTTAGAAGATGGATACCATCTGTCTGCCACACGAAGTTCAATCCCATTTTCGTTGCATTTAGTTTGAAGTTTTATTCTAAACTCATAAAACTTCTGTGACGCAACTGCTTTTGAAAGATGTCTGTTTTTCATCATACCTTTTACATTTAAATCTTCAATCGTAATGTAGGATGGTTTGGTTTTCACTATCTCTGCGATTGTTTTGTTAATGTAGTCGGTGCGGATATTATCTATCCTATGATGAAGTTTCTGTACCTTGAGCTTTTGTTTTTGTATATTCGCTCTTTGAGTGGACTCTCCTTTCTGTGAATTTTCATATTTTCGGGAAAGACTTCTCTGTTCTCGAATAAGTTGTTTTTCAAGTTTCTTTAATTTTGCTGATTTGTTAATGTTCTTATAAGTTTTACCATTAGAAACAGTGGCGAAATCCTTTAATCCAAGGTCAATGCCAATTCCTTCATTGGAATGATCAGCTGTCTTGTTATCCGGCAGTTCTACAAGAACCGAAACATAGTATCTGTCAGCTTTTATTGAAACGGTACCGCTTTTGATCACATATCCATCTTCTGTTGTTGGAATATATCCTTTCTCTTTGATGCGGACCCAACCCAAAGCTGGAATCTTAAGTCTATGCCTTTCACACACGCAATCCTTTGGGTTATTTCTGACGAAATACATTTTTACATCTGATTTACCTTTCTTTTTAAATTTAGGAAAATCACTCTGATGTTTAAAAAATCTTGTAAAAGCTGTACATCCGTCTTCGATGGATCTTTTCACGGCTTTTGAATACACTTCCTTAATCCATGCTTTATCCGGATTATCCGGAATGTATTCATTGTTAAGCCATACACTAAAGCTCTTACCAGTCATAAACTTTTCACCTTTATCATACAAGGCTTTGTTGTGACAAAGGTAGAAGTTATAGACATATCGACAAGTGCCTATCGTCTTATGAATCCTGATTTTCTGCTCTGGTGTGGGATTGATCTCCGTCTTGAAGCTCTTTAACAATTTCTTCATCCCTTTCTATTTGTTTTTTATACTTACGGAGTCCATACAGCCTGCCGGAGAACACATGAAGAATTGAAGATATTGGTCGTAAGTATAATAACACCTGTCAGTTGGAGTCCGATTTGCCTCTAGAATTCCTTCCCTGTCCCAACGCTGTAATGTTTTCACAGAAACAACTATTAATTCAGCAAAATCTTTTGGTTTATAATTCGTGATATTTGATGTGTTCATAATAATATCTCCATAGATACATTTAAACACATTTAACCATATTAAGCAATATGTTTAGTTACTTATAAGTTTCTCCTGTATTCTGTCTCAACTATCTCATCTATCTCATCTTTCTCTGCTTTTACTTTGTCATCTGCATGATCTTACAGATATGTTCCTTCGTCTTCTTATCGTAATTTACCCCAACCAGCAGCAGATTCCCCTGATATTCTTTCAGGCTTTCGCAGTACTCCTTTTTCAGAATCTGTGAAATTGCAGTATCCGCTGTCTGATCCCATTTCAGTCCCACCACAAACGCCGGTTTATCCTGAAATTTCTTTTTCGGCAGAAAGACCAGATCCGCAAATCCCTTTCCGCCCGCCAGTTCCCGATATATCGTGTAATAATTGCGCGCTGTATAAAGTGCAAGAGAAATCGTGTAGCTCAAAGCATTCACATCGTTATACTGCAAATGAGAAGTCTCAAAGTGTGCCTGCCGGATTCCCTCCGCTACCTGCAGCGGCCGCATCTGCCAGATTGCATTTAAAGTGTCGGCAGAATTTTTCAATGCCCGTGAAATCTCGCCCCAGTCCGACACCGATACCACATTCACATACTCAGCACGCACTTCACTGTTCGGAATAAAGACGGTTTTATGTTCTTCGTCATACGCCAGATATCCAAGATGCACCAGAAGCGTGAGTACGTCATCTTCCGTACGAAACGTAATCATATCGTTGGAAAAGCTTCCTGTATTTACCGGCACACTCTCTCCAGCGATCATGCTGATCACATCATCACGAAGGCCTTCAAAATTCATATCAATATAAACCTGCAGCGCCTCAAATGTCTCTGTCTGGTTCCAGTAGTTTCCTATTTTGCCAAACTGCATACAGCTTACCACGGAACGTGGACTGTAAATGGAAAGCTCCTCTGTAAATGAATAGCCATCATACCAGCTTTTTACTTCTTCCATATCCATATGATATTTCATGCACAGATCACGCACCTCATTTTCTGTAAAGCCTGCATAAGGTGCAAGCGGACCGGGCGCAATCATCGAAAATTCATCAAACATATTTAAGGCGGAATGCGTTCCATATTTTTTGATTGGCAAAATGCCGGTCATATAAGCCAGGCAGATATGGCTTTTATCTTTCAGCAGATCACGCAAAAAATCCAGATATATCTCCTGTGCTTCCTTCTCCCGCTTGAATTCCCGGAATACGCAATCCCACTCATCTATAATAATCACAAATGGTCGTTTCGTTCTGCTGTAAATATCCTGCATCGTTCTGGTCAGATTCGTTTCATCAAAATACCGAAAATCCGGATATTCCTCAAGGAGATCCCACAGAAGACTTTTTCGAAGCAATTCCAGCATTCCCTCTATTCCGCTGCTTTGGCTGAGAAATTCCTGCATGTTAAGGAAAACCGTATCGTACTGATTCAGATACTTTCCAAACGTCTCACTTTTTTCTATCTCAAGCCCGGAAAATAATTTTTCGGAATCGCATCCCCTGCTGTAATACGCTGCAAGCATATCTGCTGCCATTGATTTTCCGAAACGTCTCGGACGACTGACACAGATATTCTGCTGCGATGTATTCATAACTTTATTCGTATATTCCAAAAGACCGGTTTTATCTACATAAATTTCCGAATGCACCGCCCGGAAAAATTTTTCATTTCCCGGATTCAGGTAAATCCCCATGCCGCACCTCTCTTTCTGCATGGTCAGGGCACCTGCTGCTCTGTTTTTTCCTCTGCAAAGCATAAAAACTTCGCCAACACTCACGCCATTTCATGTATTGTTATTATAGCACTGTTGCCCGGAGATTGTCTTTCTCTTTCTTTGGATCCGGCAGGTGAAGGTTCTCTGTACTTCATTTGTTGCTGCGTAGTTTATCATTTATATTGACAATAGCGGTTTGTTATATTAATATTAGAATGTTTAATTTTAGAATATTTAAAGATAAACATTCTACTGTGCAATCTTAACAGCACAGAACAAGCTTACAGAAAGGAGTGCTTCCATGAACCCTATCTCATTTTTATCGCTCGCCTCCAAAACAGCAAAGGCGTACGAATCCTTCTGCCGACCGGTCTGCAAAAAACACCGGATCAATCAGACGTGCCTCGATGTGATTCTTTTTCTGGCGAATAATCCGGAGTACAATACGGCTCGAGATCTGTGTGAACTGCGCGGTATCCGCGCCGGCAATGCCTCTGTTGCGATCGACACACTCGCCGGACGCGGACTGCTGACACGGCAGGCTGACCCGAACGACCGACGGATCACACGGCTGGTGCTTATGCCGGAAGCCGAACCGATTGTCGCAGACGGCCGTGAGATTCAGCAGCAGTTTGGCAATCGGCTCGTTCAAGGCATATCGGCACACGAACTGCAGATCTGTGCAGACACGATTCTGAAGCTTGGCGCCAATATTTCGGATATGCTTTCATAATAGCCAAAGAGAAGCTTCACAATCCTCTTCGCTGCCTGCCCATAAACGCAAATAACTCTATTTTGATCTGATTTGATCTGATTTAATCTGAGCTATTTCTCTCACACGAAAGGAGTTTTTACCATGTTAACCACAATTCTCGTATGTATTCTCGCCGGCCTCGGCGCCGGTCTTGGCACCGGCTTCGCCGGAATGAGCGCCGCAGCAGTCATCAGCCCGATGCTGATCACATTTCTTGGCATGGAGCCGTATCAGGCGATCGGCATAGCGCTTGCAAGTGATGTTCTCGCCAGCGCCATCTCTGCCTGGGAGTACCATAAAAACAAAAATCTTGATATCAAAAACGGGCTGGTCATGATGATCACCGTCATGATTTTTACTGCCATCGCAAGCTTTCTGTCACGCTTTATCTCCGGCAATACGATGGGCGGGTTCTCTACCGTTATGACGATGCTGCTTGGTATCAAATTCATTGTGCGGCCGGTTATGACAACAAAGGAAAAAATGATGTCCGTCGACCAGAAAACCAGAATCATCCAGTCCATTCTCTGTGGAATCATAATCGGACTGATCTGCGGCTTTGTCGGTGCAGGCGGCGGAATGATGATGCTGCTGATCCTCACCTCCGTACTTGGCTATGAGCTGAAGACAGCCGTCGGCACCAGCGTCTTTATCATGACCTTTACTGCACTGACCGGCGCTGCCAGTCATTTTTATCTCGGCGGCATGCCGGATCTTCTGGTTCTTGTGCTCTGCATGCTCAGCACACTGTTCTTCGCCCGCGTTGCAGCTGTTTTCGCCAACAAAGCTTCCGCAAAGACATTAAACCGGGCGCTCGGCGTTGTGCTTACCGTGCTTGGCGCGGTGATCATCCTGGTAAAGCTGTTTTAGCCAAATCAGACGGAATCACTTCAGACAGGGCTTATTCCGCAAGGCTCACTTCTTTGTGAAACGGCTTCAGCGGAAGTCCTGCCTGATTCCATATCTGTACCTCATAATAAGGTGTCTCCGCAAAAGAAATACTCCAGGTCTTCGTTTTTTCAGAGACAGCAGACGATGTCTGCGCCGACTTCAGTTTTATCAGCAGCTGTTCTCCCTTTACTTCCACTTTCGACACATCGGCTTTTTCTCCGTCTTTCGTCACAACAAATGGCTGCTTGGCCAACGGACCACAAACAATTCCGCCTTCTGTATGCGCAAACGACAACAAAATCCCTTCCTCTGCAGCTTCGGCTCCTGTACACTCCGGCGGCTCACAAAGCAGTTCCTCTCCATATATTTTTCCCCGGGCCAGCAAAGCCAGACGCTCTCCCACTTCCCGCTTGAATTTCGGATGAATATCATCGCGGTCACCTAAATCAGAGATGCTCGTCATCCATACATTCGCAACCTTTTTTGAAACCAGTTCCTGACACGCCCTGACCTGTGGGTACCGATCTCCCCGGCAATCCAGCCAGCGTTCAAACGGAGCCAGCTGAACATAGAGAAACGGAAGCTGCTCATCCATCCAGGCATCCCGGAAGCATTGTATCAGTTTTTCCATCAGAAGCGCATACAGGTCTGCATGAACCTCGTCTGACTCTCCCTGATACCAGAGAATTCCCTTCACCGGGAACGGTGCTACCTTCTTCAGCATTCTGTCATACAGTCCGCACGGGCGATAATGATGATACGGTCCGATCGGCAAAACAGGATCCCCCTGATGCATCTTCATCCACGTCTGCTGCTCCTCCCATGTCTGTCCATACATCATGGTTCTCCACTCCAGCTCATGTGCATACGAATCTTCGAATTCCCAGCATCTCCGACTTTCCT
The DNA here is from genome assembly GCA_902363665.1 of Lachnospiraceae bacterium. Classification (GTDB taxonomy): domain Bacteria; phylum Bacillota; class Clostridia; order Lachnospirales; family Lachnospiraceae; genus Choladousia. The sequence continues at coordinate 6,585 of CABJAW010000029.1, read as the reverse complement.
GATAAAGCTCTTCCGGATCCACACCTTCTAGCTCTTCTTCATACTCCGATAAATAAACAGAAAGAGGCGGCTGCTCCAGATATGATTTTTCCATCCATGCGCTTGCTGAGGTTCCTCCCCAGTTACAGCCGATTACGCCGACCGGTACTCCAATCTTCTCCTGCAGGCTCCTTGCAAAGCAGTAGCCGGGCGCTGAAAAAACAGCCCAGGCAGGATCCCCCTGCAAAAACCAGTACCCGTCTCCTGGCAGGTTTCTTTCCTGCCCTTCATAAGCGATTCTCGGCACATTGTACATCCTGATCTCCTCACGGATAGATTCTTTTTTGATATCATTCCAATGTGCATCATACCGCAGAAAATACTCCATATTTGACTGACCGGCTGCCACCCAGATGTCTCCCACGCACACATCCGTCAAAATAATTTCCGGCTCTGATTCGTCATTTACATAAAAGCGAAGTGTTCCTCCCACATCTGCCGGCAGTGAAGGAAAGCTGCACAAAAACTGTCCGTCCGGCAATACCTCCGCCTCGCTTCTCTCCGAAATTTCTCCTGTTTTTGATGTATATTCCACTGAAACCTTCCAAACCATCTCATCTGCCTCTCCGTAAAAACGAAGCGGTTTTTCTCTTTGCAGCATCATATGATTCTGAAAAAGCTGCGGTAAAAAAATTCTTTTTTCTTTTTTTCCTTCCATACTTACCTCCACACTGCCAAGCTCATCTTATATGGCATATTTTTTATGTCATTTTACTTTTTTTGCCCTTACTTTGCAACACATATATTACGTTTCCCCCATGCTTGACAGACAATTCTTAAAATAGTATGATTTTATATAACAGTTCAGCATGTATGCAATGCGGAATGCAGAATCATTTTCTGTGATTGCATGCTGAACAAAATGGAAAAGAGAGGTATATTAAGATGGCAAATGAGCACGAAAATCAGATTCGTATCGTGCAGGAGACGGTAGCCGGAAAGGAGATCACCTTCGCGCATGTGATGGGCGGTCCTGCACCGATCATCTATCAGAAGCTCGGATTGAATCCGCAGCTTGACTACGGCTCCTCCGCGATCGGTATTATGAACATGACACCTCCGGAATCGGCAGTGATTGCATCTGATATTGCAGTAAAAAGCGGCAATGTCTACCTTGGCTTTGCAGACCGTTTTACGGGCACGCTGATCATCACCGGTGAAATTTCCGAGGTTATGTCAGCGCTTACCGAGGTCGTCAACTATTTCCGTGACACGCTTGGATACGTCGTATGTAAAATTACGAAGCGGTAAATTATGAACAGGAGATGTAAAAATGGCACAGCTCACAGTGGAAAAGCTTCTTGAACTGGTCTTCCATGACAATTATGAACATCTGAAGGGCAGACGGCTGCGCATGACGCGTCTTCGTGTACCCGGCAAAGAGGTCTGCCTGGCTCATATCATCACACCGACCGATCCGGCGATCTACCAGAATCTTGCGCTTCATATCGGCGTACATGCCGGTGAGGATCACACCGGCGAGGCAATCGGCATGATCCGCCTCACTCCGTGGGAAACTGTCATAGCTGCCGCAGACATCGCAGTGAAGGCCGCAGACATCCAGATCGGATTTATGGACCGCTTCTGCGGTTCCCTGATCATCACAGGCGGCTTATCGCAGGTACAGACCGCAGTAAAAGAAGTCGTCCGATATTTCGGGGAAGATCTGCATTTTAAGACGTGTGAAATCCATAAAAGCTAAAAGAGGTTTTTATTTATATGAAAAAAATGTTTCTGACCGGAAGAAGCGAGGCCGGAAAAACGTCCCTGACCCAGGCACTCAAGGGCGAGGATCTGCATTATGTCAAAACGCAGTATACCAATACAAATGATGAGATGATCGATTCCCCGGGTGAGTACGCCGAGTCCAAGCATTTCAGCGTTGGTCTGGCCTGCTTTTCCTTTGAGGCAGACGTTGTTGCGCTCGTGCAGGCGGCGGACGAACCGTTCAATCTGTTTGGCTGCAACTGCCAGACGTTTATTCTCCGCCCACTGATTGGTATTATTACAAAAATCGATTCTCCTTACGCCAACATCCCGATGGTCCGTCAATGGCTGATCAACGCCGGCTGCCATCGTATTTTTCTTGTCAACAATGAGACCCGCGAAGGTATCCCCGAGCTGCTTGCGTATCTCTCGGAGGACATCCCGAAAATGACGATGGAAGAAGCGATGGAAAAACAAAGGCTTGGGCTGAATGAATGGGATCCACTGCCGGACGGGGGATCTAACTGAATCCGGCAAACACCTCCAATATACGGTTATATCTGTGTTGAGACTAACATCGGAACACACACCCTTTACCTCGTCACTTATATCGGAACACATTTTTTTCACTTTGTCTCCAATACCTGATGACTTCCCGAATCTTTCTTTTGCGTTTCCAATTTCATTCTTAAATCCTGTTTTATATATGAAAGTAATTTTATAAGAATCTTTGTTTCCATCTTCGTCTAGTCCGCCGACTATTACTTTTTCAACTATACTCTCAAATATTCCTCTGTCAAATTCTTCTAGCACCTCATTATGCGATAGTGCTTTTTTGAAATCTGAAAGCCTCCTTTGCAATGAACTCTTTTCATCCGACTGTTGCTGCAGATATTCCAGCTTTGCTCTTGTATTTGTCAGTTCAGTTTTTAGTTCTACATCCGTTTCCTCATAAATATCCTGTTCAATAATGCCTTTCAGATAATTATCAAGTAGTTTTTTTCTCTTTAAAGAAACCTTGTCAATGCTTTTCTTCAGCTTATGTAACTGATCTTCAATCGAATTTTCTCCAAGTGCTTTCTCGGTTCGCTTCAAAAATTCTTCCAGAACATCTTTATTATCATTACACAACATCCTATAAGACTCAATAAATGCTTCTTCTATGACCTGCTCTGGAATGCCTTTGCTATCCGGACAAAATCTCTTCCCTTCTTTTGTTGATTTAACGCACTGCCATATCGTCTTTTTATACTTAGAGCTACTGTGCCATCGCCTACGAGAAAGATTAGAGCCACAGAATCCGCATTCTACCATACAGCTAAACGCAAACTGCCGACTAAATTTTTCACGTTTTCCAGGAGTGACTCCACATTTCCGATTTCCGTTTCTACGTCTTCTCATCTCCTGCGCCCGTTCAAATTGTTCCTCTGTAATGATTGGTTCGTGATGATCATGTATATAATACCGATCTTCCTCTCCAAGATTTTCTAAGCGTCTTTTTGAAATCGGATCAACCGTAAAGGTTTTTCCAAGTAAAATATCTCCCTTATATTTTTCATTATTAATGATTCCCATAACACTGGATGAAGTCCAGGGATTTCCTCTAATTGTCAGATGACCCTGCTCATTCAATTCCCTGGCTATCATTGTGCTGCCTGCTCCTGCCACATATCTATCAAAAATGTACCGTACAACCACAGCGCCTTCCTCATTGATTGAGATAGATTTTGTTTCCACATCATAATCATATCCCAAACAACCCTGAAATCCTACCAGTTCCCCCCGCTTCATTTTCATCTTCAAGCCCTTTTTCACATAAGCAGAAGTATTTTCAACTTCCTGCTGTGCTACAGAACTTAAAATAGTCATTAGAAATTCGCCGTCCTTTAATGTGTTAATCTTCTCAACCTCAAAATAAACAGCAATATTTCTCTCTTTCAACATACGAACATATTTCAATGTGTCCAGAGTATTTCTGGCAAATCGTGGAAGGCTTTTGGCAATAATCATATCTATCTTGCCATCCATGCAATCCTGAATCAACCGCTGAAACTCTTCTCTCTTATCAACCTTTGTCCCAGTGATTGCCTTATCAGCATATATACCTGAAAATATCCATTCTTTATTATTCTTAATTAACTCTGTATAATGCGTAACCATTGAGTTATAACTCTTTATCTGATCTTCATCGTCCGTACTTACTCGACAATAAGCCGCCACTCTCAACCGCTCAATCTTCCGTCTGGCAGAACCGTCAAATGAATCATGTGCTTTAATCAATTCAATTTCCATTTCGCCCTCCTTTTTGTGTTCCTACCATAGCGTTGATTATATTATAATACAATACAGATATACCGTCAAGCAGTAATGTTGGATACGATACCATAATCTTTCATTAATCTTTTTTGTATTACCTGATATTCAGTTTCATTAATCAACTTCTTAGAAAGCAACTGCTTTAACATAGATAGCTGCATACTATATCTCAATATTTTTTTATTATCCATATATATCAGATACCCCTTTCTAAATAATACTCTCCTGCAGGCGGCTGCCGGGCACAGCCTCATTGGTATCACACCATCCTCTCGGACCGAAGCAGCTTATCTCCGGAAGTTTCATTATCAGAAAGCAGTATCTTCGCACAAAGTCCCCGTTACTTTGCCTGTGATCGGATATTTATCGCTCGTGCCTTTACTTCAATACCCAAACTGGCATTCCTTCGCTTTCAATGTCCGGCAACTTTGCGCCACGATGTCGCAAAGTACCAGACACAGGCAGTCATGGCGTATCCATCACACAGCTCCACTGTTTTCTGCGTCCTGCAGGAAAAATATGAAATTGTCAAGGTACGCCAACTCTCATTACTTTTCACATGGACAAAAAGGGGCAAATTCCCATGTTCAAAAGTATTAAAGCTGTATTTTAAATCCCAATATCTTCGTGATGAGTTTAGTTTCCATCCGGCGCTTCATATATTCATCAATTCCATATCTTGTTCGCCCGCTCTCATCTATAAACTTTCTCCGACATCTACTGTTAATGTAGGGCTGAAAATAATCAATAATCTGATTTATTGCTACAGCATCGCCTCCAATGGCATCCTCAATCACTTCAAATGCAATTTGCTCTTTCTTTTTTCTGTACTGCATATGTATCACTCCAATAATTTCTTTAATAATCGCAGAGAATCCGCTTTATGGTAATGCACAGTACTCTGTACAAGATTCATACATTCTGCAATTTCTTTTTCCGTCATATCCAGAAAATAAGACATAAGAATTATCTTCCGTTTCTTTTCCGGCAGACGGTACAGTGCTTCACTGATTGCTTCATCCTTAACAGGCACTTCCATACCCATAATCTGGAAATATCGAATTTTCATAAATTCGTCATAAGAACAAAACCCGTCTAGGATTTCTTCCCGAAGTTCAGAGAAATTGATTTCCCGCTCCCAGATCTTGTCCATTTCATCCAAATAATTCAGTGCTTCACCATCCAGCACTTTAATGCAATACCTGATAAATTTTCTTTGCACAACAGCTTTTTCCAGTCTTGTCAGATTCAAGGGGATCACCTCCCCTCTGCCTGAAAGCTATTTTCGAAAACATCTTATTGCCCCCTTTGTAACGAGGACAGTCAAAATTTTAAAAAAAATCGAAAAAACAAGAAGAAATTTTTTAATGTTTCCGTATATAAAAATGCGCCCATATGAGCCATTGCCCATCGGACGCACTCTATAGCTGTTTCAGTTACCACCCACATTTTAATACAACTATGTATCACAGACATAAAAAAACGGGAATAATATCGCTATCACTCCCGGCTATACACATTTTTTTCAATTTTAAATTTTAATACACCAATACATTGAGAAATCAAAACCAATAAAACTGTCATAGCAACCAAAGATACCATTTCTAAAAACCTGCCAAGCGTACAGAAAATAGCAAAAACAAGTATCCCGCTTATGGTTTTCTCCGTAACTTTTTTACAATGTTCTTTCTCATTCTGATCAAGTTCCCGGTTGATATTTTCTACTGGTGCTAACATCCAAACCATGCTCAGACCTACTACAATACAAATCCATGAGCAAATTACAGGAAAAGTAAACTTACTGTTTATTACTAATATCAACGTCTGAACAGAAACCGAACACAAGAAACATGCTCCAAATCTATTCAGATGCAAACCACCGGCATAAGTTCTCAACAGCATAAAAACAATAGTAAAGACTACAAATTCCGGAATCATATGCAACCATATCGCTATACAGAAGCATGTCAGAAAACAACTTACCATTTCAAGTCCTATCTGAAATCCATACTGATATATCGCATATGATTCCTCGGAAGCTGCACCGGTTTTAATAACATAATCTGTTATTTTCTCCGATAAATATTTCATATTTATTTTTCCTTTAATGCTTTAAGTTCTTTCGGCATTTTAGGCTGATGGAAAATATATGCGCAGGCGCTGTCTGCCGATACTTTTCCAATCTTCAAAGATGCACTTGCCAATGCTTTGGCGGACTGCAGTTTTAAATCTTTTGTTTTCATATTTTGAAACTCCTTTCATTTGTTTTTAACACTTTATCACAAAAAAACGCATCCATTTCCTTAATGTCAAAATATCGAGTGTTCATGTAACTTTTCCCTTACCCACACTTTCAACTTCCATACAACACCACCCTGGCAAGGAACCGCCCCGGCTCTGTGGTGTCAACAGACAATACCCCCTGATATTTATCCGCCGCCCTACGGACAGATGGCAGGCCGATCCCATGATTGCTTGTATCCGTTTTTGTTGTTCTCAGTTCCTCCCCCTTCCCTTTCGCCA
>CABJAW010000028.1 GCA_902363665.1 Lachnospiraceae bacterium | reverse complement strand
CGCACATTTTGCTCCCTATGTCAACCCTTTGGGTAGCCTTTTTGAAAAAATTTGGGTTAGACCCATAATTAGGGGCTAACCCTGTAACTTAACTAAATGACATTGCCTCCTGAATCTGTACAACGCTGTCCTCATCTACATAAGTCACCAGCTCCGGAACCGGATTCTGCTGATTGTATACATAAGTGCCTCCGCCAAGGACAATGGCTGTTGCCAGTACCAGTGCACCGGCCTTTTTCGATATCTGTCGTAACGTTTCTTTCATTTTCTGATTTTTCATGTCTTCTACCTCCCTGAAATCCGTCTGATATAAACTTTATCCAGGATGTAAAAAAACCGCTTGATTTTCTTTTGAAATCAGCGGTCACCACTTACACACTACCTGATGAAAATTCTTCCCGTATTTAAAAGGCTTCATTCACAGAAACCGCTGGGAAGATGCATCAGTATCACAGCTCACGCCTGTGATGGAAAATGCGGCAACCGGCTGTCATAGACTCCGGATACGGAACCCTTAGACCCTTTGGCTTTGCGTCTCTGCTTTTCAACAGATTTGCCTTTATATCAGATTTTCTTAATATTTACAGTATTATCATAGTTTTTTCGCCCGCAAATGTCAACCGATTCTGGCATGTTTTTCATTTTTGTTACATTTTTCCGTCATACTTTCCATGGTGCCGTTCTGCCGATGTCTGTTTGTGCAAAATGCACGGAAAATGCAGAAAAAATGCGAGGTTGCGGCGTTTTTCTTTTGAGGCAGTGGCGGTCAAATCGTCACAGTGTTTCTCCTTCCATGACCTCATACGGTAAAATACATTCTTCTTCCGCCAGCATTTTTTCACTGGCATCCGATTCCTCCGTTGTCTCTTTCTCCTGCCCCGCCTCGATCCGCTCAAACAGACGGTTCACCGCCGCCTTTGCGATCTCATCCACTGCATTCGAAACGGTAGCCAGGCGTGGGATCACATAATTTAACGTATCAATATTGTCAAACCCAATGATTCCATAGTCAGCCGGGCAGCGTTTTCCAAGCTCTTTCAGCCGCTTCATAATATCAAGCGCAAACTCATCCGCTGCACAGACAAAGGCCGTGCGGCTGCTGTCTGCAATCAAATCTCCCACTTTCTCCAGATAACTCCAGTCCAGAAGACAGATTGTCTCTATTGCCCGCTTCTGCTCCCGGATCGCCTCCTCGATTCCCTCCCGGAAGCCCTTTAAGCGTTCGCGGTGTACGTACATGTTTTCCTTCTCCCCGGATGCCATCGCCGGGCAGACGAATACGACACGCTCATACGGCTTCTCCAACGCATACCGGACAGAAGCCTTCATCGCTTCTCGCTGATCGATGGTCACAAATGGAATTCCATCCGCAATCCGGTTGTCGACGGATACGATCGGCATGCCAAGGCTGCCCAAAAACTCCCGATATTCCTCGCCCTCGTTCACCGAAGACAGGATAATACCGTCCATGCGGTAAGCCGCAAGATTCATCAGCTGCCGACGCTCCAGTTCCCGGTCGTTGCCATGCAGCGCAATGTTAATGTTGTAGCCGCGGCTCATGGCTTCCCGGCTGATCGCACTGAGCATTGCGGAAAAGTAGCGGTTCTTTACATCCATCACGACAACACCAATATAGTACGTGCGTCCCTTTACGAGACCGCGTGCCAGCAGATCCGGCCGGTAATCATGCTCTCTTGCCACCCGCAGGATCATCTCCTTTGTATCCGGATGAATGCGTCCACCTCCGTAAAGTGCCCTGTGTACCGTCGTTCTCGACACCCCGCACAGCTGTGCGAGATCCTTTGTTGTAATTCCCACTGTAATGCCTCCCGCTGTCTGAATTCTGTTTCTGGATCCTGATTCTGCCGGCTGTTCTTGCCGGATTTTCTTTTCTCATTATGTTTACTATTCAGAGCCAGGCAAAACTTCACAAAGCAAGCATAAAACACCTGCGTTTTTAAATCTTATTTGGCTTTGAACAACAGTTTCATTATAATGGAGGAAATGACACACCGCAACTTTTTTCCGACACTAAAATGCAAAAAACCAGGAAGCGCCTGTCTTACTGCTCTATCCTGGCCTTTCATTGGTATCCCTTTTTTACTTCACTTTCACCCTCACCATCTCAAATGAAAGCGGCAGCAGCTCGCACGTCACCTTTCCGTCTTTCAGGCTGACATTTTCGCATGTTTTTGGCACAACACGATCATGCTGAATCTGATTGGCCGCTTTTTTATCTTCATGATGCAGCACTGTGGATTCAAGAATCATTTCTGCCTCAAAGCCCTGCAGATCAATCTCTGTCTCCGCCGCTTCCTCACTGCGGTTGACCAGGAAAAGTACCACTTCCCCTGCATTTTCATTCCATATGGCCACCTTATCGATCACCGGAACCTGTGCAAACTCTCCGCTTGCGTACGATGGACCTTCGCTTCGCTCGTCCAGCACGACGCCCCGGCCGTATTTTGCCATCAGTGCAAATGGATAATAGATCGGCTGTACCCACACATCGCCTCCGCGCTCTGTCATGATGCAGGCGCTGATATTGGTCAGAAGGGACTGGCAGGCAATCTTTACGCGGTCACTGCAGCGCAGGAAATTCATCATCATACTCGCAAAGAGCAGTGCATCCTCCATCGTGTAAATCTGTTCACTGAATGATGGTGCAATCTGCCACGGTGCGTTTTCAACAGCCGCCTGCACCTCTTTGTCCGGAATCTCCCAGACCCCCCACTCATCAAAGCAGATATCGATCTTTTTCGAACTGTGCCGCTGTACACCGACTGCATCGCAGATGCCGCACACTGTCCGAATATAGCGCTCCATATCCATCGACTGCGCCAGAAACGCCGCTGTCCCTTTTTCCTGTCCGCCGTAATACTGGTGCAGGGAAATATAGTCCGCGCAGCCGTACGTATGCTGCATCACGATCCGCTCCCACTCGCCGAACGTCGCGTTGCTCGACAGCGAGCTGCCGCACACCGCCAGCTTAATGGACGGATCCAGAAGCTTCATCGCTTTGCCTGCCTCGTAAGAAAGGCGCCCATACTCATCTGCCGTCTTGTGACCGATCTGCCAGTCACCGTCCATCTCATTGCCAAGACACCACGTCTTTATGCCGTACGGTGTCTCCTGCCCGTTTGCCCGGCGCATATCGCTGTAGCAGGTACCGCCCGGAAAGTTGCAGTATTCGAGCAGCGAAACCGCTTCTTTTACACCTCCGGTGCCAAGATTCACGGCAAAGATCGGATCGATCCCGGTCTTTTTTGCCCATTTCATAAATTCATCGGTACCGACCTCATTCGTCTCGATGCTTTTCCAGGCCAGATCCACTTTACGCGGCCGTTTTTCCCGTGGTCCTACACCGTCGCGCCAGTCATAGTTTGAGACAAAATTGCCGCCCGGATAGCGCACGGCAGTGACACCCATCTCCTTTACCGCCGCTCTCACATCCTCGCGGAATCCGTCCGCGTCCGCCGCCCGGTGCGTCGGCTCATAGATGCCCGAATAGACGACCCTTCCCATATGTTCTACAAAGGAGCCGTAAATTTCCGGGCTGATTCTTCCTTTTTGAAATTTTTTATGTACGATTATATTTGTCTTTTCCATGCTTTCCCCTCATTTTCTATTCCGGGCTCATGCCCTGTTTTCCTGTCATCCGGCTTTCTTATTGTCAGCTGTTCCGTTTTTCTGTTCTGCACAGGCCAGTTTTCATTTTTCCCTGTGTCTTTGCCTGTGGCTGGACACTATTTTCCGCCTGTACCTACTCCTTCATGCCGGATGTCGCAATTCCTTCCATAAAGAACCGCTGCCCGAACAAGAACAGGATCAGAAGCGGCGCAATTGAAATCACGGTTGCCGCCAGCGTCGGCCCGAATTTGATCGAGTTGCTGCCGACCAGCACTGCCAGACCGGCAGATAAGGTACGCATCTCGACGGAGCTTGTCAGCATCATCGGATACAGCAGATCGTTCCAGTTGTTCATAAAATGAAAGATTCCAAGTGTCACAAATGCCGGTTTTGCAAGCGGCGCAATGATCCGCGAATAGATCTGAAACTCCTTCATGCCGTCAATGCGAGCTGCCTCGTCCAGTGATTTCGGGATGTTCCCGAAAAACGAAGTCAGCATGTAAATGCCGTAGGCACTCGCCGCACGCGGCAGGATCAGCCCTGCGTACGTATTCAGGATGCCAAGATTAAACTCCTCCAGATACAGCGGGATCATGATGACCTGAAACGGCACCATCATGGTCAGCAGGATCACGTTAAAGATCACTTTTTTGCCGCGGAAATGCATTCTGGAAAATGCATAGGCTGCCATCGAATCAAAGAACAGACTGATGACGGTCACGCTGCCCGCAAAGATCACTGTATTTCGCAGCATCCTCAGTACCGGAATTGCTTTTACTACATAGCGGTACTGATCCGCGACCCAATCCGCAGGGAAGAAATGCGGCGGCCATTTGATGACATCCGCATCGCTTTTGAAGGAGGAGACGAAAAGCCACAAAAGCGGCAATATCACGATCAACATGATCAGAAGCAGGATCACATCACCAACCCACTCAAACAGACTTGTTTTGCTCTTTTTCATTCCTCCTCACCTCCCTGCGGAAATGCATATTTTCTGAGTACAAACGTCAAAATTGCAATAATCAGAAACAGATAGACCGCCACCGATGAAGCATAACCAAGATCGAACGGAGCCGTCTGAAATCCCTTGTTGTAAATGTATCCGACGAGCGTCTCCGTTTTATACTGCGGTCCGCCTTCTGTCATGACGTAGATCTGGTCAAATACCTGCAGCGCCGTGATCAGCGTTGTGACCGCACAGAAGCCTATCGTATCACGGATTCCCGGAATCGTCACGTACCTGAATTTCTGAAGCCCTCCTGCACCGTCAAGCTCAGCAGCCTCATAAAGAGAATTGGAAACGCCGAGTGCCGCCGCGGACAGCACCGTCAGGGTATAGCCAAATCCTTTCCATACCGTCACAAAAATGACGGTTGGCATCGCCCAGGTCGTGCTCGTTAAAAGGCCTGGCATCTGAATCCCGATTCTGCCAAGCAGATACGGAAGCATTCCATAGTTTTTGTTGAGCAGCATCGACCACATGATGCTGACCGCCGTCATCGAGCAGACATACGGCAGATAAAACGTCGTGCGCATCAGCTTGTGCCATCTTGTATTTTTTGTCATAAACATCACGAGCAGCAATGCCAGCAGAATCTGCAGCGGCACCTCCAGAAGCGCAAAGTAAAACGTGTTCAGCGTCGCATTTCCAACGCGCACATCCGAAAACATCCGCAGATAATTTTTCAGGCCGGCAAAAGAAATATCATTCATGTAGATATTGATATTCATGATGCTGATCGCAATCGCACCGACAAGCGGCACAAAAACGAATATCGTCAGGATAATCAGGGACGGTGCCAGAAACAGATACGCCTGTTTCTGGCTTTTCATTCCTTTTCCCACAGCTTTCTTTTCCATAATGTAAAACTCCTATCATAAGAAATCCTCCGGACATTTGCCCTTTTCACGCCTGCCCGGAGGTATCTCTTTTTATAATTCCTTTTTCCTGATTTATTCTTCCATTCGCATCTGCGATAAAAATGGCTTCCTTTTAATTAATCAATGCCGCAGATTGCAAACATCCTCTTTACCTTTACTTACTGTCCTGCAATCACAGAATCCAGTACATCAGATGCAGCCTTTACACTCTCAGCCACATCATCACCTGCAAGGATTTTTTCCATCATCGGCTGCATGACATCGGTGTCGATCTGGCTGCCGATCGTCAGATTCAGATGCCAGTCTCTTCCGATCTCAGATGCTTTTGATACGCTTGAGAGAATCTCGTTTGCCTGGATATCCGGATCTTCCAGTACGGAGTAAGACCATACCGGGAATCCGTTGCGATTTGACCACTCTTTTAAGGTCGCATCCGACAGCCAGTATGCCATAAATTTATAAACGGCTGCTCTCGTCGCATCGTCTGCGCCCTTGGTCAGCATGTATGCGCATCCGCCTTCCGGTGAGTATGCGCCTGCGCTTCCGGCCGGAATCGCCGTGATACCATAATTTACACCGAGCTGTGTCAGTCCGTTGATGTTCCACGGGCCGCTCGTATACATTGCCAGCTGTCCTGCCTGGAACATTGTGTCTGCATCTGCCGCAGTCAGACCCTCCGGTGATACGCCCTCGTTCCGTGCCAGATCCTGCAGCCAGGTCAGTGTATCGATGTTTTCCTGGGAATTCAGAAGATTCTCTGTGCCGTCCGTACTGATGACATCTCCGCCGTTCGCCCACAGGTACTCACAGTAGGAAGCGTAATCATACGGAATGCCGATGCCGTACTGATTTTTGGAAGCATCGGTGCAGGCAATCGCGTCTGCTTTCAGCTCCTCCAGCGTAGTCGGCGGTGTTTCCGGATCAAGGCCTGCCGCCTCAAAAATATCTTTATTATAGTAGAGATACTGCAGATTGTACTGCATCGGCACACCGTACTGCACATCTCCGATATAGGATTTTGCCAGTACATTCTCATAGAAATTGCTCTTATCAACGCCTGTCTCATCCCAGAAATCGCTGATATCCTCAATCAGTCCGTTCTTTGCATACTGCTGCAAAAACTCGATACCGACGAGAACGAAAGACGGGCCGGTGCCGGTCGAAACGGCAGTCGGCAGCTTGGACTGCAGCGTTGCATTATCCATAATATCGATCTGTACTGTGATATTGTCGGTGTTTGTCTCATTATAATTGTCAATGATCTCCCGCAGCACATCTCCGTCAGAACCGGTAAACGGCGCCCACACAGAAAGTGTGATCGGATCGGATTCTTCTGCGTATCCGACGATTCCGCCTGCAAGCATCGATGATGCAAGTGCTGCTGCCATAAGCAGACTGATAGTTTTCTTTTTCATAGTGATGATCCTCCTTTTTTGTTGTGCGGACAGCTTCGACCCGCTTTTTTTCTTCCTTTTTATTTCCGTGCGTACACGTGTACATTTTTAAGGAAAAGAAAAATGCAGTTCTGCTTTTATCTGATATGTAAATCAATCCCCTGCATTTTCTTGTGCATCTTTGCTTTGCGTACACGTGTACTTCATATTTGCATTATACAGATTGCACACCATTCTGTCAACCCTGTCCTTTCTTTACAAATTACCAAATTTTCATTTCCATTTTTGTGTATTTTTGAGCAGGAATCTGCTATACTGAAGAAAATTAATTATGTTTACGAAGGGATCTTACGATTACGATGAAAACTATCGGCTTTCGCCGTTTCGGCGCAGTGCTCCTCTTCTTCTGCTGTCTTTTTCTCGGCTTTGGCTGCGGAAAGAAAGGTGGAAATGAAGACAGCCTCAAACCGCCGCAGGCTTATACGCCCGGTAAGACTACCGTGCTTGTCCCGGAAGCCCCTGGCACTGTGACCACCGGAGAGGATCCTCTGATCCTTGATTTTTCCAACGCCGGTCAGGGATATTTTATGGGAAAGCTCACGCAGCCGGATACAAAAATCAACATCCAGATCACCGGTCCGGACAATGTCTGCTACAAATATTTTCTTACGGAAGCAGACAGTTGGACCGCATTTCCGATTACGGCAGGAAACGGCACATATCTGGTACTCACCTATCAGGAAATTTCAGATGGACAGTATGCTTCTTTGTTCAGCTATTCACTGAATGTTACATTGGACAGCGAATTCTATCCATTTTTATATCCGAACCAGTATGTGAATTTCACATCTGACAGCAAAGCCATTTCCCTTGCCGCTTCACTCACAAAAGATGCCGCTGAGGATCTTGATGCGCTGGATGCCATCTACCAGTATGTGACCACTCATATCACCTATGATTCGGATAAAGCAGCAACCGTAGGCACAGGATATCTTCCCGACATTGATGAAACGCTGCGTACCGGCACCGGCATCTGCTTCGACTACGCTGCACTCACCGCTTCCATGCTTCGTTCCCTGTCGATCCCCGCACGGCTCGATATTGGTTACAGCGGCGACGTACGCCATGCATGGGTCGATGTCTACATTGAGTCGGTCGGCTGGGTAAAACGCGCCGTCGAATTCAACGGAAATGAATGGAAAATGATCGATCCCACCTTCGCGGCCGCCGCCGGAAATGAGGATAATGAAGCGATTGATGAATACATAGGTGACAGCTCCAACTACACCGTACAGTATATCCGTTAATAGATCCGTTAGTACATCGCTTCATAAATAACTGGAGTCAAAGCGGATATTCGCAATCCGCTTCGCTACTTGCTCATAACCGAGTAGCTGCTTCGCAGCTTATCAGGAGTGGCTTGTACCACTCCTGATACAAGCAAGTCCCTACCCACTGCTTATTGCTCCGCGCAATTGAAGCAGGAGACTTGATTGACTCGGTTAAATAACTGACTCAATCACGCAGAATGCAGATTCGATGAATTATTCTGCGGTAAAGCGGATATTCGCAACAGCTTTAACAAAATCAAGCAAGGGGAAAATCGGATCAGAACCATCCGTTTTGACCAGAAAGGATTATTATGAAACAGCTGATGACAGACGGCGAACTCTCCGTCTTTTCCGGACAGCTCGCCATGATTTTGCATTCCGGCATTTCGACACTGGAAGGCATTGAAATTTTAAAAGAAGATGCCGTCTCAAAGGAGGCCGGCGAAATTCTTGGCTCCATCAATGAAGCACTGGAGCAAACCGGTGATCTTGCTGAAGCATTTCGCACCAGCGGCGTCTTTCCGGAATATTTTATAAAAATGACAGAGATCGGTGAACGCTCCGGCACGCTGGAGGATGTCATGGATGGACTTAGCAGCTATTACAGCCGTCAGGACAGCCTCGCCCGCAGCATCCGTGATGCACTGACGTATCCGCTCATCCTGCTTGCCATGCTGTTTAGCGTTCTGCTTGTGCTCATGACACAGGTCATGCCGGTCTTCCGTGAAGTATTTGACCAGCTCGGTATCGAGCTGACAGGTGTCTCCGGCACAGTCTTTGCTGTCAGCTCCTTTTTGCAGCACGGTTCTGCCGTGCTTCTCGTTCTTGTTATCGGGCTTGCTGCCGCCTGCTTCTTTGCCCTGCGTACCGACAGGGGCCGCGCGTTTATCCAGAAACTCGCTGCTCATATCCCTCTCGTCGTGAAGATCCGCGGCCTGCTCTCCTGCTCCCGTTTTGCGGATACCCTTTCGCTCGCACTCCACAGCGGTCTGGATATGGGGGAAAGCTTTGAACTTGCCGCAGGTCTTGCCGACCAACCGGAGTTTACCGACCGCCTTACACAGGCCAAAGCACAGATGGATGAAGGCATTGATATGGCACAGGCACTTCGCGACTGCGGGATCTTCACAGGTATGAACGCACGGATGGTATCCATCGGTTTTCGGACCGGCTCCGCCGAGGATGCCCTGAAAAAAATCGCCGTCGACAGCCAGGCCATGGCAGATGACCGCATACAGTCTGCCATCGGCGCACTTGAACCAACCCTGACTGCAATACTTTCTATCCTGACCGGGCTTATTCTGATCTCTGTTATGCTTCCGCTGCTCGGTGTAATGGCAAATATCGGGTAAAGGAGGCTCCTTATGGGGAATCGATTTCAAACAGATAATTCCAGACCGCATCTTTTGCGGCGCGCCCTTTCTTCCGTCGCCGTAACAGGCTGCGGGATCGCGCTTCTTCTGGCCGGTACATATTCCGTACTTACGACCTCCTCAAAAAGCCAGGCAGAAAGCCTCAAAAATGCAATCCTGCGCAGCGCCGTCAGCTGCTATGCCTTCGAGGGTACTTACCCGGAAAGCCTTTCTTATTTGAAAGAACATTATGGCGTGACCTGGAACGAAGACAAATATGTGGTTGACTACGAGATCATCGGTGCAAATCTGATGCCATCGGTGACGGTAATCCCAGTCAAAGCAAAAATTCGCAATTGAACGCAGATAGGTCGCAAAGCGAATTGCGAATGTCCGCTTTACGCATCGGAACAGACTTATGAACAGGAGGTTCCTATGACACAGAAAAAATCATTTCACGTATTCGATTCGCTTTTTGCGTTTCTGCTGCTGATTACGTTTCTGATGTTTTCGCTGCTGCTTTCCGGTATCGGTTCCGCAATTTATCAAAAAGGCACCGACAGCCTGAACGAAAATTATACGACCAGAACTGCACTTGCTTATCTTGAGGAAAAGGTGCGGCAGCATGACGAAACCGGCGCCTTTACCGAAACCACGGTTGGTGACCAGCCTGCGCTTGCACTTACTGAAACAAAAGACGACGGAACCTACATCACCTACATCTATTATTATGAGGGAGCCCTGCGTGAGCTTTTCACCTCTGTCTCTGTCACGCCGTCTCCGGATGCAGGAAGCAAGCTCACAGAGCTGTCCGCCTTTACCTTTGAGGAGCTTTCTTCACCATCCGAAGACAACGGACATCTGCTGCGTCTTTCAGCCACGGATCATGCAGGTGCCACACAGTCCGTCATCGTACATACTTCGTGCGGGAGCTGACATTGTCTGCAATTTCTTTGTCTGCCTGACGAATTTCATGCGATACTGATATTATAAAGCATTCCTGCAATTACTTATAAATACCCGCATCGATCTATCTTCACAAGTGACTTGTTTTACTTATTTTCACCGCTCGCTTTCGAAAGGAGGATGCCGTGCGTCCTGCGCCCGGCCTGTAATTCTATGAAAAAAAATCCCCGGATGGGTTCGCGCCTGTTCTTCATCGAATTTCTGATTGTGATTTTCTTCTTTTTGATCATAAGCACTGTCTGCCTCCGTCTCTTTGCTGCAGCACACCTGACGACCCGGAAAGCCAGTGCGCTCTCGCATGCACAGCAGATGGCCTCCTCGATCGCAGAGCTGGTGGAGGGCGGTGTGACCCACGCCGATGAACTGCCGCAATATTTTCCGGATTCTGTGTACGAGACCTCACCGGATTCTGTTCCTTCAGAAACTGCAGCCACATCTGCCGATTCTGAAAGCACTGCCGCCAGCGCAGATGCTTCTTCCACAACCTCTGTCGCCTTTTACTACGATCTGGACTTTACCCCCTGCTCCGGCGGCAGCGCCTTCTACACTGTGACTGCTGTACTCACCATATCCGGCAGCCAGAAACAGGTATCGATCGTGACAAAGGATGCTGACGGCACAGTCATCTATGAACTGCCGGTGAGCGTTCATGTTCCCACAACAAAAAAAGAAACCATTGGATCGTAAACAAACAGCTGCCTGATTATACATTCCAATGGTTTCTGCCTCTTCAATCTCCAATTTACAGAAAAATACTTTCGTGTTATCATGATAATAATATAAAAGCAAGTACTGCGAAACCTTTTTTTGACACTTAAGGGGTGTATTGCATGGGAAGTTATCTGAATCCGGGCGGTGGATTATTCCGAGCCTGTCGACGTTCTAAAATCTATGTAGACAAGAGCAATCTGATCACAAAAACAAATGAAGTGCTTGGCACAGAACAGCGTTTTGTATGCGTCAGCAGGCCGCGGCGTTTCGGAAAATCCATGGCTGCAAATATGCTGGCCGCCTATTATGGTCGGGATGAAAATGCAGAAAATTTGTTTGTCGATCTGAAAATCAGCGCTGATCCCGACTTCCGGACACATCTAAACCAGTACGATGTAATCCGGATCAATGTGCAGGAGTTTTTGAGTGCTTCCGAAAGTATGGATGAGATGCTCTCCATGCTTCAAAAACGACTGCTCCATGAATTAAAATCTCAATATCCGGATTACATCGATGGCGATTATCTCGTCTTCGCAATGAAGGATGTTTTCTCTCATACCAGACATCCTTTTGTCATATTGATCGATGAATGGGACTGCGTTTTCCGAGAATTCAAACAAAATACGGATGCCCAGAAAAAGTACCTGGATTTTCTGCGTGCATGGCTGAAAGATCAGGAATATGTGGCACTCGCCTATATGACTGGAATCCTCCCTATCAAAAAATATGGTTCTCATTCCGCACTGAATATGTTCACAGAATATTCCATGACCAACCCAAGAGAAATGGCTGAATTCTTTGGCTTTACAGAAAATGAGGTGAAAATTCTCTGCACACAGTATAACAGAAATTTTCAGGAAACACAGGCATGGTATGACGGATATGAACTCGTCGCAATGGAAAACAGCCAGCAGAAAGTCTATTCCATGTACAGTCCAAAATCTGTAGTAGATGCCATGTTAAGCGGCGTATTTGACAATTACTGGAATCAGACAGAGACATACGAAGCGTTAAAAGTATATATCCATTTGAATTTCGATGGACTGAAAGATGCTGTGATTCGAATGCTGGCCGGAGATAAAGTTCAGATCAATACCGGAACCTTTTCCAACGATATGACCACATTTCAGGGAATGGATGATGTACTGACCCTGCTGGTTCACCTCGGTTATCTGAGTTATCACTGGCCGGATCGAACCGTAACAATCCCGAATAAGGAAATGTATAAATGTTTTAACAAAACAGCACACCTGTATCATTGAGAAATATGATAAAGAATAAGAAACGATTCATTCGCTGTCACTTTTGACTGCGTTTACTATTGAACCCAGGAGCTGCCACCATGCGAAAAACCTCCGGATTGTCACTTCTGCTGCTGATCTTTTTATCCTTATGTCTCGTGACGTTTTCCCTTCTGTCTATTTCGGAATCTTCGGCGGATCGAAAACTTAGTGAAAAAGCAGCGCAGCATACGACCGATTATTATCATGCCCTGTCAGAGGCAAATGAAATTCTGGCGAAAATTGATGACGCCCTGTCCGGATACGTGAAAGACGCCACCTCATCGGACACACCGGCAAAAACCTATCTGGAAGCCTGCGCCTCCATCACAGATCTGCTCCCTGATGTTTCGTGGAAACGCACCGATCCTGACACCGGGATGATTTCTTTTCAGACTACGATTACAGACAGACAGCGCCTGCAGTGCGAGCTGGCCGTGCGCTGGCCGAGTGCTGAGGGCGATACACTGTACGAAGTCACCAGGCAGCAGGCCGTCAATACTTCCGACTGGACCCCTGATACGAGCCAGAAGCTTTACCGGCCGAAATAGTACAACTGTCTGGCCAAAGCGGATATTCGCAATCCGCTTCGCTGCTTGCCCGGTTAAAATACTCTTGAGAGAAGGAGACCTTCATGGAACCATCCACTGAAAAAGCTGTGGCAGTCCTTACCACCGCCACCAATGCAAAGGCTTCTGATATTTTTATCGTTGCCGGACTTCCACTGACCTACAAGGTAAATGGAGTTCTCCACAGTGTGGGAGAACGTCTGATGCCTAATACAACAGAACTGCTGATTCGTGAAATCTATGCACTTACAGACGGTCGTCCGATTGAACCGTTCCTTGCAAGCGGAGACGACGATTTTTCTTTTGCTCTGCCCGGACTTTCCAGATACCGTGTCAGCACCTACAAGCAGCGTGGTTCTCTTGCCGCTGTCATCCGTATCATTGCCTTTGAGCTGCCGGATCCGAACCAGCTTGGCATTCCGCAGTCCGTTCTGAACCTGACCTCCTTTACCAAAGGAATGATCCTCGTCACGGGGCCTGCCGGAAGCGGAAAATCCACAACGCTCGCCTGTCTCGTTGAACGGATCAATTCCACACGTCAGGATCATATCATCACCCTGGAGGATCCTCTGGAATTTCTGCACCGTCACAAAAAAAGTATCGTAAGCCAGCGTGAGATCTCAACGGATACAAGTAATTATCTTACTGCACTGCGCGCCGCACTGCGCCAGAGCCCCGACGTGATCCTGCTTGGCGAAATGCGCGACCACGAGACGATCCAGACTGCGATGACCGCAGCTGAGACAGGACACCTTGTTCTGTCCAGCCTGCATACGATCGGCGCCGCCAACACGATCAGCCGTATCATCGATGCATTCGATCCATCCCAGCAGCGGCAGATTGCGATCCAGCTTTCCATGATACTGCGAGCCGTTGTCTCCCAACAGCTCGTGCCGACCATCGATGGAACCATGGTGCCCGCCTTTGAGATTATGATCATGACGCCCGCGATCAGCAATCTGATCCGTGACAACAAGACACACCAGATTGAAGGAATGATCTATACCTCTGCAAAAGACGATATGCTCTCCATGGACAGCAGCCTGCTGCAGCTCTACAAAGCCCGCCGCATCACAGCGGATACAGCGCTTTGCTACTGTACGAATCCGGAGATGCTCAAAAAAAGACTGTAAGAAAGGAGAAATAACCATGAAACAGTATTCAAACATTCCATTCAAACATGCAGCCGGCCACGACCTGTGCGCCGATTTTTATATCCCGGAGGATGTCACAAATCCACCTGTGATTCTGTGGATCCACGGCGGCGGCTGGAAGGACCTGAACCGCAAATGGTGCCTTGTAATGCCGCAGCTTGAACGCGGCTATGCGATCTGCAGCGTCGACTACCGTTACTCGGATGAGGATATTTTCCCGGCACAGATGCTCGATCTGAAGGATGCACTCCTCTTTGTAAAGGAAAACGGTGAAAAATACGGTTATGACGGAAGCAAGGTCATCCTCTCCGGCGACTCGGCAGGAGGCCATCTCTGCTCGCTGCTCGGTGTTTCCGCAGGCAACCGCGACTGGGAACAGCCGGGAAAGGATTACACCGTGCAGGCCGTTGTCGATTTCTGCGGCCCTTGCCAGCTTGGCGGACTTTCCGATGAGCGTAAGGACAACTTTGTTTTAGAGCAGCTTCTCGGAACCGGAAGCGACAGCAAAGCATTCCGCGGCCGCGCTGCACTTGCTTCCCCCACCACCTACATTAACGGAACGGAACCGCCGTTTCTCATTCTCCATGGCTCCGTCGATCCGACGGTAAGCCCCGATCAGTCCCGTGCACTGCGCAACGCACTTGAGGCTGCCGGCGTACCGGTCCATATGTACCTGGTACCGGGCGGTGTCCACGGGCTCAGTGGTGCCCTGATCGACCAGATCGTTCAGGAATTCCTGGATTACTACGTCAAAGGAAAAACAACGGTGATCACTCCGCAGCTTACTTCTGAGCATGACCGCACCATTCCGGTAAACAAATGATTCAATTGCAAAAAAAGAAAAAAGAACGTTTTTTCATCGGGATCCGCGGCAAGCTGAGCATCTGCTTTATCCTTCTGCTGCTAATCGTAATGGCATTTATCAATGTTGCGGTTTATCAGATCTACCAAAGCGATATTGAGCAGAAGGAAATTGCATCCATGACGGATTCCGGTGCGATTCTCTCAGACAACATCCACAACCTGCTTGGAAACCTTGAGGAAGATTTGATGTACGAGATCCAGCGCAGTAAACTGTTTGGTTATCTCACGGATGACTGGGAGCTGTCTGCGCCCAATATGGAACGAAAAATGCACACACTCGGCACCCTGATGCATCTTCGCGGCCTGGAATGCACCAATATTTTTATTCTGGACCGAAATGACAGCACTTTTTTCTGCAACTATCTTAAAAACGGGTCCACCTTTGCCGATTTTGAAAAAAAAGAAATCTACCATCGTATTCTGGAAACACAGGAAGCGCTGTTTCCGACCAGAGGCTGCACGATCTGGCGCGGCTGTGAGAATTCACCGGATGAGCTCTATATGATCAAATCATACATCGATCCGGTTTCGCTTGACTACTACGGCATCGTCTGTATTACGATCAGCAACGCCGACTTCAAGGAGCTGCTCGGTGAATACAATTTTGACATCGCACTGTACGATGAGCAGCAGAACTTTCTCTTCTGCAGTTCAAAATCCGCTACGCACTCTCAGCTCGAAGATCAGAAAAATTATCTGTCTGTCTCCACCTCGATCCGGCGAAACCGCGGAGACTGGTCTATGGTCAGCTATATTTCCCGCGCCGTTGCATTTCGCGATCTGGATGCCCTGATGCATATGCTTGTCCTGGCAGAGGTACTGCTCGGCGTTGTGGCCATTTTTATCGTCTACCGGATCACAAAAGGCTTCCTGTGGAACATTACCGCTCTTACAGAAAATTTCAAACGCATCCACAATCAGGAAATACCTCAGAAGATCGAACCGCACTCTCATGATGAGACAACGTATCTCTGTGAACAGTTTGAAACCATGCATCATCAGCTGCAGGAGAATGCTAAACAGATGATTCTGACCAACACGCTGCTTGACAAAGCGGAATACAGTGCGCTGCTTGCCCAGATGAACCCTCATTTTCTCTACAATTCTCTGGAATCCATCAGTGCCATGGCAAGGCTGCGGGAACAGGAAGAGATTGTAAATGCCATCCGGCTGCTCAGTCAGCTGCTGCGCGGCTCTTTGAGCAGCGGCGTACAGGAAATCCCCCTTTCCGGTGAGATTGAGTACGTTTCCTGCTATCTGGAAATGCAGCGCATCATCACCGGTGACCGACTCACCTGGGACATCGATGTCGATGACTCCCTGCAGAATGCTCCGGTGCCACGGCTCATTCTGCAGCCGATCGTGGAAAATGCCATTCTTCATGGACTCGATGAAATGCTGCAGGACGCTGTTGTAATCATTACTGCAGATGTTCGGGACAAACAGCTTGTTCTGACCGTCAGCGATAATGGAAAAGGCGCTGATCAGGCAATGCTGGATGCCCTTTTAGCATCAGAAGAAGAAATTGAAAACCCAAAAGAACGCCGTGCTCATATCGGTATCCAGAGCGTGCTCAAGCGTATTCACATCCTTTACGGAACGGATTACGGCATGACAATGGAAAGTGAACCGGGCAGCGGTATGACTGTGAGGATCTATTTACCCTATGACAAGAAAAAAGATACTGATCGCAGATGACAATCAGCTCACGCTGCAATCCATGCAGAATACAATTCCCTGGAACGAGTGGGGCTTTGAGCTGATCGGATTCGCAGAAAACGGAAACGAAGCATGGCAGAAAATCCAGGATCTCCATCCTGATATTGTCATTCTCGATATTCATATGCCTGGCCTGAACGGCCTTGAAGTAGCCGGGCTTGTTCAGAAACTGAAGCATCCTCCGCTGATTATCCTGCTCTCTGCCTATGACAAATTTACATATGCAAAAACAGGACTGCGTCTTGGCGTCTTTGATTATCTGCTCAAGCCGCTTGATACCGACGAGCTGAAACTGATCCTTGGAAAAGCGGCGCAGGAGCTTGATCAGTCTCCAAAGGAGGCTGAAAGCTGGAAACGTGACTGGTGTGAAAAGCTTCTTATGGAAAGCATCAGCGGCTGTACTGATACTGCGCAGACACTGGACCGCTATCTTTCGGAACAGTGGCATGCTTACGGCTACTCACTGCTTCTGATCCAGAAGTCAGAAGGTGCCGGAGAAGCCTTTGCCGCACTTCGCTCTGATATTCAGGACCTGC
The DNA here is from genome assembly GCA_902363665.1 of Lachnospiraceae bacterium. Classification (GTDB taxonomy): domain Bacteria; phylum Bacillota; class Clostridia; order Lachnospirales; family Lachnospiraceae; genus Choladousia. The sequence goes on along the minus strand of CABJAW010000028.1, from coordinate 5,908 downwards.
TTGACATAGAGCATGTTTTCTATCTCAATGCAGAGAAAAAGGATGCCCGCCTCGTACTGCTCGGCTTTCAGTCACTGCGCCTTACAAGGGATTATGACCTTGAAGCCATTTATCTTGCCAACGCGATCGTCCAGAAGGCAAAAATGCGCCGACTTGATATCTTTATCGGAATCAGCAATTATGCGCAGGAACTCAGCAGTCTGGAAAAAATGCATGAGGAAGCCGCTTTCGCAGCGGAGAGCCGTTTTTTTCTGGAAAACAAAAGTGTCATTCACTATCAGAGCGTTATGAGCAAAAGTGTACGCAATGAATATGTCCTCACCAAAAAAATGCAGGAGCTTTTCCAGCTGTTAAGCCAGCGGGAGGCAGAGGACATCCTGAAATGCCTCGATGAATTTACAACGCTTCTGGAACAGGACAACCGCTATGACGTGGATTACGTCCGGACCCTGTTTCTCCAGATTGCCTTTTCCATTTCAAATACGCTTGACTGCCGCTCCGGTGAACGGCCGCTCAAAACAATGAATATCATTCAGGAAGAAATTCAGCAGATTTCCAGTCTGCATGATATGATTCAGTGGCTGCACAAGTACGCGCAAAGCTGTATTTCGCGCTCCCGGCCGGATTCCCCGCCTCTTTCTGCTCAGACAAAGCGGGTGCTCGATTTTTTAAATATGAACTACATGAAGCCGATCTCCCTTGGCGACGCAGCGGCAGATGCCGGCATTTCCGAGAGTCACCTGTGCCGATTGCTCAAAAATGAAACAGGAGAAACCTTCGTCAATATTTTAAATAAAATCCGGATCCAGAGGGCAGAGCATCTGATCGCCACAGGCACCTACAAGGTCTATGAGGTCGCTGAGCTCGTCGGGTTCAGCAATTATGCATATTTTTATCAGGTATTTCGAAAGCTCGCAGGTGTGACTCCGACGGAATATCAGAAAAACCGCCAAAAAGTAAAATAATTCATAAAAAAGCAGAATATTAAATACCAACAGTAAACAAAGTGGTAAAAAAGTGAATTTCCCCCTTCTGTTAATTGATGTATGATAACAGTATCTTAATCAGACATCTTTTAAGAGAAGGGGGATTCATTATTATGAAACGAAAACTTACAAGTTTACTGCTCTGCGGAGCACTGGCAGCAAGCATGATGGCTGTACCGGCAGCTGCTGAAAGCACATCTGATCTTTCCGGAGAACTGACACTCCTGCATTACCTCACCGAGGATGCAAAGCTTCAGGCACTGGATGATCTGATTGCAGGCTTTGAGGCAGAAAATCCGAACGTAACGGTAAACGCTGAGGCAGTCAGCTATGACAATTATCTTGACGTCATCAAGCTTCGCCTTTCATCCGGCGATGCACCGGACATCATGTTCGGCGGCCCGGGCACTTATCCGGAGCTCGTAAACGCAGGCTATATCATGGACTTAAGCGACAAGGATTACATCAGCCGCGTATCCGAAGGTTCTCTGTCCCTGCAGAAGCTGGACGACAAGGTTTACGCTGTTCCGCTTGACCAGATGGCAAACGTAGTATTCTACAACAAGGACATCTTCAATGACCTCGGACTTACTGTTCCGACTACCTACACAGAATTCATTGATACCTGCAAGGCGTTAAAGGATGCCGGCTATGCAGCATGTGCAGCAGGCTATCAGGATCAGATCTCTATCGGAGCAAACTTCTACACCATGTTCTACGGCACTCCGTATCTTAGCTGCGAGAACTACGTAGACGAGACGCAGAACCAGGGCAAGAGCTGGGGCGAGTATCCGACCTTTGCACAGGCACTGACACAGTTCCGTGAGATCATCGGATACCAGAATGAGGACTGCAGAACGATCACGACCGACCGTGCAGAGCAGCTCTTTGCAAACGGTGAATCCGGAATGATCATCATCGGTACCTGGGGACTTGGCGCAATCATGAACTACAATCCGGATCTCAACTGCGGCGGCTTTATTTATCCGTCAGAGGAAAAGGCAGAGGACAACGCAGTTCCGCTGAATACAGATGACTGCTGGATGATCCTGAATGACTCTCCGAATGCTGACATCGCAGACGCTTTCTTTGAGTACATGACGAGAAAAGACGTCAATGCAAACTGGATCGGAACTGTTGGACAGTTAAGTGCACTGGATGGCGTTGAGGCAACTCAGCTTCCGCAGGGTGCTGCTGATATCGCAGACCTGATCAATGGTGGATGCAAGGTATCCATGTGGACACAGCATGGTGCTCCGAGCGGACAGTACAGCACAGCTTATTACAACTGCCTGCAGGACTACGCAATTTCTGACACAATGACCGTCGATGAGTTTGTTGAAACCCTCGATAACGAATACGCAGCAGCCAGCAAATAACATGTTTCAACTAACAGGGGGCATCCGGCTGGATGTCCCTTTCTCATTACCCACACTCTTCTCTGGAAAGGACTCCCTATGAAAAAAAAGATAAACTGGAAAAAAGAATTGATGGATTTCAGTTTTCTGGCGCCTTCGCTGATCCTGTTTCTGTTTATTATCCTGGTTCCCCTCGTAAGAGGAGTCCAGTATACATTTACGAACTGGGACGGTCTGATGCCGAAGCTGAATTACGTCGGACTGAAAAACTATATCACTGTAATTCATGACAAGGATCTGATTCAGCCGATCTGTAATACCATTTTATTTACCCTTGTCACCGTCGTTGCAATCAACGTCATCGGCCTTGCTGTGGCGATGGCCGTAAACAAGGAATTCAAAGGCGTTAATATCATCAAAAGTATCATTTTCATCCCGCTCGTTGTCAGCCTTGTGCTTGTATCACAGATGTGGATGTACGTGTACAGCGATTTCTTCTCCCTGCTTGGCTGGAAGAGCCCGCTGATCGATAAAAAGACCTCTATGCTCGGCCTGTGCATCATGAGTATCTGGCGTGAAAGCGGACTTGCCATGATGATCTACCTGGCCGGACTGAAAAATATTCCGACTGAAATCAACGAAGCCGCAATCATCGACGGTGCGAATTTCTGGCAGCGCTTCCGCAATGTCACCGTGCCGTTCCTCGCACCGGCATTTACCTATTGTATCCCTCTGTGGCTGGCAGCCGGACTGCGTATGTATGACTACTCCTTCGTAGCCACCTCCGGCGGACCGCAGCATTCCACCGAGACAATGGCCTACTACATTTACAGCTACCTGTTCCCGTACAATAAGGTCGGCTACGGACAGACCGTTGCCGTGCTTTATCTGATCGTATGTATCATCCTGTCCAACGTTGTGACAAGAACATTAAGAAAGAGGGAATTTGAACAATGATAAAAACACCGAAAGCTCGAATTTTAAACGCGGTCCGGGTTCTGGCATTGTCGTTCCTGGGTCTGATCTGTCTGGCACCATTTTACGTTGCCGTCTGCTACGCCTTCAAATCGAAAGTGGATCTCGCACAGACCAAGCTGGCTTTTCCAACTCATCTTTACCTTGGAAACTTTATTGATGCGTTAAATGTCCGGAACTTCTTTGATTCCGTCAAAAACAGTGCGATCGTTGCCATCTGCATGGTGGTCATCATCATCCTGTTCTGTTCTTCCGGAGCCTACATCATCGCAAGAAAGAATAACAAATTTTACAACACCGTTTACTACATTTTTCAGCTCGTCATCCTGATCCCGTTCCAGACGGTCATGTTTCCGCTCTATAAGGAACTGAGTTCGATCGGCGCACTGAATACCCTGTGGGGTCTGTGCCTCGCGCAGGCCGGCGTCAACGTCGGATACTACGTCTTCCTCTACACCGGTTTCATCAAAAATGTACCGATCTCTCTGGAGGAGGCCGCCTCGATTGACGGCTGCAACCGCTATCAGACCTTCTTCTATGTCGTGTTCCCGCTGCTCAAGCCGATCACGATGACATCAATTGTCCTTGCCTTTCTGGCATCCTGGAATGATTTCATCATCTCCATGATCATCTGCCAGAAGCTTGACCGTCGTACACTTCCGCTGATGCAGTTCTACTTCTTCGGCGAATATTCCGCAAATGTCAATGTTGCATTCGCAGCATCGCTGATCGCAATGCTTCCGGCAGTTATCATCTATTTCTGCGCACAGAAGTATATCGTAGCAGGTATGACAGCCGGTGCGGTGAAGTCGTGAGGATACCTCTGTTACCAAATACGGCATTCATTCATAATCCTGCTGCAATCCTTGGTAACAATTTATAAAAAGAATGTAACTGTTCAGAGCCAATGTCACTTAGTTAAGCTTATTACAAATTAATGGATTTGTGTGCTTTTATCGTGAAAAGGATGTGGTAAACAAAAAAGAATAAAACAGTCTTCGTTTAAAAAAGATCATATAAATATCAGGCATGACTTTAAGACAGACTTTCGTCTGTCTCTAAAATAGTGTATACTAGATTTGGCAGCTACTCCAGGTTATACAAAACGATAAGAGAAGCTTGCTGGTTTTTGGACTCTATGCTGGCGGGCATAGTTCCTATCAGGCCTGATAGGTAGGATATACTTACTTATCAGGCTTTCTACATTTGGTGGTGCGACTCCTCTTAGAAAATCAAAACAGATTTTCATTGCGAGAGAAAAGTTGACTTGGTACTCATGTTTGCGATTTCTACTTTTTACCGGAACATGTAAAATAATTATGGAACAGAAATTGTACAAAATGAGCCTGCTCCACAGTTCAAATGCAACATACTCTGTTTTTTTAGAGTGTAAATTAGTGGCTCCAATGGTATGCTTTAAGTCGCGAAAAGAAGTTTCAATGCCCCAGCGGAGATTGTAACAGTATTTTATATCGTCCGGTGTAAAGTCTTCTTCGGAAAGTGTAGTGATGATATTTTCAAAAACACCATCGGACACTTCAACGCGGACGATTCTTAGTTTAAGCAGATATTCATCGGAAATATCAGCCGGATTAAGATAGTCGAAAGCTATGTTTTTACAAATATAGCGGTATTGTGATTCTTTTTCGGGATGTTTATGTTTCTTTTTTGATTGTGTTCTGGTCAGAATCAGTTCTATGGTTGTATCCAGTTTGTCAGGAAGAGCCTCGGCTCCAAGAAAACGCTGTACATTCAAATCCTTGGCACGAATCAAAAAATCAACGTTATTTTCGATTGCATGGGCAAAAACGTTGTAACTGGAAAATCCTCTGTCAGCAATGAAAATCGGGGAACCTCCATAGGCATACCGATCCATAAGATTGCAGATAGCCTGAAACTCATTTTTAAGGCGTCCAAGCTGAACTTCTAAATCAAGATACCGCTTAGAACATACCTCATATAAAGAGATGGTATGAACCATATTAAAACCGGATACAGATTTGCCATTAGGCTCGTGGAAGGTGTCTGGATCGTCAGGATTTCTGGCAATGTTAAATTCAGACCCATCACACGCAATCAGATAGTATTTTCCGCGAAATTTTTCTAAGGGGAATTTAAGGTTAAATTCCTTGAGAAGGTGACGGAATGCAGAAACGGAAAGTTTGGAACGTTGTTGATAAAAAGCAGAGTTCGTAGGAATTGAGGAATCATACTCAAAAAATTTGAGAAGTTCATGATTTAGACTTCCGCTTTCCATGGAAATGATCAGATGCATCATTTTCTTAAAATCAAGTTTGCGTTTGCGTATAAAATCTTTATCTGGATTTTTTACAAAAGAAGAAAGTGAGTGGGACATCTCATCAATAATGTCCCAAAGTGTAGTTTTGACAATTTCAGGAAATGTCATAGGTAAACCTCCTTGAATTAGAATAAAATATAGTTCTAATTCAAGGGCCGCTCTCGTTACCTTAAAAAATATCAGCAACGAGAGCGGCCGCACATTTTGATTGATGTGTCAACTATAATTTATAAATTTTTGTTAGAGGTTTACCTCATAGTGAACCAATAAGCTTAACTAAGTGACATTGG
>CABJAW010000027.1 GCA_902363665.1 Lachnospiraceae bacterium | reverse complement strand
CAGATTTGCAATCTGTCTTTTTGTCGTGCTTTCCTTCACGGGTAAATCGTAAACATATCTGTAAAACGGTTTCACTAAGGTTCATCTGTAATTTATTCTGTAAGAATTCGCTCCCTATTAAACGTTAACTAAATGACATTGGGCTCTGAACAGTTACCTTATTTTTAAGAAAGCTTTGCGTGACAAAAAGAGGATTTCCGATTATACTGTAGAAAGATAAAAATGATTTTTGCCGGAGCGTTTCCCCAGAAGATTGTAAAGATCCGCTTATAGCAATTCAATAAAATAATGCAGGCAAGACGATTTGACAGAGTGCGAAAGACAAGGATGAAATCTGCAGGCGTGCTGACGCATGGCAAAGATTTCTAACGCAGTATTTACGCCCTGACAGATCGGAAGGGATGCATTATTTTGCAGAATTGCTATAGATATACGCTTCGAAAATCATGATAATTTAGGAGACGGTTTTATGGAGAAAGAAATTCGAAAAGAAATTCGAAAAAAAGTAGTCTGTATGGCAGCTGCTCTTGGCATTGCGCTTGGAGCACTGTCTTCTGGCAGCTTCCGGATGCAGAGTGCGGTGGCGCTGGCAGAAGAGAATGCTTCGACTGCCATGACCGGCAGTTATTCGGTGGACTCCGATTGGGTCAGAATCGAGCAAAAAAGCGATACGGAAAAAGACGTTTACCGGCAGGAAGCAAGTAAGGATGTGGAGGAAACTTCGGAGATTACCTGCAGTTATCTCGATACGAATTACTCTGTGGCTGAGTATGAGCAGTTGAGGGACATGCTGACCAACAATCTGATGTACAGCGATGTAAATGCACAGATCAGTACAAGTGCCGGATATACCGATGCAAAAGATTATCTCTATACGCTGACGGCAGATGACAGCGGTAAGGACTACCGGGATATCTATTATTACGTAGTGGGAGACCACAGATGTTTCTGTGTGACGGTGCGCGAATACCGGGAGGAAGCGGCACAGGCAGAGTCGTCGGATGACACGCCGCAGGCAGTTGGAAAAAAGACGGCGCAGGAATTTACCTGGGATCAGCAAGGATGAGTGAAAGAGGAGATTTGGCTGACTCAGTTAAAATTAAACGTCAGGGGAGTGTATAAGTTGATTCAGGATATTGGGACATTAAGATTTCATAATGAATACAAAAAGCAGGATCCGGAAGAAAAAAGCAGGATTCTCTGCTATCGAAACGGAGAAGCGCTGGTACGGGAATCGGGCAATGGGCAGATTACATTTCCGACTTACCGGGAACTGCAGGCAAAGGGGACAGACGAGGCAAAGACAGATATTTATGAGTTTACCTATCTGTTTCGGATCGATGAGGTGGCTTATTTTCTGATACCGGAAGAAGCAGCGAACAGATTTCTGGAGGGATTTGTCTGGAAACCAGTTTCTGTTTTCCGAAGCGCAGTGCCGAAAGATGCTGCGTTTGCCGGTATTACCGGCTATCAGCTCTGGCAGTGGTATGATCAGAGAAAGTTCTGCCCGAGATGCGGTCAGAAAATGAAGAAGGATGACGTGGAGCGCATGATGCGCTGTCCGGTCTGCGGAGAAATGGAGTATCCGAAGATCAGTCCGGCGGTTATTGTTGCGGTATACAAAGGAAATCAGCTTCTGTTGACCCGTTATGCAGGGCGGGCTTATAAAAAATATGCCTTGATTGCCGGCTTCACCGAGATCGGTGAGACGGTGGAAGAGACGGTACAGCGTGAGGTGATGGAGGAAGTCGGACTGCATGTGAAGAATCTTCACTATTATAAGAGTCAGCCATGGTCGTTTACTTCGACTCTTCTGATGGGCTTTTTTGCGGAGGCCGATGGCGAAGAGACAATTCGTCTGGACCAGACGGAGCTTGCAGAGGCTGTATGGTGTGATGCCGCGCAGATTCCGGAGGATGATGGTGTGAGTCTGACCCGTGAGATGATGCAGGTCTTTAAGGCGCATGTCAATAAAAAACTTGAGTTTCATAAATGATTGTAATATAATAAAACCAATTTAGAAACAAATGATGGAGGAAGAGTCATGGATATTATTTGTATGGGAGAAGCGTTGATTGATTTTACACCGGGAAAAGAAGAGCGGAGTTATGTGTGCAACCCGGGCGGAGCACCGGCAAATGCCTGCATCGCGATCGCGCGCAACGGTCTTAAGACCGCGTTCCTTGGTAAACTCGGAAATGATGATTTTGGAAAGCTTCTGAAGACTACGCTGGAGAAAGATGGCGTGGAGCTGTTGTGTCCGGAGCTTACCGATGAGGCGGTGACGACACTTGCATTTGTTACTCTGTATGAGGGCGGTGAGCGTTCCTTTACATTTGTGCGTAAGCCGGGAGCAGATATTCTCCTGAGCAAGGATGATGTGAAGGAGGAGATGATCCGGAATACAAAGATTCTGCATGCAGGATCCGTAGGAATGTCCGCAAATCCAAGCCGTGAGGCACATTTCAAGGCAATGGAGATGGCAAAGAAGGCAGGAAAGCTGGTAAGCTACGATGTGAATTACCGCAACATGATCTGGAGCTTTGAGGATGCGAAGGCCGTTGTAGATCAGGTACTTCCGTACGTTGATCTCCTGAAGATTTCAGATGAAGAGCTTGATTTTGTCGGCGGAGAGGCAAACATTCCGAGCGTTATGAAAGAGAACAACATCAGTGTAGTGATCGAGACGCTTGGCTCCAAGGGGGCAAAATTCTTCTTCGATGGAAAAGAAGCGGTAGTAGAAGGGCATAAGGTAAAAGCAATCGATGCAACCGGAGCAGGTGATGCATTCTGGGGCGGTTTCCTTTCAAGCCTGCTGATGAGCGGCGTGAGCAAGACAGAAGATCTGAATGAGGATCTGCTGCGCAAGGCACTGGAATATGGAAATGCTTCCGGCGGTTTGTGTGTACAAAAGATGGGCGGTATTCCGGCTCTTCCGACAAAAGAAGACATCGAGGCATTTCTGGCATAAAGAAAACAGAAAACTGCGAAAGAAAAACGAATCAGTGTACGGTGGCGGTGCTGCTGTACACTGATGTTATGTTAGAACACAGATTGCGGAGAAAGGAGAATTTTATGTATCGCGAGAAACTGGATGCGTATATTGACAGCAAAAAAGAAGAAATGCTGGAAGATCTGATGACACTGGTGCGGATCGACAGCCAGAGAGGTGAGGCGAAGACGGGTATGCCGTTTGGCGAAGGACCGGTGCACGCCCTGGAAGCGGCACAGGAGCTGATGAAAAAGTATGGCCTTGCCACGAGAAATTATGAAAATTACGTGGTGACCGGAGATTTCAGTGAGAAAGAGAAGGCACTTGATATTCTGGCGCACCTGGACGTTGTGCCGGTAACAGAGGACTGGACGGTGACAAAACCGTTTGAGCCGAAGATTGTGGACGGAAAGATTTATGGAAGGGGAACAGCAGATGATAAAGGACCGGCGATCGCTGCCCTGTATGCACTTCGGGCGATCCGTGAGCTCGGCATTCCGATGAAGAAGAGTGTGCGCCTGATTCTCGGGTCAGATGAGGAGTGTGGATCCGGCGATCTGGAGTATTACTATGCGAAGGAACAGGAGGCACCGTATACCTTTACGCCGGATGCAGATTTCCCGCTGATCAATATTGAAAAGGGAAGCTTTCACGGTGTATTTTCCTCAGAATTAAAGGAAAACGCTGTGGCGTGTGTACGTTCTTTCCAGAGCGGAGATAAGATCAATGTTGTACCGGGGCGTGCTTCGATGATTGTGGATGGCGTGGCAGAAGATGTGATCCGTGCAGCGGCAGAAAAGACAGAAGGTGCAACCGGTGTATCTTTCCGGGTGACGGCACTTGCAGATGGTGGTGTGCAGGTGGACGCGAAAGGGCAGGCGGCGCATGCTTCTACACCGGAAGAGGGAAAAAATGCGCTGACAGCAACACTTCAGCTCATTGCAGAACTTCCGCTTGAGCAAAGCAAGGGAAAAGAAGCGCTGCTCGGTCTTCATGCAATGTTCCCGTATGAGGATACCTGCGGAAAGACCGTCGGTATTTACCGGGAAAATGAGGAATCAGGGGCAGTGACCGTCTGCTTCAGTATTATGGATTATACGAAAACTCATCTGCATGCGGCGTTTGATGCGCGGCTTCCGATTGGCTGCAATGAGGAGAATACGAAGCTTCCGGTGAAAGCGGCAGCAGAGAAATATGGAATGGAACTGGAAGACCTTCCGCTGAATCCGCCGCATTGCGTACCGGGTGACTCCTGGTTTGTGCAGACGCTGCTTGGCAGCTATGAGCGTTATTTCGGCAAAAAGGGCAAACCGCTTTCAACCGGTGGTGGCACCTACGTACATCATCTGGAAAGAGGCGTGGCGTTTGGCTGCATGACAGAAGATGTGGATAACCATATGCATGGAGACAACGAGTTTATGGTGATCGAGCGCCTTCTGACAAGTGCGAAGATTTTTGCAGATGCGATTGTGAAGATCTGCAATGCATGACAGAAAGAGCAGCTGACTACTTGAGTCAAAGCGGATATATGCTGGATAAGATGTGAGTCATGAGATCATTCTTGATTTTCAGCTGCTGCCGCTGATACTGGAAAAAATATGGCACCTGCCGCAGAATGCAAAAACAGAACGGCGGAAGCGCTGCACAGAGAAATGACAGAAAACCTCAGGTGATTTCTGGTGTCCGTTTAATCGGACACCAGTTTTATTTTTGAGATATCAGAGTCGATCATCATCGAATAATTTGTATAATAAACGACGAAACCAGGCTTTGCGCCATTTGGCTTTTTCACATGCTTCTTTTCTACGTAGTCGATCTCCACCTTTTCTGCATTCTGATTTTTAGAATAATGGGCGGCAAGTCTTGCTGCCTCCTCAAAGGTGGAATCAGGAAGTTCTTCGCCTTTGGCTTTCACGATAACGTGAGAACCCGGTGCCCCCTTGGCGTGGAACCACCAGTCGCTGCCGGAAGCGATCTTGAATGTGAGCTCGTCATTCTGGTAATTATTTTTTCCAACGTACATGTCGTATCCATCAGAGGAGACGTAGTGGTACGGGCGTGAGGTAATCTTTATCCGTTTCCCTGTATATTTGCGGCGGATGTATCCGGCATCTGTAAGCTCCTCCCTGACTTGAACCAGATCGTCCTCCGAGAGCGCAAGATCCATGAACGTGCAGATCGATTCAAGCTGATCGATGTCGGCTTTTGTCTCAGCTACCTGTGTGGTCAGTGCTTCAAAGGTTCGTTTCAGCTTGTTGTATTTATTGAAATAATGCTGTGCGTTTTCAGAGGCACTTAAGGTAGGGTCAAGCGGGATCGTGATCATTTCATTCGTATAATAATTTAACGCCTCATACTGCTTTGTGCCCGGGGCGATGTCGTATCCGTAGGCGTGGAGCAGTTCGCCGTAAAGCTGGTATTTGTCACGTTTTTCCGTATCTTTGAGCTGGCGTGTCTGCAGTTCATATTTTTTGCGGCAGCGTTCCAGTGCCGTCACGGCGATATGACGCAGGTCCGAAGACTTCTGGCGGATACGGGTCACGGTGTTCTTCATCGCGTAGTAGCGCTCAAGTACTTCGGAGATTGTCCCATAAGAAGTCGTCGTCAGGTCGTGATACATAGTAAGCTGGAGCGAGGAAAACTCAACCGGATCGCCATGCGGATCCGAGATGATGAGTGGGGTGAATCTGCCTGATTTTACATCTTCCATCATCAGATCAAAGAGATGATAGAGGTGCGTCTGCGCAAGAGGTGGAATTGTATTGGCACTCTGGTCGGATTCGAGACCGGCGCGGCAGCAGAGTTCCTCCGCAATAACCGGACTGATGCCGGTGTAGGATGTATAGATTGCCTTGGAAAGCTTCATCGGCTTTACAAAGACTGTTTTGGAAAATTCTTCCTCGGTGGTGTTTAAGGGATCATATTTTTCCTGTGTCTGGGCAATGAAATAAGGGCGGCCGGGAAGTACTTCGCGGATGGAGCTGGTCTGGGCGGATACACGCTTAATGCTGTCGATGATCGTTCCCTGATCATCGCAGAAGATCAGGTTGCTGTGTTTGCCCATCAGTTCCAGTACAAGATCCTTGCGGCACAGATCTCCCATTTCATTAAAATGTTCAATCTCAAAGTGGATGATGCGCTCCAGACCCGGCTGCCAGACGCGCAGAATTTTGCCGCCGCCGATGTGCTTACGCAGGAGCATACAGAATGCCGGAGCAGTGACAGGGGAGGGTTTGTTGATGGAAGTCAGATAGATAAGCGGAAGGCTTGCACCTGCGGAGAGCAGAAGCCTTGCCTGTCCGGCAGGGCTTTTACAGGTCAGCAGGATTTCATCTGCTTCCGGCTGTGCGATCTTTGCGATCCGGGCGCCTGAGAGACGGTCGTTTAGCTCTGTTACTATATTTGAAATTACAATACCATCTAAAGCCATAAAAAATCTCCTTTGGTGTTTATATCATTTCTGTTCAGATCTTTGCAAAATTTTAAAAGCATCTTTAAAAATGCAGGTATTTTCCTGCTGCTTTATGAAATTGACCCGGTGCTGAACAGTAACATGATATCAGATTTGACTGAAAAAAACAATTGGCATTGACGGCAGAGAAGCAATCGATTATAATAATTCAATATGGGTAAATCTGCCGTAAAACGGCGAAGTGACAGCAAAAGTAATTGCAGAGGAGAGGAATGACAAAAGCAATGATCAAGAGCATGACAGGCTTTGGCAGATGTGAAAATCATCAGGGCAGCAGAAAATTTACCGTAGAAATGAAGGCGGTAAATCACCGCTATTTTGATGTGAGCATCAAGATGCCGAAAAAGCTGAGTTTTTTTGAGGCGGCCATCCGGAATGTCCTGAAGCAGTACGTGCAGCGCGGAAAGCTGGACGTGTTTATCACGTATGAGGATTATGCGGAGGAGAATGTTGCGCTAAAATATAATGAAGAACTTGCGGGACAGTACCTGAAATATTTCCGTCAGATGGCGGAAAAGTTCGGTTTGAAGGATGATATCAGTGTATCTTCCCTGGGACGCTGTCCGGAGGTTTTCACGATGGAAGAGCAGGATATTGATGAAGAAGAGATCTGGGCTGAACTGAAGAAGGCAGTGGAAGGTGCCTGCGTCCAGTTTGTGAAAGCAAGAGAGCAGGAAGGAGAGGCATTAAAGACAGATCTTCTTGACAAATTGGAGAGAATGGACGAAAATGTAACTCTCATAGAGGATCGATATCCGCAGATTGTCTCTGAATACCGCAGCAGGCTTGAAGAAAAAGTAAAAGAGCTTCTTGGAGACCTGCAGATCGATGAGGGGCGGATTGCGGCAGAAGTTGTGATTTTTTCTGATAAGATCTGTACGGATGAGGAGACCGTTCGCCTCAGAAGCCATATCGCGACAATGAAAGAGGCGTTGATTGCTGGTGGAAGTATCGGCCGCAAGCTTGATTTCATTGCGCAGGAGATGAACCGTGAGGCAAACACGATTCTTTCGAAGGCGAATGACCTTGCTACATCCAACGTAGCGATCGACCTCAAAACTGAGATTGAAAAAGTCCGCGAGCAGATCCAAAACATAGAGTAAGCAGTTTGGGGTGTACGCGCAGAACGTCCGGAGAATACACCGCATAAGCAGGCAAATCTGTGAAAAAAGAAAGAGGGGAACGCGATGGCAGGACTCGTAAACATCGGTTTTGGCAATCTGGTAAATGCCCAGAAGGTTGCGGCGGTTGTAAATCCGGATGCAGCTCCGATTAAGCGCCTGGTGCAAAGTGCGAAGGAACAGCAAAAGGTGATTGATGCAACGCAGGGCCGCAGGACGAAGTCCGTGATTGTGCTGGAGACAGAACAGATCATTCTTTCGGCTGTGCAGCCGGACACTATTGCGAGGCGTTTTGCGGCGACACAGCTGACAGAGCAGGAAATGAGAGGAGAAGAATAATGAACAGAAAGGGAATTCTCGTTGTGATTTCCGGTTTTTCCGGTGTTGGAAAAGGAACCCTGGTAAGACGTCTGATGGAGCGCTATAAAGAACAGTATGCGCTTTCTGTTTCAGCGACGACGCGGGAACCGCGCGAGGGAGAACAGGATGGCCGGGAATATTTCTTCAGGAAAAAAGAGGAGTTTGAGAAGCTGATCGCAAATGATGAGCTTCTGGAATACGCCAGCTACTGCGGCAATTATTACGGCACGCCGAAGGCATATGTGGAGGATCAGATGGCACAGGGACGTGACGTGATTCTTGAGATTGAGTTGCAGGGAGCGCTCAAGATCAAGGAAAAACGCCCGGATACATTTCTTGTCTATGTGATGCCGCCGGATGCCAGGACTTTGGTTGACCGACTGACAAACCGCGGAACGGAAACTCCGGAAAAAGTTCATGAGCGTCTGACAAGAGCACTTGAAGAAGCGGACGAAGTAGCCAAATACGAATTTGTGGTTATTAATGATGACCTTGATCGAAGTGCAGAGGAACTGCATCAGCTGATTGAGGTTCAGCATAATAAAATAGACAGAAATCTGGAATTTATCAGCCAGGTTCAAAGAGAACTCAAAGCATATTTGAAAGGAGAACAATAAACATGCTGCATCCATCTTATTCAGAATTAATCAAAGTAGTAAACAGTGATGTCGAGGAGGGGGAGGCTCCGGTAGTCAACAGCCGTTATTCCATCGTACTTGCAACAGCAAAGCGTGCGCGCCAGATCATCGACCGTCAGTCGACCGGAGATCTGGATGTTCCGGTGATCTCAAAACCTCTTTCAAAGGCAGTCGACGAACTTTACAAAGGAGAGATCAAGATCCTTCCGGAGCAGGAAGAGTCTGAAGAAGGCTGAGAAAGGGACGATGCTTTTTGAAAGAAGTAAAGCAGTTTAGTAAAAGCTATATTTTTATCTCTGCGTTATATGTGGTGCTTGGTATCGTGCTGCTTGCATGGCCGACGCTCTCCGTGCAGATGATCTGTTACGGGTTTACCGTTGCGATGATTGTGATCGGCTTTTCCTATGGGATCATGTATTTTACAAAAGATAATCTGGAAGGGTTCCAGCAGATGGATCTGGTGATCGGTATCATCTGTCTGGCATTCGGTATTTTTATTTTTCTGAATCCGACCTTTTTGAGTTCGGTGCTGCCATTTGCGATAGGGATCATTCTGCTGCTCGGGGCAATTGTCAAAATTCAGAGCGCCTTTAATATGAAAAAGCTGCGCTTAAAAAAATGGTATCTGATTCTGATCTGTGCGCTTGTAGTTGGAGCGCTCGGAGCGGTGCTTCTCTGGAATCCGTTCCAGGAGGAAAAATATATGATTCTCTACATCGGGATCTGCCTGATCCTGGACGGACTGACGAACCTGATCAGCCTGATCTGCATTCAGACACGTCTTCGGAAGCTGAAAAAGATTCAGAAAGCAAATCCGGATATCGATCTGAAGGAGCTGCTTGAGCAGCAGGCGCGCGCAGAGGCAGAGAAGAATGTGGTGATTGTGCCGGGACATACGGAAGATGCCGGGAAAGAACAGGAGTAATACATGAAAATATTTTTTGTTTCTCTTGGATGCGACAAGAATCTTGTCGACTCCGAGGAAATGCTTGCGCTTCTGGAAAAGCGCGGATATAGTTTTACCGATGACGAGACACAGGCAGATGTGATCATCATTAACACCTGCTGTTTTATCAATGATGCAAAAGAAGAGAGTGTTCAGACAATCCTTGAAATGTCCGAGTACAAAAAAGAAAACTGTAAGGCTCTGATTGTAACAGGCTG
Organism: Lachnospiraceae bacterium; assembly: GCA_902363665.1. Classification (GTDB taxonomy): domain Bacteria; phylum Bacillota; class Clostridia; order Lachnospirales; family Lachnospiraceae; genus Choladousia. The sequence continues at coordinate 16,091 of CABJAW010000027.1, read as the reverse complement.
TATGGCACAGCGCTACAAGCAGGAAATTCTGGATGAAGTGCCGGAAGTAGACATGGTGCTTGGTACAACGGCCTACGATAAAATCGTGGAGGCGATCGATGAGGCGCTTGCCGGAAGCAGAAAAGTAGAGACAGAGTCTTTAAATACGCTTCCGAAAACCGGTGCGGGCCGTGTGCTCACAACCGGCGGACATTATGCGTATCTGAAGATCGCAGAGGGCTGCAACAAGTGCTGTACGTACTGCATCATCCCGAAGGTGCGCGGCCGTTACCGCAGTGTACCGATGGAAGAACTGATTGCGCAGGCAAAGGATCTTGCAGATAAGGGTGTAAAAGAGCTGATTCTCGTCGCACAGGAGACGACTGTATACGGTGTTGATCTTTATGGAAAGAAATCATTGCATCTTTTGGTGCGGGAGCTCTGTAAGATCAGCGGGCTTCGCTGGATTCGTCTGCTTTACTGTTATCCGGAGGAAATTTACGATGAGCTGATCGAGACGGTGCGTGATGAGGAAAAGGTATGTCATTATCTGGATCTCCCGATTCAGCATGCAAGCGATGCGGTCTTGAAACGAATGGGACGCAGAACGACGCAGGCAGATCTCAAGGAGATTATTGCAAAGATTCGCAAAGAGATTCCGGATATCGTGCTGCGTACCACGCTGATCGCCGGTTTCCCGGGAGAGACGCAGGAGCAGCATGAGGAGACGATGGCCTTTATCGATGAGCTGGAGTTTGACCGTCTCGGCGTCTTTACCTACTCGCAGGAGGAGGATACACCGGCTGCTGTGATGCCGGATCAGATTGATGAAGAAACAAAGCTGACCTGGCGGGAGGAACTCATGGAGCTTCAGCAGGAAATTGCGTTTGACAAGGCACAGGACCGTGAAGGAAGCATCGTGACGGCGATGGTGGAAGGAAAAGTCGCAGATGAAAATGCTTATGTGGCACGTACGTACGGGGATGCGCCGAATGTGGACGGCCTGCTGTTTATTCAGACAGCGGAAGAGTTGAATTCGGGCGACTTTGCCCGTGTGCGGATCACCGGATCGGCAGAGTACGATCTGATCGGAGAACTTGCAGACTGAAAAGAGGAGTGAAAAAAATGAATCTGCCAAATAAACTGACGGTACTTCGCGTGTGCATGGTACCAGTGTTTGTGGTATTTATGTTGTGGAATGGATTTGGGACAGCATCCAAATATGTAGCCGCTGCAATTTTTATTCTGGCGAGTATGACGGACTGGCTGGATGGGTATCTGGCGAGAAAGAACAACCTTGTCACGGATTTTGGAAAATTTATGGATCCGATCGCGGACAAGCTGCTGGTTTGCTCAGCACTGATTTGTCTGGTGGAAAAAGGTGCACTTGCTGCATGGATTGTCATTATTATTATCGGCCGAGAATTTATTATCAGTGGCTTCCGTCTCGTCGCATCAGACAAAGGTGTTGTGATCGCGGCAAGTTACTGGGGAAAATTCAAGACCGTATCACAGATGCTGATGGTCATTCTGCTGATTCTGGATCTTGGTGGTGCATTTAATGTGGCAGCGCAGGTGCTGATCTGGATCGCTGTCATTCTGACGGTCGTATCGCTTGTGGATTATCTGGTGAAAAACCGCAGTGTACTTGCAGGAGAGATGTAAATTATGTTCTGCTGGTATGCACAGAAGTGAGAACAGGGAAAGGCTTTGATAATGTGACCGAGAGGACGGAGTGTCAGATGACATATCCGTCCTTTTTGGTCGGGGCAAAACCATAGCTTTAGCGTTGTATAAAAAACCTCCGGTGAAATAATAAAAATATGGGGAATCGAAGCGGGATTTGCTTGATTCGCTTAAAAAGGCAGACAGGTGATATAAAGAAAAATCGCAGGAGAAAGCCTGACATGGAAGAAAGGAGCGGAAACGTCCATGAAAAAGAAAGAAGAGGAAAAACAGAAAAATGTTAAAAAGGGCAGGAGGATTGAAAAATCAGAAAAAGTAAAAAAGGACAGTAAAGAATGGAAAGAACAGAAAACGGAAGACAAAAAGCACGATACCGGAAAGATGGAAACAGAAGTCGAAAAAGATTTAAATGAAACGGCACCATCCGCGCCGGAACAAAGGGTAGTAGCTGTATTGAAAGAAAGAGGACTCACCATGACGACGGTAGAATCCTGTACCGGTGGAATGATTGCGGCGGCGGTCACTTCGGTAGCAGGCAGTTCTTCTGTTTTCCATCAGGGATATGTGACGTACTGTGATGAGGCCAAGCATGAGATGGCAGGCGTGCGCAAAAAAACGCTGAGAAAGTACACGGCAGTAAGCCGTCAGACTGCAAAAGAGATGGCAGCTGGGGGCGCCAGGGCTGCGAAGGCAGACTGCTGCATTTCCGTGACTGGCTATGCAGGTCCGCCTTCTGGAAAACCTGGGGAAGAAGTAGGACTGGTTTACATCGGATGTGCGTTTCGGGGAAAAGTAAAGGTAAAAGAATGTCATTTTTCCGGAACACGTGGTGAAGTGCGGGAGCAGGCGAAGCAAAAAGCACTGAAAATGCTTGCTGTACGCCTGGAGCATCAGGGGTAAATCGAATACTCACAATGTGTTGCATGGTTATCAGCTGCCGCTTTGCCGGGAACCACCTCGGGCGCCTGCTGCGCGAAACTGCCGCATCAGTGCGCAGGCACGGTCAATCTGCTGAATTTCCTGAGGTGATTTTCCAATTTTTAATACCTCAACAATAGAATCTATTTCGGATGGCTGAAAAGAAAGCTGTTTTCCCTGTGCGCCTGCTGCGGCAGACATTAAAAAGGGAAGCAGCTCGTTTTGTTTTTTGTTTCCGGCCTGTGAGGCAAGAGAGAGCAGAAGCTGCAGTTTGCCAGGATCGATACCGGAGAGGGCAGGGTTTTGCATCAGAGAATCCGGATTCATAAAAATTCCTTTCTAAAAGCACTGGTTTTCCTGTTTTTTATAATATGTGGCAGCGATTATTTCGTGTAAAAATAAGTTGCAGGGCGATTGCAAACATCTGCGTTGCCCTGTCGTCAGCAGCTTTCGGATGAAACATCATGAAATGCCCTGTTTTCGGAAGCACTATTTTCCGGGAAACTGTTTTGAAATATCATGGTGTCAGAGGTGCTTTTGGACATCGCACTGTACAGTTCAAGCATGGAGAGTGTCTGCAGCAGCTGATCGATGATGGATTGTTCACTTTCGTCACAGTAATTTCGGATATCAGTCAGGATTTCGGCCGGACTGGCAGAACTGGAATCTTCAATGGACTGTGCACAGCAGGTGTGGCTGCGGTAAAAAGCAGAGATATTCTGCAGTTCCATCATTTTGATACAATAGCAGAGATTTTTCTGGTTTGCAGGCGGAAGGTAGGGAAGCATGGCTTTTATCAGCTGCAGGTGGTTCTGATTTGCCACCTGATCGATCATCGTCATCATAAAAGGAGCTCCTTCGCAGCATCTTATCCTATACATACGGGAAAAGGAAAAAAAATAGAACACGTTCTTCCTTCTTCTGAATAGGGTAATAAAAACGGGAAAAGGATTTTGATATGAGTTCTCATATTGTAATTGATGGAAACGCGTTTTATGAGGTGGATGATGCCTGCATGCGTGAAAAGGAGAAGGAAAGAGAAAGACTGCGGAAAGACAGGGAAAAGAAAAGTGGGGAAGAAAAAGAAAAGAAGCAGCGGCAGTACGGAAATGGGGACTGAATGCTCGCCAGTCCCCTGAAAAGTGCGTGATCGTGTTTTTGACATGGAAGCAGATGCTTGCATAAGAAAATTTTATCTGCAGTGCAAAAAGACAGAGGGCGAAGCCCGGTGCTTCGCCCCATCCTGGAGCCGCCCGCCAGACGAAGATCAGGGGGCGGTCACTTTCTGCCTGATCAGATCAACATCCGCAGCCGTTGTTGCCGCATCCATTTAGGAAGTTAGTGCCATTGCCGCAGCCACCGCAGCAAAGCAGGAGAATCAGGATCCACATGCAGCTGTTGTCACCGAAACCATTTCCGCAGCCATTGTTGCCGCATCCGCCGCAGCAGGAAAGCAGAAGGATGATCCAGATCCAGTTGCAACATCCGCCTGTTGTGTTTGAATTCTCGCATCCGCATCCACATCCGCAGTTTGTTGCTGCCAAATCGCTCATTTCGTATTCCTCCGAAATAATTTTTACAATGTATCTTATGCGTAAGAGACTGTAAGGTGAGGAAATAATTGAAATTTTTTATTTGACCGATTTGATTTTTATGGTCGTCCGAATGTGTCAAAAATCCGCGACAGGTTCATGGTTCCGTAGCCCCATTCTCGGTTGGGATAGGAATAGGAGGGATTTTGAGAGGCAGCACGCAAAAAAAGGTTTTTTAATTCACGCGAGGAAAGATAGCGCGTTTTATAACGCTGCCGTCCCCATTCAGCCAGAAGTGCGGTGCTTCCTGCGGTCAGTGCGGAAGCAGCGCTGGAACCGGTAAAATTCCGGTACGTGTTGCCTGGTGATGGGGCGGTGAGAGAGACACCTGGCGCAGCAAAATCCGGTTTGACGACACCGCTGCGCGGATAACCCCGTCCGGAAGCGCGAAACAGGCTCCCGTTGTAAGCATTGTAAGAGCCTGCTGAGAGAAGCGGCTCTGCGCAGGAAGGAATGACGAGGGTGGTGTCCGGATCTGGGGAGGTGAAGGTAATGCCAGGTGAAACGAGCCCAGAGACCGGGAGCCAGAGGTGGAAATTGCCGTTGGGAATCCCCTGGCTTGTAATGCGCAGACGCCAGACACCAGGGGAGGGGTTCAGCATGCGAATCAGTGCCATCTGATGCCCGGTGAGCATTTCAAGTGCAGTATAGTAGACCTCTATTTTTGTATTCTCCAGAAGAAAATGAAATGTTCTGGAAGTGATCGGCCCGTGGTAGACCGGAAGAATGGATTCACCGGTTGGAGAGAGAAAACCGATGTTGTAAAGAGAAAGGGAGTCACTCCAGAATTCAAGGGGAACACCTGGAATTTCATGATTGATCAGGAGTTCAATGTCGATGGAATCGTCAGCAGAAGAAAGCCTTCCGGAATAATGGTGGGAAGCGCCAACTTCATTTCCGGTGCCGGTTGCTGCATAGGTGCCGTTTACGGCCTGGGCGGCAGTCAGCACTTCCTCAAGCGGTGTGTTTCCGGTGTGGCCGCCCTGATTGGAGCCGAGTGCAAAACAGATTACAAGCGGGCGCTGCAGTGATCTGGCGGTCTGCATGAGATAACGGACGCCGAGCATCAGATCGTTTTCCTGGTAGGCAATCGCATCACCTGGAATGAGAAAATAATCACGCAGATATGCTTTTGCCGGTTTCAGGCGGACGAAAAGCAGACTGCTTCGAGGCGCTGCGCCGGTAAAGTCGGATTCCGGATCAGGGCTTCCGCAGGCAATCCCTGCGACGGCAGTACCGTGCCCCTCCTCGTCTGCTTCCGGTACGATTGCGCCGGGGCTGGAAGAAAAAAGCGCTGCGTTGATCTGTTCGCCCGTGTAGGAAGAGCCATAAAGGAATCCCGGAGGCGGTGTGCCGCTTTGATCCGTCTGATCCCAGATGCCAAGAATCCGCGTTGTGCCATCAGGATTACGAAAGGCGGGGTGCGTGTAGTCAATTCCGGAGTCCAGAAAACCGACCAGAATATCTTCACCGGAAAGAGAAAGATAAGGTTGTGTCTGTACAGCAAGAATGCCGGAACTCTCAAGGCTGGAGGTGTTTTGAAATGTGAAAAGCTTCGGTACACCGGAATATCCGATCTGCGGGACGGTTGAAAGGTTTTCTGAGAGCGGCGCATACAGAATGCTATATTGGGTGTTGACGATCTGCTCCGGGAAAATGTGATCAGGATCAATAGGGAGATACTGTCGGCGTACGATGATATCAGAGTAATCTTCGGATACAGGGGGAGAAAAAAACGGACTCATGCAATTCCTCCAAAAATCAGCGGGATATTTTAAAACTATATGAAAGAAGGGGCAGGGATTTGCCTGGGCATGAAAAAATCCGGCCGCAGAACTGCGAAACCGGATTTTTGTCACCTGAACGTAGATAAGCATTCGCCCGCTTCAAGTGCGCGGAGCACTAAGCGGTGGATGGGATGCGAATGTCCGCTTTACGGATTAAGCGGGAGTATCTGATAAATGAATGTGCTTTTTAATCGCCTCAAAACTCTCTCGGCTGATAACATGCTCGATTTTGCATGCGTCCTGTGTGGCTACGGCCGGATCTACGCCAAGCTCGGTAAGCCATGTGGATAAGAACTGATGACGTTCATAAATTTCCTCGGCAATTGCACGGCCGCTTTCCGTAAGGGTGATAAAACCACTTTCCGATACGACGATGTGATTTTTTTCGCGAAGATTTTTCATTGCAATACTGACACTTGATTTTTTGAAGCCGAGTTCGTTTGCAATGTCGACAGAACGAACAACCGGGAGACGATGACTGAGCACCAGAATCGTTTCCAGATAATTTTCGGCGGATTCATTAACGGCCATAAATACCCTCCTTATAGAAATCTTATTTATACTGTTGAACAAAAGTTTCAGAAGCGACTGCAGCTTCTGAAACAGGAGCCATTCCTATTTTGCGCTGATGCGGTTCACGTGCAGATACTTCTGTAAACCAGTATAGCACGTTTCTGAAAATTGGTAAAGAAAGAAGCGGCTATCTGTTTGCAAAGAATTTATCATAAAGACCAAACAAAAAGATAAAAAGAACAACAAGAGGAAGGATGTATGTCAGGTAAAAACGCATCCAGTTCCGGACTTTCAATCCTTTTCCGGTATTGGCTTCAGCCGTGTAATTTTTCCAGCCCCAGCCACGCTTTGAAACGCAGAAGAGCAGATACACGAGGGAGCCAAGAGGCAGAAACAGATTGCTGACGAGGAAATCTTCAAAGTCAAGGACTGCCCCGCCAAAGATTGCGAATCCATCCCAGCTCCAGAGATTATAGCCAAGCACGCACGGAAGTGAAAGCAGCGTAATCAGCACAAAATTAATGACAGAAGATTTTTTGCGCGTCCAGCCAGCCAGCTCCATTCCGCAGCAGATGATGTTTTCAAAAACAGCGAACACCGTTGACAGTGCGGCAAATGACATAAACAGGAAGAAAAGGCTTCCCCAGAGACGGCCAAGCGGCATATTTGCAAAAATGTTCGGCAGTGTGATGAAGATCAGGCTCGGACCGGATGCCTGGTCAACGTTGTAGGTAAAGCAGGCCGGAAAGATAATCAGACCTGCAGTGATTGCAACGAAAGTGTCCAGGATGACAATGCGAAGCGATTCACCAAGAAGCGTGTGCTCTTTTCCGATATAGCTTCCGAAGATTGCCATCGCACCGATACCAAGGCTTAACGTAAAAAATGCCTGATTCATGGCGCTTACCAGTGTATTGATGATTCCGGTTTCTTTCATACGGGCAAAATCAGGAATCAGATAAAACTGAAGCCCTTCTTTTGCACCGGACATGAAGAAGCTGTTGACGGCAAGAATGATCATGATGGCGAGCAGTGCGATCATCATAATCTTTGTGACCTTTTCCAGACCGTTCTGCAGGCCTTTTGCACAGACGATAATACCGAGTGCAACCACAACGATCATCCAGAAAGTCATAGTGGCCGGATCGCCGAGCATTTCTGTGAACTTTCCTGCTATAGATGCGGAATCCAGACCGGAGAGCTTTCCAGTAAGCGTCAGATAGAAGTAATGCAGCATCCATCCGGCTACCGTGGTATAGAACATCATCAGCAGATAGCAGCCAATTAAAGTGAAATAACCGTGAATGTGCCATTTCTGGCCTGGTTTTTCAAGTGCCTGATAAGCTTTTACGGGACTTTTCTGGCTGGCCCGTCCAACCGCAAATTCCATGCTCATGATCGGAAGCCCAAGAAGAACCAGAAACAGAAGGTAAAAGAGGACGAATGCACCGCCGCCTCCCTGGCCTGCGATATATGGAAATTTCCATACATTTCCGATTCCGATGGCACACCCGGCAGAGAGCAGGATAAAACCAAGCCGGGATTTAAGTTTTTCTCTTTCCATAAAAATCTCCTTAAATAAAATGCAGCTTTTTTCTTTTTGTGCATACAGTGGGAAAATATGCAGAAAGAAAAAACGATATTATATAATTCTACCATAGAGACAGCAGGAATACAATGAAAAATCCCGCATAGCTTGTAAAAAGAAAATTATTATGCTATTATTCCTGATAAGTAAATGTAAAGAGAGGACAGCATATTATGATTGAGTTTTTAAAGGCATTCCTGTTCGGAATTGTGGAGGGAATCACGGAGTGGCTCCCGATCAGCAGTACAGGTCACATGATTCTGCTGAATGAGTTTGTAAAGCTGGATGTTTCCGATGAATTTTACAGTATGTTTGAAGTCGTGATTCAGCTTGGCGCGATTATGGCGGTTGTAATTTTGTTCTGGAACGATATTTTTCCGTTTGGAAAACCGGAGGGCCGTCGCAGAAGACATTCTGTGCGTGGGATCAAAAGATACATAAAGCCAGACATTTTTCTGCTGTGGGCGAAGATTTTGGTGGCGTGTGTTCCGGCAGCGATTGTTGGAATTCTGTTCAATGACCTTTTTGAGGCGTTGTTTTATAATTATATTACCGTAGCGATCATGCTGATTCTGTTTGGTGTTGCATTCCTGATCGTGGAAACGCGTCACAAAGGAAAACCGGCAAAAGTGAATTCTCTTGGAGAGCTTACTTTTAAGACGGCGTTTCTGATTGGTATTTTCCAGCTGATCGCAGCAATTTTCCCTGGTACTTCCCGTTCTGGTGCAACGATCGTCGGTGCGCTGATGCTTGGCGTGTCACGGACCGTAGCAGCAGAGTTTACCTTTTTCCTTGCAATCCCGGTCATGTTTGGAGCAAGCCTCCTGAAAATATGGAAATTTGGCCTTGCCTTTACCCAGACAGAGCTTGTGATTCTGCTGATTGGTATGGTGACTGCGTTTGTATCATCGCTGTTTATCATCCGTTTTCTGCTTGGATACATCAAAAAGCATGATTTTAAAGTGTTTGGCTATTATCGGATCGCGCTCGGTATTCTGGTATGTCTCTATTTCTTCTTTGGAAAATAAGAGAAAGCGAAGATCTCTGCCTGAAGGTGGAGATCTTTTTTTATTGTCAGGGAAAGGGATCTCCTTTGACTTGCAAATATCCTGATTCTGGGTTGGGCAGAATCCTGAAAAGATACGGATCACTGCTTTGGCTATCACAAGTCAGTAGAAAATACATATCTTATCTTTATAAAGAAAAAAATGAACCGTCTGTGAAGGTGTGTTTTTGTTTCTCTCTGCAATTTTCTTTTAATGCCCGCAGGGATCGAATGGTTTTAACATGCACAAGACGGGAGCGAGGAGCCATGGATCGGGTGAGAGAAAAACTGCATGCAGATGCAGTGTACCAAAGTGGGATCACAGGAAGAGGTGTTACTGTGGCGATTCTGGATACCGGGATCTGTGCGCATCCGGATTTTGACAGAAGGATCATCGCGTTTTGCGATTTTGTGAATGGAAAACAGAATATGTATGATGATGCCTCGCATGGTACGCATGTTGCCGGTATCCTTGGGGGGAACGGAGGTCTGGGACGGGGGAGATATCGGGGGATCGCACCGGGCTGTGGTCTGGTTGGCCTGAAGGTACTGGATCGCTTCGGGCAGGGAAGGATGGAATACCTGATCGCGGCACTTGAATGGGTGTGTGCAAACTATCAGAAATACGGAATCCGCATTCTGAATATTTCCGCCGGGACGACGAAGGAAGAAGGAGATGAGGAATCGTTTCATCTTGTGCGATGGGTGGAAAAAGTATGGGATCTGGGGATTACTGTGGTTGTAGCAGCTGGAAACCAGGGTCCTGAGCCAAAAAGTATTACCGTTCCGGGCAACAGCAAAAAGGTGATTACGGTTGGGGCGTCGGATGATTTCGGACAAAAATCCAAATTGGGAAGCGCCAGCTATTCAGGCTGCGGTCCGACGAGAGAGTGTGTGTGCAAACCGGAACTGGTAGCGCCTGGAACAAAGATTGTTTCCTGCCATTCCGGATGGAAAAGTGGCCGGTATTATGCGGTAAAGAGCGGTACTTCAATGGCATCGCCGGCAGTGGCAGGCGCTGCTGCGCTGCTTCTGGAAAAAGAACCATACCTGACGAATACACAGATTAAAATGCGGATGAAAACATGTGCGCGTGATGTGGGACTTCCACATAACCGTCAGGGCTGGGGAATGCCGGATCTTGAAAGGCTGTTTTAACCGAGTCAAGCAAGTCCCCTGCTTCAATTGCTTATTGCTGCACCATGTATGCGGGGATATTTTGTTTGACGGAATCAGAAGAAAATGATAGAATGATACACAAAATTGCAGACGCACAGGAAAAAGAGGAGGAATACTTCTATGGAAAAAATAAAAATGACGACACCACTTGTTGAGATGGATGGTGACGAGATGACCAGAATCCTCTGGAAAATGATCAAGGATGAACTGATCTATCCGTATATCGATCTGAAAAGCGAATACTATGATCTGGGACTGGAAAATCGAAACGAAACTAATGATCAGGTAACCATTGACAGTGCAAATGCGACAAAAAAATATGGCGTTGCAGTAAAATGTGCAACGATTACGCCGAATGCAGCCCGGATGAAAGAGTATGATCTGAAAGAGATGTGGAAAAGTCCGAATGGTACGATCCGTGCGATTCTGGACGGAACGGTATTTCGTGCACCAATCACAGTAAAAGGGATCGAACCATATGTGAGAAGCTGGAAAAAGCCGATCACGATTGCACGTCATGCATATGGTGATGTATATAAAAATACGGAGATGGTTGTTTCGGGAGCAGGAAAAGCGGAGCTTGTGTTTACCGCAGAGGATGGAACAACAAAAAGAGAAACAATTTTTGAGTTTAAGGGACCGGGAGTGCTTCAGGGAATGCATAATCTGGATCGCTCAATTGAAAGCTTTGCAAAGAGCTGTTTTAACTATGCACTTGATACGAAGCAGGATCTCTGGTTTGCGACAAAGGATACGATTTCCAAAAAATATGATCATACATTTAAAGATATTTTTCAGGAAATTTTTGAACGTGATTATAAAGAAAAATTTGAAAAGGCAGGAATCACCTATTTCTATACATTGATTGATGATGCAGTGGCGCGAGTGATGAAATCGGAAGGCGGGTTTATCTGGGCGTGCAAAAATTATGATGGCGATGTTATGAGCGATATGGTATCTTCTGCATTCGGTTCGCTGGCAATGATGACTTCCGTACTGGTTTCCCCGGATGGAAATTATGAGTATGAAGCGGCACATGGTACTGTTCAGCGTCATTATTATAAGTATCTGAAGGGAGAAGAAACTTCCACAAACTCTGTGGCAACCATTTTTGCATGGACGGGTGCACTCAGAAAAAGAGGAGAACTTGATGGACTTTCGGAACTTCAAAATTATGCGGATCGTATGGAGAAAGCAGTGATTGCCACAATCGAGAGCGGAAAAATGACGAAGGATCTGGCACTGATCACATCCCTGGAGAACGTGACAGTGTTAAACAGTGAGGAATTTATCAAGGCAGTGCGGGCGACGTACGAGAGCCTTGTATAAAGATCGGATGAGTTGACCGAGTCAGACTGCGAAACAGCTGCCTGGTTATGAAATATCATAAGGAAGGACCCGCTTGCGGGAGGATCCCTTATGATCCTACAGGCGGTGAAACGGATTGGGAATCTCCGATTTGATATATATCGAATATGTATAAATCTGGAAACTCAATTTTATGAAAAATGGGTTGCGGAACTGCATATACTAGAGTATAATCAAAGACAGCAAGTAATAAAATATAATTGTATATATTCCTGGGGTGTTCGACAATCTCTGTGTTTTGAACCTACATTTACTTTAAACGGGATTCCTATATCGCGCAGCGTATGCCAGGCCTCCGTTCGCAGTGGAAGGCAGAAACTGTTGCTGCGGTTACCCACCTAGCTTTGCTAGGAGTCAAAAATGGGGAAACGGCACTCTGGGGTATTAAAAAACAAAACGGAACGGATGTCAGTAATGTCTGATATCCGTTTTTTATATTCAAAGGGAAAGGGTAAAAGCAGAAGGCGAATGCACGTTTTATAGCTTTACAGCGTTTTCGGCAGAAATGTAATATGCAACACTTTGCTGTTGAAAAAACTTTAAAAAGTTAAAAAAAGTTGTTGACAAACAGAAACTCCGATGGTATTATGTAACACGTCGCTGCGGAAGACACCACAGAGACACAGAAAAAGCCGGATGCAAACCTCAGGAATGAGAACAGCACCGACAAACAAAAATAAAAAAGTTGAAAAAAGTTGTTGACAAACCGAAAACACTGTGATATGATATCAGAGTTGCTCCGGTAGAGAGACAACAGAGAAACAACTTAAGAACCTTGATAACTGAACAGTGAAACAACCTTGAAAATTCTTAAAAAGTTTTATTTTTAAGGAACTGACCTTTAAAAACAGTAAAAAGGGAATGAATAGCCAAGTAGTTATTCTGAACCGCATCAAACCTCGTCGGATAATATCCGACTCGGTGAACGTGCGAATTTCACCAGCGCAAGCGCGTGAAATTCTCAGCACACACATTTTATCAGAGAGTTTGATCCTGGCTCAGGATGAACGCTGGCGGCGTGCTTAACACATGCAAGTCGAACGAGGAATTTTAAATGAGACTTCGGTGGATTTTAAAATTCTTAGTGGCGGACGGGTGAGTAACGCGTGGGCAACCTGCCCTGTACAGGGGGACAACAGCTGGAAACGGCTGCTAATACCGCATAAGCGCACAGTACCGCATGGTACGGTGTGAAAAACTCCGGTGGTACAGGATGGGCCCGCGTTGGATTAGGTAGTTGGTGGGGTAACGGCCTACCAAGCCGACGATCCATAGCCGACCTGAGAGGGTGACCGGCCACATTGGGACTGAGACACGGCCCAAACTCCTACGGGAGGCAGCAGTGGGGAATATTGCACAATGGGGGAAACCCTGATGCAGCGACGCCGCGTGAGCGAAGAAGTATTTCGGTATGTAAAGCTCTATCAGCAGGGAAGAAAATGACGGTACCTGACTAAGAAGCCCCGGCTAACTACGTGCCAGCAGCCGCGGTAATACGTAGGGGGCAAGCGTTATCCGGATTTACTGGGTGTAAAGGGAGCGTAGACGGCAAGGCAAGTCTGATGTGAAAGGCTGGGGCTCAACCCCGGGACTGCATTGGAAACTGTCCTGCTAGAGTGCCGGAGAGGTAAGCGGAATTCCTAGTGTAGCGGTGAAATGCGTAGATATTAGGAGGAACACCAGTGGCGAAGGCGGCTTACTGGACGGTAACTGACGTTGAGGCTCGAAAGCGTGGGGAGCAAACAGGATTAGATACCCTGGTAGTCCACGCGGTAAACGATGAATACTAGGTGTTGGGTGCCACAGGCATTCGGTGCCGCAGCAAACGCAATAAGTATTCCACCTGGGGAGTACGTTCGCAAGAATGAAACTCAAAGGAATTGACGGGGACCCGCACAAGCGGTGGAGCATGTGGTTTAATTCGAAGCAACGCGAAGAACCTTACCAAGTCTTGACATCTCCCTGACAGAGTATGTAATGTACTTTCCCTTCGGGGCAGGGATGACAGGTGGTGCATGGTTGTCGTCAGCTCGTGTCGTGAGATGTTGGGTTAAGTCCCGCAACGAGCGCAACCCTTATCCCCAGTAGCCAGCGGTTTGGCCGGGCACTCTGAGGAGACTGCCAGGGATAACCTGGAGGAAGGTGGGGATGACGTCAAATCATCATGCCCCTTATGACTTGGGCTACACACGTGCTACAATGGCGTAAACAAAGGGAAGCGAGGGAGCGATCCGGAGCAAATCCCAAAAATAACGTCCCAGTTCGGATTGTAGTCTGCAACTCGACTACATGAAGCTGGAATCGCTAGTAATCGCGAATCAGAATGTCGCGGTGAATACGTTCCCGGGTCTTGTACACACCGCCCGTCACACCATGGGAGTCGGTAACGCCCGAAGTCAGTGACCCAACCGCAAGGAGGGAGCTGCCGAAGGCGGGACTGGTAACTGGGGTGAAGTCGTAACAAGGTAGCCGTATCGGAAGGTGCGGCTGGATCACCTCCTTTCTAAGGAAGAATAAAGTAGAGGTTGTTTTGCTGTTGAGTTATTAAGGACTCAAAGATTTCTGGTGGCGATGCGCTTGGGGGAGACACCCGTTCCCATCCCGAACACGATGGTTAAGACCCAAGCGGCCGATGGTACTGCACTGGAGACGGTGTGGGAGAGCAGGTGGCTGCCAGAATATATAACAATTTGCAAAACGAATTGATTATGCACTTGTGCATCATCGCGTGGAGCACAATTTTAAATATGCGCAATACAATTATTACCCAATGGGGGTGTAGCTCAGTTGGGAGAGCACCTGCCTTGCAAGCAGGGGGTCAAGAGTTCGAATCTCTCCATCTCCATTTGATAATGAAGCGTATAGCCTGAGCTGGACAGCAAAGGAAGGCGTTGCATGTTTACATGCATAAGCCTGGATTTGCAGGACGGTAAGGATATTCGAAGAATATCCGTGAGCGAAAGAAACAAAGTTTCTTGAGCGCTCAGGCGGAAGTGGTGAGAGGCATAAGGTTTTCACTTGCTTTCATTATCATCCACGTACCTTGAAAACCGCATACAGACAAAAAATATCCGATGAATTTTAATTAATTCATCACAAGACATCCGAGGATAGGTTCAGAATGAAAATGATGAACTTATAAAAACAAGCAACAAGCTGTAAACATTGTTTACATGAGAGAAAACTCATAAAAACAACCCAAAACCGCCTGTTTGTAACGCTATACGAACAGGAAAACAATTAATCGGAAGATTAATTACAGAGGTTAAGCGAAGAAGAGCGCAGGGTGGATGCCTTGGCACTAAGAGCCGATGAAAGACGTGATAAGCTGCGAAAAGCTTCGGGGAGGAGCAAATATCCATTGATCCGGAGATATCTGAATGGGGAAACCCGGCGGAGGAACCCTCCGTCATCCGTGCGCCAATCCATAACGTACGGAAGGGAACCCGGTGAACTGAAACATCTAAGTAGCCGGAGGAAGAGAAAGAAACATCGATTCCGGGAGTAGCGGCGAGCGAAACCGGAAGAGCCCAAACCGCGGTGCGTGCACTGCGGGGTTCGGACTGCATTTAAGATTCAGGAAAGCTAGTGGAATGGCTTTGGGAAAGCCAGCCAGAGAGGGTGAAAGCCCCGTACACGAAAGCTTGAATGACTGAGCAGGATCCAGAGTACCACGAGACACGGGAAACCTTGTGGGAAGGAGCGGGGACCACCCCGTAAGGCTAAATACTACTTAGTGACCGATAGCGCATAGTACTGTGAAGGAAAGGTGAAAAGGACCCCGGGAGGGGAGTGAAAGAGAACCTGAAACCCTGTGTTTACAAGCTGTGGAACTACGTTAAGGTAGGACCGCGTACTTTTTGTAGAACGGTCCGGCGAGTTGCGTTTGCTGGCGAGGTTAAGGACGGGAAGTCCGGAGCCGGAGGGAAACCAAGTCTTAATAGGGCGTGAAGTCAGCAGATGCAGACCCGAAACCGGGTGATCTACCCATGTCCAGGCTGAAGCTGCCGTAAGAGGTAGTGGAGGGCCGAACGCACATCCGTTGAAAAGGGTGGCGATGAGGTGTGGGTAGGGGAGAAATTCCAATCGAACCCGGAGATAGCTGGTTCTCCTCGAAATAGCTTTAGGGCTAGCCTCGTATTAGTCTAATGGAGGTAGAGCACTGAATTTCCTAGGGGGCGTCAAAGCCTACCGAAGAATATCAAACTCCGAATGCCATATAGATGATGTACGGGAGTCAGACTGCACGAGATAAGTTGGGCAGTCAAAAGGGAAAGAGCCCAGACCTCCAGCTAAGGTCCCAAAGTGCGTGTTAAGTGGAAAAGGATGTGGGATTTCGAAGACAACCAGGATGTTGGCTCAGAAGCAGCCATACATTCAAAGAGTGCGTAATAGCTCACTGGTCGAGAGGTCCTGCGCCGAAAATGTCCGGGGCT
>CABJAW010000026.1 GCA_902363665.1 Lachnospiraceae bacterium | reverse complement strand
ATTTTGCTCCCTATGTCAACCCTTTGGGTAGCCTTTTTGAAAAAATTTGGGTTAGACCCATAATTAGGGGCTAACCCTGTAACTTAACTAAATGACATTGGGCTCTGAACAGTTACATAATAAGGACATGGTGGTGCAGGATTTTTGAAAGACCCTGCGCCGCCCGTATTTTATAAAGTATCACATAAAAATACCAATCGCTTTTGAATACAGACATTTATCTGCTCCTGCCACGATCCGTTTTGCTTCATGCATCCCGGGAAATCAGTCCTGCGGAGTATGGTTTGCGTCCGTATCTTCCAAAGTCTCTGTGATGATATGCTGCCGGATCAGAAAACGGATCATATTATAGAGTTCCGGGCGGATCTGCTCAAGTGAAGCAGGCTGATTGTAGAGCAGCGGATTGTAGATGGCTCCGCCGACCAGCTCGATCAGAAGGTAGATCATGATCTCCGGATCACGGAATTGATAGCCGGAATCGTGCAGAAGCTGCTGATAGACGAGGTAGACACTTTCTTCTTTCTCGTCATTGCCTGCAACGAGATTGTTGCGGAAGATGCCCCAGCTTAAATGTTTGGAAATAAAGCCAAGTAAAGAGCGGTCTTCCTGGAGCTTCAGGATAATATAATCGACAATATGAAGAATCTGCTCCTCAAAATCCGCAATCTGTGCTTCGCAGACGGAATGATACGCATCAAGGAAAAGCGTAGCGGCTTTGTGGGCGATCAGTTTGTTGCGCAGATCATATTTGTCAGAAAAATATAGATAAAAAGTTCCCTTTGCAACGCCTGCACTGTTTACGATATCCGAAATGGAAGTTTTCTGGAATCCCTTTGAAGTAAACAGCGAGAACGCCGTGTTCAGCAGAGATTCCTTTTTCTGCTTCTTATTTACTTCTATTTTTCCCAATTCAAATCCCTCCATCATTTATGCGTTATTACTGTATTTCTAATACTTAACACAAAACCGAAAGGAAGTCAATAAGTTACAGGAAAAATATTGACCAAAAGTCATTTTTACAAAAAAGAAAAAAGAATTTTAGCAGAAAGAAAGAATCTTCAAAATATGTCAGATAATGGGGGCGAAACGGCGGATTGGTGAGAAAAAGCAGTTGACGGGTATGAAATGATTGGTGTAGGATAAGCTGTAGAGTGACAGACATCAAGTGGGAGGCAGAAAATGGAAAGAAGACAGGAAAAAATAAAAAAATTAGCGATCGATCTCGTGGTTGATGTTCTTGGAGGACTGATGCTGGCAATTGCAATTTACAGTTTTGCAGTTCCGGCTAATTTTCCGATGACAGGTGTGTCTGGCATTGCTCTTGTTTTTTATCACTTATTCGGGCTTCCGGTCGGTACGGTCACAGTACTTTTAAATATTCCGATCATCATTTGCTGTTATAAAACGCTGGGCCGCTCTTTTTATATGAAATCGCTGAAGACGACGCTGCTGACTTCGGCGGTAATGGATCTGGCCGGACCACAGCTGCCGGTTTATCAGGGAGATCTGATCCTGGCGGCGATCTGTGCCGGTGTGCTGCTTGGTGTCGGCTATGCGATTATTTTCATGCGTGGTTCTTCGACTGGTGGCTTTGATTTTGTTATGATGGCAGTAAAATTCTATTATCCGCATCTCTCACTTGGCAAGATCGCATTTGCGATGGACACGGCAGTAATTGTCATCAGCGGCCTTGTAATCGGAAGCGGCGGAAGCAGTGTGATCTATGGACTGTTACTGAATTATCTGTATTCGACGGTGCTTGACAAGGTGATCTACGGTACGAATTCCGGCAAGCTGACCCTGATCATTACCGATCATCCAAAGCAGATGGTTGATGAGATAGACCGGATCGCAGGGAGGGGCGCGACAATTTTAAAGGCAGTCGGCGGATACTCCGGAGATGCAAAAGAGGTCGTGATGTGTGCGAGCAACAGTAAGGAAATGTATGCGATCCGCAAACGGGCACATGAAATCGATGAGCGGGCCTTTGTGATTATTGTCGAGTCGAACGAGGTGATCGGAGAGGGATTTCGTGCACCGGGAGATACCAATCTGGTGTAAAAAGGAAGGGTTGTTTCGGCATGACAGGAAAAAAGAAAACGAAGAGATAGAAAAAGTGAATAGACAGAAAATTGGTAAGAAACAGGAGAAAACGATCCTGACAGAAAAGGTGCCAGGAGTATCAGAAAAGGTGATTCACAGGCCGTGTATTCTCGTCAGCGCCTGCCTCCTCGGAGTAATGTGCCGCTATGACGGCAAAAGTAATGGCCTTGCAGGCCTGGAAAGACTGCAGGAAACAACCACTTTTCTTCCGTTTTGCCCGGAAGTATACGGCGGACTGCCGACACCGAGAGAGCCGTCTGAGATCAGGGACGGAAAAGTCTGTTCCAAAAGCGGGCGTGATGTCACGGCACAATTTGAGAAGGGTGCGCGGGAGGCACTTCGGATGGCAAAGCTGCTTGGCTGCAGCGCAGCCATTTTAAAGGAACGCAGCCCGTCGTGCGGCAGTCATCAGATCTACGATGGGACATTTCAGGGAAAGCGGATCGAAGGCCGCGGTGTCACAGCTGCTTTGCTTGAAAAAAATGGAATCCGGCTGTTTAACGAGGAGCAGGCGGAGGAATGCCTTGCATGGCTGGAGAAGTACGGCCGGCGGGAAGAAAGGCGGTCATCAGAAAAATAAAGCCAGAACGGAAAAGATAAAATAAAGGTAACTGTTCAGAGCCAACCTCCAAAATGCTACGCATTTCGTCGGTGTGGCGTATCCGCCAAATAAAATTTCAAAAACAGGCTTAAAAATGCAAGCATTTTCCGCCTGTTTTATGAAATTTTGCCTGGCTCTGAACAGTTACAAATAAAGGTAAAAGCAGCTCAGAAAGAAAGGGATAAAAGGAGTACAAATCAATGTTAAAAGATTTGATCAGAGCGAACCGAAGCTGTCGCGGTTATGACGAGAACAGAAAAATTACAAGGGAGGAACTTCTGGAGCTGGTTGACTGTGCGAGACTGACACCCTCGAGCACCAACATGCAGCCGCTTCGCTACTATCTGGCATGGGAAAAAGAAGAAGTTGACCGGATACAGGGACTGACAAAGTGGGCAGGTGCGCTTCCGCAGATGGAACTTCCGCATCCGGGAATGCGTCCGACCGCATTTATTGTGATTTGTCAGGATACGGCAGTCAGTGCTTCACTTGCGAAATTCCAGAAGGATGTCGGGATTGCCGCGCAGACGATGCTGCTTGCTGCCACGGAGATGGGACTGGGCGGCTGTATGATCGGTAATTTTCAGGCAGGTACCTTAAAAGCAGAGCTTGGCCTTCCGGAGAGCTTTGCACCGCTGCTTGTCGTGGCCATCGGAAAACCGGCGGAGAAAATCGTGCTGACGGAAATCAAAGAAGGAGAGAGCACCGATTATTACCGCGATGAGAATGACGTACATTATGTTCCGAAGCGAAAGCTTGCCGACATTGTATTTGATAAAGTTAAATTGGAAACAGGTAATTGATAAATGATTTTATCAGTACCTGTGTATTTTACCGCCAGAGGAGAGAAAATTTATATAAAACAATGAATAAAGCCCAATAAAATCAAGGGTTTATGGTGTTTGTAAAACGCCTAAAATTGGAAAATAAAGGAGAAAACAGATGAAAAACAGAAATCGCTTCATTTACCAGCCTGGCCTTCCACTCGGAAAAAACGGGAAGAGAGTGACTGGAGGAACAGAGCATATCGCACTCTCAAGAGAGGCAGCCGCAGAGGGCATGGTGCTTCTGAAAAATGAAAAGCAGGTTCTCCCGCTTGCAAAAGGAACAAAGGCAGCGGTATTTGGCAAGGCCTGCGTAGACTATGTAAAAGGCGGCGGCGGAAGCGGAGATGTGACAGTGGCGTACGTCCGAAACCTGCTGGATGCTCTGCGCAAAAAGGAGGCTGAGGGAAAGGTAAGCATTTATGAGCCGCTCGGAGCCTTTTATGAGAAGGAAGTTGCAAAGCAGTATGAAGCGGGCATTGTGCCGGGCATGACATCAGAACCGCAGATTCCGGAGGAGCTTTTAAAGGGAGCAAGTGCGTTTGCGGATACTGCGATCGTGACGATCTGCCGCTTTTCCGGAGAAAACTGGGATCG
The DNA here is from genome assembly GCA_902363665.1 of Lachnospiraceae bacterium. Taxonomy (GTDB): domain Bacteria; phylum Bacillota; class Clostridia; order Lachnospirales; family Lachnospiraceae; genus Choladousia. The sequence goes on along the minus strand of CABJAW010000026.1, from coordinate 22,117 downwards.
TACAGTAGGCGGCGAACCGCAGATGTGCGAGTACATGGCAGAGGAAGAGCTGGCACTTCTGCGCAGGGCATCCGAGGTATTTGAGCGCGGAGATTTTTACCTCTCAAATGCAGAACAGAAAATGATCGAAGATGCAAAGGCAAATTTCAAAAAAGTCATTGTTGTGATGAATGTTGGCGGTATGGTAGATTCCACGTGGTTTGCGAAAGATGATGCAGTCGATGCGGTTTTGATGGCATGGCAGGGCGGTATGGAAGGAGGACTTGCGACAGCGGACCTTCTGGTTGGAGATGCTGTTCCGTCCGGTAAGCTGGTCGACACATTTGCACAGCGCCTGGAGGATTACCCGTCGTCTTACAATTTCCATGAATCACAGACACATGTGGAGTATACGGATGATATTTACGTAGGCTATCGGTATTTTGAGACGATTCCGGGAGCTGCCGGGAAAGTAAATTATCCGTTTGGTTTTGGACTTTCCTATACCAGCTTTCTGGTCGAGATAAAACAGGCAGAGGCTACGGCAGACGGAGCAGAGGCTCTGGTGACGGTGACGAACACCGGTGACTATGCCGGAAAAGAAGTTGTTCAGCTGTATGTATCAGCGCCGCAGGGCCGCCTCGGCAAGCCGGCAAAGGAACTGAAAGCGTTTGCGAAGACGAGACTGCTGCAGCCGGGAGAAGCACAGACGATTCGTCTGACTGTCACAAAAGAGCAGATGGCAAGCTATGATGACCTTGGAAAAATTCAGAAATCTGCTTATGTGCTGGAAAAAGGCATGTATACGATCTGGGTTGGCACGAGCGTTCGTGATGTTACAAAGGCGTGTGAATACATGAAAGCGGCAGATGAAGTGGTGCTTCAGCTGACTTCCCAGTGTGCACCGAATATGCTGGCACATCGCATGACGGCAGATGGTACAATGGAAGACCTGCCGATGGATGAATCCGCGGTGCGGATCTCGGCATGGAGTTATGAGGCAACTCCGCCGAAGGAGCCGGATGTCAGAGGCAGAAAGGGTGCGCTGCTCGGACCGGTGAAGTATGAGGCGGATCTGGAGAACGTTGCAGCGGGCACGATGTCACTGGATGAATTTGTCGGCAAGCTGCCAACAGAGGATCTGATTCATCTCGTATGCGGCCAGCCGAATACCGGTATCGCAAATACATACGGATTTGGAAATCTTCCGGAATACAATATCCCGAATGTGATGACGGCAGATGGACCGGCCGGTCTTCGCATCCGGCCGGAGGTAGGTGTGAAGACAACGGCGTTTCCCTGTGCAACGCTTCTGGCAAGCAGCTGGAATACACCGCTTGTGGAGCGTGTAGGCGAAGCAGGGGCAGAAGAGGTACGGGAAAATAACATCGCTGTGTGGCTGACACCGGCAATGAATATCCACAGAAGCCCGCTTTGCGGACGTAACTTTGAGTATTATTCGGAAGATCCGCTGATTGCCGGAAAGATGGGGGCAGCGTTGGTGCGCGGTATCCAGTCCCAGCATGTGGGGGCATCCGTGAAACATTTCTGCTGCAACAACAAAGAGACAAGACGAGTGGAAAGTGATTCCAGAGTTTCCGAGCGTGCACTGCGTGAAATCTATCTGAAAGGCTTTGAAATTGTTGTCAAAGAGGCAGATCCGTGGACGATCATGACTTCCTACAATATCGTGAATGGACAGAGAAGCTCGGAGAACAAAGACCTTCTGACGCATATTCTGCGGGAAGAATGGGGCTTTGGCGGTATGGTGACGACCGACTGGTGGAATCATGCAGAGCAGTATCTGGAGCTTCAGGCGGGAAATGATGTGAAGATGGGTTGCGGTTATCCGGAGCGTCTGGTAAAGGATGTGGAAGAACACCGGATCACGAGAGAGGAGATTGCCGTATGCGCGAAGCGGGTACTGGAACTGATCCTTAAGGTGAGCGAATGAAAGAGGAAAAAAATACACTGAAAAACCATACAAAGAATCTGACGGAGGGAAGCCCGGTGCGGCTGCTCCTCCTGTTTTCTCTGCCACTGATGGCAGGAAATATTTTTCAGCAGCTTTACACGATCGTAGATACTGCAATCGTTGGAAAGGTACTCGGGGTGGAAGCGCTGGCAGCTCTTGGTGCAGTCGACTGGCTGAACTGGCTGACGCTTGGCGTGATTCAGGGCTTTACGCAGGGGTTTGCGATCCTGATCGCACAGAAATTTGGCGCGGGTGAGGAAGAACCTTTGCGGCATGCCGTGGCCAATTCTATTTTGCTGTCTGTTTTCTGCGGATTATTTATTACCGCAGCGGGAGAAGGGGCTGCCGGTTTTGTACTGGATCTGCTTGGAACGCCGGACCATATCTATCCGATCGGCATGGCGTACCTGCGTGTTCTGTTCGCAGGACTGCCGGTGGTAACGGCGTACAATCTCTGTGCCTGTATCCTGCGTTCGCTCGGTGACAGCCGGACACCACTGTATGCGATGGTGGTCGCATCGCTTGTAAATATCGCGCTTGACCTGTTGTTTGTGATGGGCTTTGGCTGGGGCGTAAGAGGTGCGGCAGCAGCCACGATCATTGGCCAGCTGATCTCTGTTTTTTACTGCCTTGTAAAAATGAAGGACATCCGGCTGCTTCATATGAAGCGGGAAAATTTTCAGCCGCAGGGCAGGCTGATGGGGCGGCTTCTTGTTCTTGGCCTGCCGATGGCATTTCAAAATTCGGTGATTTCCGTCGGGGGAATGATTGTACAGAGTGTGATCAATGGATTTGGAGTTGCTTTTATTGCCGGGTTTACTGCGACGAATAAGCTGTACGGTCTGCTGGAGACAGCGGCAACCTCCTATGGCTATGCGATGGTGACATACGCAGGACAGAATCTGGGGGCAGGAAAGAAAAAACGTATTTCACAGGGCATGCGAGGTGGCTTGCTGATCGCACTTGTGACGTCGCTTGGAATCGGTGCATTGATGCTTGGCTTTGGAAAGGTGATTCTTGGCTGGTTTATTACGGCAGACGGAGAAGAGGGGATACAGGCGCTGGCGATTGCCTATCATTATCTGAGCATTATGAGTGTCTGTCTTCCGATCCTGTACGTGCTGCATGTGGTGAGAAGCTGCATCCAGGGGCTTGGAAATACCGTGCTCCCGATGGTTTCCGGGTTTGCAGAGTTTTTTATGAGGACCGGTGCGGCGCTTCTGCTTCCGCTTGCAGTTGGAGAGAGCGGGATCTTTTACGCGGAGATTCTGGCGTGGCTTGGTGCGGATCTGATCCTGGTGCCAAGTTATTTCCTGGTGATGCACAAAATCCGGGAAATGTAGGACTTCTCACTTATTTTTGTTAAACTATTGACAAAAGAGAAAAATTCTGCTATACTTCATGACAGTTAAAGAAACACAGGTTTTGATTGCTGACGGATTTATGTGGAGCACCACAGTGTAATCAAAATTATAAAGAGTCGACCGTCTGGACAGCATGAAAATCGTTTATGCTGTCCTTTTTAAACGGGTTGGACAAGCGGCAAATCGTATAGCGAATGTCCTCTTTGTACGAGTCAGACAGATGCGGCTTCGTGTTTTCTTTACCTTATATTCTATGAAAGTAGAGAGATACAGTACGTTAAGTGTCACATGACGGGAAGGTCAGTAAGTGTGAACGAAGGAGCATCTGTTCCGCGTTACGGTATCGCTTCCGCTACTGCGTTAAGATGGATTTTCGATTATCCTTTTTTGCGCAGTTTTTTTATTGCTCAAAATCAGCCTCCGGCAGGGATGACCGAAATTTCCGAAATTAAAACAGACAGGTGGAAATGAAAGGAGAACTGAAAACAATGGGATTCAAAACAGACATTGAAATTGCACAGGAAACGGAGATGCTTCCGATCACAGAGATTGCGAAGAAAGCAGGAATTGATTCCAAATATCTGGAGCAATACGGTAATTATAAAGCAAAAATTGATTATAACCTTCTGAAAGAAACGGATAAAAAAGACGGAAAACTGATCCTTGTTACCGCAATCAATCCGACACCGGCCGGAGAAGGAAAGACCACAACGACCGTAGGTCTTGCAGACGGTATGCAGAAGCTTGGCAAGAATGTAATGGTAGCGCTCCGTGAGCCGTCCCTCGGACCGGTATTTGGTGTAAAGGGCGGAGCTGCAGGCGGCGGATACGCACAGGTTGTGCCGATGGAGGATATCAACCTTCACTTCACCGGTGACTTCCATGCGATCGGTGCAGCAAACAACCTGCTTGCAGCAATGATCGACAACCATATCTACCAGGGCAATGAGCTGAACATCGATCCGAGAAAGATCACCTGGAGAAGATGTGTGGATATGAATGACCGTCAGCTGCGTTTTGTCGTAGACGGACTTGGCGGAAAGACAAACGGAATGCCGAGAGAGGATGGCTACGATATCACGGTTGCATCCGAGATTATGGCAGTTCTGTGCCTGGCAAATGACATTTCCGACCTGAAAAAACGTCTTGCAAGAATCATCATTGGTTATACATATGGAAAAGTAGCAGAACAGAAGCCGGTAACAGCAGGCGATCTCCACGCAGAAGGTGCAATGTGTGCCCTGCTGAAAGATGCCCTGAAGCCGAATCTTGTTCAGACGCTGGAGCATGTACCGGCGATCGTACACGGCGGACCGTTCGCAAACATCGCACACGGCTGCAACTCCGTCATCGCGACAAAGATGGCGCTGAAGCTTGGTGATTATGCGATCACAGAGGCTGGATTCGGTGCAGACCTTGGTGCAGAGAAGTTCCTGGATATCAAGTGCCGTATGGCAGGCCTGAAACCGAGCGCAGTTGTGATCGTGGCAACAGTTCGTGCGCTGAAATACAACGGCGGTGTGGCAAAAGCTGATCTGAACAACGAGAACATCGAGGCACTTGAAAAGGGTATCCCGAACCTGCTCAAGCATGTTTCCAATATCAAGAACGTATACAAGCTTCCGTGTGTCGTAGCGATCAACGCATTCCCGACGGATACAAAGGCAGAGCTTGATTTCGTAGAAGCAAAATGCAAGGAGCTCGGCGTAAACGTAGCGTTGTCTGAAGTATGGGCAAAGGGCGGTGAAGGCGGCGTCAAGCTGGCAGAGGAAGTCATCCGTCTGTGTGAAGAGCCGAACGACTTTACTTACAGCTATGAGCTGGAAGGCACGATTGAGGAGAAGATCAACCAGATCGTACAGAAGATCTATGGCGGCAAGAGAGCAGTCCTGACAGCAAATGCACAGAAGCAGGCAAAACAGCTTGAGGCAATGGGCTACGGCAGCTGCCCGATCTGTATGGCAAAGACACAGTACTCCCTGACTGACGACCAGACGAAGCTCGGTGCACCGACTGATTTCGAGATCACCGTGCGCAACCTGAAGATTTCTGCAGGTGCGGGATTTATCGTAGCACTGACTGGTGAGATCATGACGATGCCGGGTCTTCCGAAGCGTCCGGCAGCAGAGCGGATCGACGTAGATGAGACAGGAAAGATTTCAGGCTTGTTCTAAACGGATCGGATAAGCAGTGGAACGGCGGTCCGGCTGCAGGAAGATTACGAATACGGACTTTGTGTGTATCAGGAGCGGCTGGGTCTGCTCCTGATACATTGTAAGGAATATGAGCGATATACGATAGGACACAGGGAGGACAGGGTGACATGTTTAAAGATGAAGTGACAGCGGTTGGAAATGCCGCAAAAGGGAAATTAAATTTACTGGAAAATAATTTTGCGGGGTATGTTCTGATGTCGATTCTGGCCGGAATGTACATTGCACTCGGCAGTATCCTGATGGGAATCGTCGGCGGAGTATTTACCGGAGGCGGTGCATTTTCGACGAAGCTTGCATGCGGAATTGTCTTTTCTGTCGGCCTTTGCTTTGTAACAATGGCTGGCGCAGAACTTTTCACCGGAAATAATCTGGTGATGGCGATCGGCGGCCTGAAAAAGACGGTATCCTGGGGCGGTGTGGTAAAGCTCTGGGTGGTTTGCTGGATTGGAAATCTGATCGGATCTGTGGTTTCAGCAGCGATCTTTACCATGACCGGCATTCCGGGAAGCGGAGACATCGGCACATTTTTTGCAAATGCAGCAGCAGGAAAAATGGGAGGTACTCCGGCAAACCTGTTCGCAAAGGCGATCCTGTGCAACATCTGCGTGTGCGTGGCGATCTGGTGCGGAACAAAGCTGAAATCAGAGGGCGCAAAGATCGCAATGAACTTCTGCTGCGTGACCACATTTGTAACGTGCGGTTTTGAGCACAGCATTGCAAATATGACCTTTCTCTCCATTGGACTGATGAACCAGAACGGCGTGGCAGGTATTACAATGGGCGGTTTCTGGTATAATCTTGCAATCGTAACACTCGGAAATATGGTGGGCGGTATCCTGTTTGTAGCAATCCCGTACTATCTGATTTCCGGCATCAAAGAAAAATAGAAAGAATGGCTGCATGGCAGCGGTTCGGATCTGAAAAAGACGACAGATATTCCTGATAAAAAAACATTCCTGATAAAAAAACATTCCGGCAGAGTGATATGCTTTGACCGGGATGTTTTTTTCTTGGCAAGACAGGAGAACGGTGGATCTGCACAGAAATTATGCAGATGCTGCCCGCTGCAAAATCCCCGAGATAACAGAGAGCAGCAGCTGTGAGGTGTATCTGTTTTCAGCCGGTGCGGTGACCTCGTCTGTGCTCTGTTTGGCAAGGATCTGGGAAGAGATGTTTTCAAAGGCAGGAGAAACGAGCGGAAAGGCGGCCGCAGTCGCTTCACTTAAGTTTACAAGCCGGATTGCCTGAATGCGGTCTGCGTTTAAAGTGATTTCTACATCAGCCGCGGAATCTCCGAGCGGAACAGATGCAGTATAAACGCCGGGGATGTAGCGGGAATTATGGATGGAAAAGCTGGTATTTTTTCCGGTGCGGTTCGTATTTGCAGGATCAGGATCGGTACCGGAGGTACTTTGCGTCTGGCTCTCCTGTGTCATGCTTCTGACCGTGTCAGGAAGGACCTGTCCGTCTTGTTTCTGCTTTGGGGAAAACATGAGGACAAGGCAGACGATGAGCAGTATCCCGAAAAAGAGCAGGAGCAGCGTGTAGATAAGGCTGCGCAGTTTGAAAACAAGGATTTTAGGGCTGGAATTCATTTTTAGGCTCCACGAAAGATAAGATTTGCTATACTATATGTTGGATCAGCGGAAGGCAGAACAGGAAGTATCTCTGGTTGCGAAGCCTGAAAAAGGATGGTATGATAGGCGAAAGAAAAAGGATGCATAGGAAAGCGAAGAGGATGAGAACGGAAAAGGAGGGGAGCAGCAGAAAGATGAAAAAGAGAAAAACGGCGGTGCTGCTGGCAGCAGTGCTTTGCCTGGAATTATGGATTAGTGCTGCACCTGAAAGCGGGCGGCAAAAAAGTTTGATCCACGCATCTGCGGCAGAACTGTCAGATCAGACGGGAGTGGAAGAGACTGCAGATGCATTGATTATTGTGGAGTCAGAGGTGCCGTCTGAACCGGAATCAGAACTTACGCCGGAGCAGGATTCGGAATCGGATCAAAATACAGAGACAGAATTGTCATCAGAACATGCATTAGACGAACTGGCCGACGGGGCAGTGATTCTGAATGTGGAAGAAGTGCCGGAACCGGAGTCCCTGGAGGGAGAAGCAGAACTTTCTGAGACAGAACTGGAACCGGAGGAAGTGACATCACACAGTGGAAGGGCAGAAGACGGAGATGGGATGCTGCGTGCAGCTTCAGGAGCTGTTTATTCCGGGTCTTATGGAAATCAGCTTTCCGGGCAGGCTGCGCAGCTGTACAATCTGATGAAAAAGAATCTTTTGCAGAGCGGGAAAAAGGACAGCTTTACAATGAAGCTGGAAGGGTTTACATTTTCGGTTTATCCGCAGACGATGAGCGACGGAAAAACCAACTGGAATCTGGAGAGCAACGAGGCGTATCTCTATTCGATCAAGCCAGAGATCGCAGCGATGGTGCAGGCTGCTTACGATGCATTTGTTTACGATTACCCGGAGGTATTCTGGCTTGGCGGTATCCGCTATGGCACATCCATTTCCCTGAAGAAAGAGGCTGGAAGCGTGGAGGGAACCGGTGCGGTGACACAGATCACGCTTACACCGGTGGAAGAATATACCGGTGCGTGGTCAGAGCGGGCTTCTTTTCAGAAAGCTGCAGCATCGTGGAAAAGCGCGATACAGAAAGCGTTTCCGGACGGTGCTTCGCAGGAAGAAAAAGTGCGGGTGATACACGATTACGTCTGTGCACAGCTTTCTTACGATCACAGCTTTGGTTCGGCGTGGGACTGGTCAGCAGGGGGAGCACTGCTGCATGGCGGAAATGTGGTGTGTGAGGGATATGCAAAGACCTTTAAAATCATGTGCGGTGTGTTTGGCATTGAGTGTGTGCTCGTGTCTGGCAAAGCGAAAAGCGGCGGAAGCTGGCAGGATCATATGTGGAATTACGTCTGTATGGAAAACGGAAAGTGGTATCTCGTTGATACCACATGGGATGATCCGGACAAAGCAGGCGAGGATGCGGTGAGAACGTATTTTCTGCGGGGCAGTTCCGGAACAGGCGCGGATGGGACAACACAGATCGGGATGGAGCGCATGATCGACAGCAGTTTTTCACGCGCGGATTCACAGATTTTTGCGCAGCCGGAGCTGGCATCGGGAGATTATGCGGAAGATGACGGAACAACACATAAGCATAAGTGGGTGGTTGAGTCGGAGCTAAAGCCCACATGCGAACGCAATGGTCTCATTTATTACAGCTGCAGCGGGTGTGAGGCGACAAAGATTGCATATATCAATCCGACCGGACATAAATTTACAAATTTTGTTTCCAATCACGATGAGACATGTGTGAAAGACGGAACCAAAACGGCGCTCTGCGATTACTGCAGGATCAAAACCTCTACGCTGCGGAATGTAAATTCAAAAAAAGGACATTCTTATAAGTATGTATACAACAAAGATGCAACCGTATTCAAAAACGGGACCAAAACAGGAACGTGCATCCGGTGCGGGAGAACGATCATTGTTTCTGCGCCTGGCACGAAACTGACACCGACAATAAAAACGAATGTATCCAGTGTACGGCTGCGGGTCGGGCAGGTGACATCAGCAGTGAAAGTGAGCGGCCTTGCAAAAGGAGATGAAGTGCGAAGCTGGATCTCGGAAAATACTTCGATCGTAAAGGTGGATCGTACCACTGGAAAAATGACAGCCGGTACAAAGACAGGAACTGCGGCAGTAACGATCACGCTGCGAAGCGGATTGAAAAAAACAATCCGGGTCATCGTACAGAAGATGGCGGTCCGTACAACGAAGCTGACGGGGCTTCCATCTTCGGTCACGGTGTCAAAAGGGAAAACGGTAAAACTTACACCGGTGCGGACACCGGTGACAAGCCAGGAAAAAGTGACCTATACGATCGGAAATAAGGCAGTGGCTTCGGTCACTTCAAACGGAGTCGTAAAGGGTCGGAAGAAAGGAAAGACAAATCTGACGGTACAGTCAGGAGCGAGAAAGGTGACAGTTCTGGTCATTGTGACAGGCTGATGAGCCAATGCTTTCTTGCAGGCAGACCGCAGGTGTATTCACGGTCTGCGGAAGTATACCGTTCATGGCAGGAAAATTTACTGTGAGCTGGTGGAGCATTTTGCACCGCACTGTGAAGCAGGAATAAAATTTTCAATTCCGGTGCATATTACAGGTACAGGTGTAGCTGCCTGGGGAATCTGTAGAAAAAGGAGATCAGATATGATGCGCTGGAAAAAAGAAGTGTTGTGTGTACTTTGCGTCTGCGCGGCCTGTGCGCTTAGCGGCTGCGGCAATCGGAATGATCAGAAATCCAATCCGCAGTCGGAGACGATCACAGGTAGAAACGGTGAGGCGCAAAGCGAAATGGGTAATAATGCCGGAGATAACACGCCGGTACCGGAGGATGGAGCCGGTGACGGTGTCGGAGGAACTGTGGAAAATCGCGGGGACAGTACAGAACCAGAGAATACCGCGGCTCCGAATGGTGACAATGCCAGTGGGCTGACAGACGGCAACGCGAATGGAAACGTGAATGATATTACGGATGACAGCAATGTAAATGATGCCACGGACAATGGAACTGGCGTCGGAGGAGCTGCAAAAGATATCGTGGATGGCGTTGGTGATGCCGGAAAAGACCTGATTGACGGGGTGGAAGATGCCGGTGATGCGCTTGTGGGAGAAGAACCTGCGGATACAGCGCGGTAAGCGGGTTGTATCCAGGTCTTTGCAGGGCTGTGGGAGCGAGGTATGGTGGCATACTGCTCCTTACGGCTCTGCATGGACTTCTCTGACTGGATAAAGCGGCTGCGGTCAGTTCCATATGGAAACTCGTTTTCGGCTGGAAATGGATGTGGCAGGAAACCGTCAGATAGTCTCACGAATATAGTGGCTCGCCCGTGACAGGCGGGAAGAATCAGAGGTACAAACAGAAAAAGGAGGAAGCATCATCATGAAATTTCGTCCCTGTATTGATATACATAATGGAAAGGTAAAGCAGATTGTAGGAGGAAGCCTGAAGGATCTCGGAGATCAGGCAGAGGAAAATTTTATCTCGGAGAAAGATGCTGCATTTTACGCGCACTGTTATCAGAAGGATGGACTGACAGGCGGGCATGTGATCCTGCTCAATCCCAAAACATCACCGTATTATGAAGAGACGAAATGCCAGGCGCTGCTTGCACTGTCACAGGCAAGGGGAACATTGCAGGTCGGCGGCGGGATCACAGAGGAAAATGCGGAGGAATTTTTAAATGCAGGGGCTTCTCATGTGATTGTAACTTCCTATGTGTTTCGGGATGGGAAGATCAGCTATGAAAATCTGGAAAAACTCGTAAAGACAGTTGGAAAAGAGCGGCTTGTGCTGGATTTAAGCTGCAGGAAAAAAGACGAAGTGTATTATATTGTGACAGACCGGTGGCAGAAGTTTACTCAGGAGGTACTCTCAGAACAGCTGCTGGATATGCTGGCAGCATACTGTGATGAATTTCTTGTCCATGCAGCCGATGTGGAAGGAAAGTCGAAGGGGATCGAAACAGGTGTCGCAAAGCTGCTCGGAGGGTGGGGCAAAGCGCCGGTGACATATGCAGGCGGAATCGGAAGCTACGAAGACCTGGAGCAGCTTTGTATCCTTGGGAGAGAGCTGGTAGATGTGACGGTCGGAAGTGCGCTTGACCTGTTCGGCGGCCCGCTGTCTTATCGAAAGATCCTTGAATTGTGTGAAAAATAATTGAAAAAAGTAAGAAAAAAGAATAAAATTGAAAAATTTCATTGAAAAAATATGAAACTGTGTTATAATTAGACCACAGAAACCAATCAGGACGAAGAAGTCAGATCAGATTGGTCCGAGTTTTTAGGCGAAGGAGTTGGTCATATGAAGTTTACAATCAGTGGAAAAAACATCGAGGTTACGGAAGGACTCAGATCAACAGTAATAGACAAGCTTGGAAAGCTTGAACGGTATTTTACACCAGAGACAGAAATTATCGTGACGATGAGCGTGGAAAAAGAACGTCAGAAAATAGAGGTAACGATCCCGGTCAAAGGCAATATCATTCGGTCAGAGCAGGTAAGCAATGACATGTATGTATCCATCGATCTGGTGGAGGAAGTCATTGAGCGCCAGCTTCGCAAGTATAAAGAAAAAATTGTAGCAAAACATCAGGACGGCGGCAATTTCCGCAGAGAATTTATTGAAAGAGAGACGGAGCCGCTTGACGAAGTAAAGATCATCCGTACGAAGCATTTCGGAATGAAGCCAATGTACCCGGAAGATGCATGTGTACAGATGGAGCTTCTCGGACATAATTTCTACGTATTCCGCAACGCTGAGACAGAGGAAGTCAACGTTGTATATAAGAGAAAAGGAAATACGTACGGACTGATCGAGCCGGAATATTCATAAACAGCCTCAGAAGTATTGCGGCGTAGCTGCAGGAAGTCAGACGGGCGGGCGTGAATTGTGAACACGCCCGCCTTTTTTGTTCATAAAAATTTTAATTGTGTTGCAGTATAGAAAGTGATACAATAAACAAGAATGTTCAAAACAGATAAAAGATCAGGGCATGAAACGAATGCCGGTCCGGTCTGGAAATGAAACTGGAAATGGAGAAAAGTTATGGCAATTAAATTTGTTGAGAAAATTTTCGGAAGCCACAGCCAGCGGGAGCTGAAAATGATTCTGCCGCTTGTTGACAAGGTGGAGAGTCTGCGTCCGCAGATGCAGTCTTTGTCGGATGAGGAGCTGCGGGGGAAGACACAGGAATATAAGACGAGATACGCAAATGGCGAGTCACTGGATTCCCTGCTCCCGGAAGCGTATGCGACGGTGCGTGAAGCAGCAAAGCGTGTTTTAAATATGGAGCATTACCGGGTACAGATCATTGGCGGTGTGATTCTGCATCAGGGACGTATCGCAGAGATGCGTACCGGTGAAGGAAAGACGCTGGTGTCCACTCTTCCGGCTTACTTAAATGCACTGACCGGAGAGGGCGTGCATATCGTTACGGTCAACGACTATCTGGCACACCGTGACGCATCCTGGATGGGAAAGGTACACGAATTCCTCGGACTTACCGTTGGATGCGTACTGAACTCCATGGACAATGACGAAAGAAGAAAACAGTACGCGTGCGATATCACCTATGTAACGAACAATGAGCTGGGATTCGATTATCTGCGTGACAACATGGTTATCTACAAGGAACAGCTGGTACAAAGAGAGCTTGCCTACGCAATTATCGATGAGGTCGACTCGGTTCTGATCGATGAGGCGCGTACACCGCTGATTATTTCCGGTCAGAGCGGCAAGTCGACGAAGCTGTATGAAATCTGTGATATCCTTGCAAGACAGCTGGAACGCGGCGAGGCGAGCGGCGAAGTTACAAAGATGACGGCGCTCATGGGCGAGGAGATCACGGAGACAGGAGATTTTATCGTCAATGAAAAAGATAAGATCGTTAACCTGACTGAGCAGGGTGTCAAGAAGGTAGAGCGGTTCTTCCACATCACCAACTTTGCGGATCCAGAGAACCTTGAGATCCAGCACAATGTGGATCTTGCACTGCGTGCGCACAATCTGATGTTCCGTGATCAGGATTACGTCGTAAAGGATGATCAGGTTATGATCGTCGATGAGTTTACCGGACGTATCATGCCGGGACGTCGTTACTCTGACGGTCTGCATCAGGCGATTGAGGCAAAAGAGCATGTAAAGGTAAAACGTGAGAGCAAGACGCTTGCGACGATCACGTTCCAGAACTTCTTCAATAAATACAAAAAGAAATCCGGTATGACCGGTACGGCGCTGACCGAGGAAAAGGAGTTCCGGGATATCTACGGTATGGACGTTGTGGAGATTCCGACAAACCGTCCGGTACAGCGTATCGATTACGATGACGCTGTTTATATGACGAAAAAAGAGAAATACCATGCAGTGGTGGAGGCTGTCAAAGAAGCGCATGCCAAGGGACAGCCGGTTCTGGTCGGCACGATCACGATCGATGTTTCCGAGCATATCAGCAATATGCTGCGCCGTGAGGGCATCCAGCATAAAGTATTGAATGCAAAATTCCATGAGCTTGAGGCGGAGATCGTCGCAGATGCCGGTGTACACGGTGCGGTTACGATTGCAACGAACATGGCAGGCCGTGGTACGGATATCAAGCTGGACGACGAGGCAAAGGCAGCCGGCGGTCTGAAGATCATCGGTACGGAGCGCCATGAATCAAGACGTATCGACAATCAGCTGCGTGGTCGTTCCGGACGTCAGGGAGACCCGGGAGAATCCCGCTTCTACATTTCTCTGGAAGATGATCTGATGCGTCTGTTTGGCTCTGAGAAGATGATGAAGGTCTTCCAGTCCCTCGGTGTACAGGAGAATGACCAGATTGAGCACAAGATGCTTTCCAGCGCGATTGAGAAGGCGCAGATGAAGATCGAGTCGAACAACTTTGCAGTCCGCAAAAACCTGCTTGAGTACGATCAGGTCAACAACGAGCAGCGTGAGATTATTTACTCAGAAAGACGCCGTGTATTGAACGGAGAGAGCATGCGTGATTCCATCTTCAAGATGATCACGGATATCGTGGACAATTCCGTAGATATGTGCTTTGGCGAAAATTCAAACAAAGAGGACTGGGATGCAAATGAGCTTAATTCCGTATTGCTTCCGACCATTCCTCTTGAGCCGGTGACTCAGGAGACACTGGAGAAGATTGGCAGCAAGAACGAGCTCAAGCAGCAGCTCAAGGAGCAGGCAGTCAAGCTGTATGAGGCAAAGGAAGCGGAGTTCCCGGAAAAAGAACAGCTTCGTGAGCTGGAGCGCGTTATCCTTCTGAAGGTGATCGACCGCAAGTGGATGGATCATATCGATGATATGGATCAGCTTCGCCAGGGTATTGGACTGCAGGCATACGGTCAGAGAGATCCGCTTGTTGAGTACAAGATGAGTGCCTATGAAATGTTTGACGCGATGAGTGCAGGCATTCAGGAGGATACCGTCCGTCTGTTGTTCCACGTAAAGGTAGAGCAGAAGGTAGAGCGCGAAGAGGTGGCAAAAGTGACCGGTACGAATAAAGATGAGTCTGGTCCGAGAGCACCGAAGAAGCGCGCAGCGGACAAGATATACCCGAATGATCCGTGCCCGTGCGGAAGCGGAAAGAAATACAAGCAGTGCTGCGGCCGCAAGGCGTGAAAAACAGCGCGAATCTGCCAGACGTAGTTTCAAAAAAATTTTATCTGGCTCTAAACAGTTATGAAATAAAAAAAGAAAGAAAGCGGGTGAAGCTATGGTAGAACTGGATCAGTTCAAAAGTATTTTAAACAGTTATACGAAACCATTAGTGGAAGTGAGGGATTCACTTTGACCTGGTAAACAAAGAGCAGAAAATCCAGGAAATGGAGCGTAAAATGGAGGAACCGGATTTCTGGGATGTTCCGGAGCGCTCCCAGCAGCACATGAAAACGCTCAGCGACTTAAAAGAGGACGTGGCCACCTACAAAAAGCTGCAGGATCAGTACGAGGAAATTGAATTGATGATTGAGATGGGCTACGAGGAAAATGATCCGGACATTGTTCCGGAGATCGAGGAAATGCTGCAGAATTTCCAGGATACTTTTGATGCCATCCGGATCAAGACGCTGCTTTCGGGCGAATACGATACGTATGATGCGATCGTGACGCTTCATGCAGGAGCAGGCGGCACCGAATCGTGTGACTGGGCATCAATGCTCTACCGCATGTATACGAGGTGGGCGGATAAGAAGGGCTTTTCCATTGAGGTACTCGATTATCTTGACGGTGATGAGGCCGGGATCAAGTCTGTGACCTTCCAGGTAAATGGAACAAATGCATACGGTTATCTGAAATCGGAGCGCGGCGTACACCGTCTGGTTCGGATCTCTCCGTTTAATGCGGCAGGAAAGCGTCAGACTTCGTTTGTGAGCTGTGATGTCATGCCGGACATTGAGGAGGATGTTGATGTCGAGATCAATCCGGATGATCTGCGGATTGATACGTATCGGTCAAGCGGTGCGGGCGGTCAGCATATCAACAAGACCTCATCTGCGATCCGTATCACGCATTTGCCGACCGGCATTGTGGTACAGTGTCAGAATGAGCGTTCCCAGCATCAAAATAAGGACAAGGCAATGCAGATGCTGAAAGCAAAACTGTATCTGCTCAAGCAGCAGGAGAATGCAGAGAAAGCATCCGGCATCCGCGGTGAAGTGAAAGAGATCGGCTGGGGCAATCAGATCCGTTCCTACGTCATGCAGCCGTATACGATGGTCAAAGATCACCGTACAAATGCAGAGACCGGAAATGTGGACAGTGTAATGGATGGAAATATTGATCTGTTTATTAATGCTTATCTGAAATGGATTTCTGTCGGAGGTACGGCAGAGGAAGAAGCATAGGGCATCCGTCTGCTGAAAGATATTTTATGCAGACCCAAACAGAAAGCACAGAGAAATGAAACGGGAGATGCGGTTTTTACGCATTTCCTTTTTCTTTTTCATATTAAGAAGGTTTTCCTTCTGATTGTATGGCGAAAAAGGCTTGCGTGGCGCGAAAAAATGTGATAATATCCTTGGAGTGTACACAAACGTACACGATACACAAACACGATATAGAAATAACAGGAGAGACAGGGGAAACCACGCATATTCGCGGGCGCACAGAACCTGCTGTGAAGGATATGAAAGAGAAAACAAAGTATTTTGTAGTGCGGGAAAAGGCAGTTCCGGAAGTGCTTCTGAAGGTTGTAGAGGCGAAACGGATGCTTGATACGAAGCGTGCAGGGACGGTTCAGGAAGCGGCGGATCAGGTTGGAATCAGCCGTAGTTCTTTTTATAAATATAAAGATGATATTTTTCCGTTCCGTGATAATATCAGGGGAAAAACACTGACGTTTGTGCTTCAGATGCATGATGAACCCGGATTACTTTCGGATGTACTTAAGGTTGTGGCAGAATATGGCGCAAACATACAGACACTCCATCAGAGTATTCCGATCAATGGGGTAGCTACGCTGACGATCAGTGTGGAGGTACTTGCAACGACCGGTGATATCTCCAACATGATTGAGACGATCGAATCAAAAGAAGGAATCCAGTATCTGAAGATTCTAGCGAGAGAATAAGAAATAAAGGCGTTATTTTGACAGGAAAATAAGGAAAGGAAGAGTCGAAAGACAGGAGAAAAAATGATACAGGCAGCAGTATTAGGATATGGAACAGTAGGTTCAGGCGTAGTGGAAGTGATCGATGTGAATCATGACAGTATTCTGAAAAAAGCAGATGTTGATCTGAATGTAAAATACATTCTGGATCTGCGTGATTTTCCGGGAGACCCGAATCAGGAAAAGGTTGTTCATGATTATGAGACGATCGTAAATGACCCGGAAGTAAAGATCGTGGTTGAGACAATGGGCGGTGTAGAGCCGGCGTTCACATTTACGAAAAAAGCACTGATGGCCGGAAAGAGCGTCTGCACTTCAAATAAAGAGCTGGTTGCAAGACACGGGACAGAGCTTCTGGCACTTGCAAAGGAAAACCATGCAAGCTATATGTTTGAGGCAAGCTGTGGAGGCGGTATTCCGATCATCCGTCCGCTGCGGACCTGCCTGTGCGCCGATGTGATCGACGAGATTACAGGAATTTTAAACGGTACGACAAACTACATCCTGACGAAGATGATCGAAGAAGATCTGGAGTTTGATGAGGTATTAAAGGATGCACAGCAGAAGGGCTATGCGGAGCGGAATCCGGAAGCGGATGTGGAGGGGCATGATGCCTGCCGCAAGATCGCGATCCTTTCTTCCCTTGCTTATGGAAAACGCGTTGATTTTACGGATATTTATACAGAGGGCATCACAAAAATTTCTTCTGCAGAGATCACCTATGCAAAAGCGATGAAGAAAACGATCAAGCTGCTTGCTTCCAGCCGTGTGACGGATGACGGCGTGATCGCAATGGTGGCTCCGCATCTTGTGAATGGAGATGATCCGCTTTACAGCGTAAACGGAGTATTCAATGCGATTTTTGTGCATGGCAATATGCTTGGTGATGCGATGTTCTACGGACAGGGTGCAGGAAAAGAAGCGACTGCAAGCGCAGTTGTTGCTGATGTGATCGAGGAAGCACAGTGCCTCGGCACTGGAAAAATGTCCGAGTGGAGTCCGGAAAAGCAGGAGCTTCTGGATGTATCCGAGACAAAGAAGCGCTACTTTGTCCGCTTTCAGGGCGATGCATCCGACCTTACGGAGGCAGAATGCTGTTTTGGCAAAGTAAACGCAGTCGTAGCTCCGCTTGCAGGCGAATTCGGTTTTACCACTGGTGTGATGACAGAAAAAGAGTATCAGGCGTGTGCAGCAAAAACGGACCGTGTGATCTCGATGCTTCGCGTGAGAGAAAAATAAAACGGACGGGATAGAATTTTTGAGTTTTGAAACTGCCGTCTGACAAATAAGAGAGAAAATAAGGGAGAAAGGTTCTGAAACTGGGCTTTTCTCCTTTTGTTTTTAACCGAGTCAGGCAAGTTCCCCTGTTTCTGTATATTCTGCGAAGATGTTGCTGTAAAAAGTTCTTATTTTTGGTTGACAATTGAAAAAGCACTTGATATTATAAATGATAAGAGGATATTAAAAAATAATATGACTTATTTATCGGGAACAGCAAGTCATATGCAGGAATGAATTCATTATGGTGATACAAGCAGTGAAGTGGATTGCAAATGGTTTCTTTATCAGAAACAGATGGAAAAAAGAACAGAAACACTTGACAAGAACGCCAAGGTATATTATTATGGAACAAGATACGAACGTGAGTTCGAAAGGAGAAAAGATATGGTACAGGAAGAAAAATTAAAAGCATTAGATGCTGCGCTTGCGCAGATTGAAAAACAGTTTGGAAAAGGTTCTGTGATGAAGCTTGGCGATTCCGGAGCAAATATGAACATTGAGACAGTACCGACCGGATCGCTCAGCCTTGACATTGCACTGGGACTCGGCGGAGTGCCGAAGGGACGTGTCGTAGAGATCTACGGTCCGGAGTCCAGCGGTAAGACGACTGTAGCACTTCATATGGTAGCAGAGGTACAGAAGCGCGGCGGAATTGCCGGATTCATCGACGCAGAGCACGCACTTGACCCGGTCTATGCGAGAAATATCGGAGTGGATATTGACAACCTCTACATTTCACAGCCGGACAACGGTGAGCAGGCGCTTGAGATTACGGAGACGATGGTTCGTTCCGGTGCGGTGGATATCATTATCGTTGACTCGGTTGCAGCACTCGTTCCAAAGGCGGAGATTGATGGTGATATGGGAGATTCCCATGTGGGATTACAGGCACGTCTGATGTCACAGGCACTCAGAAAGCTGACAGGTATCATCAGCAAATCGAACTGTACGGTTATTTTTATCAATCAGCTTCGTGAGAAGGTCGGCATCATGTTCGGCAATCCGGAGACGACCACCGGAGGACGTGCGCTGAAATTCTACTCATCGATCCGTATGGATGTGCGCAGGATTGAGTCGCTGAAGCAGGGCGGAGAGGTGATTGGCAACCGTACAAGAGTCAAAGTCGTAAAGAATAAAATTGCTCCGCCGTTTAAAGAAGCAGAATTTGATATCATGTTTGGCAAGGGAATTTCCAGAGAAGGTGATGTGCTGGATCTGGCTGCCAATATCAATGTCATCAATAAGAGCGGCGCATGGTATGCCTATGAAGGAAGCAAGATTGGGCAGGGTCGTGAGAATGCCAAAGTTTATTTAAGAGAGCATCCGGAGATCATGAAAGAGGTGGATCACAAGGTGCGGGAGCATTATGGACTGATCCCGTCGGAGGAAGCAGCACAGTCGGAGGATAAGACTGCAGGAAAACCGGTGAAGGAACTGAAATCTGTCACGGGAAACCGCACTGCCCAGGTGGAAGTAAAGCCGGAGGCGGTTCCGGATACAGAGAAGAACGATGCATCTGATCAGCAGAATTGAGAAACGCTCCTCCGGCAGGTATCAGATCCTGCTGGAGGGGGAGGATTCCTTCCCGCTCTATTATAAAGAATTGAGGCAGTATGGTATAGAAGAGGGCGGTGTACTGACAGAACAGTCATATCAGGAGATCATGAGGGAGCTTTTGCCGGTACGTGCAAAGAAAAAAGCACTGCATCTTCTGGAGCGGATGGACCGCACGGAGCAACAGCTGTACCGAAAGCTGGCAGATGGCGGCTATCCGGATCAGGTTGCAAAGGAAGCTGTTGATTATGTGAAAAGTTATCATTATATCGACGACGTCCGATATGCCCGTTCCTATATTGAAAGCCGAAAGGCGGCGAAAAGCCTGCGGCAGATCGAAAGAGAGCTGTATCAGAAGGGAATTACAAGAGAAGATTTTCAGTGTGCTGCTGCGCAGCTGGAGGCACCGGATGAAGAGCGGCAGATCCTTTCCTGGATAGAGAAAAAAAGGTTTTGCGTCGCGCAGGCAGACCGGAAAGAGACGGACCGCTTTATTCGCTTTCTGCTGTACCGGGGATATGGAACGGCAGTGATTCAGAAAGTGTTAAGAAAATGCGCTGAGTTTGCCGATGAAAACGTTGAGTTGCACAAAAATTGAAAACAGGGGCACAATTACTTGACACATTTACCAAAACAGTATAAAATTGAAGTGTTGTTTACGGACAATGAAAATTGAATAAGGAGGTGCTCCTGTGCCTGTAGTGATGACTATAATTGCTGTTGTAATTACTCTGGTTATTGCAGTTCCGGTTAGTGCTCTTGTTGCAGTCAACTACCGCAAAAAGGTAGTAGAAGCGAAGCTCGGCAGTGCGGACGAAAAAGCAAGACAGATAATCGACGATGCACTCAAGGTTGCAGAGACAAAAAAGCGTGAGGCACTTCTGGAAGCGAAGGAAGAATCTTTGAAGACGAAAAATGAGTTGGAAAGAGAGACGAGAGAACGCAGAACAGAATTGCAGCGCTATGAGAAGCGAGTATTGTCAAAAGAAGAAAGTGTTGACAAGAAAGCGGATGCTCTGGAGCGGAGAGAATCAGGGATCACAGTAAAGGAAGAAGAGTTAAAGAAGAAGAACGCAGAAGTGGAAAAGCTTCGCGGTCAGCGTATTCAGGAACTCGAGAGAATCTCAGGACTTACCTCTGAACAAGCAAAAGAATATCTTTTAAAAACTGTTGAAGATGAAGTGAAAATCGACACTGCAAAGCTTTACAAAGAGCTGGAAAGCAGAGCAAAAGAAGAAGCAGGTAAAAAAGCCAAGGAGTACGTGGTTACAGCGATTCAGAAATGTGCTGCAGATCACGTAGCAGAGACCACAATCTCTGTAGTTCAGCTTCCGAACGATGAGATGAAAGGACGGATCATCGGAAGGGAAGGAAGAAATATCCGGACACTTGAAACCCTTACCGGTGTGGATCTGATTATTGATGATACACCGGAAGCAGTTATTTTGTCAGCTTTTGATCCGATCAGAAGAGAGGTGGCAAGAATTGCCCTCGAAAAACTGATTGTTGATGGCAGAATCCATCCGGCCAGGATCGAAGAGATGGTAGAAAAAGCACAGAAAGAAGTAGAGACAATCATTCGTGAGGAAGGTGAAGCTGCGACACTGGAAGTTGGTGTACATGGCATTCATCCCGAACTGGTACGTCTGCTTGGTCGGATGAAATTCAGAACAAGCTACGGTCAGAATGCATTGAAACACTCGATCGAGGTTGCACAGCTTGCCGGGCTGCTTGCAGGTGAGGTTGGAGCAGATGTGAGAATGGCCAAACGTGCAGGATTGTTGCATGACATCGGGAAATCCATCGACCATGAAATTGAAGGCTCCCATGTTCAGATCGGTGCAGACCTTTGCCGGAAGTACAAAGAGTCCCCGATCGTTATCAATGCGGTAGAATCACATCATGGTGATGTTGAAGCAGAATCACTGATCGCCTGTATTGTACAGGCTGCGGATACAATTTCAGCAGCCCGTCCGGGCGCAAGACGTGAGACGCTTGAAACATATACAAACAGATTAAAACAGTTGGAAGATATTACAAATACCTTTAAGGGTGTTGAAAAATCATTTGCTATTCAGGCAGGTAGAGAGATTCGAGTAATGGTAGTTCCGGATCAGGTCAACGATGCGGACATGGTGCTCCTGGCAAGAGATATCGCAAAACAGATCGAAGCAGAGCTGGAATACCCAGGTCAGATCAAGGTCAGCGTTATCCGCGAAAGCCGGGTAGTCGATTACGCGAAATGAGAAATGGAACAGTATGGCTGGAAAAGGTCATGCTGTTCTTTTTTATCTTATTTTGTAACTGTTCAGAGCCAAGCAGATTTTCATGCAAAAGTGTGAATCATGCTTGCATGAATGAACACTTTTACATGGAAATCTATTTGGCGGATACGCCACACCGACGAAATGCGCAGCATTTTGGAGGTTGGCTCTGAACCAATGTCATTTAGTTAAGTTACAGGGTTAGCCCCTAATTATGGGTCTAACCCAAATTTTTTCAAAAAGGCTACCCAAAGGGTTGACATAGGGAGCAAAATGTGCGGCCGCTCTCGC
>CABJAW010000025.1 GCA_902363665.1 Lachnospiraceae bacterium | reverse complement strand
GCCCGGAAACGGGCGGCATGTCACGGACGAAACAGTGACAAAAACTTAAGCAGAATGGCGACATCTCATGTGAGCAGATGAATGTCAACTCATGAGATCAGTAACATAAAGGGTAAGAACAACCGATTGAAAATCCATAGATAATGGATATCTGGACACTTACTTTGTTCAATTAGGTCAAATCGAAAATGATGTAAACGAAAGGGCAGTTCCATGCAAGGTCAAAACTGCTTTTTCGTTTACACCATCATCGATTCTAACCTAAAGAATTTGTTTCTATTGCTGAGTGTAATATTTTGCCTGTTCCATCCAGTAAGCTCGAATTCTTTCTATCATCTCTATACAATCATTTTGTGCAGTAGTAGAGTTATACTTTTTCATATCACTAAAAGTATGACCGCATGGTTCGAGACAATCACCCTCATAGCCACCACTTACCCCCACAAACCATTGGCTCAATACTCCTGTTTTAAATCTGAAAATGTAATACTGCATGTCGTGAAGCTTAAAGTTTCCTGTACATTCTATCTTGTATGGTTGTTTCCCTAACTCATTCGGATGTTCCAACCACTCTACCATGTTAATTTGAGCAGCTTCTTTTTGCTTAATATTCATTGATTTTAGTCCTCCAAATCCCGATTGTGATTTCACCTGTTTTAAAAACTATAAATGAGCAAGTTCGTGATTTTGCATAAAAAGAAAGACACCTTAAATCGTTTGTATTGTATAATGAAAGTGACCAAACAAACATTGCAACATTTACGAAAGAAGGTATCCCTCGCAAATACTATACATCATTCTACATTCATATACAACCAGTTTAAGAAATTAAATTTATGCAAATCTTTTTCGAACAGAGTGATCGGTCATCTCATGAGTATCCTGATCAGTATTTTTATCTCAGGTTACCATGGAAAGACTACCGACTTTGCACAAAACAGTTCCTGCCACAGAACTACCATCGCGCATTTCCTCAATTCCGGGAAATGGGATGATACCTTACTGGAAAATGCTTTAAAATCCTCCGTAGTTGAAATTATTTATTCAGAAGCACAGCGCACCGGAAAGCCTGTTTTTTGTATTGTGGATGATACCATAGCTTCAAAACCATCGTAGCTTTAAAAACAAACCGCCTGCTGTACCCGTCAGGAATGAAAAAGAAGCTCAGCGAACTTGCTGCTGAATTATCGGTAACAGAGAAGGGATTTGACCTTGTGACAGTCAAAAAACGAAAGTATTATGTGTACCGGTATGAAGGAAACCTGAATGGTATCGAAAATGCGGTTGTTCTTTTAAGTTATCCTGAAAAGGCATTTGGAAACCCCAAAGCACTGCGTGCTTTTAAAAGAACTTGAAAACTACTCCCGGATCTGACTGTGCATTGAACGCACTTGCAATTGATGAACCACTTGAATATGTAAGATTGTATCTTGATGGAAGGATGCAAATGTGGGTAGATGCAGAAGATTCTTTAATAATATAGCAGTAGAGAGTCCATAACAATCAATGAGTTATGGGCTCTCATCATATTTTGTATAAAAATTCCCATGTATAATGAAATATCTTTTAAGAAAGCTCATATTGCATGAAATTACCATTATGTACAAATCCGAAATCTTTATACAATTTAACCCCCATATCAGATGCCGTAATCTGTATCACTCCGCACCCATATTCTCTAGCCTCATTTACAACACGAGATAATAATTCCTTTGCAATACCTTTTCTTCTATATTGTGGTTCTGTAAACATACTGGATAACAATCCTATCTTTCCATTTGGACATCCAAAATAAGGCGGCTTCTCCACAAATGACATTCCACTTGTCCCAATAATATTTTTTCCATCAAGGGCAAGCCAGGATACAAATGTTCCGTCTGCCATATGACGAGTATAATAGTCCTTCAAGGCAGGAACCAAATCAATTTCTTCTTTAGCCCCTTCTTCTCTAAGCTGATTTATCCTCATATTAATAAAAGTATTCAGTTCTTTTTCCGTAAGCATTTTATACTCAATAGCCATTTACATAATGTCCTTTCATGTGCTAATCTTTATGATACAGCTATGTTTATTAATGCCTTTATTTCAAAACATTTTCAACATATTCTTGGTATCCCTGCTCCAAAATACTAAAAGAACAACTGTTGTCAGTTAATTTCTGTTTTCGATTTGTTATAACCATTTCATATATTTTATTTGCTTTTTTCTGAATCCGCTCAGCATTGTCCATACAAAATTGATATTCCTTATTTAGTAACAAGCGGTATTTTTCATCCTCTACATCTTTAATAACCAGTCTTTCAATACACTCCTCCGGCACTGGAATCATATAGTTGAATCGTAAAGACCCCTTGATTTCTTTTTCATCTCCCGGTATACGGATCAAAATGTTAGCTTCCTGCTTTTTGTCAAAAGAAGATACAGACACCTAATAGTTTATTCCATTAACCTGCATAACTGCACCGAAAGCAAATTTATTTCGATCAGTATATCTGATATTAGGTACCTTTGTAACCCCTCTTTTTTCTTTTTCATACCTCTGGAGATACTGATTGTATTCCTCATTTATACGATAAAAATCCATATTTTCTCCTACATAGTATAACAAAACAGGGAGATAAGAGTCTTATCTCCCTGAAATTAACGATTCGCATTTTAAGCTGCGAAGCACTTAAATTAAAGGTTCACATTCAAAGTAGTGAAGCACTTAAATTAAAGGTTTGCACTCAAAGTAGCAACGCACTTAAATCAAGCAAGCTTTCTTGCTCATTTATATTATATGCAATTATCATGAAAAATGCAATAAAAAATCTCAATTTTTATTTGCTGATTACAATTTCTTTATCGGATGTCTGATAACCGTTTTACATCTTTCCGGTGCAACTTTTCTTGGGTCTGATAAATAGATTTCGTGATGGTGACGTTCATCCGTGAAATCATTCACATATCCATTTTCTCTCAAATATTTATCCATTATTGCTACTGTTTCAGGCTCATTATCAAATGCTCCAATATGCATAATCTGTACACATAAGCCTTCCTCTATACTCAAAAATTCTGCACTGGAACAATCCATCTTTTTCTTTTTTGAAGCGGTATCTACCGCCCAATCAAAATCTTTCTTTGTAATAAAATCAGGCAACCGAATAACAGAAATCCAATTAAAAGCTGACTTATTGGAATAATCTACACCTTCAACATGATCCTGCCACCAAAATCCTTCAAGTGGTGGAACTACATATTCAAAGAAACCTTTTATTTTGTAATCCGTTTTATAACTCATCTTGAGAGTGTAAGCAACAGAATACAAAACACCAATCGCAGTTTTATATTGTCCACCCTCTTCATCAGGGTTTCCTTTACCTCTAACTGCTACATAATTCATCCTTGGCATTGTTACAATCTGTGCCTTATTCTTGGGTAAATAAAACTCTTTATATTCTTTCTTAAAATCAAATGCCATTTTTTGCATCCCCACTCCTGATACAAGCAAGTCCCCACCCACTGCTTATTGCTCCACGCAACCACGCAGGGGACTTGCCTGACTCGGTTAAAGTGTCCCGTCATCATATCAACAAAATTATCGAGTTTCATCATGTTTACCTCCAAATTTACGAAGGATTCTTTTCTTAGAGTACAGAAAAACCCCGGAAACCTTAGGATTCCGGGGTATCTTACGCTTGGACACATGGTATCTTCTGATACCGATTTATATATTATTATCTGTCAATCAGTGATTACTCGATGATTGTAGCAACACGTCCTGATCCTACAGTACGTCCACCCTCACGATACTTTAATCCCGTTTTATCTCATATTTTTTATGGTTTTCTCTCCAAAATACAGTGAAAAACAGCTGAATTGCACCACCTATTTTGATTTGCCTGATTTCTTGGCACCGTTTTGGCACCGGAGAATACTCAAACCGATTCTCTTCTGTAGATACTAGATACTTCTCTACCAACTTTATATTGCACCGGTAATTTTTAACTGTTATAATCGAAACATGGGTGCTACCATAACGGTAGGCGGTTAGTCCTTCTCCAGAGGGACTGTGACCCTCTGATTACATAGAAACCTGTAAAGGAATCCAGTGGAAAGGAGGGCTAAGCCAATGAGTATTGTGGACTTCATAGCAGTAGTGAGCTTCGGCTTAACCTGCTTTAGTATCGGATATACATTAGGCAAAGATAATCATAAACCACAAAAATAACCGCCCCAGCCTGCAAACTGAACGGTTATTTTTGTAATCAATAAGTATGTGGACTAACCGTCTATCGGTAGCACTCTTTTTCTATAATCATATTAGCACGCATCTGTGGAAATGTCAAAAATTTTCTTCTTTCTCAACTACATCTATTTCCATACATTTTTACAACCTATTTCAAGTGTTCCTCAAAAATTGATTCGAGTTCCTTATTCCCCCTCAAGAATTCATACTCTTTCTTATTTTCAATTTCCGAATACAATTCACGAACAAAATTTTTTCCAAGTCCCGAAAAAGCTTTTCCCTGTGCAGTATCTTCATACCTGTAATACAAAGGGGATTGTGTCATATTCCAAGGCTTCTGTGATTCACTTAATAATCGCTTAATTAACTGGATACATTTTTCTACATCTTTTCGATATCCAGCAATCAGCAGATATGGAACTGTGTTGCCATAATTCCATAGTCCAAACAATGATATCATGTGATCTGTAATCTCAGCAATTTTCTCTGCTTTATCATGATTTCCTGTCTCTTCTTCCATTTCTATTAACTTATACAAGTAGCTTTGGATATTGATAACTGCCTGTAGCAATTTCCCTTCTAAGAATAATGCAGCAGTATCTGTTCCTTCCTGATGTGCTAATACACTTGTTTTCATAATCGTTGCATCAATTACAGTATCAGGAATTTTTTTCAAAAGGGCATTTGCTTCTTCATATTTCTCCATTTGGACATATTTTGTTGCAAGTATAAAAACGCTTGAATTTCTCACTCTTTCATCCTGACTATCTGCTGTTCGTTCCAGCCACTCAATAATAGCTGTATTATATTCCATTCGTTCTTCGTCATTAAGATCTGACAAAGTCAAAGATCCGTTCAGAACGGTTGCGATCGTATATATTAATAAGTCGCAATGAGGATACTCCTGTATTTTACGAGATGCCATCTCGAAAGCCTCTGTAAAGCTGTCCAATGAAACTTCCGAAAGTTCATTCACAAATTGTCCAATCTCTTTTTCTGTCAATTCTTCATGAAACGAAAACAATTCATTCATATCAATTTTCAATAGTCGTGCCAAAGCTGGAAGTAATGAGATACGGATATATGGTAACGCTGTATCAGCTCAAAGAATATCTGTAAACTTGGGTGCTGCCCCTTGTTCTCAATGTTCGCAAGGTAGCGCGGCGAGATAAACATTTCGTCGCCTACTTTCTTGCGGCTTTCCTTGCGTCCTTCACGCGCTGCCTTTATCGCTGCCCCAAAAGCCTTGAAGTCGTATTTTGGTACTGGTCTTTTTGCCATAGTTATTCACCCTCTTACATTTTACTGTTCCCCTTTCTTCTTGGATATGTCTACATAGTTCTATCAGTTAGCCAAAATAATTCATATATATATATGTTGACAACAAGCTGCTTTTGTATATAATATTATATAAAAGGGGGGGAATGTTTATGTTACATAGCATGCGTATTCGATAAGCATTGAAATCAAAAAAGATTTTTCCCATTTTCAATATGGGCTTTTTTGTCATGCTTATTTTGCGTATGCTATACAACAAAACTAACGACGTATAGACATAGTATAAAAACTATGCCTTAATTTTGTTGTAGTATTATATGTATAAATGCAGGTCAATGCTCATGTTGAGAATTGACCTGCATTTTTTTGCGCAAAAGGAGAAATATTATGCTTGAAAAATATTGGATAAAATGTCCAATTTGTAACGGAAAGACGAGGGTTCAAGTATTTTATAATACGGTATTAAGAAATTTTCCTCTTTTCTGCCCTAAATGTAAATTAACGCATATCGTTGATGTTGAAAAACTAGAAATCATAATCAAAAACTCTGAAAAACAAACTTTTTAATTTTGAAAAGGAAGGATATTTAAATGAAACACTTACCTAAAAGTACACCTACGGAAATATTGAATGACCCATACGGATTTACTTACAAAGAAATGTCGGAAGTAATTGGAGAGGATAAAGCAAGAGCCTTATATACGGAATTGTATAAACAGCCATTTCACAAAGAAAATCTATCAATATCAACAAAAAAAGTCTATAAAAGTAGCGATACTGAAAAGTATGTTTATGAATTGAAAGATAACAGGTATATTGAAACGGTTTTTATTAAACGGCGAGATGGTGGGACTGTTTGCGTAAGTACGCAAGTTGGTTGTTCTGTTGGCTGTATTTTTTGTGAGTCCGGACGCAATGGTTTTGTTCGTAATCTAACACCGTCTGAAATTGTGCAGCAGGTTGTATTGATACGTCAAAAAGTAAATCGTATCGTTTTTATGGGAATGGGAGAACCTTTATTCAATTACGACAACTTGATTGCAGCAATCCATATTCTTCGAGATAGAAATGGACTTAACTTTCCAACCGACGGCATTACCGTATCAACAGTTGGTCCAGTTAATCAATTAAAAAAATTGCGCGAAGAACATCTAAAAATTCAGTTGACAATATCTTTACATGCAGCAACACAGGCTGCGAGAAACTGTATCATTCCTCATATGCACATGTACGCTATTGAAGATGTTGTTAAGCAAGCATTGTCCTATTCTCAAAGGCATAATCGAAAAGTGGTATTTGCGTATTTGCTTTTACCAGGTATAAATGACCGTTCCTCAGATATAAGGCAACTTGCAAAATGGTTTAAGGGCAAAAATGTTATGATTAACGTGCTGCAATACAACCCGACGAGTAATTCAAAAATTAGAGCACCACAAAAACAAGAAATGGTTGCGTTCAAACATCAATTAGAGCAAACAGGACTTGAAGTTACCATGAGAGTTTCTCATGGTAGAGAGATTAAAGCAGCTTGTGGACAGTTAGCTAATACATATAATAAAGCCAAAAAACAACAGAAATAATTTAATTAAAAGAGCCAGACGCACAGACGCAGAGCCGATAATATGCAGTTTGAAATACTGCTGTTATCGGCTCTTTTTTGATTTTAATTTGTGCCCCTAATAACCATATTGGAGCAAAATCAGAACTGTTGCTTGTCGTTCTTTGATTTCCGCAGCAGCTTTGAAAAATCAAAGCCGCCGTTTCTTTTTATCTTCTAATGAAATGACGCGGTATCACTGTTAAAAGCGGCGGCTAAAGGAGGTAGCCGCCATGAAGCACATACCCTATCGACAAAATCCGACGGTCATTGACATATCAAAAAAAGCCCGACCACCGCCGGGAACCTCTCTACCCTTGACTATGAACTGTCTAATCATCTAAATACTGCTTACAATACCTATACGCCTGTCCGGGCTTTTCGGACAGGCGTATTTTGCTGCTCAAAAAATTTTTTGAAAAAATTTCAAAAAATCTTCGGCGTTTTTCAAAAACGCCGTATTGCCCCGCGAAAAGGGGGAAGCACCACCAACTTTCCAACGAGAAAGGAGGTGAGAATGTGGAACCTAATAGCAGGGAGTTTTACAAACAATGTGCTTTTCAGAAGTTTCAACACCATTTCTTCTGCACTAGCTTTTATATTATTCATCAGTCTAACCCACTTCGTCCGATTCTGTACCTTTAATTCTTCAGTTACGCCCTGTTTTTCTGCCATCTGTTCCATAAGCATTTCCACCTGCTCTCTGCTCTCCTGATCAATTTGATTCAGGTGTTCCGTCAGCTTTCCAGTCAACAACAAATATTGATATTTTGCTAATCTGTGTTCCTTCAGAAACTGTTTCCTCAGCATTCCATATTTCCCATATATCGGTTCTTCTTCATTCAATACCAAATCCGGCAAATAATAATCTCCATGCAAAGTATAGCTTAATCCGTTCTTTTCATCATAAATGTGTGTTTCCATAATCTTATCTCTCCATTTCTCTGTTTTTTGATTTAGTTTTCTTACGCTGCTGATTCTCCATCTCGCTTTTTTTCATTCCCCATGCCAATCTTTCATGAATATTTCCCTTCGGCATTTGTTCCATCCGTCGCTTTTCTTCCAGGACTTTCTCGTTTTGAATATCCTGCTGTACTGCTGTATCTACAGTTTCTATTCCAAGAACACGCACAACACGATCATACCTATCAGAAACACCTTGTAATATATCTTTTTCTTCTGACAATTTCTGATTATCTTTACGTATATCATCCAGTTCTCTCTGAATAGCATTATATTTTTGTTTCACCTTTTGATATTTTCTCTTCCAACCTTCCACCTCTTTCGTAAGTTCTTTAACCTGAGCCGCCATTACAGCAACCTTATTCTTTATTTGAAGAAACAGTGGTTTAATTTTTTTATCTCGATAGGTTACTGCCCGTTCTAGCGTGCCCGCCTCCGGCAGTAACATTTTAACCGTTCCATATTCTTTGATTTCTTTGCTCACACTATCCATAATCGGTTGTAGCTGTTCTCTGCGATCTTCCAGGCTTTTTAGTTCTTTTTCTGCGCTCCCTGCCTTTTGTTCTGCTTCTTGCTTCGCCTTGATTGCCTGTTCCTTATCGTCTTTTAAATTCTGGATATCTGCTCTGGATTCTGCAATTTGTGCTGTTAATTCTTCTTTTTCAGCAGTTAGATGCTCTTTCTCCTGCTCCAATTCCTGTACTTCCTTTTTCCGTTCTTTTTTCTTGAAGTTATAGACATCCAGATGTTCCTCATGAGTACCTTTCTGTTCCCATTCAATTCCATACTGCTTTGCAGTCTCTGCCAGAACTTCTTTTTCATGATTTATCCACTGATTCAGTTCCGTATCATGCTTATTTCCACCTTGAAATCCAAGACTTTTTAATGCCTGTTTCAGTGAAACTCTGGTATCCATTCCTTTTCCTTTCCAGTCCGTCACATAAGGAATAAAATCAATATGGAGATGTGGAGTAGCCTCATCCTGATGCAGATAGCAACTAAATACCCGAAGTGTCGGATTCCGTTTCTGGAAATCTTTTACATACTCATCCAGTACGTTTACAGCCAGATCTCCTGCTTCTGTTCCAACAGCCATATCTTCTCGGTTTCCAATCTGGAAAATCACTTCATGGAACAACTTTTCCTGTTTTCCTTGGCGAATCTTTTCATAATAATTTGTAATCTGCCGATCTTTTCTTTTCCCGACATTATACCGTTCTACAGCTTCATCAAACAGCTCTTTATAGACTTCTTTCAGATTCTCATTCCGGTAACAAATATTTAATTGCACTCTGTCTGGATCAACATTTTCTGCTATAAAATCTCGTCTGTTATGAGCCAGAGACCCTGTCCCGATCATACCACTGATTGTTCGTTTCATCGTCATATTCCTCACCCCGCTTTCTAAAACCAGTGCCAGACATGGCACATAAATTTGTATCTTTGCCAGCTATAGTATAAAAAGAAATATTCGCCGGATACGGCGGTTTTGTTACTTTTGTCAAAAGTAACGCAAAAGCACTTTCGACAGCCGTACCGTCCATCAAAAGTACCCTTGCGCCCTCCGGGGGTACAGAGACCTTTACTCCGGTATCCTTGCCCGAATATATTCCAAATCACCACAATACGGTGTCCCTACAAGATACCATTCTCTTGCAGGATTCATTTCCATTCTGGTCTGAACCCATTCATCATCAAGCAACACTTCCAGGCATTCTCCACAGTGAAATCCTGTATCAATCCATAGATCTGATGATAATAATCCATATCTTTTGTTATAACTGTTATATCCTAATCTTCCTTCTCTCATTGTGCCAATCTCCTTTCATCTACCGTTTCCGCAGGGGCGCCCTGAATCAGGGCTCCCTTTTGAAAATTCTCTTCTACGCCAGTCAACTCCCGACTACACCTTACCAACATTCTCCTTGTCTGCTATCTACAGGTGCGTGACACGCTCCTGTAATAAAGTGTTCAGAAAGAACCTTTACCATCGAAAGTTCTCCGGTATTCCCCGTCTGTCCAGATATTCCTTCCGGAACTTTTCTCTTTCTTCTTCCGTTGGTGCTGTTTTGGATTTGCTGTATACTTCACGATTCACCATTGCATCCAGTTTTTTCTCCAATCCCAACCGTATTATTTCTTCACCATCGTAGTTATCCATCAAAAAATATTGCAAGAGCTGAAAGAATAACTCGTATGGAATCTGTACACTTTTATTTTGCATCTATTCTCCTTTCAAGGTAGCAAGATCCCCTCTTCTTAAGAAATGGTAATCTTGCCATCTTCCATTTTTATTCTGGCAACATCCAATACCATTGCTTTCCACGTTTTACGGAATCAATTTCAAGTTCCCGTTTGGCGTTCCATAGCGTTTTACTTTTGATTCCTCTGGCTTCTGCTTCTTCTGCAATTTTCTTCTGAGTCATTCCTCCATTTGCCAGTATCTCAAGGAGAAATTCTTTTGCTTTCCGACTTTTCTGTCCTCTTCCGTCTCCATTAAGAAGTTCATCGGCACTGATATCATATTCTCCAATCCATTCAAACCCATTATTCTTATCCAGTCTGAATGCAATGGACGTTCCTTCCGGTGCAAGAGAACTCTTCGTATGACATACCACTCTTACTTCCGGTTCATCTTTCACTCGCCCGACAATCAGAACACTTCTTGCAGCAGCCTGAAAATCAATGGAGCCAAGTCCTCGATAAGAAGATTTGCCGTTGCTGTTTTTGTTCATATGACCGATTAAAATAACTGCACAGTGATATTTTTCTGACAGCACTGCGATACGCTTCATCAGTGGTCTGATCTCATTTGCCCTGTGCATATCTACGTCCGCTCCCAGAAAGCCCTGTATCGGATCAAGAACAACCATTTTTGCTTTTGTCTGCACGATTGCTTCTTCCAATCTGACATCTGCCATTGTCAGTGGCTGGTCACTGTCATCAATCACCAGCACCTTTGAACAATCTGCACCTGCAGCAAGTAATCTGGGTTTGATAGTATCTCCAAGTCCATCTTCTGCTGTCTGATAGATTACATTTACAGGTGACACAGAAGACTGTTCCTGCATATTATCTTCAGCATCTAAATCTTCATTCTCACTATCGACTTCATCACTTCGTTTTTCTTTTGTTTTCGTTTTATCAGTAACAGGAAGAATCGGCTCTCCTCTGGTCAGTTTTGCAATAATCTGAAGTACCATCGTTGTCTTGCCTTCTCCTGGATCTCCCTGTATAATGGTCACTTTTCCATAAGGAATAAACGGATAAAGCAGCCATTCTACCTGTTCCACCTCTACTGAATCCATATTGATCAGTTTCAGTTTTGGTTCTATTCTACAATTCTCAATTTTATTTTTTTCATTCATATTCATTCCATCATCTCCTCCTGCCCTTCCGGGCAAGTCTCTGATGAACAGATATTCGGGAATTGTCGTATTTCCCGATTCGTGATATACTGAATCTGCCAAGATGGTATATCAGTGAATCTGATTATCAGAGAACTTGCTCAGATTATTTATCTGGGCTTTTTCTTTTGCCTTTTCAACATTCATCTCTTTCTTCTCCCAATCCGGTAACAGCATTTCCATTTTCATTATCCAGAAGATTTGCAATCTTTCTCTGCTGATTTGGATAAAGATGTCCATAAGTGTTCAATGTGATACGAATATCTTTATGACCTAATCTGTCCCGAATCAATAACGGTTCCACACCTTTCTCAATAAGATAAGCCACATGGCTGTGCCTGATATCATGCACTCGAATTTTCTTCACTCCTGCCAGCTCAATCTGCCGTTTCATCTTATGCTGTACCGCTTCCTGAACAACCGGAAATAATCTTTCTGTATCCGGCATTCCGTAATGACCATCTACAAATTCCTTAATTTCCTCTTTCAGAAATTCCGGAATTTCGATTGTCCGAAAGGACTGTTTTGTTTTCGGTTCTGTGATAATATCCTGCATTCCTGTCCGGTAATAAGTCTTATTGATACTAAGCTGATTCTTTTCAAAATTGATATCAGCTTTTGTAATCGCAAGCAGCTCCCCGATCCTGCATCCAGTCCAGAACAGCATCTCAAACATAAGATAATATCTTGTTCCCGGCTCCATTGTCTGTATAAACTGTTTGTACTCGTCCAGTGTCCAGAAGTTCAAACTTCTTGAATCTGAATTTCCCATTCGTTTCACTTTCTTGCATGGATTAACCGGCAAGTCATAGATTTTAGCTGCATGTGTAAACAGACTGGTCAACTGATTCTGAATCATTCTCAGATAAGAATCTGAATAGCCTTTTTTCTGAATTTCATTCTGCCACTGAATAATCTGTGAAGCCTTGATTTCACTCATCATCTGATTTCCGAAGTATGGAACGATATGCTGTTGCATCATATATCTTTTATTTTTGATTGTTCGATCTTTCAGATCATTTTGTTTGTCTGAAAAATAAATCTCAATAAAATCGCTCAGCTTCATATCCATACTTCGCTCATTGCTCAACTTTTTGCTTCGTTCAAACTCCAATGCTTCTCGCTTTGTTTCAAATCCACGCTTTCTGCGTTTTTTCTTCTCACCCATGACATTTGTCTCAAACCACTGGGCTGTCCATTTTTTTGTGTCTTTTTCTCTGTAAGCCATATTGATCCTCCCTAATTTTCTGCTATTTCATAGCCATACATCTTTTTTGCCCAAAACGCCTTTGGTATTCTTCCAGCCATCGTAATATATCCCTGTGCAGATAATTCTTTATTCATAGCTTTCACCAGTTTATAGGCATGAGATTTTGAGCAGTTTAATTCCTGTGCCACTTCATCAGCACTCATCATATAATTGTAACTTGCCATATTGCCTCCTCCTTTCCTCTCCAGATATAGAATACGTTTACTGTATTTCTATATCTGTACGATTTTCGTAAATTGATAATATCATGTATTTCTATCGTTGTCAATATTTCGTAAACACATTTTTACGAACTTCGTACACTATTTTTTCTTTATTTTATTCCACGTCTGTGTTATGATATTTTATAGATTTATGTTTTTCGTAATTTTCTAATATATGAAAAAGGAGGATTCTATGGGTGACGGTAAAAATTTAAAGAAATATCTTGATGAAAAAGGCACAAATGTCCGCAAAATTGCAAAGGCAACCGGAATCAGTGCTACAACCTTATATTCAATTATTCAAAAAGATTCCAATATTCGATTTGATTTTGCATTAAGACTTGCGAATGAATTGCAAATTGATGTGAATGAGATATGTTCTGCCAGTCCATTTTCTGGCACAATTAAGGAAGAAGAGATTTATCCTACACTTCCAGACGGTTTGAACGGAGCATTAGACGCAAGTCGTGTAAAGACTTACTTAAAAAATTCTATGTATCCGCTGATGTACCTTTTCGGTAAGAACAGTATGCCTGATGTAGATAATCTGCTTACATCGTTCTATCAGCTTGATGATGAATCCAGACAGGAAGTTGTGGAAACTATCCGTCTGAAATTACAATATCATCGTGATCCAGAACGTGCTGAACAAATCAAACAGATCAAAGGCTGGTAAAAAAATACTCCTGTGAATAGCAAACATTCGCAGGAGTTTCTTTTTGGCACCGTTTTGGCACCGCTGGTCTTATTTTTTAATTATAAATTTATCTGTATTTCATCTTGCTGATAAATGTTTCACTATTACTAACCTGATAAATTTACGAATAATTCTTTTCTTAGAGTACAGAAAAACCCCGGAAACCTTACGGTTCCGGGGTATCTTACGTTTGGACACAATGTACCTTGCGGTACTCAATATATATTAGTCAGTGATTACTCGATGATTGTAGCAACACGTCCTGATCCTACAGTACGTCCACCTTCACGGATAGCGAATGTAAGACCCTGCTCCATAGCGATCGGATGGATCAGCTCGATGGTCATCTCAACGTTGTCGCCCGGCATGCACATCTCTGTTCCTTCCGGAAGGGAGATAACGCCTGTAACGTCAGTTGTTCTGAAGTAGAACTGCGGACGATAGTTGTTGAAGAACGGTGTATGACGGCCACCCTCGTCTTTGGTCAGTACGTAAACCTGTGCTGTGAATTTCTTATGGCATTTGATTGAGCCCGGTTTGCAGAGAACCTGTCCTCTTTCGATCTGCTCTCTCTTGATACCACGAAGCAGAGCTCCGATATTATCACCAGCCTGAGCCTCATCAAGAAGCTTACGGAACATCTCGATACCAGTTACAGTTGTCTTCTGGATCTCTTCCTTAACACCTACGATCTCAACTTCCTCGTTCAGATGAAGAACACCACGCTCTACACGGCCAGTAGCAACGGTACCACGACCTGTGATAGTGAATACGTCCTCAACCGGCATCAGGAACGGCTGATCTGTTGCACGCTTCGGATCCGGAATCCATGTATCAACAGCATCCATGAGCTCCATGATCTTGTCGCCCCACTCGCTTGACGGATCCTCAAGAGCCTTCAGTGCGGAACCCTGAATGATCGGTGTGTCATCGCCCGGGAACTCGTACTCGTTCAGCAGCTCACGGATCTCCATGTCTACCAGCTCAAGCAGCTCCGGATCGTCTACCATATCGCATTTGTTCATGAATACTACGATATACGGAACGCCTACCTGACGGGACAGAAGGATGTGCTCTTTTGTCTGAGCCATAACACCATCGGTAGCAGCTACTACAAGGATAGCGCCGTCCATCTGTGCAGCACCTGTGATCATGTTCTTTACATAGTCAGCATGGCCTGGGCAGTCAACGTGTGCGTAATGTCTCTTCTCTGTCTCGTACTCAACGTGAGCAGTAGAAATTGTGATACCACGCTCTCTCTCTTCCGGAGCCTTGTCAATGTTCTCGAAATCTGTAGCTGTATTACCAGCAACTCTTGCAGCCAGAACCTTTGTGATTGCAGCTGTCAGGGTTGTTTTACCATGGTCAACGTGTCCGATGGTACCAATGTTACAATGCGGTTTTGTTCTGTCAAATTTAGCCTTTGCCATTTTGAATGTCCTCCTTGAATAGATTGCTTTCGCATCTGTTACTGATTAATTTATACCGGCTAGATTCGATTATATTTCAAAACGCCAGTATTTTCAAGCCTTTTTTAAATATCTGCATTAGATATTCAAAAAAATAAGGATTTATTTTTGATCCGCTGCGACCGCCTTATGACTGCCGCAGCGAATGGTCGAAACCGAATGAATTATTTTGCTTTCGCGCTCAGAACCTTCTCCTGTACGGACTTCGGAACCTGCTCGTATTTCTCGAAGAACATGGAGTAGTTACCACGTCCCTGAGTCTTGGAACGAAGGTCTGTAGAGTAACCGAACATCTCAGCAAGCGGTACATAACCCTTAACCATCTTGCCGCCGCCGATATCTTCCATACCCTCGATACGTCCACGACGGGAGTTGATATCACCGATAACGTCGCCCATGTACTCTTCCGGCATCGTTACCTCTACCTTCATGATCGGCTCAAGCAGTACCGGATTACCCTTCTTCATTGCATCCTTGAATGCCAGGGATCCAGCGATGTGGAATGCCATCTCACTTGAATCGACTTCATGGTAGGAACCATCGTATACGTTTGCATGAACACCAAGTACCGGGAATCCGCCAAGGACACCAGCCTTAGCTGCTTCCTCAATACCCTCGCCGACTGCCGGGATGTACTCTTTCGGAATCGCACCGCCGACAACGGTTGACTCGAACTTGAAGGTCTCTTCGCCGTTCGGATCCATCGGTGTGAAGATAACTTTACAATGGCCGTACTGTCCACGTCCACCAGACTGCTTTGCATACTTGCTGTCAACGTTGACTTCTTTTGTGAAGGTCTCTTTGTAAGCAACCTGCGGAGCACCTACGTTTGCTTCTACCTTGAACTCACGAAGCAGACGGTCAACGATGATCTCCAGATGAAGCTCACCCATACCAGCAATGATAGTCTGACCTGTCTCCTGATCTGTATGAGCACGGAATGTCGGATCCTCTTCAGCCAGTTTTGCAAGAGCCTCGCCCATCTTGCCCTGACCAGCTTTGGTCTTCGGCTCGATTGCCAGCTCGATAACCGGCTCCGGGAACTCCATGGACTCAAGAATTACCGGATGCTGCTCATCGCAGATTGTATCACCGGTTGTAGTTGTCTTAAATCCAACTGCAGCAGCGATATCTCCGGAGTATACCTTATCCAGCTCAGCACGCTTGTTTGCATGCATCTGAAGGATACGGCCTACACGCTCCTTTTTGCCCTTTGTTGCATTGAGTACGTAAGAACCGGAGTTCATCGTACCGGAATATACACGGAAGAATGCAAGCTTTCCTACAAACGGGTCAGCCATGATCTTGAATGCCAGTGCGGAGAACGGCTCATCATCAGAAGAATGTCTTACAACTTCATTGCCGTCCATATCGGTACCCTTGATTGGTGGAATGTCTGTCGGAGCCGGCATATACTCAAGGATTGCATCCAGAAGCTTCTGAACACCCTTGTTTCTGTAAGCAGATCCACAGCATACCGGAATTGCAGTACACTCACAGGTTGCTTTTCTCAGGACTTTTTTCATATCCTCAACGGACGGCTCTTCGCCCTCAAGGTACTGCATCATCAGATCATCGTCCAGCTCGCAGATCTTCTCTACCAGCTCGGTGTGATACAGCTCTGCTTCATCCTTCATATCTTCCGGAATCTCGCAAACGGTGACATCCTCACCTTTATCATCATTATAAATATAAGCATCCATCTCGAACAGGTCGATGATTCCCTTGAATTCATCCTCCTTGCCGATCGGCAGCTGCAGACAGATGGCATTCTTGCCCAGTCTGGTACGGATCTGATCTACTGCGCCGTAGAAGTTTGCACCCAGGATATCCATCTTGTTGATGAATGCCATACGCGGTACGTTGTACGTATCAGCCTGACGCCATACGTTCTCAGACTGCGGCTCAACTCCACCCTTTGCACAGAAGACACCAACTGCTCCGTCCAGTACACGCAGGGAACGCTCAACCTCTACAGTGAAGTCTACGTGGCCTGGTGTGTCGATGATGTTGATACGATGCTCCAACGCGCCTGCCTTCGGCTTGGTATGATCTTCCAGAGTCCAATGGCAAGTGGTAGCTGCAGATGTAATTGTGATACCTCTCTCCTGCTCCTGCTCCATCCAGTCCATGGTAGCGGTACCTTCGTGAGTATCACCAATTTTATAATTGACACCGGTATAGTAAAGAATACGCTCGGTCAATGTAGTTTTACCAGCATCGATGTGAGCCATGATACCGATATTTCTGGTTCTCTCCAACGGATATTCTCTTCCAGCCAAAACTTTTTCCTCCTATGATTAGAAGCGATAGTGTGCAAACGCCTTGTTTGCCTCTGCCATCTTGTGCATATCCTCTTTCTTCTTTACAGATGCGCCTGTGTTGTTTGCTGCATCCATCAGCTCATTAGCCAGTCTGTCTTCCATGGTCTTCTCGCCTCTCTTGCGGGAATACATGGTGATCCAGCGAAGAGCCAGTGCCTGACGACGATCCGGTCTAACCTCGATCGGAACCTGGTACGTAGCACCACCGATACGTCTTGCTTTTACTTCAAGTACCGGCATGATATTGTTCATTGCTTCTTCAAATACTTCGAGAGCCGGCTTTCCGGTCTTCTCTTCCATTTTTCCGAATGCACCGTATACAATCTTCTGAGCTACACCTTTCTTACCATCCAGCATGATGTTGTTGATAAGTTTGGTAACTACTTTGTTGTTGTATAACGGGTCTGCTAAAACGTCTCTTTTCTGAGTATGTCCTTTACGTGGCACGTTACTTCCCTCCTTAATAATCATTAGATCACAGGTACTCACAACAATAGTTCCGACACAATCCTGCGAATGTGCCTGCTGCGTCTCATGCAAGGACTTCTATCTTACCTGCAGCCATACGGTAAACAGAAACTCCGGCATAAGGTGAAACAAATGTTACTGTCTGTGATTCTCTAAAACCAAAACGCCTGATAAATTATTTCTTAGCGTCTTTCGGTCTCTTAGCACCGTATTTGGAACGGGCCTGTCTTCTCTTTGCAACACCTGCAGTATCAAGTGTTCCTCTGACGATGTGGTATCTGGTACCCGGAAGGTCCTTTACTCTACCACCACGGATCAGAACAACGCTATGCTCCTGAAGGTTGTGTCCCTCACCCGGGATGTAGCTTGTAACTTCGATTCCGTTTGACAGACGTACTCTGGCGATCTTACGAAGAGCTGAGTTCGGCTTCTTCGGGGTAGCGGTCTTAACTGCGGTGCACACACCTCTCTTCTGCGGTGCAGAAACGTTGGTCTGTTTCTTCTGAAGGGAATTGAATCCTTTCTGGAGAGCCGGTGCAGTAGATTTCTTTACGGATGTCTGTCTGCCTTTTCTTACTAACTGGTTAAATGTTGGCATTTATTCTTTCACCTCCTGATTTGATATGCAGAACGCATCTTCTGATTTCTGTTCTGCATTCCAAATGCCTTTCTGCATTTGTCTGAGCATGTGCTCGTGTGGCTGCAAGAACAAAGTGTTCTACAATAAGTGTGCATAATCACGCACACCTTAACATTATACTTAGAGCCTCACTGCTTGTCAAGGAGATTTTAAAATATATTTCACCAGTTCCGTATGTATCATAAGGCATCCTCCTTACGATGTTAGCCAGGAGCTGCTTTGGCAGCGGATAGTTCGCGAAGCGAACGTGTCTGTGGTCTGCATACGGAATGTCCTGGTACTATATAAATAGGAAGAGATTCTTACTTTTTTGTAAAACCACTGGACAGTCTGCATCCTCGATGTTAAAATAGCGTGAAATCAAGAAGGGAGTGTTTGCTATGAAAGTTATACGGGCTTTATTGAAGCCTTTGTCTTTTGTTCCGGCTCTGTGCCTGATGTACATGATCTTCAGTTTTTCCGCGCAGGACAGCGTCACCTCCTCTGCACTCAGCTATAAAGTCAGCTATAAAATCGTAGAGACCGGTGCGAAAGTTCTTGGGGAAAATCTGGAACCTTATCAGATTGACAGCCTTGCCATCCGTTTCCACGGTCTTGTCCGCAAGATCGCGCACATGACCGAATATTTTGCACTCGCTGTCGCCGTCGCATTTCCGCTTTATGTTTATGGGCTGCGTGGAATATGGCTGATGCTGGTAGCCGGTTTTATCTGCGTCGCCTTTGCCTGCGGCGATGAATATCACCAATCCTTCGTCTCAGGCCGTTCTCCGTCAAAGCGCGATGTTGCGATCGATTCTTTCGGTGTCTTCTGGGGTATTATTCTTGCCCGCATCGTCGGCTGGACCGGCCGCAAGACGATATTCCGGCCATTCAGCGATGAGGCGCTGCAGAAACGGGATGAAAAAAAGGCTCGCAAAAAGCAAAAAAAATATGTTCCCTATTCCGGAAATGCTTACGATAATCCAAATAGTTATGGAACATATTCAAACAACAGCTATGAAGCGCCACGGAATAACTTTCCGTATCAGACTTCACAAAACGGATACGCGCCACAGTCAGGAAATGACTATAATCAGCCTCAGTCAGGCGCTTATCCTTATCAGGGTAATCCAAACGGATACACACCGTATCCGGATAACGCCTATGGCGCTCCACAGCAAAACAGCCATCCTTACCAGAATCAAACCAGTGGATATGTGCCGTATCCGAATAACACTGCACAGCAAAACGGTTACACGCCATACCCGGAAATGGATGATGACTACGTTCCCGACAAGCTTTCCGAGGATATGTCTTTCCGAAAACTAATGCATGACATCAAGGATCAGAAACAGGAACGCCATAACGCCGGGAAACATCCGGTTCATAAATCGGAGTAAACAACAAGAGCTATCACCTTACAGGATTTTTCCTGTCTGGCGATGGCTCTTATTTTTATGCCTGTGCTGTTGTTTCAGTCAAAACGAAATTCGCAATTCGCTTTGTTATTTGAGTGAATAACAAAGCGGATCTTAACGATCCACTTTGTCGCTATCTTATTATTTTACATTTCAAAGCTTTACTCTTCATCCGAATCGGCAGCGGTATCTTCTGCAGTCTCCTGCTCGTCTGCACCCTCTTCCGGAGCATCATCCGTGCTCAGATCCTCATCGGATGCTCCGTCTAACTCTGCAAGCTCAAGTGTATCGTCCAGTGCATCTGCATCTTCCTCAAGATCGATCTCTTCATCAGATGCCTTATCATCTGCAACCGGCTCTGCCTTTTCCTCATGCTTTACATACTTGTAATCATCCGTACCTGATGTATCAATCTGTACATTACTGTAACGCTTCATACCAGTACCAGCCGGAATCAGCTTACCAATGATAACATTCTCCTTCAGACCGATCAGCGGGTCAACCTTACCCTTAATCGCCGCCTCTGTC
The DNA here is from genome assembly GCA_902363665.1 of Lachnospiraceae bacterium. Classification (GTDB taxonomy): domain Bacteria; phylum Bacillota; class Clostridia; order Lachnospirales; family Lachnospiraceae; genus Choladousia. The sequence continues at coordinate 9,123 of CABJAW010000025.1, read as the reverse complement.
AGAACCTTCGTCGTTTCCTGGAAGGATGCTGCTGACAGGAAGGAGTTCGTTGCAAGAGAAGCCTTCGTGATACCAAGGATGACACGTTTTCCTTCTGCAGGCTCTTTGCCCTCTGCGAGCATCTCCTCGTTTGTATCCTCATAATCAAGAATATCAACAAGCGTACCCGGAAGGAATTCGGTATCTCCATTGTTCTCGATGCGAATCTTCTTCAGCATCTGACGTACAATGACTTCGATATGCTTATCGTTGATTTCTACACCCTGCAGACGGTATACACGCTGTACCTCGCGGAGCATGTAGTCCTGTACTGCCTCGACGCCCTTGATTCTCAGGATGTCGTGCGGGTTAATACTACCTTCTGTAAGTTCGTCACCGGCCTCCAGATACTGACCATCTACCTGTCTGATTCGTGAACCGTACGGGATCAGGTAGGTCTTGGACTCACCCGTCTCCTCGTTTGTAACGATAATCTCTCGTTTCTTCTTGGTATCCTTCAGTGTTGCAAGACCACTGATTTCTGTGATGATGGCAAGTCCTTTCGGTTTTCTTGCCTCAAAAAGCTCCTCGACACGTGGAAGACCCTGTGTGATATCTCCGCCGGCAACACCTCCGGTATGGAAGGTACGCATCGTCAGCTGGGTACCCGGCTCACCGATGGACTGTGCGGCAATGATTCCGACAGACTCACCAACCTGTACCGGCTCACCAGTAGCCATGTTCGCGCCGTAGCATTTTGCACAGATACCGACGTGGGAACGGCAGGTCAGGATCGTACGAACCTTGATCTTCTTGAACGGCTGGCCATCTTTGTCCACGCCTTCCTTCATAACACGTGCAGCACGCTTCGGTGTGATCATATGGTTTGCTTTTACGATTACTTCTCCATCCGCTGTCTTGATATCCTCGCAGGAGAAACGTCCTGTGATACGCTCCTGAAGGCTCTCAATCTCCTCTTTTCCGTCGGAGAACTGCTTTACATACATGCCCGGGATTTCTCCACCGTGGCTGCAGTCCATCTCACGGATGATCAGATCCTGAGATACGTCTACCAGACGTCTGGTCAGATAACCAGAGTCGGCGGTACGAAGCGCGGTATCGGACATTCCCTTTCGAGCTCCATGTGCAGACATGAAGTATTCCAGTACCTGAAGACCTTCACGGAAGTTTGACTTGATCGGCAGCTCGATCGTATGACCGGTTGTATCTGCCATCAGTCCACGCATTCCGGCAAGCTGCTTGATCTGCTTGTCAGAACCACGGGCTCCGGAGTCCGCCATCATGAAGATGTTGTTGTATTTATCCAGACCGCTCAGCAGTGCTTTCGTCAGCTTGTCATCGGTCTCTTTCCAGGTCTCGATAACCTCTTTGTAACGCTCCTCATCTGTAATCAGACCACGCTTATAGTTGCGGGTGATCCGGTCTACGACTTCCTGTGCGCTCTTGATCATTTCCGGTTTTTCCGGCGGTACCGTCATATCGGAAATGGATACGGTCATCGCTGCTCTGGTCGAATATTTGTAACCCATGGATTTGATATTGTCCAGTACCTCTGCGGTCTTGGTCGCTCCATGTGTGTTGATTACTTTCTCCAGGATCTGCTTCAGCTGCTTCTTTCCTACCAGGAAATCTACCTCAAGCTTCAGCTCATTGCCCGGAACGCTGCGGTCTACAAATCCAAGATCCTGCGGAAGGATCTCGTTGAAAAGGAATCTTCCCAGTGTAGAAGATACGTTGCCTGTCATGGCTGTGCCGTCCGGCATTGTTTTCTCAACACGCACCGTGATCTTCGACTGCAGTGTGATATATTTGTTTTCGTATGCAAGAATCGCCTCGTTGATGCTCTTGAAGAACTTGCCTTCACCGAGCACACCCGGTCTCTCCTGCGTCAGGTAATAAATACCAAGAACCATATCCTGAGAAGGTACGGCTACCGGACCTCCGTCGGACGGCTTCAGCAGGTTGTTCGGGGAAAGAAGCATGAAACGGCACTCTGCCTGTGCTTCTACGGTCAGCGGAAGATGAACGGCCATCTGGTCTCCGTCGAAGTCCGCGTTGAATGCGGTACAAACGAGCGGATGCAGCTTGATCGCCTTACCTTCTACCAGGATCGGCTCAAACGCCTGAATACCAAGACGGTGCAGTGTAGGAGCACGGTTCAGCATAACCGGATGCTCTTTGATAACTTCCTCGAGAACGTCCCATACCTGCGGCTCGAGTCTCTCAACCATCTTCTTTGCATTTTTGATGTTGTGTGAGGTTCCGTTTGCAACGAGTTCTTTCATAACGAACGGTTTGAACAGCTCGATTGCCATCTCTTTCGGAAGACCGCACTGATAAATCTTCAGTTCCGGTCCTACGACGATTACGGAACGTCCAGAATAGTCTACTCGTTTTCCGAGCAGGTTCTGACGGAAACGTCCGGATTTACCCTTCAGCATGTCGGAAAGGGATTTCAGGGCTCTGTTTCCAGGGCCTGTAACCGGACGACCACGGCGGCCGTTGTCGATCAGCGCATCAACTGCTTCCTGCAGCATACGTTTCTCGTTGCGGACGATGATATCCGGAGCGCCAAGCTCCAGCAGTCTTTTCAGACGGTTGTTTCTGTTGATAATACGGCGGTACAGATCATTCAGGTCGGACGTTGCAAAACGGCCGCCGTCCAGCTGTACCATCGGACGAAGGTCAGGCGGGATAACCGGAATTACGGTCATCACCATCCACTCAGGACGGTTTCCCGACTCACGGAATGCTTCTACGACCTCAAGGCGCTTGATGATTCTCGCACGCTTCTGGCCGGTGGACTCCTTCAGGCCTCTTTTCAGCTCTTCGGACTCCTTTTCCATATCGATCTCTTCCAGAAGCTCTTTGATGGACTCTGCACCCATGCCTGCACGGAACGCATTTCCCCACTTTTCTTTTGCTTCCTGGTATTCTTTCTCTGTCAGCACCTGCTTCTTAGAAAGATCTGTAGCTCCCGGATCCAAAACGATATAGTTCGCAAAGTACAGTACTTTTTCAAGAGTACGCGGAGAAAGGTCCAGAATCAGACCCATTCTCGACGGAATTCCCTTGAAATACCAGATATGGGATACCGGAGCTGCAAGCTCGATATGTCCCATGCGCTCACGGCGAACGCTGGATTTGGTAACCTCAACGCCGCATCGGTCGCAGACTACGCCTTTATAGCGAATTTTCTTGTACTTTCCGCAGTGGCACTCCCAGTCCTTGCTCGGTCCGAAGATCCGCTCACAGAACAGGCCGTCCTTCTCCGGCTTTAAAGTTCTGTAATTTATTGTTTCAGGCTTTTTTACCTCTCCGTGAGACCACTCTCTGATCTTCTCCGGAGAAGCCAGCCCGATCTTGATTGCATCAAACGTCATCGGCTGATACACTTCGTTGTTAGTAGTTGTCTCTGGCATTGATGGTACTCCTTTCACACGCTACTCTTCGTCAAAAGTCTCTTCCAGGTCGAGGTAATCATCATCGGAAGATGCGTCAGCATTGCTGTCCTCTTCCAGGTCTACCAGCTCCTCACCTTCAAAGTGCTGCTTGCTGAAGCCATACTTTCCAAATGAATCCTCTTCTTTATCATGGTACTTTCTGTCACCTTCAATAACAGAGCGGAGGTCGGTGTCGCCGTAATCGATCGACTCCATGATCTCGACTTCCGTATTGTCCTCCCTCAGTACTCTTACGTCCAGTCCGAGCGACTGAAGCTCTTTGAGCAGTACCTTGAAGGACTCCGGAATACCCGGCTCAGGAATGTTGTTGCCCTTGATGATCGCTTCGTAGGTCTTCACACGTCCGACAACATCGTCCGACTTCACAGTCAGGATCTCCTGCAGTGTGTAGGAAGCACCGTATGCTTCAAGAGCCCAAACCTCCATCTCTCCGAAACGCTGTCCGCCGAACTGAGCTTTACCACCCAGCGGCTGCTGTGTAACAAGGGAGTACGGGCCGGTTGAACGTGCATGGATCTTATCGTCAACCAGGTGATGCAGTTTCAGGTAATGCATGTGTCCAATCGTAGTCGGACTGTCAAAATACTCTCCGGTACGTCCGTCACGGAGTCTTACCTTTCCGTCACGGGAGATCGGCACACCCTTCCACAGTGCTCTGTGGTCGCGATTCTCGTACAGATAATCCAGAACTTCCGGAAGCAGCTCATCGCCATGCTTCTCCTTGAACTCATCCCACTCCATGTTTACATAGTCATTTGCGAGATCAAGAGTATCCATAATATCATTCTCGTTTGCACCGTCAAATACCGGTGTAGAAACGTTAAATCCAAGTACTTTTGCAGCCAGGCTCAGGTGGATTTCCAGGACCTGACCGATATTCATACGTGACGGCACACCCAGCGGGTTCAGCACGATATCCAGCGGACGTCCGTTCGGCAGGAATGGCATATCCTCTACCGGAAGTACGCGGGAAACGACACCCTTGTTTCCGTGACGGCCTGCCATCTTATCGCCGACTGTAATCTTTCTCTTCTGTGCAATGTAGATACGAACTGCCTGATTTACTCCAGGCGCCAGCTCATCGCCGTTCTCGCGGGTAAATACCTTTGCATCTACAACGATACCATATTCACCGTGCGGTACCTTCAGGGAAGTATCACGCACCTCACGTGCTTTCTCACCAAAGATTGCTCGCAGCAGACGCTCCTCTGCCGTCAGCTCAGTCTCACCCTTCGGTGTAACCTTGCCGACCAGGATATCACCGGCACGTACTTCTGCACCGATACGGATGATACCTCTCTCATCCAGATCCTTCAGTGCATCGTCGCCGACGCCCGGAACATCACGGGTGATCTCTTCCGGTCCCAGCTTCGTGTCACGTGCTTCTGCCTCATATTCTTCCATATGAACAGACGTGTAAACGTCATTCATAACCAGCTTCTCGCTCAGAAGAACGGCATCCTCGTAGTTATAGCCTTCCCAGGTCATAAATCCGATCAGCGGGTTCTTTCCAAGTGCGATCTCGCCGTTTGAAGTCGATGCACCGTCTGCAATAACTGTGCCCTCTTCCACACGCTCTCCCTTGAATACGATCGGACGCTGATTGTAGCAGTTGCTCTGGTTGCTTCGTTTGAATTTCGTCAGGTGGTACTCATCTCTCGTACCATCCTCCGCGCGGATGATGATCCGATTGGACTCGGAACGCTCTACGACACCGGCACGCTTTGCGACAACGCACACACCTGAGTCAACCGCTGCCTTCACCTCAAGTCCGGTACCAACAACCGGAGCCTCTGTGGTAAGAAGCGGAACGGCCTGACGCTGCATGTTTGATCCCATCAGAGCACGGTTTGCATCGTCATTCTGCAGGAACGGAATCAGCGCGGTAGCCACGGAGAATACCATCTTCGGGGATACGTCCATGTAATCGAACATACTGCGCTCGTACTCCTGCGTTTCCTCGCGGTAACGACCGGAAACGTTCTTGCGGAGGAAATGTCCCTCTGCGTCCAGCGCCTCATTTGCCTGTGCTACATGGTAATTATCCTCTTCATCTGCGGTCATGTAGACAACTTCGTCGGTGACACGCGGATTTTTCGGATCGGTTTTATCGATTTTGCGGTACGGTGCCTCTACGAAACCGTACTCATTGATTCTTGCATAGCATGCAAGGGAGTTGATCAGTCCGATGTTCGGTCCCTCAGGGGTCTCAATCGGACACATTCTTCCGTAATGGGAATAATGTACGTCTCGTACCTCGAATCCGGCACGGTCTCTTGACAGACCGCCAGGTCCCAGGGCGGAAAGACGTCTCTTGTGGGTCAGCTCACCAAGCGGGTTATTCTGATCCATGAACTGTGACAGCTGGGACGATCCAAAGAACTCCTTGACAGCCGCCGTTACCGGTTTGATATTGATCAGGGACTGCGGGGAAATTCCCTCGATCTCCTGTGTAGTCATACGCTCACGCACCACTCTTTCCAGTCTGGAAAGACCGATACGGTACTGGTTCTGAAGCAGCTCGCCGACCGCACGGATACGACGGTTGCCCAGATGGTCGATATCGTCATCCGTTCCGATTCCGTACTCCAGATGCATATTGTAGTTGATGGAAGCAAAAATATCTTCCTTCGTAATATGCTTCGGGATCAGTTCATGAACAGATTTCCGGATTGCATCCTTGATGTCTTCCGGATTTTCATTTTCTTCCAGTATTTTTTCAAGAACCGGATAGTATACTAATTCCGTAATACCAAGGCTCTTCGGATCGCAGTCCACATAAGCAGCAAGGTCTACCATCATATTGGAAAGAACCTTCGCATTGCGCTCCTCTGTCTGAATCATAACGTACGGTACTGCCGCATTCTGGATCGTATCTGCCAGCTCGCGTGTCACTTCTGTGCCAGCCTCTGCCAGAACCTCTCCGGTTGTCGGATCTACTGCATCCTCTGCGAGTATATGGCCTGCAATACGGTTGCGGAAAAGCAGTTTCTTATTGAACTTATATCTTCCGACCTTCGCCAGATCATAACGGCGCGGGTCAAAGAACATGCTCATAATCAGACTCTCAGCACTCTCTACTGCAAGCGGCTCTCCCGGACGGATCTTCTTGTAGAGTTCAAGAAGACCTTCCTGATAGTTCTCGGAAGTATCCTTTGCAAGTGTTGCAACAATTTTCGGCTCCTCGCCGAACAGATCTATAATTTCTGCATTAGAACCGATGCCAAGTGCACGAATCAGAACCGTTACCGGAAGTTTTCTGGTACGGTCTACACGTACATAAAATACATCATTGGAGTCTGTCTCATATTCCAGCCATGCACCACGGTTCGGGATGACCGTACAGGAATAGAGCTTTTTGCCCAGCTTGTCATGGGCAATCGCATAATAAATACCAGGTGAACGAACAAGCTGGCTGACGATTACACGCTCCGCACCGTTGATAACGAACGTGCCGGTAACTGTCATCAGTGGAAGATCACCCATGAAAATATCATGCTCACTGATCTCATCATTTTCTTTATTATGGAGACGAACCCTTACCTTCAGCGGTGCCGCATACGTAGCGTCACGCGCCACACACTCTTCAATCGAGTACTTCACATCGTCTTCACACAGTTTGAAATCCACAAATTCAAGGCTCAGCTTTCCGCCATAATCCTCGATCGGTGAGATATCATCAAAGACTTCTTTAAGTCCTTCGTTCAGGAACCATTTATAAGAATCTCTCTGAACCTCAATAAGATTCGGCATCTCAAGAACTTCTTTCCGGCGCGAATAACTCATGCGAAGTCCCTTACCATTTGTAATAGGACGTATCCTGTTTTTCTCCATCGATGTTTCACCTCTGTTCTTTCTGCAGTCTGATTCAACTTTTGGGCATAATAATGCCGCAGGGCATAATCCTGCACAATAGTGCAACCTACACTCTAGCATATATAACAATTTATGTCAATACCTTTTTGTTCAGAGCCAAATAAAATTCCAAAAACAGGCGTAAAACACAGCCATTGCATGTTTTATGAAATTTTACCCGGCTCCGAACAGAGCAAAAAAGAAAGGAAACACGCGCCAGGAAATAATTCCTTCTGCGTGTTTCCCTATGCTTTCACACGTCTCGCGGTATACGCTCTATTATTTCAGAGTAACCTTTGCGCCTTCTGCCTCAAGCTTTGTCTTCAGCTCTTCAGCCTCTGCCTTGGAAGCACCTTCCTTAACTACCTTCGGAGCGCCGTCAACTACTTCCTTAGCTTCCTTCAGGCCAAGACCAGTTGCCTCACGAACAACCTTGATAACCTTAACCTTGTTCGGGCCAACCTCTGTCAGCTCTACATCAAACTCAGTCTTCTCCTCAGCTTCCTCAGCTGCGCCAGCGCCTGCTGCTGCTACAACAACGCCTGCTGCTGCAGATACACCAAACTCCTCCTCGCAAGCCTTTACCAGCTCGTTCAGCTCAAGTACAGATAACTCTTTGATTGCTTCAATAAACTCAGCAGTTGTCAACTTTGCCATTTCTTTTTCCTCCTGATTATATAATGTAATTTTTCTGTCTGCTCTGTGCAGACCTCTTCAGCGGCCTATGGCCATCCACTGCATTACGCAGCACGGCTTTTCACCGGAAATCTCTTACTCAGCAGCAGCCTCTGTCTTGGACTCTGCGATCTGATTAAGCACACGAGCGAGATTTGTGATCGGTGACTGGATGCTTCCAAGGAGTTTTCCAAGAAGCTCTTCTCTTGACGGAACAGTTGCCAGTGCAGCAACACCCTTCTCGTCATAGTAATTGCCCTCAACGACACCTGCGATCATCTTCAGTGTCGGAGCCTTTTTCGCATACTTGGAAATAATTCTTGCCGGAGCTGTTGCGTCGTCTTTAGAAATAGCGACAGCGTTCGGTCCTTCCAGATGCTTTGCCAGCGGCTCATAGTCTGTACCCTGGAACGCGAAGTTCATCATGGTGTTCTTGTATACTTTGTAGGTAACGCCAGCCTCACGCAGCTCCTTACGAAGCTCTGTGTCAGCCTCTACCGTGATACCGCAATAGTTTACCAGAACAACAGCCTGTGCGTCTTTGATGTTCTCAGAAATCTCGGCTACAACCGGTTTCTTCAGTTCAACTTTTGCCATGAATGGTGCACCTCCTTATAGATTTGAGTGTACCGCCGTATAAACAGGAATATCAAAAAACCCCTCTGCGCACAGAGGGGTAGTCAAATTCTTCCTTAGAATCTTATACTCCTCGGCAGGCGTTTTCTCCTTATGCCTTGCGGCACCTGCTGTCTTCGGCAGTCATCGTCTAACATAGTAACACACTAGTCTGAATATGTCAAGCATTTTTTATATTTTTTGTATGCCCACGCATCTGTTATTCTGCAAAATCTCGTTTTTCGCAGATTTTCTTTTGTTTTGCCCGATTTGTAGCTGTTCAGAGCCAAGCAGATTTTCATGCAAAAGTGTGAATCATGCTTGCATGAATGAACACTTTTACATGGAAATCTATTTGGCGGATACGCCACACCGACGAAATGTGCAGCATTTTGGAGGTGGTTCTGAACCAATGTCACTTAGTTAAGCTTATTACAAATTAATGGATTTGTGTGCTTTTATCGTGAAAAGGATGTGGTAAACAAAAAAGAATAAAACAGTCTTCGTTTAAAAA
>CABJAW010000024.1 GCA_902363665.1 Lachnospiraceae bacterium | reverse complement strand
AAACCGTTTTGAGGCAGATTTGCAATCTGTCTTTTTGTCGTGCTTTCCTTCACGGGTAAATCGTAAACATATCTGTAAAACGGTTTCACTAAGGTTCATCTGTAATTTATTCTGTAAGAATTCGCTCCCTATTAAACGTTAACTAAATGACATTGATTCAGGAGGATGAGACACCGCTGGCATCACCACAGGTAACAAAGTCCACAAAAACGACAAAGTCTACAAAGAAGATTTCGCTGAAATCGGCATCATCCAGGACGTATACACAGAAAGGAAAGACGACAACAAAGAAGAAAACGACAAAGACAAAGAGCGCAAAAAAAACAGTCACAACCAATACTGTAATAGTAACGAGCATCACAAACAACTATAAAAAGGGTTCCAAAATCAACACACAGGTGACAACCGTAAAGACAACGATTACAAAGACCACCGTAACAAACACGGCAGCACCGACGACTACCAGACCGATTACCCCCGTAACAAACGGCACAGTAGCTGTAACCCAGATCGCACCGGCAGCGGATAAGAGAGTGCTGAATGCATTCCAGAAGCTTGGCTTTCAGGTGGTTATCCAGTCAGGTGTTCCGTATTCGGGACTGTGTGATGCACAGACACGAACGATTACTCTGAAACAGGCCGATGAGACTGTTTACCATGAACTTGGTCATTTCCTTGCATTCGTTGCAGGTAATATAGATACTTCTGCTGCATTCCAGCAGACCTTCCAGAACGAGAAATCCAGGTATACCGCATACGATAAGGGATATGTCCTTCAGAACAGCGCAGAGTACTTTGCACAGTCGTTCCGGGACTACACCGAAAATCCGGCAGCTCTGAAAGCATCCAGACCGCAGACCTACGCAGCAATCCAGCAGGCACTGTCGAGAGTAACAGATGCGCAGGTTGCAAACCTTCTGAGAGTATACCGAGCAGTCTGGGGCAATTAAGCACAGTACCGGAGCAGCACAGAAGAACAAAGCATAGAATAAAGCATAGAACAAAAAGTACCGGCCGGTCATCTCCACCGAAGATGACCGGCCGGTTTTTTAACCGGGTCAAGCGGATTGTGAATATCCGCTGTGCCCATTTATTTTTCGTTCGTACTTTCTGATTCGTCTTTCTTTCCTGCATCCGTTTCCGGGATTGCTTCAGCAGTTTTCCCAGCCTTTGCATCCGGATCATCAAAGATGGATGCCGGCATTTCATCGACAGACCAGCCGTCAGAGGAGCTTTCCTCTTCTTCCTCTTTCGGCATATACTTTGCGAAGATCTTTTTGAGGAAGAACGAATGTGCAAATGCCACGAGGGCAAAGCCTGCAAGAATCCAGACGAGGATGCCGTACCAGAACGTATAGTTGTTGAGGAACATAACGGCGACTGCTCCGATTGTGATGATCAGCATGATGAAGGTGCGTGGAAAATCTGCGATCGCCATGATGAACGAGTTCTTGAAGATGGCCTTTGTGCTGTTGTAGAAGCGGGCCAGCACCGGGAATACGTAGTTCAGCATGATGAGGTACAAAAATCCGGTAGCGGTGATGATGACCCGGAATACGGTCCAGACAGTGCCGGTCGCCTCCTTTATGATCAGAAGATCAAGCACAAGCACGATGCCGAACAGGAGCATGATCAGCCAGATCACGGTCGCCTGCTTGAAGTTCTGGCGGAACGATTTGAAGAAGGAACGGGCGATGTAGCCATCTTCATTTTCCGCCATCTTCAAAGTCACGTAATACATGGCGGTCAGGGAGGCTCCGATCGTGAAGATTGGGATGCTGCACACGATAAAAAGGATGTTCAGGATCATCAGATCGGCCAGCTTTCCGAGTGTACGGAAAAAGCCATTGTCCATGTTGAAAAAATTACTCATTTGTAAACACTCACTCTCTTTTCTTTCCGGCAGAAACCTGCCTTTTTGTGTTGTCCCACACGTATCTGCGAGTATCTGGGGAAGATCCGCAGTATTATTTCCAGTATAAGGGAAATGTAGGAAAAATGCAACGAAAAATGAGGGTATTTTCAGCACATCATAAATTGACAAGCTCTTGACTGCTGAGCTATAATAAAAAAATGTGTACATAATAATGGATACTGATAAAGGATACTGAACGGAATATAGAGAGCGCTCATAAAGGAGGCAGACGATGTACGATAAAGTACTTACAAACCGGAATGTCGTAGAGCATGAAAAGGCAGTCGAGCAGTTCTGGAAAGACAATGATATCTTCAAAAAAAGTATGGAGAACCGCAAGGAAGGAGAAACCTATACCTTCTATGACGGCCCGCCTACTGCAAATGGAAAGCCGCACATCGGCCATGTGCTGACGCGTGTCATCAAGGATATGATCCCGCGTTACCAGACGATGAAGGGAAAAATGGTTCCGAGAAAGGCAGGATGGGATACACATGGTCTGCCGGTAGAGCTGGAAGTAGAGAAGATGCTTGGACTTGACGGTAAAGAGCAGATCGAGGAGTACGGCGTGGAGCCGTTTATCCAGCACTGCAAGGAGAGCGTCTGGAAATACAAGGGAATGTGGGAGGATTTTTCCGCGACCGTCGGATTCTGGGCGGACATGGATGATCCGTACGTTACGTATCATGACACGTTTATCGAGTCTGAGTGGTGGGCACTGAAGAAGATCTGGGATAAGAAGCTGCTGTACAAGGGCTACAAGATCGTTCCGTACTGCCCGCGCTGCGGCACCCCGCTTTCCAGCCATGAGGTGGCACAGGGATATAAGGATGTCAAGGAGCGTTCTGCAACAGCACGTTTCAAGGTAGTCGGTGAGGATGCATACTTCCTGGCATGGACGACGACACCGTGGACCCTTCCGTCCAACGTGGCGCTCTGCGTAAACCCGGATGAGACGTACGTAAAGGTAAAAATGAAAGAAGAGGATTACGTTTACTATCTGGCACAGGCTCTGGCTGATACCGTGCTTGGCGAGGGTACGTACGAGATCCTTGAGACTTATAAAGGAAAAGATCTGGAGTATAAAGAGTATGAGGCTCTTTACCCGGCACAGCTGAAGAAAAAAGCGTACTATGTTGTGTGTGACACGTACGTTACGATGACAGACGGTACCGGTATCGTCCATATCGCTCCGGCATTCGGTGAGGACGACAGCAAGGTCGGCAGAAAATATGACCTTCCGTTCCTGCAGCTGGTCGATGAGAACGGTATGATGACAAAGGAAACAAAGTGGGCAGGCCACTCCTGTATCGCAAGAAAAGATCTGGAAGGTGAGAACGGTGTATCTCCGGAAGTCATCAAGGATCTGGATGCGAGAGGACTTCTGTTCAACGCGCCGAAGTTTGAGCACAGCTATCCGCACTGCTGGCGCTGTGATACGCCGCTGATTTATTATGCGCGTGAATCCTGGTTCATCAAGATGACCGAGGTGCGCGATGATCTGGTGCGCAACAACAACACGGTCAACTGGATTCCGGAGAGCATCGGAAAGGGACGTTTCGGTGACTGGCTGGAAAATGTACAGGACTGGGGTCTTTCCAGAAACCGTTACTGGGGTACTCCGCTGAATATCTGGGAGTGCGAGTGCGGCCATATGCATGCGATCGGAAGCAAGCAGGAGCTGCATGAGATGTCAGATGATTGCCCGGAGGAGATTGAGCTGCATCGTCCATTTATTGACAAGGTGACGATCCGCTGTCCGAAGTGCGGAAAGAAGATGCACCGTGTACCGGAGGTAATTGACTGCTGGTTCGATTCCGGATCGATGCCGTTTGCGCAGTACCACTATCCGTTTGAAAATAAAGAATACTTTGAGAAACACTTCCCGGCACAGTTTATCTCTGAGGCGGTAGACCAGACGAGAGGATGGTTCTACTCCCTGATGGCAATCTCAACACTGCTGTTCAACAAGGCACCGTTTGAAAACGTCATTGTTCTTGGCCATGTACAGGATGAGAACGGTCAGAAGATGAGCAAATCCAAGGGAAATGCAGTGGATCCGTTTGATGCACTTTCCACTTACGGTGCAGATGCAATCCGCTGGTACTTCTACATCAACAGCGCACCGTGGCTGCCGAACCGTTTCCACGGAAAGGCAGTGCAGGAGGGACAGAATAAGTTCCTTGGCACACTGTGGAATACGTACGCATTCTTCGTGCTGTACGCGAACATTGACAATTTCAATCCGATGGATTACAGTCTGGATTACGATAAGCTTCCGGTTATGGACAAGTGGCTGCTCTCCAAGATGAATTCCATGGTAAAAGCAGTTGATGAGAATCTTGGCAATTACCGTATCCCGGAGGCTGCAAGAGCGCTCGAGGAGTTTGTGGATGACATGAGCAACTGGTACGTCAGAAGAAGCCGTGAGCGTTTCTGGGCAAAGGGCATGGAAGAGGATAAAGTAAATGCTTACATGACACTGTACACCGCACTTGTAACTGTATGCAAGGCCGCAGCTCCGATGATTCCGTTCATGACTGAGGAGATTTACCGCAACATCGTTGTCGGGGTAGATCCGAAGGCTCCGGAAAGCATTCATCTGTGCGATTTCCCGGCAGTGGAAGAAGCACATATCGACAAAAAGCTGGAGTCTGAAATGGATGAGGTCCTGAAGGTCGTAGTCCTTGGCCGTGCATGCCGCAACAAGGCAAACATTAAGAACCGTCAGCCGATTGCAAAGATGTATGTGAAAGCGCCGGAAGCACTGCCGGAGTATTTTGCAGCAATCATCCGCGATGAGCTGAATGTCAAGGAAGTTGCCTTCACAGATGATGTCAGCGGATTTATTTCCTACAGCTTCAAGCCGCAGATGAGAACTGTCGGACCGAAATACGGCAAATTGCTTGGCAAGATCCGCCAGATGCTTCCGGCACTGGATGGCGCTGCTGCGATGAACGAGCTGAAGACGACCGGTGCGATCCATCTTGATGTAGATGGCACGGAAGTAGTGCTCGGCGAGGAAGATCTTCTGATCGAGACGGCTCAGACAGAGGGCTGTGTAAGTGAGGCGAACGGAGAGGTTTCCGTAGTGCTTGATACAAACCTGACACCGGAGCTGATCGAGGAAGGCCTTGTGCGCGAGCTGGTCAGCAAGATCCAGACAATGCGTAAGGAAGCCGGCTTTGAGGTAATGGATAAAATAACGGTATCCGCAATGGGTAACGATAAGATAGATGCGATTCTGAAAAAATATGAGTCTGAGATCAGGGATGAAGTACTTGCCGTGAAGGTAGAGTACGGCATCGTGTCTGGATACAGCAAAGAGTGGAGCATCAACGGAGAAACCGTGACACTTGGCGTGGAGAAGCAGTAACTCCCCGACCCTGATGCAGTATCAGGATTATATGACAGGATCCGATTACTACCATTTGAAGGAAAGGAAGAATGTGATGAGTAAGACATTTGACAAGGAAGGATTCAAAGAGCGTGTAAAGGAGAACGTGAAAACTCTCTATCGCAAAACGATCGATGAGGCAACACAGCAGCAGCTGTTCCAGGCGGTATCGTATGCAGTAAAAGATCGAATCATTGACAACTGGCTGGCAACCCAGAAGCAGTATGAGATGGATGATCCGAAGACCGTATATTATATGTCCATGGAATTCCTGATGGGCCGTGCGCTCGGAAACAACCTGATCAATCTGTGTGCATATAAGGAAGTAAAGGAAGCGCTCGACGAGATGGGCTTTGACCTCAACGTGATCGAGGATCAGGAGCCGGATGCAGCACTTGGAAACGGCGGACTTGGCCGTCTGGCAGCATGCTTCCTGGATTCTCTGGCAACCCTTGGTTATTCTGCATACGGCTGCGGTATCCGTTACCGCTACGGAATGTTCAAGCAGAAAATTGAGAACGGCTATCAGGTAGAAGTACCGGATAACTGGCTCAAGGATGGCAATCCGTTCGAGCTTCGCCGTCCGGAGTATGCAAAGATCGTAAAATTCGGCGGCTATGTGCGCGTTGAGTACGATGAAGAGAAGAAGAAAAACAACTTTATCCAGGAAGGATATCAGTCTGTACGTGCCGTACCGTTTGATATGCCGATCCTTGGATACAATAACAACGTAGTAAATACCCTGCGTGTATGGGATGCAGAGGCGATCACGGACTTCCATCTGGATTCCTTCGATAAGGGTGATTATCAGAAGGCGGTTGAGCAGGAGAACCTTGCAAAGAATATCGTTGACGTTCTTTACCCGAATGACAACCACTATGCAGGCAAGGAGCTTCGTCTGAAGCAGCAGTATTTCTTCATTTCCGCGAGTGTTCAGGCAGCAGTGGAAAAATATAAGAAGACACACAGCGATATCCGCAAGTTTTATGAGAAGGCTACCTTCCAGCTCAACGATACCCATCCGACGGTAGCAGTTGCAGAGCTGATGCGTATCCTTCTGGATGAGGAAGGACTTGGATGGGACGAGGCATGGGAGGTAACGACTAAGACCTGTGCTTACACGAACCATACGATCATGGCTGAGGCACTGGAAAAATGGCCGATCGAGCTGTTCTCCAGACTGCTTCCGCGTGTATACCAGATCATCGAAGAGATTAACCGCCGCTTTGTGGAGGAGATCCAGAGAAGATATCCGGGCAACCAGGAGAAGGTCCGCAAGATGGCGATCATCTACGACGGACAGGTGAAGATGGCACACCTGGCAATCGCTGCAGGCTACTCTGTAAACGGTGTTGCAAGACTGCACACCGAGATCCTGGAGAAACAGGAGCTGAAGGATTTCTATGAGATGATGCCGGAGAAGTTCAACAACAAGACAAACGGTATCACACAGAGAAGATTCCTGCTTCATGCAAACCCGCTGCTTGCAGACTGGGTAACAGAGCACATCGGCGATGAGTGGATCACAGATCTGCCGCAGATCGCAAAGATGAAAGTCTATGTCGATGACAAGAAGGCTCAGCAGGAATTCATGAACATCAAGTATCAGAACAAGCTGCGTCTTGCAAAATACATCAAGGAGCACAACGGAATCGATGTCGATCCGCGATCCATCTTCGATGTACAGGTAAAGCGTCTGCATGAGTATAAGCGTCAGCTGCTCAACATCCTGCACGTTATGTATCTGTACAACCAGATCAAGGATCATCCGGAGATGCCGTTCTACCCGAGAACATTCATTTTCGGTGCAAAGGCAGCAGCAGGCTACCGCCGTGCAAAGCTGACTATCAAGCTGATCAACAGCGTGGCAGATGTGGTCAACAACGATAAGTCCATTAATGGAAAGCTGAAGGTAGTATTTATCGAGGATTATCGCGTATCCAACGCAGAGCTGATCTTTGCAGCAGCAGATGTATCTGAACAGATTTCTACTGCAAGTAAAGAGGCATCCGGTACCGGAAACATGAAGTTCATGCTGAACGGCGCACCGACACTTGGCACAATGGACGGAGCAAACGTGGAGATCGTTGAGGAAGTAGGCGAGGAGAATGCGTTCATCTTCGGTCTGCGTGCAGACGAAGTTATCCGCTATGAGAATGAGGGCGGTTACAATCCGACTGATTACTTCAACAACGACCAGGATATCCGCCGCGTGCTGATGCAGCTGATTAACGGCCAGTATTCAAACGGAGATATGGAAATGTTCCGCGAGATCTATGATTCTCTGCTGAACACGAACTGCAGCGACCGCGCAGATACGTACTTCATCCTGGCAGACTTCAAATCCTACGCAGAAGCTCAGAAGCGCGTAGAGGAAGCATACCGCGACGAAGAGCGTTGGGCTAGGATGGCAATGCTCAACATGGCATGCAGCGGAAAGTTCACATCCGACCGTACGATTCAGCAGTACGTAGACGAGATCTGGCATCTGGATCATGAGGTGATCAAGGTAGATCCGGAGACCTTTGAGGCGTAAAATCTCAGGATGAGGGAATTTCATAAGGAAGAAGATTCCTTATGAGTCATCAGATGGAACAAAATAAAAAATAAGGTAACTGTTCAGAGCCAACCTCCAAAATGCTACGCATTTCGTCGGTGTGGCGTATCCGCCAAATAAAATTTCAAAAACAGGCTTAAAAATGCAAGCATTTTCCGCCTGTTTTATGAAATTTTGCTTGGCTCTGAACAGTTACAAAATAAGAGGGTCGTCGCTTCGCGAAAAATCGCGAGGCGGCGGCTTTTTTTCTTTTTGTGTATAAGTGCTGTGTTTCTGGAAATCCTATCAGTAAATCAGCGGGTACCGTTTTTAGGCGAGAGAGTGAAAAGACCGGAGAGGTTGGTTCAAAGCAGTAACGAAAAAACTCCGGAAAATAAATCCTCCGGCTCAAAACTGGTGGCCGGACTGCAAAATAAAACGGGTTGAAGAGATCCGTTCTGACAACACGTGGGCAGGGCATCAGGTCAGTGTTCACGGGAAATGGATGAGGTGAATGATATGGATGGAAAACGTTTGAAGGATTTGATTGAGAAACGAAGTACGATCTGGACGATTGGCTTTTGCATGACCGGAATCATTGTACTGGGCAGTATTGCGTCGCTGGAACGGGCGCAGCGCAGTGAAATACAGCAGGAGACAGAGGCAGTGCCGGGAGAGCAGGCGCTGGCGGATGACCTGACGGCGGGACATGACAACCGGATGCAGGGCGATATGTTGGAAGGATCTGATGAGGAACAGGCGCTGGCAGATGGAGCGGATGGAAACGCAGATGACCTGGCGGCCGCAAATGCGGATGGCATGGCGGACGGAGAAGACGGTCAGACAGGAGCGGATGGAAATACGGATGCTTCTGTGACGGCAAATGCAGACGGCACAGCGGACGGATCAGATGGAAGCGGCTTGGGTTCAGGCAGCGCCGGAATGAATGAAAGTGCAGATGGAGACGCTATGGCGGCCGCAAACGCGGGAGGTACGGCGGATGGAAGCGATGGCGAAAATGCAGGCGGCACGAATGGAAATGATACCACAGATGCCGCGGAAGCTGCCTCTGCAAGCATCATCTCCGAGCAGACGCTGATGGATAACGGTGTCTCCTACGAGGCACAGGGAGCATCACTTCTCTGGCCGGCGGCGGGCACGATCCTGATCGATTACAGTATGGACGGGAGCGTTTATTTCCCGACGCTGAACCAGTACAAATACAACCCGGCCCTTGTGATCGGCAGCGATACTGGCAACCAGGTGCTTGCGGCAGCGAAGGGAATCGTGGAATCGACGTATGTCGATGAGGAAACGGGGACAACGCTTGTGCTGAACATTGGAAACGGCTATAAGCTGACGTACGGTGGTCTGAAAGAGCTTCAGGCAAAGGAAGGAGATGTGCTGGAGTCCGGCGCAGTGATTGGATATGTCAGCGAACCGACGAAATATTACAGTACAGAGGGCAGCAATGTGTACTTTGCAATGACGAAGGATGGAGAACCGGTGGATCCGGTGCTGTATCTGGAGTGAGAACCCGGAAATGCGATGGCGCTGTATTCGGTTATGAGCAATCAGTGAAGCGGATCTGGAATATCCGCTTTGACTGAATGACGGGATGCGGAGGCAGACTGCGTGAAGCGGGGGACCCACCACAGCCAGATAGGATTGTTTTGATAAAAAGAAAGAATGAAAAAGACATGCACGGCAGGTAAAAAATCGGATACAATAAAGCATAAGTATCGAAATCGTCCCCAAAAACTCGTATCACAAAAGAATATGCAGCCGGATGCATTTCCAGGGGGCAGTGAACAGAACCTGACTGAATTACTGTTTTACCGGCTGCTTCCTATAAATAAAGGCGTCCGTTTTCTGTGAAAAACAGAAAGCTGACGCTTTACATAAAGAATGTAAATTCATTTCAAAACAGCGTATCCTCATTTTCATCAAACAGCTTGTCATTGATCACAAACAGATCAAGTTTGTGGAGCAGTCCGTAGTAGATGATCGCGTCGCGTTTCAGCTTCGGGTAAAGTTCGGCCATGCCGCACAGTCTCAAAAGCTCCTGGGTCTCTTCAATGCTGGCTTCCAGTCCGTAGCACAGGCAGAGGAGACGATTTCTGGAAGGTGTCCGCCTCCCGGCAAAAATCTGATGAAGATAGATCTCGCTCATACCGGCCTGCTTGGCAAGCACAGCTTTGGAGATGTTTTTCTTTTCAAATAAGTGATTTAATAATTCGGCGACGCTTTTATCTACGAACTGTTCCTGATTTCTGGACAAAAACTGCGACAGATCTGTTGAGTCCATAAGTTCCTGCTGTAAGCCGTCTGTATTTTTCTTATCCATATATTATGTCCTGACAGAGTTTTGGTATATTGGTATCATTGAAGCAGACATTCGCAATCCGCTTCGCGACCATGTTCAAATTTGATTATTTACAATTGGTATGTTACAATCTTGTCAAAGTGGATAGAAAAGTCCACATTATTTCTATTAAACTATAAAAAATTCCAAAAAACAATATGCACGGGGCATAGCGCGTGTGAAAAAATCGTGCGCAAAGCAGGAAAGCGTATATTTGCAATCTGCTTCGCGGCGGCGTTCAAACGTGCTGTGCGGATAAAGGTAGAAAATATGGAGATTTACGAAAGTCTTTTGGAAGCGGTCAGCAGGGAGTACGATACGATCGCGCTTCTGAAGGAAAGCGAACGGGGCCGGGTTTCTCTTGTGCGTCACAGAGGAAGCGGCACTCGTTATATTTTTCGGCATTTTTCCGGGAGCGGTGAGGTATATCAGAAACTGCTTGGCGTATCGTGCCGGAATCTGCCGCAGATCATGGAAGTCGGAGAAAAAAACGGACAGACAGTTGCGCTTGAAGAATACATACCGGGTGATACGCTTGGAGAGATCCTGGAGGGAGGGCTGTTGAGTGCGGCGCAGGCAAAGCAGGTCACAAGGCAGCTGTGTGGCGCATTGTGGGTACTCCATTCGCGTGGAATGGTGCACCGGGATGTCAAGCCGGACAACGTGATCCTGCGGGGAGACGAGGCGGTACTGATCGATTTTGATGCGGCCAGAGTCTACAAAAGTACAGGGCAGGGAGATACGCAGATTCTTGGAACGACCGGATTTGCCGCACCGGAGCAGTACGGACTGTCCCAGTCGGACGGGCGTGCCGATATTTATGCGGTCGGGGTGCTGCTCAATATCATGCTGACGGGAGAGCACCCTTCGAGAAAGCTTGCAAAGGGGAGGATGGGGCGGATTGTCCAGCGCTGTACGATGGTAAATCCGGAAAAAAGATACAGAAATATCCTTCATCTGATGGAGGTTCTATAAAGGAGAAAAATATGAGCAAAAAATGTGTGAAATGCGGGCAGCTGCTTCCGGAGAAGGCGTCTTTCTGTCCTCATTGTACGGCGGTTCAGACCGAAAAACAGGAGGTAAAAGCGCCGGGACGCTGGAAAAAGAAGGTAGTGACAGGCGCAGTTTTGGCGGTTCTTGCGGCAGCCGCCGGGATGGCGTTTTCCCAATATCACAGACCACGCAGTTATGAAGGCGGTGCACAGATCATTTATCCGAATGAAGAGAAGTCTTACAAAGTGCTGCTGACATTTTCGGAAGGAGATGGCGTGGCCGGACAGGCGGAAAAGGAACGGACGGACCGGATCGCGGAAGGAATGGACAGTGCGCTTCCATGCCAGCTGTACGTGCTGGATGAGGAAAGCGGAGCGCTTCCATGGGAGGAGTTTGTCAGCGAGGTAGAGTCCTGCGAGGTTGAGACGAAACCGGGAGAAGATTCAAAGCAGATGGATTATTCAGAACCGGTTCATCAAGAAAGTTTTCCAAATGCGGCGTACGTTTCGAATATCCACTATCTGTCCGACAGCGGAGTGAATGATATCGTCTGGAATCTGACGATGAAAAACGGAGATACGATTTCACTTGGAACGAGGCTTACTGTTGAAAAGCAGGAGGCGGTCACTTACCATCCGGAGGATGCACCGATGGAGACCGTGGAAGAATTAAATGCACTGCTGGCGTCGATCGATGAGGAATATTCTTCGGATATACCGGTTTATCTGTATCTCCCGGCTGTTACCTATGAGGGCGATATTATGTTCGGTGACCATACCTTTGGTATTTATGGCAGTACAGAGGGTGATGAGATGACTGCCTTTACCGGGACGGTCCGCCTGCAGGGGAAGAACGGAAATTCTGCGGATCTGTTTGGGCTGCGTTTTGCGGGAGATTCCGGAATCGGAGTGGATGCATACTGTTTTGTGTACATTTCAGGGTGCAGTTTTGACGGATTTGACACGGCGGCGATTGCGCGGAACGGAGGATGGGTCTGTGCGGCAGACAGCACTTTTACGAATAATCGGACAGCGCTGAAATTTAATACAAGCATGGCTTACGGTACCTGTCCGACTTATCAGAATGATACCTTTACCGGCAATGGCACAGCGGTCTGCATTGACAGCCTGCCGGGCAATGAAGTCCTCGATTTTTCGGGAAGCGTATTCTCTGGAAATGAGGCAGATATTGTGAATAAAGCGGAGCATCCGGTGAATACGGCGAATGCCTCGTTCGACTAAAAAAGTTCCTTATTACTGTTTACTATGCTGTCAGGTAATTGTTTTCAAGGAAGCTTTTGCCATATACTTGTGGCACCTCTGGCAATGCAGGGCGGAAAGGAGAAGAAGAGATGAAAAAAAGATGTTTCAACGTAGCATCGCATTTTTTAATGATGGCAGTGCTTCTGATCGGAATGATGGTGATCGTACCGGAGAATGCACAGGCGGCGACACAGCAGGTAAAATTTATTGATGGCTATAGCAAAAAACCAACTACGGACCAGATGATTAACGGGATGGTCAACTGGTACCGGATCAAGCTTCCGGAGAACTGGAAATATACGGACAAAAATGTAACGATAAAGGTAAGCAACAAAAGTGTGGCATATCTCGAGTATGAGAAAAGTGAGCCGGATGGTTTTTACCTCTGCGCAAACTACGATGTGCCGTATAACACGTATAAGCCGATTACTGTGACAGCAACAAAAACAGATGCTGCAGGCAATAAAAAAGTGGCAACCCTGAATGTACACAGATATGCGGTTTCCTGTGTGCCGAAGAAAAAGACAGTATACGCAGGAACTACGTTTAAGCTTCCTTATAAAACGATCACGGACGGAAAGAGCGGGGTAAAAACACAGTTTGCTTCGGACAAGGCGTCTGTTGCATCGATTTCTCAGACCGGAATGGTAACTGCCAAAAAGGCAGGAAAAACATTCCTGATGGTATGGAACGAGGGCGGAAGGGCAGAGCTGGAGCTTACCGTCAGATCACTTCCGGCGATGAGTAAAGCGGCCGCATCCCTGAACATTGGCGCAAGCACAAAGCTGACCCTGAAAAATCTGCCGAAAAGAACGGCTGTTACATGGAAGAGTTCCAACACGAAGATTGCGACGGTTGCAAATGGTAAGGTAAAGGCAAAAGCGCCTGGAAAAGCAACGATCACAGCCACCTACAAACTGGAGGGAAAGACCAGACAGACCAGCTGTGTTGTCACAGTAAATAAGCCGAAGCTGTCTCAGGAGAAGGCAACGATGTCACTCCGCACTTCCCTGACCTTAAAGGTAACAGGCGCGTCGCAGTCTGTAAAATGGGAAACAAGCAATAAAAAAGTAGCTACTGTAACGAATGGAAAGGTTACGGCGGTAGGACTTGGCAGCTGTAAGATTTTTGCAACGGCAAATGGTGTGAAATTAACCTTTACCGTTCAGGTTCGCTCAAACGAAAAGAACTGGAAAGTAGTAACGAGACCGGGAGCTTACCAAAATGCCATGGATGATTATTTCATTTCAAAAGTAAGACGGAATGCAAATGGAAGTATCACGGTAGAAGGCTATTTTGTAAATACCCACAAATACAATATTACCAGCTTTGACTATATGTATCTTGCTGTCAGAGACAGTAATGATAATCTGATCGGAGACTATAAGATGCCGAAATTTGGATTCCGGGCGAGCAGTTACAGCGTAAATAAACTGACTGTAACGATTCCGGCAAACAGAGTCAGAAAGGATTATGATTTTGTAAAGAATCCGTGTACATTTGATTATGACTACGTGTTTAACTATCGGTGGTAAAGTGGAGAAGAGGGGAAGAATGGCTGTCGCCAGATACATCTAAAAAACAAGAAAGCCTGGCAAAACGAGCCATGCTCCATTCGGAATCCGCCTGCGGCTACTTCCTCATGGACGGCTGTCGCCGTATAAAATAGCAAAAATAAACGCCCTTGCAAGTAAACTTGCAGGGCGTTATTTTTACTATTTTGCATGGCTCGTAGCTTAGCCAAAGTATCTCTTCAGCAGACCCTCGAATGCTTTGCCGTGTCTAGCCTCGTCTCTTGCCATCTCGTGAACGGTGTCATGGATCGCGTCAAGGTTTGCTGCTTTTGCACGCTTTGCAAGATCGGTCTTGCCTGCGGTAGCGCCGTTCTCTGCCTCTACACGAAGCTCAAGGTTCTTCTTGGTGCTGGAAGTAACGACTTCGCCGAGAAGTTCAGCGAATTTTGCTGCATGCTCAGCCTCTTCGTAAGCTGCTTTCTCCCAGTAGAGGCCGATTTCCGGATATCCTTCTCTGTGAGCAACTCTTGCCATTGCAAGATACATACCTACCTCAGAGCACTCGCCCTCAAAGTTTGCACGAAGATCAGCTTTGATATCTTCCGGAACGTCAGCTGCTACGCCAACTACATGCTCAGCTGCCCAGGTCTTCTCATCAGACTGCTCAACAAATTTGGAAGCCGGTGCTTTACAGATCGGACATACTTCCGGTGCTGCTTCTCCTTCATAAACATATCCACATACGCTGCATACAAATTTCTTCATAGTAATGATCTCCTTTTCTTTTTGATGTCATGTTGTTGTTATTTTAACCGAATCAGGCAGTAATTATTTTACAGGTGAGTGAATGGATCTGCCTGTATCAGAAGAATCCTCTTCTTCTGATAAGCTGAAAAACAGCTATTCGTTCTGAAACGGTGTAGTAAAAGTACTGAAATAATTTTTAATTGATATCAGTAACTATTACTGTTTTAATATAACACGTTGCTGTCTGATTGTCAAGCCCTTATTGAGAAATAGTTATCATATTTTCAAGAGGGATTTTTTGTTTTCAGACAATGTTCGCAGGTTCCGTAAAAATTGATCCGGTATGTGTCGATCGTTCCTTTGCAGCTGGCAGCTGCGGTATCCATCACGGAATCGATATTTCCCATGCCTGGAAGATCGTAAACGCTCTGACAGCTGGTGCAGATGAAGTGATGATGCCGCTGTACATTTGCATCAAACCGGTCGGCTCCTTCGCCCGTGGTGATCTTCATGATCTCACCCATTTCAGTGAGGAGAGTAAGATTCCGGTAGACTGTGCCGAGACTGATATTCGGATACTGCTCACGGAGGCAGGTATAGACCGTGTCGGCAGTGGGATGATCGGTACGACCGGCCAGAAACTCCTTGATTGCCTCTCGCTGTCTGCTATATTTTCTCTGCATACACTGCATCTCCTTGATAATAATAATTGTTACTGTAATCAATATAACAGAAGAAGTATCACATGTCAAGTGAAAAGTGCAAAAAAATAAACGAATTTTGGAAGCGGATCCGCACCCAGGCTGATCAGAAAATAAACGGAGAGTAAACGGTGTTCTGGTTGCCATTCATGGCAGAAAATGGTATTCTAAAAATACAGAGATGAAGAGAAAAAGACGGGCGGCGTATCGATTGCCAGAATGATTTTTCAAACACGCTCCGGGTCAAAAGAGCCGGAAAAATGAAAGCCGTATGGATAAAAATGCTGCAGAACAGAGAAACTGTAAGAGCAGGGGGATGAAAGCGGGTATCTGCTGTGTGGGACAGCAACACAATGAAACAGTAAGTCCGAAAGCTGTAGAGAGACAGATGGACGATGGCAGCCATCAAAGCAGATCTTCAGAATCAATTCGGGAGAAAATGGGAGGCAGAAAAGCATGGTTTATGATTTGATTATCGCGGGATCCGGACCGGCCGGTCTGACGGCAGCTATTTATGCAAAACGTGCAGGGCTGTCGTTTGTTGTTCTGGAAAAGGAGAGCATGAGCGGCGGTCAGGTGTTGAACACATATGAGGTGGATAATTATCCGGGGCTTCCCGGGATCGGTGGTTTTGAACTTGGGATGAAGATGCGGGAACATGCAGACAGACTTGGCGTTTCCTTTATTAATATAGAAGTAAGACATCTTGATATTGAGGAGGAAGGCCGGATCAAAGCGATTTACACAGATGGCGAGGTATATCGTGCCAGAAGCGTAATTTTTGCAATGGGTGCAAAGCATCGTCTGCTTGGTATTCCGGGGGAAAAGGAACTGACCGGTATGGGCGTTTCCTACTGCGCGACCTGCGACGGGGCATTTTTTAAGGGAAGAACGGTGGCGGTTATCGGAGGCGGTGATGCTGCGGCAGAGGATGCGATTTATCTGGCAAAAGGGTGTGAACATGTCTATGTGATCCACAGGCGGAATACAATGCGGGCAGCAGCGATTTTGCAGGATCAGCTGAAAGGCTGCGAAAATGTCACATTTTTGTGGGATACGGAAATCACACGGATCGTCGGGGAGGAACATGTCGAGGGGCTGTGGATGAAGCATGTAAAAACCGGGGAAGAGCGGATGCTGGATCTGGACGGCGTGTTCATCGCAGTCGGAATGACTCCGGAGACGGAAATTGTTTCAAAACTGTTACAGACAGATGAGACGGGATATATTGTGGCAGGGGAAGATACCGCTACAAGTCAGCCTGGCATTTTTGCCGCAGGCGATATCCGGACCAAGGCATTGCGGCAGATCATTACGGCTGCGGCGGATGGAGCGAACGCGGCGATTGCGGCGCAGAAGTATCTGATGGCGTAAAAAAATATCGTAACTGTTCAGAGCCAACCTCCAAAATGCTACGCATTTCGTCGGTGTGGCGTATCCGCCAAATAAAATTTCAAAAACAGGCTTAAAAATGCAAGCATTTTCCGCCTGTTTTATGAAATTTTGCCTGGCTCTGAACAGTTACAAAATATCACATAATAAGCAGGTAAGACCGGGAGTGGCAGCATTCCCGGTCTTTTTGTGGATTCGGGCAAGCCACCGGTGAGGCCGCGCGGAACGGTAAGCAGAGAATTTATCTGTATCAGGGAGAAGGTTGTGAACTGCCGCTTTGGCTTTGCCATATCACTCCTGCATAAGTTACAAAATGAACTCATATTGTTATCAAATTCATATCGAAAAAATTACGAAAATTAAAAAATATTAATAATACTTGACATTTGAGTTCATATTTGTTATGATTACGCCATAATAAATGTAACAAATTCGTAATAAATATATTTGGTTTGGTTTTTTTGGAGGTTTGATAGCAATGAAAAGAGCAGTATTACAGTTTACAGCATGTGTTCTGGCGGCGGGCATGACCGTGTCCGGAACGGGAATCGCAGCATTTGCTGCAAAGGACGATGCGCTGGCCGGATTTGGCGGTACAGCGGTACAGAGTGTATCGGGAAGTACAGCAGAAGATACGCAGGAGAGCGAGACAACAGCTGAGACACAGACGGAAGAAGCTGTGACAGAAGCGACAACAGAAGCCACACAGGAAGCTGCGACAGAAGCAGTTCAGGAGACTGCGGCGGAAGCAGCGCAGGATACCACGGATGCGTCCGCAGGGGAAGAGACAGAGAACAGCGCACAGGCAGGCGTACTGGATACAAGCATGAATGGCCAGATGGCGTTTGCACAGTGTGAGGAATATATTAACGTAAGAAAAGAAGCAAGCGCAGACAGCGAGGTAGTCGGAAAGGTATACAATAACGGTTCCGTCACAATCCTCGGTGCGATTGATGGATGGTATAAAGTACAGTCCGGCAATGCGACGGGTTATGTAAATGCAGAGTATTTTGCGACGGGTGCACAGGCAGAGGCGATTGCGGAAGAAGTTGGTTATAATGTGGCAACGGTTTATTCCGATGCCCTGACGGTACGTTCCCAGCCAAGTGAGGATTCTGAGGCGATCGGTACCGTGTACAGCTCCGATCAGCTTGAAGTTGTAGCATACGAAGGAGACTGGATGAAGGTTGCCCTTGGCAACGATGTTTACGGCTATGTGAATGCTTACTACGTAGGCTATGATACGTATTATGCGACGGCAGAGACGCTGGATGAGGAGCAGGCACGTCTGGACCAGCAGTGGACGGACTACCTTGCACAGCAGAAGGCAGAGGAAGACAGACAGAATCAGCAGTGGCAGGAGTACCTGGATACACAGGCAGCACAGGAGAGCGCGTCAGCAGCATCCTATGAGGATCAGTCTTACGAGGCTCCGCAGACAGAGGCAGTATCTTATGACTCCGGAAGCGATGCACAGGCGCAGGCAGATGCAGCATATCAGAATTATCTGGATGCACAGGCAGCGGCAGATGCAGCGACCACTCAGGCTGATGAGCAGCAGGTATATGACACCGCAGCGGCAGCGCAGGAAGCATATCAGGAGTATGTAAATGCGCAGGCGGCAGCTGATGCGCAGGCAGCAGGCGGTTCCTATACAGAAGATTCTTCTTACACAGAAGAGACTGAGGCTCCGCAGTATTACGAGGAGACACCGCAGACGGAAGCACCGTCTTATGATTACAGCTATACCGGTGACGCACAGGCAGCAGCCGATGCAGCATACCAGAGATACCTTGAAGCACAGGCAGCAGCAGACGCGGCAACTACCCAGGGAGATGAGCAGGCAGTATATGATACTGCAGCGGCAGCTCAGGAAGCATACCAGGCATACTTAAACGCACAGGCAGCGGCAGATGCGCAGGCAGCAGGCGGTTACACCGGAGAGACAACGCAGACAGAAGCACCGGCCTACGAAGAGACAGAAGCTCCTCAGTATGAGGAAACAGAAGCACCGGCCTATGAAGAGACGGAGGCACCTCAGTATGAGGAAACCGAGGCTCCGCAGACGGAAGCTCCGGCATCTTCTACCGGAATGGCAATCGTAAACTTTGCAACACAGTTCGTTGGCAACCCGTATGTATGGGGCGGTACAAGCCTGACAAACGGAGCAGACTGTTCCGGATTTACCCAGTCAGTATTTGCAAACTTCGGTATTTCGATTCCGCGTACGGCAGCTGCACAGGCATCCAGCGGAACACCGGTTGACTTAAGTGAGATCCAGGCAGGCGACCTGCTCTTCTACTACGGAGACAGCGGAATCGGCCACGTTACGATCTACATGGGCAACGGTCAGGTCGTACACGCAAGCAACGCAAGCACAGGTATTACTATCTCTGACTACGGTTATCGTACACCGTGCAGTGCAAGGAGATATTGGTAATATACAAACCAACCAAAAAACCAAAACCCAAACAACCCAAACAAACCAAAACCCAAAAGGAAACGGCACGCAGGTAGAAAAACCTGGGTGCCGTTTCCTTTTTTGCGGATGGAATCAGTAAAGCAGCGGCCTGATACAAAGGAGAAGAATGTGATTTCCCTTGTATGGCGGAAGGGATAGTGTTATACTCGAAGCAACATGAAAGCAAAAGTTGGCAGCTTGGTACAGGGCGTTACAGATGGATGGCTCTGGAAGATCTGCGCGACGCAGTGATTTGGGAGATTTTTATGACGAAGAAAGACTGGTACGAGGCCGGAGATCAGATCCGAAATCTCGTACAGGATGCAATTGATAAGGAAGATTTTTCACAGCTGAGCAGCACGATCTCGAATGTGGTGAACGATACGATGAGCGGGCTGGAGAAGGCGCTGAAGGATTCGCTTGGAAACGGAATTCAGCAGCCGGGCGGTGCGGCCGGAGCAGAAAAAGACAGTTCCGGGGCACGGCATGAGATGAAGGACGCGAGGTATGGCGGCGGGCAAACTGTTCAGGATCAGGCAGACGGTCAGACGGGCGCCGCTGGATCAAACCGCGGCGGTCGGACACAGAGTGAGTCGGGAGATCAGTATCGAAACCGCCGTCCTTACCAGACCTGGACGACGCAGGCAAGGCAGGAGGCCGCCGACCGTATTCGATCCAACATGGAGAAGACACATCGTACGAACGATGCGGAGCATGCTCAGAAAGAGAGCAAAGCCCTTGTGCCGGTAAAAGCGCCGGGAAGGATCAGCGGGACGGTAATGAAATGGGTTGGCTACAGCTGCAGCGGCATGTTCGGTCTGTCGCTTGCGATCCTTGGCGTGGTCGGAGCGGCGACGGGAGTCTCTCTGGCAGTGCCGGTCAGTATTTTGAGTGTACTGTTTGCCGGTTCGCTTGGGGTTGGCATCGGAGGGAAAAAACGGCTGGAGCTTGCGCAGCGCTTCCGAAAATATGTGAGCGTACTCGGAAACAGGACGTACTGCATGGTAGAGGAATTGGCAGATTCCGTCGGTGAGAGCAGCAAATTTGTGCGGAAAGATCTGAAAAAAATGATCCGGCAGGGGTTTTTCCCACAGGGATATCTTGATCAGAGGGAGACATGCCTGATTACGGACAAGCAGACGTATCAGCAGTATCAGGACGCGCAGCAGTCGTATGAAGCGAGAAAGAAAGCGGCACAGCAGAGCAAAGATCCTGGAAGACAGGATGGTGATGGACAGCATTTTGAGACTGCATTTGATTCCGAAAGCAGGGGCGGGAGTGAAAACGCAGCTGCAAAACGAAACGGAACGAATCAGAACGGAGCAGCTTCTGAGCATTTTGCGGACAGTGATATTCGGGCAGATCTGGACCCGAAATGCGCAGAACTGATCGCGCAGGGACGAAGCTACATTCGCCATATTCATGAGTGCAATGACCGCATTTTGGACGAAGCGATGTCGGAAAAGCTGGCTCGGTTGGAGCTGGTAGTGACCAGAATCTTTACGGAGGCGGAGCGGAATCCGGAGGTGGTGGATGATCTCAAAAAGATGATGAGTTATTATCTGCCGACCACGAAGAAGCTGCTGGATGCTTACTGCAACTTAAATGAGCAGCCGGTAGGCGGGCAGAATATCGACACTATGAAAAAAGAGATCGAGGAGACGCTGGATACGTTAAACTCAGCGTTTGAAAAACTGCTCGATGACCTGTTTGAGGAGCAGGCATGGGACATATCCTCGGACATCAGTGTGCTGAACACGATGCTGGCGCAGGAGGGACTGACCGGGAATCGGTTTGAACGCAGATAAGCATTCACCAACTTCAGGTGCGCGGAGCGCTAAGTGGTAGACGGGATGCTTATCTGCGTTCATGAGCAAGTAGCGAAGCGGATTGCGAATGTCTGCTTTACCGCAGGGCACAGGAAACAAAACAGAAAACATCAGGAGGATCAGGAGATGAGCGACGAATTCAAGGAATTTGACGAGGCACCGACGCCGGTGCTGACATTTGGTGCGCCGGTTACAGAAGAAAAGGAAGTTCCGGCAGAGCCGGAAAAGCCGGAGGAACCACAGCTGGATGACAGCATCCTTACCGAGGAAGAGCGGAAGATGGTGGATGATTTCAGCAAACAGATTAATCTGAATGATACGAATGGCATTCTGCAGTACGGAGTCGGTACACAGAAAAAGATGGCGGATTTTTCCGAGACTGCTTTAAAAAACGTAAAGACGAAAGACCTCGGCGAGGTTGGAACTATGATCTCCGGGCTTGTCACGGAGCTGAAAAGCTTTGACGTGGAAGAGGAGGAAAAAGGTTTTCTGGGATTTTTCAAAAAGTCAGGCAATAAGCTGACGACGATGCGTGCGCGGTACGAAAAAGCAGAGGTCAATGTAGAGAAAATCTGCGAAGTGCTTGAAGGCCACCAGGTGCAGCTGATGAAGGATGTTGCAGTGTTGGACAAGATGTATGGACTGAACCTGTCATATTTCAAAGAGCTTTCCATGTACATTCTGGCCGGAAAGAAAAAACTGGCACAGGTGCGGGCAAATGAACTTGCAGACGCAGTAGCGAAGGCACAGGCAAGCAATCTGCCGGAGGATGCGCAGGCAGCGAAGGATCTTGAGGATAAGTGTGACCGTTTTGAAAAGAAGATTCATGATCTGGAACTGACGAGGATGATCGCGATCCAGACGGCACCGCAGATCCGTCTCGTCCAGTCGAGCGATACAGTGATGATCGAGAAAATCCAGTCCACGATCGTCAATACGATCCCACTGTGGAAGAGTCAGATGGTGATCGCACTTGGTGTGGAGCATGCAAATCAGGCAGCAAAAGCGCAGCGCGAAGTGACGGATATGACAAACGAGCTGCTGCGCAAGAATGCGGCAGCGCTTAAGACAGCTACAGTTGAGAGCGCAAAGGCTGCCGAGCGTGGTATTGTTGATCTTGAGACCTTAAAGAATACGAATCAGGCTCTGATTTCTACGTTTGACGAGGTGATGAAGATTCAGGAGGATGGACGGCAGAAGCGCCGCGCGGCTGAGGCAGAGCTGAATCGGATGGAGGAGGAGCTCAAGAGCAAGCTGCTGGAGATCCGGAAATAAGAAATGACTGTGCGATGAAAACGGAAAAAGAATATAACAAGGGCGGCTCCTGCGGGAACCGCCTATTATAATTATATTTAGACAGATTCTTATATTTAGACAGATTCACTGCGAACGCAATCCGTCAGTCCGCATCAATCATCCGATACCCGATTCCGATCTCCGTAAAAATGTATTCCGGCTGAGCAGGATTCTGTTCAAGCTTCCGGCGGATATTTGCCATGTTGACGCGCAGAATGCGGTTGTTGTCATCCGCATAAGGTCCCCATACGTGGGAAATCAGCGTGTCATAGGTGATGACTTTGCCGGAATTTTTTGCGAGCATTGAAACGATCTTGTATTCAACCTGAGTCAGGTGAACCTCCTGATCGTGAACAAAAATACGACGTCGGTCGAAATCAATGACAAGACCGTGTGCTTCAAATGTATGAGTCTGATTTCCCTGACCGTTTGCACCGGAAAGATGGCGGACGGCGGTACGGATGCGGGCGAGAAGCTCGGAGGTGCCGAATGGCTTGGTGATATAGTCATCTGCGCCTGCATCAAGCGCAAGCACCTTTTCCTCTTCCTGTGTGCGGGCAGAAATGACGATAATGGGCATGGAAGACCACTGGCGCACTTCGCGTATAATATCCATGCCGTCCATATCCGGAAGTCCCAGATCCAGGAGAAGAATATCCGGACAGCGAGAGGTGATCTGTGAAATGCCATCGGTGCCGGAATAGCTCTTAAAAACACGATAGTCCTGATTGAGCAGGGCAGTGGCGATAAAATCACAGATATTTTTTTCATCTTCAATAATCAAAACAGAAGTTTTTGTGTTCATTTATTTTCCTCCGTTTGTATGATATCCTGTTCTTCACGCGGCAGTGTAAAGCAGAATTCTGCACCTTGTGGGTCAGCGGTCTTTTCTGCTGCAGTGCTGCAGCGGTGGAATGGTGTCAGGCGGCGCTGACCGGCTTCGCTCTCCGGGGATGGAATGTTGCGCGCGGTGATCGTTCCGTCATGCGCCGTGATGATCGTTTGACAGATAGAAAGGCCAATGCCCATGCCACGGCTGCTGTCGGAATTGTCAGTCGGTGCCGTGCCGGTGCCATCGAAGATGACCGGCAGCTTTTCTTCCGGAATTCCGGTCCCGTAATCACGGATGTGAAAGGATACCGAGGTGTCATCGTACGTGATATAGCAGTCGATCGGCTGCGTGCTTTTCGCATGCACCACTGCGTTTTCAAGCAGGTTGATGATGACCTGCTCGATCAGAACCGCATCCATCGGGATCATCAGAAACTCATCCGGAATCCTCACGTTGATCTGTGCATCCGGCAGTCTTTTCTTGAGCCGCTGTACAGCCTCGGAAAGCACTTCCTCGACAGGCTCAAGTGACTTGGTGACTTTTGCGCTTGAGGTATTGATTCGTGTGACAGAGAGCAGATTTTCTACCATATTCAAAAGCCAGTCGGCATCCTCCTGGATGTTGCAGATCAGATTTTTTTTTGCCTGATCATCGAGCTGGCTGTCGTTTTCAAGGTAAAGATTGGCAGCACCGATGATGCCGGTGAGCGGTGTACGCAGGTCATGCGAGATGGCCCGCAGCAGATTGGCGCGCATTTTTTCTTTTTCTGCTATTGCAAGCTGTTTTTCCTGTTTGATACGGATCCGTGTCTGTGCTTTCAGGTTGGTTGTGGTGGCACTTGTGATGGATGAGATTACAAGCATGGAAAAGAAGGCGATCGGATAACCGTCCAGCGTAAAATTGATTCGCATATAGGGGTAGGTAAAAAAGCAGTTGATGGACATAATGCTGATAACGGAAGCTAGGATTCCGTAAAGATAGCCGGTCGTAAAGCGTGCAATTGCAACGACGATCATAAGATAAATAAAAGAAGTATTCAGGAGATTCTGCGTTGCTTTTCGTGTGAGAACGCAAAGAACCGTTCCGAAGGCAAGGAGTGCGATCGAGACGAGAATGTCGTGTAATGGGGTATCTGTGCGCAGATGCCTGAATTTATCAGAAAGAAATTTCGGGGTGGTCAAGGGATGCAGATCTCCTTTCTTTATGGGATGGAGCCATAAGATATATTTCCACAAGAGGGGCCATTCTTATGGGATGTCTTGTGAGATAGTATACTATAATTTCTTCCGCTTGAGTATGGCTGGATGTTAAGAAGACGCTAAAAGTGGTGAAGAATAAAAAAGTTATAATTCTTTTACATAGCGAATCCCGTCCAGCTGGCAGATCTCAGACAAGATTTTATTGTGAGACATATTACAGGGGAGTTTTACGGAAACAGTTGCACATACGTCCCTGATATACCATTTATTCAGTTCTTTTCGTTCCAGATTTGTAATTTGAATTTTCTGCGAATTGAAATAATCAATAAGAACAAGCATAAATTCTTCGTTTTGTCCGTCAATACACAAAACCATATAAGGCGAATACTTCATTATTTTCTTATCAATTATCTGAAAGAAAATGGAGATTATATGTACAATGCAGGTGCCGGAAATTGCGCCAAAATAAAAACCAGTGCCGATCGAAATGCCGATAGCGGCGGTTACCCAGAGCGAGGCAGCTGTTGTAAGCCCTTTTATCCGGTTGTGGTTGGTGATCATGATGGAACCGGCTCCGAGAAAACCGATCCCGCTTACAACCTGTGCAGCCATGCGTGATAAGTCACCACTGCCCTGGGCAATATAGCGAAAAATATAATCATTTGTAATCATGATGAGCGTGGAGCCAAGGCAGACGATGGAAAATGTTTTCAGTCCCGCTGAGTGCCGGTGTATTTCACGTCCCAGTCCGATCGAACCACCGCAGACGGCAGAGAGCAGCATTTTTAGGATTGCACTGGTTTCAAATGAAGTAAGATCAAAAAAGAACAGCAAAAATGTAAAAAGGTTCATCTTCAGTACCTCCTGAAATTATTGAAAATGTTGTTCTGTTATTACGGCCAAATAAATGAAGAAACTTGCAAAAACAACTATATAATGATAATATTTTAGTAAAACAGATAAAAAATTTCTATGTGTGGTTGTTGCTGCAATTTTTATTTATGTTGTTTTATGGGAGGGGCATACATGAAGCGGAAAAACGGGTATTTGTATGAAGATCTTTCGACCAGAAAGCCTTTGCTGAATGAGATGAAGATGAATGATTTTTCGGCATTTTTTCCGCCGACGCATACAGCAATGACGCTATATGAAAGCGGACACAAATATCATTGTATGCCAGGACATTATACGTATCAAAGAATTTATGATCATTATCTGCTACATTATATTTTGGACGGAAAGGGAACCTATTATTGCCCCTCTGGAACGTACTCCATAACACAGGGAGATTTGTTTCTGATCAGGCCAAACGAGCCGATTCATTATCAGGCAGACTTAGAGCGGCCATGGACGTATTATTGGATCGGATTTAATGGGAATGAAGCGTTTCATGTTATGGAAACATGTGGATTCACAAATGAATGTGTGGTTCTGCACCATGGAAAAGATATGGAATTAGAGGCTGCTCTCCATGGAATTGCATATCCGAAAAAGACAGGTATTTCGAGAGAGTATGAATTGCTGGGATATTTGTATCGGGTGTTTGCATGTATCATTCAACAACATCTGAGGCCGCAGATGGATAATTCAAGACAATATTTGCTGAATGCGATAGATTTCATTAATCAACAGTACAGTTACTGTAATCTCAGGGTTCAGGATATTGCTGACTATGTAGGAATTGATCGGACATGGTTATACCGCATTTTTGATACCTGTCTTCATGTTTCTGTACAGGAGTATCTGCAGCAGTTTCGTTTAGATAAAGCGAAGTCGTTGCTTCGTTTTTCTGCAATACCAGTCGGAACAGTGGCAGAAAAATGTGGTTTTGAAAATCAGGCATATTTTTCTACTGTATTTAAGAAACATTATAATATGACACCAATACAATACAGAAAACAGAGGAAGGAGGCTGTGATAGGCCTCCCCTCCGACATAAGCAAATGAGATATTTAACTGATTTTTGGGCTGCGAAGCGTTACGGTGTCAGTCAGATGCAAATGAAAGGTGTTTACTATATTTTTGGCTGTTTTCAGTGCCTGTGGATTCCATACTTTTTCCGGCTGATGTGCAT
The DNA here is from genome assembly GCA_902363665.1 of Lachnospiraceae bacterium. GTDB lineage: Bacteria > Bacillota > Clostridia > Lachnospirales > Lachnospiraceae > Choladousia. The sequence goes on along the minus strand of CABJAW010000024.1, from coordinate 15,871 downwards.
CGGCTCCAAAAACAACCGTGTTTTGTACCTGGCCGGCGATTTCCCAGAATTTTAAATTGGGATAATGACGGTGATCCCAGATACCAAGAAAGTTGATCTCAAGCGGGATGTTCAATTCCTTTGCACCTTGGCAGAGCATTCGCATGTGGTGTTCGTAGACTGCGTCATCGCCGACAAAATAGAAAAGATCCGGATGAGCCAGGTAAGTAAAACAGCCCGTTTCAAGTGCCTCAAGGCATTGCATACAGTAGCGTTTTAAAGCCACTTCGCTTTGGGTGGGAAGTGCGCTGTTTACATCATTGATCTCGTTTCCGAGAAAGTGTTGGGCCAGCAGAAAATAATCAAAAGGATATGCGCGGGTAATAGTAAGCAGATTGTGAAAATAAGCAGGATAATATTCAACCTCAAGACCGAGCAGTATCTGGATATCATTTTCGTACTCTTTTTTTAAAGAATGCACTGTGGTTACATAATCTTCCAGCTGATCCAGTCTCATTTTTAAGGGACTGACATATCCATTTGGGTAAGGCATTGGTGTATGATCGGAAAAACCGAGAATCTGAAGACCGCCCTGAATTGCATTTTCAACATATTCCCGTTCTGTACCTGTCGCGTGCATACAGCGCCAGGTATGTGTGTGATAATTTGCAATCATTTTTCTTTTTCACCTCAAATGATAAAAGTTATAACAAAACAGAATTAAAAGGAAAGGTCCATTCCATCGTATGCGGCGATAAATCCTTTTTCCTGAAACAGAGGAGTGATTCGCTCGTGCAGCGGATTAAAGTAATGGTAGAAGTGTGTCAGGATAAAGAGTGTTTGTTCTGTCGCAATATTGTTGTCAAGCATGCGTTTGCGTACAAGGATATTATCCGGAAGACCCATATGACCTTCGAAAATGCCTGTGTGATCTACCATGGTACAGTCAAGAACAACACAGTCGAAATGGAAATCACCTAAAAATTCCCAGACTGCCTCAGAAAAGAAGGCACTGTCATGACCATAGAGCAAAGTTTTTCCATTATGTTCAATAACATAGATATAGCAGCATTCGCGGGGATCATGACTGGCCGGCAATGGTGTGACCTTATAACCATCCAGTTCATACGTTTTGTAGGCAGATAACGTGTGAAATGCAAGATATTTTTCAGTGTTTTCAAGCGAGAGGATGTCACCCACGGACTGATTTAATTTATCGGTTACAGTGGAATTGCCGTAGATATGGAGGGGGATTGTGCGGTTTAATCCATATGGCGGAGCAGCGCGTAGCAGATCGACGGGATAAAAATGGTCTTCGTGAGAATGTGTAATAAGAATATGTGTAATGTTGGTAGTATCCATTCCTCTGAACAGGGACTGCGCGTAACCATCCGATGAAAAATCAATTAAGATGTGGTCATCAAGCTGTACGCTTGTGCGCAGACGGATGTTTTTTCCGCCAAGGGTACGAATCTTTTTGCAGTATTCGCATTCACAGAATACTGCAGGGACGCCTTCTGATGCGCCAGTGCCAAAAAAATGAAGTTTCATAGATTTTGTCTCCTGTATAATAATATTGTTTGATGTTTATCCTTTTACGCCGGATACGACAACGCCCTGAATGAAATATTTCTGAAAAAATACAAATACGATTAAAATTGGCATTGCGACAATTACGGCGGCTGCAAAAACAAGATTCCATTCCGTGGAATTCATTCCACTGAAGAATGAAAGCCCAACGGAAATTGTCTGTTTTGAGTTTGAATTAATGTAAATTAATGGCTCCAGATAATTGTTCCACTGATCTTGCATGGACATGATTGTGACAGCCAGAAGAACCGGTTTGACCTGTGGAAGAATGACGTAAGAAAATCTTTGCCATACGCTGCAGCCATCGATCGTTGCTGATTCATCCATTTCATTTGGGATGCCCATCATACTTTGCCGAATCATAAAAGTATAAAAAGGTTTTGCAAAAAAGAACGGGGCAATGATCGGAAACCAAGTGTCAAGCAGCCCACACTTTGTATAGATGAGATAAAGTGGAGTCAGAACGATTTCTGTTGGAATGATCATGGTAAGGATGACCAGAACAAAGATTTTGTCGCGTCCTTTCCATTTGATTCTGGAAAACCCGAAAGCAACAATAGAGGAAGAAATCAGTGCGCCAATGATAGAAAGTAAAGTGATCAGTCCTGAGTTTTTCAGCATTTGTTCAAACCGAAATGCCGGATAGCGGAACGCCTCCGGATAGTTGGCAAACCGAAGCGGCCATACGAAAAATTTCGGGGGAAACTGAAATAGCTGTTCGTAGCTTTTAAAAGAATTTAAAAAAAACCAGTACAGAGGGAAAAGAAATATGATAGAAAGCAGGATAAGGGTAAGATAGCAGCCTAACTTTCGCATACCTTTTCCACTAAGTAAGTGCTGTCTCATATTTATTCACCTCCATAAAAGACCCATTTATTTGATGAGCGGAATACAAGAATAGTAAGGGCGCCGACAATCACAAACAGAAGAATGGACAATGCGTTTGCATAACCAAGATTGAAATTGACGAAAGCAGTTTTGTAAATGTAAAGCATGTAAACCAGACTGGCATTGCTTGGACCGCCATCGGTTAAAATCTTAATCTGAGTGAATGTCTTGAATGCGCCAATCAGTCCGATCAGCAGATTCATAAAAAGGACAGGGGACATCATCGGCAGGGTGATGTGAAATACCTGGCGTAGTTTGCTGCATCCATCAAGATCGGCTGCTTCATAGAGCACAGTCGGAATAGCCTGCAGACCGGACAGGTTGATAATAATCATCTTTCCAGACTGCCAGATGCTGATAAAAACGGTACTTGCGATGATCGTTCCGGTTGAACCAAGCCAGGATACTTTGCCAAGGCCGATTCTTGTCAGCAGATAGTTAATAATTCCGAAATCTGTTTCGAGCATCTGTTTCCACAAGAGAGTGGAAGAGACAACAACGATTAAACAGGGAATATAAAAAATGGTTCGAAAGATTACGATTCCACGTAATTTCTGATTTAATAAATTGGCAAGAAGAAATCCAAAGATCAGTTGAAGCGGAACGGCAAAAATAGCGTATAAAAAAGTAATGCCGAGTGACTTCCAGACAAGTGGATCTTTCGTAAGCATGGTCACGTAGTTTTCAAGTCCAATAAACCTGCTTCCGGTAAGAAAGCTGAAATTTGTCAGGCTAATTTTAATGGCATAGAGCAGGGGGATAAGCGTGAAGCTTATCACCCCAATGAGCCACGGGGAAATGAATAACAGACCAAGGCGAATGTTCTTTTTTTCTCTTGCTGTACATTTTTTCATGACACATCCCTCATTTGATGTATAAATTACTAATTATATTTTGCCTCATTTTCTGCAACGATAGAGTTTATTTCTGTGGTAAGTTCGCTTAACATATCTGCCATGGAAAGCTGACCGCTATAGCCTTTTTTGAGTGTTTCGTTCTGCAACTGGGTGAACTGCTGGTACGGGATGTACTGGGATAGTACGTTCGGATGAACATAGGAGAGTGCCTTTTCGTAAGCGGTAATATTTTCCGGCACATCTTTGTCGAAGAAAGGCGCACGTGCGGATTCCAGTGCAGGGATGGTTGCGTTGGTTTCTGCATACATTTTCTGGCACTCCGGCTGAACAACTTGCTCGAGAAGTTTTATAGCAGCCTCCAGATTTTTGGTGTTTGGATTAATAATCAAGCCGATTACGTTGCTGGAGCATCTGCGTTTACCAGTGTTTGGATCAAGTGGGAGTTGCACAACATCCCAATTGAAAGAAGTAATATTGGTGTAAGTGGAAATCTTCCATACACCTGCGGTAACCATTGCAATTTTTCCGCTCATGAACATATCGTCTCCGGAAGAAGTCGAAGTGACTTCAACACTCGGGGATATACCAGCCTGATACATGTCAGCCAGTGGCTGAAGTGCCTCTACAACACCAGGCTCATTTAACAGACAGGTTTTTCCACTCTCATCAAAAATTTCATATCCGGCAGACCAGATCATTTCCCATACAGGCATGCGGTCGGCAGGAACGTAAAAACCATACTGAGTAGTATTTCCACTGTCATCCTGTACAGTAAGCTGTTTGGCAATTTCCTCCAGATCCTTCCAGGTCCAGGTATCTTCGATTGCCTTTAAATCAATTCCGGCTGCGTCTGTAATATCCTTATTATAAGCGATCGCAGAACACTCCACATTAATCGGAATTGCCATCTGTTTTCCGTCAAATTTATAAGTGTCAACTAATACCGGATCCAGATTGTTCAGATATTCCTGAAGCAGAGGGGAATTGGAAATGACATCGGTGAGGTCCATGGTCTGGTTGGATGCAGCATAGGATTCAAAATCCGGACGCGTCATCTGATATACATCCGGCCCTGTGCCGGCGGCAATAGCGACCGGAAGTTTTACCCAGTAATCAGCTGCGGCTGCAAACTGCAGGTCAACAGAAATGTCTGCGTTTTCTTCGGCAAAAGTGGCCTGCGAAGAGAGCGCTTCAGTTGCTTCAGTACTCCATGACCACCAGGTAACGGTATCTTTTGCGCAAGCAGTTGAGAAGGTTGCTAAAGATGCGAGGGCTGCACAGACAAAGGCTAAAGATTTTCTTTTCATTTACGTTCCTCCTAAAATGCTATTTTTGATATTCATTAATGTTGTTTTTGGCCGCGCGGATTTACTGATCCATAATATCACAATTTACAATTTATTTGATCTGTAAAAATCTTGTAAATGGAATTTTACATAAAATACTTTGCAATATTGAGAAAATTATGTTCTTTATGCCTATATTTTAAATGCGCATTTGGGAATCATCTATATATCAATGTTGCCATTTTTTTCAGTTATGTTGTTTTATAAAAGGCAAAAGAGAGAATATCTGTTTTGGGCTGAGTCGGACAGTGAGGGAAATTGATTCGCAGTGCTGATTTTCAATGACAATCCGCGTAAGCTGTGCTATACTGATAAGAAATGATCGCCTGCGGATTCTGGCGGCAAAAATGATGTACACAGGGGATCGCAGACGGAGGGACTGAGTGAAAAATAAATAGCAAAAAACGAAAAGCGAGGTGCAGAGTATGGACAGTGGAGTATTACTTGCAGTATTGATTCTGTTGGTCGTGATTGTGACAGTAGTCGTGGTTGCAGCGGTGGTGTCAGTCGTTTCCGGCGTGATCGCAGCGGAAGAAGATGAGGAAGAATAAAAATTAATGGAAAGCGCATATCAGCGTGAATCCGGGCGGCAGAGCAGACGCTGAAAAGCCGTTTTGGTAATGAAAAGGAAAAGAGGAGGGGGAAAATGACAGAGTATACCCTGTCACAGTGGCTGCTGTTTTTTTACATTTACTGCTTTTTCGGCTGGGTCTGGGAAAGCACATACGTATCAGTATGCCAGCGAAAGCTCGTAAACCGGGGATTTTTGAAGGGGCCGTGGCTGCCGATCTACGGAAGCGGGGCAATCTGTATTCTGGTCGTGACCATTCCGGTACGCGGGAATATCCCGGCGATGTGTATTGTCGGCATGGTATCGGCAGCCGTACTGGAGTATGTGACCGGCTACGTGATGGAGCGGCTGTTCCGTGTGCGGTACTGGGATTATACCGGAAAATTTCTGAATATTAACGGCTATATCTGCCTGGCATCCGTGCTCTGCTGGGGAGTGATGACGATTCTGGTGGTTGATGTGATCCATGTGCGGATTGAGCAGATGGTCATGATGCTCAGTACGCAGATGACTGATCTGATCGTGCTCATTGCCACTCCGCTGTTTACGATCGATTTCGTGACATCGTTTATTGCTGCAATGCGGCTGCGCGACATCCTGATCAGCAAGGAACGCATTGTGGAAGAACTGAAAAAGCTGGCAGTGAAGAAAGATGAGCTGGAAGCTGCGCTTGAAAAGGCAATTGCGGGTACCGGCGATAAGGCGAAGGAGCAGATCCGTCAGGAGCTGGGCGAGCTGTATATGACGGTCGGAGCAATGAAACAGAAGCTTCAGATCAGATCGCCGAAATCAATTCGCGGTCTGCTCAGGAGAAACCCGACAGCGGTATCCTTTGAGTATAAAGAAACATTTTCAGACCTGAAGCGGTCTATGGCAGAAAAGCTGGACGGACTCCGCAATGAAGTGGATTTCTCAGCGATCAAAGAGCAGACAGGCAAGTGGTTGAAGCGGTGAGCGATAAAGCAATGCTGTATTGCAGGTGCATCTTTGTGAAGCGAAAAAAACAAGCAACGAGAAAGATACAGAATTTCTGAAGAATGAACAGTCAGTGAAGCTGGTTGTGAATACGGATCGTGTGAGCGTATCGGATTGAGAAAATAATCTTTTAAACACGTTTTAGAGCAGCTAGAGGGCAGGAAAAATGGAAGAAAAGAAGCAGGCTGAAAATGAAATGGATGACGACGACATCATTGAAGAATTTGCAAGCGGATTTTGTAAGGCACAGAATCAGACACGAATGGTGATGTGCGAGCTTAAGGTGCTGTCGGACGGAAAAAAGGAGATTGTCTCTTCGGACTGTGCCTGGGGAAGATGCGAGCATACGAAAACATGTCTGCTGATGGGGCAGATTATGAATGAGTTGTAGCGTGTTTTGGAACGCAGGGCGTGAAGCGGATTGCGAATGTCTGCTTTACAGTGCTTTTGGCAGGATGTGCGTACAGATTGCAGGAATAGTTTTTTGAACAGGCTTCGGAGTCGGTGGGAGGTTATTAACAGTTAAATATAAATTATAAAATCATATAAGTACATGTTGAGTTTTGCAGGATATTAGGGTAGAATATTATTGAAAGGAGTTGATGCTTTGAGTAAATATTATTCTATACATGAATTTTCAAAAATTATAGGTGTATCTGCCCAGACATTACGAAATTGGGATGCCAATGGAAAACTTCATCCGCATCATACTACAGTAAGTGGTTATAGATATTACTCTGATGAGCAACTGAACCAGGTATTAAATGTAAAGCCTAAAAACCGCATTACAATTGGATATTGCCGTGTTTCCAGTCATAAACAAAAAGATGATCTGGAACGACAGATCGATAATGTTAAGACATATCTTCTGGCAAAAGGACAGCCGTTTGAGATAATATATGATATTGGTTCCGGTATCAATTACAAGAAAAAAGGGCTTCAGGAACTGATCAAACGGATCTCTCAAAATCAGGTTGAGAAGGTTGTTGTTTTATATAAAGACCGGCTTTTACGGTTTGGTTTCGAGTTAGTAGAATATATAGCTTCGCTTTATAATTGTGAGATAGAGATCATCGATAATACGGAAAGATCTGAACAGCAGGAACTTGTTGAAGATCTGGTTCAGATAATCACTGTATTCAGTTGCAAATTACAAGGAAAACGAGCGAATAAAGCTAAGCAACTTATCCGGGAATTGATCCAGGAGGAAACAGATGGTAAAAGCCATAAAAGTAATGCTGATACCAAATAATGTACAGAAAACTAAGATGTTTCAGTATGCAGGTGCTTCAAGATTCGCTTATAACTGGGCTTTGGCAATGGAAAAGGAAAACTATGAAAAAGGCGGCAGGTTCCTTTCAGATTCAGAACTCAGAAAGGAATTTACAAAGCTTAGACATTCTGATGAATATGCATGGTTATTGAATATTTCAAATAATGTAACAAAACAGGCGGTCAAAGATGCCTGCACTGCTTATAAGAACTTTTTCAAGGGTTGGCAAAAATTTCCAAGATTCAAGTCCAAAAAGAAATCAATGCCGAAGTTCTATCAGGACAACGTTAAGATACGATTCAGTAATACCCACGTTAAATTTGAAGGCTTTTCTTCCGGCAGGAAAGCAAATAAACAAAAAATGAACTGGGTAAGACTTGCAGAACATGGACGTATTCCGACAGATGCTAAATATAGGAATCCGAGAATATCCTTTGACGGATTGAACTGGTGGATCAGTGTATGTGTGGAATTTCCTGACTGCAGGGAAACGCTTAATGATGACGGAGTCGGCATAGATTTGGGAATCAAAGACCTGGCTGTCTGCTCTGATGCCGTTAAGTATAAGAACATCAATAAGAGTCAGAAAGTAAAAAAATCAGAAAAACAGAAACGCAGATTACAGCGTAGTATCTCTCGTTCTTACGAGAAAAATAAGAAAGGAGAAAGTTACTGTAAAACAAATAATGTAATCAAAAAGGAAAAGCTTTTATTAAAACGAAATCACAGATTAACAAACATCCGTAAAAATTATTTGAACCAGGCCATATCGGAAATCGTAAATCGAAAACCAAGATTTATATGTATTGAAGATCTGAATGTCAGTGGAATGATGAAAAACAGACATTTATCCAAAGCAGTCCAGGAACAGGGATTTTTTTTGTTTCGGAAACAGCTTGAATATAAGTGCAATGAGAAAGGGATTCCGCTTATTGTGGCTGATCGGTTTTATCCATCATCAAAGCTTTGCAGCTGTTGTGGGAACATCAAAAAAGATTTGAAGTTATCAGACAGAATTTATAGATGTGAGTGTGGGAATATCATAGACAGGGATTTCCAGGCATCTATAAATCTCAAGGCTTATGGAGAAAGATTTGCAAGTTAACACAGAAATGTTGATGCAAATAGGTACGGATACGTTAGTCCGGAATTTACGCCTATGGAGAGTACAAGAACTTGTGGGTAGATTGATATTTATATCATCAAAAGCATACTCGTTGAAGTAGGAATGAAACATAGAAGTTTATAACTTTTTATAAGTTTTCAGTAACGGTTTATGATTTCACTGGAAGTATTTGAAGAGTATACAATGGAAACAGCAGATTCGTTCCCGGAAGTGTTCTTCCGGGAACTGAATGGAGGAGTCATGGTCAGAGCCGGAAGCCCGCTGCACCCGGCTGCGGAGGATCATGACCTTTTTATTTTAGGCGAGTATCACATTGACCGGTATCTCGGGCGGTTTATTGTGCTGTATTACGGTTCGTTTGCACAGTGCTATGGTACCTGCAGCGAGGAGGAGATCCAGGTACAGATCCGCAAAGTCCTGCTGCATGAATTCCGTCATCATCTGGAGTCGTTGGCGGGAGAGCGGGATCTTGAGATCGAGGATGCGGTGAATGTTTCGCAGTACAAGGCAAAAAAGAGGCAGGAAAAGACTTGACGAATGACGGGGCAGGTACTAAAATAGGGAAAGTGAGTTTTTAGACGCGACAATTGTACGTGTATAAAAGACACTGAGGAGAATGAAAAATACTGGAGGAGACGGACTATGAAGCCATACAAAGAAATGACCCGTGAAGAACTGCTGCAGGAAAAGGCGGCGCTTGAAGCAAAATACAAAGAGTTTCAGGACAGGGGAATGAAGCTTGATATGTCGAGAGGAAAGCCGTCCAAGGCACAGCTTGACCTTTCCAATGGAATGATGGACGTACTGAACAGCAGTTCAGATATGGTATGTGAGGCAGGTGTGGACTGCAGAAACTACGGAATCATGGATGGTATTCCGGAGGCAAGACAGCTGCTGGCAGACATGTCCGAAGTGCCGGAGAAAAATATCCAGATCTACGGCAACTCCAGTTTGAATGTAATGTTTGATACGGTTGCCCGTGCGATGACAATGGGTGTCTGCGGACATACGCCGTGGGGCAAACTTGATAAGGTAAAATTCCTCTGCCCGGTACCGGGCTATGACCGCCATTTTGGCATCACAGAGTTTTTCGGAATTGAGATGATCAACGTTCCGCTTCTGCCGACCGGTCCGGATATGGATATGGTAGAGAAGCTGGTATCAGAAGATGAGTCAGTCAAGGGAATCTGGTGTGTGCCGAAGTACTCAAACCCGACCGGAATTTCCTATTCCGACGAGACGGTAAAACGGTTTGCAAGACTGAAGCCGGCTGCCCCGGATTTCCGTATTTTCTGGGACAACGCATATTCCATCCATCATCTGTATGACGATGATCAGGATGTGATTCCGGAGCTGCTCACAGAGTGTGAAAAAGTCGGCACGGAGGATATGGTATACAAATTTATCTCCACTTCAAAGGTAAGTTTTCCGGGTTCCGGTATTGCGGCAATGGCAGCATCAGAAGCGAACCTGAATGATGCAAGAAAGTGGATGCATTATCAGACGATCGGCCACGACAAGCTTAACCAGCTGCGTCATGTGCGTTTCTTCAAAGATATGGACGGCATGCATGAGCATATGAGAAAGCATGCGGCAATCCTGCGTCCAAAGTTTGAACTGGTACAGAAGACGCTGGAGGAAGGCCTTGGCGGACTGGAGATTGGTAGCTGGACAAAGCCGAAGGGCGGCTATTTTATCTCCTTCGATTCTCTGGATGGATGTGCAAAGCGGATTGTGTCAATGGCAAAGGAAGCAGGCCTTGTGCTGACAGGAGCCGGAGCGACTTACCCGTATGGAAAGGATCCGAAGGACTGCAACATCCGTATTGCTCCGTCTTTCCCGACACTCGAAGAGCTCGGAAAGGCAGCGGAGCTGTTTGTAATCTGTGTAAAGCTTGCTTCTGCAGAGAAGCTGCTTGGAGAAGAATAACTGACAGAGGCGATAAAAGCGAAAGGGACGGAATTTACCGTTCCCTTTCTTTTTTGCTTGCTCAGATATCTGATATAAGGTATAATTAAATGTAATGGTTTTTTGTTTTTGCGGCGAAGAGCATGCGAAAGGATAGGAGGATCGAGAATGAAGCGGTGTATTATCTGCGGACATGTGGGCAGTGATGACAGCACGGTCTGCGAAGTATGTGGCAATCCGTACCTGGACATCCGGGAATCGGATTACAGTACAGAAGAAGACGAACAGATGGATGACGCAGATGTTGTATATGAAGAGGATGCAGCAGCTGTTGAAGATACATATAAAGCGGGAAATGACGAACAGGAAGATGCTGGCACGGATTTTGTGCAGGAAACGGCAAAAGAGAGCACTCAGACAGAAAATGTAAATGCGGAAGATCATACTGCCGAGGCAGAATATGAGCCGCTTGATGCATTTGAAGCATCAGAAGAAGAGGATCTGGCGTATGTGCCGCAGCGAAAAGCGGACGAACCGGATGATGCGGGACTGTATGAGGTGCCGCGCATGCAGGAGGCACCGGAAGAAGAGGCTGTACCGAATCCGGATGCGGAAACAGGGACAAAACAGGCGGCTCCGCTTCGTGGTGAACCGCATATTTACGGACAGGGCGATGTTGACCGTTCAGGAAAGCAGCGGATGACATCCGGTGCGATCCGAAGAGAGATGGGGCGTGCATATGAAGGCTCGCGGGCCGATGCTCCGGCAAGAGGGGCGGCCAGACCGGCGGATGTCCGCAAACCGGCACAGATGTCAGGAAGAGCACAGCGGGCAGGGCGTCCGGAAGGAAGAAATGCAGCTGAACAGGCTCGTCCGGAGGATATGGCCGGTATGCAGAGACGTCAGAGTGAAGCGGGAAATGGCAGACGCCCGGTGCAGGCGGGAACAGGAAATGGCGGACGTGCACCGCAGGCAATGGAGGGAAACGCCGGTCGTCCGATGCAGGCAGCAAACGGCAGACGTCCGGTGCAGACAAATGGTGCAGAGTATGTACGCAGAGCAGCGGGCAGTCCAAATGGCAGTCAGGGAGCTGCGAACCGCGGTCCGGCGGCGGTCCGGCCGGTCAACGTACAGGGCGGTCCGGTCAACATGCAGAACCGTCCGGCAGGCGCTTATGTAAATGCAGCCCGTCCGGTCAATTATGCGGCACAGCGGCTTGCCATGACGGCAAGAGGTGTCTTGAAGTCTCCGCTGCTGATCCTCGTGGCATTGCTGCAGACGGTATATCTTGCGGGGGCGGTGATGGCGGTCTTTTTGAAACAGGTGGACTTTTCACAGGCTGCAAGACTTCTCTCAAACGTAAACTTCCCGGCACAGATGGCCGGTTATATGAACAGTGTGCTTAATGTTATTTCCAGGCTGGGAAGCGGCGCGATCGTGGCGAACCTGATTCCGCGCATTCCGGAGCTGCTGCTTTGCCTCGGCCTGTGGATGACCGTGATCGCAGCACGCACGAAGAAAGAAAAAATGTCCGGCACGGGACTCGGCCTGTGGAAGGCATATGTGATCATCGGAATGATCGGTGCATGTCTTGCACTTCTGGGCGGACTTATTATCAGCGTGGCAATCGTTGTTTCTGCATGGGTAGCCGGTACAAAGAGCGTAATCGCAGTGTCGGTAATCGTTCTGATTCTTCTGATCGTAGTGACCATGCTGGTTGTCATGTACTATTTCAGCTACCTTGCGACACTGAAAACCTTCCGCAAAAATGCGAACGGTGAAGTTTACGGTACTGCTTCCGGGTATGTGGCAGTGATTCATATCATCGCGGGCCTGCTTGGCATCATCAGCCTGCTTTCCGGTATTGTAAATGCGGAAATCGGCACGATCATCAGCGCAGCCGGCCAGATCGGCTGGATGGTACTGTTTGGCGTATGGATTTTCCAGTACCGCACAAAGCTGAGCGGCGAGGAAGAGTAGAGGGGAACTATAGCGATCCGCTTCGCTGCTTGATACGGTAAAAAAATAAAATTAAAAAATTATCTTGACAGAACAAAAGTTCTGATATATACTCAGGGCTGTAAACGAACAGAAGTTCACAAACAAGCGATCGACATTTCGGTTACACAAAGAGCAGGATTGAATTTGACAGTCATACAAAAAATGTATGACAGAGCATCATCAGGAATCCCACAAACAAAACAGACAGAAACAAAAGCAGAGACATGTATGCAGAATGTGTGCAGGTCCAGGCTTTTGGGACGGACTGGATTGTTTGAGGGGGTTCCTGTTTTTTTTGACTTTTTGCAAGAACATATGTTCTTAAAACAGCTATGAGCGGATTGGAAAAGGCTGCTGTCGGAGTTGACAGGAGACCGGATAAGCCAGTGAGGAAAAGACAAAAGGGTGCGAAAAAGAGAAAAATTTGATGCCTGTGCGAAAGAAAAAGACGGAACAGAAAGGAGGGATTCGATGGAGGCAACGATTCTTGAGACTGCGCTGTCGCAGGGGATCTGGGCGGCACTGGCCGTGTTTCTGCTGATCTCGATGATGAAGGAAAACGAGAAGGCGGACCAGAGACAGAGCGAGCGGGAAGCTCGTTATCAGACACTGCTCATGGAGCTGATGGCGAAGTTTGAGATCCTTGACGAGATGAAGAAGGATATCCGGTATATCAGGAGTCGAATCAGCCCGGAAAAGGATGATGGCAGCGGGGATGACGGATAGCATGGGAGTGTGCGGCTGAAAACAGAAAGAGAAAGAACAATGACACAGAAAAAAGACAACGAGACAAGGAGAACACAAAAATGGAAAACAGAAAAGATGCCATGTATACAGACATGGCAAAAAAGGCAGCAGAGAAGACAGAAGAAACAAAAGAGACAGAAAAAGCGAGAGAACAGGAGGAGAAAGACATGAACCAGAATAAAACACAGAATCCGGACAACGGAGAAATGACAAGAAGAGAATTAAAGAGCCGCCGTACCGGCAGCACAAAGACATTTGAAAACAGCGACCATTCATTTACGACAGAGATTTACCTTTCACCGGTCCATTACCAGGCGGAGGACGGAAGCTGGGAGGAGATGGATGACACGCTGGAGGCGGTGGAGACACCGGAGGAAGCGGAAAATGGCGCAGAGAATGTACAGAAAGAGACCGCAGATACACACGGCAGTTTTAGAGCACAGGCAGTCGCGTTAAGTGGAGCAGTCGATGAGACGGCAGATGTGGAGTCACAGCCTGAAAAAAATACGCCGGATAAGAAAGAAAATGCTGCACCGTCAGCCACGGCATTCGTGAACCGCAAGGGTCGCTGGCAGGCCTCCTTCGCAGCATCCGCAGACAGCGAGTCAGCCATTACAATCAAGGACGGCGACCACACCGTCTCCTGGCATCTGGAGCAGGCAGCGCCGTCGGAGGCGTGCCGCAAAGACGCGCAGGTGCTGGTCTATCCGGAAATCCTGCCGGGGATCGACGCAGAATACCACACCGCAGGACAGGCAGTAAAGGAGAACCTGATCCTGAAAGGTGCGGCGCAGGTGCCGGAAGACTTTACTTTTGTGTACCATGCAGAAGGATTACAGGCAGTGCAGAAAGGAAACCGTGTCCTCTTTACGGACGAAACCGAAACAGAGGTGTTCTGCATGAGCGCGCCTCTGATGAAGGACGCCTCCGGGGCAAAGTCGGAACAGCTGAAAGTGGCATTGGAGGAGGATACAGAAGAGAAAGATACATGGCGCATCACACTGATGCCGGACCACTCCTGGCTGCGCGATGCAGCACGCGTTTATCCGGTGACGGTAGACCCGCTCACAACCTCTTCACTTGAGGTGAATGAGATTGAGGATGCACATGTGGACAACTTCAATTTCGAAACCAATTACCGCAAAAGCATGCTGCTGAAAACAATGGGCGGGGACAACATCCAGCGCAGCTTTTTAAAGTTCAAGCTTCCGACGCTGAAGATCGGGGATATGGTGACGGGTGCATACCTTTCGCTGGTATCCCTCCAGGACCAGAAAAAAACGCATACTGTCGAGGTACACCGTGTAAAACAGCCATGGTCTTCTGCAACACTGGACTGGAACAACCGCCCGGTATACGATGAGCTGATCGAAGACCAGCTGACCTATACAGATGACAAACAGCAGTATATCAGCCTGGATATCACGAACCTGGTGAAAAGCTGGTACATAGGTGGGGAAAATTATGGCCTGATGGTGAAGGATGCCTATGAACTTTCCGGTTATACCGAGTACCTTGCTTCCGACTGCGACAATGCATTTAAAGAAATGCGCCCGCAGATCCGGATTTCCTACGTAAACAATTCCGGTCTGGAGGATTACTGGAGCTACCACAGCCAGGACGCGGGCCGTGCAGGTGAGGTGCATGTCAATGATTACAATGGAAACCTGATCCTGATCCGCGATGACATGTCGACCAGCGGAAGCCGCATGCCGATGTCGATTGCCCATGTGTACAACACAAATGACCGGGAAGATGAGATGGATTGCGGTTATGGTTTCCGCCTGAATTACGATCAGATGCTCAAGAAGGAAGCAATCGGAGGTACGGATTATTATAAGTATATCGATGCGGACGGCACAAGATGTTACTTCCGTTATGACAGTGAGAAAAAAGAGTGGAAGGACGAGCTTGGCAAGGAGCTGACGCTGAAAGTAAACGGCGATGCGAGCAAAGAGCCGTACGTGATTGAGAGCAAAAACCACAGCCGCATGGTATTCGGCAAGGCGGGCCATCTGATCCATATCATCGACCAGAATGGAAACCAGATCACCGTGACGTTTGGAAAAGATGACGGAAAGATCATTGCAGTGACCGACGGCGTGGGCCGCGTCGCAAAGTTGGAATACTTTACCGATGCGGATGGGAAGAGAACGCGGGTGAAGACGCTGACTGCACCGGATGGCAGGGTATGGAGCTTTGCGTATACGGACGGAAAACTGACGACGGTCACCGACCCGGACGGAAAAAAGAGCACATATGCTTATGACAGCAAAAAGCTGCTCACCTCCGTGAAAAATTTCGACGGCTATGAGCTGCGTTACACCTACGACACAAGGAGCCCGTACCGCGTGAAGAAGATCGCGGAGTATGCCGGGGAGACGGCCGGAAAGAGTTTGTCGCTTACCTACGGCTATAACAGCACAAAGTTTACGGACAATAAAAACCGGTCGGAGATTTACCGCTTTAATAACAGCGGACATCTGCTCCATATCCATGACGGCTACGGCCATGCGCTCGGTGCAAGGTTTATCAGCAGCGGCAACCATGTGAACTGCCTTGAAAACACGACGAAACTGCAGAGCAACATCGTACAGCTGCTGAAGGATC
>CABJAW010000023.1 GCA_902363665.1 Lachnospiraceae bacterium | reverse complement strand
GCGGGGAGGGCCGTATGCGTGTGGATAAGTCCACAGCCGTGAAGCTTCTGCGGTTTTCTGATGGCTTTTACACTTTTTTATTTTCAGCATCCTGCACAAACTACAGGAGATTCGGCGGCTGCCTGACTTCTGCAATCGGGTGTCTGGCCGTAATCTCCAACCCCTGCATCAGCATCCGGTACTGTTCTTCCGTCAGTTCGAGTGCTTCTTTTGCCGAACGCGGCCATCGGAAGGCACCAT
The DNA here is from genome assembly GCA_902363665.1 of Lachnospiraceae bacterium. Taxonomy (GTDB): domain Bacteria; phylum Bacillota; class Clostridia; order Lachnospirales; family Lachnospiraceae; genus Choladousia. The sequence continues at coordinate 54,784 of CABJAW010000023.1, read as the reverse complement.
TATCCAGGCGTTTGTACAGCAGCAGGAAACCGTCACCTTCCCACAGCAGCGCTTTGATCCGGTCGCTCCGCCTGCCGCAGAAAAGAAACAGCGTATTTTTATCATACGGATCCAGGGAAAACTGGAAGCGCACAATCGCTGTGAGCCCATCGATCCCGCGGCGCAGGTCTGTAAATCCCGGTGCCAGATATACTTTTTTGAACTGTGAAACACGGGCATCATTCAGCATGGCCGAGAGCCTCCACAAGGCAACGGACCATCTCCGGGGCAATATCCGAAAAGATTTCTACAGAAAGCCCATCTGCATTCCGGATACAGGCCACCGGTGCTGCTGTGTTATGTCCGGGATTCGTAAGAAGCGTTACAGCTTCAGAACACTTCCTGCGTGGGACAGGGAGCTCGATAAAAGCAGGGGCTCCGGTATTTGGAAGCAGGTCCAGGCATGCTTTCCGGACACGTTTGAGACGGTAGTAATAGTTTGCTTTTGTAATACCATGCTGGGCGCACCAGGCCGCCACGTCCATTTCCCTTGGACGGTTCTGACAGTCCCGTATCTGCTCTGCCCACTCCATGAGGCGGACCTGCTTTGCTGCTATGCTGGTTTGTGATGCCATTTTGACTCCTCCTGATTATAGCCGGTCAAAAAAGTTGAGTACTTAACTTTTTTGACTCGGGTAGTTTTGTTGGAATTTATTATGGCATGGATTAGAGAGGGCAGAAAGGTACCTGCTTTTTACCGTTTACGAGAGGAGATCATAAACAGGCATTAATAAAAGCTCATAAAGCCTATTGACATAGTATGAAATATGACATAATATGCATTTTATAAAGCGATCTATGGTTATTTTCAAACGTATCTTATAGATCAGATGGATGCACACGAGAGGAAAAATAAAAATGAGCGGAAATAGGAACAGAGAAATCATAAAGCAGGCATTTGTTAAATCAATCCCCATCATGTGTAGTTATCTGTTTGTCAGCATGGCATATGGAATGATGATGGAGGCAGCGGGATTCTACTGGTATGATTCACTGCTTGTAAGCCTGACCGTTTATACAGGAGCCTTTCAGTTTGTACTGATCACATTTCTAAGCAGCGGAGCCTCCTTTGTTACCGTGGGACTTACGGCCTTTCTGATGAACAGCAGACAGTCATTTTACAGCCTTACATTTCTTGATGAATTTCGAAAAATGGGAAAACGTCTTCCATATATGATTCATACGATGACGGATGAAACATATGCAGTGAATCTGACTCTGGAGTCAGAGGGAAAAGAAAAAGAAGACACAATGTTTCTGATTGCATTCTTCTCAAGATGTTACTGGATGATTGGAACAGTGGCTGGCGGCGTGCTTGGGCAGATTATTCCATTTGATCTTGCAGGAATTGATTTCTGTATGACCGCATTGTTTATTATTATTTTTATCGATCAGTGGGAGAAGGCGAAAAATCATCTTCCGGCGTTGATCGGGGTGGGCGTGGCAGTGGTCTGTCTGCTGGTGATTGGCCAGAAAAATTTTATGTTACCGGCATTAATTATTGTATCGGGGATTTTATTGTTTATGCGAAAGAATGAGGAAGGGAGAGCATAGAAATGAATGAGGCAAGGATGATTGGTATTATCATACTTTCAGCAGTGATTACATTTTCACTCCGTGCGTTTCCCTTTCTTATTTTTCGGGGAAAACGCAGGATGCCTGAGCGCTTGGTTTATCTGGGAAATATCCTGCCTGCGGCTATTATGGCGGTATTGATCGTCTATTGTCTGAAAGATGTGGCAGGAAACTTTGAAACGTACGGAATTCCACAGCTTACAGCGGTGCTGGTCGTGGCTGTCAGTTATAAATGGAAACATAATACATTCGTTTCAATTATTTTGGGGACTGCATGTGATATGATCCTGATGCAGGTATTATCATCTGTATAGACAGATTTTCAAGCGCGTTCTGAGCTGATAAAACAAAAGGTATTATAGTTTCGTTTTGTTTATCCGGTTAATAGTATTACTGTATTGGCTTTGCTTATATCTGGTATTATAGCAATCCTCTAAAATAATGCATCTTAATCCAGCCCATCAAAGTGTGAAATACTGCGTCAGCAAAGATTTTCAATGAGAAAAATGATGAAAAATTGATAGACGAAAAAGATACCCACTTGTTATTCCAGTGTTGATTTGATATGCTTATCTGAGAAGCAGACAGTTGCGGAAATTGGGGTATGATTATGGAACCAAAAGGAAAAAAGGTATATACGATCGATGATATAGCCAGAGAGCTTGGCGTGAGTAAGACGACAGTTTCCCGTGCAATTTCCGGAAAGGGACGGATTGGACAGACAACAAGAGAAAAGGTGCTGAGTTTTATTGAGGAACATGATTATCGACCGAATGTGATGGCAAAAGGGCTGGCACAGCGTAAGACGTTTAATCTGGCATTGCTTTTGCCAAAGGATTATGCGGTAACGGAATTTCCCTTTTTTAAAGATTGTATGCAGGGCATTTGTGAAATGGCATCCAGCCATGATTATGATGTGATAATTTCTATGATAGACGGAGATGATCTGTCGCAGCTTCAGAGACTGGAGGCGAATCGAAAGGTAGATGGAATGATTCTGAGCCGGGCGGTAGAACATTCGAAGGCACAGGAGTATCTGAAAAGTTGTAAGGAACCGTTTGTGGTAATCGGACCGGAAGAAGATACGCAGATTGTTTACGTGGATAATAAGAATCTGGAGGCAAGCGAGGAGCTTGCCAGTATTATGCTGATGAAAGGTGTACAGAAGCTGGCATTATTGGGAGGAAATGAGTCTTTCAGTGTGACAAAGAGCCGTTATCAGGGATATGTGCAGGCACATGAAAAGATGGGAAGGCAGGTGCATACAGAATTGATTTTTATGGATTGTGAAAATCAATTAAAGGTATCCGGGGCTGTCCGGCAAATACTGGAAGCAGGCGCAGATGGTATTCTTTGTATGGATGATGCGATCTGCACAATGTGTATTGAAAGCCTCAGAGAGTTAAAGGTGCAGATTTCTTCCGGAATTCGGGTGGCAAGTCTGTATGACAGTAAGAGCCTGGAATATAACAATCCGCCGATCACCAGCGTTAAGTTTGATACAGTCAGATTAGGAAAAATGGCAGCAGGAAAACTGTTAAAAATGCTTGGGGAAGAGCTGCAGGAGGATATGCAGCCATTGAATTATCAGGTAGTGCTGAGGGAATCGACACAGTAAAATCAGCAGGAATGTGAAGCGGATTGAGAATATCCGCTTTGACATGAGTCAAGCAAGTCCCCATCAGCTGCTTCAATTGTGAGGAGCAATAAGCAGTTGATGGGGACTTGCTTTTATGTACTATGTGTATTCTTTTTTTACAGACGTTTATTCTGCCATTTTGTAAAAAAAATTACGTTTCCGGCTTATCACTTGAGGAACCGAATGCAATGTACAGTTATCCAAAGGAGCAAGCGATTGCGCAATAGTAAAACATACAAAAAATTAATTGTGCAATATGCAATGAAAGCAAGGACTAAATTCAAGGATAATACACAATTGACATTAATTAAACTATTTTATATACTAAGAACGAGCGCAAGCGGTTGCGCAATAGTATAAATACGTGATTGAGATCAAATAACAGTTGCGAAGCCTGCAAGAATAGAGGAGAATACTATGGGATTTAGAACGGATAAATTACTTCATGGAGGAGATTATAACCCGGAACAGTGGCTGAACCGACCGGATATTCTGGAAAAAGATCTGGATATGCTGGAAGAATCCGGCTGTAATGTGGTTAGCCTTGGAATCTTTTCCTGGTCCACACTGGAACCGGAAGAAGGCGTATTTCACTTTGCGTGGTTAAAAGAAATTATTGATCAGCTGTATCAGAGAGGAATCTCTACGATTCTGGCAACACCGTCCGGTGCCCGTCCGAAATGGATGGCAGAGAAATATCCGGAGGTGCTCCGCGTGGATGAGACCAGACACAGACAGTTGTTTGGTTTTCGGCACAATCACTGCTATACTTCTTCGGTATACAGAGAAAAAGTACATACCATCAACAAAAAACTGGCGCAGGAAGTGGCGGTACATCCGGGCGTGATTCTGTGGCATATTTCCAATGAATACGGTGGGGAATGTCACTGCCCGCTGTGTCAGGAGGCATTTCGCAAGTGGATGAGAGAAAAATATCAGACGATCGAGAATCTGAATGATCAGTGGTGTACTACTTTCTGGAGTCATACGTATAACAGCTTTGACCAGATTGAAAGTCCTTCTAAAATCGGTGAGACGCAGCTTCATGCATTGAATCTGGACTGGAAAAGATTCGTAACGCATCAGACAGCGGATTTTATTCATGCAGAGATCGCTGCTATTCGCGAGGGAGGAAGTACGCTCCCGACAACAGCGAATCTGATGCACTATTTTGGCGGACTGGATTATTTTAAAATTGCAAAAGAAATTGATGTAGTATCGTGGGATACTTATCCGACCTGGCATAAAGAGAAAGTGATTGATACTGCTTATGATAACGGTATGTGTCATGATCTGATGCGTTCGCTGAAAGGAAAACCATTTTTTCAGATGGAATCCTGTCCATCATCTACGAACTGGCAAAGTGTCAGCAAGCTGAAAAAACCAGGCATGCTCTTTGCACAGTCTATGCAGGCAATTGCCCACGGAGGAGAAGGCGCACTGTACTTCCAGGTTCGTCAGAGCCGCGGTGCTTCTGAAAAGTTTCATGGAGCAGTGATTGACCATTATGGCGGCAATGATACCAGAGTATTCAAAGAGGTATCAAAAGTAGGAGCTGCTTTAAAAGAACTGAGGGAACTGGCAGGAACCACTATGGACAGCCCGGTGGCAATGATCTATGACTGGGACAGCCAGTGGGCAATGGAAGACAGTCAGGGTCCGAGAAATAAGGGACTGCATTATCTGGAAAATCTGTTGAAGTATTACAGAGGATTTCGGAAACAGGGGATCAGCGTGGATCTCATTGATCAGACCTGTGATGTGGGAAAATACAAAATACTGGTTCTGCCGATGGTCTATATGTTTAAAACTGGATTTGCAGAAAAAGTACGTGCTTTTGTGGAAAATGGCGGTACCCTGATCACCAGCTACTGGTCCGGCATCACAGATGATACGGATCGGTGTTATCTGGAAGGGACGCCGCATGGACTGATGGATGTATTGGGAATCCGCAGTACGGAGATTGATGGTTTGTATGACTGGGAGGAAAATACATTCGTTCCGCTGGAAGGCAATGAGCTGGGACTGACAGAGACCTATACCTGCAAATATTTATGCGATCTGGTAGAACTGCGAGGCGCAAAGAGCCTGATGGTTTACGGAAAAGATTTTTATGCGGGATATAGTGCACTGACTGTAAATGAGTATGGTAAAGGAAGAGCCTGGTATGTATCAGCCGATGCGGACAGAGATTTTTTTGCTGATGTTCTGAAAAAAATACTGGAAGCAAATCAGATCAGCTGTGGTGTAAAAGGAGATATTCCGGATGCGCTGGAGATTACGGTAAGAGAAAGCGAAGCGGCAAAATATTACCTGTATCAGAATTTTGGTACAGAAGCAGTGGAGCTCCCGGTGCCGGAAGAAGATGCGGTGTGGCTTTATGGAGCAGGCGATACCCCGTTGGATGTCTATGGACTGGCAGTGGCAAAAGTGATGAAATAAAAAATAAGCATCCGTATCAAATGAGAAGACAAGACTTATACTGTGACGGCAGTCATGATATAAGTCTTTTTTTATCTCAGTTGAGAAGATTCTCACATACGTTCGGCTTGAACTCGAAAGATTTTTTATGATTATTCTTTTGGTTTTGTTGTACTTTTCAAAATACCGGAAGAGCGTTATAATACCAGTCGTGAACACGGATACAAGTAGAGTTCAGCTGTAATAGCGACATGAAAATATAAAGGAGAAAACCGGTACACATGAAAAGAACCCCCAGGATTATGGTTGTCGATGATGCCAAGATCAATCGTCAGATTCTGATGGCAATTCTTGGCGATGAATATGAGTATGTGGAAGCAGAAGATGGACGTCAGGCAATTCACATGCTGCAGCAGGATCTTAACATAGATCTGATGCTTTTGGATATCAACATGCCGGAAATGAACGGATTTCAGGTGTTGGAACGGATGAATAAATTTCAGTGGATTAAAGAGATTCCGGTGCTCATGATATCTTCAGAAGAGAAAAGAGATACCATTGAACGGGCGTATATCTTTGGTGCACAAGATTATATCCGAAGACCATTTGATGCTTTTATTGTGCGAAGGCGAGTGGAGAATATTCTGAATCTGTATGAAAACCAGAAAAGGCTGAAGCAGATGGTTTCTGAACAGATCTATGAAAAAGAAGCAAATAGTAATCTGCTGATCGATATTTTGAGTCAGGTGGTAGAGTTTCGGAACAGTGAAAACCGAGAACATATCATTCATATCCGGACGATAACAGAGCTTTTGCTGCATCGGCTGATCCAAAAGACGGATCAGTATCAGTTATCGGAGACAGATATTGCAATGATTATGACTGCGTCTGCGCTGCATGATATCGGGAAAATCAATATTCCAGAAAATATATTAAATAAACCGGGGAAGCTGACTTCGGAAGAATTTAAGATTATGAAGACCCATACAACAATCGGCAGCGATATGATCCGGCAGATGACCACCAAATCAGAAAAGCCACTGCTTCATGTGGCATGGCAGGTTTGTAGATGGCATCATGAGCGGTGGGACGGACATGGCTATCCGGACGGACTGATTGGGGAAAAGATTCCGATTTCAGCCCAGGTGGTTGGTATGGCAGATGTATATGCTGCCCTGACCAGTAAGCGGTGTTATAAGGATGCTTATGATCACGAAACCGCAATGGAGATGATTTTTTCCGGTGAGTGTGGTGCCTTTAATCCGCTCCTTTTGGAATGTCTGAGTGAAATAGCATCGGAGCTTCGGGTGGCGGTACAGTATGATGCCAGAGATACTATTTATCGGAATGAGGCAGATCGCCTGGCAGCGGAAGTGATGCAGAAAACAGAGGTGCCATGCAGTGACCGTGCGCAGCATATGCTGGAATCCATGCAGGAGCGGATGGATTTTTTTGCATCTTTGGAGGGAGGACTCCAGTTTGATTATGACGCGGTTTCCGGCCTGGCAAATGTAGTGAACTGGAATGAGCCGCCGCAATACCGATATTCTGTCATAAATGTTGCGGATGAAACCAGCTTTCGATATCTTAGTCAGAAGGATTTTCACCGCCTGAAGGATGCGCTCGATGCAACGACCCCGGAAAACCGGGAATTTTCCATGAGTATTATGATGCCGTGGGGAAATGAATACCAGTGGTGTGATCTCCGAATCCATTCTCTGTGGTCGCCACTCTCGCCGGATCATTATGTCGGGGCAATTGGCCGCTTGGTCAAACCTCAGCAGGTATCAGCGGGAATTCCGATGCTTGGAAGATTTGCAAACGGAGAATCTGCGGATGGAAAGGATATAAGAGTAGCATTTGAACGGCTCAGGCAGATTTTTGATGTGGTACGTCTGGTGGATCCGACGACCAATATGGTTCTGGACGTGGATGACAAAGGAGCATTAAAACCAACAGACAGTCATTGCGCCGCATTCTGGGGGAATGATGGAAATTGTGCCAATTGTATTTCCATGCGTGCCCTGAAACAGAAGACGATGCTGAATAAGCTGGAGTTTACCAGAACGGATATGTATTATGTAGTTGCAAAATATCTCTGTATTAACGGAACACCGTGTGTGATGGAGATGCTTTCAAAAATGAACGAGGGACGCTGGATCGATGCAAACGGAACCAGATTTTTACTGGATAAAAGTCATGGAGAGAACAGAGAGCTGTTTTCTGATCCACTGACCGGCGCATATTCCAGGCGTTATTTTGAGGCGTACCGTACGCATCTGGAAGGAATGGAGTGTGTGGAAATTATAGATGTTAACCGGTTTAAACAGGTGAATGATACGTACGGTCATCCGGCGGGAGATGTGGTGCTGCGGGACATCGCTTCAGCAATCCGGTCCTGCATCCGGAATACCGATATTTTAATCCGATACGGCGGAGATGAATTTTTGCTGCTTTTCCCGAAAATGTCAGAAAAATACATGGCAGAGAAAAACAAAAAGATCAAAGAGGCAGTTGAGAGTATCGTGCTCACGGAATATCCGGGGCTGCATTTGTCTGTCAGTATCGGTGGTGTCTGTGGGGTACATCCGATTACGGAAGCAATCCGGCAGGCAGACCAGTTGATGTATGAGAATAAGAGAATGGAATGAGGCAGAATACAAGTCTGAAATAGATCCGCGAAAACAAACTTTCTGTTGTTGTAAAAATGATTTATACCGGAGAAGCTTTGACTGCTCAAGAACCCTGGAAAGCCTGATAAGATGCAGGTTTTTCGGGGTTCTTTTTTCAAAGAAGTCATTAGACTTGCAGGATACTGACAAAGAATCCGGCTTCCTTTATGCTGAAAGCAGAGTTTCTGATCGCAGGAATAATATAGCAGTTCTGCAAAGCACTGCATTCAATCCGATTCATCAGAGTGCGAATTGCTGTGTTATTTTATGAACTGCTAAAGCTAAAGAAGGAAAAAAGGAACGGGTCACACTGGTCGATTACAACAGCGTACATACCCTGCAGGAGATCCGGGAAGGTGCCGGGGTATATATTACAGTGAAAAAGAAGGATATGCGGCGCCTTCTTTCTGTTTGCTCGGATACGGATAGCAGTAACAGAGCTGCACTTGTGTTTGCAATCGTATAATCTCGCTAAATGTGCTTTCTCCTCTTCCGGCAAAAAGACTCCGACCTCTAAGGGGGGAGATGAATTGCGTCCATTATATTACATGACAACAATATGTATCAATGTTATAATGTGAGTAAAGTATGAAGACATAAAAAACAATAAACAGAAAATAAAGAACAGAAAATAAAGAATAAAGGGTGGGATGGATGAACCGCAGAAAAACAGGTTATGCAATCGGTACATTGATACTTCTTGTATATGCATACGTTGCAAAAGAAGCAGCCAGGAATATTGAAACTATTTTTTTGGAGACCATCGTTCAGTTCAGCAGGCATCTGATCCATATCAGTTTTGTTTTTATGTGGATGATATCGGTCCGTCAGCGCATTATGCAGAAGAAGGTCCGTCAATATCTTCTTGCTGTTGGTGCGCTGGTGGTATTCTGGCTGTATGTACGCACCTGTAAGTGGATGTTTTTTTCTTCCGATCTCGTGGTAAAACGTTATTTATGGTACACCTATTATATCCCGATGATTTTAATTCCATTATTTGGCGTATTTATTCTTTCGTATCTGGGAAAAGAAGAATATTACGAGATGCCGTCACGAATGAAGCTGCTGTATCTGCCGGCGGTTTTCCTGATTCTGGCGGTATTTACAAACGATTTTCATCAGCTGGCTTTCCGGTTTCCGGAAGGTCAGCCGTTTTCAGATGAACAGTATACATACGGCATTTTGTATATGGCTGTCCTGGGGTGGGATATTCTGCTTGGGCTGTATTATATGATTGGATTACTGCGCAGATTCCGTATTCCGTCAAGAGGCTGGATCGGAAAACTTCCATTGCTCGTGCTTGCTGCTGCGTTAGTGTTTACGGCATTATATTGTCTGCAGATCATAATATATGATCTGGCAGCTGTGGATTGTGGATTTATTATTCTGCTGCTGGAGAGCTGTATTCAAAGTGGAATGATTCGTTCGAATTCAAATTTTGAACTTCTTTTTGAAATATCTGATATTGAAGCACAGATTACAGACCGTGACGGAAAGATCTATTGCAGCTCAGGTAGTATTTCGGCACCACAGGCGCATGCAAGAAAAATGATTACGGATCTGGAGCATATGGGAACAATTCTGGAGGGAAAAAAATTAAGCGGCGATGAAATTACAAATGGCCGTGTTTTCTGGTGGGAGGATATCAGCCAGATACTCAGCTATACCGAAAAGCTGGAAAAGACGGGGGCGCGGCTGTCAGAAAAAAATGAGCTTTTGAAATCGGAGCTGATTCTGAAAGAAAAACAGCTGCATATTACAGAAAAGAATCGATTGTATGACCAGGTAGCAGGAGAAATTTCTGTCTGGCTGGATCGGCTGGAAGAGTTGCTTCAGTCATCCGTGGAATGTGATGCGGACCGAATTGCTCAGATCTGTGTTTTGAGTGCGTATATTAAGCGCCGGAGTAATTTGCGCCTTCTGGCAGAAAACTCAGATCAGATGGAAGCAAAGGAACTGGAGTTTTGTATTTTGGAGTCTGTGGAAAGTATCAGGCTATACGGGCGAAGCTGCTCTTTTCGCAGTGAGTGCCATGGAATGATTGATGCCACGGCTATGATTGCCTGTTATGATGCGTTTGGAGAGATCATCTGGCATATTTTGAAACAGACGGATTCCTTGCTGCTTGACCTGCATGCAGATGCACAGGGCATTCGTCTTCGTATGCAGATGGATCATCCAAAGAAAAAAGCTCTGCCGGAGCTTCCGGCGGTCTGGAGAGAGGCTGGAGGAGTCTGTCGGGTATATGAGGGAGAGGATATGAGAAGGATTGAACTCTGTATGAATAAAAGCAAATCAGGGTTGGGAATCTTTTCCGGGAATATATGAAGGAGGTGCATAGACAGTGATAGGGACGGATAGAGGAACAGGTGTGGTCATGATGATATGCTATGCATTGTTTTTACTTCAGTTCGGCTGCTTTCTGATGGAGCTTGCGATCAGAAGCCAGCATGTGCGAAAAAAGCGGATCTTACTGCTGCTTCTGACAATGACACTTATTCTGATTTTGCGCAAATGGAAGAGACAATGGATTTCATCAGGGGTGCCTGGTGCAGAAGGGGCTGTATACCTTTCGGAAGAAAGAATGATTCCATGTCTTTTCTTGATTCTTGTCCTGATCACAGCAGGAACTGCCGCGGCAATCTGGAATACGGTGCGCTGTTATCATACTACGCTGAACCGGTCAGCAATAAAGGAAAGTGCAGAGCATCTGCAGATGGGGCTGTGTTTTTCCACCGCAGATGGATTTTTGCTGCTGGCAAATTATAAAATGGAACAACTGTGTATGGATTTGACGGGACAGTATCTGCAGGACTCGGAGGTTTTCTGGAATATGCTCCAAAATCAGCAGCCGGATATCAATGCGGAGATATTGATGTATGAGAGCCGCCCCTGTTTTCGGCTTGAGAACCAGGAAATCTGGACATTTGAGCGGAAGGTGCTACAGGCAGGGAATATGGAGATTATTCAGATGACGGCAGTGGATGTTTCGGAATTATATAAATTGTCAGAGGCGCTGGAAAAGAGCAATTTGCAGATGCGGAAGCTTCACCGGCGGCTGCATCGGTATGAACAGAATATGGACGATTATGTGAAAAGCAGGGAAGTGCTGGAAGCAAAAATGCAGATTCACAAAAAAATGGGACAGGCGCTTCTTTTGTCGAGAGCATTTCTGCTTCAGAATGATGGAAAAATAACATCGTCGGAGGTTTTGAATAAATGGAAATACGTTACGATGTTTCTGAAGAAAGAAATTCAGATGCCGGAAGAGCCGGATGAATGGGGGCGGCTGGTAAATTCGGCGACAGCGGCAGGGGTAAAAATTAAGGTTGAGGGTAAGCTTCCGATAGGAAGCGGACGGATGGAGCTTCTTGCACTGGCTGCTGCGGAGGCGCTGACAAATGCAGTGCGTCATGCAGGTGCAGATACACTAAATGTCCACCTGCTCTATCATCCGGATAACAGCCTGACTGCAGAATTTACAAATAATGGGCGACAGCCACAGAGGAAAATTATAGAGGGAGGCGGTCTTGGAACGCTGCGAGTGCGGATCGAGGAGTATGGCGGTATGCTGCAGATTCTTTCGCAGCCGCGGTTTATGCTGATCCTTGATCTGCCGGAGAAAGGGGGAACAGATTATGATACCGGTACAGGTACTGATTGTAGAAGATGACCCGATGACAAGGGCCTTATTTGAAATTTTCATAAAGGAAAGCGGACGATATGCGGTGGCAGGTTCCATTGAAAGCGCATCCATGGCAGAATTATTCTGTCTGACCAGGAGAGTGGATCTGATTATTATGGATGTTTGTACCGCTTTGCATGCGAGTGGCTTGCTTGCAGCAGAAAAAATCAAAAGAACGTATCCAAGAATCAAAATTGTAATTGTGACGAGTCAGCCGGAGTGTGAATTTGTGAGCAGGGCAAGGGCAGCCGGCGTGGATGGCTTTTGGTACAAGGAGCCTTCGGCTGAAAAAATTCTTTCTATTTTAGATCGGATCATGGAGGGAGAACAGATTTACCCGGAGATTACACCGGATCCGGTTCTTGGACAGGCGTTCCGACATGAGTTTACGGCTCAGGAGCTTCGGGTGCTGCGGGAGCTTACGTGTGGGGACACAGATGAAGAAATTGCAGCTACGCTTCACCTTTCGACATGGACGGTACGAAAGTATGTGAAGCAGATGCTTGAAAAAACAGATTTCAAATCACGTACACAGCTGGCCGTGGCGGCAAGAGAGTGTGGTCTGGTAATTAAAGGATACTGAATTTTATTTGCCAATTATTGCAAAGAGTACTAATTTTAGGATAGGATACATGCAGAAAACACCATATAATGTATACATAAAGAAACAAAAAAGGAAAGGAACACAAAAGGATGAATTCATACCTGGGAAATAAAGCCGGAAAAATAAAAAAGACATCATATCTGTGGCTGGTTGTTTGTGCCATTTTTGCAGCATCTGCAGGATCTGTGCTGATTGATTATATAAGATCCGGAAAAGAAGCACTGGATATTGTTTTGGCAATACTGATGACCGGATTGTTTATCTGGCCGATCGTAAGAATTATACGGAACATACTATTTTGCCGGAGTGCACAGAAGATTGCAGGGTGGTTTTATTACTATGAGGAAGACGAAGTTCGTTTTGAAAAGCTGGAGAAGGAGCTTGGAAAAAATATAGTCAGGAAAATCACGCTGCTGATTCAAAAGGGTTATCTGAAAAACCTGAAACCGGATCTTGAATCGGGCAGTCTAGAAATCATAGCATCAAACAAACAGGTAGAGGATCAGATATATGAGATAAAAATATGCCCACATTGCGGAGCAAAGAAGCGTACGGTGAAGGGAAGAGTCTGCAGGTGCGATTTCTGCGACCAGATCATTTAACCAGGGTTGGACAGAGAAGCGGATTGCGAATATCCACAGTTTATACGTTGATGAAATTCGGGTGCAACTGACAGAAAAGCGGTCACAAAAGCAAGTGCAGAAAAGACCCCGAGAGTACATTACAAAGAAAGGAGGACGGAAATGGGATTTTTAGGGAAGATGTTTGAAAAAAAAGAATGCGCGATCTGTGGAGGAGAGATAGGTCTTCTTGGAAACCGTAAACTGAATGATGGTAATTTATGTAAAGATTGTGCATCAAAGCTGTCAGTCTGGTTTACAGACAGAAGAAAAAGCACAGTGGAGGACATTAGAAAGCAGCTGGAAGACCGTGAAGAAAATAAGAAAAAGATACAGCAGTTCCAGATTACCAAGAGCTTTAAGGGCAGCGCCAGGCAGGTTTATATTGACGAAACGAAAGGCTGGTTTGCAATTGCCAGCAAGCTGAGCGTGGAAGAAAATCCGGATATTCTGAATCTGACACAGATCACAGGCTGCCGTTTGGATGTGAACCAGAATCGGACGGAGGAATATTATAAGGATACGGAAGGAAAGAACCAGAGCTATAATCCGCCGAGATATAAATATTCGTATGATTATAAAATTGAACTGTCTGTGAATGCACCATGGTTTGATGAAATGACACTTCAGCTGACGACTTTTTCTATACCGGAGCAGGACAGAGAACGGATTATGGAGACAGAGAATCTCGGAAACCGGATCATTGCAGCATTAACAGGAAGAACGCAGGTGGCTGATAGCGGTACCGGAAATCCTGCATACGCGCAGGAAGGATATCAGCCAAACTATGCGCCGTCCGGAGAAATGCCGGGATACGGAGCCGGATACCAGCCAAATTATACGCCGCCGGGATATGGAGCCGGATATCAACAAAATTATGCGCCGCCTGGAGGGGCACAGGGATATCAGCCAAATTATGCACCGCCTGGAGGGGCACAGGGATACCAGCCAAATTACGCACCGCCTGGAGGGGCACAGGGATATCAGTCGAATTACGCACCGCCGGGAGGAACACAGGGATACCAGTCGAATTACGCACCGCCTGGAGGAGCACAGGGATATCAACCGAATTATGCGCCGCCTGGAGGGGCACAGGGATACCAGCCAAATTACGCACCGCCTGGAGAGACGCCGGCTTTCGGTCAGCAGATCCGCTGTGATAAGTGTGGGTGGACGCCGGAAAATACAGATCAAATACCGAAATTCTGTCCGAATTGCGGGGATCGGATTGACTGGAACGACGCACTGTAGAAGCGCATCAGACGGAGGTGTGCCATGAAAAAGAGAATCCGTTTACTGACAGGTATTATAATAATATGCTGTAGCTGTGTGGCCGCCGGAAAAGAAAATACAGGAGAATCGGAAGCTGATGGTTTTTACAGTGGCCAGACAGAGGATACCAAAAAGGCAGCAGAGGTTATAAATCAGAATCTTGTAGTTATGCCGTATGAGCCATTGCCGGAAGAGGACTTCGCATTTGATCCTGATACGGGAACGATCATGAAGTATAAAGGAGATGCGGTGGATGTCATCATACCACGCTCAATTGGCGGAATACCGGTGGAAAATATTTCTTATCATGCATTTGAGGGCACAAGGGATTATCTTCATTCCGAAATGATGACGAATCAGAAGGAAGGCGACTGGGTTCCGATGAGGTGCCTGATCCTTCCGGAAACACTCAGGTCGATTGAGGACAGTGCATTTTCCTACTGTCAGGATCTGGAAACAGTGATCTGTTATGCTCCGCTGGAAACTACAAACAAAGGTGTGTTCAGGGAGTGTACCGGATTGAAAACTGTAATTTTTGTGAACGGTGTGCGTCATATGGATAATTATCTGTTTGGCCAGTGCAGAAGTCTGAAAACGGTGTGGTATAAGGATCAGGCTGACCGTATCGGAATACAGTGCTTCTCCGATACAGGACTCGAAGAGCTTTGTATCAGTGCAAAAGAAATTGACAGCGGCGCATTTATCGGAAATGAAAGTTTGAAAACGGTTCATATCCGAAGTGGAGTTGAAAGGCTGCAGGCGACGGCCTTTGTTTCGAATCCGGCGTTGGAAACGGTATGCCTGGAGTTTTGTGATCCGGCGGTTCTGGAAAGTAGTCTGACCAATCTGAACAATGATAAGGCAGTCATTCTTGTGCCGGAGGAGACAACGGATGAGCAGATACAAGGTTTCATGATGAAGCTCGGACCATGGGGAGCTTCTCTGATCGTGCAAGAGACGCAGATACAAAGGGGGAAGTGTCATCTGCAGGAAACTTCGATTCCTGATGTGTCTGAAATTTTGAGGGAATATGGAATGTGATATCGCCGTATTTCGGGATTGTATAAGAGCTTTTTCGAAATACGAAACGATAAAGGCAAAATGAAACGTCAAAAAAGAAAGGAGATGCAAACGTATGAAAAAGATGATGAGTATTTTGGCAGCAACAAGCTTACTGATCGGAATGATCGCATCAAGTGCAATGGCAGCAGATTTGACAAAAGAGGATGTTGCGGGCAGCTGGTATCTTGTAAAGATTGAGGCAGAAGGAATGTCTCTGTCTCCGGCAGATATGGGATTTGAAGGCGTTCTGGATTTTAAAGATGATGATACATGGGAGCTGGCAATGACAGGAGAGGATGAGGAAAAGGGAACGTATGATATTTCCGGAGAAGCGGTGATCATGCACTCGGATACGACAGAAGATATTTCTCTTACAATGGGAGAAGACGGATATCTTGTCGGAGATGAGGGCGGAACGATCATGAGCTTCGGAAGAGAGAAACCAGAGGCAACGGATTGGTCATCAATCATAGGCAAACCATCCGAAGAGGAAGCTGCGTTATCGGATTTTGCAGGAGTGTGGGAAGCCTGTGCGGTGGAATATGATGAAATGACAATGGCAGCCAATGACTGCGGTCTGAAAGCAACACTTCAGATTGCAGAGGACGGTACTGCAACACTGGAAATGAAAGATTCGCTTCATGACGAAGAACCATTGAAGACAGAGCTGAAGGGCACTTTGGAGGGGCAGACCCTGACACTTGTAAATGTAGATGAGGATGCATTTAGCTTCGGAGTATTTTTAAGCCCGGATAAACTGACTTTGAATCTGCAGGATACCGGTACTCTGAGAAATATAGAATATACTATGGCAGAAGAGGGCGAGGAGCCGGAGATAAACAATCTGGTTTATTTTGAAAAAACAACGGAAGCTGAATAACAGAAAAAAGCAGGATGATAAGCAGGATATAAAGAATCAGAGGGCGGCCGTATGGCAGCCCTCTTTCAGATTTACCGGATATATCAGAAAATCATAGAAAGTTTTTATCTTCCACCCGTTTACTTTTTAACGAAAATGTATTAGAATTCTTATGGAAATAATTATAAAAGGAGACTTAGCAATGAATATTTCACCATTACAGAAAGCAAGATATGAATATTCTCCGAAACTTCCGGGAATGCTCAGACACGGCATCGCCGATATCTGTGTAAAGGAAGGAGAGGCAACCCAGAGTGTTGCAGACCAGGACAAGATCAAAGCTCTTTTCCCGAACACCTACGGAAAGAATGAGATCACTTTTGAAAAGGGTCAGAACACTTCTGCAGCAAAGAAGCAGGTAGTAGGCGTTATCCTTTCCGGCGGACAGGCACCGGGCGGACACAACGTTATCTGCGGTCTGTATGATGCATTAAAGGCAACCAATCCGGAGAACGTTCTTTACGGATTCAAGGGCGGCCCGAGCGGACTGATCGAGGACAAGTATGTGATCTTCGATGACGCATATATCAATGAGTACAGAAATACCGGCGGTTTTGATATCATCGGTTCCGGCAGAACAAAGCTGGAGACAGAGGAGCAGTTTGAGGTTGCTTCTGAGGTCTGCAAGAAGCATGGCATTACCGCAATCGTAATCATCGGTGGCGACGATTCCAATACAAACGCAGCAGTTCTGGCTGAGTACTTTGCAGCACACAATACCGGCGTACAGGTAATCGGATGCCCGAAGACCATCGACGGCGACCTGAAGAATGACGATATCGAGTGCTCCTTCGGTTTCGATACCGCTACCAAGACCTACAGCGAGCTGATCGGAAATATCGAGAGAGACTGCAACTCTGCAAAGAAATACTGGCACTTCATCAAGGTTATGGGACGTTCCGCTTCTCACGTTGCACTTGAGTGTGCACTGAAGACACAGCCGAACATCTGCCTGATTTCTGAGGAAGTAGCAGAGAAGAAGATGTCTCTTTCTGAGATCGCTGATTACATCGCAGATTCTGTAGCAGATCGTGCAGCAAACGGAATGAACTTTGGTGTAGCGATCATTCCGGAGGGCGTTGTAGAGTTCGTACCGGAGTTCTCCGTACTGATCCAGGAGATCAATGAGCTCCTTGCAGGAAGCAAGGCAGACGAGTTCAATGCACTTCCGAGCTGGGCTGACAAGTATGCATTCATCGAGAAAGGTCTGACAAAGGCTTCCATGGATGTATTTGCAATTCTTCCGCAGACAATTCAGCAGCAGCTGTTCCTGGAGAGAGACCCGCACGGAAACGTACAGGTATCCCTGATCGAGTCTGAGAAGCTTTTCTCCGCACTTGTAAAGGATAAGCTGGAGGCAAGAAGAGCAGCTGGTACATACAACGGCAAGTTCAATCCGCTTCATCATTTCCTTGGATACGAAGGAAGATGTGCATTCCCGTCAAACTTTGATGCGGATTACTGCTATTCCCTTGGATACAACGCATTCATGCTGATCCAGTACGGCTACACAGGATACCTTTCCAAGGTTTCCAATCTGTCCGCACCGGCAAGTGAGTGGGTTGCAGGCGGTATGCCGATCACCAAGATGATGAACATCGAGAGAAGACACGGAGAGGACAAGCCGGTTATTAAGAAAGCACTCGTTGAGCTGGACGGCGCTCCGTTCAAGTACTTCGAGGCTCATCGTAAAGAGTGGGCAGCAAACACCTGCTTCGTATACCCGGGTGCAATCCAGTATTACGGACCGACAGAGGTTTGCGATATCACTACGGTTACACTTGCTCTGGAGCATCAGAAATAAAAATCATGCTGTGACGCAGCACAATTCCCCGGCGGATTCGGACAGTTCTGAATCCGCTCGGGGAATTTATTTTTGAAGGGATGATTAGACTTGCACAGAAATCTACTCTAGAGCGTGCAGAAAAAATTCCGGGAGTACATAAAAGATGATGGAGGGAAAATATGGATTTCAGACAGATTACAATGCTGCAGAAAATAAAGAGCGGGATGGCGCAGTTTCAGGCGAACCATCCAAAATTTCCACTGTTCTTAAAGGCGGTCTCAAAGGATGCGCTGGTGGAAGGAACGGTGATTGAGGTGAAGATCACAACGCCGGAAGGAAAAGAGTACTGCACGAATGTAAAACTAAAGCAGGACGATATTGCGTTGTTTGATTCATTTAAGGCAATGCAGGGATGAAAAAAGAAATATTGCAGTTCACAGCGAATCAGTGGATTGTGTTCGGAATATAGCCATACAAGTGGAAATATGGAAGAAAAATTCCGTTTCAGGTCGGGCGGGAGAAGCGGTTTTCATGGGGAGAGCTCCAGATCTGGCTGGATGTGGATCAAGGAATGATACGAAATGCAGAGATTTTTTCAGATGCAATGGATGAAGCGTGGATTTTGCAATTGAAAAAAGCATTGTGCGGATGTCATTATGTGAAAAAGGCACTGACAGAGGTTGTTGCAGAAACAGCGAAAGGTGTGAAGGCAACGGAAAGACAAAAAGAGATGGCGGAAGATGCCATCTGGCTGCTTGGAACACTGCAGGGACTGGAATGAGGAGGATTGGATGGAAGAAAAACAGAAGTATGATCTGGTGGTGATCGGCGGAGTCCCGGCCGGCTATACGGCTGCAGTGAAAGCCGCAGAATATGGATACCATACCGCATTGGTCGAAGCGGATTCCCTGGGCGGCACCTGCTTAAACCGTGGCTGTATTCCGACAAAGACACTACTGTATTCCGCAGAATTGTATGAAAAACTGAAGAACGGAAGAATACCAGGCGTTTCTGCTGAAAACATTTCCTGTTCCGTGTAAGCACTCTGGGATCGGAAAGCCGAAGTGGTGGAAACGCTTCGGCAGGGGATTTGGGGAATGCTGAAAAAAGCAAATGTGGATGTCTATGAAGGGAAAGGAAAAATCACAGACCGTCACAGCGTACAGGTAAACGGAGAAATTTTAAACACAGAGAAAATCCTGATCACAACCGGGGCAGTACCGTCTGTTCCTCCGATTCCAGGCGTGGATGCACCGGGTGTGGTGACCAGCGATGAGCTTTTAACCGAGTCAGGCAAGTCCCCTGCTTCAATTGCGCTAAGCAATAAGCAGTGGGTGGGGACTTGCTTGTATCAGGAGTGGTACAAGCCACTCCTGATAAGCTGCAAAGCAGCTACTCGGTTATGAGCAAGTAGCGAAGCGGATTGCGAATATCCGCTTTGACACTGGAAGGGTCCGCTGCCGCAGCGTCTTGTCATTATCGGCGGCGGCGTCATCGGTATGGAGTTTGCTTCTTTGTATCAGGCACTTGGCAGTCAGGTGATTGTGATCGAGGCGATGGACCGTCTGCTCGGAACGATGGACCGTGAAATCGGACAGAGCCTGAAAATACTGATGAAAAAGCGCGGTGTGGAGATCTATACAGGAACAAAGGTAGAACGGATTGAAATAGAGGATGGACTGAGCGTGATTGCCACAGAAAAGGAGCAGACGGTCATTGCCGGAGCAGATGCGGTACTTGTGGCGGTTGGGCGCAGAGCGTATACAGAAAGCCTTTTTGGAAAGGAACTGGACCTGAAGGTGGAACGCGGAAAAATTCTTGTAAATGAAAATTCTGGCGGATGAACAGACCGGGCAGATTGCTGGTGCACAGCTGATGTGTGAACGCGCTTCGGATCTGGTAAGTCTGTTTGGAGAGGCGCTTCATCTGATGCATGGAAAGAAAAAATGAAAACGGACGCAAATATCCGTTTGACTATGACAAAACGAGAAAAGATCCAGTAAAGAGAGAAATCAAAGATACAGGTCAGACAGGGGTGTGTGAAAATAGAGTTTCACATACCCCTGTAATTTTTTACGCCTGCTCTCCGGCCACAAAACGGGAGATAATATTCCGGTCGTCTGCCAGGTGGATGACGCGCTCCACGCGCTCCTCGGTCGAAAGGCGGTCAGCCGGTACACACAGACTGCGGTCATCGACGACGATGGCATCCAGCTCATAACCGGTTTCAAAGCTGCCGACTTTTCCAAAGAACTGTCCACCGCCCTTTGTGCCAAGATAGAAGGATTCCGGTACGGAAAGGAAGGAATCCTTCTTTTCGCTTCGAAGCCACTGGAGTTTGGAGAGGTAGACGGCCTCTGACATGGCGCGAAAGATCGAGACGCTGTAGCCGCCTGCGATATCAGAGCCAAGTCCGACCTTGACTCCGAGATCCAGCATCTGGCGAATCGGCGGAATACCGGCCGCAACGTTTCCGTTTGACTGCGGGCAGTGGGCGATCGTGACGCCGCGTTCTTTGATGAGTTCCATCTCATGGCGGGTCGGGTAAATAAAGTGTGCCATAACGGTGTGGGAGGTCAGAAGACCGAAATGGTCGTAGACATCACCGTCATTGTCGTACTGCGGATAGCGGTCACGCACGATCGACATTTCGCCAAGATCCTCGGAGATGTGGGAATGCACCGGAAGATCGAATTCCTGTGCGAGCTTTCCGAGCCCTTCAAGAACAGAGGTCGAACACGTTGGAATAAAGCGTGGTGTGACGGCCGGTTTTACGAGATGAAACCGGTCTTTGGTATCTTCGATCCACTTCCGGGTATCTGCAAGAGACTGCTTTGGCGTCTCGCAGAGGTAATCCGGTGAGAGGGTGTCCATGTTGATTTTTCCGACGTAGGCACCAATCTTTTTCTTTTCAAGGATCTCCATCAGAAGCTCAGTGGCCGGTGCATGCAGGGTGCCGAAAATAACCGCGCGGGTCGTACCGTTTTTGGCGAGCGCATCAGCGAATGCTTCATAATAAATACGGGCATAGGAAAGATCAGCAAAACGGGCTTCCGTTGGAAATGCGTATCGATCCAGCCATTCCATCAGCTGCAGGTCAATGCCGAGACCGCGGTAAACGAACTGAGGAGCATGTACGTGCATGTCGCACAGGCCCGGAAGGATGAGCGAATTGCCATAGTCAAGTACCGGGACATTTTTATATTTTTCGGGCAATTCCTGAAAGATGCCGGTAACTTTGCAGTCTTCTGAGATCAGATAGCTGTCCGGGTGGCAGTCAAATACTTCTTTAGTCGGTGTATGCACGATCGTGCCGTGTAAAATAACGGGATTCAAGAGAAAGACCTCCTTTTTGCAGGGTTCTGGATGCGAAAACCGTTCATGAAACCGTAAGCGGATTGAGAAGGTTCATTTGATTCAGAGCCCTTTGTGATGAATGATGTATATTTCTTTGAATATAGTAGCATCAATTCTGCTCCGGGACAAGAATAAATACAATTCTCCCATTGTATTTTGTTACTATTTTCGATATACTGTGGAAGAAAAAGAATTACTGTCAGGAAAGACGACAGCAGTTACGGAGGCGGAATATGGAAAACAGAACGATATATGCAGCGATTCTCGGACTTGGAACGGTTGGCACCGGCACCTGGAAGGTGCTCCAGGCGCAGAAGGAAGAAATGCAGCACAAGCTCGGAGCTGTGATCGAGGTGAAAAAAATCCTGGTGCGCAACACCGCGAAGGCAGCGGCAAAGACCGGGCTTCCGGAGCTTGTCACGGACGACTGGGAGGAGATCGTAAAGGATGATTCCATCGAGATCGTGATCGAGCTGATGGGAGGACTGGAGCCTGCAAGAACATACATCCGGGAGGCACTCGAAGCTGGAAAGCATGTGGTGACGGCAAACAAAGATCTGATCGCATCAGATCACGGACACCTGCTGGATCTGGCGAAGCAAAAGGGCTGCGACTTGATGTTTGAGGCTGCGGTAGCAGGTGCGATTCCGGTGATCCTTCCGCTGAAGCAATCTCTTGCGGCAAACCATCTGACAGAAGTCATGGGTATCATCAACGGGACGACGAATTTTATTCTGACGAAGATGGCGCAGGAAAATATGGAGTTTGCAGATGCACTGGCACTTGCAACGAAGCTTGGCTATGCGGAGGCCGATCCGACAGCTGATATCGAGGGACTTGATGCGGCGCGCAAGGTAGCGATCCTGGCATCGATCGCATTCAACTCAAGAGTGACGATTGAGGATGTGAAGAACGAGGGAATCACAAAGATCACTGCAAATGATATCCGCTATGCGAAGGAGATGGGCTGCTGCATCAAGCTGATCGGTATGGCTCATATGGCAGAAAAAGGCATTGAGGCGTATGTGGCGCCGATGCTGATTCCGGAGTCTCATCCACTGGCAGCGGTAAACGATTCCTACAATGCCGTTTTTGTACGCGGTGACGCGGTGGATAATGCAATGTTCTTAGGCCGCGGCGCAGGCGAGCTTCCGACGGCGAGTGCAGTGGTCGGCGATGTATTTGAAGTTGCACGCAACATTGTGCACGGATGCTGTGGACGTGTTTCCTGTACATGTTACAAACAGCTTCCGGTCGTTGCGATGGAAGAGATCAACAGCCGGTATTTCCTGCGTGTGCAGGTAGAGGATAAGATCGGTGTACTGGCAATGCTGGCAGATGTATTCGCGCAGCATCAGGTCAGCGTGGAGCAGATGATCCAGAAACGCAGGAGCGGTGATTTTGCAGAGATCGTTGTGATTACGGCCCGGGTACGGGAGGGCGATTTCCGAAAAGCTGTGGAATGTATTTCCGAAAAACCGAACGTGCAGAAGGTTGACTCTGTGATCCGTGTATACGGAGCGGATTAGATATAAACTTTGGACGAAGTCATTTTTTGTCAGAATCTTGACAATAAACAAAATAATAGATAACATAGAAAGAGCGTATGCGAGAAATCCGGTGAAAATCCGGGACAGTCACCACTACTGTAATGCAGACGACGGGGCAAGAACCACTGGTTGAACAATGCCGAAACCGGGAAGGAGCCTTGAAGAGAGAAGCTAAGTCAGGATATTCGCAGAGACAGAGCCGCTTCTTGGCTGAGGAAGTGGCTTCTGGCGCACAGGGGCATTCCGGAGACGGGATGCTTTTTACGTGTAGGAGGAAGAGGAAATGAAAAAGGCGATCCTTGTGGTAAGTTTCGGCACAAGTTATGAAGAGACGAGAAAAAAGACGATCGACTGCATTGAGCAGGAAATCCAGGCTGCATACCCGGAGTATCAGGTATACCGTGCATGGACCAGCAAAATGATCATGAAAAAGCTGAAAGCTCGTGACGGCATCCATATCATGAATGTACGTGAGGCGATGGAACAGATGGAAAAGGATGGAATTGAGGAAGTGATCGTGCAGCCGACGCATGTCATGAACGGCTATGAAAATGATTTGATGACGGAGGACGCAAAAGCGTACAGCAGTCATTTTTCCCGCGTAGCCATTGGTGCACCGCTGCTTACCAGCATGGAGGATCAGACAAAGATTATCAAAGCGGTAGCAGAAAATCTGCCGGTCGAAAAGGATGAAGCGCTGATTCTGATGGGACACGGCACAGAGCATTTTGCGAACAGTATTTACGCGGCGCTGGATTATCAGTTTAAAGATATGGGCTATCCGAATATTTTTGTTGGAACGGTCGAGGGCTATCCGGAGCTGGAAAATGTAAAGAAGCTGCTGAAAAAAACAGGGTTGAAGAAGATTGCTCTGGCTCCGTTTATGATTGTGGCTGGTGATCATGCGACGAATGACCTGGCAGGGGATGAAGAGGATTCTTGGAAATCTCTTCTGGAAGCAGAGGGCTATGAGGTACGCTGCATCCTGAAGGGACTCGGCGAGTATCCGCAGGTGAGAAGCCTCCTTGCAGAGCATATTGCGGCAGTACAGTAATAAAGAGTAATCGAGTAATAAAGGCAGGATTTATTTTATGAGTATACGAATGACAGGAATCGACCACAATCTGGCTGGGATCGACGTCAGAACCGTCTTTTCCTTTACAAAGAAAAAAAAGGCGGAGGCACTGGAGTATCTGAAGACAGTGCCTGGAATTGACGGCTGTGTGATCCTTTCGACCTGCAACCGCATGGAGCTGTGGGCGAGCACTTCTGAAGAATTTCATGGCTCGCTTTTCGGACTGCTTTGTGAGATTAAGCAGGTTTCACCTGAACCTTACGAGGGATATTTCGTTTACCGGGAGGGTTATGAGGCGGTACATCATCTGTTCCGCCTGGCAGGTGGACTGGAGTCCCGGATTCTTGGTGAAGACCAGATTGTGACGCAGGTTGGCGACGCGCTGACATTTGCGAGAGACCAGTATGCGGCGGATCATGTGATGGAGACACTGTTCCGAATGGCAGTGACAGCGGCGAAAAAAGTGAAGACCGACATTGAACTTTCACCGGCAGACCATTCCGTTGTACGTACGGCGATCAATACGCTGAAGCAGGATGGCATGGAATTTACAGGAAAAAAATGCCTTGTGATCGGAAACGGCGTAATGGGCAAGCTGGCGGCAACGACACTGGAAAAAGAGGGTGCCGATGTCACGGTAACGGTGCGCCAGTATCGAAGCGGTGTGGTCGAGATCCCGCGCGGCTGCAGGCGAATTGACTATGGAGAGCGTATGAGTTTATTTGGGGAGTGTGATTACGTGTTCAGTGCGACTGTCAGTCCAAATTTCACGCTGACAAAAGAGCAGGTCGAGCAGGGAATGAAGCATCCGATGATCCTGGTGGATCTGGCTGTGCCGCGTGACTTCGAGCTGACGATCCGTGAGATTCCGGGCATAGCACTGTATGATATCGACTGCTTTCGGGAAGAAGCAAGAAGCGATGCACAGAAAGCGGCGATCGCGGCGGCAGAGGAGTGCTTTGCGGACCAGATCGGTGAATTTTACAGCTGGTATGAGGGACGTGATCTGATCCCGCGGATCCAGAAGATCAAAGAAGAGGCGGCTGTGGACCTTGAGGTGCGCCTGACGAAAAAACTGCAGCAGCTTCCGGTGGAGGCAAATGAAAGGGAAGAGCTGAAGGAAGATATTCTGCAGGCATCTATGCGGGCGGTGAACAAGATGCTGTTCGGTTTGCGCGATGAGATCAGCAGAAAAGCCTTTCTGGAGTGCCTCGACGGATTAGAAAAGGTTTACAAAGAAGGATGATAGAACAGGTATGAAAGATAAGATTATAATAGGAAGCAGGGAGAGCCGCCTTGCGGTGATCCAGGCGGAGATGGTGCAGGACTACCTGCAAAAGACGCTGCCGCAGAAGACGATCGAGATTCTGACGATGAAAACGACTGGTGACAAGATCTTAAATCAGGCGCTGGAGCGAGCTGGAGGAAAGGGTCTTTTTGTAAAGGAGCTTGACCATGCACTGCTTGAGAAGCGTTCAGATCTGTCGGTACACAGCTTAAAGGACGTGCCGACGGAGCTGCCGGAGGAACTTCCGCTGCTCGCTTTTTCTAGGCGTGAGGATCCACGTGATGCACTGATTTTGCCGGAAGGAGCGACTGAAATCGATTTTTCCAGGCCGGTCGGCTGTTCAAGTAAGCGGAGAATGGTGCAGTTTCAGAAGCTGTATCCGCAGGCAAAGTTTGAGACGATCCGCGGAAACGTGCAGACGAGGCTGAAGAGACTGGATTCCGGTGAATTTTCCGCGACGATCCTGGCAGCAGCCGGACTGAAACGACTTGGCCTGGAATACCGGATCAGCCGGTATTTTGAACCGGATGAGATGATTCCGGCAGCCGGTCAGGGAATTCTTGCCGTGCAGGGAAGAGCAGGCGAGGATTACAGCTGGCTAAAGGGCTACAATGACCGCGGGGGAGAAGCCTGTGCAAAGGCGGAGCGCGCGTTTGTGTGCGGTCTTGGCGGAAACTGCAGCGATCCGATCGCGGCGCATGCGACAGTGGAGGGAGAGACACTGCATCTGCGCGCGTTTTATCAGAATGAGGCAACCGGTGCAGTGTATACAGGAAGCCGCAGCGGATCGGTACGCGATCCGGAGCATGTGGGACATGCCCTTGCAGCTGAATTCCGTGCAAAGCAAAATGGCTGCGGAAAGGTTTGGCTCGTTGGAGCCGGTCCGTCTGATCCGGGACTTTTCACCTTAAAGGGGCGTCAGGTGTTGGAAGATGCGGAGGTCGTTGTGTACGATGCCCTTGTTGGGCCGGGTATTCTTGCGATGATTCCGGATACGGCAGAGACGATCAATGTCGGAAAACGCTCAAGCCATCATACCATGCGCCAGGAACAGATCAGCGAGGTGCTGGCAGAAAAGGCGCTTGAAGGCAAACGTGTCGTGCGTTTAAAGGGCGGCGATCCGTTTCTGTTCGGTCGCGGTGGTGAGGAACTTGAAGTGCTCGTACGCGAAGGGGTACCGTATGAGGTAGTGCCGGGCGTGACCTCAGCGATTGCAGTTCCGGCTTATCAGGGCATTCCGGTGACGCATCGTGATTTCTGCTCGTCTGTTCATATCATCACGGGGCATAAGCGTGAAGGTGAGGCTTATAACATTGACTTTGAGGCACTGGTCCGCACAAAAGGGACACTCGTATTTCTGATGGGCGTTTCCTCACTGGGGGCAATCTGCGACGGCCTTTTAAAGGCTGGCATCCGCCCGGAGATGCCGGCGGCGCTTCTGGCGCGGGGGACAACAGCGGCACAGAACCGCATTGTCGCAACGGTGGCGACGCTGCCGGAAACAGTTGCAAGACATGGAGCCATCACACCGGCGATTATTGTGGTCGGAGAGGTGTGTGCGCTCGCCGATGAATTTTCATGGGCAGAAAAGCGTGTGCTCGGCGGCGTGCGCGTGTTTGTGACAAGACCCAAAGAACTGGCAGGGACGCTTTCACTCCGGCTTAGAAAACTCGGTGCGGAGGTCGTGGAGATTCCGGCGATCCAGACAAAAGCAAGAGAAGGTGGGGCATTTGCAGAGGCATTGGATACGGTGGACGCATTTGACTGGATTGTCTTTACAAGCCCGACCGGTGTGCGGATCTTCTTTGAGGAGATGAAGCGAAAGAAACTGGATGTAAGGCGCCTTGCAAAGACACGGTTTGCTGTGATCGGCAGCGGATCTGAAAAGGAACTGGAGAAGTATGGTTTTTACGGCGATCTGATGCCGGAGGTTTACGACGGGGAGCACCTTGGCATGGCACTTGCCGCAGTCTGTGAAGAAGAACTGGCGAAGAAAGATACTGAGAAATCACTTCGCATTCTGATTCCGCGTGCGGCGATCGGCAATCAGGAGCTGATTTCGGCACTTGCACAGGTATCCGGCCTGGAGGTATCGGATGTCCCGACGTACGATACGTATTACGGATTGGACACGGAAGAAGAGACACCGGCGCTTGACCTGGCAGCAGAGCTGTCGAGCGGCGGACGGGATTATGTGATCTTTACGAGCGCATCGACGGTGAAAGGCTTTGCCGCTGCAGCAGCGGGGCTGGATGATACAAAGGTACGCGCAATCTGCATCGGAAGACAGACGAAAGAGGCAGCAGATGCACTTGGCATGCAGACCTGGATGTCTGAAAAAGCATCCATTGACAGCCTGATCGATAAACTGATGGAGGTAAGCGGCAGGAAATCCGTTTTGTTATAAAACAGACTGAGAAGATTTCAGAGAAACAGAAAAGAGGTTATAAATCATGGAAATGAGTATCAGACCAAGAAGACTGAGAAAAGGAGAACTGCTTCGGAAGATGGTGCGGGAGACACGCGTGGACGAGTCCTCTTTGATCTATCCGATGTTTGTAAAAGAGGGAACGAATCAGAAAGAGGAGATTCCGACGATGCCGGGCCAGTACCGTTATACGGTGGACCGTGTGTCGGAGCAGCTGGATGCGCTTCTGGATGCCGGTGTGACATCCGTTATGCTGTTTGGTATCCCAGATCACAAAGATGAAGTGGGAAGCAGCGCGTGGGCAGAGGACGGAATCATTCAGAAGGCACTTCGGGCAATCAAGAGGGAATATGCAGATCAGCTTTATGTGATCACGGATGTATGCATGTGCGAATACACCTCCCACGGCCACTGCGGTATGCTGTGTGGCTGCGAGGTCGACAATGACAAGAGCCTGGAGCTTCTTTCCAGAACGGCACTTTCCCATATTCAGGCGGGTGCGGATATGGTAGCGCCGTCGGATATGATGGACGGAAGAGTGCGTGCGATCCGTACGACGCTCGATGCAAACGGTTATGAGACGGCTCCGATCATGTCCTATGCCGTAAAATACGCGTCTGCATTTTATGGTCCGTTCCGCGATGCGGCGGGTTCTGCGCCGTCATTCGGTGACCGAAGAGGTTATCAGATGGATTACCACAACAGCCGTGAGGGCATCAAGGAGGCGTTGCTTGATGTGGAAGAGGGCGCAGATATCATCATGGTTAAACCGGCTATGTCCTATCTGGATGTCGTTGCCAAAGTAAAGGAAGCCATTCATCTTCCGGTGGCGGCTTACAGCGTAAGCGGTGAGTACGCAATGATCAAGGCAGGCGCTGCCCTTGGCTATATTGACGAGGAAAAGATTATTTGTGAGACGGCAGTTGCCGCATACCGCGCAGGCGTGGATCTTTATCTGACCTACTATGCGCCGGAAATCGCAAAATTCATTAAGGAAGGACGGATCGGATAATGAGCAGATCAGAAGAATTGTTTAAACGTGCATGTGAAGTGATTCCGGGCGGCGTAAACAGTCCGGTGCGTGCTTTTGGTTCAGTCGGTGAAAACCCGCGGTTTATCGCATCTGCGGATGGCGGTTATATGACAGATGCAGATGGAAAACGTTATCTGGATCTCGTCGGTTCCTGGGGACCGATGATCCTTGGCCACAATCATCCGGAGATCCGTGAGGCGGTGATCCGCGCCTGCGAGAAGGGTCTGAGCTACGGCGCAGCGACCGAAGCAGAGGTGGAGATCGCAGAGCTGATCTGCTCCACCGTGCGCAACATCGGCATGGTGCGCATGGTCAATTCCGGAACCGAGGCTGTGATGAGCGCGATCCGCACGGCGCGCGGCTTTACCGGAAGAGATAAGATTGTAAAATTCATGGGCTGCTATCACGGACATTCGGATGCGCTGCTCGTACAGGCCGGATCTGGTGTGATGACGGCGGGTGTACCGGACAGTGCGGGTGTACCGGCGGGCTGTACGAAAGATACACTGTCAGCCGTTTACAATGACCTGAGTTCCGTGGAAACTTTATTTGAACAGTTCCCGCAGGAGATCGCAGCCGTCATCGTGGAGCCGGTAGCGGCAAATATGGGAGTTGTTCCGCCGAAGAAAGGATTTCTCGAAGGACTGCGCCGCCTGTGTACGAAATACGGTGCGCTGCTGATCTTTGATGAGGTCATTACAGGCTTCCGGCTTGGTTATGAAGGCGCACAGGGCTATTTCGGTGTGGATGCGGATCTTGTAACGTACGGAAAAATCATCGGAGCCGGCATGCCGGTCGGTGCGTACGGCGGAAGAAAAGAGATCATGTCCATGGTAGCTCCGGCAGGTCCGGTGTACCAGGCAGGTACCTTAAGCGGCAATCCGGTTGCCATGCAGGCAGGGCTGACACAGCTTCGCATCC
The DNA here is from genome assembly GCA_902363665.1 of Lachnospiraceae bacterium. Lineage (GTDB taxonomy): Bacteria > Bacillota > Clostridia > Lachnospirales > Lachnospiraceae > Choladousia. The sequence goes on along the minus strand of CABJAW010000023.1, from coordinate 24,838 downwards.
TAAAAGAGCATCCGGAAATTTATATTGAGCTGAATGCAAAGGCAGACCGTTTCTATACAGGGCTTGATGCGGCAGCATCGAAGTCACCGCAGGGATATCACGTAAATCACATCGCTTCTCTCGGCTGTCTGTATTTCACGAAGGATCCGGTTGTTGATTACGCGTCTGCAAAGACATCCGATACGAAGGCATTTGCACAGTGGTTCCGCTATATCTTTGAAAAGGGTTACTATATCGCACCGTCACAGTTTGAGGCGATGTTCCTTTCTGCGGCACATACCGAAGAAGAACTTGGAAAAATGGCAGAAGCAGCCGGGGCGTATTTCGGCGCTCTGGCATGATGCATCTCATCACCGGCGGCAGCGGCAGCGGCAAATCCGCCTATGCCGAGCAGCAGGTGATGGAAGCAGGAGAAAAAAAACGGATCTATGTGGCGACGATGATGCCGTATGGAGAAGAGGGCAAGATGCGCGTAAAACGCCACCGGGAGATGCGAAAAGAAAAACAGTTTGAGACGCTTGAATGCTATACCGGTCTGGAAGCCGTGACGATCCCGCAGGGAAGTGCCGTGCTTCTGGAATGCGTGTCGAACCTGACTGCGAATGAGATGTATGATCCATCCGGAGCCGGAGAGGATACGGTCCGTTCAGTCGTGCGCGGGATCCTGAATCTGAAACGACAGGCGGATCCCCTGATTGTTGTGACAAACGAGGTGTTTTCAGATGGAATTACGTATGATGATTCCACAATGCAGTACCTTCACTATCTGGGCGAAATAAATCAGCAGCTGGCGGCGCACGCGGAGCGCGTGACAGAGGTGGTGTATGGGATTCCGGTTGCCCTTGCCTGAGATCAGATCAGGAGATTCCCTGTGGAGCAGGCAACAGTGGGGCGGAAGATTCCTGCGAATGACAATAAGAGAGGGTTATGAATATTTGCTTTGATTTTGATATGGAGGACATAAAATGAAACGACTGGCAAACAGCTTCGGCATCGCATTTTCCATGTATTCACGGATTCCGATGATGCGCTGTGACTGGACGGAAGAAAATATGAAATACGTCATGTGCTTTTTCCCGTGGATCGGTGCGGTGATCGGTGCGCTGTGTTTTGGCTGGTATCATCTGGCATCCTGGCTTTCGGTGGATGCTGCGCTGGCAGCGATTGTTCTGATGATGATTCCGGTCTTTGTGACCGGAGGAATCCATCTGGACGGGATGCTGGACACGGCGGATGCACTCAGCTCCTGGAGACCGCTGGAGCGGCGGATTGAGATCCTGAAGGATTCCCATGCGGGCGCATTTGCAATCATCACATGTGTGGTATATTTCTTCTTATTATATGGAGTGGCACACAGCATTGATATTTTGATTCTTCCGGTGTACGCGTTTACGTTTGTTGTATCGAGATCACTCAGCGGTTTTGCGGTTGTGACGTTCCCAAAGATGAAAAAAGAAGGGACTGTCGCTGATTTTTCTAAAAAGGCAGAGACAAAACGCATTCAGATCACCCTGATCTGCTATCTTGTAATCGCATTTGCACTGATGATCTGGATCAATCCGTGGTACGGGATTGCAGGAACGGTCGGCGCACTGCTCACCTTTGCATATTATCACTATATGGCGATAAAAAATTTCGGCGGGATCAACGGAGATCTGGCGGGCTGGTTTCTCTCGATGTGTGAACTGATTATGCCGGCATGTATGGTCGCAGTGCAGCTGATCCGAATGAAAATATAAGTAAAGCGAGGAAAGCAGATTGCGAATACTCGAAATGAAGGTAACTGTTCAGAGCCAACCTCCAAAATGCTACGCATTTCGTCGGTGTGGCGTATCCGCCAAATAAAATTTCAAAAACAGGCTTAAAAATGCAAGCATTTTCCGCCTGTTTTATGAAATTTTGCTTGGCTCTGAACAGTTACAAATGAAGTTTGTTTTCCAGGTGCCTGCAGGGTGCAGGAAACAGCGGATGACTGTTCTGTATGATAAGTGAGACAGAAGGAGACAGGCGAAATGAAAATGGTAATCGGCGGTACGTTTCAGGGAAAGCTGGCGTATGCAAAAGAGCGTTATCAGATCACAGATGGCTGGATCGATGGCGCTGTATGTGAAAGAGAGGCACTTGGGACGTGCAAGGGCGTCTATCATTTCCATGAACTGATTCGGAACATGATTCAGGATTCTAAAAAAGATCAGTCCTGGATCACGGGTGCTGCCAGTCAGGCAGAGGCATTTGCCGCATGGCTGTATGAAAAGAATCCGGAGATTGTCATCGTTACAAATGAACTGGGGTACGGCATCGTTCCGATGGATCAGTTTGACCGGGAGTACCGGGAAATGACCGGGCGGATCTGCAGCGCACTTGCAAAACGTTCCGAAGAAGTCGTGCGTGTGGCGTGCGGGCTTGGCATGGTGATCAAGAATGCGAAGGAGACGATATGATAAAGACGGTTATCTTTGATGTGGACGGTACGCTGTATGATTACAACAGCTGCCATGAGACCGGAATGAAGGCGCTGGCGCAGTACTGCAGGAGACGTTTTCAGACGGCTCCGGAAGAGTTCCGGCAGGTCTATGGTGCGGCATATCGAAAAGAAGAAGAGCAGATCGGAAGCCGGACTGCAGCGGTCCACAATCGCCTGATCCGGTTTCAGCTGATGCTGGAAGACCTGCAAAAACCGCTGTTTCCGCATGCGCTGCAGATGTACCATGCGTACTGGGATGCGTTTCTGACCGGTGTGGTTCCGTACCCCTATATCCGCAGCTGGATGCAGAAGCTGAAGGAAAGCGGCGTTCGAATTGGTATTGGTACCAATATGACTGCCTATATTCAGTACCGCAAGCTGGAGCGGCTTGGTCTTTCTGCTTATCCGGACTGGATCGTGACAAGCGAGGAGGCGGGAGCGGAGAAGCCGGATCGCCGGTTCTTCGATCTGTGTATTCAGAAGAGCGGCTGTGCGCCGGAGGAATGCCTTTTTGTCGGTGACCATCCGCAGGGAGATGCAAAGGGGTCACTCGCGGCAGGCATGCACGTACTGCTTTACGGAGCGCATGGCGCGGAATGCCCGGAAGCAATTTCGGTGAAGAACTATCGGACGGTTCTGGAAGCTGCAGACCTGACGGAGTTCGTGGCGTGGAGCGAGAAGCGGATGGCAAAATAATTGTGGTATTTTGCCAATAGTTGTATGGGCGGCAGGCTGCTCATGCTTATATAAGTTGTATCAGAAAAAAGAAACAGGGAGAGAATGAATGTATTTTCCTCTATTTATTGATTTATCACAAAAAAACATTCTGGTGGTGGGCGCCGGGACAATCGCAGCGCGGCGGATCCGCACTTTATGCGGTTTTGCGGGAACGATTACCGTTTGCGCACCACAGATGAGGCCGGAGATCCGGGAACTTTCCGAAAAATATCCGATTCGCCTGCTGGAAGAACGTTACACGGAGAAACTTCTTGATACGGCGGATCTGGTATTGGCGGCAACTGACGACCGGGAGTTGAACCGAAAGATCGTGACAGCGGCGAAAGAGCGAAAGATTCCGGCAAACAGCTGCAGTGAGAAGGAACTCTGTGATTTCTATTTTCCGTCGATTGTGACAAAGGACGGGCTTGTGATCGGACTGACAGCATCCGGAACGGATCATGGTCTGGTGAAGCGGACGCGCATGGAATTGGAGGAGTATTTGGGAAAATGAGTTATGCAATGGGATCTTTAATAGCCGTTGTAATTGGAGCGGCGCTCGATTTACTGCTCGGTGACCCGCAGACGGCCTGGCATCCGATCTGCCTGGTCGGATATCTGATCGCCTTCGTGGAGAAGGTGACAAGAAAACTGTTCCCGAAAACAAAAACAGGGGAGCGTGCGGCAGGTGTGCTTTGTGCAATACTTGTCGTCACCATTTCGACGACAATACCTGCAGTGATCCTTTATGCAGCGTATACGGCAAATTTCTGGCTGGGCGTTTTGGCGGACGCAGTGCTCTGCTACTTTGTACTGGCAGCAAAGACCTTAAAGAAGGAGAGCATGAACGTTGGACATGCGCTTGAGACAGAAGGTCTGGAGGCCGGGAGAAAAGCAGTCAGCAGAATTGTCGGAAGGGATACTCAGAATCTGACAAAGACCGGCGTGATCAAAGCGGCAGTCGAGACCGTGGCGGAAAATTATGCGGACGGTGTGGCGGCTCCGTTACTCTTTTTGATTCTTGCAGGCGGAGCCGGTGGATTCTTTTACAAGAGCATCAATACGATGGATTCCATGCTCGGCTACAAGAATGAAAAATACATGAATTTTGGCTGGTTTCCGGCGCATCTGGATGATATCGCGAATTTTATCCCGGCGCGACTTGCCGCACTGTTTCTGATCCTGTCCGCACCTCTTTGCGGCTGCGACGGAAAGATGGCGTGGAAGATCTTTCGCAGAGACCGCTATAAACATGCAAGCCCGAATTCAGCGCAGACCGAGGCAGCCGCAGCCGGTGCACTTCATGTGCAGCTGGCAGGGGATGCCTGGTATTTCGGGGAACTGCATAAAAAGCCGTTTATCGGGGATGACATCCGCCCGATTGAGGTTTCAGACATTGCGAAGATCAACCGGATGATGTATACGGCCGCCGCGCTGGCGCTGCTGGTGTTTGGAATGGTAAAGGCGGTGCTGATCTGGGTGATCTGACCCCAAGGAGGGATTCGCAATCCCCGCCACTGCTTATTGCTCCCCGCAATTGAAGCAGAGGACTTTAAGTCATAGCCGAACTTTAGATTCTGTGATAAGATCGACGGTGGCTTGTAACAAATCAGACAGAATATGACAGCCGGTGAGAAGACAGGAATCCCTGTAAATGACCGGTTTCAGATGGAAAAGGACGACAGAATATGACGCATAAACATGGCGGCAATATTTATGAACACAAAAACGCGGCAGATTTTTCTGCCAATATCAATTTTCTCGGTATGCCGGATTCTGTTCGGCGCGCGGCTCTTGATGCGATCGATGCATCGATCCACTATCCGGAGCCGGGGAGCAAAGAACTGCGGCAGATTCTGGCAAAGCGGGAGAATGTGAGTGCGGATCAGGTGATCTGTGGAAATGGTGCGGCGGAGCTGATGTTTTTGCTGGCGCAGTCGCTTCGGCCGAAGCATGCGGTGCTGGCGCAGCCCTGCTTTTTTGAATATGAGCAGTCACTTCAGGCTGTGGACTGCCAGATTACAAATGTCTGGCTGAGGGCGGAGGACGGATTTGAACTGACAGCGGAATTTGTCTCGCAGATCCCGGCAGATGCAGATCTGGTGATCCTTGGCAATCCGAACAACCCGACGGGACGGCTGATTCCAGAAGAAGTGCTTGCGGCTGTCCGTGCGCACTGCAGGGATCATAAGATCTGGCTGGTAGCAGATGAAAGTTTTTTTGATTTTCTGACGGAAGAGGATGCTGCAAAAACAACGGAGGCAGCCTTGTTCGAGGAAGAAACCGTATTTGTGATCAAGTCATTCACAAAAATGTATGCAATGCCGGGACTGCGCGTTGGCTATGGAATCTGCAGGAATACGGCGCTCATGGAAAAAATGCGGCTTCTCATGCAGCCGTGGAACGTGTCGCTTCCGGCACAGATGGCAGCAAAGGCAGCTGCAGGAGAGAAGGAATTTGCGGCCAGAACCGCAGAAATGACAGCGGTCAACCGCGGCTGGATGACAGAAAAACTGAGAGCCTGCGGCTATACGGTATTTCCGTCGTGTACGAATTATCTTCTTTTTTCCGGTCCGGCCGGGCTGGTGGAATATGCGGTAGCACATGGATATCTGATTCGCGACTGCAGCAATTTCCGTGGGCTGGAAACGAATAAGGGCACAGCTGCCATCGGTGTCCGGCAGGAAGAATTGATGTTCGGAAAAACAGAAGAAGCCCGGCAATATTACCGGATCTGCATCAGAAGCCAGAAAGAGAATGAAGGTCTTCTTGCGGTGCTTGAGGCATTTTTGGAAAAAAAGAAAGGAGCAACGGAATGGCAAAAGCAATCATGATTCAGGGAACCATGTCGAACGCCGGAAAGAGCGTGATTGCGGCTGGACTGTGCCGGATCTTTCATCAGGACGGATACCGGACAGCACCGTTTAAATCGCAGAACATGGCCTTAAATTCCTTTATCACGAAGGAAGGCCTGGAGATGGGCCGCGCACAGGTCATGCAGGCAGAGGCAGCAGGAATTGAGCCATCAGTCGAGATGAATCCGATCCTGCTCAAGCCGACGAATGACATCGGCTCTCAGGTAATCGTAAATGGTGAAGTGCTCGGTACAATGAATGCCCGCGATTATTTTAAAATGAAGAAATCGCTGCTTCCAGATGTGAAAAAGGCATACGATCATCTGGCACAGCAGTATGACATCATTGTGATCGAGGGAGCCGGGAGTCCGGCAGAGATCAATTTAAAAGAAGATGACATTGTCAACATGGGCATGGCAAAATTAGTCGATGCTCCGGTGCTTCTGGTCGGTGATATTGATCGCGGCGGCGTATTTGCGCAGCTTTACGGGACAGTCGAACTTCTGGAGCCGGAAGAAAAAGCACGGATCAAGGGACTGATCATCAATAAATTCCGTGGCGATAAGACGATCCTTGACCCTGGTGTTGCGATGCTGGAGGACCTGACCGGCATTCCGGTTGTAGGAGTGGCTCCGTATCTTCAGGTCAGCCTGGAGGATGAGGACAGTTTAAGTGAGCGTCTGGATGGGGAGAAGCAGGTTGGGCTGATTGATATTGCGGTGATCCGTGTCCCGCGCATTTCGAATTTTACCGATTTCAATGTGTTTGAGAGCATTGAGGGCGTGACCGTGCGTTACGTCAAAGAACCGGGTGAGCTGGGGCATCCGGATCTGATTATTCTTCCGGGTACCAAAAATACGATGCGTGATCTTCTGTGGATGCGTCAAAACGGTCTGGAAGCGCTGATCTTAAAGGCACAGAAAGCAGGCACTGCGATCTTTGGTGTATGCGGCGGTTACCAGATGCTTGGAAAGTCGATCGCAGACCCGGATGGTGTAGAAGAGGGCGGTACGGTCCGTGGAATGGGGCTTCTGGATACAGAAACGATTTTTGAAGCGGAAAAAGCACGCACCCGGGTGGAAGGCTGTGTACTTGGAACCGCCAATGGAACACAAAGGGACTGCGCAGGAGAGGAATCTTATCTGGCACGGGCGCTGACCGGAAAACACCTTGTCGGCTATGAGATCCATATGGGGCGGACAACTTACGGAGAAAATGCACATCCGTTTACCGAGATCGAGGATACAATTACCGGAAAATGCTGGCAGGAAGGTGCCTGGAGCAAAAACGTCTGCGGCACATACGTGCACGGTATTTTTGACAGCGAAGAAATTGTCACGGCTGTTGTACAGGCGCTGGCCAAAAAGAAAGGCGTTGCAGATCAGCTTGGAAGCGCAGTCGATTTTGCAGCGTTTAAGGAACAGCAGTACGATCTTCTGGCAGAGGGGCTGAGAAAGCACCTTGACATGGAGCGAATTTACCGGATTATGGGAATCAAATAGAATGTATATATCAAAAATGACCTTAGAATGACAAACTCTGGGCAGGGATCAGGGCAATTTTCGGAAATGGATAAGGTCAGGAAAAGGAGGAGCAGCATGGATTTGGATCAGATTGAGCGCCTCGGTCCGATGGAGATCGAGCGCAGAAGTTTTGAAATTATTTCGGAGGAAGCAGGGGATGCAATCCCGAATGATGAGCGGGCCATGATCATCAAGCGTGTCATTCACACGTCAGCAGATTTTGATTATATCCGGAATCTGTGTTTTTCTGATCATGCAGTGGAAGTAGCGCAGCACGCACTGCGAAACGGTGCCTGGATCGTAACGGATACAAAAATGGCACTTTCTGGTATTAATAAAAAGAGTTTGCAGCTTGCCGGAGGTGAGGCACATTGCTTTATTTCAGATGAAGATGTGGCGGCTGAGGCAAAGCGACTTGGTGTGACACGTGCCTCCGTCTGCGTGGATAAAGCGGCGGCGCTGAACCGTCCTTTGATTTATGCGGTTGGAAACGCACCGACTGCACTGATACGGCTGTACGAAAAAATCCAGGAGGGAAGCTTCCGGCCGGAACTGATTATCGGTGTGCCGGTAGGCTTTGTCAATGTCGTACAGTCCAAGGAGCTGATCATGCAGACAGATGTGCCGTATATCGTGGCACGCGGAAGAAAAGGCGGCAGCAATGTAGCGGCGGCGATCTGCAATGCGCTGCTGTACCAGCTGGACGGGAGCAGAAGATGAGAGTTTATCTGATCCGGCATGGCACGACCTCCGGAAATCTGGAGAAACGGTACGTTGGAAGTACCGATGAACCGCTGACTGCAGATGCAGTGGCATGGGTGAAAAAGAACCGCAGGCGGTATCCGGTTCCGCAGCAGACGGTGACGTCTCCGATGAAGCGATGCGTGGCGACTTCCGCACTTCTGTTTCCGGGGATACCGACCGAGACAAAAGAAGGACTGCGGGAGTGCAGCTTTGGTGAGTTCGAATATAAAAATTACCAGGAACTGACCGGAAATGAAGCATACCAGCGCTGGATCGACAGCGGTGGGGAGCTTCCGTTTCCGGGTGGAGAAAGCCGGCAGGAGTTTGCAGACCGCAGCTGCAGCGCACTTTTAAAAAGTGTGACAGAGCAGTTAAAAAAGGGAAGAGATTCAGTGGCGTACGTTGTACATGGCGGTACGATCATGGCGGTGATGGAGCGGTTTTGCTCAGATAAACGGTCGTATTTTGACTGGCAGGTTAAAAATGTACAGGGTTTTGAACTTGAGGTGATTCCGGAAGCGCTGGAAGCGTGCGGAGCAAAACCGGATCGTGTGCGGGCTGGAAAAAATAATTTACAGTCTGGAGCACAGGAGCCGTGCGATGCCGCTCATGCAAAACAGGCAGTACAGGACGGTGGGGCGGTTCGGTTTTTAAGGTTGGTGCGTTCCCTGCCGCTTGCAGAAGAGGAACTTCCGAAGTCAGGCATCGAGGATGTCTACGTCGTGCAGAAAAATAAACGGCTTCAATGCGGCTACACAACCGGAAGCTGTGCGACCGCCGCGTCGATGGCCGCGGCTTCCATGCTGCTTGGCAGGAAGCTCTGCAAGGAAGTGCAGCTGACGACGCCCCGGGGAATCAAGCTCCTTCTGGAGACGGAATTTCCGAAGCTGGAAGAAAATGCGGCCTCGTGCGCGGTGCGGAAATTCGGCGGCGATGATCCGGATGCGACAGACGGACTGCTGATCTTTGCACGGGCAGAGAGAGTGAACTGCGATTCTATGCCGGAAAAGATGGCTGCGTCTGGAAAAGACGGATCCACAGAAAAGAAAGAAACGGGGATGATAACCGATGGAAGTTCTGAAGAGCCGCAGAAAAAAGAGGCTGCACAGTCGATGGAAAGCGGAGCTATAGATTCGCAGACGGATGGAAATGAAATACCGGATGCGCAGAGGAAAGACAATTTGTGTGCCGAGGTCGAGATCGACGGTGGAAAAGGGGTCGGAAGAGTCACAAAACCGGGTCTGGAACAGCCGGTCGGTGCAGCTGCGATCAATAGAGTACCGCGTCAGATGATCCGCGAGGGCGTACAGAGCGTCTGCGCACAGTACGGGTATCACGGGAAAATCCGTATCATCATTTCTGTTCAGGGCGGGGAGGAGGTCGGGAAACGCACCTTTAATCCGCATCTTGGCATTGAAGGCGGTATTTCGATCCTTGGTACAAGCGGTATTGTGGTGCCAATGAGCGAGCAGGCGCTGATCGAGAGCATTCGCATCGAAATGCGGCAGAAAGTGAAGAGCGGTGAGACATATCTTCTCATTACGCCCGGGAATTACGGTGCAGATTTTCTGAAAAAGGAATGGGCACAGGCGGACAATGCAAAGCGCCTGGCAGAAGGTTCAGAGAAAGAAGCCGATGATGACAGGGAAAAAGTTTCGGAGAATACTTCTGAAGAAAGGGACATTGTGAAGTTCTTAAGCCGGATGGAATATCTGCGGCCGGAAGATTCAATGAAGTGCAGCAATTACGTCGGCGAGACACTTGATATGGCGGTGGAACTTGGTGTAAAAGGCATTCTTTTCGTATCACATATCGGAAAATTTGTGAAGGTGTCCGGCGGTATCATGAACACCCACTCAGCACACGCTGATTGCAGGGCAGAGCTGATGGCAGCGCAGGCAGTTCGCGCCGGGGCGGATCTGGAGACGGCACAGCAGCTGCTTGCTTCCAATACGACGGATGAAGCGCTTGAAATTCTGCAGCCGACCGGTCTGCTCAAAAAGACAATGGAGATCATGATCGGGCGGATTGAAAAACATCTGCAGAAACACTGCATAGGGCAGCTGCAGACCGAAGTGGTTCTGTTTTCGAACCAGTTCGGTTATCTCGGAAGGTCCAAGGGCGCGGATGAGCTTCTTGAGAAGATGGAAGCGGAGCGGGCAAGGCTTTCCGGGAAGAATGACAGGCTGTGAAACAGAATTGTGAATATCCGCTTTGACTGAGAAAACGTCAAAGGCAGCGAAATATGAAAAGACAGAAGAAATGAGGAACAACATATGATGGGAAAACTGATCGGAGTCGGAGTAGGACCGGGAGATCCGGAACTGATGACTTTAAAGGCAGTGCGGATGATTCGGGAGAACGAGGTAATCGCAGTGCCGGGCGAGACAGCAAAAGAAACGGTAGCATATAAGATCGCAGTACAGGCAGCACCGGAGGTTGCAGAAAAAGAACTGGTGGCGGTACCGATGCCGATGACGAAAGATCCGGAGGCACTTGCGGCAAGCCATGACCGCGCGGCAGATCAGGTAGAAACGTATCTGCGTGACGGAAAAAATGTGGTATTTCTTACGCTTGGAGATCCAACCGTATATTCGACCTTTATGTATGTACACAAGCGCATCAAAACACGCGGCTATGAGACGCAGATCATAAGCGGTATCCCGTCTTTCTGTGCGGCTGCGGCCTGCGCAGATATGGCGCTGACTGAGGCGAAAGAAGAGCTGCATGTGATTCCGGCGGTCTACAACATTGACCACGACTTGAATTATGAAGGAACTCGCGTGCTGATGAAGTCAGGAAAGAAAATAGGAAGAGTAAAGGAACGCCTGATGCAGGAAGACTGTGACGTATTTATGGTAGAGAACTGTGGAATGAAGACACAGCGCGTGTTCCACAGTGTGCAGGAGATTCCGGAGGATGCAGGCTATTATTCCCTGATCATTGTAAAAGAAAAGAAGGAGAAATAAGCGATGGTACATTTTGTAGGAGCAGGTTCAGGTGCGGCAGATCTGATTACGGTAAGAGGAAGCAGACTGCTTGGCGAGGCAGATGTGATTATTTATGCAGGTTCTCTGGTCAATCCGGAGCTGCTGCAGTATAAAAAGGAAGGCTGCGAAGTATACGACAGTGCAAAGATGACACTGGAAGAAGTGCTTGACGTGATCGAAAAGGCAGAGGCAGCTGGAAAGATGACAGTGCGCCTTCATACCGGAGATCCGTGCGTATACGGTGCAATCCGGGAGCAGATGGACGTCCTTGAAGAGAAAGGTATTGCATATGATTACTGCCCTGGTGTCAGCGCATTCTGCGGTGCGGCTTCCGCGCTGAAGATGGAGTATACGCTGCCGGGTATTTCTCAGACCGTTATCATCACGAGAATGGCAGGAAGGACACCGGTGCCGGAGAAAGAGGAGATTGCAAAGCTGGCTTCTCATGGTTCCACGATGGTTATTTTCCTGAGCACGGGAATGCTGGAGAAATTAAGCGAGCAGCTGATCGCCGGAGGTTATGCACCGAATACACCGGCAGCGATTGTATACAAGGCAACCTGGCCGGAAGAGGAGAGCCATATCTGCACCGTTGAGACACTGGCGCAGTGTGCAAAAGAGTATAATATCACAAAGACGGCTCTGATCATTGTCGGCGATACCGTGGCACAGAGCGGCTATAATCGCTCCGAACTGTATCATCCGGCATTTACGACGGAGTTCCGTCAGGCAACGCAGGAGCGGAAGTAAGTATCTCTGTATGTGATTCAGGGCAGGTAAGTCTGCTATAAGCTGCAAAGGGCAATAAGCAGTGGATAAAGAATGGTGTGTATCATAAATGAGATACGTTATAGAGGTTATGAGTAATCAGAGAAACGAATTATAAATATCGGCTTCGATTAGAAACGGGGAATATAGGATATGAAGATACTTGGAATAGCCGCATTTACAGAACCAGGCCGGGCGCTTGGCCGGGATCTGGCCGGACAGCTGGAAAATTCCTGGCAGATCATCTGGTATGAAAGCAATTTAAAGGACTGGTGCCGGGCACGGTTTGCGGATGCCAGCGCCATCCTTTTCATCAGTGCCTGCGGGATTGCAGTGCGCACGATTGCCCCGTTTCTGCAGAGCAAGACAAAAGATCCGGCGGTACTGGTGATGGATGAGCAGGCACATCACGTGATTTCCCTGGTTTCCGGACACATCGGCGGAGCAAATGAGCTGGCGGAGGAGATCGGCGCACGTACCGGAGCAGTTCCGGTGATCACGACGGCCTCGGACGTCCGCGGAAAGATCGCTGTGGATGTTTTTGCAAAGAAGAACGCCCTTGGGATCGCGAGCATGAAAGACGCAAAAAAGATAGAGGCTGCAATCCTGCGGGGCGAACCGGTCGGCGTGTACTGCGAGGGCGCAGTGGAGGGAAGCTGTCCTTCGGAGCTTGTGATGCTGGAAAAAAAGGAAAGTACAGATATAAAGAGAGATACTGTTTCGACAAAAGCGTGTGATACGGTGAAGTCAGATATTGCTGTGCCGGAGAACTGTAAAGGAAATGAAACAAAGCCGATAGGGAATATGATCTGGATATCAGAACGCACCGTTCCGTCACCGGAAGGTCATGAATGGCCGCAGCAGGTCGCAAAAGACGCGCAGGTGCTGCATCTCATTCCGCGAAATGTGGTTCTTGGCGTTGGATGCCGCAGAGGAAAAGAAAAAGAAGCGATCAGAGAAGCTGTAACGCGTGTGATTGCCGAATCCGGAATTTCGCGGGAGGCGCTGGCCGGCGCGGCCTCGATTGATCTGAAAAAAGAGGAAGCAGGCATTCTCGGACTGTGCAGCGAGTGGAATCTGCCTTATACCGTATTTACAGCGGAGGAATTGCAGTGCGTAAAGGGAGACTTTACACCGTCCTCATTTGTGGCGAAGACGACGGGGGTGGACAATGTCTGTGAGCGGTCGGCATTGGCGCTTGCCGGAGCGGGAAGCCACCTGATCCATAAAAAATATGCAGAAAACGGAGTTACTGCCGCGCTGGCAGTGAAAGAATGGAGGATACGATTTGAAAAATAAAGTATATGTAATCGGCATGGGACCGGGAGCGGCTGACGCGATGAGCGTGAAAGCAGACCGGACACTTCAGGAATGTGATACAATTATTGGTTATACGGTTTATGTGAACCTGTTAAAAGAAACATACCCGGAAAAAGAGTACCTGACCACGCCGATGACGCAGGAAGCAAAACGGTGTCAGATGGCATTTGAAGAAGCGGAAAAAGGAAAAAAAGTGGCCATGGTCTGCAGCGGCGATGCCGGTGTGTATGGAATGAGCGGTCTGATGCTGGAAATCGGAGCGGATTATCCGGAGGTAGAGGTGGAAGTGATTCCGGGCGTTACAGCTGCTCTAAGCGGAGGAGCGGTTCTTGGTGCGCCGCTGACGCATGACTTTGCGGTTATCAGCTTAAGCGACCGTCTGACTCCGTGGGACAAGATTGAGAAGCGTCTGAAACTGGCAGCAGAAGCAGATTTTTCCATCTGCCTTTACAATCCGTCCAGCAAGGGGCGTCCGGATTATCTGAAGCGTGCCTGTGACATTCTTCTTTCTGTGCTGCCGGAGGACCGCATTTGCGGAACGGTAGAAAATATCGGAAGAGAAGGCGAGAGCCGTGCTATTTATACGTTAAAAGAGCTTCGCGATACGCAGGTGAATATGTTTACGACGGTGTTTATCGGAAATTCGATGACAAAAGAGATCGGCGGCCGCATGGTGACTCCGCGCGGATACCGGATCGGGTAAAATATTAATTTGTGAGAGCAAAAGCCGGGCAGACAGAATTCGGTTATAAGAATGGTTTAGAAACATTCGTTTTGAACGCAGATAAGCATGCATTCTCTCGCTTCAAGGGCGCTGAGTACTAAGCGGTGGACGGGATGCTTATCAGTGGGAAGAGCAGTGGATTGTGAATGTCCGTTTTGCTGTGAAGCCGAACCGGCAGGCTGACCGGTTTTATGAAACGGCAGAGAAAGGAGAACCCGGCCGATGAAAGTAATCATATTTGGCGGAACATCAGAAGGACGAATGCTTTCCGAATGTCTCTGCCGCAATAAAATTGCGCATACTTTATGTGTAGCGACGGATTACGGAGAGGAAGTGCTCGAGCCCTCAGAATATGCACACGTGCTGCAGGGGAGGCTTGACACGCAGCAGATGGCAGATCTGATTCAAAGCGAGCAGTGCCTTGTCGTAGTGGATGCAACCCACCCTTATGCAGTGGAGGTTTCCAAAAATATCAGAAAAGCCTGTGAAATGACGGAAATGAAGTACCTGCGTTTTCTGCGTGCCGAAGAGGCGGTGATTGATGTAAAAAATGATGTGATCGTTTCTTCCGCGGCAGAGGCAGCTGCTTACCTGGATGGACAGGAGGGCGCGATATTTCTGACAACAGGAAGCAAGGAACTTCCGGCCTTCACAGCAGGCGTACACGAGACGGAGCGTCTGTTTGTACGGGTGCTTCCATCGGTACAGGTTGTCGCTTCCTGCCGGGAACTTGGCCTGGAAGGAAAACAGATCTGCGCGATGCAGGGACCATTTTCCGAGGAGATGAACCGTGCGCTGCTGCAGCAGACAAAGGCATCCTGGCTGGTCACAAAGGACACTGGCATCACTGGTGGCTTTCCGGAAAAAGTGCGTGCGGCGCGTTCCCTTGGTGTGCGTCTGGTGATTATCCGCAGACCGGAGGAGAGTGGCCTGGATTATGAATCGGTGCTGCAGGCGCTGGAGCCGGTACTTAAGCAAAAAATAGAAGGTAACTTTGCCAGAATATTGGAAAAACGAACCATCAGCTGCATCGGCATCGGCATGGGCACTTTAGATACCCTGACTCATGAAGCAGCAGAGACAATCCGAAACGCAGACATTCTTTTCGGCGCAAAGCGGATTCTGGAAAGTGTGGAGCATATGCCGGGCCTTCTGCATGAAAGTCAGGAGAGGGTCGAAGAGTATCGTTCCGCACAGATTGCAGAATATCTGAGCACGCGTCCACATCTTACCCGGATTGTGATTCTGATGTCCGGAGATGTCGGATTTTACAGCGGGGCACGTCTTGTGCAGGATGCGTTCCCGGATGAAAAGATCGATTATTACTGTGGAATTTCTTCCGTTGTGTATTTTGCCTCGAAGGTACCGACTTCATGGCAGGATGCGAAGCTGCTCAGTGCACATGGACGCAGCCTCAACTTGCTCAACTGTGTGCAGCGTTATCCAAAGATCATTATGATCGTCAGCGGCGTCGAGGACGTGCGTGCAATTTGTCAGGAGCTTGTGGAGGCAGAGATGACATACGTGCACGTGACGGTCGGGACAAATCTGTCCTATCAGGAAGAAACGGTCACATCCGGTACGCCGGAAGCCTTTCTGCAGGCGGAGACGACAGGACTTCATATCATGCTGATTGAAAATCCGCAGGCAAAGCACATCATCGTCCCGGGTATGTCAGATGAGAGCTTTGTGCGCGGCAAGGTGCCGATGACGAAGGAAGAAATCCGGATTCTGTCGGTTGCCAAGCTGCAACTGACAGAGGATTCCATCGTATATGACGTCGGTGCAGGCACCGGTTCTGTTTCAATGGAATGCGCAAGGCTTTGTACCAACGGAACGGTGTATGCGGTAGAGCGCAACCCGGAAGGAATCGCACTGATCCGGGAAAACAGCAAAAAACTGCGTTTGTCTAATGTAAAGGCGATAGAGGGACTTGCACCGGAGGCGCTTATGGATCTTCCGGCTCCGACTCATGCCTTTATCGGTGGAAGCGCCGGAAATATGGGAGAGATCCTGGATGTGCTGCGGGCGAAGAATCCGTCTGTGCGTATTGTGATTAACACGATTGCGTTGGAGAGTATTTCCGAAGTGATGCAGCTTTTAAAGGAGCGTGGATACGACGCAGACATTGTACAGATTTCAGCTGCAAAATCCCGCGTGCTTGGCCGTTATCACATGATGACGGGACTGAATCCGGTGTATATTATTACGATTTGTTAACTGCCTGGAGCCGTGCAAAATTTTATACAGCAAACATGAATGCCTGCTTTACCGTTGGCGATCAAAGCGGATATTCGCAATCCGCTTCGCTACTTGTCCAATCATAAGGAATCCTCCCGCACGCGAGTCCCTCCTTGTGATATTTCATAACCGAGTAGCAGCTTTGTAGCTTATCGGTTAAAAGGTAGTGAGCCGGCAGTCAGGGATGGAGAATAAACTATGATTTCACTGCCAAGATTTATGCTTGCCGCACCATCAAGCGGAAGCGGAAAAACAATGGTGACCTGCGGAATGCTGCAGCTCCTGAAAAATAAAGGTCTGCAGCCTTGTGCTTATAAATGCGGGCCGGATTATATCGATCCGATGTTTCACACGAAAGTACTCGGAATGCCGTCACGCAATCTTGATCCGTTTTTTACGGACCGGAAGATGACGCGTATGCTCTTTGCAAGAAGTGCAGAGCATGCAGGAATCAGCGTGATGGAAGGCGTGATGGGAGTGTATGACGGCCTTGGCGGGATCACAAAAGAGGCATCCTCCTATGATTTGGCGAAAAAGACTGACACACCGATCATTCTGGTCATCAATGCGAAGGGAATGAGCCTTTCCGTGATCCCGCTCCTGAAGGGATTTCTTGATTATCAGGATCCGGACGGACAGGTAATCCGCGGTGTGATTTTAAACCGGGCGACAAAGATGACGACGGCGCTCCTGAAAAAGCCAATCGAGGAGCAGACCGGACTTAAAGTGATTGGGTATGTGCCGGTACTGGAGGCGTGCAAAGTGGAGAGCCGCCATCTCGGACTTGTCATGCCGGGAGAAGTCGAAGACCTGCAGCAGCGGGTAAATCAGCTGGCGGATGAACTGGAAAAAAGCATTGACCTTCCGGCTCTTCTTGAGATCGCAGAAAGTGCTTCGAAGTATGAAAAAGAAGCGTGTGAGATTCCGGAGGAAGTAAGTGCAGAGGCCAAAAGGCTGAAAAGTGAAGCTGCAAAAAATGAAAACGAAGGCAGCAATCCGCGTATTGCCATCGCAAAGGACGAGGCGTTCTGTTTTTATTATCAGGATAATCTGGAACTGCTGGAATTTCTTGGAGCAGAACTGGTAGAATTTTCGCCGATTCATGACCGCCATTTGCCGGATCACATTTCCGGCCTGCTTCTGGGCGGCGGATATCCGGAGTTGTACGCGGCACAGTTATCCGATAATGAGACGATGCTTAAAGAAATAAAAGAAAAAATCGACTCCGGTATCCCATATCTGGCGGAGTGCGGCGGCTTTATGTACCTTCACGAATCCATGCAGGATCTAAATGGAAAAGCTTACCCGGTGGCAGGCTGTATTTCCGGAGAATCGTATCATACCGGAAAGCTTGGACGCTTCGGTTACATTACGCTTCACACCGAAAAAGACCAGCTGCTTGAGAAAGACCAGGAAATTCGCGGTCATGAATTCCACTATTTTGACAGTACAAATACAGGGGAAGATTACACGGCGGTCAAGCCGGTGACCGGAAGAACGTGGAACTGCATTCACGGCACAGAAAAAAGTGCGTGCGGCTATCCGCATCTCTATTACTGGTCCAATCCGCAGTTTGTGGTGAATTTTGTGCGGAAAATGTTGGAATATAAAAAAGCGTAGCTATCAAAAGCGCAAGGCACTGAGCGGTGGTATGGGGGATACTTATGTCAGTGGAAAGATGCCCATAGCGGCTTTATTTATGAGGGAATATGAAGAATAAGAAAGTGTAAACACTGGTAATCTGCGTAGCAGTTTGATTCAGTTAAAAAAGAAAGACGAGGAAACAGAAACATGAAATACTCAGAAGTAACCCTGGAAGAAGTAATAAAGCATACTGACAGTGCTGATACAGCCGCGGTAACCGCCTGCCAGAAGCGCTGGGACAGCATTGCAAAACCGCTTCACAGCCTTGGCTGGATGGAAGAGGCTGTTGCAAGAGTTGCAGGTGCCCAGCACAGCAGTGAGGTGCATACAGAAAAGAAGGTACTGGTTGTCATGTGCGCCGACAACGGAATTGTCGAAGAAGGCGTGACACAGACCGGACAGGAAGTCACTGCAATCGTGGCGGAAAATTTCCTGGATGAGAATTCCTGTGCCGCGATTATCTGTCGCATGACAGGCGCAAAGATTCTTCCGATTGATATTGGAATGGCAGTTGATACGCCGCGCGTGGAAAAGCGGAAGGTTGCATACGGTACGAAAAATTTTGCAAAAGAACGCGCCATGACACGTGAGGAGGCCGTACAGGCGCTCGAGACAGGCATCCGTCTGGTCGGAGAATTGAAAGAGCAGGGTTACTGCATATTTGCAACCGGAGAGATGGGCATCGGAAATACAACCACCTCCAGCGCGATTGCAAGTGCGCTGTTAAACGTTCCGGCGGAAGAGATGACCGGCCGTGGTGCAGGACTTTCCAGCAGCGCACTGACAAAAAAGATTTCTGTAATCAATGAAGCAATTAAGAGATGGGATCTGACAAATGCAGATCCGCTAACCGTACTGCAGTCTGTCGGCGGATTTGACCTTGCCGGTATGGCAGGTGTGTTCCTTGGCGGTGCATATTTCCATGTACCGGTACTGATCGATGGCTTTATTTCCTCAGCAGCAGCGCTTTTAGCATCAAGAATCTGCCCGGCAAGCAAAGACTACATGATCGCGACCCATGTATCCAAAGAGCCGGCAGCCCGCCGCATTCTTGCAGAGCTCGGATTGAATCCGGCACTTGACGCAGGTATGTGCCTCGGTGAGGGCAGCGGCGCAGCAGCAGCCTTTCCGCTCATTGACATGGGTGCGGAGATCTACCACAAAATGAGCACCTTTGAGCAGATTGATGTGGAAGCGTATCAGGAGCTGAAATAGCCGGAATTGTTTATAAATAATTTTTATAATAGCTCTTCTCCAGGCGGTTAAGTAGAACGCAGGGAGAGGAGCTATTTGTTTATGAAATATCACAAGGAGAAGGCAGCTTGTGCTATTTCGTAAGGAGGACCCGCTTACATGAGGATTCCTTATGATTCTACAAGTAGCAAAGCGGAGTGCGAATATCTGCTTGGAGTGCAAAAAATGGTTTCACTTCCCTTTGTTTCAGAAAAAAAGTATGTTAAAATATAAGAAAATTATTCCGTGGGAACGAAAGGAAGTCAGAAAAATGAAATCAGTAATCTCCATCGGAAATCAGGATTTTATCTCCATCAGAAAGAATCGTTGCTTCTATATTGATAAGACTGATTTCATCAGGGAATGGTGGGAAAATCAGGATAGCGTTACATTGATTACCCGTCCGAGAAGATTTGGCAAGACCTTAAATATGAGTATGACCGAATACTTCTTTTCTATAAAGTATTCAGATCTGGGAAAATATTTTAAAGGACTTAATATCTGGAAAAACGATAAAATGCGAAAAATCCAGGGCACATATCCGGTCATCTCTCTCAGCTTTGCAGATATCAAGGCGGCCAATTATGAATCCGCCAGGAGAGGCATTATCCGTAAAATTGTAAGACTGTACAGTGAGTTTGATTATATACGAGAAAGTGGTGTATTGAATGAAAAGGATCTGGCCTATTTTGATTCGGTGGAAGAATCTATGACAGATGATGCTGCTGCAGTGGCAATTAATTATATGTCGGACTATTTGAGCAGATATTACGAAAAAAAAGTAATGATACTGTTAGATGAGTATGATACACCGCTGCAGGAGGCTTATATATACGGATACTGGGAGAAACTTACAGGTTTTGTTCGCAGCCTGTTTAACTCTACTTTTAAGACAAACCCCTATATGGAGCGTGGATTGCTGACCGGAATTACAAGGGTGAGTAAAGAGTCGATTTTTTCTGATCTGAACAATCTGGAGGTTGTAACAACGACTTCTGAAAAATACAGTGATTCTTTTGGCTTTACGGAAGAAGAAGTTTTTACAGCGCTTGAGAGCGCAGGAAAATCCGGAGAAATAGAGCATATCCGTTACTGGTATGATGGATTTTCTTTTGGCAGCAGAAGGGATATTTATAATCCCTGGTCCATCACAAAATATCTGGATGCGGGGGAGTATGGGACCTATTGGGCTGATACAAGCGGGAATGAGCTGGTTTCCAGACTGATCCGTCAAAGCCCCGCAAAAATAAAATCTGCGATGGAAACATTGTTGAATGGCGGAAAAATCTGCACAGAATTAGATGAACAGGTTATTTTTGAACAGCTTGGGAAAAGAAAAGGCGCGATCTGGAGCCTGCTCCTTGCCAGCGGATACCTGAAAGTAGATCGGTATACCATGGACGTCAGAACAGGAAAAAGACTCTATGATCTGAAAATCACAAATCATGAAACGCTTCTGATGTTTGAGACAATGATAGAGGGCTGGTTTGAGGAAGAAGAATCTGCATATGGAAACTTTAAGGAGGCATTGCTTGCCGGAGACATCGATTATATGAATCAGTTTATGAATCAGGTGGCGCTTCGGATGTTCAGCAGTTTTGATGTGGGGAATAAACCGTCAGAAAGCCTCGAACCGGAGCGATTTTATCACGGATTTATCCTGGGTCTGATTGTGGACATGGAAGGAAAGTATCGTATCACATCGAACCGGGAGAGTGGGTTCGGACGGTACGATGTCCTCATGGAACCGCTTCAGGAGCAGCTGGATGCGATTGTAATGGAATTCAAGGTGCAGAATCCAGGAAAAGAGGATTCCCTGGAGCGTACCGTGGAGAATGCACTGCGGCAGATCGAAGAAAAGAATTATGACGCAGAACTGCTCACAAGAGGAATCACAAAAGAACGAATTCGGCATTATGGGTTTGCGTTTTGTGGGAAGAGAGTTTTAATTGGGGGACGGTAAAATTCTGACAATAAACGCAGAATTATCCAAATCAGGATCATTACATAAAAATGGGATGAAGAGTAAATAAGAACTGAAGTATAACATTATAGAAAATAGAAAGTTATATTGATTAGAGGCTGGAATTAAAATCCAGTCTCTTTTTTTAAAATAAATAACGAAGCGGATTGCGAATGCATAAAATAATAGTTAATTATATTTAAAAATTCGTTGTATAGAAAAGAAAAATATCGTATAATAATAACGAATATAAGCATTACCGGGAGGTGTGGAGAGATGAATTTCAAAATTAACATATTCGGGAATAATCTTGAATTTTCAGAAGAACAGATGCTTGGGTTTAAAATACAGGCTTTTATGAACGATTTGAATGAAATGTTGTGTGTCAGGATTCAAAACATGTTCAATACAGCAGGCTGTCTGACAAATCTATCTGTCAATTTGGAAAAGAATATAAAAGTAATTTATCAGATAATGTATGAAAAAACATATGAGTACATAAGGGGACTGAATTTATTAAGCAATGTTGAGATAAGCGATATTACGATGACAAAGCTCGATGATACAGACAGGGAACTTTGGGAAGAATACAAAGAGTTTAACCATCAAATGTATCAAATTAAACTTGAGGCAGAGATGGATATGCGAATGCAAGGAGTACCTGATGATAAAAAACAGCAATTACGTCCAAAGTATGAGAGAGAACAGTATGATGAAATGGAAAAGAGATATGAATATAGGTTGCATCAGGATATTGAAGGCTTGATTACAAAGCTATGTGTATATTTTATAACAAAAGGAATACATGTAGAAATGCCATCATGGGAAGCAGAAAGCAGTGCATCTGCAACTTTTGAACATTTAAAATCTTTTCGTGGATCTAAAGAAGAGGTCTATGCATATGCATATCAAATATTTAAGATAAATCCAACGATGCATCAATATTATGAATATTGTATGCTGCGTTTTCCTGAGCAGCTGGATAGATTATTTATGCTCTACAGGGCTGTTGAATTTGGAATTGTACCTGAATTTGCAGATAAAATGATAAAAAATCTGTTTGAAAAAATGCCGCATGATACGGAAGAAGAGACGCTTGTTATAAAGAACATATTGGATAATGTTCAAAAAGTGATTGATATACATGAAAATAAAATAGTGAAAAAAGTAGAAAAGCTGATAACAGATTTTGATGAACAGGCAAGAACTTACAGAGGAATTCTTTTTTCAACGCGGGAAATACGAAAGCAGGCGGAACAGGATTATGAAATTTTAAGGGAAAAATATCCTAATATCCAGGTGATGCAGGAAGAGGAGTGTAAGAATGCAAAAGAATGGATAAAAGAACAGAATTATGTTCCGGAAATAGCCAAAATCTTTCTTGAAGAGGCTGATAAGAAAATTAAAAGTATCTGGGCAAGTGAAGATTCAGAAAAATTTAAAATAGTATTTCAAAATACGGATATCTTAAAAGCAGAATCCATTGATCAGGCAGTACAGGTTATTCGGGTGCTTGGCCGAACAGAAGACAAAGAGAGATATATTGCCGCGTTACAGGGTATGAATGAAGAAAATTTTGTGAAATTTGAAAATAGTGAAAAATGGGAAAATCTCCCTGCAATAAAAAAATGTCTCATAAATGGAGCAGTATTATTTATAGGTATACTTCTTATGCCTTATTCGGATGCGGCCTGGGTTATAAGCGTAGCTGGGCTTATAATTCTTTTTTACAGGACGAGGAGAATAAAAAAGGAGAAAAAAATATGGGATTTATTAACTGTAGATGGAACGATTTTACATCATCAGCTACGGGAACGAATAGAGAATGATCATAATGATCCTATTGAAGAAAAAAACGTATAAAAGATAGAATTGAAATTTAGGAGAAAAGAGTATGATTTGTAAAAAGTGCGGAAAGAAGATCAAAGAAGGAAGTAAGTGGTGTCCGAACTGCGGAGAAAGAATTGAAACAGAACAACCAAAAAAGAAAAAGTCTTCTTGCCTGCTGTATTTTCTGTTTGCCGCGGCTATCATAATTTATAGCGGCAGAAATTCAGAAAAAATGGAAGAAAAGGAAAAACAGGAAAAAGTAGAGATTGAGCGTCAGACAACCTCCGAACAGAAGGAAAAAGTGAATGCTGCAGCAAAAGAGACAGAAATAGTAAAAGAAACAGAAATAGCGGAAGTTATAGCAAATGAATCTGAAGACCCGATGACATCAAGAAAATATCTGAAGTGGTACATAGCAAAAAAAGGCTCAGAAGACGCTAAAAAATATTGGGAAAAGGCAGAAAATTTGATTGCGCAATCAGAGGAGCTTGAAGAAAATGATATACATTTAAAAAAGAATCAAAAATGGTTGAAGGAAGATTACTTTTCTATTACATCCGAATATACGAATTATATATACCGGGGAAAACTAAAAGATAACAAACCGTCTGGATTTGGAATCTTGTGGAAGGAATACGATAGTGGTTTTCGGCTTCCTGTTTACTGTGGAAATTTTTCAGAAGGAAGATTTAATGGTCAGGGAGTTTTATTTGCAAAATATCCGGAAGAGGCCATATTGGTTTTTCGTGCGCCGGAAGAATTCAGTAAAATGAGTTTGGAGAAACAGCAGGAAAGTTTGGAAACAATTGGCTATATAGGAGAGTTTTCAGATGGCAAGGAATCTGGAAAAGGTATCAGATTTGATTATCCAAATTTAAATCAGTATTTTCAGCTGATGGCTATCAGTAATTATGAAGAAGCATCAGCTTTAGATAAAAAAGTGAATGTATATATAGGAAAATTTAAAAAGGGGGAAATGAACGGCTCTTTTAAAGTTTATAGGGATGGATTTTTATGGTACGACGGTGATATGGAAGATGATCAGAAAAATGGAAAAGGAACGTTGTATTACCAGGGAAAAAAAGAAATTATGTATGAAGGAAGCTGGAAGGATGGAAAGTATGACGGGAAAGGAACAATGTATCATGTTGATGGAAAAAGCGTTAAATACAAAGGCAGTTGGAAAAATGGAGAATACAATGGAAAGGGGACGCTATATGGGATAACTGGAGATGTGATTTACGAAGGAAACTGGAAAGACGGAGACTATGCGGAATAAAAATGAAATAAATACGAGAGGAGAAAAAAAGAAATGTTATTTATAATTTATTTGGTTTTAGGCTATTGGGCGGCAGGACAGACTATATTTAAGAATAAGGTCATTATAAGCTTTCGTTTTGGAGGAGCTTTTCTCTATAGATTGATAGCCGCATGTTTTCTTGGCTGGATTTTGATACCGGTTGCAATAATAAAAATGTTATTTTTCCATAATTAAAAAACAATTTGCAAACAGAATTAGTAATGCCATGGTACAGTAACGGAAACAAAAAAAGACTGTTTCAAGTTTTGTGTAAATAAAAAAAACGGATATAAGATATGTCATTAGTTATCGAGGACAGAGCCAGTTTTTGGGGTTCTGTCCTTCCTTGTATTACCTGAACCAATGTCATTTAGTTAACGTTTAATAGGGAGCGAATTCTTACAGAATAAATTACAGATGAACCTTAGTGAAACCGTTTTACAGATATGTTTACGATTTACCCGTGAAGGAAAGCACGACAAAAAGACAGATTGCAAATCTGCCTCAAAACGGTTTATAATG
>CABJAW010000022.1 GCA_902363665.1 Lachnospiraceae bacterium | reverse complement strand
GATAGACCTAGATATGTGAGGTTTACCACAAAAGCAAAATGCCCGTAGAGCCGATAAAATAAGGCTTTGCGGACATTTAAGAAGATATAAAAAGATAGTCAAAAAGACATATATAATTTATTCTACAACATCTGACGATATCGGACAACCTCTTCCTGAAGAAATCGAAAAACGGCTCGGAGAACATCCAAATTCCGCATTCTTTTCTCAGGATTACCTGATTTCAGAAGCTGAATGCGGCCACGGTTTTACCGTTGTCTGTTCCGTCGCCGCAAAAGAAATCCTTTCTGATGTCTATGACCTGCGGCTTCTCACCCTGACGATTGCCGGTATCACACTGTTTCTGGCTGTTTTGGTCTCATTCCTTCTTTCAAGACAAATCACCAAACCGCTCGCGGTTGTTATGGACAATCTTCACCAGCGCGCAGAATATGATCTGCTGACCAATCTGCTGGATAAGAAAACATTTGAGGAGCATGTGGAGCGTTACCTGGACTCCTGCGGACCGGAAATGTCCTGCAGTTACCTTCAGATCGACCTCGATAATTTCAAACACATCAATGACACCTGTGGCCATGCAGTCGGTGATGAAGTGCTCGCAAGCGTCGGTGCCCTGCTCAATTCCACCTTCCGCAAGGACGATATCAAGGGCCGGATCGGAGGCGATGAATTTGCCGTGCTGCTCTGTGCAGAGGGAAAGTCACCGGAAAAACTGTGTGAAATCACCCGTGAATCTTGTATCAGACTGTTCAGCTCAATGAAATATTTAAGCACCACCATTGCCCAGAAAACCGGAACGAAGGATGTCACTGTATCAGCGAGCGTCGGCATCGCCATTTTGGGCTGCGACGGCAATACGTTTCAGGAGCTGTACCAATGTGCCGACAAGGCGCTCTACATATCGAAACGCAGCGGCAAAAACCGTTTTACATTCTATGAGTCTGTCTGATGAAGGAGGCATTTGAAATGTCTGAAATAAAAAAAAGAATACAGCTGCTTTCTGTTTTCGTCTGCTGTGTTCTTTTAGCCGGCTGTTCTGCGGATGAAACGTCACCTGTCTCATCCGCAGCGGCCAAAAAAACGGAGCTCTCCGTCTCCTGGTGGGGAGACGATGTTCGAAACGAATATATGCTGCAGACACTTGGCAGTTTCACGCAGCAATATCCTGATATCAACCTTTCCATGAACTATACAACTTCTAAAGCATATCCGGCACTCTGCGCTGCCAGAAATGCCGCCTCCATGGACTGTGACGTCATCCAGATTTCCTACGAACAGTTCTGCTGCAAGGATCCTGCAAAATCTTTTTATTCTCTTTCCAGTATCAAGGATTATCTGAACCTGCATCTCCAATCTGAAGAATCTCTCTCCTGGGGGACAAGCGGCAATACACTTTACGCGCTCTCAAACAGTATCGATCTGCCGGCTTTCTATTATAATGAAGAACTCCTGCAGCACCTGGATGTCAGTATCCCTTCTACATGGGAGGATTTGTCTGCGCTTGCAGATGCCTGTTCCAGAGAAAATGAAAAGCGGGCGGCAGCAGATTCCAGCCCCCTCTATCCGCTTGCCATGACTCGCACGGATCTTTTTGAGTTTTTAAACGCCTGGATCGAACAGCGCAGCGGCTGCACAATGTTTGACGAAGATGGAATGCTCCAGTATACCGAAACGCAGCTGGCAGAACTGCTCACTTTTTATCAGACACTGATCCGAGATCGCCTTGTGCTTTTGGTGGATGAGCCGGCCTTTGCCGTCTCTTCCGGCCAGGCAGCCGGCTGTTTTAGCCACGCATCCTATGCCTCTTCGCTCCTGCTTGCCTGCGATGGAGCCGGTTTCACGCTCTGCTCTGGTTCTTTGCTTACTGCTGATCCCCAGACAGAACATCTTGGCTGGTATCTTCAGCCCGGTGTCCTTTACGCAATCAGCAGCTCCGCCAGTCAGCCAAGGGAAGCCGCAAAACTGCTCCGTTATCTCATCAGCAGCGAGACGATCATCAAAAATCAGGGCTTAAATGAAGGATATCCTTCCACCTCGGGTGCGTACCAAAAACTTTACGCAGAAAACCGTCTGCAGGGGCTCACGCTCACTGCCTGTATGCCGCTTCTCGAAGACCGCGATGCTTTCTCCGTCCTTCCGTCCAGACTTGCTTCCGGTGCAGTACGAGACCATTTTCTTTCTGCCGCATCGGAAATGATGGAGCGCAGCGGTGATCCGGCCGAATACTCAACGCGGCTCCATGCAGCACTTTTACTTTTCTAAAACGTTTTCGAAACTTTTACTATAAATAAATTGTCCATTTTGTTTTATCTGACGGTATTTTATACTATTCTTTTCACTATTTTGCATTATTTTTTTCATATTTTTTATGCATTTTGTATATTTTTTTATTTTTTAACAGCGAAAACCAGTTTCAGTTTCAGAATCATTCTTCTGTATCTGAAAACTTCTGGTTGCGTTCTCCAAAAATATAGTATATACTGAGGATAATTCATTACTTAAACGTTTTCAGAAAATCAGTAAAGGAGAGCGCACTATATGAAATACGGATATTTTGATGACGCCAACCGCGAGTACGTCATCACAACCCCGAGGACTCCGCTTCCGTGGATCAACTACCTCGGATGCAACGATTTCTTTTCTCTCGTATCCAATACCTGCGGCGGATACAGCTTCTACAAAGATGCAAAGCTGCTTCGTATCACACGTTACCGCTACAACGATATCCCTTACGACACTAATGGAAAATATTACTATATCAAAGATGGCGATACCGTCTGGAATCCGGGCTGGAAACCGACCCAGACCGAGCTGGATTCCTATGAGTGCCGCCACGGCATCGGCTACAGCCGCTTCCGTTCTTCCAAAAACGGTGTAAAGGCTGACCTGCTCGCATTCGTTCCGATGGATGCTACGTGTGAGATCAACAGTCTTACCCTTACAAACGATACCGATCAGGAAAAACAGCTGAAACTTTTCTCTTATGTCGAGTTCTGTCTGTGGAATGCAATGGACGACATGACCAACTTCCAGCGTAATCTCAGTATCGGCGAAGTAGAAGTAGTCGGTTCCACGATCTATCACAAGACCGAGTACCGCGAGCGCCGCAATCACTTTGCTTACTTCAGTGTCAATGCAGATGCTGCCAACTTTGATACAAGCCGTGACAGCTTCATCGGCGCTTATCGTGAATATTCCAATCCAGCTGCAGTAGAGGCTGGTGCCTGCGAGAATTCCATGGCAAGCGGCTGGTCACCGATCGCCGCTCATCATCTCGATGTAACACTTGCTCCGGGTGAATCGAAGAACTTCGTATTTGTACTCGGCTACGCAGAAAACCCGAAAGACCAGAAGTGGGAAAAACCGGGCGTGATCAACAAAAAACCGGCACAGGAACTTCTCTCCCGCTTCCAGACTCCGCAGCAGGTAGAAAAAGCATTTGGCGAGCTGAACGCTTACTGGGATCATCTGCTTTCCAAATACGTTGTTTCCTCTGCCGATGAAAAGGTTAACCGTATGGTCAACATCTGGAACCAGTATCAGTGCATGGTAACATTCAACATGTCCCGTTCCGCTTCCTATTATGAATCCGGTACCGGCCGCGGCATGGGATTCCGTGATTCCTGCCAGGATCTGCTCGGTTTCGTTCATCTGATCCCGGAGCGCGCAAGAGAGCGTATCATCGATATCGCCTCCACCCAGTTCCCGGACGGCAGTGCCTATCACCAGTATCAGCCGCTCACCAAAAAGGGCAACATGGATATCGGAAGTGGTTTCAATGACGATCCGCTCTGGCTCATTGCAGGTACCTCCGCCTATATCAAGGAGACCGGAGACTTCTCCATTCTTGATGAGATGGTTCCGTTTGACAACGACGAATCTACAAAAGTTCCGCTCTTTGAGCACCTGACCCGCTCCTTCCAGTATATCGTTACCCACAAGGGACCGCACGAATTGCCGCTGATCGGCCGCGCTGACTGGAATGACTGCCTGAACCTGAACTGTTTCTCTGATACACCGGGTGAACCGTTCCAGACCACCGGACCTTCCGAAGGACCGGTTGCTGAATCCGTCTTTATCGCAGGCATGTTCGTTAAATATGGAAAAGAGTACGCTCAGCTGTGCCGTCTGACCGGAAAGGATGATCTCGCAGCAAATGCATTGAAGGAAGTCGATACCATGTATGCCGCTATCTTAAAGGATGGCTGGGACGGCGAATGGTTCCTGCGCGCTTATGATGCAAAATCTCAGAAGATCGGCTCTCACGAGTGCGAGGAGGGACAGATCTACATCGAGCCGCAGGGCTTCTGTGTACTCGCCGGTGTCGGTATTGACGAGGGGCTTGCAGAAAAAGCACTCGATTCTGTCAAAGAAAAGCTTGATACAAAGTATGGCATTATGCTCCTGCAGCCTGCCTACTCCAAATATTACCTGAACCTCGGTGAAGTTTCCTCTTATCCGCCTGGATACAAGGAAAATGCCGGTATCTTCTGCCACAACAATCCATGGGTTTCGATTGCAGAGACCGTCATTGGCCGTGGCAACCGTGCTTTTGAAATCTACCGTAAGACCTGCCCGGCTTACATCGAAGACATCAGCGAGATCCACCGCACCGAGCCGTATGTCTACTCCCAGATGGTAGCCGGAGCCGACGCAAAATTCTTCGGTGAGGCAAAGAACAGCTGGCTGACCGGTACCGCCGCATGGACGTTTGTCAATGTTTCCCAGGCAATTCTTGGTATACAGCCTGAATTCACAGGTCTTGGCATTGATCCGTGTATCCCGGAAAACTTCGGCGACTTTACACTTCACCGCACCTTCCGCGGCGCCGAGTACGAGATCAAAGTAGAAAATCCGAACCACGTACAAAAAGGGATTGCAAAGCTGATCGTGGACGGAAAAGAAATCGACGGTCATATCGTTCCATTTGAGGAAGGCAAAAAGGAATACCACGTAACGGCAATTATGGGCTAATTGCGTAAAAAGAAAGCCATGCAGATTCGATTTTATTCGAAAATGCATGGCTTTTCTTTATAACCGGGCAGCTGCTTCACAGTTTATCAGGCGTGGCCCGCACCAAGCCTCACTCGGTTAATATATAGCAATTCTGCCAAATCGCCTTGCCTGCATTATTTTATTGAATTGCTATAATTCTTCACATTTGGAAAGAGCTGCCTCATCCGCAACGATCGTTACATGATTGTGCAGCTGCAGGATCGATGCCGGTACCTGCGGTGTCACCGGTCCGAAGAAGGCCTCTTTTACGATGTCTGCCTTATCCTCTCCGGATACTACCAGCAGAATATGATGTGCAGACATGATCGTCTTAATGCCCATCGTATAAGCCTGACGCGGCACATCTGCCTCTGATACGAAGAAACGCATATTGGCCTTAATCGTACGCTCGGAAAGTGTCACGCAATGCGTCTCTGTCTCAAACGCGATCCCCGGCTCATTGAAGCCGATGTGTCCGTTGTGTCCAAGTCCCAACAGCTGCAGATCCACGCCGCCAAGTGAATGAATGACCGCATTGTACTCACGGCATGCCTGCTCGCTGTCCTCAATCATTCCGTCCGGCAGATACGTCTGGTTCTTATTGATATTTACCTTGCTGAAGAGATTATCATTCATAAAATAATAATAGCTCTGGTCGTTTTCTCTTGGAAGTCCCTTGTACTCGTCCAGGTTTACCGTCGTTACCTCCGAAAAATCCAGATCCCCTTTTTCGTACCACTCTACCAGCTGCTTATAAGTACCGATCGGCGTAGATCCGGTTGCCAGCCCCAGTACACAGTTTGGCTTCATAATAATCTGGGCAGAGATAATATTTGCAGCTTTTCTGCTCAGATCATTATAATCTTTTGCTTTAATAATTTTCATTGTAAATACCCTCTCTTTATTTGTTGATTCTCTATTGCCTTTTTAGTGTATCACTTTTTTCATGATTTTTCCATCTCTATTTCCGGCACTTTTTGTCTGATTCCGGTTACAGAATTGCCTTCCTTATAAGGCAGGTCATCTGCTGCTTATTCCTCCCCGCAGGGCGGAAAACAAAAGATCCGAAGTTTCGCATTCACACCGATTCACGGTATGGACAAAACTCCGGATCTCCTGATTTTACTTTTTTGTTTGCTGCCCGACTCAGTTAAAAACTATGCCCTGCGTCCCAGGCGGATCACATTCCAGGAAGCTTTGTGCAGGTTGCTGGTCACAGTTCTGCCGTCCACCTTCGTCTCATCCGACTGCTTCGGTGTAACCGCTTCACCTGCTGCGCTGTTGACTGCCTTTAAGTCACCGCATTCCAGTACGAGATGCTCCAGCAGTTCATAGCCTTCAAAGTTTCCGATGTCACAAGTCAGTGTAATATCCTCTTTCAGATCTCGGTTTACTGCAAAGATCGTCACTTCATCTTTCTCTGGATTCCATACTGCCACAGAATCCACATCTGTAACATCCGTGAAATCCTTTGTATCATGCTTTGAAGAGGAAAGCACCGGCTGCAGCGCAATGCCGCGTCCGTATTTGGAAGCATGCAGATACGGATAATAGATCGTCTGCTTCCAGGCCGGTCCGTTTGTCTCGGTCATGATCGGAGCAATAACATTAACCAGCTGTGCCAGACATGCCATACGCACACGGTCAGAATGTTTGATCATTGTGATCAGAAGAAGACCTACAACAAGCGCATCTTCAAACGTATAATGATCCTCAAGAAGCGCCGGAGCCTGCTGCCACGGATGATTTTTCATCGTATCATCATCCGCTGCATTTGCATGGAACCATACATTCCATTCATCAAAGCTTAAGTTGATATCCTTCTTGCCGCGCTTCTTTGCCTTTACAAAATCGCAGGTCGCAATAACCGTCTTGATGAAATGATCCATTTCCATTGACTGCGCCAGGAAGTTTTCTGTATCATTATCCGGATTACCGAAATACTGATGAAGAGAAACGTAATCCACATAATCATACGTATGCTCCAGCGTCGTTGCCTCCCACTGTGGGAATGTCGGCATCTGTGTGTTGGAGCTTCCGCACGATACAAGCTCGATCGTCGGGTCGATCAGCTTCATAGCCTTTGCCGTCTCTGCTGCCAGTCTTCCGTACTCAACCGGTGTCTTGGCGCCAAGCTGCCATGGTCCGTCCATCTCGTTTCCAAGGCACCAGGTTTTGATGTTCAGCGGATCCTTTACACCGTGGCTGATACGCCAGTCAGAATACTTTGTACCTGACGGATGGTTGCAGTACTCAAGCAGGTTGCAGGCATCCGCAACACCGCGCGTACCAAGGTTGACTGCCATCATGATTTCAGAACCAACTGCCTTCGTCCACCTGGCAAATTCATTGACGCCAATCTCATTCGTCTCAAGGCTTCTCCATGCAAGCTCCAGACGTTTCGGGCGCTGCTCGACCGGCCCCACACTGTCTTCCCATACAAAGCTGGAAACAAAATTTCCACCCGGATAACGTACGATCGGTACGTTCAGTTCTTCTACCAGCTCCATCACATCCTTACGGAATCCGTTTTCATCGGCGGTCGGATGTCCCGGCTGATAGATTCCCTGGTAAACTGCCCTTCCAAGGTGCTCAATAAAGGAACCATAAATTCTCTTGTCGATCTCGGCAATCTTAAAATCCTTGTCGATCACCATTTTTGCGTATTTCTGCATGGTAGCCCTCCTTTTTTGCTGATGTATTTCCAGGATCGCTCCTGCTCCTGCTTTTACGGCAGATTTTTATCGCAGCATCCCCATCGCGGATGTCCCAGAAATACATCCTGATTCTTTTTATTTTCTGTCAGATTTTTCCCGTGCTGTTCTCACTCGTCATTCTTCACACGGTTCCACCGCGGATGTACCTGTGGACAGCGATTCTTTTTCATTGCCGCACGCAGCTCCACGTAGCAGCCGCAGATCCGGCACATGCCCTGATACAGATCATCGCACGTTTTACAATGCGCCAGACGTGCCTCATACACGGTGTCATCCACCTTCAGATCCTTATCCAGATGTGCAATATATTCGTGCAGGTTCTGAAAATATTCTGTCTGATCCATCTCACGGGTCAGACATTTCCGGCAGAAGCGGCGCGGCTCCTCTTTGTCCGGCGCCGCACCGATTATTTTTTCTACAGTTTCATCCAGGTTTTCTCTCTGCTTGATTTCTTTTTTTTCCATTTTTCCATCCAGGAGATATTCTTCCCGCCAGCCTTGTTTCGATCTGTCTGTTTGCCCTTCTTCTGCCTGAAATCTATCTCCCTGTTTACACTTACGGATATTCCTATTTTTCTACTGTGATATGCAGTACGCTGCATGCCGGAATTGTGAATTTCAGTCCGCCATGTACCTTTTCCACTCCGTCAAATGGCTTTACTTCAACCGCATTCGGATCCTCGAAGGTATTCTTTGCATGCATCTCCTCACACAGAATCTCCGCACTTACCTTTTCTCCCGAAAATCCGATAAGGCGTGTCTCTACCGGATAGCTCTCCGTTGCCGAAAGGTTCACAATCGTAATCTGAAGCTTTCCATCCGCATCAACAGAAGCTGATTCACTCAGATTCGGAACCATATACTCCTCTTCCAGACCGATCTTCTCCGTCTCAATATAGCTGTCTACCAGTGTTGCATCCTGGTGTGCACTGTACATCTTAAATACATGATACGTCGGAGTCTTGATCATTTCAGGTCCGTCCGTCAGAATCACGGACTGCAGTACATTGACAAGCTGTGCAATATTCGCCATCTTAACTCTGTCAGAATGTCTGTTGAACAGGTTCAGGTTGATACCGGCTACCAGTGCATCACGCATCGTATTCTGCTGATAAAGAAATCCCGGATTTGTACCAGGCTCAACAGTAAACCACGTGCCCCATTCATCTACGATCAGGCCAACCTGCTTTTCCGGATCGTATTTGTCCATGATCGCACCGTGGCGGTTCAGCAGCGTTTCCATATAGAGCGTCTTTGCAAGTGTCTTATACCATACCTTATCATCAAAGTCTGTTGCGCTTCCCTTGATCTGCCATCCCTCCGGATGTGTATAGTAATGAAGAGAAAGTCCGTCCATAAAGCCATGCATATTTTCCGGACAATGACGGAAGCAGGTCTTCATAACGCCTTCCGTCCACTCATAATCATCAACGTTCGGTCCGCATGCGATCTTGAAGATCTTCTTATCCTGATTGTAATCACGAACGTATGTCTGATATCTGCGATAGAGATTTCCATAATATTCCGGTGTCATATTTCCACCGCAGCCCCAGTTCTCATTACCGACTCCGAAATAGTCAACGGTCCAAGCTTCCTCATGCCCGTTTTCCTTTCTCTGATCTGCCATCGGAGAAACGCCCTCAAAGGTCATATACTCTACCCACTCAGACATCTCCTGCACCGTTCCGCTTCCGACATTTCCATTAATATATGCCTTACAGCCAAGCTGACGGCAAAGTTCAAAAAACTCATGCGTACCGAAGCTGTTGTCCTCTACGACTCCGCCCCAGTGCGTGTTGATCATTTTCTTTCTGTTTTCCTTCGGACCGATGCCATCCTTCCAATGATACTCGTCTGCAAAGCATCCGCCCGGCCAGCGCAGCACCGGAATTTTCATTTCTTTCAGCGCTTCCACAACATCATTTCTCATACCGTTTGTATTTGGAATATCGGAGTTTTCTCCCACATAAAGTCCTTCATAAATACAGCGTCCCAGATGCTCTGAAAAATGTCCGTAAATTTCTTTGTTGATCTTGCTTTTTTTGTTTTCTGCATTAATTACATATTTTGCCATAACAGATCAGCCTCTCTTTCTCTTTAATTGCATCTAAAGTATTTTAAATATTTCCAAAATGAGATTACCACACTTCCACTACTACTTACAAGTTTTTTATGCATTCCTTTTTTCACAAAAATATCAGCGCATTTTAGGCACTTTTCACAAGAAAAAATGTGTATTTGCATCCTCACAGAGCATTTTTTCTTTTCGGAACACAAACTTAGGAAAGAAACAGGCAGCCCGCCCGGAAACACAGAACTGTCTCACAGGCCGGGCTGCCATCCGGTTTACATTATGTACTTGATATCTTTCCTAAATCGAAATCAGAGTAAAAATTTATAGTTTTCCATGTCAGGATAAAATCATCCCTTAACCGCTCCGCTCGTCATACCTTCTACCAGATAACGGTTAAATACCAGATAGATTGCCAGAATCGGAAGGATACCGAACATCGAACCTGCAATCAATACGTTGTAGTTGTTGCCGTACGGGGTCAGCAGCGTATTCAGACCGATCTGGAGCGTAAACTTGCTGGTATCACGGAATACAAGCATTGGCCAGAGCATATTGTTCCAGGAACCCATTGCACACATGATCGCCTGGGATGCGAATGCCGGCTTCGTGATCGGCATCATAATTTTGATACTGATTCCGTATTCGGTACATCCATCCACACGCGCCGCATCAAGCAGCTCCTTCGGAAGACTTACCATGTACTGCTTAAAGAAGAAAATTGTACCTGCCGCACACAGACCCGGAAGGAATACACCCGCATTGGAGTCTACAAGACCGATCTTGGTGATTTCCTGATACAGCGGGAGCATCAGAATTTCAAACGGTACGGACATCGTTGCGATAACCATGAAGAACAGGAAGCCCTGCAGCTTGAACGTGTACATGGTCAGACCATAAGCGATAAAGTAGCAGACCAGAAGGGTCAGCACAACCGTCGTCAGGGTCAGCACAAGGCTGTTTTTATACCACATGAAATATTTTCTGGAAGTTTCCAGAACGTCAGCGGACATTCCCTTCGGATGGAAGATTGCGAACAGCTCGCTGTAGTTCTGAAGACTGACCGGCGAATGCAGGTCAAGCGACATACCGGTCGTGATTACCTTTGCGCCGTCACGGAAAGAACCGAGCAGACCGCAGACAAGCGGGAATGCGATCAAAAGGCAGAGGATCAGGAATACTCCGGTTGCCAGCACCGTCCCCACCTTATGATTTCCTGCCATCGTTTTCTGTTTTGGAGTCTTTGCCATAATACTAATCCTCCTTCTTCTTTCCGATATGGAACGTACCCGTTGCAATCAGCTGGATGAAGTTGATCACGAGCGCAATCACCATCAGCACAACGCCAACCGCGCATGCATATCCCATCTCGTTCTTCTCAATACCACGTCTGTACAGATATCCAACAATCGTAAGACCGATATTCTTCGGAGATCCGTTGCCTCCCCAGATCATAAAGCTCTCCAGGAACATGGACAGACCTGCGAATACGGAAATCGTGATAACGTATACGGTCGTCGGTTTCAGGAGCGGAAGTGTGATATAACGGAATTTCTGCCATGCATTTGCTCCGTCGATATCACCGGACTCATAAAGAGAAGTATCAATTGCTTTCAGACCCGCTACATAGTAAAGGATATTTACTCCTGTCCATCTCCAGACGCACAGAAGCAGCAACGCACACCATCCGGTCGTCTTGGATCTCAGCCATGGCTGGGATGCCTTGCCGAGCGCATTCATGATAACGTTCAGCTGACCATTGTCACCCTCTGAGAACATCAGACGGAACAGAAGACCGGAAATAACAACGGAAGTCAGCGCCGGAATGTACATGATAACCTTCCATACGCCTCTTGCCTTTGTCAAACGGCTCTCAAGAAGCACTGCGAGCAGCATCGGAATCGGTACCATCAGAAGCAGTGTCAGTGCCATATACTCAATACTGTTGCCAACTGCGATACGGAACACCTTATCTCCGAGCAGCTTCTTAAAATGCTTCAGGCCAACCCACTTCATACCGCCGAACGACACGTCCTGAAAACTCATGGAGACACCGGATACCAGTGGGTACAGCCAGAAGATCAGCAGGCTGAGCACGAACGGAAGTACGAATACGTAAGGTGCTATTTTCTGGGAATACAGTAATTTTTTTGCTTTTTTCAAAATGTATTCCTCCTTTCTTTCGACTGGAAATGTACCGGATAAGCTATATCAGTACATATATTGCATCAGAAAGAAGGAGACCCGGGAATGCAATTCCCTGGCCTCCCCCATATCATTTCACTATCTAAACTAAGCCACGCGGCAATTTACCATCTATCAGCCCAGCTCGCTGTCGATTGCGTCCTGTGCTTCCTGAAGTGCTTCCTCAACGTCCATACCGTCAACGAAGATCTCGTTCAGGGTGTAGGTGTTGATCTGCTCGCTCAGTGTCGGAGAATTAGCTGTTGTATAAACAGTTCCGATTGCATCGTTTGCTGCCAGCTCATTCAGAACCTCATACGGTTTTACGCGGAAGAATGTGTTGTACTGGTTGGACTCATCGTATGCGAATGCTTCATCTGACCACAGAGCCTCGTTGCAAACGTCAAATCCAAGGTCGTTCCAGATGTGCTTCTCACCTTCCTCAGAGCACTTAGCCCATGCAAGCCACTCTGCTGCAAGCTCCGGATTCTCGCACTCGTTTGTTACAACTGTACCGGTTCCGCCGATACCAACGGAATTCTTCTGACCCTCTTCGAATACCGGGCAGGTTGTGATGTCCCATTTGCCCTTCTCATCCGGCATATAGGATGTGAAACGGCTCATGTACCACATTGCCTTCGGGAAGGAAGCGATCTTTCCGTCAACGATCTGTGCACGGCATCCGTCTGTATCGGTATGTCCGTCAGTAGAGATCATTGCGATACCATCGTTCAGCCACTCCTGCTGCATTGTCAGCATCTTCTTTACAGAATCAAGCTGTACATTTACTTCTGCATCCTCGCCAAGGCCGCCGGTCCAGTCCTCACCGTACTCAGCCATAGCCAGCCACAGCCAGTCTGTTCCGCCTGTATCAACAGATGTCAGGTACACTTCACCGTTGGAAGCTTCCTTCAGCTGTTTGCCAAGCTCTGTATAATCATCCCAGGTCTTTACTGACTTATAATCAAGACCATATTTCTCAAATGTCTCTGCGTTCCAGTACATAACAGTTGCACCAACGTGTGTCGGAACACCGATTCTTGCACCATCTGCTCTGGAGTATACATCCAAGCGGGCCTGAACCAGAGAATCCTCATACGGAGCAAGTGCCTCTGTCATATCGTACAGCGGGCAGTCCTCTCCAACGTAGTTCGGAAACTGGCCGATCTCGATATCGCACATATCCGGTGCGCCGCTGCCAGCCTGCAGGGACATCATCAGCTTGTTGTGCATATCAGAGTACGGATAAGTACTGAATGTAATCTGCACCTGCTTGTCCGGGTTCTGCTCGTTCCACTCATTTACCATGTTAGCGTAGAACTCGTTGTGTACGTCTACGAATGACCACAGTTCAAAGTGTGTTGCGTCATCCGGACCTACGGTTGTGACTGCGCTCGGTGCTGCTTCGGTTTCTTCCTCTGCGAAAGCTACGGTCGTTCCAAGGGAAGCTACCATAGAAGCAGTGAGGAGCATTGTGAGCCATTTCTTGTTCATAAAGTTTATCCTCCTTTTTGGTACATATTGCACAGTGTGTGTCCCACCGTCCTTTGCCGGGTCTTTGTGCATCTTGTACACTTTTTTTCTTTGCTTTTTCTTTCTGGTCATAATATACAACTTTTTTCCGTTCCTGTCAATTATAGATTAAATTATTTTATCTTTTTCTATAATTCAACAATGTTTCGCTTGTTTTCCAGCGTTTAACATGACTTTTTTTGTGCATCCTGTACAAGCAGCTTTCTTTTCTTTTACATTTTCATAAAATGCAAGTTCTATTTTTTATGCATTTTTAAAATATTCATTGCTTTTTTTGCCTGCTTGCTGTACAGTATAGGGGATTTCCGTCCCATCTCCCCATTTTTGCGGACGAATGGGCGAATCTATTTTATTTTTATCTAAACTAAAATTCCTGATCTTAAGGAGGTTTTATGCGATATATCAAAACTTTTCCGGAGAGCCTTGAGATTTTCAAGGCTCTTGGTTCCGATGTCCGCATTGAAATTCTGACTCTGCTCCTGCAGAACGGAAAAATGAGCATGAATGAGCTTGCCGAACAGCTGGACATCACAAATGGTGCACTTACAAACCATATCCGAAAGCTGGAAGCGGCAGATCTGATCCGCATCAATTCTGATTCCAGCTTTCATGGCAATCAGAAGCTCTGTGAGCCACATCTTGACAAAATCCTTTTTACGCTGAACCGTACACTTCCATCAGTCAACGAGCATAAATCCAGTCTGCGGGCCGGACAGTACTCTTCCTATGAAGTCTATCCCACCTGTGGCCTGTCTACCTCGAAATCTGTCATCGGTATCGTCGACGACCCGCGCTATTTTGCGCATCAGAAACATTTTGAAGCGGACATTTTATGGTTTTCCAAGGGATATGTCGAGTACCAGGTACCCTGTGTGATCCCGTTTTACAACAAAATCGACCAGATCTCCGTCTCTGCCGAGCTCTCCTCTGAGGCTCCCGGCAGCAACGAGATCTGGCCGTCTGATATCCATTTTTATCTAAATGATACGTTTATCGGTATCTGGACAAGTCCGGGTGACTTTGCCGACACCAAAGGACTTTTCACACCGGACTGGTGGTTTGCAAACTGGAACCAGTACGGACTTTTGAAAACACTTATTATCAACCACAATGGCGTTTTCATTGATAATACAAGGATCTCCAATGTCACGATCGACCAGTTCCACCTGGATTACCGCGACAAGATCTATTTCCGGATGGCCGTGCCGGACAGTGCCAAACACATCGGCGGTCTTACGGTCTTTGGCCGCGGATTTGGAAATTATAACCAGGATATTGAATTCCGGGTGCAGTACAGCCCGATTGCAGGGAGCACACCAGTGTAAGTTCCAGAGCGTGTCTGCGCAGGCTATTTTAGTCAAGCGGATATTCGCAATCCGCTTCGCTACTTGCTCATAGCCGAGTAGCTGCTTCGCAGCTTATCAGGAGTGGCTTGTACCACTCCTGATACAAGCAAGTCCCTACCCACTGCTTATTGCTCCACGCAATTAAAGCAGGGGACTTGCTTGACTCGGTTCAAAATTCCCAAAGCTGCTGCAGTATCTGCCTTGTCCTTACAGCTGGTCTTCCTGGTAATATACATCACCGATCAATCATAAGAAAAGACCGGTGTGCCATCCTCTGCCCACTTCACTTCCATGACCATCGCATGACGGTTTGGATTGTAAAGCGGATCTCCGATGATCTCCGTCTCGGTACGTGCATGGTAGATCATCAGATCCTTTGAACCGTCCTCAGACTTTACAAAGCAGTTGTGGCCCGGGCCGTAGATCTGTTTTGAAGCGTCAGTGCGAAGTACCGGATACCGTGACTTTTTCCAGGAAGCCGGGTCAAGAAGGTCTGCATCCTCATCTGCTGTCAGCATGCCGACACAATAGTCAATTCCCGTCTCACTTGCCGAGTAGGTCAGGAACAGTTTTCCATCATGCTTTAAGAGATATGGTCCCTCATTTACCCAGAAACCGATGCGCTCCCAGTCGTAGTCCGGTGTTGTCAGCAGCACCTGTGCCGTCCTCAGCTTATATGCGCTTTCCATCTTCGCAATATAAAGATTGGAAATCTTGCGTCCGACGCTCACCTTCTCCGCCCAGACGTAATACCACTCTCCGTGGTGTTCAAATACCGTTGCATCAAGTGAAAAATCTTCAAAAGAAAATTCATCGTCATCACTGCGCTGCATTTTCCCCTTTTCCACCCAGGTACCTGTGATCGGGTCTTCATCTGCGCACTCCAGCACGTACGGACGGATTGCCCAGATATCGTCGATGTCACCGCCTGCAAAGTAAATGTACCATTTGCCAAACAGATAATGCAGCTCCGGTGCCCAGATATGTACACTCATGATGCCTTTATCATGCTTTTTCCACACCATCACTTCTTCCGCGTCTTTCAGGCCTGCGATCGTTTTGCTTCTGCGAAGTGCAATGCCGTTGTATTCCGGAAGGGAAGCTGTAAAATAATACATTCCATCCGTGTGACGGTATACGAACGGATCTGCACGCTGCAGGATCCATGGCTCATTGTATTTCAGTTCTGTATTTTCGTTCATCGTTCGTCCTCCATTACTTTAACTTGTTTTAAAATACTTTATATATCTTTAAACAGTATATGCAAGACGATGTGTTTTTTCAATCATTTTTTATTTTTTTAGTACTTATTGCCAGAATATCACTATGATTTTTGCGACTTTTGCCGGTTCATCCAGATATTCCGGCTTTATTTTTCCATCGTATAATGGATTCTCACCCGAATATCCTGATTATAGTTGCCAAAGCCAGCCCCATAGAGCACGATGCCGCCTCTGTGATTTCCGCGATTTTCCACTGCAAGCCGGAACCGCAGATCTTCTCCGGTCTGCGGTCCAAGATCCCGCAGTCCGACATCTGAACATTTCATTCCCTCAAGGTACGTTCCCAAGCTGTTTACCACAATCATTTTCTGTACCCCGGACTGCTTCTCCTGACCGTTCCACCATGTCGGCGTATAGATGCCGCGCTCCAGCCGGAACTCTGGCGGTGTCAGCCAGGTTCCCATCCGGTATCCATTCAGATAAAATGCCACATCCGCCAGACTTTCCTCCGTATAATCAATATGGTCCTGAGAAATTTCAAAATAAAATGTGACCTGGCTCATCTTCTGGTTTTCGGTCAGCACATTCGGAATCCGATACTCCACATAGCCGTCCGCAAACCACAGCATCCGCGCCTGCAAACGCTCTGGATTGTGAAACATGCGCGGATCATTTTCCGGACCGATCTGGCTGAAACCACTGCACAGTCCACACGGCCGCGCGATACTGCAATCGCTGTAGTGGCTCACACGCACCTCCGTGTCATACACTCCGACTTCCTTCGCCTCAGCCTCCGCATCCGCAGTCAGCAGTATCTGATCTGTTTTGATGCTGCAGATTTTCTGATTGCCGTGTCCGGTACATTCCGTAACGGTCTGTATGATTCCACACTCTTCCAGTCTGCGGATATGCGAAGTGAGAGCACCATTCGTCAGATCAAGTGCCGTCGCGATCTCATTCATATTCATTTCCCCACGCTCGCATAAAAGTTCTACGATCCGCATCCGCACGTCCGACCCAAGCGTTTTAAATACTTCCAGCCCCTCTTTGAGATTTTTTATATATAGCACTCTTTTTTCCCCCGTTTTTCCGTCATTTGCTGCCTATCAGCAGCAATGTTTTTCCTTCTTCTGCATTTTTTTGAATGCTTTTGTCTTTTGCACCGACAAAAAGGGCTGTCACAGACGATTGCCGTCTGTGACAGCCCCATACGTTTTGTAAGGCTGATTATACACCAGTGCGTTTTGCTGTGCAAGCGTTTATGGAAGTGGATATTCGCAATCCGCTTCGCTGCCTGCTCATAATAGAATAGCAGCTCCGCTGCTTGAATCAAAGCGGATATTCGCAATTCGCTTCGCTACTTGCTCATAATAGAATAGCAGCTCCGCTGCTATTCTATTATATTCTTGCTACGCCGCTCTTTCTTGCTGCTTCTGCTACTGCATTTGCAACTGCGTCCTTTACGCGGGAATCAAAAGCTGCCGGAAGAATGTAATCTGCATTCAGTTCCTCGTCACTTACCAGACCTGCGATCGCATAAGCTGCAGCTACCTTCATCTCATCGTTGATCTCAGATGCACGAACATCCAGTGCACCACGGAAGATACCCGGGAATGCGAGCACGTTGTTTACCTGGTTCGGGAAATCACTGCGGCCTGTCGATACGACTGCTGCTCCGCCCGCCTTAGCCTCATCCGGGAAGATTTCCGGTGTCGGGTTTGCGCATGCAAAGATGATCGCATCCTTTGCCATCGTCTGTACCATCTCTTTGGTCAGTGTGCCCGGTGCTGATACACCGATAAATACGTCTGCACCCTTAATCACTTCTGCCAGGGTACCCTTCTCGCAGTTTGCATTTGTAATCTCTGCCATTTCTTCCTTGATCGGGTTGAGTCCCTCGCGTCCCTTGTAGATCGCACCGGTACGGTCAGTCATGATAACGTTCTTAAGGCCCATGCTCATGAGCAGTTTGATGATCGCAATACCTGCTGCACCTGCACCGCTTGTTACGATCTTGATGTCATGAATATCTTTTCCTACGAATTTCAGCGCGTTGATCAGTCCTGCCAGTGTGATCACTGCAGTACCGTGCTGATCATCATGGAAGATCGGGATATCGCAACGCTCTTTCAGCTTCTTCTCGATCTCGAAGCATCTCGGTGCACTGATATCCTCCAGGTTTACTCCACCGAAGCTTCCTGCGAGCAGAGCTACTGTATTTACGATATCATCTACATTTTTGCTGCGTACGCAAAGCGGAATCGCATCTACGCCGCCGAACTCTTTGAAAAGAACACATTTTCCTTCCATTACCGGCATACCTGCCTCCGGTCCGATATCGCCAAGACCAAGCACTGCAGTTCCGTCCGTTACAACCGCAACCGTATTCCAGCGGCGTGTCAACTCATAGCTCTTGTTTACATCCTTCTGGATCTCCAGACACGGCTGTGCAACACCCGGCGTATAAGCCAGAGACAGTGCCTCTTTATTATCTACTGCCGCTCTTGCAGTTACCTCCAGTTTTCCTTTCCACTCATAGTGAAGTCTCAGTGATTCTTTTGCGTAATCCACAGTTTGTTCCTCCTTGAATTTGTTTTCCCTGTCTGCGTCAGCCTCTCGCCCCGCAGCAGCATGAAAAATAATGGATACCTTTTATAGAAAGCGCACTGCGCCCTGCTATCGATTGTTCTTACTGTTGCCGCCGGAAATCAAAGCGGATAACCGCGTTTTTTCAGGCAAGTTTATTTAAACAATTAAATCCCTTTCCTCTGAGCATCTCTTCTGTCTCGTCCAGATATTCCGAATACAGAATCGCTACGGAATGGCTACATCCGTCGCCGAATGCGGAATACATATAGTTGACACTGATGTTGCTCTCACAGCAGGCTTTCAGAAGTGCATCGATCGTATCCTGCTCACCGATCTCAACCGCAATAACATCATAACATTTTGCCATGAAGCCTTCCTCATCGAGCAGCCGCTGTGCTTCTTCCGGACGGTCTACCACGATCCGAAGGATTCCGAACTCCGGTGAATCTACCGAACAGAAACCCTGAAGCGCGATACCGCGTTCATGAAGCGCTTTTGTGACTCTTAAAAAACTGCCTGGTTTATTTTCAACAAATACCGATAATTGTCTGATCATGCTTTTTCTCTTTTCCTTATGCAGATCAAAAACTTTGTCGCCTTTTTTCTGCATAATTATTTTTTATTTCCTGAGTTTATTCAGATTTTTCTTTTTCCTAAATTACGCATGTAGTTTACTATTTCCCTCGATGTTTGTCAACCGCCTTGTTCCTGTTCCATGCCCGTTTCTTTTCTCCTGATTTTATTTCCGTTTCTCTCTTTTTCTTGCTTTTTCTCGTTTTTTATTTATCCGTTAAATAATTGCCAAACTTTTTTCTCATCATTCGCTTTTTTCCGTTGAATTCCACGTATTTGCGTACTCTTTCCTGAAAAATCCTGTTTTCACCGTCTCACTCCCGCTATTGAGAAAATTCCTTATTTTGCCCGGAACACGCTGTTTTTTATCTGTTTTCAGGCAATGTTAGGATTTTGTTTATAAATGCATTTTTACAAGAAAAGCGATTGACAAAAAATTATCTATCTCTTATAATATTTTTGGCGTTACAGAGCGGATGGTGTTTTACCCCGTCTGTATACAGCCTTTCCTATCAATCAAGAACTTTCTGTAACGGAGCGCCGTTCGTTCCAAAGCTCTGCTTTCTTGGTAAAGACAGAAAGCTCAGGAACCCCGGCAGTACAGCAGGGATCATTTCAAAGGAGAAACACATGAGTACAAAAATTACTATCATCGGAGCCGGAAGTGTTGGTTCTACGATTGCTTACACACTTGCAATGGACAATGACAGCGCATCAGAGATCGTGCTGATCGACATCAACAAGGAAAAGGTACTTGGCGAGGTTATGGATATCGCTCAGGGTACATTCTTCCGCAATCCGGTATCGATCGTTGCCGGTGATTACGCTGACGCAAAGGATTCCGATATCGTCATCATTACTTCAGGAATTGCCCGCAAGCCTG
The DNA here is from genome assembly GCA_902363665.1 of Lachnospiraceae bacterium. Classification (GTDB taxonomy): domain Bacteria; phylum Bacillota; class Clostridia; order Lachnospirales; family Lachnospiraceae; genus Choladousia. The sequence continues at coordinate 49,140 of CABJAW010000022.1, read as the reverse complement.
GCCAGACCAGAATCGAGCTGACCCAGACAAACGTAAACATCCTTAAGCAGATCACACCGCAGATCACTGCTGTTGCTCCGAATGCAAAATATGTGATCGTAAGCAACCCGGTTGATATCATGACCTATGTCTTCACAAAGATTTCCGGTATCCCGGAGAAGCAGATCATCGGTTCCGGTACGATCCTTGACACCGCACGCCTTCGTTACGGTCTCTCCGAGCACTGCAAGATTGCTCAGAAGAACATCCATGCTTACGTATACGGTGAGCACGGTGACAGCTCTTTCGTTCCATGGTCCATCGCTGACGTGGCCGGAACCTCTATCGACAATTATCCGGAACTGGTAAAAGATACCGTAGACTACACTCCGATCGACAAGGATGCGATGGTTGAGTATGTGCATACTTCCGGTGGAGAAGTCATCAAGCGCAAAGGAGCTACTTTCTACGCAGTATCCGCTTCTGTCTGCCAGCTCGTTTCCCTGCTGACTGCATCAAGCGATTCCGTAGCAACTGTCTCCACTTTAATGCACGGCGAGTACGGCATTGAGGATGTCTGCATCAGTACTCTGACCATGATCGGGCCGGACGGTGTAAGATGCAAACTTCCGGTACAGCTGACTGATGAGGAAGTAGAAAAACTTCGCGCAAGCGCAGATCTCCTCAAAGGCATCATTGCACAGATCGAGCATTAATCGCGCCTTTCGGATCTGCCGCAAAGCTTTACAGCAGTAAAACGATGCATTTGATCCGTCTGAATAATAATTTTAAAAAAGAAAGCATACGGCTTCTTATCGGGCTGTATGCTTTCTTTTCGTTTTGATTTATATTTCTTTCAGGATGCGCATCAGATGAGAATACGTGAATCCTTCCAGTCCGACCCACGCCCGGTATGATTTCTGCTGATCCGGGGTCAGGCCGCCGTCCGTAAAATAATCCACCGTTGCCTGGTTCATCACGCGAACACCATTTAAACTTCCGCCGCCAAGCAGCATCTGCTGTGTTTTCGAAATCTTTCTCCACCTTTTTTCTTAATATTTTTCAGAATCACTTTACTAGCGGGTCTTCTTTTTTTATAATGAGGATAAATATGGCGTTTTTTTGAGCGTGTCTGAAAAATACTTTGTGCAGGATTGCGGCAATGATTTATAAAGCGGACATTCACAAGCCACTTTGCGGCCTGCGTTTGAACACGCTCCGGAACGAAACTTTGACAAAGGGGGAATCATCTTGTATCTGCGAAGAACCATCTCGATCCTCGGTGCAGCTCTGTCCGTCGGCGTGTGCGTATTCATCACCTACATCAGCCGTGAGGCAGACTTCACCACGATACTTTTCAACCTCGTCTTTCTCGGCATCATGCTGCTCATGACCGCAACGGCCTGCTTTTCCGGCCTGCGCCGCCTGATTCAGACGACGTGCGCCCTGAAACGTGCCTCCGACAAAATCCGGCAGACCGCATCCAAAGATGCGGCGTCCTGGGACGATCCGTCCGCTCCGCTTTTTCAGAACGCGTTTCTTGACGACTGCTTTCATCAGTACCGCTCCATGGCCGCTCAGAACCCATCCAGTGTCTGCGATATCCGCAGTTTTATCAATGAGGATGCGATCGAGACGTATGTACACCGCGGCATCCTGGAAAATATCCCCGACATCCTGACGAGTCTCGGTATTCTCGGTACTTTCGTCGGCCTTGTCATGGGACTGCGTGAGTTCGATCCGTCCGGTTATGAACAGATGGCCGGTTCCGTCACCCCTCTGATCAACGGTATCAAGGTGGCTTTCATCACCTCCATCTACGGCATCGCACTATCACTCTCCTTTTCTTTCAACCTGCGCAGCGAATTCTCCAACCTGTCCGCACGCGTGGAAGAATTTCTGGATACCTATTACCTTCACGTGCAGCCGCCCTATGAGGTCGACTCACTTGGCAGACTGCTCTCTCAGAAGAAATCGCAGGAGGATATAGTGCATGACCTGACCGGTATTTTCGTTGAGCAGATGGCAGCCAGCTTTGAGCAGGCGATCACACCGGCCTTTGCCCGGATGACCGAGGGCTTCCAGCAGGTGGCAGATACCTTTACCGGCAGTCAGGAAGAGCTGCTCACCAATGTCTGCAACACCGTTACCCGTCAGATGCGTACCGAACTGCTCTCTGATTTCAACCAGATCTCAAAGACCGTCGAGGAGCTCACAAAGACACAGGCCAGCTACACCGATTTCATGGACCGCACGATCCTGCGCATTCAGAAAACGCTCGCTTCCCTGCAGGATTCCATGACGCAGACACAGAATTACCTCACAGAATCCGTCGAAAAGCTCGCAGAAGCGCAGACCGGTGCTTCCCGTATCAATCAGGAACAGAAAGAAGCTTACCAGGATTACATCCGTTTCATGTACCAGACGATCGAAAAATTCTCCGAAATCTGGGAGAAAAACAGTGAGGAGATCAAGGGCTACTCCGATCAGATCGCGAAAATGGGACCGGTTCAGTCCTCTGCCGAGATGCGCCTGCAGCTTGCAAAAATTTCCGAACAGCTGCAGAAAATCCAGCATGAGCAGCTCTTTGTTTCCCCACAGGATGATTCCTCTGATCAGACGCAGGAAATGCTGGAGCGCACGCTTACAAAGCTGGATGAGCTTTCCAGAAAAATGGATCAGCCGGTGCTGTTCCGCCGCCGGAAGAAATAAGCCGGCCATTGCCTGATCCGGTTCTATCCAGAAAGGATGATGTTCCATGTATTCAAAACGCAAAAGAAATTATGAACGCCACAACATCTGGCGCTCTTATTCCGATATGATGGCCGGGCTTCTGCTTCTGTTTGTCCTCGTCATGTGCATTTCTTTTATGGAGGCACAAAAAAATTATCAGGAAAAACTACAGGAAGAGGCTGCCCATCAGCAGACCCAGAGCCAGCTACAGCTTGAACTGCAGCAGCGGGAAAGTGAGCTGAATGCCAAACAGGCAGCTCTCGACGAGCAGCGCGCCCTCATTGCCAGCCAGCAGGCCGATCTGGACAAACAGACTGCACTCGTTGCCAGCCAGCAGGATGAACTCGATGAAAAGAGTGCACTCGTCCTCTCCCAGCAAAAGGATCTGGATGCCCAGGAAACGCTCGTTGCCAGCCAGCAAAAAGAACTTGACGAAAAAAACGCGCTGATGCAGTCTCAACAGGCGGCTCTCGAGGAACAGGAAACGCTGATGGCCGAGCAGCAGAAAAAGATTGAACAGATCATCGGTGTCAAAGCTGACCTGATCGCTGCGCTGAAAAAACAGTTTGACGAGCACAATCTAAACGTCGTCATCGATGAGGCAACCGGCTCGATCGCCCTCGACTCCAATGTTCTCTTCAGCTACAATGAGAGCGAACTGACCGACGAGGGTATTCAGATGCTCGGCGAAGTCCTTCCGCTCTATTGTAAAGTCCTGATGGAATCGCAGTATCAGGATTACCTTGCTGAGCTCAGCATTGACGGCTACACTGACACGAGCGGTGATTATCTCTACAACCTGCAGCTCTCACAGGCCCGTGCGCTCGCGGTAGCAGATTATCTCTTCGCAAATGCCGACAGCTATCTGACCGCCGACGAGCTTTCAAGCCTCAAGGAAAAGCTGACCTCCAACGGTCACTCTATGAGCAATCCTGTCTACACAGACGGCGAAGTCGACATGGATGCCTCAAGGCGAGTGGAAGTGCGGTTCCGCCTGAAGGACGAGGAAATGATCAACGAGCTGAAGGATATTCTGGACGAGAGCAGCCTTGCAGCCACGGAAACAGAAAGCGAGACGGAGGCTGCACAGTAACGGATACAAACAGGCATTCGAAGTTCGCTTTTGATGCTTGTTCCTAATCTTTATCATGAGTCAGTTTATCTTATGATAAAAGCAAGTTCCTACCCACTACGTATTGCTTCGCTCAATTGAAGCAGGGGACTTGCTCGACTCAGTTAAACCAAAAAGAGAAGTTCTCTGATTCATACGATTGTGAATCCGGAACTTCTCTTTCTTATTCTTATTCTTATTTTTTTATATTTTCCCGATTTGTAACTGTTCAGAGCCAAGCAAAATTTCATAAAAAAGGCGGAAAATGCTTGCATTTTTAAGCCTGTTTTTGAAATTTTATTTGGCGGATACGCCACACCGACGAAATGCGTAGCATTTTGGAGATTGGCTCTGAACAGTTACCCCGATTTATATTATTTTTAAGCTGCTTCCGCCCTCTTCTCTTTTTGGGCATGAAAAAAGCGGGTGATGGGAATCGAACCCACGTATTCAGCTTGGAAGGCTGATGTTCTACCATTGAACTACACCCGCATCTCTTATTAAATTGCTTTTCTTTTCTCTCAAGCAACAATAAGAGTATATAATAGTTTTTTGAGATTGTCAACTACTTTTTTAATTTTTTTTATTTATTTCTGCGCTGCGATTTTCTCCGCCAGATCATTCAGGTATACCCAGCGATCCATCTTCTCCTCCAGCTCCTGTTCGGCCTACGCTTTTTCTTTCGTCAGCTCATTCAGTTTTCCGGAATTTGTCGCATTGGCAAGGATGTCCGCATCCAGTGCACTGACTTTTGCTTCCAGCTTTGCGATCTCATCATCAATCGTCTCATACTCGCGCTGTTCTTTGTACGTAAATTTCAGCTTGACCGGACGATTCTGTTTCCAGTCTTTTGTGGTGGACCTGGACGCATTCGTCTGTGTATCTGTGGCTGCTCCGACCGTATCTCCGGATTTTGAGCTCATGCCTTGCTTTGCCAGGCCGTCTGCATTTTCCGAAACCTCCATTTTTACCGCTTCTCTTGCTTTTTTTGTCTCCAGATAATCGGTATATCCGCCCTCGTACTGCCGAAGATGTCCATCTGCATCAAATGCAAAAATACGATCTGCTATGTTATCCAGAAAATAACGGTCGTGCGATACTGCCACGATAATCCCGGAAAATGAGGTCAGGTAATCCTCCAGAATCGCCATCGTCGGAATATCAATATCATTCGTCACCTCGTCGAGTGCCAGAAAGTTCGGCGCCTGCATCAAAATGCTGAGCAGATGCAGCCGCTTTTTCTCGCCGCCTGACAGCCTTGATACCGGTGCATACTGCATATCCGGTGTAAACAAAAAACGTTCCAGCATCTGCGACGCCGTAATTTTTCCATCGCGCGTGGGCACATACTCAGCAATATCACGGATATAATCGATGACACGCTGATTGCTGTCCATATCCGGCACATCCTGCGCAAAATAGCCCATTCTGATCGTTTCTCCGATCTCTACCTCACCTGCATCCGGCTGAATTTTTCCTGCCATCAGCTTTAAAAGCGTTGATTTTCCGCAGCCGTTCGGTCCAATGATGCCAAGACACTGGTTTTTCAGGAGAATATAATTGAAATCTTCAATCAGCTTTTTCTCTCCATACCCTTTCGTCACATGATGCAGCTCCACCGTCTTTTTCCCCATACGGGTCTCCACGCTGTCCAGCTCTGCCACTGCATCGGATACCGGAGCACTTCCATTTTTCAGCGCCTCCAGACGGTCCAGTCTGGCCCGCTGCTTCGTGGTTCGTGCACGACAGCCACGTTTCGCCCATTCCATTTCAATCCGTAAAATACTCTGGCGCTTCCGTTCACTGGCAAGCTCCATCTCCTCACGCTGCGCTTTCAGCTCCAGAAATTTCGAATAATTTGCCTCATAGCTGTAAATACTTCCATGTGAAATTTCCAGAATCCTGTTGCTGACGCGATCCAGAAAGTACCGGTCATGCGTTACCATGATCACGGTTCCCTTAAAACGGTTCAGATAATCCTCCAGCCACTGCAGCATCGCCTCATCCAAATGGTTTGTCGGCTCGTCAAGCAAAAGAACGTCAAAATTCCCGGCAAGCGTCCTTGCAAGCGCTGCTTTCTTCTTCTGTCCTCCGGAAAGATGCTCCATCTTCTCCTCATAATCCGTAAAACCGAGGCGGTTTAAAATGCTCTTTACCTCACTCATCGCCTGCCAGTCCGATTCATCCGTATCTTTACATGCAAAGGAAAATACCGTATCTTCTTTTGCATACTCTGGATGCTGGGTCAGATAAGCAAGACGAATCCCATTCTGACGCACAACACTTCCTTCGTCTGTCTCCTCTTTTCCTGCCAGAATATTTAAAAATGTGGTTTTTCCGGTCCCGTTGATTCCGATAATTCCAATCTTGTCTCCCTCCTGAATTCCACAGGAAGCATCCTGAAAAATAACTTTGTCCCCAAAAATTTTGCTGATATGTTCGATGTTGATAATATTCATTGAATTTCTTCCTCTTTTTTTTATGTTTCACGGCTTGATTTGCTTTTCTGGATCAGTTTATCATATTCTCTTCCATGCGGCAATGATTTGACGAATCATAAGGAATCCAGACACGCTTTTTGCAGCGCATCTGCGTCCTCCGGCACTAATACCTCACTGAACTTCAAATATTCCGGGCATCCGTGTACCCGGATAAAATCCATTGCCCGTCTGTTTTTTGTAAGTCCAGACACCAGAAGGATTATCTCCTGATCCTCCCCGAAGCACGCTGCCACAAAACGAAATGCATTTGTCAGCTGCTGTTTTCCTTGTTCAAGTACATCCATTCTCTGACTCACTGTCTCTTTAAAAAGCTGCGAAATACACTCCATTCCCTCTTCTTTTGTTCTAAGATGCATAAGCTTTACCTGGTTTTGATACGTTTCAAGCAGCTGCAAAACTTCCCGTTCCAAATGCAGTTCCCGTTTTGTACCAAGCTCCATCTGTTCCTTCATACGAAGCTGCTGGCGTTTCTTTCCCACAAATTCTTCCAGATATTCGATATTCTTCTCCCGTTCCAGCTCTTTTTTCAGCTGCTTTAACGTCTCCTGTGTTTTTACTGCCCGGTCATCCAGCCAGGAAAACAAGGTAAAGGTCTCCGCCAGTCCATCGAGCAGCAAATGAATTACGGTACACCGCTCCTCGAAGCCTGCATTCCCTGCCATTTTCACTTTCTGCTCATAAAGTGCTGCATTTTCTTTTTCCGGAGAAATCACGCCATCCAGAATTTCCCGGATTCCATAATCCGCTCCATATTTCTGATACAGCTGATAATAAGCGGCAAATTCGCGCGCCGTATCCGGCTCCTGCAGATACTGGCCCATCAGCCCCGACCCACACGGCACGCCAATCGCCTCATAATTTTTCAATATTTCCGAGAGATCCTCCCAGCCGCGTGCCGTCACGAACTGCTTTTCCTCTCCGTCCGCATGGATCTGATAAAAATGATCCTTTTTCAGATTCAGATAGGAAAGGATTGCTCCGTGCACCTCCTGCTCCCAGGCGTATGCCATCCACGCTTCCAGATCCGGCTCCAGATCCAGTCGGCGCACACGGTCAAGCGTCACGATGTCAAACTCCCGGACCGATTTATTGTATTCCGGTGGATTTCCCGCTGCGACGATCATCCATCCGTCCGGCACCGTATGACTTCCGAATTTTTTATTCTGCAGAAACTGCAGCATCGTCGGTGCAAGCGTCTCGGAGGCGCAGTTGATCTCATCGATAAAAAGGATACCCTCTCTTTTCCCGGTTCGCTCCATGCAGTCGTACACCGATGCAATGATCTCGCTTAAGGTATATTCCGTCACACTTACTTCCTGTCCGTCATACGTTCTCGTCACAATCTTCGGCAGACCGACTGCGCTCTGTCTTGTATGATGCGTGATCGTGTAAGCAACAAGCCCGACGCCGCACTGCGCCGCAATCTGTTCCATGATGGCCGTCTTTCCGATTCCCGGAGGTCCCATCAGCAGAATCGGCCGTTGTCTCGTCACCGGAAAACAATAATTTCCCGTCGCGTCTTTTCTGTGATACGCCTGCAGCGTATGGATAATCTCATCTTTTGCATCCTGTATATTCATAACCTGTTTTTTCCGCCTCCTTGTTCCGTCAAAATGGATATTCTCAGCCAGCCTGGTCAGATGTACATCCTTTGCACCCAGTCCGGCGTATAAATCTGCCGTTTGCTTTTTCCAAGTGAAACAAATGCTGTCTCATACTCCGGCCGCTGCTCCGGGTAAATGCCGTCTCCATCTGTAAAATAAATCAGTGCTCTCAGATTTTTAAGCGCCCGTTTCTGCTTCAGCTTTTCTATATACCCAAATACCGGCCGGAAATCCGTGCCGCCGCGCCCTTGTATCTCCACGTATTTTCCGCACATCTCCCAGTCACTGCGCGATGTAATATGCGTTACATTCTGAATGCAGCAATCACACTGAATCAGGTAAACATTCATCTTTTCAAAAAAATTCTCTTTTTCCGACAGAATCGCATACGTCTCCGCCAGAAACTGCTCCACCATCTCCGAGGTGCACGAGCCGGACGTATCAATCGCAATCACAAGTTCCTCCAGCCGATTCACCTCGCTGTATTCCAGCGGCTCAATCAGTGGAATATTGCCGTAATGTTCCATCCCATAGCTGTAATAAATATAGTCAAAGCCCGACTGATCCAGCTTGAGTTCTTCACGCAGCACCGCAAACTGACGCAGGAACTTCCGGTAATCTCCCCTGCTCTTTTTCGTAATTTCCAGCGTCTCCTGAAAGCTTCCGCTCCCGCTGCCTGTCGATGTACCGCCTGTGCGGCTGCCTCCGCTCCCGGATTCTTTCCGGATTTTTTCCCATTTTCTGCGAACTTCCGCCTGCTGTTCTTTCGGAACCTTCCACAGACTGTGATCATCAAAACAAAAAGCCGCCTCCATCTGCCCGGGTGAGTATGGAAACACGCCGTTTTGCAGTGATTCATAAACTGACTCCGCGGATGCCGCACGCCCTTTAAGCTGCTGCCATACATCGCGGCGAATTTCTTCTATCTCTTTCATTTTTTCTGCCTGCGACCATCTTAAATTGGGGTCTTTTTTTATACTTTGGTGATCCTTTTCCTTGTTTAAACTGCATTTTTCATTCCTTTGCTGATTTCCCTTCGCCACCTGACTGCTTTTTTCTTCAATTGGACTTTTTGTTTTCTCGCATTTCCAGGCTAAATGTTTCTCGCCTGATTCCTGCCGTTCTCCGCTCCCGCTGTTAAAGTGGCAGCTATTTCCCCATTTTTTCATTTCCCGCTCCACAATCTGCTCCACAGTAATATCGCACGCCAGATTCCACAGCCGTCCCTCATACTGCTGCGGTTTTTGCAGATGAAAATACATGCAATGCAACAGAAGGTGAAAATAACCGCGCAAAACCTTCTGTGGACTCTCTGCGTACGCTTCGATCAGAAATTGCGACGAAAAAAAGAGGCTGCTGCCATCTGTCCCAGCCGTCTCTGCCCGTCTGGAAGGTTCCATCGAAAGTGCCGCAAATGCAAGATCCATCTGCGGATACTGTGCATACAGCTCGCTGCGGCAGTAGTTCAGGATACGCAGTCCGAGATGTTCTTTCGATGAAACCGCTGTCTTTTTTATGCTGTGTTCGCTTTTTTTTATGCTGTATTCGCTCTTTTTTTCTTCCATTTCCACTCTTTCTGTAAAGCGGACATTCGCAATCCGCTTCGCTACTTGCTCATGAACGCAGCCGCTTAGTGCTCCGCGCAATTGAATCAGGGGACTTGCTTGACTCGGTCAAATCTCAAAATCTCGATCCTTATATCCATACTTTTCTGCTTTTACACGCATCAGCCGGATCACCGCCGAAAGCCGCCCTTCCTCCTGTGCCTTCACGATCAGCTCCTCCAGAATTTCAGCGCCAAACCAGCCCAGTTTCTGCAGTTTTTCCATTTCATTGATCCTGTTTTCCTTCAAAAGTGCCTGCAGCGCAGGGCGAATCCGTTTTTTCAGATAAGCTGCATACTCTCCTTTTCGCTCCGCTGTGATTCCCGCTTTCTCTTCCTCAAAAAATCCGGCAAGCGCAGCCTGAAGCCGCAGCGTTTCCTGCTTCGTCGTTCTGAATTTCTGATAATTTTGTTCCGCCCTGATCTCAGCCGTTTCCTGTATTTCTCCCATCACTTTTCCAATTATTCTTTATCATTCCTATTCATTATTTGTCGCTTCCCCGATCCGGTTGTATACCGCCTTCGCATCGATCGTATGCAGCGGCTCGGTATCATGGCTACCCGGTGCGCCTGCGGTTACGAGAATGTACTCTCTTCCGTTTACCTGTGCAAGACTTGCCAGACAGAGCCCTGCCTCCTCCGTATAACCGGTCTTTCCGCCGAGGATCTCACCTCCGGTCACGGACGCGTCTCCGAGGCTCTGGAACATCGTGCTATAAAATGTAAATCCCTCCGGGTGCTGTGCGGTCGGTGCCACACTGTAGCTGTGCGCTGTAAAGATTTCCCGGAAGTCGCTGCTTTGCAGTGCATACTGCAGAAGCACTGCGATATCTCTGACGGTAGAGTAATGCTGCGCATCATGCAGTCCGGTACACGTCACAAAATGTGTGCTGCTCATGCCAAGCGCCTGTGCCTTTTCATTCATTCGCTGCACAAATGCGCTCTCCGACCCGTCAATCAAATCCGCCAGTGCAATGCAGCACTCCGCGCCGGATGGCAGAATCACACCGTAAAGAAGCTGCCGGACGCTTGCCTGCTCCCCGGCCTCAAACCCCGCCATCGACGCTCCTTCCTCATACAGCGTAGCATAAATCTCATATGGCATTGTAAGTATTTCATCCAGGCTGTTCACGCTCTCCATTGCGGTGACTGCCGTCAGAATCTTCGTCATGGATGCCGGATACATCTGCGTGTCCGCATTCTGCTCTGCGAGGACTTCTCCTGTTGAAGCATCCATCAGGATCGCATACGGGCTGTTCAGTGTATCCAGCTGCGCGGTCTCGGAAAATGTAATGTCCTGATCCGTATCCGCTGCTTCACCGGTACTGTTTCCGCTTTCATCGTCATCCGCACCGTCCGTTCTGCTCATATCCGTCCCGGCTTCTGTACTGCTCTCATCTGCTGCGGAATCAGTTCCATTTCCTGCTCCGTTTTCCTGCAGCCTTTCCGTAATTCTCCCATCGCTTCCGGCCTGTCCGCTGTCTGCCAAAGACCCGACATTCACCGTCTGTGCGTCACGCAATATAGAATGCACAATCCCCACTGCGCCGCCTCCAAGCACAAGCACTGCCACCACTGCTGCCGCGATCAGTCTTCTCCGCCTTTGCTGCTCCCGTTTTCTGCGAAGTGCACGCCTGCTCCGCCTCCGTTCTTCCTCTGTCATGCGCTCCTGCTGTGCATCCCGCTGGTTTTCCCATCTTTCCACCTGCTCTGCCTCCCGTCCTGTGTTTCCCTGTAGCGTGTGTCAAACCGGACATTTCCATATTTTTTCGTAATTTCCTGTTTTCATTTTCCACTTTTTCGATTACACTGATTCTGCTGCTGATTTTACCCTGAAACGTGTGCTGGTCTTTGAACGCAGATAAGCATTCCCCCGCTTCAAGTGCGCAAAGTACTAAGCGGACTGCGAATGTCCGCTTTACATTCCCGCTTTACAGCTTTTTGAATTATATCCATTTTCGGCGTTTTATGCAAGTCGGATCCCGTTTTTCCGCTCCTTCCGTTATACTTATGAATCCGCTTTGGTTTTTCCAACATCTGCCAGACAATGTTAACCCAATAACATACCTGTTATTATTTTATAGAAAGGATTTTCCCATAATGAGTAAGAAAAAGCCGCGCAACACCAAAAGCAAAATCATCGCCGCCGCCTGGAAACTCTTTTATGAACAGGGCTATGAAGAGACGACGCTGGAAGAGATCATCCTCGAATCCGGCACTTCGAAAGGTTCTTTTTATCACTATTTCGATGGAAAAGACGCACTCCTCGAATCGCTCTCCTTCCTCTTTGATGAAAAATACGAGGAACTGGAGCCACAGCTTGCGCGTTTCGAGACATACTTTGAACAGCTTATCTTTCTGAATCAGGAACTGTTCACCATGATCGAAAATACAATCGCGATCGATCTGCTCTCCCGCCTGCTCTCCACCCAGCTCATCACACGCGGCGAGCGTCACCTGCTTGACCGCAGCCGTTTTTATTACCGGCTTCTGCGGCGCATCTGCCTTGCCGGGCAGGAAAGCGGTGAATTCCGCACGGATTTTACGGTCAATGACCTCGTCAAACTGTACGCGATCTCCGAGCGTGCTCTGCTCTACGACTGGTGCATCTGCGGCGGGGAATATTCCCTTCGCAGCTACGGCGACCGTATGATGCCGCTCTTCCTCTCGAAGATCCGGGCAGAAAAATTTCTTTAATTTTTTATATTAGTATTTCTTTTAGTCTATTTTTCTTCCTGTTGTTTTTTTCTTTTATTTTCTATATTTTCAGGCTTCATTTATTTTTTATTCTATTTTAAGTATGAACTTTGTTCTGTATTGTAGTCTGTTTTTTTTCGTGCTATACTCGCGGAAATGCGGCAGTATAACAGCCGTCAGATGTGCTCCTGCGATCTTTCTGTGCCTGTTTTTTTTCAGCTGTACCCGAATTTCTGAGACGTACACAGTGTGTATGATGATGAAATCGTGATGCGGCTGACAGAAACTCGATCCAACAATAAATACAGGAAAGACTCCAAGAGTACATTTCATACAGGAGGAGGAAAAAATTTATGAACGCTTCTATTACCGGAATTCTGGTCGTGATCGTCGCTTATCTGATTTTTATGATCGTGATCGGATACTACTGTTCCAAAAAGACAAATGATGTCGGCGACTTTTTCTTAGGCGGCCGCAAGCTCGGACCGATCGTCACCGCAATGAGCGCCGAAGCTTCTGACATGAGCAGCTGGCTTCTGATGGGGCTGCCTGGTGTGGCTTATCTCTCCGGAATCGCAGATGCCGGATGGACCGCAATCGGTCTGGCAATCGGCACCTACCTGAACTGGCTGATCGTTGCCAAAAGGCTGCGCCGCTATACTGTGAAGGCCGGAAACGCGATCACACTGCCGGAATTTTTCTCCAACCGCTACCGCGATAAGAGCCACGTGCTGATGGCGATCTCCGCAATCCTGATCGTGATCTTTTTCGTTCCGTACACCGCATCCGGCTTCGCAGCCTGCGGAAAGCTCTTTTCCACTCTCTTTGATATTCCGTACATCCCGGCCATGCTTTTCAGTGCCGTGATCATCGTTGCCTACACCGCACTCGGCGGCTTTCTCGCCGCAAGCACAACCGACCTTGTCCAGAGTATTGTCATGACACTGGCACTTCTGATCGTTGTCTTCTTCGGCATCAGCCAGGCAGGCGGACTGGACATGGTTCTTACAAACGCCGAAAGCCTTGCAGGCTACATGAGCATGTTTTCCACACACGACGCAGCTACCGGCACAGCCGTTCCGCACAGTGCACTGACAATCGCATCCACGCTGGCCTGGGGGCTTGGATATTTCGGTATGCCGCATGTGCTGCTTCGTTTTATGGGGATTGAAAATGAAAACAAGCTGAAGTTTTCCAGAAGAATCGCTACGGTATGGGTGGTCATTTCCATGTTTGTCGCTATTTTTATCGGTATTATCGGTTACAGCATGTCAAAAGCGGGTGTCATCTCTGTCTTAAATGGTTCCTCGGAATCAGAAACACTGATCATTAAAGCAGCGCTGCTGCTCTCCAATCACGGTGTCCTTGCTGTCGTCATGGCCGGCCTGATTCTCTCCGGAATCCTTGCCTGCACGATGTCAACTGCGGACTCCCAGCTGCTTGCAGCGGCTTCCAGCGTTTCCCACAACCTCATCGGTGACTGCTTCGGCGTAAAGCTGTCTCAGAAAGCATCCATGCTTCTGGCCCGCCTCACCGTCATCGGAATCGCAGTGGTCGGTGTTTTCCTTGCACGCGACCCGGATTCCTCTGTTTTCAAGATCGTCTCCTTTGCCTGGGCAGGATTTGGTGCAAGCTTCGGACCGATCGTCCTGTTCTCTCTTTTCTGGAAACGGACGAACCGCGCCGGTGCGCTTGCCGGTATGCTGACCGGCGGCGTTATGGTCTTCGTCTGGAAATACCTCATTGCTCCGATGGGCGGAATCCTCTCGATTTACGAACTGCTTCCGGCATTTCTGTGCTCCTGCCTTGCGATCATCGTATTCAGCCTGCTCACACCGGCTCCATCCCGCGAAATCGTCGAAGAATTTGAGAGCGTCTGACCGTCTTTTGGTTGCAAAAAGCTCCTATGCAGAGTATAATGAGATACTTGAGAAAAGCTAAAGCAAAGGATGGTATACCATGACACAGTCAAGAACACACACCTGCGGTGAGCTTCGTCTTTGCGATGCAGGCAAAGAAGTAACACTCGCCGGCTGGTATGAAAATTTACGAAGAGTAAGCAAGAATCTCGGCTTTTTGATTCTGCGTGATTTCTACGGAACCACACAGATCGTCATCGAGACCGAGGAAATGATGGAGCAGATTGCCGGTGTCAATACGGAATCCACAATCTCCGTTTCCGGTGTAGTCCGTGAGCGCTCCAGCAAAAACCCGAATCTGCCGACCGGCGAGATTGAGGTTGTGCCGACAAAGATTACCGTACTCGGCAAATGTATCTACAATGAGCTTCCGTTTGAGATCAACCGTTCCAAGGAAGCAGACGAAAATGCACGTCTGAAATACCGTTATCTGGATCTACGCAACCCGGCAGTCAAGGAGAAAATCGTTCTTCGCTGCAACGTTGTCGCAGAGCTGCGCCGCAGCATGATGGAGCACGGATTCCTGGAGATCACGACTCCGATCCTGACCTGTTCCTCTCCGGAGGGTGCAAGAGACTATCTTGTTCCGTCCAGAAATCATCCGGGCAAGTTTTATGCGCTGCCGCAGGCTCCGCAGCAGTTCAAGCAGCTGCTGATGACCTCCGGTTTTGACCGTTATTTCCAGATCGCACCGTGCTTCCGCGATGAGGATGCACGTGCTGACCGTTCTCCGGGAGAGTTCTATCAGCTCGATATGGAGATGGCATTCGCTTCCCAGGAAGATGTCTTCGCAGTCCTTGAGGACGTACTTCCGCCGGTATTTGAAAAATTCGGCACCTACAAAACCGCATCCCGCGCTCCGTTCCGCCGCATCTCCTACAATGACGCGATGGAGATCTACGGTACGGACAAGCCGGATCTGCGCATCGACCTCACCGTTCAGGACGCAACTGCATGCATGGCAGACTGCGGATTCGGACCGTTTGAGGGCGCTGTCGTAAAGGCAGTCAAGGCAGACGGCTTCAAGGGCACAAGAAAAGTCATCGACAAGATGATGGCTGACATCGAAGTTCAGTCCGGCAACAAGGCTTACTGGTTCAAGGTCGATGAAAACGGCGCTCTGACCGGCGGCATCGCAAAGTTCCTTCAGGAACGCGCAGATGCAGTCAAGGAAGCACTCGGACTGAAAAACGGCGATTTCGTCGGCGTATGCGCAGGCAAAAAGCAGGCTGCCCAGAAGACAGCCGGAGTGCTCCGCAAATACCTCGGCGCTGCTGCAGAAGGCCATATGAAGACCGACTGCTATGAATTCTGCTGGATCGTAGACTTCCCGATGTATGAGATCGGTGAGGAGTCCGGCGAGCTGGAATTCTGCCACAACCCGTTCTCCATGCCGCAGGGCGGTCTTGATGCACTTGAGAACAAGGATCCGCTCGATATCTATGCATATCAGTACGATCTGGTCTGCAACGGCGTAGAGCTCTCCTCCGGTGCAGTCCGCAACCACGATCCGGAGATCATGGTCAAGGCATTCAAGCTTGTTGGCCTTGGTGAGGACGATGTGAAAGCAAAATTCCCGGCTATGTACAACGCATTCTGCTACGGTGCTCCGCCACACGCAGGTATCGCTCCTGGCGTAGACCGTATGGTCATGCTGCTTGCCGGTGAGGACAGCATCCGTGAGATTATCCCGTTCCCGATGAACAAGACAGCACAGGATGTCATGATGGGCGCACCGTCAGCTGTTGATCCGAAACAGCTCTCAGATGTACACATCAAGCTGGATCTCCCGGAAAAGAAAGAAGATTAAAATCAACACAGGATAACAGATAAGAAGGGCGTCGGTTCCACTTTTCTAAATGGAACCGACGCCCTTTTTGCCTTCGGATACTTTTATTCTGTCTCTGCCAGCATACGTTCCAGCTTCGCGTTCGCATCCTCATATCCCAGGAAGCAAATCCCGTGGATTCCAAGCTTTTTTGCCCCCTCCACGTTTTCCGCCAGATCGTCAAGGAAGACGCATTCCTGCGGCCTTAAGCTGTATTTTTCCAGAAGGCAGCGGTAGATCCGCTCATCCGGCTTCACGCATTTGACATAGCCGGAAACGACTCTCCCGTCTGTGTATGGCAGGAAAGTGAAATGCGGACTGTGGATCTCGAACAGTCCAACCGGGTAGTTTGAGAGCAGATACACGTGGTATCCCCGCTCTTTTAACCCCTTCAGCCAGTCCGCCGCATACGGAAGTGACTTTACAAGCTTCCCCGTTTCTTCTGCGAAGAAGCGTTCAAAATCAGCCAGATAACGCTGCGGCACGCGGCTGCGCATCGCCTCGATCACCTCTGCTTCCTCCATCACACCGCGGTCCAGCTCGACCCAGTACGGGCCACGCACCGTCGCGTCGAGAATCACATTTACTTCTGTTTCATCCAGTCCCATCTCTTCCAGAACTTCCCTGGGGCGAAAGCTCGCCAGTACATTTCCGATATCGAAGATAATATTTTTTATCATACATCCTCCTTTTTCCGGTCAAAACATTACCAACCCTTCAGTAATGTTCTGGCTGTTCTTTTCTATCACAAAAATCTCCTTGACTGCTGCAGCTCGTATGTAAAACGGACATTCGCAATCCGCTTCGCTACTTGCTCCGCGCAACCACGCAGGGGACTTGCTTGACTCGGTTAAAATTTCCTCTGCCGACATATCTCAGCTCGCGTTGCTCGCCGCGATCTTCACCTTGCTCCACAGGTTCGCGATCAGCTTTCTCGTATTTTCGTTGTATTCGAATACTTCATCGTTTGGATTTCCGGAGCGCGGCACATAGGCATTGATGCCCTCGTAATCTCCACCTTCGCCGGAAAGCGTATCCATTACCTCCTGGTTTGCCGAGCTATAGCCAACAAAGCTTGAGTTATCATACGCACCCTCGTAATCGCTTGCAAAATTAATAAACTCATGTGCAAGGTCCGGATTCTTTGCATTTGCCGGAATTACCATGGCATCTGACCACAGATTCGTTCCGCTCTCCGGCAGATAGTAACCCATGTCCTCATTTTCTGACATGACGTACGTCGCATCACCGGAATAGATCAGCCCGAGCGCCTTACGTCCCTGTGCCATATTGTCGATGATCTCATCTGTCACGATCTCCGGATCCATTGTCTGTACACATTCCACAAGCCACTCGTAGGCTGCCTGCAGCTCGCCCTCATTCTCCGTATTCATGGAATAGCCAAGCGCTTTTAATGCCATCATAAAGGAATCCCGTTCTGAATCATACAGATAGATCTGGCCTTTGTATTTCTGGTCTTTGAAAATGTCAAAGCCTTCCCGCTCCAGATCCTCCAGATCAACCTTCGTTTTGTCATATACAATGCCGACACTTCCCCAGAAATACGGGATTGAATATTCATTTCCAGGATCGTACGGCAGTCCCACGACATCCTCACACAGCTTGTCAAGGCAGTCCAGCTTGCTGTGATCCAGCTTCTGCAGATATCCCTCCTGAATAAGCCTCTGGATCATATAATCACTTGGAACCAGAATATCATAGGATTCGCCGTTTGCAACTTTGATGTACATCTGCTCATTCGAATCAAAGTTTTCCATCACAACCTTTGCGCCGGTCTTTTCCTCGAACTCCCGCAGGATATTTTCACCGGTATACTCACCCCAGTTGTAAACGTGCAGTGTCTGCCCGGCATACGGAAGGACAGAATCTTTTTTACCAAGACGCACTATCAGAACGATTGCAGCCACCGCCACAACTGCCGCTGCAATTGGAACAATCTGCTTTTTCCGGCTGATCTCAGTCTTCTTTTCCCGTTTTGCCATCACAAGCGGCGCCACGTTGATCAGAAGCAGCACCAGTGTGATGATCACAACCACCAGTGTCGAGATCGCATTGATACTCGGATTGACACGCTTGCTCATCGTGTAGACGGTGATGCTCAGGTTCTTCACACCGCCGCCGGTCACGAAATAGGAAATAATGAAATCATCGACTGACATCGTAAATGCGATCAGCGCACCGGAAACGATGCCCGGCATGATCTGCGGCACAATGACCTTTGTCAGCGCACGCCACGGTGTCGCACCGAGATCCATCGCCGCATCCGCAAGGTTCGGATCCAGAGAGCGGATCTTCGGCATGACCGAGAGCATAACGTACGGAATACAGAATGCGATATGTGCAAGCAGCATCGTCACGTAACCTTTTTCCACCCGGAATGTGATGAACAGCAGCATGAAGCCGATTGCCGTCACAATCTCCGGGTTCATCATCGGCAGATTGTTGACCTGCTCCATCAGCCTCTGGATAATCTTTTTTGATTTGGAAAGGCCGATCGCAGAGATTGTTCCGACGATCGTGGAAACTGCTGTCGCGATCAGCGCAATGCTGAATGTCGTGGACAGGGATTCCATCATCGTGTGCGATTCCATCATATGTTTATACCAGCGCAGGGAAAAACCGGTAAAGCTGGTCAGTGATTTTCCTGAATTGAAGGAAAAGATGACCATATACACGATCGGAAGGTAAAAAAACACAATCACAAGCGCCATCAGAATCGTTCCAAAGGTCCTTTTTTCTTTTTTCACCGGTCTACTCCTCCTTTCCGCCGTTGTTGCGGATCTCTACTCTGCGCACAGCCATCATCAGAAGCATCATGATAACTGCCATGATCATCGAGATTGCACTTCCGAAGTTCCACTCGCCTACCGTAATGAACTGATTCTCGATCAGGTTGCCGATCAGGAAATACTGGCCGCCGCCGAGCAGCTTCGGAATAAAGAACGAGCTGACTGCCGGCAGAAAGACGAGCGTAATGCCGTTGATGACACCCGGCAGTGACATCGGAAGCGTCACCCTGACAAAGGTCTGGCGCGGATTTGCTCCCAGATCGGAGCTTGCCTCCAGCAGGGAATGATCCATCTTGCAAAGTGACGTATTGATCTGCAGCACCATAAACGGCAGGAAATTGTACACCATGCCAAGCAGCACTGCTCCCTCCGTATAAAGCAGCTCCCCGCCGCCAAGGCCTATGAGGGAAAGAAGCCGCTGGATCAGACCTCCCTCACTGAGCAGTCCAATCCACGCATACGTACGCACCAGCATGTTGATCCACATCGGGATCGTGATGACGAGCACAAGCAGATTCTGTATTTTTTCGCTGCTTCTTGAGATGAAATAGGCGATCGGATAGCCAAGCAGCAGACAGATCACCGTCGTTTTCAGTGCGATCAGAAGAGAGCGCCACAAAACGATCAGAAAATCCGGATCCGTGAAAAATTTTGCATAATGCTCCAGAGTAAAGGTAAAGGAGATAATGCTGTTTCCCTGCTCCGTTACCGAATAGAGCGCAATCAGCCCCATCGGCAGAATCAGCATCATCACGGCCCATGCAATGTAGGGCACTGCAAGCTGTGAAAATCGTTTCATTTAGTACACCATCCTTGACATAACGTGAAGATCTTCCGGGAAGAAGGTCAGGCCGACCTCCGCACCCACCTCTGAGTAATCGGTTGTGTGGATCTTGAATTCGCGTCCCTCTGTGGAGAATATAATCTGATAAACGCCCTCTTTGATATTTTCCGGTTCAAAATCATAATCCACGTAAATGTCCACGCTCTGCTCCTCGTCACTCAGCTTCCAGCCCTGCGCATTTGCCCAGGTCTTCAGGTCAGTGTCGAGCGCCTGCGACTCTTTGATCTCATCGACAGTCTTCGTGAAGCTGAATGCCATGACACCCTCGTTGGCCTTCTCGTTCTTTACAAATGGCTGGTTCACGACAAAAATCTTCCGCTCGATCACCGTGCCTGCGGCAGTCGAGAAACGCACCGGATACTCGCCGACTTCCGGTCTGATATCATACTCGATCTTTGCAATGGAAATATAATCGTCCGTCTCCGGATTCCATGCCTGCGCATTCGCACGTGCGATGACTTCCTTATCATCAAGTACCGGCACATCCTCGATATCCACGTAAAAGTTTCCGGCACTCATTTTCTCTTTTCCGCCGTCTCCGGTCACATCCTGGTTCTTGACTACGCTCATATTTACCGTGACGCTCGTACCAGGTACCGTCTCGACCATGATCTCGTAGTGCACGCCCTTAAAGAGCACGCTGAGCACCTCTCCGGTCATCTTTCCATCTTCCGGCTTCACGATATCGATGTCCTCCGGACGGATGACAACATCCACCGGCTCATTTGGCTTAAATCCAAAATCTACACAGTCAAACGTAATGTCATCGAACCGTACTTTATAATCCTCCGGCATAACGCCCGGGATAATATTGCTCTCTCCGATAAAGTTTGCCACATAGCGGTTCGCCGGTTCATTATAAATCTCCTCCGGTGTACCGATCTGCTGAATCTCGCCGCCCTTCATGACCACAATCTTATCTGACATCGTCAGCGCCTCTTCCTGATCGTGTGTGACAAAAATAAACGTGATACCGACCTCCTGCTGGATCCGCTTCAGCTCGTACTGCATCTCTTTTCGCAGCTTCAGGTCAAGCGCCGCCAGCGGCTCATCGAGCAGCAGTACCTTCGGCTCATTTACCAGTGCGCGTGCGATCGCCACTCTCTGCTGCTGGCCGCCGGAAAGCAGCGTCGTATTTTTCTTTTCAAATCCTTCCAGACCGATCAGCTTGAGCATCTTCATGACCTTCTGGTCAATGATGTCTTTACTCATTTTTTTAATTTTCAATCCAAAAGCGATATTTTCATACACATTCAGATGCGGGAAAAGTGCATATTTCTGAAAAACCGTGTTCAGCTCGCGCTCATACGGCGGCTTTTTGCTGATCTCTTCCCCGTCAAAAATTACCTGTCCCTCGTCCGCATCCAGGAATCCTCCAAGAATCCGAAGAAGCGTCGTCTTGCCGCAGCCGCTCGGTCCGAGCAGCGTCACAAATTCCTTCTCGTTGATGTCCAGATTGACACCCTTTAATACAATCTGGCCGTCAAAACTTTTGACAATATTCCGAAACTCGATCAGTTTCTTTTCTTTCATCTTCCTTTTCTCCTTCCGTAACCCTGGTCAGCAGAACTTCATAGTCCGCTTTGCTGCCTGCTCATCTACAAAAAACTCCGGCATGGTCAGATTCCGTTCCACCTGCGACAGAAATCCCTTGGTAAGCTCACTGCGCGATGCCAGATCCCCAAGCGTAAGATCATTCTGCAGCCGCAGCTCTCTCCAGCTGTTTTTCTGCCCCGGTTAAACAGCTGCTTCCCTGTGTCCGACGTTTCCCTTCTCCGGAAGCCACCTGCGCAGTAAATCACTTAGCACCTTCATGTCGATCGGCTTCGTCACATGGTCGTTCATGCCGCTCTCGATCGCTTCCAGAATGTCATTCTGAAAGACATTTGCCGTCATTGCAATGATCGGAAGCTGATCGGTATACCGTTTCCCCGCATTTCGGATTTTTCTTGTTGCCTCATAACCGTTTAACACCGGCATCTGAATATCCATAAATACAAGCTCATAATAATAGTCCGGCCGACGCACAATGCTTTCAATTGCTTCCTGTCCGTTCTGCGCTGTTTCCACCACCAGTCCGATCTCTGAGAGCAGTTCACAGGCAATCTCACGATTCAGCTCATTATCCTCTGCCAGCAGGATTCTGTGTCCGTCAAAGCGGACTTCCTCTTCTGTCTCGATTTCTCCTGCCCTCTCCTGTGTAAGTGCAAACTGCAGCAGCACCGTAAAGGTACTTCCCTGCCCCTGTACACTCTGCACCTCAATGCTTCCTCCCATCATATCAATCACTGATTTTACAATAGAAAGTCCAAGACCGGTTCCCTGCGTGACATTCGTCATGCTGTTGTCCTCTCTGGAAAATGGCTGGAACAACTGTTTCTGAAATTCCTTCGACATGCCGATTCCATTATCCCGGATGATAAAGCGATAGCTGCCATATCCTTCTTTGCTAAGTGACACCTGCTCTGCGAGCAGCTCGACCCGGCCTCCGTCCGGCGTATACTTCACTGCGTTTGCTGTCAGATTCGTCAAAATCTGGCGCAGCTTCACCGGATCAGCCAGCACCTGCCCATGGCGGATGCCGCCAACGATCACCTCAAACTGCTGATGCTTTCTCTCTGCATCCGTGCGGCACACTTCTCCCACCGCATCGACCAGTTCAGGAAGCGACAGTGCCTCTTCCTTGAGCTGTGCGCTTCCGCTCTCGATTTTCGCCATATCCAGTACTTCGTTGATCAGTCCAAGCAGCTGTTTTGAAGATTCCTCGATCTTCCGCAGACAGTCCCCCACACGTGCGGTATTATCCAGATGCTTTCTGGCAATCTGGGTCATTCCCATAATACCATTCATCGGTGTACGGACATCGTGCGACATGCTCGTCAGAAACAGGCTTTTCGCGCGGTTGGCATGCTCTGCCGTATCGTACGCTTCCTTCATGGCCTGCTTCAGCTGCTCACTTCTGCTTCTTGTGTCATGAACATCCTGTAAAATCACGATCATCTGGTTCGGAATCACGTTGATCTCATCTGTCTGGACAAACTGAAAACGTACCCAGCGCATCATGTGCTCCGTGCGGATACGCAGTTCCGTCTCATAGCTTCCGCTCTGCTCTGAAAACGATTTCGCCAGCGCCTTCAGGCGAAGCTTATAGCGGACTTTCTCCCAGTCCGACGCATCTGCCGCAGGTGCCAGACAGTTCTGCAGAAAATCCTCATACCTTCCGTTCTCCAGATGCGCAAACAAACCGCTCTTTCCACGGTATGTCACCGTATAGTCCCCGTTTCGCATATTGACAGAAAGGATCAAAAGCGAGTTGCGTGCCAGCGCCCGGATCACGCTGCGGTTTTCCCGTCCACTCTCGTGCAGGATGCCAAGCAGTTCTTCCTGGTCATCCAGCTCCGTCTGTTTCCAGCGCTCCTGCAGATGTTTCTCCTGTTCTTCATCGCAGGGTTCCATCATGCCCCAGAAAATCTCATAGTACGTACGAATACGTCCTGCCTCCAGAAGATACGTCAGTTCATCCTGCAGTGCCGCATCCCCCTCCAAAAGTTCGATCAGTTCCTGACAATACAGTGTGCCTTTTCCAAGGCTGAATTCTTCCAGACACTGCGCAAAATTCTTTGCCGTACCGTAGCTTCTCCCAATGAAATCCGTCGCTGCGTCCAGACAGTCACTGATCCGAAGAATCTCAATCAGCATCCGATCCGGACTCGCACAGTTGTCAAAGTCCTTCGGATAACCCATTTTCCCATCCCAGGACTTGTGGTGTCCCAGTATCATATCACGGTATTTCTGCATCGACGGAATTTTTTCAAGTACTTTTGTTCCAGCCTTCGGATGTTCATAAATCCGCTTTTTTTCACGGCTTGTAAGGCGGCGCGACTGCTTGTTGATAATCTCCGCGATCTGAAGCTTTCCGATATCGAACAGCTTTGCAGACTCTTCCATAAAATTGAAAAATTTCTCCGGCTGCTCCAGCACCTCCATCACGCTTGTACAGCCAAGTGCACCGACCAGCAGCTCCGGCTTCTTTTTCAGAACCGTATCCAGAATCCGGTGCGAAATTTTATCTACCATGGACGCATGGATCAGCGTAATCTCATCTCGGTTCATCAGGATATTCGTCAGGATCTTCGAGCCTTCCTCATCGTCCGCGAACATTTCCAGAAGTCCGCACAGCGAACGGTACATCACGTCGTTGACAAATGCTGCGTTTCCCGCACGCGGCACTCTTCGCAGTACCTGAATGTACTGATTGATACATTCCTTTCCCAGATTCGGATCACCCTCATACTCTTTTTCATAATATTTCAGGCTGTAAATAATGTTCGTCAGGTGATTGACCGCCACCTGAAACAAACGGCTGTCCGTGAAATCAGCATCCTCCTCATCCATCGTATCATGCTCCACGCTGTAATCGCAGAACCTCTTATAGTCCTCCACAAACTCTGTGAACGACATTTTTCCGGAGAAAAAAAGATACCGGTGGTAATTACAGTAAATCTCATCCGGCACCTCATACGGCTGACATCCCTCATCGAGATAACTCTGGTAATAGCTTCCGAGCTCTTTTCCCGCCCGCTCCAGAAGCTCCGGATCGACCGTGTCCCGCTCACTCGCAATCATATAGTTGCCAAGCAGATCATAATTCAGCTCCTCCATGATCTGCTTAAAATCAAAGCGGCCACCATCAAGCGCTACCACTCGTTCATCCGTATAAAACGCAATCGCACGCTCCATTTCTTCCAGGATCCCTTTCGGCCCGATCATCCCGAAATTGAACAGCACAACCGGATAATTATAATAAGAATAGAGAATCCTTTTCCGTACCTCAAAATCCTCGATCTCAAAGTACCGGCTGCTCAGCTTCTGCAGCTTCCGATAGCACTGTGCACTCCGTTTTCCGTTCTCCACGCCTGAACTGCGGTTGTAAATGCTGCCGATCATGTTGATCGTCCAGATGTAGTCGTTTAAATGATCCGTTTTCTCAAAGTACGGCTCCAGCTGTTCTACGACCTCACGCATCGCCAGATCATCCATATATCCTTCCTGATCTGCCTGAATAATCTGGTGCAGGAACTCTTCTGCCAGTTCGTCGCTTAAAATGTCCCCGTTTTCCAGAAACGGACGGACGTACATATTCAGAAGCGCCTCGTTTTCGATATAAAGGCTGCGCATCACCCGTGATTTTTTCTTCAGGTTATCAATCCACTCCTCCTGATCCTTCACCTGCAGAAGCCGTGCGATGACCTGTTCTTCTTTTTTCAGATTTTTCTTATATCGATCATAAAAATGGATAATATCATTTTTTGTAAGCATCGCTTCTGCCTCCGGCTCTTCGCCCGTTTTATTCCTGTACCGCCTGCTTTGGCGTTTTTTCTCTTTTTATTCTGACGCTACATTCTTTTATTATATCGTTTCTTTCATCTTCATACAAGTGTGATTCCGATTTTTGTATCCTTTTGTCTGTTCAAAGACAGTAACCTTTTATCCAGCTCTGAACAGTTATCGAATCGCAGACATAAAAAACTCCCCGCAAAATCTTCTTTACGGGGAGCCTTACCTGCTCTTGTATTTTTATTTTTCAATGTGTTTCTTCGCTGCGAAGAAGTCCTTTGTCTCCTTTACAACGACACCGCTTAATGCAAACAGAGCAATCATGTTCGGGATGGCCATCAGACCGTTGAAGATATCTGCGATCGTCCATACCGCACTTACTGTCATGTACGGTCCGATAAATACTGCAAAGATATACAGCCAGCGGTAAGTGAGGATTGTCTTCTTATGGCCATTTGTCAGGTACTCCAGACAGCGCTCGCTGTAGTAATCCCATCCGAGAATTGTTGTGAATGCAAAAAATACCAGACAGATCATCAGAACAAATGCCGATACCTGCGCCGGAATCGGAATTCCGTTCTGGAATGCATACGTTGTCACCTGGACTCCCTCCAGTCCGTCTACCTGCCATGCACCGGTCACAACAATGGAAAGTCCGGTCAATGTACAGATAATGATTGTATCAATAAAGGTACCGGTCATGCTTACAAGACCCTGACGTACCGGCTCCTTGCTCTGCGCTGCAGCTGCTGCAATCGGAGCACTTCCAAGTCCTGCCTCATTTGAGAAGATACCACGTGCCACACCTTTCTGCATTGCCACGATCATACTTCCGACAATACCGCCTGTCACTGCGGACGGATTGAACGCACCCTTTACTACAGTCACAATCGCTGCCGGAATGTGTGTAATGTTCAGCAGGATCAGCGCTACACTAAATACAAAATAAATCACAGCCATAAACGGAACGATGATCTGGCTGACTGTCGCAATTCGTTTTAATCCTCCAATCAGGATTGCGCCAACACAGAAAGCCAAAATCAAAGATGCGATTACAACCGCCCAGGAATACGTGCCAAGGAACGGAAGTGTCACACAGTTTGTTTTATTCGGATCAAAAAAGTTCTGGATTGCACTGGAAATACCGTTTACCTGGCTGAAGGTACCGATACCGAACAGACCAACACAGACGCCAAAGAAAGCAAAGATTTTTGCAAGCCATTTCCACTTTGCTCCCATGCCACGCTCAATGTAGTAGAACGGTCCGCCGAGGCTATGCCCATCTTCTGCAACCACACGGTATTTGACTGCCAGAAGACCTTCTGCATATTTCGTTGCCATTCCAAAAAACGCAGCTACGATCATCCAGAACAGTGCCCCCGGTCCGCCTGCACAGACAGCAGTCGCCACGCCGACAATGTTTCCGGTACCGATCGTCGCGCTCAGTGCCGTACAAAGTGCTGCAAAGCTGGAGATCTCACCGTCTCCCTCTTCTTCATTTTTAAACATCCACTTCAGCGCCAGCGGCAGCCTGCGCATCTGAAGAAGTCCAAGACGTGCAGTCAGAAGAATGCCTCCTGCCAGGATCAGTACCATAAGCGGTACACCCCACACAAGATCATCGACCTTTACCAGAAACTGATTTACCATGTTCCACATACCCAAATCTCTCCTCTTCTCAAGTTATTATAACTGAAGAGCCAAATAAATTTTATAAAACCTCCTTAAAAACGCAGGCGTTTTACGTTCGTTTTATCAAATTTTTCGTGTCTCTGTTCAGTTATCTGTTTTGCAACATAACAATACGGGAAATACAAAAGACCGTTCGAAAGAAGACGGAGAACTCCGCTTACATGGAACTGATAAGAATTGTCATAAAAAATCAAGCATCCTCTGTCCTTTTGCCTGAGAGATTCAAGACGCTGCGCGCCGTTTGCACCTTCGGCCCCTGTCTGATACAGGTGTCTCCAGAGAACGATCCATCTGCAGTTTTCTCCCGAAAACGGGAACCTGAGAGTTTTACTCCTTCGGCGGGCTTTCTCCTCTTTCCTGCAAACTTCTTCTCGTTTTGCTGTCACTGCCGTATACTATAACTCGTTTTTCGTGGTACGTCAACTGTTTTTTCCGCGGATGATGGACATTTTTCCGTACACTGTGGACGCATACAGTTTCTTTATGAGCACGCACAACGATCGGGCAGGAGGTAAATAATTATTTTATTTACATCCTCCCACACCGCCTGACATACCGTTCAGTACTATAGCATTTCTGTAAATTAACACGCATGGATGAAAGGTTCTTCCTCTGAAAACCCCAGTGCAAGTCCAAGATTTGCATCTGGATCCACATCTACAGCAAATACTTTTTTCCCTTCTTCTGCATACAGCCATGCTAATACTGCAGATATCGTAGTTTTCCCTACTCCGCCTTTTCCAGTTACAGCAATTTTCATCTGTTATCTCCTTAAATACTTCTTACTCCACTTCCTCCAGTTCTGTTCCTTCTGGAAGAATATATCCGCAGTTATCACATACTCCGTCCTCTGCAAGTATCCCGTCTTTCACAAAGGCTTCAATGCCTCCCGGTTCATGACAGCGTGGACAATCTAATTCCCGTATCTTTTTCTGATTTCTTACATCCTGGCAATTGGCAAATTCAATTTTACTCATAGTGACTCCTCCCATTTTCATTCCATATCAATTTGTCTTCGCAAAAAAGTACCTACCATACGGGAAAAATTGCTGATATTACGAATATATACAAAATCTTTTCCATAGATTCTCTTTTCCACGGAGAGTTCTTCTTCATTCCCTACAAAAATACCAATTACGAAAATTCCCTGATTTCTGGCTCGACGCACCTCATATGCAGTATCTTTCACAGCTCCTTCTCCGTCATAGATCTTGGGCTGGCGAGTTCCTGGTCGTTGTATGCTCATATCACAGGGTTTTCCATCACTTAATACGATTAAAATCTTATTTTTTTCCGGTCGCTCCATGAGAGAGGAACAGACTGTTTTCAGTGCACTTTTTTCCCCATCTGGAAAATGTTGTCTTAATACAAAAAGGACACTATCCTCATCCATTTCAGGCATATCAATTACCATAAACCTTGAAACCAATGCTTCATTTAACTCTCTGGTACCTGCGTAACCATAATTCATCGTGCCGATAAATCGTGTTGCCGGATGAAGTAAAATCCTGTTATATCCTGGAATATCGATTCTGCGCCGATGATCCAGTGTGGCATGCAGTACAGAAACTGCATCATTTTTTGCCATATTGATTTCGTCCAGGATTCCAAATCCTCCAAATTCCGCGCATTGGTAGATGGGGCCTTTCCGAAGGCGAACCTCATTATTTATAAAGGTATCCGTTCCAATCAAATCGGCACTGTCTGTATTTACATGAAAAGAAATGTCGTATTCTGGTCTTCTAAATATTTTTCTATTTCTGTCCAATGATTTCTCATGAAGATTTTCCTTTCTTTGCAATTGGTTATACCAAATCAGATAATATTTCTGTTTACTCAATCTTCATACTTTCAATCCTCCAACTCACAATCCTAACTTCTTTACAATTTCTCCCAGTGCACTTCTTACAGGAGAATCTTTCGGAAGCCGTATGATCGGCTTTCCATCACAATCATACTGATATACCTGGTCATCATGTGGTACAACCCCTAACAGTTCCAATCCCTGATTTCGGATTTCTTCCAGAGTTCCGGCATCCAGTTTTCCATCTGGAACACGATTCACGATTAATCCGGTTTTCTGTGGTTTAAAGTTTAACTCCTTCATCAGCTTTGCAATACGTCCGGCTGCCTGAACACCTCTTCTGGAACAGTCACTTACAAGAATAGCAACTTCCATCATTGGCAGGATTCCTCTGCTGATATGTTCCATACCTGCTTCGTTATCAACCACAATATATGGATAATGGCTTTGCAGTTTCTGAACCTGGGTCTGCACAAGACCATTTACAAAACAATAGCAGCCCTGTCCCTGGGTTCGTCCCATTACCATCAAATCATAATCGTCTTCTTCTGCAATCGCATCAGAAAGACGCATTTCCAGATATGCCTGTTTTGTCATACCGGAGGGAATCTGATATCGTGGGTCTACGCCTGCCCGCTCAATTTCTTCTCTCAACTCCCCAAGTGTGATCTCCGGCTCAACACCGAGCACTTCGTTCAAATTTGCATTTGCATCTGCATCCACCGCCAGGACCGGACATTTTCCGCTTTCACATAAATACTGGATCAACAATCCACAAAGGGTTGTTTTTCCTACGCCGCCTTTTCCTGATACTGCAATTACATGTCCCATGTTTTTCCTCCTAAAATTCTGAACAATCTGTTGACTTTTTCTTTAAACCTCATTATAGTTGTTACTATATAAATTACAATAATCAGTCTGTGAGATTTGTATGGTTACTCAACACATCAGAAAAATTGTTGAGGAATCATATGACACCAAATAATACAGGAGTATATAATGTCAGAAAAAACGAGAAAACAAGATCGCCGTACCCGCTATACCAGGCAAACCATAAAAGATACGTTCTTAGAATTGTTAAAGCAGAAAAGTTTTACGAAAATTACAGTTACAGAGATCTGCAAAAATGCTGAAATCAACCGTGGCACTTTTTATCTTCATTACTACGATGTCCATGATGTATTATCAGATATTTTTAATGATATGACTCAGGATATGTTAACAACTGTAGATCATTTATTCTGTCTAAATCAAAAAAGCTGTTCCTATCCGTTCTGTCAGAAAATACAGATGGAATCACAATACAGGGCACTGTTTCTGGATGATGCAATTGCCCCCATTCTTCTGGAAAAATTAGCAGAAAATACAAAAGAAGGCTATGTGACCTGGCTTATGTCACACAGCCTCCTGACCTTTGAGCAGGCAGAATCGGTTTTTTATTTTCAAATGAATGGCTGCCTTTCCATCAACAGACTGATGCTCCGCAATCACTGTAATGACTGGAAACAGATTCAGACAGTAATCGACAAATTTATCAAAGCCGGACTGGAAAGTTTTCTGATTCATGATCAGAGGGAAGAAAATGCTTCCGATAATTTTTGCAGCAAGATTTCTCCGACTGTTACTGCATCTTCTACACTCAGATAATGATCGGCATGATCTTGAAGAAATAGTTTTCCAGATGCAGGAAATTCTTCATCCGCAAACCATATCTTTAAAGTTACCGGATATCTTGGCAGAACTGGAAAAACAGCACACAAATCCGCCTTTGTCTCTGTGAATTCTGCACCCAGACTTGTACATGCTTTCTGAATTTTCTCAGGCTCTTTGTCCTGCAAAAGCTTTTCCAGTTTCTGCTCTGCAGTCCGGTCAAACTTGGTTCCCCGAATCAATCCATCTTTCAGGTTACCAAAAGTAATGAGCTTCTGTGAACCTTCTATGCCATCGGCCATATCCAGATAATGCAGCAATATCAGATAATGCCATTCGTCCATGTCTGAGTTAATGCGAAACTCAGGGAGTTGAATTTCAATCGTTTCATAAAAACTCAGTACTTCAAGCACATTTCGGTCGCTATAAAAAACAGCCCCACTTTTTGCAGCAATATCCTCTCCGGAACGATTTTGCAGCCGTTTTACTGCTGCCTGCAGCATTTCCTGAAATGCACGATTTTCTGTTTGATTTTTGTATTCCATAAGTTCTCCTTTGTGAACATTTATAGTATCATGTAATAATCAATGTTTATACAAGGATTTTGGTGTTTTCATAAAGCTGATACATTTTGGGGGTCATATATTTTTTGATTCTGGTGTATAAATTTCCTTTTAACTTGTCTACGATCAGCATATTATACAATCCTCCGTAAGTTTCATTCCTGTGTTGACTTTTCCTTTAAATTTCATTATAGTTGTAATTATATTATTTACAATCATCAAAATAGAAAATATGTACAAGTTCTCAACACATTAAAAAGAACTGTTGAGAACTTGAGATGTTTTTGACAAGCCAAAAATATTTTGTCTCAAAAATGTGAAAACAAAATCATCATATCATAATACTACAAGGAGTTTTTTATCATGAAATATTCAACGAAATTAAGCGATACTGTTCATGTGATGGTTCTGATTGCTATCAACCAGGAAAAATCTCTCTCCAGTGCCTCAATTGCAGAAAGTGTCCATACAAATCCAGGATTTGTACGCCAACTTATGTTAAAACTAAAAAAAGCCGGGCTTATGACCAGTGTAGCCGGACATGCCCGTCCTTCTCTTTCAAAACCAGCAGACCAGATCACATTGCTGGATATTTATAAAGCAGTTGAAGGCGAGAAACCACTGCTTCATTTAGACACTCATACCAATCCAGAATGTGGTGTTGGCATTAACATTCAATTATCTTTGCAGGGATTTTATAATGAAATTCAAAAGGCTGCCGAAAAAAAAATGAATACGATTACTTTACAGGATATCATAAACGCCTATTATCAGCGAACATCCATAAGCCTTTAGCAATCAACGCTCCAATCACGCCTCCTATGACTGGAGAAATGCATTATATCCTGTCGCAGCAAACACACTGAATCTTTCTACAATCCTGAAATAAGATATATTGCTCTGCTGTCCACTGCATGGCTACTTCCTGGTGATTTCCAGCGATGCTTGGCGGTATTTAGGACTTTTTTAGAAAAATATAGAAAAAGACTCCGAAAGCCTCATAATCACTAGAAAATAAAGTGTTTATGAGGCTTTCAGAGCCTCTATAAATTCTGGTTCGGTTTACAATCGAAACTTCGCTTAAGCGTTCATCTGAGCAGCAACCTCAGCCGCAAAATCCTCGTTTTTCTTCTCCATACCCTCGCCAACTTCGAAACGAACCATCTTGGTCAGCTTCAGGTCTTTGTTTACAGATGCAAGGTAAGCCTTTACGGTCTGCTTTCCATCTTCTGCCTTTACATACGGCTGCTCAAGAAGAGTGATCTCTTTGAGCTGCTTGGAGATACGTCCCTCTACAAGGCCATTGAAGATTTTGTTCTCAATGATTGCAGCCTTATCAGCCAGTGCCAGCTCGGCAAGGCTCTTCTTTGCAGCCTCAGAGAGGAAGTTGAACAGATATTTGTTGTTCTTCTGCTCTTCGTATGCAGCAGCATCCTCTGCGCTGAATACGTTGCCTTCTACTGCCTTTGCAAAGAGGCTGTTCAGAATCGGCTTCGGAAGAGATGCCGGATCGTTCAGTGCGCTGTCAATTGTGATCTCTTTTGTCTTTGCAAGCTCCTCAGCAGAGATATCCTCTTTTGCGATATACTGCGGGTTCATTGCTGCGATCTGCATTGCAACATTGGTAAGAGCCTCTTTTGCTGCATCATCAGATGCACCTTCCGCTGCTACCAGAACACCGATTCTTCCGCCGCCATGGATATAAGAAGCTACGCAGTCTCCCTCTGCCTTCTCAAATCTTCTGAAGGAAAGCTTCTCACCGATCTTCAGAGTCTTGTCAGCGAACTCTTCTGTCAGACCATCATCCAGAAGTGCCTGTACGTCCTCACCGTTTGCTCCGCCGTTCTTGCCGGATGCCAGTGCCTTATCAGCAACTGCCTGAACAAACTCCTGGAATACTTCATTCTTTGCAACGAAGTCTGTCTCAGAGTTAACTTCTACTACAACAGCCTTTGCTCCGTCAGCTGCAACACGGCAGATACCCTCTGCTGCGATTCTTGCAGCTTTCTTTGCCATTTTAGCTGCACCGCTCTTCTTCAAAAGTTCTACAGCTGCTTCCATATCACCGTTGGTCTCAGTCAGGGCTTTTTTGCAGTCCATCATACCAGCGCCAGTTGTCTCTCTTAACTCTTTTACCATTCCTGCTGTGATAGCCATTGTTCGTTCCTCCTGGTTTTGATTACTCAGCGATCGGCTCTACCGGAGCTTCCTCATCGTATACTTCTGCAACTTCTTCCTCTGCACCCTGCTTTGCCTCGATAACAGCGTCTGCCATTTTGGAAACGATCAGTTTTACAGCACGGATTGCATCGTCGTTGCCCGGGATCACATAATCCAGCTCTTCCGGATCACAGTTGGTATCGCAGATACCGATCAGTTTGATTCCCAGTGTATGAGCTTCCTGTACGCAGATTCTTTCCTTCTTCGGGTCTACTACGAAGATTGCGTCCGGGATCTTCTTCATATCTTTGATTCCGCCAAGGTTCTTCTGCAGTTTCTCCATCTCTTTCTTCAGAGCGATGACTTCTTTCTTCGGCAGTACGTCGAAGGTTCCGTCTTCCTGCATGGTCTCAATATCTTTGAGGCGTTTGATTCTGCTCTGGATGGTCTTGAAGTTGGTCAGCATACCGCCAAGCCATCTCTCGTTTACGTAGTACATACCGCATCTCTCAGCTTCCGTCTGTACTGCATCCTGAGCCTGCTTCTTTGTACCTACAAAGAGGATTGTGCCGCCGTCTGCTGCGATATCAGCAACTGCCTTGTAAGCCTCATCTACTTTTCCTACAGACTTCTGAAGGTCGATGATGTAGATGCCGTTTCTCTCTGTGTAGATGTACTCAGCCATTTTCGGGTTCCATCTTCTGGTCTGATGTCCGAAATGAACACCTGCCTCAAGTAACTGTTTCATTGAAATTACACTCATGTCTTTTCTCCTTTTGGTTGTTTTCTTCCGCATGCCTCATGTTCGGAGGAACCATTCGGCACCATCTCCGAAATCCACATACGTGTTTAATCTGCAACTTTTGTATTATAACATAAGGGCCTGTCATCTGACAAGCCCCTTTTTTATGATTTAATCGAGCAGCGAAGCGGATTGCGAATATCCGCTTTGACTTTCATCTGGAGAATACGCATTACTCTCTCCGCAATGCGTCGATCGGGTTTAAGTTCGCCGCCTTGATCGACGGCAGCAGTCCGAAGACAATTCCGATCAGCATCGAGAACAGTACTGCAATCACCGCCGCCGGTACGCTGATCGCGACCGTGACACCGGAAATCCTGCTGATCACCTGCGCCATAATGATACCTGCGGCCACACCAAGGATCCCGCCCATGCTTGTCAGCACTGCTGCCTCAGTCAGGAACTGGCCAAGGATCGTATTCTTTCTCGCACCGATCGCTTTTTTCAGTCCGATCTCACTCGTTCGTTCGGTAACCGATACCAGCATGATGTTCATAACACCGATACCGCCGACCAGAAGTGAGATACTTGCGATCCAGATCAGCTGATTGTTGGTCGCTGCACTTAACTTCTGCATGTTTCTTGCCTGCTCAAGCAGGTTGTCCGCCTTGTATTTTACACTGGTCTGCGAGGAAGAGATCGTCGCATTCAGGATTTTCTCCGCGCTCTGTCCTGCATTTTCCATATCGTCTGTACTCATTGCCTTTACGATTACATTTTCCGGCTCGTCATAGGAGTAACTGATCGGCCAGCAGGTCTTCGGCATGAACAGATAGCTGATCTTGCTGCTCGCATAGCTGTCATACTGCGTCAGGTTTGTGATCGTCGGCTCATAAGTATTGGCCTGTGCCGCAACGCCGATGACCGTATACGGCTGTTTGCCGATCTCGATCGTTTTCCCGATCGGGAATTCATCCTCAAACAGTGCTTTCGCTGCATTCGTATCGATGATCAGCACCTTGCGGAACTCCGTGTAATCCTCATCCACGAAATTCCGGCCTGTTTTGATCACGTAGCCTGCTGTCTCAAAATAGCTGGTATCAATTCCGCGGATGCACCCGCTTGACATTGCCTTGTCTTGATAAAAAATACTGTCCGGACTCTGACGCTCCTTGTAGCTCGTCATGTTCTCAACCGAGTCAAGATCCAGAATCGCCTGTTTCGTCTCCTCGGTCACTTCCGGTATACCAAACGGGATATCCGAGGAAGAATAAATCGTAAGCGGATACCCCTGCTGATTGATCTGAATATTTACCGCATTGTTTCCGGCTCCGATCAGGCTGTTCTTGATCTCCTCGTTTGTTCCTTTGATCGTCGATACGATTGAAATGATCGCTGCGATACCGATTATGATACCGAGCATCGTCAGAAACGATCTCATTTTGTGCGACCAGATGCCCTGAAAGGACAGTCTTACATTCTCTAACAATTTCCATTTCCTCCTCTTTTACTCCGACAGCGCGGTAAGATTGTCTACTTCCTTCGTCTGCGCACCCTCTGTCACGCCGTCACCGTACGGAAATGCAATCTTGTCATCCATGGAAAGTCCGGAATTAATCTGGATCGCATAATCATAAACTGTCTTTCCAGTCGATACGTACTGCTTTTTCAGTTTTCCGTTTTCATCTTTATACACATAGGATCTTCCGTCGCTCTCCTCACGTATGAGGTATTTCGGCAGATAAATATCACCTGAAGAATCAGATCCGCTTCCCGTAAACTGGAATGTCGCCTGGCCTTCCTCGATTCCCTCCGGATCCTCGATCAGCGCATAGAACGGATAATACGCCACATTCGTATTCTGCGATCCGCTGAAATACATCAGATTCTCCGCTCCGTTCGGATCCGGATACTGAGAAACCTCTTTGATCACAGCCGTAAAGCTCATTCCGTTTGATGCATTTCCGGTCACGGTGTCTCCTTCGTGGAGATTGCTGACCGACAGTTCATCGATCGTGCCTTTCAGGTAAAGTCCGGATGTATTTGCCACCTTTGCAAAGTATCCTTCCGTGTCAGAAGTGCCGTCAGCACTTCCGATGCTGATGACCGTGCCATCCATCGTGCTCTTGACTACTTTTCCGTCTACGACACGCCTGCTCTGCTCGACTTTCAGTTCTTTTTCACGGATATCCAGATCGCACGTCTTAATCTCCCGCTCCTTGTCACTGATCATTTCTTTGATTTCTTCCGGGGTATAGATGCCGTCTTCTCCGCCGTCAAAGTCGCCGCCACCGTCACCCGGATCAAACGGCTCCGTCTGCGGTTCTTCCTCCCACAGCCCGTACTGTTTCAGCAGTGCAATCAGCGTATCCGCATTCCAGACTGCCGCCTTCTGTCCGTCACTTAAGGCAAGATAGGCATCCCTTGCTGCCCTCAGTTTTTCAATCAGCAGATCCTCCTGAATCGTCGGATCGATCTCCTGAATCGTCAAAATAACCTCACATACCGCCAGGCGCTCCCCGTACGTCAGAATGGTCGGCGCCGGAGCTTCTGTTTCACTCTCGGACTGGCCATCTGCCGGAGTGGTACCATCCGAAATCGGAGTGGTATCGCCGTTGTGGCTCCAGATATCGCCATCCGGATCGGTCGTCTCACTTCCGCCGTATACACTCTGATCCAGCTCTTCGCGCCAGGTATCGCCCAGATTTTCATAGGCTTTCTTTGCCTTTTCCAGTGCTCCGTGCCTTTCCTCCAGTGAGACACTGTCATCCTTCAGCGCTGTCTCCAGATCCTCCACCAGCGTTTTTACATCGATCATACACAGCTGTTTATAGCGCTTCTGCAGATATGCGATCTGATCCTCTTTTCCCGTTTTTTTCAGGTAATCCTGAATGGTTTTTCCAATCACATACTCGTCCATCGCAGTAGCCGTCCCATCCACGATATCATCGGTGGCCTCTGCAAGATTCGTCTGATAGTAGACGAGCGCCGTTTCTACCGCCGTCGTGTCATAATGCTCCAGCGTCACGCCGTCCGCTCCAAGTGCCGTCTCTGCCAGCGAAACGAATCCCGTGATCCAGGAATCCACCTGATCCGCAAAAAGCGCCTCGATCTCAACCGCATGCTCCGGCATCACAAAGGTTGTTGTCTCTTCTGCCGGATCCGCCAGTTTCACATCAGCCGGTATCACCTTCCAGCCCATAAAGGTCTGTCCCTTCTCCGCCGCCGCTGTGATCGTTACTGTCTCGCCTGCCGCGATCTCAACGGTCTCTGCTTCCCCGCCGTTAATCTTTCCGTTTGTGATCGTCACCGGATACAGAAGCGGTGCCTCCGTTTCGGTTTCAGTTTCAGTTTCGGTCTCGGTCTGCGTTTCTGTCTGAGTCTCCGGTTCGCTCTCCGTCAGCGTCTCTGACTGTATTTCTGTCTCCGTCTGTGCATCTGTTTCACTTTCTGTCTGCACACCACTCTCCGTCTCGGTCTGGTTTTCCGTACCGGGATTCGTTTCTGTACTGATTTCTGTACTGACTTCAGTCTCCAATTCCGTCGCACGTCCGGACGGATCCGTTTCTGTCTGTGTTTCTGTCTCCGTCTCGACTTCCTGCCCATTCTCCGGAAGCGTCTCCTGTGCCGCAAGCGCAGCGGCCTTTCCTTCCATCTCTGTAAGGCGGGATTCGTCTGCTACTTCCGCCTTTGCTGCCGTTGTCAGGGCTTCGTACTGCGCACGTGCTTCTTTTACATCCTGGCTGAAATCACCCGGATTCTCCGGATCCAGTTCCCGGATCAGAAGCTCCACGTAACGTACCTGATATTTTTCCATCAGCGCTGTACTTTCCTCAAGCGCCTTCGTGCCATCCTCCCCAAGTGCTTCTTTTACGCTGTCTTTTAACACGTAAGAAACCTGTCCATCTTCTGATTTCCATTCCTCTGCCAGATTTTTGCGGTAATAGCTGACGCATTCCTTTACTGCATCGCCGATTTCCTCCGCCGTCAGAGAATCACCGTGCGCCTGAAACAGCACATCAATCATGGATACGAGTGTCTCATAGCTGGACACCGCAGATGACACTGCTGCTTCCTTCGTATTACCTGCATTTACAGCGCCGCTCTCACCGCTCTTTGCTCCGGCCTTGGCATCTTCCGGCACCTCATCGACCGTTTCTACGCCTTCTACCGAAAGGCCGCCATTACTGCCGGCTTCATCCTCGTCCTGTGTCTGCTTTCCCTCATCCGGCGCATCCGCTCCACCGTCCAGTATCACGTCATCCGCAGAAGCGGTCTTTATCGCCGCGTCCTGCTCCAGTGCCGCGGACGTCTTCGTTTTTTTCAGCTTGTCCAGATCCTTTTCCAGCTTGACCTTTTCCAGCTCTTTTGCCTGCAGGTCAAGCTCTGCCATCTCAAGTTCAAGCTCCGGGAGCGTCATATCATAGGAAAAAAGCGGAGTCCCTTCCTTTACGGTATCTCCTGCGGAGACATAGATCTTGTCGATCTGATATTCCTCGTTCAGTGTGATTGTCTGCGCCACCTGTGAGGTAACGGTGCCGTATACCATCTCCTCATCATCCCAGTAACCGTAATTCACATTCACAACCGGAACTACCTCGATCGGGTCTTTTTTCCCCTGCATCGTATAATACGCACCATATCCGACTCCGCCTACCAGAGCCGCCGTCACTACAAGGCTGATTGCTATCATTCCTGCCTTTTTCATTGAACCGCCTCCCTGTGTTCTGAAATCTCTCCGTCAAAAATATCCACGATCCGTTTCGCATGATGTGCAATCCCCGGGTCATGCGTAATCATAACGACCGTTACTCCTTCTTCGTTCAGCTTCTGGAAAAGCTCCATAACCTGTGCGCTCGACCTGGAATCCAGCGCTCCGGTCGGCTCATCCGCAAGCAGTATCTTCGGCTTGTTCACCATTGCCCGCGCGATCGCCACACGCTGCTTCTGGCCACCGGAAAGCTGTGTCGGATTGAAGGAGGTACGGTCTTCCAGCCCGACACGCACAAGTGCCTCCCTCGCCCGCTCCCTGCGCACTTTTTTGCGTATACCCGCATAAACAAGCGGAAGCGCCACATTTTCCAGTGCTGACATACGCGGCAGCAGCTGGAAATTCTGAAATACAAATCCGATCGTACCAAGCCGCAGGTCCGCCAGTTTATTTTCATTCAGAGAAAGCACATCACTGCCCGCCAGCTCATAGCTTCCGGATGTCGGCAGATCCAGGCAGCCAATGATATTCATCAGTGTGGATTTTCCGGAACCGGACGGTCCCATGATCGCCACATATTCCCCCTCTTCCACATAAAGACTGACGTCTTTGAGTACCGGGACTGTCATTTTCCCCTGAATATAATCCTTATAAATATGTTCCAGTTTCAGGATCACAACCGTTACCTCCCTGCATTCATCCAACTGTTCCAAGCGAATTTCCACCGTTTAACAGCAGATTGCTGGCTCCGTCTATATAGGTGCCGTCTTCCTGATCCGCATCATACGTATTGTCTATGGAATCATCCATGGAATTCTCATCATAAGATCCCATATCAGAACCATCTATCGAACCTTCATCATAGGATCCCATATCAGAACCATCTATCGAACCTTCATCATAGGATCCCATATCGGAACCGTTTATCGAACCTTCATCATAAGATCCCATATCGGAACCATCCACAGAATTTTCATCATACGCTCCAAGGTCCGC
This sequence comes from Lachnospiraceae bacterium, assembly GCA_902363665.1. Lineage (GTDB taxonomy): Bacteria > Bacillota > Clostridia > Lachnospirales > Lachnospiraceae > Choladousia. The sequence goes on along the minus strand of CABJAW010000022.1, from coordinate 9,856 downwards.
GCTGTCGCCGTCACTATAATCACCGAGCAGATTTCCCTGATCGTCCATCATCTCACCGGAGCCGTCCAGGCTGTCAAATCCTGACATTCCATCGGAACTGTAATCATTGTAGATAACCGGTGTACCCTCGGTCAGGCCATCCTGCACAACCGTGATATAATCATCCTCAGACAATCCGTCCTTGATCTCATACTCCATCAGATCTTCATCGTAATCGCCCAGTGTGACCGGGTGCTTCTCCAGTACGTTGTCCTTATTCGCCATCCATACGTAGGCCGTACCGTCATCATCCTGTTCAATATAGTACTCCCCAAGCCACATGCCGGTCTTTTCTTCCTGCTGTCCCTCGTCCGCTTCCAGATAAACATGCTGTCCGAGGATCAGCCCCTCCGATGTGTCGAGTTCCACATAAAACGTATAGTTTGAACTGCCGGAATCGGAACTGTTTCCCCAGCCATAAGAAGAATCGCTGTTGTCTTCCGCCTTGTCCGTCTTGATCTCAGAAATCGTACCATTCCAGGTCTTGGAATCGTCGACACGGGAATGCACGATCACCGGAGTGGCAGAGTCATACAGTGCCTGCAGATTCTGGAGATTCTGTTCGTTGACACTTCCTTTGATCCGGTAATCTCCCGCTGCAAGGATTTTGATATACACCGAGGAATCTCCTGATGAAGAATAAGAGGAGGCGGAATCACTGTTCGGATCCGAAATCGACTGCACAATACCTGCCATCTCAGCTGTCACCGTCGCATTTGAGATCGTCTCCTTCAGATTTTTGATCTCCAGCTGCTTTGACTTAATCTCATATTCTTTCTGCTTGATCTCATTCTGATCACTCAGAATCTGTGTCGTATAAGAAAGCTGGTCATCCGCACTCGCATTTTTCTTATCTTTTTCGTTCTGTGCAATGCTCTTGTTCAGCAGCTCAATATCGCCCTCGGCGCGCTCAATGTCGATCTCTGCCTGTGCAAGTTTATCCTCATCGTCCTTCGTGTCATAGACAAACAGGCGCTGCCCCTCTTTAAGCTCCTGACCTTCTTTTACAAAACACTGCTTTACGGTACGCTCATTTTCCAGCTTCACCTCAAGAGTAGCCTGCGGCTCCACCTCGCCCGCATAGCGGTCGGCTACTGTGCTTCCCGTACTCCCGTAGCCTGTGATCACCGATACCTGATCAACATAGACCGCATCCTCGCTTGTGGAAGAGACACGCTCCTGCGCTGCATTTTCAAAGAAATGATGATAGACACCGTAGCCGCCTGCTCCGACAATACCGATCACCAGAAACGCGATTACTGCTTTTTTCATGAATCAATTCCCCTTCAATTCTAATTCTGATTTTATCTTTTTAACTTTTAACATGATACCACAACTTTTTGCAAAAGAAAGAGATATTTTCTTAATACTTCCAAAAGTCACTGTTTTTTCACATTTAACCAAATGTCGTTTACTGTCACTTTTTAATACACAAAACCTCATTTCATAGTCACATATTCCATTTTATTGACATATCTCTGTTTTTCATGTACAATCTGTTAAGATGGATATTCATAATTCAGCCTCTGCTATGAGCAGGCGGCGAAGCGGATTGCGAATATTCTTTTTACTTCTGCCAGGTGAACAGTTAATACCATCTTTAAAGAACGGAGCTCTGTTTTAATATGAAATTCTTCCTTATTTTATATCTGATCCTGATCAATCTCTTCGGCTTTTCCGTCATGGGAATCGACAAACGCCGTGCGATCCGTCACAGGTGGCGCGTCCCCGAACGCGTTTTGTTCGGCACCGCCTTTTGCTTCGGCAGCATCGGAATCCTGACTGGCATGTACGTGTTTCGCCACAAGACAAGGCATCTGTCATTCCGGCTCGGGATCCCGGCCATTCTTGCACTTCAGCTGCTCCTTGCCGGTCTTCTTTTTTTCTGGAATGAGCGCCGCCTCGGACAGCCTTCTCTCGCAGTCGAGCAGGAGCTCTCACGCATTGAGGAACTTGACGATGCGACGATCCAGTCCTTTGTCTCCTATGAAAATCTGACCAATTCCCACATCGCCTCCGGTTCTCCCGGAGACGAGGCCACAAAAGCTGTCTCTCTTTTTTTCAAACACTTTCAATACCACATTCACAACGAACAAATTGACGGCGACACCGCAGAGGTCAGCGCAACCCTTACGAACATTGATATGCATGCGCTGGCGCAGGATCTCTGCCGTGAAATTTTAAAACGTGCTGTCGCCGTTTCTTCCGTCTCCATGACCACAGCAGACTATTATCAGCTGCTCTGTGATACCCTTTCCCAAAATTCCTATGATGAAGTTGTGACAACCGCCTGGTTTCACCTTGCCCGTCAGGAGCAGGGCTGGACGATCCTTGTCGACGACGAACTGGAAGACGCACTTGTCGGCGGCTTCATCACCTGCATGAATGATCCCTATATCCTCTCCGCAAAGACAGTTCTCGGCCTGCATCTCGATGCGCTGACCTCTCTTGACGGTGCCGGATGGAAGGACTACCTGAACTTAAACGATGTCTTTTCTACCTGTAATGAAACGTACGCCGCGCAGATCGATGATACCTTTGCCGCCCTGCTTGCAGACAGCTACGGCTGGGAGATCCTGACCTGTCATGAAGACGGCGATCAGGCTGAAGCGGCAATCCGCATCACCGGCCCCGATATGGCCGCTACGCTGCAGGCCTATAAAGAATCCCTGCTTTCTTATGCCGCCACCGCCAAATCCATCCGCGACAGTCAGTCGGAACAGTCCGATGAAACATCACGCCTTCTGCTTGAAGCACTGAAAAACACGGCCGGAACCCACACCACGGATCTCTCTTTGTCCTTTTCCAACAATGGGCAGACGTGGGAAATCTCTTTTGACGAGGCGTTTACCAACGCACTTATGGGGGATCTGTCTGCCGCACTCACTGAATTTGAGCAGGGCACGTAAGCCACGGTCTTTTGGTGAAGCCTGCTCCTGCAGGCATCATGGTCTTTTTCCTGCGCAGACGCAGAAGATGCGCTACAGTGACCGCAGCGCATCTTCCAGTTCTTCATTATCCATCATATTTTCCAGGCCGTCCTCATTCACGACCCGCATAAATGCAAGAAACACTTCAATATCATAATACCTGGACTCATCGATCATCAGTTCCATTGCTGCATCCACGTCAAATGCTTTCCGGTACGGACGGTCTGCCGTCAGCGCTGCAAATACATCACAGACACGGATGATTCTGGCTCCAAGCGGGATTTCATCCCGTGTCAGGTTGTTCGGATAACCGGAACCGTCACAGTTTTCATGATGAAACCGCACCATCTCCACAATCTCCTCCGGATAGCCAAACTGCTGCAGGAAATCCGCGCCCAGCTTGGAATGGCGTCTTACATACTTCATTTCCTCGATGATTAGCGTCTCTTCTTCGTGGCCTCTTACGTACCTGGCCAGCTCCAGCTTTCCGATGTCATGTAAAAATCCGGCAATGGCCAGCTTATGGCACATTTCTTCACTGCAGTTCATCTGTTTTCCCGTATGGAACGCCAGGTTGCTGACACAGATCCCGTGTGCCAGCTCCTTTAAGACACTCGGTCTTATGATCGGATACTGTTTCCGGTATTCATGCCCCGTCTCACTCATGGATCCCAGACCTCTTTCTCTCAATCATCTCATCAATCCGATCAATATAATTTCGGATGTCCTTTACGTTCTCAATCCGCTCGATCCGGTCACTTGCCCAGACCATCTTCGTCGATGCACCGGCGCCAAGTGCCAGAATACTCTGCACCTCTTCCATAATAAGAATATTATAGATACCGGCTTTTCCCTCTTTCGAATAACCGACGTTCTCAAAATTGCCGGCCATATTTTTCTGCCGATACAGATAATACGGACTCTGTCCGGCCCGCGCCGCATATTCCGCCGCCATATCCATGATCTCCCGGTTGTTCGTAAACGTCATTTCTTTATATTCATCATGAAACATTTTCAGCCGCGACGCACGCTTGACTGCAAGGGAATGCACCGTGATGCTGTCCGGATCCAGTGATATCACCTCCTGCAGCGTGTGTTCCACGTCTGCCTTTTCTTCCCCCGGAAGTCCAACGATCAGGTCCATGTTGATATTGTCAAATCCCATCTCCCGCGCCAGATGGAACGCATCTTTCGTCTGCTCCACCGTATGGCGGCGGCCGATCAGATCGAGCGTCTTCTGGTTCATTGTCTGCGGATTGATCGAGATACGTGAAATTCCATGTGCACGCAGCACCGCAAGCTTCTCCCGCGTAATGCTGTCCGGCCGTCCTGCCTCAACCGTAAATTCAAGCAGCTGGCTGTAATCAAACCGCTCCTCCAGCTTTGAAAGCAATCGTTCCAGCTGATCCGGCTCCAGTGTCGTCGGCGTGCCGCCTCCGATATATACCGTATTCAGCTCTTTTTCCGCAAATGCATCCGAGGCGTAATCAATCTCTTTGCACAGAGCATCCAGGTACGCATCCACCTGATTCTTCCAGATGCCAATCGGACTGGAACTGAACGAGCAGTATAGGCAGATACTCGGGCAGAACGGAATACCGACGTACAGGCTGTAACCGTTCTGATAATTAATGTCCTTTAGCAGATGGCGCTCCCGGTTTGCGATCGCGATCGCAAGTGATGTCTTCTCATTGCTTGTATAATACGTTTTCCGCATGTAATCCGCGATCTCGACATTCCGGTATCCCTGTCCGAGCATCGCCATCGGAATCTTCGTCGGACGGATTCCCGTCAGGTTGCCCCACGGCAGCTTCTGCCTGGTGTAAGATGAGAGCTGGCGGTAAACGAGACGCTTCACCTCATTTTTCAGTTCCTTGCGGTCGTCCGGCTGTGTGCAGACGGCGGTTTCTTCTGACTCTGTTTTTCCGTTCTTTCGAATCTGGAAGCGGATATGCGAAGTCGGAACCTGTTCCTTTTCACAGGCCTGTTCTGGCAAAGTATCCTCTGACTTAAAATTGCTTACCGTTTTCAAAAACTCCAGCCTGCATACCAGCTGCGCGTCCGCCTCTTCCGGCGAGGTTTCATACACAATTTTTACGTCCTCCCCCGGGTAAAACGACTTTACCAGAGAGTGGACGTCATATTCAAAAATCTGTCTGTTTAATTGTACGATTATCATATTCTTATCCCGCTTCAATATGGATTATACCGTTTTTCATATGCTATGTCAGTCGACGCGTCGTGTCCCGGATATACTTCCGTATCATCCGGCAGCGCATACAGTTTCCTGTGCAGCGACTCATGCAGCATGCCCATGCTTCCGGTCGGAAAATCCGTTCTGCCGACACTTCCATGGAACAGCGTATCGCCGGAAAAAACCACCTTTTCTTCCGGAAAATAATAGCTGGCACCACCGACGGTATGACCCGGTGTATGAAGCACATGAATCTCAAATCCGGCAAGCCGCAGGATTTCACCATCCTTCAGGAAATGATCCGCATGCACGGTGTAACCTCTTCCGTAAAGCCCTGAAAGATTATTCTGCGCATCTTCCAGGATCTCCTTTTCTTCTGCCATCGCATAGATTGGCGCATTGTAATACGCTTTCAGCTCTTCTGCCGCACCGATATGATCAAAATGGCCGTGTGTCAGCAAAATCGCCGCCGGCCGGCCTCCCATCGCCGCAACCCGCTCCCGGATCCGCAGCGCATCATCGGCCGGATCCACGATCAGCAGTTCTCCGCTCTCCCGGTTCAGCACCAGATAACAGTTTGTCTGCACCGGTCCAAGCACCATACTTTCCAGTTTCATCTTACCCATCGCTTCTCCTTTCAGCCGGTGGTACGCTCGATGTCAATGACACTCTCCACCTGGCGGATCTTCTCAATCAGGGAGTTGAGCACTGCCTTGTCCGGCACCTCAAACGCCATCGCGATCGTCGCGAGTCCCTGCTTGCTCGTACGTGAATTAACAGAATTTACATCGATCTTCCGCTCCGTAAAAATCTTCGTGATATCAACCAGCAGACCGGTCCGGTTATGGCCATAAATGATGATCTCTGCCATATACAGGCCTTTTTCACCCTTCTGCGCTTCCTGCTGCCACTCTGCATCGATGATACGCGCCCGCTCTTCCTCCGGAAGATTGATGATATTGATACAGTCTGTGCGATGTACGGTCACGCCGCGTCCGCGCGTCACAAATCCAACAATCTCGTCCCCCGGGATCGGGCTGCAGCATTTTGCAAACCGGACGCTCACGTCATCCATACCCTGCACGGTAATGCCGCCCTTTGATTTTGCGATCTGCACCGGCGATGCATCCTTCGAAGCCTGCACCGCTTCGATGATCTGCTCGTCCGTCATCGCCTTCTTGTGATCGATTTCATAGCCCTCGAGCAGTTTGTTGACCACCTGGCCTTCTTTTAAACCGCCGTGGCCAATCGCCGCCAGTGCGGAATCCCAGTCCCGGAATCCGTACTTTGTGAGCACCCGCTCCATGTATTCCGGCTTTAAAATATCTGACTGGACAATTCCCTTTGCACGGCAGTAGTTTGTAAGCAGCTCCTTGCCCCTGATGATATTGTCTTCCTTCAGCTCCTGCTTAAACCACTGCGTGATCTTGTTTTTCGCCTGAGAACTCTTTACGATTTTCAGCCAGTCACGGCTCGGTCCGCGGGAATTCTGCGAGGTAATGATCTCGATCCGGTCACCGTTCTGGATCACGTAGTCGATCGTTACCAGCTTGCCGTTGACCCGCGCTCCGATCATCCGGTTGCCGACTGCACTGTGAATGCTGTAGGCAAAGTCGATCGGCGTCGAACCGGCCGGAAGATTTTTCACATCGCCCGCCGGTGTAAAACAGTAAACGCTCTCGGAAAACAGGTCGAAATCACTCTTTAAGAGGCTCATAAACTCGCGGTTGTCCGACATCTGCCAGTCCAGCACCTGCCGCAGCCAGCTCAGCTTCTCTTCCTCGCTCTTTGTGCCGCCCTTCTTTCCGTCCGCGCTCTCCTTGTACTTCCAGTGCGCAGCGATACCGTACTCAGCAGTCCGGTGCATCTCAAATGTACGGATCTGGATCTCAAATGGCTGGCCGTTCGGTCCGATCAGTGTCGTATGCAGGGACTGGTACATGTTCTGTTTCGGCATTGCAATATAATCCTTGAAACGCCCAGGGATCGGCTTGTACATCTCATGGATGACACCGAGCGCCGCATAACAGTCTTTGACCGTATCAACGATGATACGCACGGCAAACAGATCATAGATCTGGTCAAGCGTCTTATTCTGGTTGACCATCTTTTTGTAAATGCTGAAAAAGTGCTTTGCCCGTCCGTCGATCTGCGCCTTGATTCCGGCTGCCTCGATGTGCTCGCTGACCTCTTTTACGATCTCATTGACGAATTCCTGACGTGCATCCTTTTTCAGTGCAATTTTTTCGACCAGATCGTAATAGACTTCCGGCTCCAGATATTTCAGGGAAAGATCATCCAGTTCTACCTTGATCTTGGAAATACCGAGCCGGTGTGCGATCGGCGCGTAGATATCCATGGTCTCACGCGCTTTTTCCTTCTGCTTCGCCGGTGACTGATACTTCAGCGTACGCATATTGTGGAGACGGTCTGCCAGCTTGATCAGGATGACCCGGATATCCTTTGCCATTGCAAGGAACATTTTCCGGAGATTCTCCGCCTGTACCTCCAGCTTGTCAGCCGAATACGACAGCTGCGTCAGCTTTGTGACACCGTCCACCAGAAGAGCCACCTCAGCACCGAACTCTTCTTTTACCTGCTCAGTCGTCATGACCGTGTCCTCAACGACATCATGCAAAAGTCCCGCAGCGATCGTCTCCTTGTCGAGCTCCAGATCCGCCAGAATGATCGCCACGCACAGCGGATGAATAATATATGGCTCACCCGACTTCCGCTTCTGATCCTTGTGTGCCTCATACGCCGTCTTATAGGCTTTCTCGATCAGTGAGATATCATCCGACGGATGATACTTGCGGATTCCCGCAATCAGCTCCTGATACAGTTTATCCGGGCTGGTAAAATCCTCCATTGTCTTTACATTGGCATCCGCCCGCTTGATCTCATCAATTTTTTCCTGTTTTGTTTTCGTATCCATCGGCATCCGTCTCACCATCTCCGTAATTTCTGTGCTTTGCGCGGCTCTCTAACCACCTATCAGAAAAAAATGTGTCCCTTATCGCCACTTTGCAGTCTGTTCCTTTTCTCACAGAAGCATTTCTTTGTTTCTTTTTCATCGCTTTGAAACAGACAGGACAGGCATTCAAAATCTGTTTTCTGCCTACAGGATTATTTGCCCTCGTAGCAGATTACTGAATCCACATCATATCCTGCAAGCTTCTCACGGCCCTTCAGACCCGCAAGCTCCATCAGGAATACTACCTTGACTACTACACCGCCAAGCTGCTCGATCAGCTTGATTGCAGCCTCGATCGTACCGCCGGTTGCAATCAGGTCATCGATCAGAACGACTCTCTGTCCCGGCCTGATCGAATCCTTATGCATCTCGATCGTCGCTGTGCCGTACTCCAGATCATAATCCATAGAAACGGTCTCACACGGAAGTTTTCCTTTTTTGCGAACCGGCACAAATGCCTTGTGCAGATTATAAGCAACCGGAACGCCAAAGATAAATCCTCTTGACTCCGTCCCTGCGATCACATCAAAATCAAGTCCTTCCAGCTTTTCCTGAATCAGGTCTATCGAAAGCTTCAGTCCATCCGGATCCTGCAGGATGCTCGTCACATCCCTGAAAATAATTCCCGGCTCCGGAAAGTCCGGAATACTTCTGACATACTCTTCTATTTTTTTCATTTTTCCCGCTCCTTTGTGAATTATTCTGTCCGTCCTATTAAAGCAAAATGAATACCTATAATCCGATTCACTGCTTACAGGATCATAAGGGATCCTCCCGCAAGCGGATCCCTCCTTTGATAAAGACCAAATATCTTTTAGTATAGCATTTTCCAATATATTTCGCAACCTGCAAGTCTTGCGTATTTTATCTCTGTGTGAATTTTCGGTAAATCCACAAGACCGCCGCAATCACAAGCAGCACCGGCAGCAGTTTCCACAAAATATGGAATACCGTGCCAAGCACGATGCAGATAATCACAATCACCAGCACAATCTTCGCCCAATCCCCCGCTGTCATGCGGCGTACCTCGACGTGTGCACCGGTAAACGGGTCTGTATATTCCGACTCCGGTGTATCTTTCCGATACGTACCATCCTCTTCTGTATAGACGGCCGCGTCCTGATACGGCTCCTCTTCTCTTTTCTCATCTACCTGAAGAATGGTCCGCGCAATCAGCCGCGGATCGCCAAGCTCCTGCAGTACCTGCTCCTCCGTTTTTCCAGAAGCGATCTGCTGCTCAATATAATTCCAGTAATAATTAATATTATCTGCGACCTCGCTCTCTGACAGCTCCCGTGCCAGCACCTTGCGCAGAGTGTCCAGAAACTCTTCCTTCGACATACGTTTCCTTTCCTTATTATAATGCATGGCAACAATGTAAAGAGGACATTTGCTGCCGTTTTCCTGTCATGTACCGTTTTTCCATACTATACCCTAATCTTTGCGGATTCGCAAGTATCTGTTTTGAGCATCTCCTTAACTTTTGTCCAACAAAAACGAGAGCCCGAAATTCCAGCAACATACGTGGAATTTTGAGCTCTCGCCTCAATTTTTATTTTCTTGTAACTGTTCAGAGCCCAATGTCATTTAGTTAACGTTTAATAGGGAGCGAATTCTTACAGAATAAATTACAGATGAACCTTAGTGAAACCGTTTTACAGATATGTTTACGATTTACCCGTGAAGGAAAGCACGACAAAAAGACAGATTGCAAATCTG
>CABJAW010000021.1 GCA_902363665.1 Lachnospiraceae bacterium | reverse complement strand
TTGTCTGGAATTACGTCGGGGAACTGGTATTTAACCTGCTGGTACTGGTCGGGGCAGTCAAGGCATCCGACCGTATCGTAAAAGAAATCATGGGATTATAGGAGGCAAGAAAATGGAAGAACCAAAGAAATTAGTCTATGACAGTGGAGCGCAGCCGGAGGAAGTATTCTTACGGGTCAGCGGTTACCTGGACAGGAACCGTCTGTATGTCGGGATCTACCAGACAGAGTATGGCTACCCGGAACTTTTTTCCGATCTTACGGTGAACCTGCACCATGCTCCTCTGAACGGTGTGAACGAAGCCTATATCGACCACAATTTCAGCAAAGAGCATCTGCGTTTTATTCGGAAATACAAGCTGGGCAGGGTATTGCCGGAGACTGTAGCTTCCGGTTACTGCACTTTTCAGAAGGTCGCCTTTGACCTGAAAAAACTGGCAGAATATGATCCGCAGGGAACCAGAGAATTTATGGAAAGCCACGGCATCCAGATTGCGGATGCACCAAAACAGAAACCAAAGAACAAATCACAGAGAGAAAGGTAGAAAACAACATGGAAGTGAAAATGAATAAAGAAATCCGAGACTATCAGGAGTCAATGTTCTGGGGTTTAAGCTTCCGGCAGTGCTTATTTTCGGTACTGGCGATCCTGGCAGCCCTTGGAATCTATTTTGTCACCCGGAAATATGCCGGGGAACAGGTAACCGGATGGCTGTGCATCCTTGGGGCGGCTCCCTTTGCAGCCTGCGGCTTTTTTCGTTACCACGGCATGACGGCAGAACAGTTTGCATGGGTAGTCATTAAATCCGAACTGCTGTACCCGAAGCGGCTGGTATTTAAGTCGGAGAACCTGTACCTTTCCTGCATGGAAGAGAGCCTGCGGCTGGGTGAGAAAATGATGGAAAACGGAGCGGAACTTCTGGAAAAGAAGCGGACGAAACAGAAGAAACCAAAGAAGCGAAGAGGAAGGGGTGATGCCTTTGATTAAAACCCTGAGTCAGACACTGAAACAGGACAAGGAAAAATTTAAAGTACCGAAGTCTGTCCAGCAGGCCATCCCGATTCGCAAGATCTGGCCAGATGGTATTTTTCAGGTGGAGAGCAAGTATTCCAGGACATTCCGGTTTACGGATATCAACTATTCCATTGCCAGTAAAGCGGACAAGACGGAAATGTTCCTGGACTACTCTGAACTTTTAAATGCACTGGATTCTGGCTGTACGGCGAAGATCACCCTGAACAATCGTAAGATCAACAAGGAAGAGTTTGAGCAGTCCCTGCTGATCCCGATGAAAGGGGACGGTCTGGACGAGTACCGGAAAGAGTACAATGACATGCTCCTTTCCAAGATCTCCGGTACCAACAACAGTATCTACCAGGAACGCTATCTGACCATCAGCGTCCACAAGAAAAACATCGATGAAGCCAGAACCTATTTCGCACGTGTGGGAACGGACATCATCACCCATCTGGCCAAGCTGTCCTCTATTGGGGAAGAGCTGGATGCAGAGCAGAGGCTACAGATCTTCCGGGACTTTTTCAAGGCAGACGTTCCACAGAGTTTTCCATTTGACATGAAAGCCTTTGCGAAAAAAGGACACAGCTTCAAAGACTGGATCTGCCCGGACACGATGGAATTCCATAACGACCATTTCAAGCTGGGCGAGCAGTACGGCAGAGTCCTTTTTATGGAAGATTACGCCAGCTATGTAAAGGATGAGATGATCTCCGAACTGTGCAGCCTTGGCAGGAACCTGATGCTGTCCATTGATATCATCCCCGTACCGACAGACGAAGCGGTGCGTGAGATCCAGAACCGACTGCTGGGCGTGGAGACAAACGTCACCAACTGGCAGAGACGCCAGAATGCCAACAATAACTTTTCAGCCGTAGTTCCCTATGACATGGAGCTGCAGAGAAAAGAGACCAAGGAAATGCTGGACGATCTGACTACCAGGGACCAGAGGATGATGTTCGGTATCCTGACAATGGTACATATGGCAGAAAGCAAGAAACAACTGGATTCTGATACGGAAACCCTGTATTCCATTGCAAGAAAACACCTCTGCCAGATGGCAACCCTGAAATGGCAACAGGTCGATGGACTGAATACCGTCCTGCCGTATGGCCTGCGGAAAATCGATGCCGTGCGAACCCTTACCACAGAGTCCACTGCCGTATTGATTCCATTCCATACGCAGGAGATCATGCAGCCGGGCGGCATCTATTATGGGCAGAATGCAGTCAGCAAAAATATGCTGGTGGCAGACCGAAGGAAACTGTTAAATGGCAACTCTTTCCGACTGGGTGTCAGCGGTTCGGGAAAGAGCTTCTCAGCAAAAGAAGAGATCGTAGACCTTGCCCTTTCCACGGAAGATGACATCCTCATCCTTGATCCAGAGTCGGAGTTTGCTTCTTTGGTGGAAGCCTTAAACGGAGAGGTTATCCGGATCTCGGCAACCTCGGATACCCATCTGAATGCACTGGACATGGATTCCGCCTATGGCAATGACCGCAACCCGCTCATTGAGAAGTCAGAATTTATCCTGTCCTTGTTTGAGCAGCTTGTCGGAGCCGGAAACCTTTCGGCAAAGGAGAAATCCATCCTCGACCGCTGCACCGCAGATGTGTACCGGGATTATATGAGGGGCGGTTACAAAGGGCAGGTGCCGACTTTGAAAGACCTGTACCGACAGCTCATGCTCCAGCCGGAGGAAGAAGCCAGAGGACTGGCCTTGTCTTCGGAATTGTTTATCAACGGAAGTCTGAACACCTTTGCCCAGGAAACCAATGTCAACACGAAGAGCCGTATCATCGACTATGATATTCGGGAGCTGGGCGAACAGCTGATGCCCCTTGGCATGCTGGTCACACTGGATTCTATTTTCAACCGTGTGATCCAGAACTGGAAGAAGGGAAAAACGACATGGATCTTTGCGGATGAGTTTTATCTGCTGTTCCGCTACGAATACAGTGCGGACTTTTTCTACCGCCTGTACAAGCGTATCCGTAAGTATTCCGGATTTGTCACCGGGCTTACCCAGAACGTAGAGGAACTTCTGAAATCCGATACCGCCCGCCTGATGCTGGCGAACAGTGAGTTCCTGATCCTTTTGAATCAGGCCACCACCGACCGGGACGAGCTGGCGGCACTTCTGAATATTTCAGACAACCAGTTATCCTACATCACCAATGTGGGTGCCGGCCATGGTCTGATCCGCTGTTCCGGAAATCTGGTGCCATTTGAAAATTCGTTTCCAAGAAATACAAAACTGTACCGCCTGATGACAACCAAGCCGGGCGAAGCGTAAGAGCGGGACAAGCCGGGACTGGAGGTGAGAGATGAAGGATATCAAAACCAAAGAAGTTACAACAAAACCAAAGACCAAAAATCCTGCCTCCAGAATCCCCAAGGAGCTGATGCGGACGGCCATACTGGAGAGCAAGGAAAAATCCCAGACCATCGCAAATGTCAGGGACAATGACATGGGAGAACAGTCCCCATCCGAATATGCCAGTGGGAAAGTCACATCCGCAGAGGAATGGGCTGCAAGAAAGACAGGCAGAACTGTAACCAGAGCCGGAAAGACAGCCGCACAGACTTCCTACGAGAAGATCAAACAGAGAGCCGCTGGCAAAAAAGAAGCGGAGAAAGAAACCGCCAGAGGAACAGGGGACACACAGACCGCCAATCCTGCCAGCCGGGAAGCTCAGGAAGCACAGATCCGGGAAGTACAGATCCAGGAAGCCCAGCGGCAAAAGGTGGTTTCAGATGCCGTCAAAACGAAAGAGCAGAAGATCCGGGCTGCCAGGGAGACACCAAGAATCCAGAACAGACAGGAAATAGCAGAAATGAAGCAGCTCTCCATCCGAGAACAGAGCCGGAAGAAGGAAGCAAAAGATACAGTAAGGCAGACCGCCATCCGACAGAAACAGCCGGAAACCATTCGGATTAAAGAAAAACCAAGGAAACAGCCGGAGCCGAAAACCATACAGAAGCGTATCATCAAGACGGCTCCCCAGTCTGCGAAGATCAGCGTCCAGCCAGAGCAGAAGCTCCGTGCGGCCAGCTCCAACGCCCTGACAGCCCGGATGCAGAAGCAGATGGAACGAAGGGCAGCGAAACAGGCGGCGAAGAAAGCAGCCTTGCAGACTTCTGATGGAATCCGTCGGATACAGAAAACGGCAAGGGCAGGGGAGAATACATTCAAGGCGGCTAGGGCCGCCGTGGAAGTGGCAGCGAAAACCGTGCAGTCCATGATGGCTGCACTGGGAGCCGCCGGAGCAGTTATCGTTCTTTTATTGGTTATCATGGTTGGAATCATTGGCGGTGCGGCATTTTCAGGAAGCTCAGAGAGCAACGAAGCATTGAGTCAGGAAGTCCTTTCCTATACAACAGCTATCCAGAAATATGCCAACCAGTACGGAATCCCCGAATACGTTTCCGTGATACAGGCGATCATGATGCAGGAATCCGGCGGCCGGGGAACCGATCCCATGCAGAGCAGTGAGTGCCCATACAACACTAGGTACTCCAACAGTCCCAATGCCATCCAGGACGCAGATTACTCCATACAGGTAGGAATCCAGTATTATGCAGACTGCCTGAAGGAAGCCGGATGCACCAGTCCACAGGATATGGATAAGCTGAAACTGTCCCTGCAAGGATATAACTACGGCAACGGATACATAACGTGGGCGATACGGAAGTATGGCGGTTACAGTGCCGAAAATGCCCTGCAGTTCTCCAACGAGCAGGCGGCTTCGCATGGATGGAGTGCCTATGGCGACCCAGAGTACGTCCCACATGTCCTGCGGTATTATTCCAGCGGCGGATTGTTTGCCGGCCTGTTTGGAGGCAGCGGCCAGATCGTATCGGTGGCACTTACCCAGCTTGGAAATGAGGGAGGCCAGAAGTTCTGGTCGTGGTATGGCTTTGACAGCCATGTGGCATGGTGTGCCTGCTTTGCCAGCTGGTGTGGGGATCAGGCAGGACTCATCGAGAGCGGCAAGATGCCAAAATTCTCCCTGTGCGATGATGGAATCGCATGGTTCCAGAGCAAGGGAAAGTGGAAAAGCCGGGGATATTCCCCAGCACCCGGAACCCTGATCTTTTTTGACTGGAACGGGGACGGAACCTCAGACCATGTGGGAATCGTGGAGAAAACCGAAGGCAGTACCGTATACACCGTAGAAGGAAACTCCAGCAATGCCGTGAACCAGAGAAGCTATAATATTAATAACGGAACAATCATGGGATATGGTATACTTTGAAAATAAAAATATAAGTTATAACCTATGAAGAGAAATTTGATATGTACAAGTTGACTTTTTTATTTGATTGAAATTTTAATTTTATATGAAATGAAAAGAACCAGTGAGAGAATCGTTAAATTTCACTCACTGGCTCAATTCGTTTCAAATTTTTCGGACAACTCTTTCAGTTCTTTTACCGTTTCCTGGGTGTGATGCAGCAGGGTGTCACGCATTTCTGGCGGACAGCTGGAATAAAGCATTTTCATCTGATTGACACCCTCATCCTCCAGAGAAACATCTGGATTTATAAGTGTATCTAAAGAGATGTGCAGGACCTTTGCCAATGCTCTCAAAATCAAATAGGAAGGATTCATTTTCCCTTTTTCGATATTGGCGATTTGCTTTACAGAAACATGGCTCAGATCAGAAAGTTCCTGTTGTGTCAGTTCTTTATTCTTTCGGGCTTCCCGCATTTTTTGCCCTAAAGCAGTTAAATCATCAATCGGCATAATCGTTCACCTCAATAATATCGTATCGTTCCGGTTTATGTGATGGAATGACCTTATTATGCCGGTTAATGGGCTTGATTATACCGATTATAAAACTGAGAATACAAATTCCATTAAAGAGTAATGAAGGATGCAAACTTACCTGTATCCGTGACAGCATCCGGCGTGGTCTGAAGCAGCTGGCAAAGTATTTTTAGGGTAGAATAACAGAGGGCGCAAGGTCTCAAAGTGCTTCTGCATAAGACCTTGCGCCCTACCTATTGTAGTAGCCTTAGAGGTGTATTTTGTAAAGCTATCTTTGAGTGAAGAAACATGATCTTTATCAAGAAAATTTGTTTCTTTCGGATATGTTTATATAGTTCCACTTGATAGCCAAAATAATTCATAACTATTACCTTGAAGCGGGCAAGCACATCGGATAGAATAAATATAAAGAAAAGCAGCGGCGATCTGGCACAAACGTCACATCGCCGCCCTTTAGCATTTAGCATAGAAACCTTACATCAACTGTAAGTGGTTTATCTTCCTGCCATGCAGTAAAATATAATCAACAACTAATCAAAAAGCGAAAAGGCAAAAGGTGATAATATGAATTGCAAAGAAAAACTTTTGGAAGTCCGAGATATACACAAGGTATATACGAAAGAGGGTGTTCCTACAAAAGCTCTTAATGGCATTACCTTTGATGTTCTTGATGGCGAATTTTTGGGGATCATGGGCGCAAGCGGATCAGGAAAAACGACCCTGCTAAATTGCATTGCTACGGTTATTAAACCGACCTCCGGGCAAGTCCTGCTTTCCGGCGCAAATGTGAGTTCCTTTGATAGCGAAAAACTGGCTGAGTATCGGGGCAATAAAATAGGCTATCTGTTTCAGGATTTTGCTTTGCTTGACAACTTGACTGGCAGAGAAAATATCCTGCTGCCGCTTTCTATCCATAATGTAGATATATCTGCTGCGGAGAAGAAGTTGAATGACATTGCAGGACTTTTTGGAATCACGGATGTGCTCTCCAAATTTCCGGCGCAGATGTCAGGTGGTCAAAAACAGCGCGTCGCTGCCGCCCGCAGTTTGATTTCCGACCCCGATATTATTTTGGCAGATGAGCCAACTGGGGCATTGGATACAAAGGCAGCGCGGTTGCTTATGGAAAAACTGTGCGAGATCAATCACGGTCGCGGACGCACAATTTTGATGGTAACACACGACCCGAACGCTGCAAGTTTTTGTTCCAGAATCCTATTCATACAGGACGGTGTGATTTTCCATGAGCTGCGCCGGAAAATTCCGACTGAAACACGGGAGGAATTTTATGCGCGTATCTTACAGGTAATGGCACAGATGGGAGGAGGGAGTGCAAATGTTCTTTAACCTTGCGTGGCGAAACTCCAAACGAAACCGTAGTGAGAACCTGATTTATTTTCTTACTATGGTTACAGCTGTAGCCACATTTTATATCGTCCTCTCCCTTGGAAGCCAGGACGTGATGCGCTTCTTGGAGGAAATCGAAAGTGACGCTGTTAATCGACTTCTGACAATGCTAATGCCGACGGTTTATCTTTTTTCGCTGCTGTTTGTATTTTTCCTTGTCATTTTTGCGAACAAATATCAGCTTGAATGTAGGAGCCGGGAATTAGGGCTTTACCTGATGTTTGGAATGACAAAGCGACACTTGTTTATTCAAATCATGGCAGAGGGGCTAATCACATCACTGCTGGCTCTTTTGGGCGGACTGATCTGCGGCGGCTTTTTATCAGAGGTAATCAGCCTTGCTACGGCACGGCTTGTAGGTCGCGGCATAATTGCACATCAGTCAAGTTTTTCTGTGAGCGCTGTTCTCTTGACAACGCTTGGATTTCTAATGATTCAAGTTGTCGCGTTGTTCATCCTTTGTGGAAAACTATTCAACAAAGAAATCCACCAACTCCTTTATGGAGAAATGGCGAAGAAACAGCAAGTTGGAAAAATGAGTGGGAACTTATTTTCCCTCATTCTCGGAGCGGTAGTTTTGACGCTTGCATATTGGGTAATCCTAAAGTATTTCATGGTTGCTGGCGGTATGATGATAATTGTTGCCGTGATATTAGGTATTGTGGGAACAATGCTTTTTATCCGTGGGCTTGCAGGCTTGCTGAGCGCAGCGGCGGCTTCTGTGAAACGCAACACAACACACGGTCTATATATTTTCACTCTGCGGCAGTTACACGAAAATATAGTCCACAAGTATATTTCAATCGGTGTTGCATCTATTTTGATTATGCTCACTATCATGCTCATTGCGGACGGATCAACCCGCATTATGTCGTATGGGAACCAAATGACGCGGGGATCTTCTGTTTACGATTTTACCGTCACGGGCAATGAAGCGACTGTTGAAAAATACCTTTCGGGTAAGCAAATGCAGCCCTATGTGGCTGATTTGAGCCGCATGGAAACAGGAACAATGAAACGCCCAGCTTCCGTGAAAGCGAACTCTTTTATAGATTGGTCCGGGCTGCGTGAACAGGTTGTTTTGAATCTGCCGCCAGAAGTAGAGGATCCCGTCACACAAGGAGCTACAAGCTATGAGTTCAGTCCCAATCAACCAGCCGCGCTTAACCTTTTAGGGTGTATTGATACTACGGGAGCTTCGCCATTTTTAATTCCCGTATCTTCATATAACGAATTGCTGGAAGCAGCTGGAGAAAAAACTATCGTTCTTGGAATCGACGAAGCTGTATTCTATCTTAACCCGGATTTTCAGGGGAGTACAAAAGAAGAAACCACCACCATGTTGAACCAGATTGCGGAGGACGCACGGGCTAATGGTAAAGTCTTGATTTCTATTGACGGACTGCCAATTACGCTTATCCCGTTTGTGCCGATGAAAGGCTTGACTGCGGATGAAAACGTAAAAATCATAACCGCATTGATTGTTTCCGATGAAGTATATTCTGAATATGTAAATCCAGACACCGTTACCGTTTATCACAATTTCTGTATTCCGAGCGAAACTGTGGAAGCTGGTGGCCTGATGGTGTCGATTATGGAAGCCCGTGACCTGTTAAAGCCCTCTGGCCTGTACTGCGAAAGCTATTTGGACAATTTCGGACGGCAACTATTTTATGTCATTTCCGGCAGCTACACGACCTTATACATGGGTTTTATGCTTCTAATTATCGCTTGCGCCCTACTTGCCCTGCAATTCCTAACCCAAATGCGAGAAACAAAGGCAAGGTATGCGACACTTTCTATTCTGGGCGCACGACGCGAACAAATGAAGCGTTCCATAAACCAACAGGTGCTATGGTATTTTCTGCTCCCGCTGTTTCCTGCGTGTATCAGCGGTACAGTCGGAATTTGCGCAATGCAGCATTACCTATACTCTAATATGGCAAAACTGCAACAGTCTTATCCTATGCTGCTCGTTATGGCGCTTGTCGTTGTTTGTATGCTTGCATTGTACGGTGTGGCTATTGCGCGGACAGCAAACCGTGAAATCAGCAAATTAAATTGGAAGCCAAATGCTTAATGGGCTTATTCGGGAAGGAGGTGTTCATATTGGCGCAAATTATTGTGGTTGAAGATGATGTATATATGCGGGAAGAATTGATTGATGTGTTGGAAAAAGCGGGATATGACGCTGTTCCTTTGCTTGACTTTGAAAATGCCGTATCACAGATAATGTCTCTTTCCCCGGACTTGATTTTGCTCGACATCAATCTTCCTTTTCACTCCGGCTTTGAAATCTGCAAAGAGGTAAAGGCCAAACAGCTTGGGACTGTGCTGATATTAACTGCAAGAGATAAATTACAGGACGAGCTTCACGCTTTGGGATTAGGGGCGGACGATTACCTAACAAAGCCATGCAACACGGAACGGCTTCTTGCCCGCATTAAAAACCTCTTGCGCCGCAAAGAAGAACAGATGCAGCAGGGATTGCTTAACGGGGGCGGCTTCCTGCTTGATCCAAACACTTTTACGCTCTATGCAGGAAAGAAATCTTATGTTCTTCCGCAGAATGAGGGGAAAATACTTCTCACCCTTTTGAAAAGCAGCCCGAACCTTGTATCAAAGAGCGACCTGTTTCATGTGCTTTGGGGAACAGCGGAGTTTATAGACGAAAATGCGCTGCAAGTCAATTTTACACGACTGCGGAAAACGCTGCGTGAAGTTGGACTTGATGATCGCATTGAAACGGTGCGCGGGCAAGGCTACCGTTTGAAAGAGCAGGTGGAAGTATGAAGAAATTTAATACTCTCTTGACCTATGTATCGTCCAATCGTATTTGGTTGATTACTCTTGGCTGCTTGGATTTGTTCTTTGCGTTTCTGGCATGGGTGGCTTATCCGGGGGATTTTTTGAGCCTTGTGGGGCTAATGATATTTGTATCACTTGCCGCGTTTGTCATCCCCTTTGTCATCTCAATTCATAAACGCAGTAAAATTGATGCCGCTTTTCGGCGCTTTCTGTTAGAGCCGGACGACACAAACGAATACCTGTTGTGTGAAAGTGCCCCCGCGTCAATGCGCCCATATATCCATGAATTAGCCCATCATCTGAGAATGCAAGAGGGGTATGTGAACGAACAGCAGTTAAAGGTTGCCAACTACGAAAGTTATATTGAAAATTGGGTGCATGAAATCAAGAAACCTCTGTCCCTTATGACGCTTCTTTTAGATAATCGAAAGGTTGAGATGTCACCGTTGGTGCATACTCGTATGCTATATGTACGCGACCATGTGCGGCAGAACGTAGAACAGATTTTGTACTTTTCACGTCTTGGGGCGGCTCACAAAGATTGCTATTTTGAACCAATTCTGATCTTAGAGACTTGTCGGGAAGCGGTTGAGGACAATTTATCCTTGCTTGAAGAAGCCCAATTTTCTGTCACATATTCCGGGAACGACTGTAACGTAATTTCTAACAAAAAAGGCTTTATGTTCATTTTGGGACAGATTATTAGCAACAGTGTAAAGTATGCTGTGAAGGACACCGCCCCCGCTATTCAATTTTCAGTAACGGATAATCCAGAAAGCGGGCAGATTACTCTATCCGTCAGCGATAACGGAACAGGTATACCCGCGTCTGATCTGCCGTTTGTTTTTGATAAGGGCTTCACTGGGGACGCAGGAAGCTTTTTAAGCCGCTCCACAGGTATGGGATTATATTTAGTGCAGAAAATGGCAAAAGATTTAGCGATAGATTTACAAATCACATCACAGTTGTCATGCGGAACAACCATTATTCTGATGTTCCCCAAGGTGCAATATCCAGTCAGGAGGTTTGATGATGCAACAGCAGATTCGTACGCAAACACCAAAGAAAAATAAGCCTGCGGCTTCTCTGATTATAAGTTGGCTGATTATCTTGGGCGTATATTTACTTTTGCGCCTTGTCTTTGTTATCTTCGGATTTCATTTGGCACCAGTTATTTTAGGTGGATGTTTAGCTGTTCTACCTTACATTGCGGGAGCGTTTTATCTTTTTAAGACACCAGCGGCACATCGGGTGGGAGGTTGTGTGTTAGGAATTTTACTGCCGTCCATTGTAGAAAAACTCGTTCTTTATTTTTTGGGTGCGTCCCTTTACGGAATACCTCTGGCAGATGTCAGCGGAGTAATGAGCAGAATTGCAGCGAATGAGCCGTTCACACACATTTTTTCTAATCCGGCAGCACGCTATATTCTTAATCTATCATTTTTTGGATGGCAGTACATTGTCGGCAGTATTGTCGTATGTGCAATTCTGATTTTAGGCATGATGGGTATTCAAAAAAGAAAATCATGTTCTCGAACGTAAGGAAAACTGAGGGGATTTGTAAATGAGCAGAAAAATAGTGATGACACTCGTGTGCATCCTTGTATTGGGTCTATCTGGGTGTGGAGATACACTCACTCTTAATCAATACAATACGAGTGAAATTTGGTATATAGCATATACAGACATTGATACAGTTTGTGAGAGCAATGAATTAACCGCAGATGGCTCCAGCATTTTACATTCTGAGGAAGATTATCTTCTGCTTTCATATGTAGTTGACAGCAATATTGAAATTACAAAAGAGCTAAAGGATGGGGGGTGGGACCATTTGATCCTGACAAACCCTCAATGGATAGATCGCTTTGGTGATCCCAGCAAGTTAAAACCTGTGGAATATGGCAGTTTGGCAAATAGCATGCAGGAATTTTTAGATGTTCAAATGCCTATATTGACTGCTGATGGAAATGTATTGCCTGATGGAGTGGGACTATATCAATATGATGGAGAGACATTATTGGCATTTCCGGTGCATGTGGCGTTGGGCGCAGCAGAGCCGATAGAAGCAAAAAATCCATTGATTATCCTTGTGGATAAACCGGCACAAAGTCTTAAAGCGAGTAGCTGTATGTTGCCGCTGACTTCAAGCGGAAATGTCCTGTTTGCAGAAGGAGAGAAACTTCAAGAGTCATTTGACGAGAGCAAACTAATTGACTATGGATCGATTGAAGAGTTTCAGATGAATCATTAAAGTGAATCTGAAATGTGGAAAACAGTAGCTTAGTATAACAGAAATAGCTGCCGCACGACGGCAAAAGAAAAAAAGCCGTCGTACAGCAGCTAGAATCCGTGCTTATACTTCAAAAGAAACTCGGTATGGTGCGTTCCGTGGATGTTGCCCGGTACATGGAAGTTTCAAAACCCAGCGTATGTTACGCAGTAGGAACTTTACGAGAGGGCGGTTTTTTGACAACAGACGAAAACCATTATATACACCTGACCGACCTTGGCCGGGATGTGGCCGAAAAAATTTACGAACGCCATTGCTTTTTTACTTATCAACTTATAGCCGTTGGAGTTAATCCACAAACTGCAGAAGTGGATGCTTGTCGCATGGAACATGCAGTCAGTGATGAAAGTTTTCAAAAACTGAAAGAGCATGCGATGAGAGGGATTGCTGCACAAAAAATTGACAATACATTTGATAATTTTCCTGTGAAGAAATAGAAAATGTTGCTTTGCTAAAATAGATTAAATATGAAAGACACAAAATACAAGATATTAGCATATTTTGACAATCAATCATATCGAAAACTATTCAATGAGGTAAACTCAGATTATGCAGAAAATCTACAAATTTTACTGCATAATTTGAGTTTATTTTCTTATGATGTGCTTATAATAGGAGTGATCCTTTATAAAGAGAACATAAGTAATATTATATCTGCTATTAGAAAAATAACGCAGATACCAATTATTATTTTGACGGATGCTTCCTCTTTATTGTGTATGTCATGGAAAAAAGAATTAATATACGCTGGTGCAGATTGTGTAATGGATATAAATAGCACTATAGAAGAAGTAGATCTGCAGATTTTTTCATTGGCACGACGAAATAATAAACAAAAAATAACTCAAAAGCAATCCGAAACGATGATTAATAAGGGAAAACTTGTAATGGATCATAAGAAACATAAAGTATTTTGGAATAATGTAGCGTTACATTTAACACGACAAGAATATAATTTTTTATACTTATTAGCGGTGACACCGATGAGAGTATACACATTTGAACAGATTTACCAGCTTGTATGGAAAGATTATTCTGTTGGTGATATTAAAAATATCATCTGGTGTCTGGTAAAGCGATTGAGAAAAAAGTTGAATGTCGTTGAAGACGGTGCCGGGAATTGCATTGTCAGTGTCAGGGATATAGGTTACAAATTTGAATTGAATAATGAAAACGAACAGCAGTAAGGCGAATAATCCGTAAAAAGATTGTTCGTCTTATTTTATTTGTGCTGGAAAGAAGGTGATAAAAATTGACCGTCAATTGACAGGTTTCTGACCGTTAACTGACAGGTGCATCCGATACACTGTGCCTTTGTAAAGATATGATTACAAAGGAGATCCGTGTTTGCAGGGAAACAGCAGAGATGCCGGACATTCCTGTGGACAGGAAGAACGAGCCAGATCACCGCCACACTCCGATTTGATTTCACAAAAATTCAGATCGGAGGAAAAGATAAGTGGCTTATAACAAAGCAAAAGAAGAATATAGATGGAACCAGTGGAAAGCAGAGGAAGAGAAGATCCTGCGTGAGCAGGGTGTGGATGAAGAGACGATCCAGAAGCTCCGGGAGTATGACTGGAACGATTTTAACGCAGAGCGGAGATTCCGGGAACATCAGACCTCACTTCTGGACTGTATGGAACTGCTTCTGGAAGAAAAAGAATCAGGAGAGTCTCAGCCAGAGAGTGTGGAAGCCCTGCTCGATACCGTGGAGAATGAGGAATTGCTCCAGATCCTGTTATCGACTGACAAGAAAACTCTTCAGATGGTTGTTCTGAAGATGATGGGATATGCACCAAAGGAGATCAGCCATCACATGGAACTGCCGGAGCAGACTGTTTATACAAGACTGCGGAGGTTACGGGAGAAAATCAAAAAGTCCATGAAATTTGAATAAAACAAAAGGCTCTCATCGGCTGATTATCAGAACGAACAGACAGGAGGATTGATACGATGGATGAGAAAGAAGTGTCCGAAATGCAGGAAGAAATGATGACGGTGCTGGTAGTCGAGCCGATGAAAGCACCCTATGTCAAGAACATCCCCAATGAGCTGGAGGATCTGCAGCAGGCGGTAGGCGGTGACATTGAAATGACCTATCCGTTTGATGATAAAGTTGGAATCCTTTTAAACGGCAATGGAAAATTTGAGGGGCTGCCGTTAAATCGGGCATTGTACGATGACCGAGGACAGGTCTATGATGCCATTGCCGGAACATTCCTTGTAGTAGGACTGACAGAAGACGATTTTACTTCGCTGACACCGGAGCAGATTGAAAAGTTTAAAGAAAAATATCAGTCACCGGAAATTTTCACCCTGTTTAACGGGGAACTTCATGTGATGAAGATGCCGCCGGAAGAAGCCAAAGAGCAGAAAGAAAAGCAGAAGAAAGATGCACAGCAGAAGAATCCGGCAAAAGGAAAAAAGAAAAACAGATCCGGGGAATCACGATAAAAAATTTTTTTGTGAAGTGAATAAAAAAATACACTGCCATCGGCTAGTAAGCAGAGGGACATCCCTCGGCTGTTCTTTGGCAAGTGAATATCGGCACTACAGGTACGTTCCCAACCGTAGAAGCGTGACAGTATGAGCGCCATGATTAAGTATAGGGTAAAGATTCTTAGACTTGGAGCGAGAAAGCATAGCTGTGAATAAGGCGGTGGCAGCCTTTCGCCAAGATCACGGATGGGGGATAATGATACACGTTACCAGCCAGAGAGCGGAAGATGGACTCCGGGTTGTAATCAGAAAGACCCCCAGGACATCTGTGAGCGGCGGCAGGCCAGCCGCCCGCCTGTAGTGTCCCCTTTCCCAGAAGAAATACAGGGATAGTTCCGGGGGTGCGAGGTCAAATGCGGAACAGCAAGATAAAAAAGAAATCAATGAAGAAGTGTGTCGTTGATATCAGATACCATGCGGCTGTGGGAGACTACAGCCGTATTCTTGTGGTATTAACGTCACATCAAGGGGAGAGAAAGATGGAAGAAACAAAAAGAAGTGGGATGAGCAAGGATCAGTTCTGGAATCTGATTGAAAAAGCAAAGGAAGTGTGCGGCACCGATCTGGATGCTTCGGCGGTGTGGATCAAGCAACAGCTTTTCTATATGACACCGGAGGATGTTCTGCAATTCCATAATCTGGTTTACAGTTACCGGGATGCAGCTTATAAGTATGGCTTATGGACAGCGGCAGGTATTCTGATGGAAACAGGGTGCAGTGATGACAGCTTTTCCGATTTTCGGATGTGGTTGATCGCCCAGGGAAAAGATGTATATCTGAATGCCTTAAAAGATCCGGATTCCCTTTCCGGTGTAACTCCTTATGGATACTGTAGTTTTGAATCATTGGGATATATCTCATCGCAGGTCTACAGTGCCATGAAAGGAAAAAATATTTACCAGGATAGTACAGCCAGAATGCAGATGGAAAGCTATGAGCAGGTGATCCGGGATATTGTGTACCATCCCATGATCGAGTATCCGTTGGAATTGCCAGAAGCCATGGTGGTTTATCCGAAACTCTGTGAAAGGCATTTGTCCGAGCAGGTAAGGAATGCTCCACAGAAGGTAAGGACATGGAATGTTTCCCGGACGGATATCCGAAGGATGATGGCACGGGGAAATGCTGCCATAAAGAAAATGCAGGAGCAGGGAGCAAAAGCACCGGAAGCAGTCAGATCCGTCCGTAAGGGTACGGTAAGATAAGCTTCCCGGCAAGGAGAAGTAATGTGTTATAAAAATGAATATCAAAAAAGGGCGCATGGCGAAGTGGAAAGAATCTTTCGGGAACTTCTACCGGAAGTCGGGCTTCACGTAAGAGAAGAACAGATCCGTCTCTGCCATGAAATGCTGGATGCCCTTATGAAAAATGAGATCACGCTCTGTGATGCAGGAGTGGGCATTGGAAAAACCTATGCCTATCTGACTGCCTGCATCCTGATGCGGAAATATAGTGTACTGCATTCCGGTTATTCGGGATGTGACAGGCGGCCTGTGGTGGTATCCACTTCCAGCATTGCCTTACAGAAAGCTATCATAGAGGAATATGTTCCTTTTTTATCGGATGTACTGTTAAAAGCAGATCTGCTTCAGGGAGAATTAAAGGCAGTTGTCCGCAAGGGAAAGGAACATTTTGTATGCGATTACAGGCTGGCCCAAAGACTGGAGGCAGTCCGGGATAAGAATAAAAATCAGGCACAGATGGAGGCATTGAAGTCCCTCCGGCATAACTTTGATTTAGATTCCGTACATAACCTGAGCGGTTTTGACCGCAGGCTGGTGTGCGTACCGAAATTCTGCCCCAGGGAGTGTCCGGGGAAAGCAGGATGCCGTTATCAGAAATATTTGGATGTTTCCAAAAAAGAGGAAGTTTTTATACAGATATGCAATCACAATTATCTTCTGGCAGACGCCATGCACCGGATGAATGAATACCGGCCTCTGCTGGCGGATTACAGAGCATTGGTAGTAGATGAAGCACATAAGCTCCCAGAAGCTGCCAGCCAGATGGATGGGAGAAGTATTGGAAGAGAGGATGTGCAGGAAATCTCGTATTTCTTAAACAGGGAGCATAAAAGTTCGGAAGGTAAGAGACTACAGGATTGGTTTAATACACTTTCAATGGAAATCCGTAAGGATCAGGCCGGGATGGGAGATGACATAGCTGGAAAAGAAAATTTCTATTTTCCGGCAAAGTGCCGATCTTCTCTGGAGCAGGTAAGGGGGAATCTCAGTCTTATGCTTAAAAGACTTGCTGGAAATGTCCCTTACTGGATCTTCCGGCGGCTGGAAGAGATGGAAGAGCTGTTCGGCTGGTTTCTGAAGAAGGATACCAGATACGTTTTATTTCTTCAGCCAGACGGCAGGGGAGATCCTGTGTTTATGGCTGTTAGCAGAGAGATTCCAAGGTTTCTCCATGATTCCTTATGGGACAGGGGATTTCCCTCGATTCTCACCAGTGGAACTTTAAAAGCCGGAAATGGGTTTGTAAGGACCAGACAGATGACCGGGCTGGAAAAGAAAAGCAGAGTCCGGGAGTGTGTAGCAGAATCCCCATTTTGTTACAGAGAGAACTGTCTGCTCTATATTCCTGAGAATTTAAAAGCGACGCTCAAGGGAAGCCGGGAAGAGGTCGAGCAACTTGCAGGCCAGATCCGTGATCTGGTGTGTTCTACTTTTGGGCATACACTGGTACTGTTTACATCTTATACCCTGATGGGAAATGTGCAGCAGCTCCTGCGGGATCAGATCCCGTTCCCGATGGTGCAGGTATGGAGAAACTCACAGGAAGAAATCGCACGGTTTAAGAAGATGGAAAATGCCGTTCTGTTTGCAGCCGGCTCCTGTTGGGAAGGTGTGGATTTTCCGGGGGATATGGTATCGTCCCTGATCATTGTAAAATTGCCGTTTGCTGTACCGGACCCCATCCATGAAGCACAAAGGGAACAATACCGATCACTGGAATCCTACATTCAAAATGTTGTTGTTCCAGATATGCAGAAGAAACTGCGCCAGGGATTCGGACGGGCGATCCGGACGGAGCAGGACACCTGTGTAGTGTCCATTTTAGACCACCGAGCGGCAAAGAAAGGAAAGTACCGGGGAGATGTTCTGGACGCCCTGCCAAAGTGCCAGATGGCAGAAAAAATCGATGAAGTAGAGGACTTTATCCGAAGCCGGAAAGTGGAGCGTTACTACAGCTGATAACATCCGTGGTGTTGTTGGTTCTGCCCAGATCTGGACAGAAAATAAGACAAAAAGTTTAGTGGTATTTCAGGAGCGGTTTTGACCGAATTGGTGGTATTTGTGATAGCTTTATCGGCATGAGTTGGGTATACTGTGTATAGCGTTAGAGGAAAGGAAGTGAGCAGGAATGAGACGATATGAACTGGAAAAAGAAAGAGAGGGTTCCACCGTTTATTTCTTTATCAGAGATGTGGAAACACTGGATATCGTCCTGCTTCCAACCAAATATCTGATGCACAAGATACGGAGTAAATGTTCACCGAATACGGTGCGGCGCTCCGCACTTGCAATCCTGTACTATCTGGAATACATCCATGAAAAGAAAAAGGAATTGACAGACGTATATCAAATGCCTTATGTTGAACAGACAAATCACTTTGTGGAATTTTTATACTGGCTGAAAGCCGGGAAGCATACCAGAGATAAAAATCACAGATCTCCAAACAATGGAACCTGCAACGCATACTTAAGAGATGTGTTCAGGTTCTATCTTTTTATAGAAGAAGAGTACCAGCAGTTCGGGGAGCTGAAAGTCCTGTCCTATAATTATTTTGTAGCCGTGGATGCAGTAGGCGTAAAGAAAAGCATACGATCAAAGAGTTTCAAAGGCTATTTAAAAGAGGAAGAGCATAAGGCGAGAGCAGCAAAGAAAGATGAAATTGTGGAAATCTTGAAAGCGTGTACCAATATAAGAGATCGGCTTCTCATGCTGCTTCTGGCAGAGACAGGCTACCGAATCGGTGAGATCTTAGGAATTGATTACAGTAAGGACATTGATTATCAGAACCACATAATCCGGGTATATTTCCGTGAGGACAATGAAAATGGAGCGAGAGCAAAGAATGCAGAATACCGAAGTGCGAAGATCAGCAAAGATACCTTCGGCTTTTTAAATCTGTATATCGCAGAGTACCGAAAACTACTCCAGCACCAGACAAGCCTGTTTGTGAATATTTCCGGGGATAATATCGGAAAACCAATGAACGTGGAAGCAGTATACTCCATGCTAAAAAGAATGGATAAGAAAACAGGGATTAAGATCACGCCTCATATGCTCCGGCATTACTTTGGAAATGAGCGGAGAAAAGCAGGATGGTCGCTGGAACTGATACAGCTGGCCTATGGACACCGCCACATCCAGACAACCATCAATTATCTGGACATTGTGGATGATGAACTGCTGGATGCCAGCCAGGAATTCTACGAGAAACACTCCTCCCTGTATGGGATTGAGGAATTGCTATAGGAGGTGGTTTTTATGCCTGTGTTTTTACAGTCTTTTATAGAGGCAGAACAAGAACGGAGCAGGCGGATTGAGCAGCTACGAAAAGAAATCCGGGAGTTTGCAAAAGAGGAAGCAGGAAGTTCCATTACAGAACAGATTCTGCTGTTTCTGGCAGATGAGATGGTAGAACATCTTTCGGAAATAGATTATGAACTGCGAATGAAATTTGAATTATACATAACACCGCTGATAAAGCGAAATTACATTTACCGATATACCGGAACGTTCGACCGGATACGGCAGGCGTACATCCGGGAACGGATGAAAACTCCGGCTGGACAGAGGGAATGTGAATGGAAATATAAAAATGAAATACTTTTTGTTCCATACCACTCAGATCCTGTAATCGTAAAGAGTGTGGAAACGGTACGGTGTCGGAGCAACATGGTCTGGAATTTTAAAGCGGCAGCCAGTGAGAAACTGAAACGTCAGATTTTTACCGTGCTGGAATATATTCTGGAGAATTATGAAATTTCCAGACTGAGGGAATATAAACTGACCGGGCTACAGCTTTTTTACGAATTTTGCATCCGGGAGCAGATTACAGATATCCAGCTTCTGGAGCTGGAACAGGAAACAGCATTTCAGGACTACCTGAAGCAGAAAGTCGAGAAAGAGCAACGGCGAAAACGACTGAAGAGCATTGTGGAAACTGCCCGTAAAGTGATTTTTATAGAAACTGATGAAACAAGATGGGATGCTACCATCTGGTATTTAGAGCGGTTTCGTATTGCCAAAGAAAGAATAAACCAGAGTGACAGTATAGAAAAAATATCATTTCAGGAAGTTCTACAGCCCAAGAATCGATTGCTGCTTCAGGAATATATGAAGTACGAAATTGGAATCGGAGAACTGGCGCTCAGTACGGTGTACGAAAGATTCCGAACCATTCGAAATTTTTTGCAGGAGATCAGCGAACTGGAAGTTACCAAGTGTGATGCTAGCCTGATTGATGTATATTTAAAGAATTTGCAGAATGGTGCTATGGGAGCAAAGACATTTAATACCAATGTTTCGGGAATACAGTTTTTTATGAAATTTCTGGAAGTAAAGGGGTATATAAAAAAGGTTCCGTTTTATGCATCGTATTACTTGGAAAAACAGATCCCAGTCCACCATGACAGAAGTGTGGAAGAGGATGTGTATATGGAAATTATCCAAAACCTCTCACAGTTTCCTGAACACCTGAGAATGATGTTTTTACATCTCTGGTGTGTAGGACTCCGGATCAGTGAGGTCTGCACCTTAAAAGGGGATGCGTATTATATCCAGAATGGTGACTGCTGGATGAAGGTCTACCAGGTGAAAATGAAAAATTATAAAAGGGTTCCCATTCCGGTAACATTGTATCGTCTGATGCAGGTTTATCTGAAAAAGCACCCTACCAAAAAAGAAGCATACATTTTTCGGAATCGGAAAGGTGGAGCATTTTCCAAAAGCACCTTCATGGGGCAGATGAAAAAATACTGCTCCCAGATAGGCATACAGAATGGAGAATATATTTTTAAGTCTCATGATTACCGACATACCGTAGCAACCAATTTTTATGAGCATGGCGTATCAATCCAAAGCATCCGGGACTATCTGGGACATACGTTTGAGGAAATGACCATGCAGTATATAGATTATATGCCAAGAAAAATTGCTAAAGAAAATGACGCATACTTTGAGGAAGAGGAAAACAGCCTGCTTGCCTGTATGCAGAAAGGAGAGAAGCATGGATAATAAACTGAAATTCCAACAACTGGAATGTTATAAGCTGGCTACCGATGAGCAAAAGGAAAAGCTGAATAAGGAACAATATTTTGATCTGGATAAACTGCCGGGAAACCAGCTTCAGACAGAATTTGTCGAATACATTTACTACCGTGGAACGCAGGTATCCATCCTGACCATAAAAAGGGAAAGGCATTATTTTAACAGCTTATGTGAATTTTTTCAGAAGTCATCCCATCAGGAAAACAGCCTGCTTGACAGAGAAAAAGACTTCTGGATAAAGCAGTTGAAAATGTGGATGATACAAAACGGTAGGGCTTTGACGAAGCATAAAGTGACGAACATTCAGACTGAATCGGTGGAAAAAGCTGCCCTGATCCGGTATTTTGAAAGCCTTCTGGAATTTACACTGGACCGATCAGAAACCAATGAGCTGGCAAAGGATATCTGGCATCTGGAAAGGCTTCCGCTTATCCTGCGGACAAATCCGATTGTCAACCATAAGACACTAAATTTCAGAGGAATCCGGCAACCAGATATTCGGGAAGAAGTAAAAAAAGCAATTTACCATCATCTGAAAACCGAAGCCCTTGGCAGTATAAAACGTGAACTGTCCGCAATGAATAAATTTTCAAAGTATTTGGATGAAAAGCATTCCAAGATCAGCACCTGCGAAGAGATTGACCGGGAGATCATAGAACAATTTTTAATCAACATCAAGGTAGAATCAAACGGAGGGAATGGCATCCGGGATGACCTGCTAAAGCTTCGAAATGTGCTGGAAACAATCGGAAAAATTTATGATTTTCCACATCTTACAAAACTGTTTTTAAAATCTGATTTTCCGCCAGAACGGAAAGCAGAATTCAAATCTTATTCGGACAGTGAGCTGAAAAGA
Organism: Lachnospiraceae bacterium; assembly: GCA_902363665.1. Classification (GTDB taxonomy): domain Bacteria; phylum Bacillota; class Clostridia; order Lachnospirales; family Lachnospiraceae; genus Choladousia. The sequence goes on along the minus strand of CABJAW010000021.1, from coordinate 47,638 downwards.
CTGAATGCCCAGATTGTAAAAATGGAAGAGCAGATAGCAAGGGCAATGATCATCCACCAGATGCTTGGAACCAGAATTTCCGACACGCTGACCTTGCGGAAAGACTGCCTTTATAAACATGACCGTCAGGATATGATTATCATATACCAGCCGAAAACAAGAAGATATGAAAAACCGATCAGCCGGGAGCTGGCACAGCTGATTGGAAAGGCAGTCAGTTATGCAAATGAGCATTATCCTGAAAGCATTTATATCTTTGCGGACGAGAACAAACCGGAGAGACCAATCAGTTACCAAACCTTGCAGGATAAAGTGCTTCGAATGATCTATGAAAAAGATATCCGGGATGACAGCGGAAACTTATTCGGATTTGGAACGCATATGTTCCGGCACTGCTATGGGGTAAAATTAACGGAACTCCATGTGGATGACTGGACGATAGCGAAGCTCCTGGGACATAAGGGAGTACGAAGTGTCCAATATTACCGAAAAATGAGCAATCAGCGGATGGCAGATGAAACAAGAGAAGTTAGAAATTTTATGTCACAGATTATACTGGCAAGTCTGGACGGATGGGGAGAAGAATATGAGCAAATACGACAAGATGCTGGAATTGAATAAAAGAAAGAGCGAAGAAAAAGTGGAACGGGCAGTCCTGACAATACGGACAATGGTGTTGGAGAGAGAAAAGGTGTCCGTACCAGCACTGATGCAAAAGACTGGTTTATCTAGAGGATTCTTTTACAAGAATCCGATTGTAAGAGGTGAGATTGATGCAGCAATGGAACAGCAGGCTGGTATGGTGGATCCAAGGAGAAACATTATCAGTCAGGCGATGGAAGCGGAAATGAATCTGCTCCGGCAACAGCTACAGAAACTGAAAAGCGAAAATGAGAATCTAATAAAGGAAAACCAGAAGTTAAAAAAAGCACTATCCAAGAAAGAGTTGAATCTTATCAAACAGATTTAAGCTATATCATAATGCAAAGTAGGTCTGCCAGAATACAGCAGATCTGTTTTGCATTGTGATATAGAAACAGATTATGCTTAAAAGGCATTAAGCAACCCATAATAATAGGTATTGGACATAGAAAGCAATATGGGAGTATGATGATACCGATAAGAAATAGAGTGTACCTGAAATGCAAACTGTCACAGAAAAATTATGAACTTTATGTAAAAAGTTGCAAAATCTATTGACCTAGAGCTTACTTCAGGTTGTATCATAAAATAAAAAGAGCAAGGAGGAATTTTTTATGGATATCGAACAGATGAAAAAAGACTTAGGTGGAGGTAACGTATTTCCAATCGGTGAAGAAAACGTAGCATTCGCAAAGTATTTTACAGGTGAATGCTATTTGAATATGCTTACAACAGAGAAAGTACCAGTTGGTCTGGTTACTTTCGCTCCGGGAACAATCAATGCATACCACATCCATCATAAAGGTGGACAGATCCTTCTGGTTACTGGTGGAAGAGGATGGTACCAGGAAGAAGGAAAACCAGCTCGTGAATTGAAAGCTGGAGATGTAGTAAATATTTCACCAGAAGTAAAACACTGGCACGGGGCAGCGAAAGACAGCTGGTTCCAGCATCTGGCTGTTGAAGTTCCAGCAGAGGGAGCTTCCAACGAATGGCTGGAGTTTTTACCGGAAGAAGAGTATAACAAATTACCATAAAGCAAGAAAGACGGAGGTTTAGTATCATGGCAAAGATCACACAGACAGCGGGAAGAAATGCTCTGGGAACATTTGCCCCGGAGTTTGCACATTTTAACGATGACGTTCTGTTCGGAGAGAACTGGAATAACGAAGATATTGATTTAAAAACAAGAAGTATCATCACAGTCGTAGCACTGATGGCACAGGGAATCACAGATTCCTCTTTGAAATTCCATTTACAGAATGCCAAGGATCATGGGGTAACGCAGAAAGAAATCGCAGCGATTATCACCCACGTAGCATTCTATGCAGGCTGGCCAAAAGGCTGGGCAGTGTTCAACCTTGCAAAAGAGGTTTGGAACGAGGACGAAACAGAGGAATAACCTGGCAAAACTGCTCGTCACGAAAAGTTCGCACAAAGCACAGACGTGTATGCCGTTAAAGCCAGTAACTACAAGGGATTGCGAATAGGGAGTCCAGTTTAATGCAGGAATAACTGGCATGTCCATCACGCAAAAGAGGGCGGCGGACAGATTCTGGTCTGTGTAGCAGGACGTGGCTACTATCAGGAATGGGGAAAAGAAGCTGTTGAAATGAAGCCGGGCGACTGCATCAATATTCCGGAGGGTGTAAAGCACTGGCATGGAGCTGCACCGGATTCATGGTTCTCACATCTTGCAATCGAGGTACCGGGTGTGGATGGTTCCAACGAGTGGCTGGAAGCAGTGAGCGACGAGCAGTACGGCGTACTGAAGTAAAGCGCTGAGATCATGAGGTAAATGTATGACAATAAAGGAAGTGGCGGAGCGGTATCACCTGACACAGGATACTCTGCGCTATTATGAGCGGGTAAGGATGATCCCGGAGGTGCACCGCACGAGCGGCGGAATCCGTGATTATCAGGAAGAGGACCTGCGGTGGCTGGAGCTGGCGCTCTGCATGAGAAAGGCCGGACTTCCGATGGAGGCAATGATCGAGTATCTCCGGCTTTATCAGGAGGGCGATGAGACGATTCCGGCGCGGCTTGAGCTGCTGCAAAACCAGATGGAGCTGCTCAAAAAGCAGAAGGAGCAGCTGGAAGCTACGATGTCCCATCTGTCCTACAAGATCTCACGCTACGAAGAAGCGATGAAAACAGGGACGCTTTCGTGGGATGATGACCGGAAATGTCTGCTGGTGGACAGGATCGGAGGAGCAGAGACCTGAATGGGAAAAATCATTCCCTCAATCTAACAGGTTCATAAGGAATCCGCCCACAAGCGGGTTCCATCTTATGAGATTGCACATCTTATTTTTAGGAAAGAATTGCGTTTATGAGCGGGGCCGGATGCGGCAGGAACGTTTGAAAGGAAAAGCCGGAATTATGGAGACAGTGAAAAATGCTGTCTCCATTTTTTTCGGTTGAGCCAGTTAAAGAGGAGACTAATCTTCATTTTCGTATATAACAGTATAAAACAGTTGACAACAGTACCATGCTGTTATATACTGTTTGCATAGCAGGAGGCCAAACACTATGAATATGATCATCAATCACATGTCCATGGACCCGATCTATGAGCAGATCATTGCGCAGATCAAGGCTCAGATTATTGACGGGACCCTGGAAAAAGGAGCTGTGCTCCCATCGGTGCGCGCGCTGGCGAAAGACCTGAAAATCAGCGCCCTGACCGTAAAGAAGGCGTACGATCTTCTCGAAGAGGAAGGGCTGATCGTGACCGTTCACGGAAAGGGCAGCTTCGTATCCGAGGCAAGCCAGAGTCAGATGAAAGAAGCGCGGCAGAAAGAGACAGAGGCAGATCTGGAGGAGGCAGTCCAAAAAGGAAGAATGCGAGGGCTGACCGACGAGGAGATCCGAACCTTATTCAATTTGATTATGGAGGAATAATCGATGCTGGCAGAACTAAAAGGGGTAAAAAAGAGCTATGGAGCGTTTCAGCTGGACGTCACAATGCAGCTGAAGGAAGGGCGAATCACCGGAGTGGTCGGAAAAAATGGCGCTGGGAAAAGTACGACGTTTAAGGCGATGCTGGGACTGATTCACACGGAGGGCGGCACGATGCGGCTTCTCGGGCAGGACGGTCCGATTGATTCGCCAAAGCGGAAACAGCAGGTCGGCGTGGTACTGTCGGGCAGCACCTTTTGCGGCGCGCTGACGGGAAAACAGGTCTGTGGGATTATGGAAAGCCTGTATGATGCATTTGACAGAAACTGGTTTCAGGAGCAGTGCCGCAGGCTTGCGATTCCGCTTGATCGAAAGATTACGGAGTTTTCGACCGGAATGAGGGCGAAGCTGAAAGTGCTTCTGGCGCTGAGCTACAAAGCACGGCTTTTGATTCTGGACGAACCGACTGCCGGGCTTGATGTGGTGGCGAGAGAGACGATCCTGGATCTGCTGCGCAGCTACATGGAGCAGGAAGGACGGGGGATTCTGATCAGCTCCCATATTTCGTCCGATCTGGAGGGACTTTGTGACGATTTGTATCTGATCGATGACGGAAAGATCGCGCTTCATGAGGAGATGGATGTGCTGCTGGATCAGTACGGGCTTTTGAAAATGGATGAGGCGACGTGGCAGTCGATTGACAAAAGCTGGATTCTGCGTTGGAAGAAGGAACCGTGGGGCGTCAGCGCACTGACAAGTGAGCGAAGGTTCTATCAGGAAAATTATCCGAAGATGGTCGCGGAGAAAGGCTCTGTGGATGAGATGGTCTATATGGCGGTGAAAGGAGAAAAGGTATGAGAGGACTGTGGAAAAAAGATCTGGCGCTGATCGGGACGAACCGTTCCATGCTGGCTGCAGTTGTGCTGGTGACGGTTCTGATGATCCTTGCGCAGAATTATCAGTTTGTGATGTTTTATGCAGCATTGATGGGCGGCTTTCAGATACTTGGGACGATCACGTATGATATGGCGAATGACGGGATGCAGTATCTTCTGACACTTCCGGTGACGCGCAGTCAGTATACGGCTGAGAAGTATCTGTTTGGCTATGGATTTGGGCTGGCGCTGCTGCTTTTTGGTACAGTTGTGGCATTTTTATCCGCAGTTGTCACCGGAAATCCGCTCGATCCGGCCGAGATGGCGTTTACGCTCGAGTGTGCCCTGCAGCTCCTTGGATTTTTGCTGGCAGCGTTTTTACCAATTCAGTTTAAATACGGAAGCGACAACGGAAGAGTGATCATGTGCAGCGTTTTTGGTGTAGCCTTTCTGTGTGTGTTTGCAGCAGGAAAAGCAGCGGAATCCTTTGGAATTGATCTGGAAGCGCTGCTGATTCAGCTTCAGTCGCTCGGTGTGCCGGTGATATTCGCAGGACTGGCCGTGCTGCTTGTAGTTGTATCGTTTATTTCGTGGAAAATCAGCTGTGGGATACTGGAGAAGAAGGAATTTTGATAAGTCAGGCAAGTTTTCTGCTTTAAGCGTGATGAGCAACGAACAGTGGGAGAATTGCCTGTATTATAAATGGGAAAGCCTTACTTAGAAAGCTGGTTATGAAATTTGAGTGAAAATTGCTGCCGTTAATGTGTTGCTTGTTCTTACATGGAGGTGTGGCGGGTTGACAAGCTAAGTGGTGCATATTAATATAGTAGAGACAGACTCAATAAATAGTTATATGCGATCTTTCAGATACTATATCATGCGAGAAATAGCAGGCAGCCAGAAAGAAAGTGCAGAAAAAGGAGAGCAACATGAGCGGAATGAAAAATATCAGCAAAGCAGAAGTAATGGTTTTAAAAGATCAGGTGACCTATCAGGAGGGACAGGTGGTCAGCAAGACACTGGCTCAGAACGAGCACGTGAGCGTGACCCTGTTTTCCTTTGACAAAGGCGAGGAGATCAGCACCCACGAGTCAGGCGGAGACGCATTTGTGACCTGCCTTGACGGTGTCGGCAAAGTGACGATCGACGGTGTCGAGTACATTCTGCACGAGGGAGAGTCCATCGTGATGCCAGCAAAGCATCCGCATGCTGTGTACGGTGAGGAGCAGTTTAAGATGCTGCTGGTGGTAATCTTCTAAGAGAATCAAATAAGAGAGAAAAGTCGTTTTACACAGACAAAAGACTGTCTGTGTGAAGCGGCTTTTTTGTTATACAATGTTTAAAAACGGAAAAATGAAATACGAATTCCCAATATAGTTAAAATGTTTCTTTACATTCCCGGGTAACTCTGTTACGATAGAAACAACAATTGGCTGGAGTAAAAACAGCGATTATTTTACCGAGGCAAGCAAGGCTCCTGCTTCAATTGCACGGAGCAATAAGCAGTGGGTGGGGACTTGCTTGTATCATAAGTAAGGCAAGCTTACTTACGATAACGGTTATGAGCAAGTAGCGAAGCGGATTGCGAATATCCGCTTTTGATTGCTGTTCTATGCAGTACAGTGAGACGGATATACGAAATCAGTTTTTGCTGTCTGTTTAAACTCTGAGCATTAAAAATCCGGAAAAGGGAGGAAGAGAGTATGAAACATTTAAAACGAAACATGGTATCCATTCTGGCCATGCTGGTGTGCTGCATCTGCCTTGGAATGGCAGGACGGCCGCTTACAGCATCCGCAGCGGCGAGCTGGTCTACGCTGAAGTTTGGTGAGTGGATGAGAAATGGCACTATCACGAAAGATTATGATACGAGGTACTACACGATCACGGTTCCGAAGCCGGGATATGTAACCGTGTACTTCAACACATTTTTTTATGGCGGCGTATGGCTGATGACGGAGGATATGCAGACGACTATTCGGGAACGCTTCTGGATAGGTGGAAATGAATCAGAGCCTGCAACCTGGTCGGGCGGTCAGTGGATCGAAGCTGGCACGTATCTGATCAAGGTGAAGGCAAATCACAGTTACGGTAATTTCTGGCTGAAAGCAGATTATAAAGCGGCAGGCAATACTGAGACGGAGCCGAATAATACGTATGCACAGGCAACTAAAATGACGTTCAATAAGAAAATGCGCGGCCTTCGTTCTGCACAGGATGCAGATGACTGGTATGTTTTTACGATTCCGGAAGAAAGGCAGCTTACCCTCCAGATGACAAGCTATCTGGACGGTCTTGGAGTAGAAGTCCGAAATTCTGATTTTGAGATTATAAGCACTGACTCCTGGATTTATGGAAGTGAGGAAGCCCCAAAAACCTGGAGTCGGGACCTGGATCTGACAAAGGGAAAATACTATATTCATACATACAGCAGCAGTGGCAGGACGGGATACTATGATCTTATTTTGAAGCCGGTAAAGGTTCTGTCATCCGAGATCGTGGTCAGCCGCACTGCAGCAACTATTTACAAGGGTAATAAGCTGCAGCTGAGATCCTACGTTTCCCCGTCCAATGCGACGAACCGCACTGTAAAATGGACGACTAATAACCCGTATGTCGCAACCGTAAGTTCTGCCGGTCTTGTGACCGCCAAAGGTGCAGGTAAAGCGACAATTACCGCCCGCACGACAGACGGCACGAAGCTGACTGCCTCCTGCCAGATCACAGTCCGCAATAAGACACTGAACGTTACGCCTGCAAAACTGACCCTGGTGAAGGGCAAATACAGAACCTTAAAAGTAACCGGTGCGCCGGCTGTGACGCTGAAAGCAGTAAAATTCTACACGACGAACAGCAGGATCGCAACAGTATCCAAAACAGGAAGAATCTATGCGAGAAATGTCGGTACATGCAGAATTAAGGTAGTGGGAAATGGACTGACGAAATACGTCACACTGACGGTAAAAGCAAGATAACGCAGTGTTGCAGAACAAAGAAAAGAGAAAAAGGCTGCAGTCTCATACGAGAAAAATAAAACAGATAAAATGAAGCAATCCGCCGCTTTCCATGGAAAAGGAAAGCAGCGGATTTTTTGCACCCACGCCCCTCTTTTCGACATTATTCCTGTCAACCGCAAATTTTTGTCACAATTATTTCCTGTTTTGAATAAAAAAAAGAAGACCTTATCAAAAAAATACAGCACTTTGCAAACATCTCCTGCCGACCCTGTGGTATGCTTTAGTCATCTTAAAATGAACGTAAAGCAAAAGGAGGAAACAAACTATGAAAAAGAAAATCACGGTACTCGCAGTCGCAACAGCACTTAGCGCAGCTGCACTTGGCACAGTAGCAGGAGCTGAGGAGTCCAAAGGGCTGATTGGTGTTGCAATGCCGACACAGGATCTGCAGAGATGGAATCAGGACGGCGAGAACATGAAGGCTGAGCTTGAGGCGAAGGGATATGAGGTAGACCTTCAGTTCGCAGGCAATGACTCCGCGCAGCAGGCATCACAGATTGAGAACATGATCGCAAACGGCGACCAGCTCCTTGTAGTAGCATCTATCGATGGCGATTCTCTTGGAACCGTTCTGGCACAGGCAAAGGAAGCCGGCATCCCGGTTATCTCCTATGACCGTCTGATCATGAATACCGATGCGATTTCTTATTACGCAACATTCGATAACTATCTGGTAGGAAAGACACAGGGTCAGTTCATCGTAGACGCTCTGGATCTTGACAATCAGGACGGACCGTTCAATATTGAGATGGTTACCGGTGATCCGGGCGACAACAATGTAAACTTCTTCTTCGGCGGCGCTATGGATGTGCTTCAGCCGTACATTGATGCAGGCAAGCTGGTTGTTCCGTCCGGACAGATGACAAAGGACGAGGTTGCAACTGCAAACTGGGCAACAGACGCAGCACAGGCAAGATTTGAGAATATTCTTTCTTCCAACTACGCTGACGGCACTCCGCTTCATGCAGTACTTGCTTCTAATGACTCCACCGCTCTTGGAGTAACAAACGCTCTGGCAGCAAACTACACGAACGACGTTTATCCGGTTATCACCGGTCAGGACTGCGACATCGCAAACGTTCCGAACATCGTAAACGGAAAGCAGGCAATGTCCGTATTTAAGGATACCCGTACACTGGCAACGAAAGTTGTAGAGATGGTTGACGCGATCATGACAGGCGGCGAAGCTCCGGTTAATGATACCAAGACTTACGACAACGGCACAGGCATCATCCCGTCTTACCTCTGCGAGCCGGTTGCAGTTACCGCTGACAACTACAAAGAGATCCTGATCGATTCCGGATACTACACAGAGGATCAGATTCAGTAAGGACGCAAAAGCGGAAGCAGACTCCGCATTATACAGGCGGGCATTTCGCCCGCCTGTTCTTATGAAGATGGAGAAAGAAGCCCGTGTTACAGCTGCATTTGCAGAAAAACAGAGGGCAAATGGAAAGCAAAAAGATCTGCAAAGTCAGAAACAACGGGCAGAAAAGTATCGGAAATAAGTGAGGGAGGGAGCAATTTTGGCAAAGATACTGTTGGAAATGAAAAATATCACCAAAACATTCCCCGGCGTAAAAGCACTTGACAACGTAAACCTGAAAGTGGAAGAGGGCGAGATTCACGCTCTGGTCGGCGAGAACGGAGCCGGAAAATCGACTCTGATGAACGTACTCTCCGGCGTGTATCCATTTGGCAGTTACACGGGTGATATCATTTACAATGGAGAAGTATGTAAGTTTCATGATATTAAGCAAAGCGAAGAAAAAGGCATCGTAATCATCCATCAGGAGCTGGCGCTGATTCCGTATATGACGATCGGCGAAAACCTGTTCCTTGGAAATGAACGCGGAAAAAAGGCTGCCATCAACTGGGATGAGACCTATGGAATGGCAGATAAATATATCAGACAGGTAGGTCTGACCGAGTCCTCGAGAACGCTGATCAAGGACATCGGAGTCGGCAAACAGCAGCTTGTAGAGATCGCCAAGGCACTTGCAAAGAATGCAAAGCTTCTGATCCTGGACGAGCCGACCTCTTCTTTGAATGAGCAGGATTCCCAGGCACTTCTGGATCTGCTGCTGAAGTTCAAAAAGGAGGGCATGACCTGTATCATTATTTCACACAAATTAAACGAGGTTTCCTACGTGGCGGACAAGATCACAGTCATCCGTGACGGCTCGACGATTGAGACGCTGACAAAGGGCGTGGACGATTTTTCAGAGGACCGGATCATCCGGGGTATGGTAGGCCGTGAGATTGCAGACCGCTTCCCGAAACGTCCGGGTGTGAAGATCGGTGAAGTAAATATGGAAGTGAAAAACTGGACGGTACACCATCCGATCTACACCGAGCGCAAGGTGGTGGATAATGTTTCCATCAAAGTCCGCAAAGGAGAAGTAGTTGGTATTTCCGGACTGATGGGGGCCGGCCGTACTGAGCTGGCTAAGAGTATTTTCGGAAAGAGCTACGGAACGAATATCAGCGGCCAGCTGTTTCTGAATGGAAAGGAAGTCCATCTGAAAAATGCCAGGGATGCGATCCATCATAAGATCGCATACGTAACCGAGGACCGCAAGGGTGACGGACTGATCCTGAGCAATCCGATCAAGACGAATACAACGCTTGCAAATCTGGAGGCAGTCAGCGAGAAGGGGATCATTGATAAAGATAAGGAATATGCAGTAGCGGTCGAGTACAAGGAAAAACTGAAAACAAAGTGCCCGACGGTAGAGCAGAATGTCGGAAACTTAAGCGGCGGCAATCAGCAGAAGGTGCTTCTTGCCAAGTGGATGTTTGCGGATCCGGATGTGCTGATCCTGGACGAGCCGACAAGAGGTATCGATGTCGGCGCAAAGTATGAGATTTACTGTATCATTAATGATCTGGTGGCAGCGGGCAAATCCGTCATCATGATCTCCTCCGAGCTTCCGGAAGTACTTGGAATGTCGGATCGTATCTACGTCATGAACGAGGGGCGAATTGCCGGAGAATTAAATGCGCAGGAGGCATCACAGGAGAAAATTATGTCCTGCATCCTGCGGTCATCCGACCGAAAATAACCAGGCAGCAAAGCGGACCTGAAATATCCGCCTGTTCGTAAATAAGAAGTGGGAGCGGAGCTGAAACACCCGCTTTACTCGGAAAAGGAGAGCAAAATGGATAAGGCAAAATTAAAAGTAGGAATTCAGAAATATACGATGATTATCGTATTGCTTCTCGTAACGTTGTTTTTCACCTGGGGTACACAGGGCAAGATCCTTCTGCCACAGAATATCACAAACCTCATTTCACAGAATGCATACGTATTCGTACTGGCAACCGGTATGCTGCTGTGTATCCTGACAGGAGGAAACATTGATCTGTCAGTTGGCTCAGTTGTCTGCTTTGTCGGAGCAGTCGGCGGTGTCATGATGGAAAAAATGCATCTTCCGGTCGGAATTGCGATCGTCCTGATGCTGCTGCTTGGCGCAGTCATTGGCGCATGGCAGGCATTCTGGATCGCATTCCTGCGCATCCCGCCGTTTATCGTTACCCTGTCGGGCATGCTGGTATTCCGTGGACTTTCCAACGTCGTGCTCGGCGGTCAGACGCTTCCGATCAAGTCAGAGGCATTTATCAAACTGTTCGGCGGTGGTGCAAACTGCTATGTTCCGGATTTTCTCGGCGGAGGAGACGGACTGAACCGCGTGGCGATGGCAGTCGGTGTGATTGCGTGTGTCGCTTACATATTTATTACAGTGCACGGCCATATGAACCGTGTGAAAAAGGGCTACGAGACAGGAAATGTCGGCGCCATGTATGCGAAAATGATCGTGATCTGCGCAGTGATCCTGTTTGTCACCGTAAAGCTGGCACAGCACAAAGGTATTCCGACCTCTCTGGTATGGGTACTGATCGTGGTACTGGTTTACGGTTATATCACGAGCAAGACGACGGTAGGCCGTTACTTCTACGCAGTCGGCGGCAATGAAAAGGCAACAAAGCTTTCCGGTATCAACACGGATATGGTATACTTTATCGCTTATACCAACATGGGATTTCTCGCAGCACTGGCAGGTATGCTGACGATCGCACGTCTGACGAGTGCACAGCCGACTTATGGACAGAACTATGAGATGGATGCGATCGGTTCCTGCTTCATCGGCGGTGCTTCCGCATACGGCGGAGTCGGAACGGTTCCGGGCGTTATCGTCGGAGCAGTCCTGATGGGTATCATCAACCAGGGTATGTCAATCATGGGTACAGACCAGAACATGCAGAAGGTTGTAAAGGGCCTTGTGCTTCTGGCAGCTGTTATCTTTGATGTAGTCAGCAAGAAAAAATCTGAGTAAACAAAGTGAATAGAAAAAATCGGTATATTTTCTGAATTTTGGAAAATATACCGAAAAATAAAAAGACACTTGCAATTTCCATGAAAAGAGAGTATTTTAATAGTCAGAACAAGGGTGTTCCGTAATATTGCGTTATGGAATGCCCTCTTTTGCTATATAGTTCAAAAACAAGAATGTGTGTGATTTATATGGCAGGGGATAAAAGCGGCTGAGGCTCCGATGATGGTTAATCCGGAAAAATGGCTGCAAAAATAAGTTAAGGAAAGAGGAGAGGACATGAGCGAATATTTCAATGTAGCAGACATCTTCGGTGAAGATGTATTTACAGACAAAGTAATGCAGGAACGCCTTCCGAAAAAAGTATACCGGGCTCTGAGAAAGACCATCGAAGAGGGTAAAGAGCTTGACCTCGCAACAGCAGACGTCATTGCAGCAGCAATGAAGGACTGGGCGATCGAAAAAGGGGCAACCCATTATACGCACTGGTTCCAGCCGCTGACCGGCGTTACCGCTGAGAAACATGATTCCTTTATCACCGCACCGAGAGAAGACGGAACAATTCTGATGGAGTTTTCCGGAAAAGAACTGATCAAGGGCGAGCCGGATGCATCCTCTTTCCCGTCAGGCGGACTGCGGGCAACGTTTGAGGCGAGAGGCTATACAGCATGGGACTGCACCTCACCGGCATTCGTACGTCACGATGCGGCAGGAGCTACGCTTTGTATCCCGACTGCTTTCTGTTCTTATACAGGAGAAGCACTTGACCAGAAGACACCTCTTCTTCGTTCCATGGAGGCGATTAACAAGGAGTCTTTGCGCCTTCTGAAGCTGTTTGGCAACACAACCTCCAAAAAGGTGACACCGTCAGTCGGACCGGAGCAGGAGTACTTCCTGGTAGACGCTGAGAAATTTTTAAAGAGAAAAGACCTGATCTTTACCGGTCGTACCTTGTTTGGTGCAATGCCGCCGAAAGGACAGGAGCTGGACGATCATTATTTCGGAACGATCCGTCAGAGAATCGCATCTTTCATGAAGGATGTAAACGTAGAGCTGTGGAAGCTTGGCGTATCCGCAAAGACACAGCACAACGAAGTGGCTCCGGCACAGCACGAGCTGGCTCCGATCTATGCGGAGGCAAACGTGGCAGTAGACCACAACCAGATTGTCATGCAGACCTTAAAGAGAGTAGCATGCCAGCACGGTATGAAATGTCTGCTGCATGAGAAACCGTTCGCAGGTGTAAATGGTTCCGGTAAGCACAACAACTGGTCTCTGACCACGGACGATGGCATCAACCTGCTGGATCCGGGCAAGACACCGCACGAGAACGTACAGTTCCTGCTGGTACTGACCTGTATCCTGAAAGCGGTAGATGAGCATGCAGATCTGCTCCGTGAGTCCGCAGCAGATCCAGGCAACGACCACAGACTGGGAGCAAACGAGGCACCGCCGGCGATTATTTCCGTATTCCTTGGCGAGCAGCTGCAGGATGTAATGGCGCAGCTGATCAGCGTTGGTGAGGCAACACACTCCTTAAAGGGCGGCGTGCTTGAGACAGGTGTTAAGACACTTCCGGACTTCACAAAGGATGCAACCGACCGCAACCGTACGTCACCGTTTGCATTTACCGGCAACAAGTTTGAGTTCCGTATGGTAGGATCCAGAGATTCCATCGGATCCCCGAACATCGTGCTGAACACGATCGTGGCAGAGGCATTCTCCGATGCATGCGATATCCTGGAGAAGGCTGACGATTTCGATATGGCAGTGCATGATCTGATCAAGCAGTATGCAAATGAGCATCAGCGCATTGTCTTCGACGGAAACGGCTACTCTGATGAGTGGGTGGCAGAGGCAGAGCGCAGAGGACTTCCGAACATCAAGTCCATGGTAGATGCGATCCCGGCACTCGTGACCGACAAGGCAGTTGCCATGTTCGATAAGTACGGTGTATTCACAAAGGCAGAGCTGGAGTCCCGTGTGGAAGTCAAGTATGAGAACTACTCCAAGGCGCTCAATATTGAAGCCCGCACAATGATCGATATGGCGAGCAAGCAGATCATCCCGGCAGTCATCAAGTATACCAGAAGTCTGGCAGAGACAATCAACGCAGTCGTAAAGGCTGGCGCAGAGGCTTCGGTACAGGTGGAACTGCTGAATGAGACGAGCGCACTGCTCTCTGATACCAAGGTAGCGCTTGCAAAGCTGATCGATGTGACAGAGGAAGCAGCAGGTAAAGCAGAAGGCGAAGAGCAGGCAAGATTCTTCCATGATGTTGTTACGGTGGCAATGAGCGAACTGCGTGCACCGGTTGACAAACTTGAGATGATCGTGGACAAAGAGATGTGGCCGATGCCGTCTTATGGCGATCTGTTATTTGAGGTATAATAAAGTTTACAACTTTTTGCAGGGATTTCCATGCGGGAACGTGGATGGAAAAAACGGCAGACAAAGAGGCGCTGGGTGAAGAATTCAGCGCCTCTTTTGTTGTGCTCTGACCAAATCAGGCAGAATTTCTGCAAAAGGAAATATCCGATTCAGCTTTATGCAGACACAAAAAAGGCCTCGCACCATGCGAAGCTTTTTTTGTAAAAATAAAAAGAAGAAAGGGAGGATGCCAGGTAAAACCTGGCGTATTATGAAAAAGTTTATCGAAATAAAACTTGTAAGCGATATAGGATTGTGTTTGAAGAACTTTTTTGTTCCTCTTTTGTATTTCTTAATGTAACAACAGTATAAAAAGAAGAAGTGAAAAAAACGTGAGGGCTTCTTGAAGATTTTTTGAAAGATTCATGAATAAAATGTGAACGGCGGAATAAACTAATCAGGGTATACTTAGTAAAAGTTCACAATTATGATTGATTTTTTTTGATACATATATTAAAATAATACCAGTTACGCGACAACGCGAAGAAAGAAATCAGGATAATCGTGCATTTTGACTGGCAAAAAATTGTGGGGGAAGCCAGCAGAGCCGCAGAGAAGGAGGATGGGATTGTGATTTCAAATCAGGTTTTACAGACGACACTGGATGGACTGAAGGCGATCAGCCGGGTGGATCTTTGCGTGCTCGATACGGAAGGCATCATGCTGGCGACGACATTTCCGGAGGCAGAAGGGTTTCGTGATTCGGTGCTTAGTTTTGCAGAGTCTCCGGCAGACAGTCAGGTAGTGTCGGGATGTCAGTTTTTCAAGGTGTTTGATGAGCATCAGCTGGAGTATGTACTTCTGGCAAACGGCAACAGCGATGATGTTCATATGGTGGGAAGAATGGCGGCGTTCCAGATCCAGAATCTTCTGGTAGCCTATAAGGAGCGCTTCGACAAGGACAACTTTATCAAGAATCTTCTTCTTGATAACCTGCTTCTGGTTGACATTTACAATCGCGCGAAGAAGCTGCATATTGACACGGAGGCACGTCGTGTGGTATTTATACTGGAGATCAGTCATGAGAAGGAAAATAATTCCCTTGAGACTGTAAGAGGACTGTTTGGTTCCAAATCCGGTGATTTTATCACTGCCGTGGATGAGAAGAGCATTATCGTGGTCAAGGAACTGGCACCGCAGGACGGAAGCGCAGAGATGGATCACATTGCAGAGATGATACTGGATTCTCTCGGCGAGGAAAAGAAGAAAAATGCACTCATCGCATACGGTACCGTAGTCGGCGAGATCAAGGAAGTTTCCAGGTCCTACAAGGAAGCGCGGATGGCACTCAACGTCGGCAAGATCTTTTTTGCAGAGCGTCAGGTAATCGCATACAGCTCTCTTGGCATCGGCCGTCTGATTTATCAGCTTCCGATTCCACTTTGCAAGATGTTCATCCGTGAGATCTTTGACGGCAAATCGCCGGATGATTTCGACGAGGAAACGCTTGTGACGATCAACAAATTTTTCGAGAACAGCCTGAACGTGTCCGAGACATCGCGGCAGCTTTATATCCACCGCAATACCCTGGTATACCGCCTCGACAAACTTCAGAAATCGACAGGGCTTGATCTGCGGGTGTTTGAAGATGCGATTACGTTTAAGATTGCATTAATGGTAGTGAAGTACATGAAATATATGGAAAACCAGGAGTATTGATACCAAAGGGGACCGAAGTGACAGATTCCGATCATGCTTGCATGAGGAGGAATCTGTCACTTTGGGACCCGCAGCCCCAATGGGGAAGGAGCAGCTGTGCTGCGGATTCCGAACCTGGGCACGGATTGCGAAGCAAGCCGTGGGTATCAATAAAAGTGGAGAGAAATATAGAAAAATAAGGAGGCGCCGGATGGACCATTTGCCGGAGAAGGACGAAAGAAAAGAAGACCTGATGGAGGAAACGGAGGCAGCACCGCAGCGACATCAAGGCAGCTTTACGACCGGATTTCTCGCAGGTGTCCTGACGGCGCTTTTTTGCGTGTCTGTTTTTCTGATGGGCTGGAACATCGGCGAGCGGAGATTTGCCAAAAAAGATACGTCGTCGGTGGAGGAGACAGAAAACGGAGCGGAGATCCTGACCGATCCATCGACCTTTTCGATGCTGGAAGAGGTAAAAAATCTGATCGAAAACAATTATTTAAATGACGTGGATAGTGACCTGCTGTCCGCTTATCTGTTTAAAGGGATCGCGGCCGGGCTGGATGATCCGTACGCCAATTATTATACGGCAGAGGAACTGGAGGATGTGGTGGATGCAAGCCGCGGTGAATACACCGGAATCGGCGCAGTGATCGAACAGGACGCAAAGACAGGCGAATTCAGTGTGAATGACGTGTATGTTGGCAGACCGGCAGAGCAGGCAGGGCTGCAGGCAGGTGACATTCTGGAGCAGATCAACGATACGCCGGTGGATGGAATGTCATTAAATGATGTGGTGGATCTGATCAAGGGAGCGGACGGAGCTTTTACGATGAAGGTTTACCGGCCGACTGCGGATGAGGAGTTTTCATTTGAGATCGAGTGCGGCGAGGTGAAGGTTCCGGCGGTGACGTATAAGATGCTGGAGGACGGGATCGGCTATATTCGTCTGAATGAGTTTACGGAGGTTGCAGTCGGACAGTTTGTGGATGCGGCAGAAATGCTGGAAGATCAGGGGATGCAGAAACTGATTGTGGATTTAAGAGACAATCCGGGCGGATTGCTGACATCGGTGTGCGATATTTTGGACGAAGTGCTGCCGGAAGGACTTCTGGTCTACACGGAAGATAAGGACGGCAGCCGTGAAGAGTACAATTCAGACAGGATGCGTACCGTGTACTGTGAGCTTGCGGTGCTTGTGAATGAAAATTCCGCGAGCGCATCGGAAATTTTTGCGGGAGCGATCCAGGATCACAAGGCTGGTACGATCATCGGTACGAAAACTTACGGAAAGGGAATCGTACAGAAAACGTTTCCTCTCTCGGATGGCTCAGCGTTTAAGATGACGGTAGAGAAATATTATACGCCGCTTGGTCAGGATATCAACGGAAACGGGATTACGCCGGATATTATTGTGGATAACGAGGAGAAAAATGCGGTGGCCGGTGGAGAAAGCGGCGCATCAGCATCCGGGGATGGGGAAAATATTGACGAAGCCTCTGATCCGGTGCTGAAAAAAGCATTGGAAGTGCTGAGAGAAAAGATCGCGGAGCACTAAGCGGTAGATGGGATGTTTATGTCAGTGGGAGGATATAGATAAAAATGGACAACAGAATTATATTTCGTGAAATACTCGGGGATATACGCAGGGCGGCGGACGAAGCGGGAGGCGTGATCACAAAAGAGGAGATCAAAGAACGGCTTTCGCATCTTCCGCTTGGCGAAGATCATCTGAAGATGATTTATCAGTATCTGAGTGAACAGGGCATTCAGGTACCGGATGATGCACAGGAAGCAGCAGAGCTTCCAACCGGAGAAGAAGGCTTTGCACTTTCCATTTATCTGGAAGAGCTGCAGCAGCTGGCCGAAAGAGAGGACGAGGATGAGACGGAGCTTTTGAAGGCTGTGGCTGCCGGAGAGGCGCAGGCGCGGGAGAAGCTGATCCGCTGGTATCTGCCGCTGATCTGTGAGATGGCAGGCGAGTACAAGGGCGATGAGATCGCGGCGGAGGATCTGATCCAGGAGGGAAATGTCGGACTTTTGATGGCGATGGAGAGCTTAAACGAGTTTGAGAATGCAGCCGCGAGCCAGGCACACCTGCTTAATTCCGTGAATGAGGCGATGCAGGCCGCAATCCACGCGAACGAGGAGACGAAAAAAAGAAATGAAGATGTGGTAAGTCAGGTCAATCATCTTGATGAGGCGATCAAAAATCTGGAACGCGACCTGGAGCGCAAGGTTTCCGCGGAGGAACTGTCTGCGTACCTGGATATGCCGCTGGAGCAGATCCGGGATATCCTGAATATCTCCGGTGATCAGATCGAGGTGGATGGAAGGAAGTAAAGCGAATATTCATGGGTGTTTTATAAAAGTTTGCCTGGTTTTGAACAGTAACAAATCTATGTTAAAACGAGGTAAAGATTAAAAAAATCCGGGCAATCGATGCAAAAATGTGCTAGAATAAAACGGATAAAGACTGGACAACAAAAAATAAAAATACAGGAGGCAGAGTATAAATGAAGAAGACGAAAATTATCTGTACGATGGGACCGAATGCGGACAAGCGTGAGACGCTGAAGGCGCTGGTGGAAAATGGAATGGATATTGCACGTTTCAACTTTTCACATGGTGACCATGAGGAGCAGAAGGCGAGATTTGATCTGCTTAAAAGTGTCCGCGACGAGATGAAAAAGCCGATTGCGATCCTGTTGGATACGAAGGGACCGGAAATTCGTACAGGTCTTCTGGAAAACGGCGGCAAGGTCGTGCTGAAGGAAGGCGAAGAATTTATCCTGACCTCCAAAGAGATAAAGGGCAATGAGAAAATGGTCTATCAGACGTATTCGCAGCTGGCAAAGGACGTAAAACCGGGCAATACAATTCTGATCGATGACGGACTGATCGGACTGGAAGTAAAAGAGATCCGCGGCGGCGATATTGTCTGTACCGTCCGCAATGGCGGCGAGCTTGGGCAGAGAAAGGGCATCAATGTACCGAACGTAAGAGTAAATCTTCCGGGAATCACGAAAAAAGACCGTGATGATATTATTTTTGGCATTGAGCAGGGAATCGATTTTATTGCAGCATCGTTTGTGCGTGATGCGGAGGCGGTAAAAGAGATCAGGGCGATCTTAAAGGAGCACAACGCTGAGCATGTGGATATCATTGCCAAGATCGAGAACAGTGAAGGGATTGAAAACATTGACAAAATTGTCAGCGCAGCAGATGGAATCATGGTAGCCCGCGGTGACATGGGGGTTGAGATTCCGGCTTATGAAGTACCGCATGTACAGAAAATGATCGTAGAAAAATGCAACCAGAAGTACAAACCGGTTATTATCGCGACCCAGATGCTGGATTCCATGATCCGTAATCCGCGCCCGACAAGAGCCGAGGTAACCGACGTTGCAAATGCGATCCGCGAGGGCGCAGACGCAATCATGCTTTCCGGAGAGACTGCAATGGGCAAATATCCGGTAGAGGCGCTGAAGATGATGGCGCAGATCGCAGAATCCACAGAGCAGTATCTGGATTATGATATGATGCCGGAGTACCGTACCCTGCGCGGTGATGCAAATGTATCAAGTGCAGTCGGCGTAGCGGCAGTGCGCACGGCGACGAATCTCGAGGCTGACTGTATTGTGACACCGACGATGTCCGGGCAGACGGCAAGGCTGATGGCGAATTTCCGCCCGAAACAGCCGATCTATGCGGTCACGCCGAATGCATGGGCACAGCGGAAAATGCAGATCTACTGGGGCGTTACACCGCTTCGTGGATATCAGGAGGATACGACTGAGCACATCATTTCCCATGCAATGTACGTGGTAAAGCGGGAAGGCTACGTCAGGGAAGGCGATATGGTTGTATTTACAGCAGGTGACCCGGCGACAAATATGGTAAAAGGCAAGGGTGCAATGACCAACATGATGCACGTGATTCAGGCAAAGTAAGTGAAAACGCCTGAGCAGGTGAAAAGCCTAAGGAAAATTTAATAAAATATTGACAGAAAATAAAACAGCTTCTGGTATACTGAGAACAGACGTGTGCTGCTCAGCACCTGGGGCTGTTTTTTGACCGAGTCAAGCTCAACTGCATGGAGCAATGAGCAGTGGGGAAGAACCCGCTTGCGGGAGAATTTTTTATGACCCTGTAAGCAGCGAAGCGGATTGCGAATATCGGCGCTGATCTCAGATCAGGCACAAAGGCAGATCATAGATATGGATCAGGCAGGAAAAAGGGGGAAGTATTATGTATACAATTTTGGTTTGTGATGACGAAAAAGATATCGTGGATGCGATAGAGATTTATCTTTCTCAGGAGGGATACCGGATCTTAAAGGCGTATGATGGTCTGCAGGCGCTTGAGATCCTGAAAACAGAGGAAGTACACCTGCTGCTTCTGGATGTGATGATGCCGAAGCTGGACGGTATCCACACAATTATGAAGATCCGCGAGACAAGCAGTATCCCGATCATTGTACTGTCCGCAAAATCGCAGGACAGCGACAAAGTGCTCGGGCTCAACCTGGGAGCAGATGATTATATTACAAAGCCGTTCAATCCAATGGAGCTGCTGGCGCGGGTGAAATCACAGATCCGCCGCTATACGAATTTTGGCGCGGCGGGACAGGAAACATCGGAGCAGATATATTCAACCGGCGGACTTGTGATCAACGATGATCGAAAAGAGGTTATCGTGGACGGAGAACCGGTGAAGCTGACGCGGATTGAGTACAACATCCTGTTGTTTCTTGTGAAAAATAAAGGCAAGGTCTTTTCCATCGATCAGATTTATGAACAAATCTGGAAAGAAGAGGCATATGGCGCGGACAATACAGTGACCGTACATATTCGCCATATCCGCGAAAAGATCGAGATCGATCCGAAGAACCCGAAATATTTAAAGGTGATCTGGGGCATCGGCTACAAGGTGGAGAAGCTGTAGAAGGAAAGGAAAGAAACGAGACAGGCAGGTTTTATGTAATGCAGCAGTGAGTGACAGAAATCTGCTTTGAATTTCAGCCTGGCTTGATAGTTATGAAGAAAAAACGGTCAGGAAAAGGGGAAAAGCGGTGCATGCATTTTTAGAAAGGCTGCTTTATAAAAAGAAAACAAAATGGATTCTGCTGGCAGTGCAGGCCATCTGCGCGGGAGTTCTGGTCCTGTGTCTTCTGACAATCGGATTCTGGATGGAGGATTCCTACAGCCTGCGTGAGATGTCCAAAAATTTTGAGGAATCAGATCTGTTTTTCCGGCAGGTGGATACGATCCTGCGCAATAAGATCGACGGGCAGGACAACGATGCACTGTTTGAAGAGGATGGCGAATATTCCGGCAATAAGGAGATCGATATTCAGTCTTATGGGAAGAGCAGCAGCTCCGTGCAGGATATGAATACGACGTACCTTGTCTCTGATCTCGTGGTGTTTTGCCAAAACGGCGGCCAGCAGGCGCTGGAGCAGGCGATTAACAGGGCAACACAGGGAGACAACAGGCAGCTTGCGGGGGAACGTCTGGAAGCGCAGGCACAGACTTTGGAGACGATCCATCCGGTGACCGGCATCTCGCTGGCGGAGTGTGCACGGTGGTATTCAGATTCCGCCGGATTTGTGTTTGATATGTATATGCAGCTGAATCAGGTCAGTAAACAGATTTATGAGCGGTATCAGCAGTATACACAGGAACAGGAGGAGAGCTGGTCTCCGGCGGCACCAAGCAACCTGTGCTACTGTATCGAAAATACAGCAACCGGAGAATTATATACAAATCTTGGGATATCCTCCTATGAGGAGGCAGCGTCGGTACTTCCTTCGGATGGTCCCTTTGTAATGCTTTACGAAGGAGAGCGGAGCTACAATATCATGGTCAGCAATCCGGACAATGTGCTGAATGATGCAGCAGCTGACTGGTATCTGGAAGACCGCTTTGTCAATTCCAATGAAAAAATTTTCCTTGCGATCAATACGGAGTATCCGGTGCAGGATGAACTGCGTATGTATGCGGATTACTTTTCTCACAGGGAAGTGATCGTGAAAGGCTGTGCTGTTCTGGCAGTTCTTTGCGGAGTGTTTTTAGTCGCTGCATTTGTTTTTTCCGTAATCAGTGCAGGCTGGCAGGAGGGAAGGCTGGCGACGCGGGTTTACTGGATGGACCGGATCCCGACGGAAATCGCTGGCGGGCTGTATGTGATTCTTGGAATTCTTGTGATGACAGTACTTAATTTTCGCACGCCGGAGCCAATGATGATAAGCGGCTGGGAGCGGATCGTGTGGTCGATCGCCGCATCTGCGGCATGGCTGCTGGCGCTTTCTGCATTTACCGGTTTTGTGCGAAGACTGCGTGCGCATCTTCTGTGGCACAACAGTATCTGCAGGATGCTGTTGTATACCTGGAAGCGCGTGACTGCTGCGCGGGCAGCGTCCGGACAGCTTCTGTTTTTCTATATCATCTTTTTTATCCTGAATTTCGCATTTCTCCTGTTTTTTGGCCGGGTGGGTATCTTTATGGTATTTGTACTGGATATGGCGGTGCTTCTGTATCTGCTGCGCGACATGGCAGGAAAACAGAGTGTCTGGGAGGGAATCCATCAGATATCAAAGGGGGATCTGCAGTATAAGATTGATCTTGCAACGCTGACGGGTGAGACGTATGAGATGGCCAGGGCAGTCAATGAAATGGGAGACGGACTTCAGGAAGCAGTGGAAGCAATCGTGCGCAACGAACGGTTGAAAGCAGAACTGATCACAAATGTTTCCCATGATCTGAAGACACCGCTTACTTCCATCGTGAATTACGTTGATCTTCTGAAGCGGGAGCATCTGGAAGGAGAGCGTGTACAACATTATATTGAGGTACTGGATCAGAAATCGCAGCGTTTAAAACAGCTCACTGAAGACCTGGTGGAGGTCAGCAAGATCAGTTCAGGCAATGTGGAGCTTCATATGATGCGGCTTCAGGTGCAGAGCATGCTTGATCAGGCGTACGGGGAATTTGAGGATCGGCTTGAGGAAAAAGGACTGACGGCCGGCTGGGATATGGAAAAAGAGCCGGCATATATCATGGCGGACGGCAGGCAGTTCTGGCGCGTGCTGGAGAACCTGCTTGGCAACATCTGCAAGTACGCGCTGGAAAACAGCAAAGTTCATATCGGACTTAAAAAAGAGGACAAAGAGGTGCAGATCACGCTCGAAAACCAGATGAAAGAAGCACTTGGCATATCGGCTGAGGATCTGATGGGGCGTTTTGTGCGTGGGGACCGCAGCCGTAATACAGAGGGAAGCGGCCTGGGACTTTCCATTGCCAAAAGCCTGACAGAGCTGCAGGGCGGTACATTTTTACTTGAGCTTAAGGAGAACCGCTTTATTGTCCGGCTTACGTTTCCGGAGGCAGAGGGAGAATGACGTGACGGATCCGCCGGATACACTCCCATAAACATCCGTAAAACACTTGTGTTTTTAGGCTGTTTATGGGAGTGTATTTGCCTCTGTACGGCTGCACTTTATAAAAATATCACATATCTGAAATTTATGTGAAATCGGAGGAGGAGGCGTTGACATTCAGGGATATTGGCGGTACAGTTCTGTATAGATTAAGATTAGTCGATTAAGAATGTGAGGTTATTCAAATGAGAAGACGACTGGAAGAATTTATGCAGGGACGCTATGGAGCGGATGAGTTTTCAAGATTTATCATGGCAGTGACGCTGGTACTGCTGATCCTGAATATGTTCACGAGAATCCCGCTTCTTTACCTGCTGGCGCTTGTACTCCTTGGTTACGGTTATTTCCGGATGTTTTCCAGAAATATTTCAAAGAGAAGCAGTGAAAATTATGCGTATCTTCAGAAGACGGAGCGTATCCGCGCATGGTTTGACAAGATGAAACGGCGCATCGTACAGAGCAGGGAGTACCATATTTATAAGTGCCCGTCATGCGGACAGAAGATTCGGGTTCCGCGTGGAAAAGGAAAGATCTGTATCACCTGTCCGAAGTGCCGGAAAGAGTTTGAAAAGCGCAGCTGAAAAAGGATGACAGAATGTTTGGATATATTTATGTGAATGAACAGGAGCTGAAGCTTCGAGAGTACACGGCATACCGCAGTTTTTACTGCGGATTATGCCGTAATTTGTATCAGAGGTATGGACGGACCGCACAGATGATGTTAAACTATGATCTGACGTTTCTGGCCATCCTTCTGACAGGGCTGTATGAGAGTGAGACAAAGGTGGAGGAGCGGCGATGTATTCTCCATCCGCTAAACAGGCATAAAAGTGCAGAAAACGATGCGATTTCCTATGCGGCAGACATGTGTGTGCTGCTCTCGTATCACAAGCTGAAAGATGACTGGACGGATGAGCACAGTATAATCGGTGCGTCGGGTGCGGCACTTCTGAAAAAGAGCTGCAAAGAGCTGATGCAGCGTTATCCGCGTCAGGGAAAAGCAATCGAGGAAAATATCCGGCTGCTTGGCGAGGCGGAAAAAGAGCAGAAAAAAGACATCGATTATGTGGCCGGCCTGACCGGACATTTTCTGGGTGAGATTTTTGTCTGGAAAAAGGATGTCTGGCAGGAGGATCTGCGGCAGATGGGCTTTTATCTTGGAAAATTCGTGTATCTCATGGATGCACTGGAGGATCTGCCGAAGGATCGGAAAAAGAAGAATTACAATCTGTTTCTGGACTGCGGCGATGTGTTCGAAGCGTCCGAGGAACCAAAATACCGGAAGATGCTGACGGACGTTCTGGCAGAGTCAGCGCGCGCATTTGAGCGGCTTCCGATTCTGGAATATGCAGGAATCCTGAGAAATGTACTGTATTCAGGAGTCTGGGGGAGATATGTTCTGATAAAAAATGCACATGATGAAAAGCAGCAAAAGCATCAGAGCAGGAATGAGGAGACTTGAAAAAAGATTATGAAAAATCCATACGATGTACTGGGAGTACCACAGAATGCGTCCGAGGACGAGATTAAAAAGGCATACCGGAAGCTGAGCAGGACGTATCATCCGGATGCAAATATCAATAATCCGAACAAGGCGGAGGCAGAGGAAAAATTTAAGGAAATTCAGCAGGCGTACCAGCAGATTATGCAGGAACGCGAGCATGGCACCAGCGGCCAGAGCAGCTATGGCGCAGGAGCGGGCGGTTACGGTTCGCAGGGCGGCTATGGAAATTATGGTGGATTCGGAGGGTTTGGAGGCTTTGGCGGATTCGGCGGTTACGACGGCGGTCAGTCACAGGGCAGCCAGAACACTTCCTGGTCTGAGGAGGACATGCGGATGCAGGCGGCGGAAAATTATATCCGCAACCGGGCGTACGCGGAGGCGCTGCACGTACTTTCGGAGATCAATCAGCACACGGCGCGCTGGTATTATTTAAGCGCCATGGCCAATTCCGGACAGGGCAACAACATTACGGCGAAGGAGCATGCGCAGAAAGCGGCGGCGATGGAGCCGAACAATATGGCGTACCGCCAGCTTGTGCAGCAGCTCGAAAACGGCGGGCAGTGGTATCAGACAATGGGTGAATCCTACGGGAATCCGTTTGAGGGCGGCGGAGACTGGTGCGTGAAGCTCTGTGCACTGAATCTGTTCTGCAACTGCTGCTGTGGCGGAAGAATGTTTTACTGCTGATTGTGGGAAGGACTTGCCAAAGCAGATATTCGTAATTGAAGCAGGGGATTTGTCTGACCTGGTTAAATGCGCAAAAAAGCTGCCGCATGCATCCATGTCGGAGTGTATTTGAAAATACTCCGGCATGGACGTGTGGCAGCTTTTCATTTTATGTAACGGTTCAGAACAAACAGTCAGACTGCAGGCATTTCTCTTACTCGTTCAGATCAGATGCACAGTGCGGACATTTTACTGCGTCGATGTGGATCTCGGACTTGCAGAACGGGCAGGTCTTGGTGGTCGGAGCCGGCTCCGGAGCCGGTTTGTGCAGCTTGTTGATGCCTTTGATCACCAGGAAGATGACGAAAGCCGTCAGCAGAAACTGTACGACGATCTGAATGAAATTACCGTATGCAATGACCGGTGCAGCTGCGTCCTGAGCTGCTTTGAGGGAAGGGTAGCTGTTGCCGTCAAGTGCGATCAGCATATCGGTGAAGTTGATCTTACCCGTGATGAGCGTGATGACCGGCATGACGATGTCGTTGACGAGTGAGCTGACGATGTTGTTGAAAGCACCGCCGATGATAACGCCGACTGCCATATCGATCACATTGCCGCGCATGATGAATTCCTTGAATTCTTTTACAAATACTTTCATGGATTCCTCCTTTGAACAGTAGCAAGATTTTATAAAGTTTTAATAATTATAGCACGTCAATTTGAAAAATGCTATGATAGAGTAGAAGATAATTGTTATGGAGGAAAAAATATGCGTTTTATGCACATCGCGGACGTACATCTTGGTGCTGCGCCAGATCACGGATATCCATGGGCGAAGGCGCGCGGAAAGGAGCTGTGGGAAGGATTTCGCAGATGCATTGCAGATGCGAATGAAAAAAAAGTGGATCTTTTGCTGATCGCGGGGGATCTGTTTGACCGCAGGCCGGAAATCAAAGAGCTGAATGAAGTAAATTACCTGTTTTCGACACTGGAAAAGACAGTGGTTGTGCTGATTGCGGGTAACCGGGATTATCTGGAACCGTCGTCTCCGTATCTGACGTATCAGTGGAATGAAAATGTGATCACGATTTTTTCCGGGCAGCTGGAGCGGATTCGCCTTCCGGAACTGAAGCTGGAGATTTACGGGATGAGCTATCATCACAGGGAGATTCCGGAGCCGGTTATGGCAGGCGTGTGCGCAAAAAAGGATGAATATTTTAAGATCCTGCTGCTGCACGGAGGAGATGCTTCCCACATTCCGCTGAACAAAGATGAGCTGCTGGATGCAGGTTTTGATTATATCGCACTGGGGCATCTTCATAATCCGCAGGTTTACATTCGGAATCTGGCTGTCTATGCCGGAGCGCCGGAGCCGGTCTGCGCAGAGGATACGGGGGAACATGGATATGTGCTCGGTGAGGTGCAGAGAAAGAAGGTACATATTTCTTTTGTGGAGATGGAAGGACGTCGCTATCTGGAGAAAACAGTTGAAGTGACCGAGTCAGATAATCCTTATTCTCTGCAGGAAAAAATCAGCAGTGTCGTTGCCAGGGACGGTGCGCAGAACATGTACCGCATTACACTCACCGGAGAGAGAGATCCCGGATTTGTGCCGCAGGTGCGCGAATATCTGAAATGCGGGCGCATCCTTTCCGTGACTGATCAGACGGTTCCGGCGTTTCATCTGGATGTACTGCGAAAAAAATATGAGGGAAAACTGATCGGACGCTTTATTGAATCGTTCGGAGAGGGCGGACCGACCGGTGTGACAGAAGAAAAAGCGCTGTATTATGGACTGGAAGCGCTGCTGTATCCGGGCGGACAGCCAGAGAAGAAACCAGGAAGAAGGGAGAAAAACAGTGGAGATTGAAAGACTGGATCTGATCCGATGGGGAAAGTTTTCAGGCCATACGATCAGGCTGAAATCCGGCGTCAATATTATCTATGGGGGAAACGAATCCGGAAAATCGACGATCCATTCGTTTCTCGGAGCAATGCTGTCTGGAACGCCCCGGAAGACGGAAAAAGGCCGCCTGGCATCTGACACCTTCCTTACCGGAGGGGATGGCGAGGGCGCGATGACAATCTGGGACGGAGGGCAGCGCTATGAACTCCATCGTACCTTTACTCAGGCTCCCGGAATCCTTTCCGTAAGGCAGGAAACAGAAGGCGCGGAAGATCTGAACAGTTGGGAAGAGATCGATGAACCGCAGGAGATACTGTCAGACCTGCTTGGCGGTCTGGATGCAGAAACATTTGAAAGTACTGTTTTCTGGAAGCAGAACCAGACGGCATGGGATCTGTATGTGGAGGATGGACTGAAACACTGCCTGAAGGCATCTAAGACAGGAGAAAGCGTGGACGGAGTACAGGCACTTCAGGTTCTGGAGGAGCGAAGAGGAAAGGCAGAGCAGAAAAAAAAGAAAGAAGAGGATGCATTAGAAGAACGGATCCGGAAACGTCAGACGGAGGCAGAATACGTGCGCAGGGAAGCCGGACGGCTGCAGGCACAGTGCAATGCGCTGCGCGTTGGAGCGCAGAAGGAAGAGGACGAAGAGGACTGGGAGAGAGAGGGATTTACCGAAACAGGGAAAAATCTGATCCAGATGCTTCTGCTGCTGGCTGGTGTACTCGCGCTGCTGGGAGCACTTTTGCTGCAGAATCTCATCCTGCGTGTTTTCCTTGGAATTTTCGGAGGAGCATTTTTACTGCTGTTTTTCCCGGTCAGGCGTTTTCTGCTGGGAGAAAGTGCCGATGGAGAAGCGGAAGGGTACGATCTTTCGCTCAGGGAAGAGCAACTGAAGGCGGAAATCCGAAAAAAAGAGGATACTTATCAAAAGCTTCAGGAAGAACTGGAGCAGCTTTACCATCAGCATATGAGGATGGAGACGGCAGATACGGAAATTGCCGCCTTAAATCTTGCGATCGATCGGATCCGGGAGCTGTCAGAGGAAGAAAACGGCGGTCCGGCAGGAGAAATCAGTGTGCGTGCATCTGAGATCATCCGGGAACTGGCCTGCCCGTCGTGTGACCGTATTGTTGTAGAGACGAGCGGACGGCTGCGTGCCTGTCTTGGCGGCCATATCATTGATCGGAAAAAGGTCAGCAGCAGTACATTGCAGCAGATTCGTTTTGCGGTCCGTATGGCAGCGGGAGAAGTGCTGGCAGGCGGGGAGGAATTGCCGTTTCTGCTGGATGAGCCCTTTGCAATGTATGATGATGAACGGCTGCGCAGCGTCCTTTCGTGGCTGGAACGCAGCGGCCATCAGGTTGTGCTGTTTACGTGCCAGCAGCGCGTAAGGCAGATCATGGATGAGGTGCGCAGAAATGTATAGTATGTTCAGGAGATTGTGCCATTTGCGAAAAAGAAAAAGGATTATGTTTTTGGGCAGTATATGGTGAAGTCAGATAAGAAAAGTTGACAGGAAAAGAAAGTGCTTGTAGAAAAAAAGGAGGGCAGGTTATGCTTCAGATTGGATGTCATTTATCATCCTCGAAAGGTTTTCTGCATATGGGAGAGGAAGCAGTCTCAATCGGTGCGACGACTTTTCAGTTTTTTACAAGAAATCCGCGCGGCAGCAAGGCAAAGGCAGTTAATGAAAAAGATGTTGCAGCCTACCTTGCATTTGCAAAAGAAAATGAAATCGGAACGGTCGTGGCACATGCGCCATACACCTTAAATCCGGCTTCTGCGGATCCGAAAGTACGCGAGTTTGCACGGATGACGCTTGCGGATGATTTAAAGCGGATGGAATATCTGCCGGGCAATGTCTATAACTTTCATCCGGGCAGCCATGTCGGACAGGGAGTGGAAAAAGGAATCCAGGAGATCGCGGAGATGCTGAACGGGATTCTCAGCCCGGAGCAGCAGACGACGGTATTGCTTGAGACGATGGCGGGTAAGGGAACGGAGATCGGAAGCCGGTTTGAAGAACTTGCGGAAATCATAGAGCGAGTGCAGCTTCAAGATAAGATCGGTGTCTGCCTCGATACGTGCCATGTGTATGATGCGGGGTATGATATCGTACAGGATCTGGACGGTGTTCTGGAGGAGTTTGACCGGATCATCGGATTAAAACGGCTGAAGGCGATCCATGTAAATGACAGCAAAAATCCGTTCCGAAGCCACAAAGACCGCCACGAAAAAATTGGTGAGGGTTCTATCGGATTTAAAGCTTTGCGAAGCGTTGTGCACCATCCAAAGCTGCAGGGGCGTCCGTTCTGCCTGGAGACACCGAATGAGCTGGACGGGTATGCACGGGAGATTCAGATGCTGAGAAGCAGCTACTCGGTTATGAAATATCATAAGGAAGGACCCGCTTGCGGGAGGATCCCTTATGATCCGGCAAGTAGCGAAGCGGACCTGGAATATCCGCTTTGACTAACGTCGACAGTCTTTCGGGGAGCAGCCATATTTTTTTAAATAGGCACGATAGAATGCACTGTAAGATGGAAAGCCGCTCTGGAGCGCAGCTTCTGTCACCGGGCATCCGGACTGGATCAGGGTGCGTGCGGCAAAGAGCCGCTTTTCTGTGAGATAGCCGCCGATCGTAGTGCCGGTCTCCTGACGGAACAGATGCATCAGATAGGAGCGGTGCAAAAAGCAGGCAGAAGCAATCTGGTCGATGGACAGTTCGCTTGAAAGATGCTGATTGATATAGGAAATGACCTGCAGGATCTGCGGGCTGGAAATTGATGAGGCAGGAAACGCAGGCGAGCCTTCTTCTGTCCACTGGTTTAAGAGCAGCAGAAACTGAACCAGGACCGATTTCTGGTACAGAAGGTCAGATGGATCGGCCGGCCGGCGGGCGCACTGTGAAAGCTCCTGTAATGGCGTGTACAGCCTGCTTTCCGAAAGATCTGAAAAACGCAGCACGTGCGACGCACGTGCAGAACAAAGAGAGAAGCACTGGAAGAGATCCACCGATTCTTTTTTGTATGCTTCAAAAAAAGCGGGTGAGAGGTAGAGGATCAGGCGGCGGTATGGAAGGCTACTGTGGATGACGGGACGGTGCACTTCGCCAGCCGGCACAAGTACAAGGTCGAACGGCTGAAGCTCGTACGTTTCTCCTTCAACGTAGTAACTGACGTTTCCGGATTCAAAAAAGAGCAGCTTGTGAAAGCTGTGGTAGTGCGGCTGAAATTCGCCTTCCTCTTCGCTTACAAGGGAAAAAATGCGGAAGTCATCGTCAAGATAGCCGGTCTTTATAGAAAGAGCGGGAGATTTGAGCTCCTGTATTTTGTCGGAGGATTGTTTCGTGTACATAGTTGTGTTCTCCTGTAAGAATGCATAGAATTTCTGTGAATGGTTTTCTCTGAGTATACAGCATTATTCGAAAGAAAAACAGCACAAAATCAATTTTTATTTTAAATAATATTGAATAGAATGGAGATGTGTTGTGAAATAAAATTTTTGCTTCTGGTAAGAGGCAGGCAGTGATTCGGTAATGAGTGTGGCTGCGGGCAGCAGCTTTATTTGAACGACAGGTCGCGAAGCGACTGCGTTCATGAGCAAGTAGCGAAGCGGATTGCGAATGTCCGCTTTACGAAGGGGGATTTAAAATGGAACTGACACTTGGAATGTATGAAAGCTATGGAAATGATTATCTGGTATATGACTGTGTGAAAAATGAGTATGAGCTGAAACCGGAGGATGTTCGAAATATATGCAATCGGCGCTTCGGGGCAGGTGCAGACGGAATCCTGGTCGGACCGGTACAGATGTTTGGAAAAATGGGTGTGAAAATTTACAATCCGGACGGAAGCGAGGCAGCAATCAGTGGAAACGGACTCTGTATTTTTGCAAAGTATTTGAAAGATGCCGGATATGTCATCAAAAAGGAACTGGTGCTTCAGACGAAAAGCCGGGAGGTCACAGTACACTATCACAATGAGCAGGCGGGAGAAGTCACGATCTCGATGGGACACCTGTACTGCGGACAGACAGAGCCATCAGGGGAAAGCAGCCGAAAGAGCGAATTTGTGCCAGTGGAGTACAACGGCAGAAAATACATGGGAACCTGTGTGTGGATGGGAAATCTGCACTGCATCGTGCCGATGGAGGAAATCTCAAAGCATGCAGTATGTGAGATCGGGGAAAAACTGGAAAACTCCGGACGTTTTCCGGACGGCGTCAACACACAGATCATAAAAATCACAGACAAAAATAACATTGATACCGAAGGATATGAGCGTGGCGCAGGCTATACACTTGCTTCCGGAAGCAGCTGCTGTGCGGCGGCCGGTGTGGCATATCAGATGGGACTGATCGATCCATGTGTGTATGTGCACATGGCAGGCGGCACAATGAAGGTACGAATTGATGAGAAAATGAATGCATTTATGACCGGAACAGCAGAGAGTATCGGAAATATTACGCTGTCAGATGAATTTCTGCGGAAGTATCAGATTATGGCGGAGAGAAAATAATCAGACGCGGCAAGCATACTACAAAAATAAGAATGCAGAAAACCGCTGCAAGATATCTGGCAGTGGTTTTCTGCATTTCATTTCTCTATGGGCGCCGAAGCATGCAGCACACAGATCATACGGTCAGTCCGTCAGAAACCTGATCTGTGTGATAAAAAATAGCTCATGCAGCCGGAATGTTACACCCGTACCCACACACTCATTTCATTTTCACCGCGGTTTGCCCACGTATAATATGGAATAAAGCGAAGGGTAACCGGAGATTTTTCCGCAGTCTGAACCGGGCGGTAAAGACGCTGCGGCGCTTCTTTTTCTTTATCTTCCTTAAAGCCCTGCATGAGGATCTCTTTGACCGGTTCGCCGCATACGGTGAAATCGCGCACCTGCGCAGGTGCATTCCAGTCCAGGGTGAGCAGGTGCAGATCGCAGCCGTTGTCTGCTTCTTCCAGGCAGTAGGTGATCGGTCCGCGGGTAACGGCAGCGCGTCCGATGTCCTCACGTACATTTGGATTTGCATTCCATACCTGGATCTCCATTGGAAAATCAAGCGTCAGTGTTTCGGATTCCTTCCATTTGCGCGTGATATAAAGATACCCGTCTTTGATTGTATATTCCGAAGCGTCCAGGCCGGTGATGGCTTCAGAACCGGAGATCGGATTATGTGCTGCACCCAGGAGAGATACCTGATAGGAAGTACACCAGCCCGGGATGCGAAGCGCGAGAGTAAACGGTGTATCGGCGCTGTCGGCCTGAAGTGTGACCTTACCGTTCCATGGGAATTCAGAGGTCATGCGTACGGATACATCTGTTCCATTTACAGTTTTTTTGATGTCGCTTCCGATGTAAAGGTGAACGAAGAGGGTATCATCCTTTTCGGTAAAGGCATAGGAGCTGACGGAACTTAACGTGCGGGCAAGATTTGGCGGGCAGCATGCACAGCCAAACCATTTCTGGCGAACCGGCTTTACGTGGAATTTGCGTTCATCTTTGTGGCAGGCTTCCGGAAGTACCTCAAGCGGATTGACATAGAAAAAGCTTTTCCCATCTAATGCCATACCTGCAAGGACGGTATTGTAAAGTGCCTGCTCCATTACATCAGCGTACTGTACGTCCGGGCAGATTTCCAGCATCCGGCGTGCAAAGAATACAAGACCGATCGAAGCGCAGGTCTCTGCGTAGGCAGTATCGTTCGGAAGATCATAATTAAAGGAAAAGGCTTCGCCCATGTGCGTTCCGCCAATACCGCCGGTGATATAGAGCTTTTTCTGAACCATATTGTCCCAGAGGCGTTTGCAGGCATCAAAGAGCGTATCATCTTCAGTCAGCCTAGCAATATCAGCCATTCCGGAATAAAGATAGACGGCACGGACTGCGTGGCCAACGGCTTCATCCTGTTCCCGGACCGGAAGGTGAGCCTGATTATAGGCGTAACGGAGACCGTTCGGATTCTTTTTGACTTCTTCCGGATGCTCCTTGTCGAAGTAGTACGGTTGTTTTCCGCGCTCATCGATAAAGTATTTTGCAAGGTCTAAATATTTGGAATCCTGAGTCGTTTCATAAAGACGAACCAGTGCCATTTCTGCGATTTCATGGCCCGGATAGCCCTTGCATTTTCCCTCCTCCGGTCCGAAATAATCTGCGACGTAATCGGCATAGCGGGAAGCTGCCTTGAGTAGCTTGTCTTTTCCGGTTGCCTGGTAGTAGGCAACGGCGCCTTCAAGCAGATGACCGAGACAGTAGAGCTCATGATGATCGCGGAGATTCGTAAAAATGCGGTCTTTTCCATTCAGGATGTAATACGTATCAAGGTATCCATCCTCCTGCTGGGCTGCGCAGACGATGTCGATCGCGCCATCGGCGATTGCTTCAAGCTGCGGATCCGGATGCTGAGTCAGGGAATAACCAACTGCCTCGATCCATTTATAAAAATCACTGTCCTGGAAAACGAAGCCATAAAATTTGTCGTCGAGATGCTTCGGATCCTCCGGAAGCGCCTCAAAGCCGCGGAAGGTGTAGACCGGCTCTTTAAATGCAGTTCCAAGCTCCTTTTTCTCTTTATTAAGCTTTCCGGCGGCCTTAAAGTTGTGCATGCAGAAGCTAGGAGCCGCCCCTTCTACCTGATCATTTAAAGCGGCCCACTGATACGGGATAACCTCTGTACGGACAAGCTCCATCTCTTTCTTCCAGAATGTGTCTGTAATCTGTACATTGCGAAGAGAGAGAGGAGAAGAAAAATTATTTTTATTCATTGCAAATCCTCCATCAAAAATTAGGTTAAGTCGAACAAATATGAACAGCCCTACTGTACCATACATTACAGAAACCGACCATTGCCAATGTGGAAAAAAACATGTACAATATGGAATGACAGGAGGGATTGAGAAGATCCGCCCTGATGAAGGAGAATGGTATGCTGTATCTGGAAAAAATGGCAGAACGCCATATTACAAGTGCGAACTATATCACATCTGTCAATGGAATGGTTCATCCGGACCGTGTATTGCCGGAGCATGATTTTCTGTATATGCTGGATGGAACGTGGGAGGTTTTTGAGGATGGAAAAAAATATGAAATGGAAAGTGACGATCTTCTGATTCTTGCCGGTGGGCGCCACCATTATGGAGAGAAACTGTGTAATCCGGGAAACCGGCATATGTATTTTCATGTGATGCCGACAAAACGTGAGCAGAGGTGGAGCTGCGTACAGGAAAAGAGAAAAGCGCCGGATAAGGATCAGACCTGTCGGGAGGAAGATTTGAGAATCACGTGTGCGACGCTTCTTCATTGCAGACGCAGGCCGCAGATCCGGCGGTACTTTCAGGAACTGATTTCCGAATATTGGTCGCAGAATCCAATGCGGACGGAGCGTCTCAATATTTTTTTTCAGCTGATTTTGTGTGAACTGCTTTTGCTGCAGTCGGAAAAAGCGGAGGATGGGAAGCCGGAAACGATGCTGGAGGAAGCAAGAGGACAGATCCAGTCCAATCCGCAGATTTTTTACAGTCCGAAGGAGATGGCGGACCATTTTTTTGTGTGCCCCAGGACCTTGAATAATTATTTTCAAAAGGCGTGCGGAAAGACCTTTTCCATGTATCAGATGGATCTGAAGCTTGAAATGGTGAAGGAATTTCTGATTCATCAGCCGCAGGCAAAGCTGCATGAAGCCGCGGTAAACTTTGGATTTTACGATGAATTTCATTTGAGCAAGGCCTTTCGAAAAAAATACGGACAGCCACCATCGAAATACCGCAGCCGGATCCGGTAAATGGTATCTGTTGAGGCTGTTATAAATGGAAAAATGAGAAGGGAAAAGAAAAACGTATGGAGTATTCGGATCTGATGATTTTTATTATGGAAATGCTCGGGACAGTAGCGTTTGCATCGTCCGGAGCGATGCTTGGAATTGAACGGAAAATGGATATTTTCGGGGTAAATGTACTGGGTGTGACAACGGCTGTCGGAGGAGGAATCATCCGTGATCTGATTCTTGGAATCAATCCTCCGGTGACGTTTCTGCATGCAGTTTATGCACTTGCGGCTGTAATCACGTCAACGCTGCTGTTTCTGGCTGTTTATATCAGAAATCAGGTGTTTTCCGGCAATATTGCGAGATGGTATGACCGTATCATGCTTCTGTGCGATACGATCGGACTTGGTATTTTTACAGTAGTCGGTTCGTATGCGGCAGTTGCGGCTGGATATCAGGATAACCATTTTCTGGTGGTTTTTGTCGGGGTGATCACCGGAATCGGAGGCGGCGTTATCCGCGATATGATGGCAGGAACAATGCCGTATATTTTTGTGAAGCACGTTTATGCAGTGGCATCGATCGCAGGAGGTATTGTGTTTATTGTGCTATATCCGTATACCGGGCGGATTGTTGGAATGATGACCGGAGCAGGAGTTGTGTGTTCAATTCGGTTTCTGGCTGCTTATTACCGCTGGAACCTGCCGCGTATTCATTGACAGTGCTTACTGCTCCATCTGTCGCCCCATAAATCCGGCTGCGCACCTTGCAAGGGTCTGTTCGGTCGTTCCCATGGAATGGCTGCTGTCACGGCTGCGCAGGATGACAGATCCGATGACATCGCCTTCACAGAGAATGGGACTGATGACCTGGGGATAATTGTCCCCAGAATCATCCCGGGTGATTTTAATGTGCGTTCCGGATGGCGGATTAAGAAGTACATGTTCGCGCTCATTCATGATTGCTTCGAGCGCACCGGTCACAGGAGAGCCAATGAGGTCGCGTTTTATGCCGCCTGCTGCGGCGATGACCTGATCGCGGTCGGTAATACAGACACTGTGACCGGAGGAAGAGGAGAGCGCTTCTGCGTACTCCTTCGCAAATGAACCAAGCTCGCCGATCGGCGAGTATTTTTTTAAAATAATTTCTCCCTCCCGGTCAGTGAAAATTTCAAGCGGGTCGCTCTCGCGGATGCGCAGTGTTCTGCGGATTTCCTTTGGAATAACAACCCGGCCGAGGTCATCAATTCTTCGTACGATTCCTGTTGCTTTCATATTTGATTCGTCCTCCAATGTTCAGAATAATTCATAAGCAGGTAATTCCTGACGCCTGTAGTTAGTATGTGGAAAAAGAGGAGAATTATTCTTTGGGACGGAAATCTGTTATACCGTTTTGGCAGTTTGAAAATCCCGGATCATACGTACTGCAGTTTCATTGATCTGCGGAGGAATCGCAGCCGGACGGGCAAGAAAATAGCCTTGCAGATAATCAACGCCAAGCTCCAGTACTTTGGAAAGCTCCTCCGGTGTTTCCAGACCTTCTGCGATAATACGCATGTTTCTTTGGTGGGCGTAGGAAACAATATTGGATACAATCTGCTGTTTATCCGGATTAGTATGAATGTTTCGAACGATCGAGAGATCGATCTTAATAAAGAGCGGGGAGAGTTCCAGCAGACTGAGATCATTGCTGTAGCCGCTGCCGTAATCGTCAAGCGCAAACATGCCGGTAAAACCAGGTGTGTTGCGTTTTACTTCAAGGGAATGATGATCCAGAGCCTCTTCCTCCGTAATCTCAATGACAATGTTTTTCTGAAGCATGGAGAACCGGTTCGCAAATTCGCGGTTTTCTTCCTCGGTCATGTGCTGGCTGGCAATCGAGTTCAGAAAGAGAAGATCACTGCTTCGTACCAGCTTATCGCGCAGCAAAGCCAGATAAGCTTCCGATGCCTTGAAAATAGTGATGCGCTCGATGTCATGCAGACGTCCTTCTGCCCGGGCCATTTTCAGTACCGTATCCGGAGAGGAGATGGTCGGAAGATTGACACGCATCAGTGCCTCATAGGCGATTGCTTCACCGGTGACGCAGGATACAATCGGCTGAAAATGATAGTAGAGCAGTTCTTCGCGGATCAGGCGGTCAAATTCCTTTTTGCTTTGCAGGCTGTAAATTTCATTGTTGTAGGTGCCAAGGTCAAATTCACCAAGCCGGCCTTTTTTGGAATGCTTGACCTGGTACATTGCAAAATCTGCGTATTTTTTTAGCGTAGTCGGGTCAGAGGCATCCTCCGGATACCAGGCAATGCCACCGGAAATACTGATGAAGAGCTCCTGACCGTCCGGAAGATGGATCATTTTTTTGGAAAACTCGTCCCGAAGCTGTTCAATAACAGTACGGATTTCATCCTGGCTGTCATAGCCGTAAAAAAATACGTTGAATTCATCACCGGAAATGCGGGAGCAAAGTGTGCCTTCAGGTGTGTGTCTGGCAAAACAAAGTCCGGTCTGACGGATGTACTGATCGCCGTAATCATGTCCGTAGGTGTCATTCGTATGCTTGAGATTGTCAAGGTCAAGCATAAGGAAGGCAGCGTGTCTGAGATTTTCCGGATGGAGGAAAAGGGCCTCACATTCGCGCTGGAATGCCTGTCGGTTGTAAAGACCGGTCAGTGTATCATAATCCCTGTCATGTTCGATTCGGAGACGCTCCAGTGTAGAGGCAGTGACATCCTCGACCAGTCCAACCTGTGCAAGCACTTCATGTGTTGTTTTAAGGCGAAGGTAATGTACCTGCCCATCAGCGGGTGTCACCTTGTAAACCTCGTCTCCGGACGGAGTAATGGTACACGGACAACACTGCCCAAAATTCTTCAGTAGTGCACGAAATGTATCCGGAGTAAGGCTGGCGGTATCTGGCTGCGAAAGTCCAAGCATGGGAAAGAAGTTATCGGTCACGAATACCGTACCGGTATCAAAGCGTATCTCATAGCCGCCGAGCTCTATACTGGCCATGTCCATAATACGAAGAAACTTTGTGGAAGAGGTAAGCACATCACGGCTCAGCTGGGTGATCGCATCGGAAAACTGGTCTACTTCACGGATTCCCGTGTGTGACAGTGACGGGATCGTATCTCGTTTGGACTGTGCCTGTGCTACCTCCGCAGAAAGCTTTGCAACCGGGCGGGCAAGATGACGGCTTACAAACAGACTGCACAGCAGCCCGACCGTGAGTGTAAGCAGAATGGACAACCAGAAAAGATGAAGCACATGCGTGGAAAGCGCATACAGATGACTCTCATCAACCGTGCCGATCAGTACCCAATGATCGGAAGAAAACGGAGCATTTTTGCTGTACAGCGTAAGCGGTTCAAGCGCGACATAATAGTTTGTACCGTTTTGAACGGTGAAGTAAGAGTCTGAGCCGGAATACTGCAATGGCAGAAGAAAAGAAGTTGTTTCAGGCTTTTCATTGCCGGATGCAGAGCAACAGACCACACTCATCGAAAAGATTGGATTCAAAAGGTTAGAGCGGGTGGAACCAAGCAGATAAGAGCCTGTATTGTCATCCTGGAGTTCCTGTGCCGGAAGAAGCGTCTGAAGATAGCTGGTCAGCATTTCCACACCGAGTACGCCGTAGACGGTGCCGTCCGGAAGAAGCAGCGGAATCGAGTAGGCAATGCAGGAGAGGTCATCGCCCTCCAGAGTATAAGGGGTTGTTGTCCAGCGGCCATAATCAGAAGCGTTTAATTTTCCGCCGTCCTTAAAGGCAGCCTGAAAAACAGGATAATAAAAAGAAGCGGAGTCAGCACCGTCATACCGGAACACCGGACTCCATTTTTTATCGGTCGAAATGCCCATAGAACGGACGACTAGGGCAGAAGCGCGTTCCAGAAGCAGATCATAATTACGGTCAGACGGAGCAGAATCGGGATCAAGATCACGAATGTAAAGTCCCGGAAGACAGGTGTCAGGTGCTGTTTCGTCAAGATCATGCGTATTTAAAACCACAAAAATACCGGTCACATTTTTACGGCGCAGCTGTGCTATGAGATCGGTACTGATCTCCTGCAGCAAAGGAAGAGCATGCTCACTGCTTGTATCCAGCGTAGCCAGGCTGATTTTGCCTTCTGATTCCAGAGTGAGCATGCTTGTCTGGATACTCTGGGCAAGCGCTTCCAAATCCTGATTTTTGAGCATGGTATTAACAAGGTAACCGGAACGGTTTTCTACCTGTTTATGCAAAACATCGGCGGCATTGTTATTTAACTGCTCCCTGACATGGGTAAGGTACAAGGTGACAAATAGAAGAATAAATTCAATCCCAAGTACCAGAAGCATGGAGAGCAGGATTGTATGGAAAATGGATTTTCCTTTCGAACTCATAAAAGAAAACGATCCTTTCCGAAAATGTGAAAATTAACGTAACTGTTCAGAGCCAACCTCCAAAATGCTACGCATTTCGTCGGTGTGGCGTATCCGCCAAATAAAATTTCAAAAACAGGCTTAAAAATGCAAGCATTTCCTGCCTGTTTTATGAAATTTTGCCTGGCTCTGAACAGTTACAAATTAACAGTGTCATCCCTCAAAAGCCTGAAGCTGTTTGAGCGTATCCTGGTACCAGGCTTCAAAATAATCATCGGAGAGAAATTCTGCGGCGGCATCCTCAAGGCTCTGACCGCCTGAAAGGCGTTCTTCTACCGTCTGACGGTCGGCCGCGGCCAGATCACTCAATCCGTAACTCAGGATCTGCCTTGCGTCATTTCCTCTGTCAAATGCCTTTGTTGTATACATCTGATTAGAATTTACGGAGTCAACGGCAACGGTAAGAATGCTGTCCATAGAAGCACTAAGGGAGGCAGTACTTTTACGGATCGTATCCATATTGTTGGCCTCTTTTGTGACCGGAAGATAGCCGGAGCCTGCACAGAAAGAAATGTTATGCTCCGGGGTTGTAAACCATTTCAGAAATTCTACGCATGCTTTGACGGTTGCGTCATCCTCTGTTTTTGTTACCACCAGTCCGGCGCCCTGCTGAACAACATAGTTTTCTCCGTCTGCGAATTTCGGGCACGGGAGAACCTTCAGTGCAATATCATAGCTTTCAGAATCCGTCAGACTGACCTGTGTCGGAAAAAATGTGGCACTTGAGGTGGAACCAACATAACCGATAATGTTTCCTGTCTTGATATCATCACTGCGAAAACGTCCGGAAGCAGAAAAATATCCCTTTATATAAGGAACGTAATAATTGTCCCACAGCTTCCGCATGACCTCTTTATCAAAATTGAGAGACATTTTTCCGTTTTCTGTATTGAAAATAGGAGAACCAAGCTGTTTTGCACCGAGCAGAAGATAGTTGGCCATTGCATCCCTTCCAAACAGTGCACGTCCGTCATTTTTTTCCGGTGTCTGTTCATCCGTCCAGTTATAATACGTTTCTGCAGTAGAGACAAGGCCTTCGATCGTGGACAGGTCCTCATAGGAAGCGCCGGTTGCATCAGAAAAAGCACGCCAGTCTGTATCGTTTAAGAAAAGAAGCTCTGTGGATTTTGCGACCGGGAAGATTTTGATATTGCCATCACCGGAAAAATCGCCCTCATCAAGATAATTATCGATATATGCCAGACGCTCTTCTTTCGTAAAATAGTCGGAAAGATCCATGACCAGTCCCATCTGATCGAGGGTGTAAGCAGTATCAGCATAGGCGGAAAAAATATTCGGCATATCCGAAGCGCCGACTTCACCGTTCGCGGAAGCAAGCACATTCGTTTCCAGATCGTTTACTGTTCCCTGACTGGAGCTTTCTACGGTGATTCCCAGGGAACGTCCGGTGGTATCGTTAAATTCGGAGACAAGTTTGTTGAATAATTCAAGCTGGTCACCGTTGTAATACGTCCATACGGTGATGGTAAGCGGATCTGCGGAAGCAGTATTGTCTGTTTTTACAGAACAGCCGGAGGCAGAGGCCAGAAGCAGAACAGCAGTCAGAATACATGCAGAATGTTTCTGCGATAACATAAAAACTCCCTTCTTGCCCCTGTATTGCAGAAAAATCGGACACAGGAGCATCAGCAAGGAAACTGTGAAGCGTAAAAGTCACAGTTTCCTTGCTTTGATTGGTAAGATGTTAAGGTCCAAAGATACCTTACGGATTGTTCCGTACTTCGTACTCCCACAACCCTGCCAGATATTCGCATATCGTGAAGCTTGCGCTCCACTTTTATGCTCATATCGGGAGGCCATTAAGCCATAAAACCACTCCTGTGCAGGCACATCGTGGTTTCAGGCTTTTGACCCTGGCATCCTGGTAAATGGCAGGCAGCGAAAGAGGATTACTACAGTATATCAGGAACGGTATACACCGCTCCTGATATGAAAAATAATGTTTCGCTGTGCGAAAAGACAGCAATGGAAAAGCGTCGAAGCAATCAGGAAAGAGACAGTGCCTCGCGTCCCATCTGCTCCAGAAGATCACTCTTGATATGGTACAGCTTGGAAGAAAGATCTACGTAGACCTTATGCGGATTTGCAAGACGTTTCGTTTCATCCCAGAGCGTGTCTTTTTCTCTGATACAGATATCGCGGATTTCCATAACAGAAGGAGAAGTGTAGACACATACACCGTTTTTGAATACCGGAACGAGCATTTCCCGCAGTGTGTAGGAGCCACCCTTGATTTTTGTTTTTTTCCACGTTTCAAGAGGATCAAAGATGATCAGATCTTCGGAAGGATCATACGTTTCATCTGTCAGACAGATCAGATCGGCACGAATTTTGCCGGTTTGCTTGTCGTAGATACGAAGAATTTTTTTGTTGCCCGGGTTAGTGATTTTTTCCGTATTTTCGGAAAGCTTGATTTTCGGGATAAATTCACCGGTCTTTTCATCGAGAACGGCTGCAAGCTTGTAAACACCACCGAAAGCCGGGCAGTCTTTGGAGGTGATCATATTCGTACCGACTCCCCAGGAGGTAATTGCAGCGCCCTGCGTTTTCAGGCTGTCGATCAGATACTCATCAAGGTCACTGGATGCGGAAATAATTGCATCCTTAAAGCCGGCCTCATCCAGAAGCTTTCTGGCCTGCTTGGACATATAAGCAAGGTCACCGCTGTCAAGCCGGATACCGTAGCCTTTCAGCTCAATGCCGGCCTCACGCATTTCCCTGAAGACGCGGATTGCATTCGGAACACCGGAACGCAGGGTATCGTACGTGTCTACAAGCAGCAGACAGGCATCCGGGTAAAGCTCGGAATACTTTTTGAAAGCGGTATACTCATCTGGGAAACTCATGATCCAGCTGTGAGCATGTGTTCCTTTGACCGGAACGTCAAAAAGCTGTCCGGCAAGCACATTGGAAGTGCCGATGCAGCCGCCGATCATAGCAGCGCGGGCACCGTAAACACCGGCGTCCGGACCCTGAGCACGGCGAAGTCCGAATTCCATGATACCGTCTCCGCGGGCCGCATGAACGACACGTGCCGTCTTGGTGGCGATCAGGCTCTGATGATTGATAATATTTAAGATAGCAGTCTCAACAAGCTGTGCCTGCATGATCGGTGCGATCACTTTGAGCAGCGGTTCATACGGGAAAACCACGGATCCTTCCGGGATTGCCCAGATATCACCCTCAAAATGGAAATTTCTCAGATAGTCAAGGAAGCCTTCGTGGAAGATCCCAAGGCTTGCCAGATAAGAAATATCTTCTTCCGAAAAATGAAGATTATTGATATAGTCAATTACCTGATCAAGACCGGCAGAAATAGCATAGCCATTGTCGCACGGATTTTTGCGGTAGAATGCATCAAAAATTACCGTCTCAGAAGAATTGCTTTCGTAATAGCCCTGCATCATCGTAAGTTCATACAGGTCTGTCAGTAATGTGAGATTTAAAGTACTCATATCGATAAACACTCCTTTGTGTCTGCAGCAGTCGGATAAAAGGCTGCAAATTGATAGATGCCATACTTTACGTATTCCGAAAAGCACAGTATTAGTTACAGTATACCATATCTGGAGAAATTTTGTGAAGAAATATGACTATTTTTCTGTGGTGCATTTTGGGAAAGT
Source organism: Lachnospiraceae bacterium (assembly GCA_902363665.1). Classification (GTDB taxonomy): domain Bacteria; phylum Bacillota; class Clostridia; order Lachnospirales; family Lachnospiraceae; genus Choladousia. The sequence continues at coordinate 4,449 of CABJAW010000021.1, read as the reverse complement.
GTTCTGGAAAAGTATTCTGGGAAAGTATTCGGGAAAACTGTTACTGTCCGAAGACCGGGAAGAAGTAAAGCGGACATTCGCAATCCGCTTCGCTACTTGCTCATGAACGCAGTCGCTTCGCTTATCTGCGTTCATAAAGCGGATGTGAAAAGCATGGAAAGAATATTTTACAAAACAAAAAAGCATCTCAAACGAGATGCCTTAAACCAGGGCTACCAGGATTCGAACCTGGAAAATGACGGAGTCAGAGTCCGTTGCCTTACCGTTTGGCGATAGCCCTTCATTTATTGTTTTGCGTTGAACGCTGTCTCTCAACACGATGAATTATATAACACTCTTTACAGAAATGCAAGTACTTTTTTTGAATTTTTTAAATTTTTTCTATTCATTGAATTATTTACACAATAACATCGATTTTGGAAGAGAAGGGATGCTGTTACATAGAAGGGGGCAAAATCGTGATAATGTAGAGGACAAAAAGAGCGCAAGCGAGTCTTAATGATAGGTGAGATGTCCTCCGTTGATATAAAAAAAGAGATACTCACCTAAGTATCTCTTTAGCAGGGCTACCAGGATTCGAACCTGGAAAATGACGGAGTCAGAGTCCGTTGCCTTACCGTTTGGCGATAGCCCTTCATTTTTTATGCGCTCATGCTGTTTGCTGTGAGCGAATAAAATTATATAATATATCAGGAGAAAATGCAAGTGTTTTTTCTTTTATTTTCACTTCCAATCTTTTTATTGTAAAACAAGGCTACCTGTGTTACCATGGCGCTGAACTTCTGTTTTACGAAAGCAGAGACTTTAATGAGAAGCGAATGATCTGTCTGTGCAGTAAAACGGAAACAGATCGGATTCATCAGAAGAGCGCCTTTTGCAAAGACGAATCAGTATCCGGACTGTCAGAAGCGAAGCGCTACAAAAGGAGAAAGGAAAAAATACAATGCAGGCTTATTTATTTGTACATTTCAGAGAAAAAACAACACCGGACGGCGAACAGGTATATTTCGGATTGAGCAAAGACGGATTCCATTGGGAGGCCGTGAATGAAGGAAACCCAGTGCTCTGGGCGTATCACGGGGACAAGGGCGTGCGTGATTTTACAGTGACGCGTGCGCAGAACGGGAAGTTTTATATTCTGGCAACGGATCTGAGCCTTTCCTACGGTATGCGGAATCAGTACCACAACTCCTGGGAGGAGATTGCAAGAAACGGAAGCAAAGATCTTGCGTTATGGGAGTCAGAGGATCTTGTAAACTGGTCTGAGCAGAAAATGGTTCGGATCGGGGATGAGAATATGGGATGTGTCTGGGCGCCGGATGTTATTTATGATAAGAAGAAAGACGAGTATGTGCTGCACTGGTCGTCCTCGCATAAGAGCAATGATTATGCAAGCAAGGCGATCTATTATAGCCGGACAAAGGATTTTACACATTTTTCTAAGCCAGAGGTGCTGTATAAAAGAGAAAACGGAGATATCATCGATTCTGCAATTTATGAAGAAAACGGAGTTTATTATCTGTTTGTCAAGAGTCATCATGATCCGGCGGGGCTTCAGCTGTTTTGTTCAGAGCAGGTAACCGGAGAATATAAAGAGGTAGAAGCCTTTGCAGAGAGCATGAAGGGTATGGATGGTGCAAAATATGAGGCGCCGACGGCAATGAAGCTGGCCGACGGCAGATGGAGCCTGTATCTCGACTATTTTGGTGTTCCGGGAGCAGGGCAGGGCTACGTGCCGTTTTTGGCGGATTGTCTGGCAGACGGCAGATTTATGCGCTCTGACGCAGAATTCTCGTTCCCGTATGGCTTTAAGCACGGCACGATCCTGACAATTACGGAAGAAGAATACAACCGTATCAAGTCGCACGACTGGAGCGACAAGGGATGGATCTGAAAAAATGAGAGCAATTGAATTTTTCAAAGATAACACCGGATTTTACCGGAAACTTGGCATGCTGGTGCTGCCGATCGCATTTCAGCAGTTCATGCTGGCGGCTGTAAGTGCTTCCGATGCACTGATGCTCGGCGTGCTGTCACAAGCCAGTCTTTCTGCGGTATCACTGGCGGGACAGGTTACGTTTATATTTAACCTGTTCATGAGCGGGTTTGCAACGGGAACCAGTATTCTGGCGGCACAGTATTATGGAAAAGGAGACCGTAGGTCTCTGGAAAAGATTTTTGCATACGTCCTTCGTATTTCTGTGATAGTTTCTGCCGTGTTTTTTCTTGCGTCGCTTTTTGCACCGCGACAGCTGATGCGGTGCTTTACGGCAGATGAAACATTGATCAGCGGCGGAATCGTTTACCTGCGCATTGTGGCAGCCTCCTATCTGTTTACCGGTGTTTCGCAGATTTATCTGTGTATTCTCAAAAATACCGGATTTGCCTTAAAAAGCACGGTGATCAGCTCATCAGTGGTTGTGCTGAATATTTTGCTGAATGCCATTTTTATTTATGGAATCGGACCGATGCCGGAAATGGGAATAGCAGGAGCGGCGCTTGCAACCTCTATATCGAAGCTGATCGAAATGGCGTGGGTCATTCTGGAATCGCTGCGTGAGGGACGGATCCGGCTTTGCGGAAAATATCTTGTTACTTCTGCAGGAATTCTGGCAAAGGATTACTGGCGCTATTCCGGGCCGATGCTGGGAGATTTTCTCGTATGGGGGTTCGGATTTTCAATGTATTCCGTGATCATGGGACACCTTGGAAGTGATGCGGTGGCGGCAAATTCAATTGCGAATATTGTGAAAAATCTGATCGTCTGCTTCTGCGGCGGTCTTGCAAACGGCGGTGGGATTGTGGTCGGCAACGAGCTTGGAAAAGGAGAACTGAAGCTGGCAAAGCGGTATGGTGATCTTTTGTTCTGGCTGTGTATCCTAAGCGGAATTGCTTCCGGAGCTGTGCTTTTGCTTTTAAGTCCGGCTATTCTGCATTTTGCAAATTTAAGTCCGGCGGCGGTTGGATATCTGAAATGGATGCTCATTCTGTGCGCTTGTTATATGGTCGGAAAATCCTTCAATATGACTGTTATCGCAGGAATTTTCCCGGCGGGCGGTGATTCAAAATTCGGGCTGATCTGTGATATCGTAACGATGTGGGTTTACGCAGTGCCGTGCGGATTTCTGGCAGCGTTTGTGCTGAAGCTTCCGGTCGTTGCGGTCTTTTTGATCATCAATCTGGACGAGATCGTGAAGCTGCCGGTGGTAATACGGCATTACAGGCAGTATAAATGGGTGCGGAATCTGACGAGGTAAAAAACACTTTACAGGATTTGAAAAGTGTGCTACCATAACCAACGCAATGAAACAGGGACTTTGGTATGAATTGGAAACGACACATGTGAGCTGATCACTGATAACGAACAACACACATGTGTCTTTTTGTGCGCAAAAATAAGCAAAACAAAGAAAAAGGAGTACAATTTATGCAGAAATCAAAGTTACAGAACATTCTTTTTACACTCGTCATGGCGTTCGTCATGGTATACGCCATGGTGTGCTACAACATCGCTCTGGATAAGGGCGGGATGTCAAATGAAATCTTTTTAATTGCCTTCCATGAGATCCCGATCATGTGGCCAATCGCCTGTATCCTAGAATATTTTGTGGTAGAAAAGCTTGCGACGAAGCTTGCATTTCGCATCGTGACACCACAGGATCGCCCGGCATTTATCACGATTGCGATCTCCTCTATGATCGTCTGCCTGATGTGCCCGGTGATGAGCTTTATCGCGACACTGCTTTTCATGAATCCTGGAAAAGAGATTATCGCGCTGTGGCTGCAGAAGACCGCGCAGAATTTTCCGATGGCGCTGTGCTGGCAGATTTTCTTTGCCGGTCCGGGGGTACGGAATCTGTTCGAGCTGCTGAATAAAAACAACTAATAAAACAGCTAATAAAAGAAAAAAGGAAACACCTGAAATGATACGGCGTATGCGGTGCATTTCGGGTGTTTTTATGTATTTTTGGAAGGTTTTCAAAGAATGGCTGTCAGAATAAAAAATACGATAAGGCACCTGAAATAGTATGGTAAATTTTACCGTATATTTGAAGTGCCTTTTTTGCATGCACTATTGTAAATAAATGAAAAGTCTAATCCCCCAGCTATGCTGGGGAGAATAGAGTAAGTGGAAACGTAAAGGATACCATAAAAAAGCCTCCTATGATAAAATGAGAATGGTGTCGCAAGCCAATCTCAAAGAATAGGAGGCGGTCCAAATGGACAATAAAAGTTTAGCACATACACGATGGAAATGCCAATACCATATAGTATTTAATATAAATTATATATGTCTTTTTGACGTAAACGCCAAACCACAAGTACCTTGATAAATATCCGGCCGCTCCTGGCGGCCGTGTCATTTTTCACTGGCTTTCTTTGGCTTTCTGATGTATTCCGGCAGCTTTTCTGACCAGGGCAGGAGATCAGCTAAAAAATCTGTACTGC
>CABJAW010000020.1 GCA_902363665.1 Lachnospiraceae bacterium | reverse complement strand
GCACATTTTGCTCCCTATGTCAACCCTTTGGGTAGCCTTTTTGAAAAAATTTGGGTTAGACCCATAATTAGGGGCTAACCCTGTAACTTAACTAAATGACATTGATACCTGAATATCAAATTCCCTCTTTTTATAAAAATATTTTCTGTCTTCTTCTGTAATTTTTCGAATCACACGACACGGGTTGCCGGCTGCGATCACACTACATCTATTTGATTCGCTTCAGCTCATACTCTCTTGTGCCAAGCCCAACCTTCTCTGCCTGATCCAGTGTTGCTTCCCACTCAATATTCGGATTGGAATCCTTAAAATGATCATGGTGGAAATGCCATCCCGGCTTTGCCAGATGCTCACCAAGCTGGCTGTTTGCGATCGGCGTTGCTTCCAGACATGCATCTGCACAGGCCTGGTCAAGAGCTACTGGGTCAAAGCTTGCAAACATTCCGATATCCGGAAGGATCGGCGCGTCATTTTCGCCATGGCAGTCGCAGTTCGGGCTGATATCCTGTACCAGAGAAACATGGAAGCACGGACGTCCGTGACAGACTGCCTGCGCATACTCTGCCATTTTGCGGTCAAGCAGCTCGTTTGCACTGCTGTTCGGATTGTAAACGGCATCAAAGCTGCAGGCTCCGATGCAGCGACCGCATCCCTTACATTTATCATAATCAATGACTGCTTTTTTATTCGGGTAAGAAATTGCATCACTGCCGCATTCCTTCGCACAGCGGCGACATCCTCGGCAAAGCTCCTCATTAATCGCCGGCTTGCCGCTTGCATGCTGCTGCATCTTTCCGGCACGGCTTCCGCAGCCCATTCCGATATTCTTCAGTGCACCGCCAAAGCCGGTTGCTTCATGACCCTTAAAATGGCTCAGACTGATAAAAATATCTGCATCCATGATTGCGTGTCCGATGTATGCAGTCTTGCAGTACTCGCCATTTACAACAGGAACTTCTACCTCATCTGTTCCGCGAATTCCATCCGCAATAATAACCTGACAACCGGTCGTAATTGTATTAAATCCATTCAGGTTCGCACAGTCGAGATGCTCCAACGCATTTTTCCGGCTTCCCGGATACAGTGTATTGCAGTCGGTAAGAAATGGCTTGCCACCCTGCTCCTTACACAGATCTGCGACTACCTTCGCGTAGTTCGGCCGCAGGAACGCCATGTTGCCAAGCTCTCCGAAATGCATCTTGATCGCAACAAATTTTCCGTCCATATCGATGTCTTTGATGCCTGCCGCAATACAGAGTTTTCTGAGCTTATCAAGCTGGCTCGTGCCGACCGGGCAGCGAAAATCGGTAAAATAAACGGTTGATTTTGCCATTTTATATTCCTCCTCTTTGTGTGCAAAAGTAGAAGAAGCTGTATCATTACCGTGCAGTAACAATACTTCTTTACAACTGCTTTGAAATACTGTTCTATACTTTACAAAACCATATCACTTCAAGTATACTTGAAGTCAAGATAATTTTCCAGTACTTTCGGCTTTACAGCCTATTATTTTTTAACCGAATCAAACAAGTCTCCTTCTTGATTGCAAGAAGCAATAAGCAGTAAGTGGGGTGGCTTGCGAATATCTGCTTTCACTCTGGAGGTGTCCTTTATGCAGACTTATACAATCCGTGAAATATCCCGTCTTTTTTCGCTTCCCCTCTCCACCCTCCGCTATTATGAAGAGGAAGGGCTTCTTACAAATGTTCAGAAATCCGCTTCCGGACAGCGAATCTACACCCAGGAACACATCGACCGGCTGCACTGCATCAACTGCTTCAAGCGAACCGGCATGACACTCGCGCAGCTCAAAAAGCTGTTCGAATACGAAACGGATGAGGTCGCGCACATCGATGATATTATCGCGCTGTTGGAAGAACAGGAGATGCAGGTCAATGAAAAGCTCACACAGCTCCAAAAAGATTCCCGGCACGTGCATCATAAGATCGCACATTACCGGGCGATCCGCCAGTCACTGCAGACCGGCATGCCAATGCCTGTGTGGGAAGAATGTGAGGAGGACGGGACTGACTGCGCACCTCATGGACAGCAGATATGCCCGGGCAGCTGTCAGCAGGATTTTCCGGGGCATTCGTAAATATATAAATTGCAGCTCTCACCTTTGAAAAAAGAACCCACCATGAAAAAAATCGTAACTCTCACCTGTCTTCACTCCAACAATGTCTGTGCCAGAGTCAGCTGCCTCTCCGCTTTCCCTTTCTGCCCGACTCTGAATTGCTAATCTTTCACCGCTTTACAACGCCAAATTTCATTGACAGCCGAATTGTATTTGTGCTAGAATAAGCGAAGGCAAAGGTGTCAGCATCGGTATGCTACACCTTTTTTTCATGAAGGACCCGAAAAGGCCTCCTGAAACCATTTCAAAAAAAGAAAAGGAGTGTTGCATTATGAAAAAATTATCCTTATTTCTCACTGCCGGACTGATCGCAGGCTGCATGGCATTTCCTGCTGCTGCAGAGGAAGACAAGACATGGGTCATTGCTACTGACACGGTATTCAAACCGTTCGAGTACACGGATGAGAGCGGCAACTTCGTCGGCATCGATGTCGATATCGTAGCTGCAATCGCAGAAGACCAGGGCTTCAAATATGAAATGAAGAGCCTCGGCTGGGATGCTTCCATCGCTGCATGCCAGGCCGGTCAGGCAGATGGTATGATCGCAGGTGCATCCATCACTGATGAAAGAAAAGAAAGTGGCTGGATGTTCTCCGATGGATATTATAATGCAACACAGTCCATGACTGTTTCTACAGACTCTGATATCACCGGTTTTGATGACCTCAAGGGTCAGACCGTAGGAGTAAAGACCGGCACACAAGGCGCAGCTTACGCAGAAAGCCTCAAGGATGAATACGGCTTTGATATCACCTACTTTGAGGATTCACCGACTATGTATCAGGCAGTCCTTGGCGGACAGGTTGTCGCATGCTTCGAGGACACCCCGATCATGGCTTCCTCCATCAAAGACGGCGACCTCGCACTGCAGATCGTAGATGGCACTGAAAACGAAGGTGCTCCGTACGGTTTTGCTGTTTTCTCTGAAGACAGCCAGGAGCTGCTTGACATGTTCAATGCAGGTCTTGCCGACATCAAGGAAAACGGCACCTACGATGAGATCATCGCAAAATACCTCGGCGAAGACGCTGTTCCGACTGAAGATACCACCGAAGCTTCCACTGAGGCTGCAACAGAAGCAGCTACTGAGGCCGCTACCGAAGCAGTAACTGAGTAATTTCAGAAAATCTACGTAAATTTCACGGGACTGCTGCAGACTTTGCGGCAGTCCCGTTTTGAAAGGAACCATTATGATCCAGATATTATCTAAATATGGGCAGATGCTGCTGTTCGCGATGGGGCAGACTTTACTTCTCGCACTGTGGGGGCTTTTCTTTGCCTGCATCCTTGGTATGATCTTCGGACTGCTGAGTGTTGTGAGAAATAAGGTGTGCAATGTCATCGCATCGATCTTTGTCGATGTTATCCGCGGTGTGCCAATGATCGTTCTCGCTTATTTTATTTTCTTTGGTCTGCCTTACGCATTCAAAAATTTTCTCGGCAGTAAAATGACACTGACCGCGCTGCAGGCCGGTACCGCTGCACTTGCGCTTAACTGCGGCGCCTACATGGCTGAGATCATCCGTGCCGGTATCCAGTCAGTCGATCCGGGGCAGATGGAGGCCGCAAGAAGTCTTGGGCTTCCATACTGGCGTGCCATGGTACGCGTCGTACTTCCGCAGGCGATCCGTACCATGATCCCGAGCATTATCAACCAGTTCATCATCACCTTAAAGGATACTTCTATTCTCTCCGTCATCGGGTTCCCGGAACTGGTCAACACCGCAAAAAATGTTATCGCGATTTCCTTTAAATCATTTGAAGTCTGGGGAATCGTTGCAGTGATGTATCTGATCGTCATCACGATCCTCTCTAAGATCGCAAAGAGACTGGAAAGGAGGCTGAACCGTGGACGCAAATAAAAATGTCAAAATCCACGTATCTCATCTGCAGAAAAGCTTCGGAAAGCTAGAGGTACTGAAGGATATTTCCTACGACGTGCATGAAGGCGAAGTAGTCGTTATCATTGGTCCTTCCGGGAGCGGAAAATCTACATTTCTTCGCTGCATGAACAAGCTTGAGGAAATTTCCGGCGGCGAGATCGTTGTTGACGGTCACAACCTGACCGACCGTCACGTAGATATCAATAAGGTCCGTGAAAATGTCGGCATGGTATTCCAGCATTTCAATCTTTTTCCGCATATGAATGTCTTGCAGAACCTGATGCTTGCTCCGGTAGACCTCAAAAAGGCCACAAAGGAAAAAGCCAGAGAACGCGCCCTTCAGATGCTGCGTAAGGTCGGCATGGAGGATAAGGCTGAGGCTTATCCGGATCAGCTCTCCGGCGGTCAGAAGCAGCGTGTCGCAATCGCGCGTGCACTGTGCATGATACCGGATATCATGCTCTTTGACGAACCGACAAGTGCGCTTGACCCAGAAATGGTTGGTGAGGTACTGCAGGTCATGAAACAGCTGGCCGCAGACGGAATGACCATGGTGATCGTCACACACGAGATGGGCTTTGCCCGCGAAGTTGCTGACCGTGTACTTTTCATGGACGGCGGATATATCGTCGAGCAGGGTACGCCGCAGGAGGTACTCTTAAATCCGAAGGAACCGCGTACGATCGATTTCTTAAATAAAGTTTTATAAATAAATTTGCCCTGTCACAAAAAACAGGTCCCACGTTTCTGCTGTCAGGTGCAGCTGAAACGTGAGGCCTGTTTCTTTTTTTATTCTATTTTACCTGTTTCTACTGCTTCTCCGCAATCTTCCGTGCCACATACACGCCGCTCGCCGATGCATGCGACAGGGAATGGGTCACACCGCTTCCGTCACCGATGATATACAGACCCTTGTAACGACTCTCGAGATTTTCATCGATCTCCACTTCCATGTTGTAGAACTTGACTTCCACGCCGTAGAGAAGCGTATCGTCGTTTGCCGTACCCGGTGCAATCTTATCGAGTGCATAGATCATCTCGATGATGCCATCAAGGATCCGCTTCGGCAGGACAAGGCTCAGATCGCCCGGTGTCGCTGCAAGTGTCGGTGTCACAAGACCTTCTTCGATTCGTTTTGTATTGCTTCGGCGTCCTCTTACCAGATCACCGAACCGCTGCACGATCACGCCGCCGCCAAGCATATTGGAAAGACGCGCGATGCTCTCGCCGTAGCCGTTGCTGTCTTTAAACGGCTCGGAGAAATGTTTTGCAACGAGCAGCGCAAAGTTTGTGTTTTCCGTCTGCTTTTCCGCGCCCTCATAGCTGTGGCCGTTTACCGTCACGATGCCGTTCGTATTTTCATTTACAACGATGCCGTTCGGATTCATACAGAAGGTACGTACGTTGTCCTCAAATTTCTCAGTGCGGTACACAATCTTGCTCTCGTACAGCTCGTCGGTCAGGTCGGAAAAAATAACCGCCGGAAGCTCAACGCGCACGCCGATGTCCACGCGGTTTGATTTCGTCGGAATGTCCAGCTCCTGGCAGACCTTCTCCATCCACTTGCTGCCGCTGCGGCCAACGGAAATGATACACTCCTCGCAGTCCTCATATTTATCTTCGCCGTAATGAATGCGGTAACCTTCCTCAAGCTTCTCCACATGCTCTACCGGCGTATGGAAATAGAAATCAATGTGGGATTTCATTTCATTGTACATGTTTTCCAGCACGATATAGTTGATATCAGTACCAAGATGACGCACCGATGCATCAAGCAGCTTTAACTTGTTCTGCATACAAAGCTTTTTAAACTTTGTGCCTGCAGTTGAGAACATTCTTGTGGATTCTCCTCCGTGATTGACATTGATCTCATCAACATAATACATCAGATCAATTGCCTCTTTACGGCCGATATGCTCGTACAGCGTACCGCCGAAATCATTCGTAATGTTGTATTTTCCATCGGAGAAAGCGCCTGCTCCGCCAAATCCACTCATGATCGCACAGGTCGGACATTTGATACAGGATTTCACCTTCTTGCCGTCAATCGGACAACGGCGCTTCTCCAGAGAATAGCCCGCCTCAAAAACCGCTACCTTAAGCCCCGGACTCTTTTTCATCAGCTCATACGCCGAAAAAATGCCACCCGGACCTGCGCCGATGATAATGACATCATATTTCATACTTACATTCTCCATTTCTCTTCATGCGGATAAAAATCCGTCAATATTTAAATCTGCTTATGGCTTCTCGTAACCCGGCAGGGTGCCTGCCTGCCCTGGCTAAATCTCCCGGATAAAATTCGTGCCGACTTTTGTTTCCTTCTCCGGCAGTCCGTATTTTTCTTTGCCAAGCGCAATGCTCTTTATCAGAAAGCTCATGTTGCGTGCCAGTGTCCGCATGGTCTGCAGTCCTTCCAGGTCCTGCGCGGCCTCATCTGCGTTATTGCCATGGATGCTGTTCCAGTACTGACTGGATGCCACCGGCATGCCCGCGATCGTAAAGTATTTATTTAATTCGTCAAACGTCGCAGAAAGTCCGCCTCGTCTGGCTGATACAACCGATGCGCCGACCTTCATCGTCTTATCAAAGCCCGTGCTGTAAAACATCCGGTCCAGAAATGCGATCAGTGTTGCATTTGCGGAAGCGTAATAAACCGGGCTTCCCACAACAAGGCCGTCTGCCTCTTCAAATTTTGCAGCCGTCTCGTTTACTGCATCCTCAAATACGCAGCTTCCCTTTTTGCGGCAGCCATTACAGGCAATACAGCCGCGGATATCCTGATTTCCGATCTGAATGATCTCCGCTTCAATGCCTTCCTCTGTAAATACCTTTTCCATCTCATGCAGCGCCGTATACGTGCTTCCGTTTGCGTGCGGGCTTCCATTTACAAGTAATACTTTCATGAATCCGTTCCCTCCACTTCTTATTTTTTCTCTGATTTTTATCCATTGTCTCTGCGTGGTGCTTTTTCCTGTATTCTGGTGAATCACACAAATAGATTCTTTTCACAATTTCATTTTTCTGTTTCCTCATAAACATCCCATCCACCGCTTAATGCTCCGCGCACTTGAAGCGGGGGAATGCTTATCTGTGTTCAGACTCCGCGCATCTTTTATGATAACAGATTCTCATCTCTCCATCAAATGTTTTTCATAAAATCCAGCACTTTTTCCATCACGTACATGCCTGTTTTTTCTGTAAAACCGTGTCCTTCTCCCGGAAGAACTTCCAATTTCACCTCTGCTCCGGTCTGTGCGGCCTTTTCCGCATACGAAATCGGTACAATCTCATCCTGGTCTCCATGAAAGAGCAAAATTTTCTGCTTTATTTCCCGCAGCGGCTTATATGCATCCAGCTGTACTGCTGTCTCAAAATAACACCGGCCAAGCTCCATACCCCAATGCTCCCTTGACTCAGGAATTAAATTGAACTCAGGATATTCCTTTCGCCAGTCATCCGGAATACAAAGTGCCGGAAAATACAGAACAAGAGCACGGATTTCTTCCTTAAGCTCTGCTGCTGTAAGCAGACTCACAAATCCTCCCTGGCTCGCGCCCAGCAGAAACAGACACTTTTCATTGATCTCCGATCTTGCTTTCAAAAATTCAATCACAGCCTTCAAATCTTCCTTTTCTGTAAGCACAGACATCTTTTTCGTACTTCCGCTACTGTTTGATCCGACACTTCCACCACAGAAATCAAATGTACAGGCCGCAATTCCGTGTGATGCAAAGTACACCGCTTCTTTCTCGAAATCAGCTCCCTTACCATTATAACCATGGCTTAAGGCCACCGCAGGAACCGTCTGCGCACATTCCGGCAGATACAGGGATGCAAAAATCCGATTGTCCCCGGCCGCAATGCTGTGTATTTCTACACGATACGGGCAAAGCTTCTCTTTTTCCATTCTCCTGATTCGGATCATTACCTGGTCTTCGCCGCAGGATTCCACCGTTCCGCAAAGTGCTGCCCCTTCCATCCATGAAAGGCTCTCGCTATCCGTGTAAATCCGTGGCTTAGTCACTATTTGCCCGCCTGCTTCTTCCCCGTTATTTTCTATAAAAAGACAGCACTGCTTCCCGGTACAGTCTATGCCTTCCAGCATATATCTTGCCGAAAGCTGCAATGGCTTTCCCGCTTCGCTTTTCTGCGTATCAACTCCGTGCGGCAAAATCTTTCCACTGAAATACGGTCCATCTGCTTCTCCTGAAAATGCAATCATCCGTGCACTTCCATTTTTCCCTTCTACCTCAAATATGTCATCCAACTGAACCTTGATTTTTAATATTTCTTCCATCTTACAGCTTATCCCTTTCTGCCATTTTTAGCGTATCTGCAACAGGTCTTCGATCGTTATCTGCCTTTTCTCATATTTCGTCAACTATAGTATATCAAACGCTTCTTCAAATGACAAAACAAAAAACGCCTGAATATGTCTGCCTTATCCAAGCGTTATAAAATACTTATGTCTTTCTTTTACAAATTCCGTTCCTTCTGATTTACCTGTCTTCTGAGATAATTTCCGACCTCCGTCATACACAGCAGTGTTACCACAAGAAAGACGCCCGGGATCAGAATGATCCACCACGAACCGGTAAGAAGCGCTTTTTCTGAGAGAGAAAGCATACTTCCCCAGGAAATGATCTCAAGTGGAAGACCGATTCCCATGAAGCTTAATGTAGATTCGGACACGATCGCACTGCGGATGTTCATTACGACCATAAACATGATCGAGGAAACGAAGTTTGGCGCCAGATGATGCCACAGCAGATGGAAAAATCCGCCGCCCATACACCTCGATGCAATCACATATTCACTGCTTCGAATCTGGCGCACCTCGGTGCGCACAACCTTCGCAATGCTCGTCCAGCTGGTCACACCGATTACAACAGAGATCGTTACCACGTTTGGTGTTCCAAGAATCGCCTGCAGTAAAATTACGAGCAACAGATTCGGAATGCTCAGAAGAATTTCTGTCAGCCGCATAAGCAGCGTATCCAGCCACTGCGGCGCGATGCCGCTGATTCCACCGAATACCACTGCGATCATTGTTGATATTAATGTGGAAAACAGTCCGATAAACAGCGAAATTCGCCCTCCGTACCAGATCATCGAGAAAATATCCCTTCCCATCGTATCTGTGCCAAACAAAAATTCCCGATCCGGCGCACGGTTGTAGTTCATCAGATCCATATACGTCGGATCTTTTGTCATAATCAGCTTGCAGCACAGGCAGCCTCCGATGACGATGGCGAGAAACAGCAGAGAAAAGACTGGCTTGTCTTTGTACCATTTCTTTTTTGGGGCAGGCAGAGTGGAGGATGACGGCTGGATTCCGACAATCTGAAACGGATCGGCGGGATCTGCTCTGTCTGGTTTTTCTACTGTGCCTTCACTGAGATTTTTTAACGTACCGATTTCAGAACTCTTATCAGCTCCGTCACTGTACGCTCCATGCCCAATTGTTGATTTTCCTTCCGGCACTTCTCCGCCGCCGTCATACAGGTGATGTCGTAAAATTCTCATCGTTTCACCACCTCCGATTCTTCTGTCATCTCGTTTGCCCGGATTCTCGGATCAATGTGCTCATTAATAGCCTGCGCAACCATATTGCAGAGGATCACGATCGCACCTGAGAGGATGCAGAGCACCATGAGCAGATTATAATCTTTATAACGTGCGCTTTCATAGGAAAGCGTACCGATGCCCGGATAGGAAAATACTGTCTCGATGATATACGTGCCGCCGAGCACGTGCGGTACGGAGATCGCCATGATGCTCAGATACGATGGCAAAATATTCCGCAGGCAATGGCAAAACAGAATTTTTCTTTTATCAAGCCCCTTTGATTTTGCGAGCAGCACGTAATCCGACCGTACTTCCTCAAGAAGCTTGTTTCGAACCATATAAGCATAATACCATAGATGCCCAAGCACGACGATCGTGATCGGCAAAATCAGATGCTGTATCCGGTTCAGAATATCATCACTTTTTCCAATGGTATACGCACCGCTGCTTGGAAGCAGGCGAAGCTGCACGGAAAAAATCAGGATAAACAGTAGCGACATCCAGAACTCCGGAATGCAGCTGCTCACCGTGCCGATGCGGCAGATGATCTGATCCGGCAGGCGGTCTTCGTACCATGCGCACCACACGCCAAGCAAAAGTGCCAGTACAAAAATAAGCACAAAACCAACCCCACCAAGGATCAGCGTATTACCGATTCTGCCCGTAATTACTTCCAGCACATCTGTTTTATATTTATACGAAATTCCAAAATCTCCATGCAGTGCATTTCCAAGCCAGCGGATATACTGCACCGTGATGGGATCGTGCAGACCAAGCTTTTCTTCTGCCCATGCCCGCTCCTGTGTACTCATCTTTTCCACCCGGTCACCATAATAGGATACCAGCGGATCACCCGGCGCAAGTCTTGAAATGTAAAAGGTAATAACGGATAAAAGCAGCAGGCTGACCAGGAAGATCAGAAGCTTTTTCGTCACATACCATACTTTATTCTTTTTCATATTTTTATTGTTACCACCTGTCTTAATTCTTACCTCAGTACAAAATGCCCCGGCGATACTTCCACCAGCACGCCCGCCGTCTCATACCTCTGCTCAAACTCTGTCATTTTCCGCTCTCGCTCACGCCCTGGATCCGGAACCGGAATCGCCGAAAGCAGTGCCTGCGTATACGGATGCAGTGGATTCTGATACAATTCATGGCAGGGAGCTACCTCAACCAGTCGGCCGTGGTACATCACCCCCACCCGATCACAGAGAAATTCGACCATTGCCAGGTCATGCGCAATAAAGAGAATCGAAAATCCGTGTTCTCTTTGCAGATGGCGGAACAGATTTACGATCTGCGCCTGGATCGATACATCCAGCGATGCGATCGGTTCATCTGCCACCAGAAGCTCCGGCTCCATGCTCACGGCACGCGCGATCGCTATCCGCTGCCGCTGTCCTCCGGAAAGCTCTGACGGATATTTATCGAGACAGGATTCATCCAGTCCAACGTATTTCAGCTGATATGCAGCCTCTGCCCGATAAGAACCACGTGGCGGACGGCGATGCGCCAGCCGCATCGGCTCCATCACAATATCCTCCACCTTCATTCTCTGATTGAGGCTTGATGCAGAATCCTGGAAGATCATCTGGCGCCCCTGCTGCAGAAGGACACGGTTTTTTCGCACTGCCATTCGATTTCCGGTATCTATTCCACGATACAAAATCTGTCCTCCTGCCGGACGATAAATATTCATCACACACCGCGCAACCGTTGATTTTCCGGATCCGGATTCTCCGACCAGACCAAAAATCTCTCCGCCTCTGATCTGGAACGAAACATCATCCACCGCACGCACCGCCAGCTTTTTCGTCAGGGGGAAGACCTGTGTAAGATGGCGAACGTCGAGGAGGAGGCCGGTCTGAGCATGCTCAATTATCTTCTGTCTGTTTTCGATTTCTGTATATCTTTCAGATGCGTTCTGCACACTTTCTTCTCTGTTTTTTTGAATTTTTTTATTTTGAAGCTCCTGTCCGCTCGTATCTGGCAATACATTCTCTTGAAGCTTTTCCTTCACTTCACCTGACAACGTACGGCTTTTGTGTTCAGGTTCTGCAAAGCTTTGCTTTTTAGAACCATTTTTTCTTGAGCTATCAGAACTTATGCTTTCTCTTTTCCACGTCAGTTCATCTATTTTTCCTGCATCTTGAAGCAATTCTGCCCGTTCACGCCGCTCCAGTTCCTCCCGTACCTTCGCCGCCCTCTCGTCGAGCAGCCACGTCGCTGCATAATGCGTATCTGATACGCGGAACATCGGCGGCTGCTGCTCATAATCAATTGCGAGCGCAGATTCATTACGGCAGGCAAATGCGTCGCCTTTCGGCGGATGCACAAGCGACGGCGGCATGCCGGGAAGTGTGTGCAATGTCTCTTTTCCGTGGGAAAGTGCCGGGAGTGACCGCAGAAGTCCCTTCGTGTACGGATGCTTCGGATCATAATAGATTTCCTCCGCCGTGCCGATCTCGCAGATCTTACCCGCATACATCACAGCCACCCTGTCCGCCACACGCGCCACCACACCAAGATCGTGTGATACAAGAATCGTTGCTGTGCCAAGTCTGTGCTGAATCTCCTTTAAAAGATCGAGGATCTGCGCCTGGATTGTCACATCGAGCGCCGTTGTCGGTTCATCCGCGATCAGAATCGCCGGATCAGAGGCAAGTGCGATCGCCAGTACGCTGCGCTGCCGCATTCCACCTGAAAAATTCCACGGATACAGCTTCGCCCGTGCCTCCGGGCGGTCGATTCCAACCAGCTCCATCAGCTCCAGCACCCGCTTTTGCACCGCTTCCTTTTTCATTTTCGGCTGATGCACCAGGATTGCTTCCGCAATCTGCGCACCGATCGTCATCGTCGGATTTAAAGAAGTCATCGGATCCTGAAATACCATTGCAAACAGCCGCCCCCGCAGCTTTTGCATTTCTTTTTCTTTACACGCAGAAATATCCGTATCATTGATACGGATACTCCCGCTTTTCATTTTCGCTTTTCCCGGCAGAAGCTTCATAATTGACTTACACAGCACACTTTTTCCGCAGCCCGATTCACCGACGATCGCCAGCACCTCGCCAGGACGCAAGGAAAAACTTACGTCCCGCACTGCCTCCAATTCTCCTGCATCTGTCTGAAAGCTTATTGCCAGATGCTCTACCTTTAATAATTCGTCCATTTTTGCTTCTTACTCCGCAATCGTCCAGTCCGTAATATTCCAGAAGATTCCAACACCGTGATGTCCCATAACGGTATCTGCATCAATTCCCTCGATTGATGATTTTGCCACATAATTGGCATCAATATAGCAGATAAATGCAAACGCAGGATCCTTCGCCAGCTCTTCCTGGAATTTATCATACGCCTCAGCACGAACAGCTTTGTCATCCGACTGACGTGCCTCTGTCAGATACTGGTCAACCAGCTCGTTTGAGTATCCAGAATAATTGGCGCCCTTATCTGTACCGAACACTTTATAGGTATGGTCATCTGCATCAAATGGACTTCCCCAGCCGATCAGATACGCCATCTGTCCGCCCCAGTCAACCTGCGCTGGTACTTCCACGCTGACATCAAGTCCGATCTCTCTGAGCTGCTGTGCTGCTGCCTGTGCGATGTCCACACGCACCTGATCGCCTGCACCGACACTGATTACAAAGCCGAGCTTTTCATCATTTCGATAATAAAATCCATCCTCGCCCATTGTACAGCCAACTGACTCCAGTATCTCTTTTGCCTTTTCCGGATTATAATCATAATGTTCAACGTCTTCATTATTATAAATGTTACGCTGCAGCGGCCCATACGCCGTCATACCCTCTCCGAGCAGAACTGACTGGACGATCGCCTCGCGGTCAATGCCGTAGCAGATGGCAGGAATGATATCCTTATTTTCTGTCCAGTAGTCATTCTGGAAATTAAAGAGAATTCCACGGTAATCGGAGGTCTTCATATCATAGCAGGTATAGCCGTCCTGACCTGCAAACAGCTGTGCATCCTTTGGCGTAAGCAGCGCAAGATCCAGCTCACCTGACTGCATCTGCATCGCCTTTGCATTGTCATCTGTAACGATTTTGAAAATTACCTCGTCAATATTTGGCTCACCTTTAAAATAATCCTCATTCTTCTCCAGCGTGATCGCCTGACCCTCATCCCACTCTGCCAGCTTATACGGACCGGTACCGATCGGATGGCGGAAGAAATCTGATTCCTGCATATTTTCGCCTTCCAACAGATGCTCCGGAAGAACTGCCATCGTCATATAATCAAGAAATGCCACATTCGGCGCATCCAGCTGAAATGCGATCGTGTAGTCATCAATCACGTCGATTTTTTCCACATCCTCATAATTCGGTGCATTCTCCGAGCCATTGTCCGGATCCATGATCGACTCGATCGTAAATTTTACGTCATTCGCAGTAAAATCCTCACCATCGTGC
Organism: Lachnospiraceae bacterium; assembly: GCA_902363665.1. Classification (GTDB taxonomy): domain Bacteria; phylum Bacillota; class Clostridia; order Lachnospirales; family Lachnospiraceae; genus Choladousia. The sequence goes on along the minus strand of CABJAW010000020.1, from coordinate 59,002 downwards.
CACTTCACGCCCTCTTCAAGATGGAAGGTATAGGTGCATGTTTCCTCATCAAACTCCCAGCTTTTTGCCAAACCCGGAACGACCTGATTCTCTCCGTCATGTGCTGTCAGGCCATTGAACAGCAGAATATTGATTTCTCCGTGCTCATCCATTGCCGGATTGATTCTCGTGTAATCACCGCTTCCGTATACCAGCGTGGAAGCAGATGCTGCACAGACATTAAGTCCAAACGCAGCCGCAAATGCTGCAAAAAATAAAACATGCTTTTTCATTGTTTCAAGATCTCCTTTTCTTTTTATGAGGCAGGCATTCCATCTCCGTTTTTACTACATACTCACGAACACAAATAAATATCCAGTAAAGCGGATATTCGCAATCCGCTTCGCTACTTGCAGAATCATAAGGAATCCAGGCTCGTAAGGAATCCAGGCTCGTAAGGAATCTTTCCGTAAACGGATCCCTCCTTACGAGATTCCGTAAATGGATCCCTCCTTACGAGATTCCGCAAGCGGGTCCCTCCTTGTGATATTTCATAACCGGACAGCTACCCGGTTAAACTATAACAAAAAAACATCACCCGCGGAAGCCCCGTCGGGGGATGTTTTTTTCGGAAATTTTGTATTCTTATTCAAGCATGCAGCCACTTCGTAACCGGCAACTGCCCTTCCTGCATTTATTTTTCCAAGAACTTACTGCCTTATCCGCGAATTTCCTGCTGCCAGTAAATCCGCTCCTCCTGCAGCATCGGGTAACTGACCACCTTAGCGCCGTCCAGATCTTCCCGGTGCATATCAACCGCCGTGATCTGGCGTCCAGTGTACGTTGTATAGTAATAAATTCCTCTCTGCGCATTCCAGCAGGACGTGTAGATCGTGATCTCGTATTTTCCTTCCGCTACCTCACAGCATCCCCTCTGCTGATCGACTGAGCCAAGGATATGGAAAAACTGACCGACACTATTTTCCTCTGAGTCATCGGAAACAGAATGAAGCTTCGTAAATGCCACTCTCGCAAATCTGGATGCCGAAGACAGATCTCCCGGAAGTCCCAATGCGCCCATGCCACGGCTGTATGTCTGCAGCGGAATCTGCTTTGCAAAATGATTTTCCGGCTGTTTTGCCGACAGATTCATATAATTATTCAGCAAAAACATCTGTGTCTCAAACGGTGGATTATTGGTAAGCACTCCGACCGGATTTTCGTATACCTTCAGTCCGTCCGCCACCGACTCTACTGTGATCGCACCGGTCGCATCCGCAATGATCCAGTGCAGCTGTGCAGACGGAAGCTGTTCGCTGTACGGTGTCCCGGTGAGGTTCATTTCTTCCAGAAGTGATTTCGCTTCCGCAAGAGTAGCACACTGTGAAAGAATCCACGGGATAAATTCAAACTGTGCCACATTCCGGCATCCCTCCTTCGGCTCCCGGTAAACCGCGTTTCCCACAAAATTCAGCCCGGCCATGCCAAGCCCCTTTTCATTTACCGCATCGTAATACAGGGGAAAACCCGCCATATGTGCCATTCCGATGATCGCATAGTGATGCTCCAGTTTCCCGTCAAACCGAAAGGCAAGCGGGTAATTACGCGGCATTACCGCAATCTCCTCTCCGTAGGAAAATTCATAGTCCAGAGTTCTTCCCATATAAAAATCTTTTGACTGATACGTTGCTGCTGTACACATAGCATGTCCTCGCTTTCTTTTTGCTGATATTTACAAATGTCCTTATTATAATGTCTTATTTTTCCGCCCGGATATACGGATTTCTCCAGAATGAGATCACCAGCTCCACGGCCATAAAGCACCAGATTACCGGCTCACAAAAAATGACCGCCTGATACTGAAATTTCGGCACCAGCAAAAGCACAAACAGAACTTTTCCGATCAGCTCGATGATGCTCGACAGTACCGGCAGAACCTTGCTTCCTATCGCCTGGAGCGCCGTCCGCGTATTGTTGATGACTCCGAGGACGAAAAACGCCGGAGCGACCACGCGCAGGTACATCGTCCCGTTTTCAATAATCACCGCCTTCTCCGATCCGGAAATAAACCGAATCAGATGCGGCGCAAAAATATTTACCATCAGAACAAGCACGGCTGTCACAATCGCATTGTACAGATAGGCCGCCTTCATCGCCTTTCGAATCCGTTTCATTTTCCCTGCGCCGAAATTCTGCGACACAAACGTGTTAACTGATGCCACCATCGCCGTCAGCGGCATCAGGAAAAATGAAAACAGCTTCCGTGCCGACGTATGACCCGCAATCACCAGATAGCCAAGGTCGTTGATTCCAGTCTGAAGGATCGCCGTGCCCGCGCACACGAGGCAGTTCATCAAGCCCATCGAGCCGCCCTGCTCCAGCATTTCCAGATACAGCTTTTTATCCGGTTGAAAATGATGCTTTGACGGAATCAAAATCCGGACTGACTTTAAAATATACAGTACGCACAGAATCACCGAAACGCCCTGCGCCAGCACCGTCGCGACCGCCGCACCGCGCACGCCCATTCCAAGCCCCGTGATAAACCAGAGATCAAGGCCAATGTTCAACACGGACGAAACAATCAGAAACACAAGCGGCATCAGGCTGTTTCCGACCGCCCGCAGAATACCTGCCCCAAGGTTGTAAGCAAATGTCACGCCCATGAACAGTGTAATGCATGAACTGTACCGGTATGATTCCTCCAGAATCTCCTCCGGTGTTTTCAGAAGCTTCAGAAACGGAAGCAGTCCCACTCTTGTAATCAAAGTCAGCACAATTGTCAATACCAGCCCGATCACAAGTGAACCTGCCACCGATTTTTTTAATGTGTTTTCATCTTTTGAACCATAGCTGCGTGCTGTCACGATCGACAGTCCATTGCCCATTCCAAGCGCAAATCCCATCAACAAATCATACACTGGTGCCGCTGATCCGATTGCAGCAAGCGCTGTCTCACCGAGCGTATGCCCCACGATCACGGTATCCATCGTATTATAAAGCTGCTGAAAAATACTGGAAAACAGCACCGGAATCGCGAATCGCACCATTGCAGAAAAAATGGGTCCGTCAAGCATATTGATCTGTACCTGTTTTGTCCTGCATGCCATAATCTCTTTCCTCCCATAACTCACTATGAAAACTATAGCATCAAAGAGGGAAAATTTCCATAATTAATTCCGGTTATTCCGAACAGGGAAGGGATTTCACCCGAACCGCAAAAAGAACGGCAAAACCGCCGTTCTTTTTCATCTTGTGTTACTTCTGACGATACTGTTCGTATCAGATATGATTTGTCACCTCAAACGCATCCCAGATCGCATACATAATATTTGCTACCTTCTTTGCATCGCCAAGCAGATAAATTTCCGGAACCTCAAATTCCAGCTCCTGATACAGACTGTTTTCTTCCCGATATCCAACCGACAAAACCACACTGTCACACGGTATTTCACGAATCTTACCGGCGACATCTGCTGTCAGTATTCCATCCCGGTAACCGGTTACTTTGGCTCCTGTCACAACTTCTACTCCGTTATACGGAACAAGAAGCTCCAACATTTCTTTATTTGCACTGCAAAGCGGGCCATTTAACGCCAGAATTTTATCCATTGCTTCCACGATGGTTACTTTTTTTCCGTTTTGAGCCAGCCACAATGCAGTTTCACATCCGACCAGTCCTCCGCCAACCACTACGGTCTGCGCACCACAGTCTTTTTCTTTTAAAAGTACCTGTGCTGCTGTATATACTTTGTCATCATCACCCAGCGGGAACACTTTTGGCTTTGATCCGGTCGCAATGATTACGGTATCGTAATCTCCTGAAAGCACCTGCTCTTTTGTCACTTTACTGTTTAAAGTCACAGGTACTCCAAGTTTTTTAAGCTGAACCTCATACCATTTTGCAAGTGCAATGTCATCCTCTTTAAACTCCGGTGCGCCACCCGGAAGCAGATTTCCGCCGAGCTGTCCGTTTTTCTCAAATAATTCCGGCCTGTGCCCGCGCAGTGCAAGCACTCTTGCCGCTTCACAGCCGGCCACACCGCCTCCTACAATCAACACTTTTTTCGGCTGCAAAATGGGATTATAAGCAGTCACACGCTCTCTTGCACACTGTGGATTCACCGCACAGTTGATCATGGAATAATGCTGCACACGCCCCATACAGCCCTCCTGGCAGGAAATACAAGGACGAATCTCTGCCATTCTTCCTGCTCGCAGCTTATTTACATAATCTGGATCTGCAAGCAGCGGACGTCCGAGGCTTACAATATCGCAATCTCCATCTTCAATCGATTTTGACGCCATCTCCGGATCGTCCATTCTTCCCGCACACAATACCGGTACATCAACAACATCTTTTACCAGATGGCACCAGGTGCGGAACAGTCCTTTCTCCTGATACATTGGCGGATGATTCCAGAACCATGCATCGTATGTTCCAACATCCGTATCAAGTGCATCGTATCCATAGGATACCAGCAATTTTGCTGCTTCAAGCCCTTCCTCAGTATCTCTTCCTTTTTCTTCAAAATCCTCGCCTGGAAGCGCACCCACTCTCCAGTCCTTGATCATGCTCTTTACGCTGAAACGAAGTGCAACCGGAAAATCCGCTCCGCATCGCGCTTTGATCTCTTCTACTACCTCTCTTGCAAAACGCAGGCGATTCTCCAGGCTACCGCCATATTCGTCCTCCCTTTGATTAAACATGGAAATCGCAAACTGATCCAGCAGATATCCCTCATGTACCGCATGGATCTCTACTCCGTCAAAGCCTGCTCTCTTTGCATTATATGCTCCGTCTCCAAAAGAACGGACAATACTGTGGATCTCCTCCACCGTCAGCGGGCGGCATATTTTATCGAGCCAGCGATGCGGAATTGCAGATGGTGCAACCGGTGGAAATTCGCCAAGATTAGTTGGAATCGTTACTCTGCCGAAACCGCCTGACATCATCAGAAAAATTTTACTTCCATATGCATGTACCCGCTCTGTCAGCTCTTTTCCGGTTCGAATGAAATGTACCGGATTATAGGTAGAATTCGGACAGTTCGGCATGCTCTGCGTCTCCACTTTACAGTCCGAAAACGTTACACCTGTAATGATCAGGCCGGTACCGCCCTTCGCCCGCTCTGTATAATAATCAATTCCTCTCTGATTAAATCCACCTTCCGAATCAGAAAGTCCAAGTGGCCCCATCGGTGCCATTGCAAACCGGTTTTTAATCGTCAGCCTTCCGATTTGTACCGGTGTAAATAAATTTTTATATTTCATTGTACCCTCCCTTTTGCATTAATGTACGCCCGGAATCTTTCGGCGTGTATCGTTATGATGCATAGCTCTTTCTTCCACGCGTGCTCGGGATTCCAAGTTCTTCCCGATATTTGGCGATTGCCCTGCGTGATATCAGGATCTTTCTTTCCTTCAGTAGTTCCTCAAGCTTCTGATCACTGTACGGTTTTCTTTTATCCTCGCTTTCGATCAGCATCCTAATTGCTTCTTTTATCGCATCCACGCTAATCTGGCGTTCTCCATCCTGCATAACTCCTTTTGAAAAAAAGGCAGAAAAGGGAAACGTCCCCCAACAGCACTGCAGATACTTTTCGTTTGCAGCCCGACTTACAGTTGATATACTCACATTCATCCGTGCGGCAGCTTCTGAAATTGTGAATGGAACAAGTGGCTTTTTTCCGTTTTTGAAAAACTGCTCCTGTACCTCCAAAATACATTTTGTCAGCTTCAGCATTGTTTCATTTCTTCTTCCAATATTTTCCTGCAACTCCTCAGCCTGATGAATTTTTTCCTTTAAATATATCCTTGTTTCCTCATCCGGTTGATTTTGCATCATCTGGACGTAATCCTGGTTTAAATGAATTACAGGATATACATAATCATTGATCAGAATCTCATAATGATCTTCAAATTTTACGACGGTTACATCCGGTGTCACATAGATCGGCCTTTCTCCATTTCCACATCCGCTAAGCGGATTCGGATTTAGCTCCCGGATATGCTCAATTGCATTCCATACCTCTTCCTGTGATACCTGAAGTTTCTTTGCGATCGCACAAATCTTGCTTTTTCCAACTTCTTCCAAAAAATCCTGAACAATTTTTTCTTCGAGTTCTGTATTCTTCGGTTGCCTTTGCAGTTGAATCAAAAGGCATTCTTTGAGATTTTCTGCGCACACACCTGCAGGATCCAGCCGTTTCATAACAGCAAGACAATTGCAGACCATCCGCTCGGAACAATGCAGATTCAAAGCAATCTCTTTGTATGGCACTCTGCAGTATCCTCTGCCATCCAGGCATTTCGCAATATAAGAAAAGATCTGCATCTGCGTTTCATTGTATTCATAACCATCAAGCTGCTCCAGAAGCATTGTTTCCACAGATTCTTCTTCTCGTCCTATATTTTCAAACTGTCTCTGATTTGCATCTTCTCTTTCATAACGGTAATAGTATCGGTTCTGCTCGTCCAGTTCCGAAAGCCATTCGATCTTTCTAAGCTTCTCTGCTTCTGGTTCTGCTTTTATCTCTTCCAGATCAATAACCGGATTTTCCAGTGCAACTTCCGAGATATGTGACTGAAGCTGCTGCATATTCATCTGCAATACCATTACAGATTGTATCATTTTTCCAGAAAGCGTCTGCTTCTGTGCAAGTTCCAACCGATTTTCCATAATGTCTTCTATCCCCCTGCTTTTGCCGATTTATCCTTTGATACAAACTGCCCCGACAACAGTCCTGATTATCCTGTGCCGGAGCGTTTTTTATATTATACTCTCTTCTTCATAAAATCGACAACTGCCTTCTTTACTTCCTCATCCTCTCCGAAAAATCCATTATTATTACACAGCAAGAGTGATTTCACACCCTTTTGGGTTAGTTTTTCAAAAAATCTTACGCTTTGATTCATCGGAATCTGAATACCGCACTCATAAATTCCATGAACAATAACTGCCGGAGCGCTGCTTTCCGTGACATGCGATACCGGACTGATATCAATTGCACGATTGACAATCTCCTGATATTCCGGTTCATGCATATGTGCCTTTAATATTCCCAGTCCTTTTCCTTCTCCGCCAAATCCAAACATATATCCAGGTGGTGCGTACGGTCCATCTGAATTCATTACCTTGTTCAGCTGTCCCGGATACTGATGGAAAATATCTTCCCCGAATGCCAGTGCATCTGTCCATGGAAAATAGATTGCTGCTGCCTGAATCCGGCTGTCATACTCTGTATTTCCACCAATATCGCCCTCTGTCTTCGGATCCCCGTTTGTCGCTGCGATAAATGCAGACAAATGTCCACCGCAGGAGCCTCCCATGATTCCGATTCGCTCCGGGTCAATGTAATATTTTTTTGCATGTGCTTTCAAAAAGCGGATTGCACCTTTTACATCGTAGAGAAGACTTGGCCAGCGATTCGGCGGCGTTGCGCGGTAATCTACGGATGCCATTGCATACCCTGCTTCAACCATCTCATTTGTCAGACGTTCAAAACAGTCATAATCACCTCCATGACCATGAATCCCTACAATACACGGATATGGTCCTGACCCATTTGTGGGAAGCTTCAGATTCAGCATCAAATCCATTGTACGATACGGGCCAATATCCGGGAAGCCTTCCTGACAGGTCTCTACCGGAACCGTCGCAACCCACTGATCCTGAAACTGCACCTCACCGACATCTGATTTTCCGTACCAAAAGCGATTCGGATGAAGCCATGGTCTGCTTTCCTGAAATGTCTTTCGCACCGGAAGCACACCTGTAAGTTCAAACTCTACGCTGCCGTTTGCAGTTACCTTCACAGTATTTCCAACCTGCTTTTTCACAGAAAAAGTATCTGTCTTATACAAAACGGTATTGTCATCCAACGGATAAACCTGACAGCATGGATACGTATACCAGCGATCATTCAGCTGCACATATATGGCGCGTTTAAAAACATACACTTTTCCATTTCCCGATATCTCTGCTTCCTTTTCTGTCTTTACCGTAATAGATCCTTCAAACTCAGATACATTGGCTGCAATCACAGGAAGCTTCAGCACAGACGCTCCAAGATGCAGTCCAATCACAGGATCATCCGTTCCGACACATTTCGGCTGCTGATACATTTTCTCAGCACAAAATACACTCAGCCTCAGTCTGCTTCCCGCCTGCACCAGCTGAGATAATGCCTCCAGAGTAAAATCAAGATGAAGTGGATTTTTTTCATTCAATTTTGCAAGGTCGGAGCTAAGCCCCGGATGATATGGCAAGCCTAAGGAAAGATATGCCGTATGCCTTCCGTACTTTGCATGTGACGCACGCATCGCACCTTCTGTCAGGAAACACGTTGTTCCATCCGCATAAACCTCTTCCAGCACAGCCAGAAACAATCCATCCTCATAATCTGACGTGACATCCAGTTCCAGAGTTGGAATGCCTGTAATTTCTACCGGTGCCTCAAACGGCTCGGTCGTAAAGGTCAGACACTTCTGAGCCTCTTTTGCAAAACCATCCTCGATCCGCCGATCCAGCGTTCCGCCGTTTCCATACAGTGTAATATCCCGCTCCGTCCGATAAGAGATTACCTCTTCTTTCCCTTCCGGTGCTTCTGTAAGGCTTCCGTCATACCTGCTGCTGATCGTTCCACTTTTTTGTCCGCTCAGATAAAGTGTTGTAATCATCTGCGTATCCAGCGGGATATCCGCCGCATATTTCCATTCATTTCCGGACACCTCACCGCGTGTATAATATCTCACCGGCGGCTCCGTCTCCCAGTCATTTTTCACACCCTTCAGTGCGAAATCAAAGAATCTGATATATTCCTTTTCCCATGGGAACGCCTGATTGGGCAGATCTGCTTTCCGACCTGTTTTTTCATACCATGTTTTTGCATGATTATTACACGAATACATCTCACAGTGACGCCACGGTCCGATCAGCAGTTTTCCGTCAAATACCTTATACGCATAGATTGCACCTGCTGCTCCTGGATCATACCAGGCTCCGTTTTTGTAATACTTGATTCCGCTGTACTTGATCGCATCCATCCGGTCCCACACCGGAATTTCCATCTGCGGCGCAGTTCCAAGCTTCGGATTTACAGTATCACGGTGCATATTTGCCATATACTGCCCCAGAAAACCGAGATTCGATGCGTGCTCTTTTTTTGCTTCTGCTGCAAGCCTGCCATCGGTATCGGCATCGACCGGAATTCCCTCCGGTTCCTGATCCGTCCCCGGCAGTCCCTCAATATGTCTGGACGCACCATTCGGATAATCCTGATAATAAAAATCCGGATGGCAGTCGCACGGAATCACCGCTTTTAACGGCGTCGGCCGCTCGGCAGCAGTCAGATCCTGAATGAATCCATTATTGGAACCGCCCAGCATGCCAAAATTTCCGTCGCACCAGTCTTCGCCCGCCATTGTTTCCATCAGTACCTTCAGATCCCGAGCCTCAAGGCGGCTGTGAAAGCCGTCACTTCTTCCAAACGAAGCTCCGATGCCGCGCAGATCCGGCAGCACCACTGCATAGTCATGCGCCAGCAGCTCTTCCAGTATCTCCTGCTGCTCCGCAAAGCGCTCCCGCCTGGGTGCACGCCCCGCATACATCACGGCCGGAATCTTTTTATCTGCCGGCGGCAGATAAAGATCCACCGCCAGCTGCACTCCGTCTGCTCCGCTGTAATAATTCGAAATACGTCTGTATTTATTCTGCATACTTCGTATCCTTCCGTTTCTGTCCGGCTTTTTCCACCGCTGTTTCTTGGCAGCATCAGTCTGCAAAAGAAAGATCCTTCACGCAAAAGCTGAACTGATCTGCGATCTGGAAATTCTCGAGACGACTGTCAAATGCACACGTGTTGGTCAGATAAACCATTCCGTAAATCGGCACTTCCTCTTCAATCAGATCCCACAGTTCTTTCGTCTTTTCCATTCTTTCATCATCATTTTCAGCCATAGCACCACTATTGCACAATTCTTTGAGCTGGTCAAATTTTTCACCGCTCCAGCCCTGGAAATTCAATCCGGTCAGAAATGCCGTCATGCTGTCCAGACCATACCCGCTCGGAGCAGAACAGCTCATAAGACTCAGATCCCATCCGGTCGGATCACCCATTGAGCTCCAGAATACGCCTGCATCTACACTTGTAATTTCTGCCGTAATGCCAAGCTCTGCCAGGTTTGCCTGAAGTACCTGCGTCATCGCCTCTTCTGCTGAAGAGCCGCCATAGACAATCTTAACGGTCCGATCCGGAATTCCTGCCTCCTGTACCAGTTCCTTTGCCTTATCCATATTCTGAGCTTCATACATTTCATTTGTCCACTCTGCATTGTAATCCGCCATTCCGGAAGACCACGGACCCGTTGCCGGAATGTACAGATTGTCATAGCCTGCCGCGTTCATCGCTGTATTGTCAATCGCATACCCCACTGCCTGACGAAGCTCTTTCGATGCAAATGGAGAATTTTCTGTCATATTGAAAAATACACACTCTGTGTTAAAAGCAGGTTTCGAAACAACCGTAAAATCATCCATTCCGGAAATATACTCGATATCGCTGATCTGCAGGGACTTATTAAAATCAATCTCTCCTGCCTGCAATGCATTCGTACGCTGGGAATCTTCCGCAATTACATTAAATGTCACCTTTTTAATTTCTTCCGGCGCTCCCCCCCAGTAATCCTCATTTGCAGTAAATGTATAGCTTACACCGGGAATGCTGCTTTCAAATTTGTAAGGGCCTGTTCCAACCGGATTGGTTGCCATTCCATCTGAGCTCTCATTATAAGCTTCCTCATTTACAATATTTAAGGAACCAAGTTTTGTGAGATTGAATGCATTCGGCTGTGTAAATGCCAGGATAACTGTATAATCATCCGGTGCCTCGCAATTGTCCAAATCAAGATACGTGATAACTCCACTCGTATTCGCATCCTCACAGTTCAGTTTCAGGGTAAAAAGAACATCCTTTGCTGTAAAATCGCGTCCATCATGATACTTTACGCCTTCTCTTAAATGGAACGTAATATGCGTCGGATCTGTCTGTTCCCAGCTTGTTGCAAGCTGCGGTGTCATTTCCATATTGTAGCCATACCGGAAGAGTCCCTCATACACCTGATACGTAATATCACTTCTCATCTCAACAGTTGGACCGGTTGGCGCAAGTGTCCCACAGTCCATCATCTCTGCGATTACCAGGTCATCTTTTGCTGCTGCACCCATTCCCATGCTCATTGTCAGCGCGAACGCTGCCGCGATTGCCATTGCCCTTTTTTTCATTGTTACTTCCTCCTTTGATTTTAATTTTTTCACTTTTTATCCATCAGTTCCTCTGCCCTGTGGCAGGCAACGTAATGATTCGGTAAAATTTCACGAAGCTCCTGCTCCTTACTGCACTCCGGTGTCGCATACGGACAGCGCGCCGCAAAGCGACAGCCCGGCTGCGGATTGATCGGCGAAGTGATCTCGCCCTTTAGCAGAATGCGGTTGCGCGGTGCATGTACATCCGGCACCGGAATCGCAGACAGCAGTGCTTTTGTATATGGATGATACGGTCTCGCAAACAGTTCATTCGACGGAGCCTTTTCTACTACCTGCCCCAGATACATGACCATAATATCATCTGAAAAATACTTCACGACGGACAAGTCATGCGTGATGAACAGATACGTCAGATTTCGCTCCTCCTGCAGATCGAGCATCAGATTCAACACCTGCGCCTGAATCGAAACATCCAGTGCCGAGACCGGCTCGTCACAGACGATAAAGCGTGGATTTAATGCCAGTGCACGCGCGATTCCAATTCGCTGTCTTCTGCCTCCGTCCAGTTCATGCGGATACGCATTTTCCAGTCTGGCCGCCAGACCAACCGTATCCATCAGCTTTTTTGTCTTCTCATACATTTCCGCGTGAGACATTCCGCCCTTTAACTGCAGTGGCTCCATGATGATCTCGCTGACGCTCATGCGCGGATTCAGAGAAGAATACGGATCCTGAAAAATGATCTGCATTTTTTCCCGGAGTGCACGCAGCTTTGCTTTGTCCACATGCGTAACATCCTCTCCCTCAAACAGAATCTGACCGTCCGTAGAATCCAGAAGGTGAAGAATCACTCTTCCAAGCGTCGATTTTCCGCAGCCCGATTCTCCAACTACGCCAAGCGTCTTTCCCTCGTAAATTCGAAAATTTACGTTGTCGACTGCATGAAGCAGTCCTTTTGGTGTATTAAAATATTTTTTCAAATTTTTTACTTCCAGTGAAACCTGCTCCATCACTTTTCACCTCCCTGACGGATACATCTGACAAAGTGCCCCGGTCGGTATTCCCGCATTTCCGCCTCCTTCTCTTTACATTTTTCGCAGGCATACGGACACCGGTCATAAAATTTACACCCCTCCGGCAGATTCGTCGGATCCGGCATCAGACCGTTGATCGGTTTCAGTCTCTTCTCCGTGCTGTCAAGCCGCGGCAGCGACTGGAAAAGTCCCAGTGTATACGGATGTCCCGGAAAATCGAACACTTCCTCCGTCGTGCCCTGCTCGACAATCTCGCCTGCATAGACGACTGCCACGCGGTCACACATGCCGGCCACGATTCCGAGATCATGCGTGATCAGAATCATCGACGTATTCAGCTTTTCTTTCAGTGATTCCATCATATCCAGCACCTGCGCCTGAATCGTCACATCCAGTGCTGTCGTCGGCTCATCCGCTAAAAGCAGCTCCGGCCTGCATGCAAGCGCCATCGCGATTACAACTCTCTGCTTCATTCCGCCGGAAAACTGATGTGGGTACTCTCCGTAACGTTCGCCCGGAATGCCTACCATCTCAAGCATATCAACGGCCCGCTTCTGTACCTCTGCCTTTGAGAGCTTCTCATGCAGCCCGATTGCCTCCGCGATCTGACTGCCAACCGTCTCGATCGGATTGAGCGCCGTCATTGGATCCTGAAAGATCATCGCGATCTTGTTTCCGCGGATCTTCCGCATCTTTCCCTCGCTGAGCTTCAGAATATCCTTTCCTTCAAAATAAATCTCTCCTGCTTTTACCCTGGATGGCGGATCCGGAAGAATCCGCAGAATCGCCTTTGCAATCGTCGTTTTACCGGCTCCGGTCTCTCCTACCAATCCGAGTGTCTCGCCCTTCCCAAGCTGCAGATCTATGTGATTGACTGCCTGCACCACGTCCTCATCGGTATCATATTCCACCACAAGATCCCGGATGCGAAGCAGTTCTTCTTTTGTCTCTCCACTCATTGTGTATCTCCTTTATCTGATTCTGACTAATTCTTCATCTTCGGATCGAGTGCATCGCGAAGTCCATCACCAAGCAGATTAAATGCAAGTACACTGATCATGATGCAGATGCCCGGTATAATGACCAGATATCCATAATCTCTCATATAGCTTCTTCCCGCACTCAACATCGCACCCCACTCCGGAAGCGGCGGTTGTGCGCCAAGTCCGATAAAGCTCAAGGTTGCCGCTGCAAGAATTGAATTTCCGATATTCATCGTGATCGATACGATCAGCGGAGCAAACGCATTCGGGATGATATGCTTCAGCACGATTCGTGCATCGCTCGCATTGATCGCTCTCGCCGCCTCCACATACTCCCTCTCCCGGATTGTCAGGATCTGTGCACGGATCATACGGGCGTATTCTGCCATCGTTGAAATACCGATCGCAAGAATCGCATTATTGATTCCAGGTCCGAGTGCCGCTGCCAGCGCGATGGAAAGCAGCATCGCCGGAACTGACTGGTAAATATCCAGAATCCGCATCAGAATATTGTCGGTCTTTCCGCCGTAAAAGCCTGCGATCGATCCAAGTGTGATTCCGCAAATCGATGCAATCGCCACGGACAACACACCGATGCGCAGCGACTGTCTCGTTCCATAGAGCAGACGGCTTAAAATATCGCGTCCGAGATTGTCCGTTCCGAGCAGGTGTGTACCATTCGGGAACTGATAGGTTGCGGTCAGATCCTGTACCTCATAGCCATACGGTGCCAGAAACGGAGCAAAAATTGCAACCAGTACCAGTAAAATAATGACCACAAGTCCCGCCACTGCCAGCTTGTTTTTAAACAGACGGTGAAGAATTTCTTTTGTATGTGATTTCTTTTTTCTGGCTTTCATCACCGTACCTCCTTTTTCTGCTTTTTCTTTCCTTTGCCCGCATACTGGGATCGGATCCGCGGATCCACAAATGCATAGATGATATCCACGATCAGCATGATCAGACAGAAACAGATCGAAATGAACAGTACGCCGCCCTGGATAATCGGATAATCCCGCTTTGATATTGCATCCGTCAGATAAGTTCCCATACCAGGGATGGAAAAAATTGTTTCGATGATCAGCGCTCCGCCAAGCGAGCTTCCAAACATACTGCCAAGCACTGTGATAATCGGAATCATCGCATTTTTCAGTGCATGCTGAAAAATTACCTTGCGCTCTGTCTGTCCTTTTGCACGTGCTGTTGTGATGTAATCCTGGCGGATTACCTCAAGCATACTTGAGCGCGTCTGCCTTGCCAGTCCGGCCGCTCCACCGATTGCGCCGGAAACACAGGGAAGGATGTATCCGGTCCAGCTTCGGATTCCCACGGCCGGCAGCCATCCAAGCTTGATTGCAAAAAAAGAAACCAGAATCAATGCAAACCAGAATCCCGGCATCGACACACAGAACAGCGAGCCGAACATTGCCAGATTGTCAATCCAGGTGTAATGATGCGTCGCCGCAAGTACGCCGAGCGGAATACCGATACAGGCTGCTATCAAAATGCTGATTCCTGCAATCCGAAGCGTAAACGGCAGTCTCGCTTTGATCTGATCGGTCACACGCACCCCCGTATAATACGAAGAACCAAGATCATGATCAATAAACACCTGCTTCATATACCGCCCAAGCCGCTGAAAATAATTTCCGTTCATTCCAAGCTGTTCATGAAGCTCCTCCACCTTTTCCTCTGTTGCATTGGATCCCAGGATCATGCGTGCCGGATCCCCCGGTGTCAGATACATGATCGTGAATACCATGATCGTCACCCCAAGTACAACCGGAATGATCCATAACAACCGTTTCAAAATGTACCTTGCCATAGAATTGCCTCCTCTTATTGTCCTTTACTTATATAGTAGCAAATTCCGTGCCAATTTTAAATTCTCCAAAATACGGCATTTTCTGTTCTTTTTTCCATTTTCTTTTTTCATTTTTCATTTCATCTTGCAACGTTCATTTCAATATGCTATTATTTTTGCAATACAAACTGCATGGAGGGATTTACATATGCTGAAACTTATGGTTGTAGAATCACATGAATTGCCACGGGAAATATGTTTTTCAGTTGCAAAAGAGCTTCATTTTAATCTTGTATTTTTTCCAACCAATCCAGAACGGCCAAACGAACAGATTATTTCTGATTACCTTGAAAAAGCTCAGCAGGAACAGGTTGATGCCATTATCGTAAGCTACTACCATTCGAGCGAGCATCTTTCCTCTGAAACATCTATTCCGATTATCACCATCAATTTCAGTAACTGGGAAACCCTGAATATCCTGCTTTCTACCAAAAAAAATATTATAGACACTCACATTCCCCATCCGCATAAGGTCGCCCTGATCACAACAGAACCGCTCTCCATTGACCTTGATGTACTCAGTGAGGTCTTTGGAATTGAACTGCACAACATTCTCCGTGACGCTGAAGAACTTCCAGACAGCTATTTTCACACATTAAAGGCAGATGGCTTTGAAGTCGCTGTCTGCGCTGACCGTTATCATAACCAGGTAATCGCTGCCGGCATGTATCACGCATTTGATCCGAATGCTTGCTCGCATGCCGGCCTTCTCGGAGAGTTCCGCAAAATTCTCCGCCTGATCACAATCAGCAGCCAGGCAAGTCGCCGCAGCCGTGAATTGCAGCAGATGATGAACTATTCTTTCGAAGCAATCTGGATGACTGATTCAAAAGGGATTATTACTTCTTATAACGCCAACGCCGCCGGACTCTTCCAGACACTCCATCCGGAGCAGAAGTCTTTCTCCGGCTGCCGGATACAAACGCTGCTTTCCCCTGAAATGTCGGATGTTCTGGAAGATACCTTTTCCAATGGAACTACGTATTATAACCATCTCCTGCTCCACACACAAACAGACGGTATTTTCAACATTACACCTATTAAAGAGAATAAAACAGTAACCGCCGTCATTTTTCATTTCACTGCACTTCCTCATCTGGAACAGATGGAAGAGCAGCTGCGAACTGAATCCTATATCAAAGGACATAAGGCAAAATATACCTTCCAGAATCTGATCGGTGAATCTGCCTCCATCCGTCAGGTAAAGAAAAACGCGGACCTTTTCGCAAAGTATGATTCCAATATTCTTCTGATGGGTGAGACAGGCACCGGAAAGGAAATTTTTGCACAGAGCATCCACAATGCAAGCCGCCGGTGCAATCAGCCGTTCGTTGCACTCAACTGCGGTGCACTCCCGCCAAACCTGCTGGAAAGTGAACTCTTCGGTTACGTGGACGGCGCATTTACCGGTGCCTCCAAAAAGGGAAAAAAAGGATTGTTTGAGATTGCAGATCAGGGCACGATTTTTCTGGATGAGATTTCAGAGATGGATGCAAATGGTCAGCTCCGTCTGCTGCGTGTGCTTGAAGAGCGGGAGGTCATGCGTGTCGGAAGCGACCGCGTCATTCCGGTCAATGTCCGTGTTATCGCAGCCTGCAATAAAAATCTGACAGCACTCGTAGAAAAAGGCCAGTTCCGTGAAGACCTTCTCTATCGTCTCAACGTACTGACCATTCATATTCCTGCGCTTCGTGAGCGGGAAAGGGACGCGTTCCTGCTCGCAAATTATTATCTTGATATTTACAGCAAAAAATATGAGAAGACGGTACTGGCATCTCCTCAATGTGCAGATATTTTCTCTTCATATTCCTGGCCCGGCAACGTACGGCAGCTACGCAACTTCTGCGAACGGCTTGTAATCATCTCAGACCGCTACCAGCTAACTCCTGATTTCGTCCGCGAACAACTACAGCAGGCGTATCAGTTCCACAGCCAGACATATCAGAGGACAAAAGTTGTTTTGAATGATTCCGCCGCTTTTTCTTCGGCGCTCCCCACTGAATCACAAAAATCACCGGAAACGCTTTCAGAAAAAGAGCGTATCCTTTCTGCCCTGCGTCAAAGTAAAGGCAGCCGTCAGGAAGCTGCCCTTTTACTTGGTATCAGTACCACCACACTGTGGCGAAAAATGAAAAAGTATCAGATTTCAGAAAACTATTCCAGCCTGCTCTGACCGGTATCTTTACAGTTCCTGAGAAGTCCGCTCAATCACTTCATTCTGAATGGATTCCGGCAGGCGGTTGAAGTATGCGCTGTACCCCGCCACGCGCACCGTCAGCTCCTCATGCTCCTCCGGGTGGATCTGCGCATCCAGCATTTCCTCCCGGCTTACCACATTAAACTGAATGTGCTTGCCGCCATTTGTCAGGTAAACCCGGATCAGCTGGCTTAGCTTTTTGCAGTCCTCTTCTGTTTTGAGCATGGTCGGATGAAATTTCATATTAAACAGTGTGCCCTGATAAGAATCCTGACGGATCTTCATCGCGCTCTGAAAAACGGCCAGCGGTCCTCTTAAATCCTTTCCATGACTTGGAGAGATTGATGCATCGGCCAGAATCTCTCCGCCCTTTCTGCCGTCCGCAGTTGCCCCGGTCAGTGCGCCGCCCGGCTGATGTGCGGAGATCGAGATCGCATTCGGCTTGATCGTCTCACCGTATGCACTCGGATAGCTGCGGCAGACACGATTGTGATTCTCATACACCTCAGCCACAAGGCAATCGACTTCATCGATATTGTTTCCATATTTCGGCGCTTCCAGAAAGTCGTTACGCATCTCCTCATAGCCTTCCCAGTCAGCGTCAAGCGCTGTCAGCAGCTCCGTCATCGTATATTTCTTCTCATCATACACAAGCTTTTTGATTGCCATCAGTGCATCCCCAGTATTTACTCCGCCAACTGCGCCGATCAGTCCCGCGTTTTCAAACGTAAACCGCCGGTTGAACATATCCTTTCCGGTCTTTACACCATCCTTCATTAGTGCTGACCGGAAAACATCCGGAAACAGTTCCCGCTCGGCAATCAGCTCTACGTTGACACGCTCGGCCGCTTCTCCCATCAGGAAATGAATCTGTTTAAATACCGCTTCTTTAAACTCGTCAAAGCTCTCCATCTTTGTCACGTCACCGGTCCGGATGCCGACCATCTCTTTTGTATAGCGGCACCAGCCATTGTGCATACACACGTCCATCGCATGCGGAATGATGAAGAAGCAGGCTACCTGTGTTCTTGTCAGTCCCGGAATATTTCCGTCCACACAACCTGTCGCGCAGTAATCTCTCGCCTGCTCCAGCGACACGGTACCATCTTCCATAAAGAAACGGATATAGCTCTCATCTCCGATAAATGCCGGCATTCCAAGACCGGACTTCACTACCTCAAGCGCTTTCATCATCAGTTTTTCCGGTGTGTTCTTATGGACGCGCACCGTCACCGTATGATGCGGCAGATGCGTATCCAGTGCCGCATCAAGCAGCAGATAAGACAGATCGTTCGTCGCATCGCTTCCGTCCTCTTTCTGTCCGCCGATTGTCCAGTTGTACCACTTTGCCATTCCTGCATTTTTGGCACGGTTTGCTTTTCCCGATACACGGTTGATCTTCATGACCTTGCAGCGCATGATTTCCAGCAGCTCCAGCACATCGTCTCTCGTGAGTACCCCAGCCTTGATGTCCTTCTCGTAATACGGATACATATACTGGTCAAATCTTCCGGCTGTTGAGGTCGGCGACGGGCAGACCATCAGAAACGTAAACCAGAAGGACTGCAGCGCCTCACGAAAATTTTCCGCCGGATAATACGGCATCCTCCGGCAGATCGCTGCCATCTCAAGCAGTTCTTTTTTTCGCGTCTCTCTTGTCTCGTCTGCTGCCATCTTCTCTGCAAGATCCGCATAACGGTTCGCAAAACGCACCCATGCCTCAAAGACGATAATTACGCCTTCCCAGTAATTTCGTTTCTCAATACTGTCTGCTTCGTAGTAGCGAAGATTGCGCAGGCACTCCTTTGCTTCCTCAATAATCGCTTTTGCGCCGCCTTTTAAAATCTTCGCATAATCCACGCAAACGAGCGAAAAGCCCGGTCCAAGTCCATATCCCGACATTGCAAAGCCGCCGCCCGATCCGCCTTTGCGGTCCTTCCACGGCGGAAGTACCAGCCCGGATTTCATAAACGGCCACAGTCTGTCATCCTCTCCAAGCGACCTCCCCATCGTTTCCACAAGATTGTGGTTCAGGCTGTTTCCGGCAAATCGCTCGTTCAGCCGGTACAGCTCTTCCTCATCCTCTGGAGAAATCGTATAAATCTCTGATTTTAAGGATTCCACCTCGTCCTTTGTCCAGACTCCATACTCATACTGCATTTCCAGGCCAAACGGTTTGCTTGCACCTGATCCGCACAGAAGATCGTCCTCCTCAATAAAAATGGTAATATTATCCAGTACATGCGCATGCAGCTTTGCCCGGCGAAGCAGCATCGGCTCTCCTGCCGTCTGCTCCAGTGACTCATTTGCAAGGCGAAACTGCTCCACGCAAAGCGGATATTTGCTGATCCGCAGGCTTTCTTTCATTTTTCTGACACGTTCTCTCATTTCATTTTCCTCCTGACTTCCGTTTCACTTTTCTCCAATTAAGCATCTTTTTCACCACAATGCAATCGTTTTACAAAAGTCTGTACGGCATGCACATTCCATCAGGATTCATTTGTGATACGTGCATATTCTTTTTTCCCTTTCTGGATTATTTTCAGAAAATCCAGTATACTGAGTTCAGATATCTCACCAAATAGATTCTCTGCGTACAGAAAACTTATCCACAGGGAAATCTGTTTCCGGATCAATAATCAACAGTATCCACATTTTTATATGCGAAAGCAACATCACCGGAGGTATGGTATGACAAATAAAATACTTCTGGACAAGCTCCAGGACTGTATTTCCTTTTATAAAAAAAATCCAGGCGATCCAGATCTGAAGGAAATCGTTTTTTCCCGTCTGGAATTTCTGGATCATCAGGAATTTTTTGAAGCGAATGTGCTGTATATTGGAACGCTCCCTCGTTTTCAGGCACTGTATGCACCGGAGCTTGCTTCCCCCGAAGCTCTGTTTCTGCTCTCAGAAACTACCGAAGCTCAGCTTGCACAGCTTTCACTGCCTGCCAGCGGCCGCATCATGATATCAACGCTTCCGCAGGAACGTCTTTTCAACCGCATCAGTGCCAGATCACCCATCCGATATCCATCCGTCTCTTTTTCGCCGGATGAGGTCTGGCAGCAGATTCTCGACCGAAAGCTGGTTGCAGCTGATGATATCATGAATGCACTTTTCCCGGACAATGCTGCTCCCGGATTTTACGTTCAGCTGCTTCTCTTTCATCCGGAGGACAGTGATATCCACACACTGTTTTTTGCGCTGCAGGCGCTCTTCCCTCTTGATTCCATCGTACACCAGAAGCAAAATGTTGTCGTGCTGCGCCGCTATGACAGCCAGCTGTTTCATTTTCCGCTTCCGGCCGGAATCGAAAACTGGCTTGCCACACACCACTGTCTTCTCTGTGTCGGAAATGCCACGCGGGATCTCTCCATGCTGCGCACAAACGCCGCACTGCTCGCGCAGACCTGCCGTCTCGGTCTCCACCTGCGCAGACCCAAGCAGCGAATTCTCACACTCGAAGAATACCAGATGTTCCTTCTGATCGACAATTCCGTCAAGGAGTTTATCCGCAGAAACGGTCATTCTGATATCTGCTATCTGGCACATCCGGCTGTCATCCACATTGCAAGATACGATGACCGCCACAAAACGAACCTGATGGAGGTTCTTTATCACAATCTGATTTACAGCGGAAATATCCAGCGAACCGCAGATGCGCTCTACATGCATCGCAATACCGTACTCAATAAACTGAAAAAAATACAGGAACTCATTCAACTGGACCTCTCTGATGGTTTGCTCTGCCAGCAGCTGCTGCTTTCCTGTCAGCTGGCCGAGTATCAGGAAAAGGTTCTGAAACAGCCATTAAATCTGGAGCGAACTTATGACAAATAATTTTTCTACTGACAAAAATCTGACAAAAACAGCCAATGCTTCCACCGACGGAATTGTATTTAATATTCAGCATTACTGCATTCACGACGGTCCCGGCATCCGCACCGGTGTATTCTTAAAGGGCTGCCCTCTGCGCTGCCTCTGGTGTGCAAACCCGGAATCACAATGCACACACCCTCAGGTATTCTGGGAGGCCCGAAAATGCACCCACTGTGGTGCCTGCACATCCATCTGTCCGCAGCATGCCCTCTCGCTTACACAGGATGCGGTTCAGATCAACCTGGGCGCCTGCACCGGATGCGGCTCCTGTACAAAGGTCTGTCCGACAAAGGCCAGAACAATGGCTGGCAAACGCATGACCGTCGATGAGGTCATGAAAGAAGTTCTTGAGGACTCTCTCTTCTACGGAAGCGACGGCGGTATGACCGTCAGCGGAGGCGAGCCGACCATGCAGCCTGCCTTTACCCTGGCACTTTTGAAGGCTGCCCGTGCCGCAAATATCACCACCGCAATCGAAACCTGCGGATACGGCTCCTGGGCCTCCTTTGAAGCACTGGCTCCGTACTGCAATACTTTTCTGTATGATGTCAAACTTGTCAACCCGGAGAAGCATCTGCACTACACGAAAAAAGAAAACACCAGAATCCTCTCCAACCTGCGCGGAATCGCGGAACATTTCCCGAACTGTGATATCTGGATCCGCACCCCGATCATCCCGGGGGCCAATGATTCCACGGATGACATTCTTGCGCTGCGTGATCTGGCCAGCAGCATTCCTTCCTGTTCCCAGGTACACCTTCTTCCCTATCACAACCTTGGCGAAGGAAAGCGTGCGCAGCTCGGCGATCCAAATGCATTTTTTGCTGTCGTGCCCTCCGCAGAGCATATGGAGCAACTCCGTGATCTGCTGCGCAGTGGAAATTTTGAGGTGCGGTAAAATAAAAACGGGCAACTGAAAAGGCCAGTGAAAAAACGGTAATCCGCTTTTCACTGGCCTTTTCTATATTCTACCACCAGTCCCAGTGACGTAAAGACCATGTCCGGATTCTCTTTTGATAATTGTGATATTCTCGCCAATTTCGTTTCCATTAGTTCTCCTATCTCTGTGTATAGCTAATGTTTCCTCTTTGATATGGTTTCGCAGGCCAGAACTGCGAGGAACAGTTCTATCTCGACTTCCCTCCGGCATTTATTTTGTTCATGCCTTCATCAGTACTTTTCGGGCCTCCGACTACCTGCATTTCTTTTGCCTTTCTTCTTTCGGTTGTCGGGCATACCTTCCTTTTACACACTACGGAAGGAAAATGCAGGTTCTCAGCTTACAAATATTTCTGCATATCATCCCGCAGATTCTCTTCCATTCCAATAAGCTTCTTTGCAATGGAAATACTTTCGGACGACGCATCTTTGCATTGGTGCATGGCTTCTGTGATAGACTGGGTTCCCATGTTGCAGCCATTCATGATGATCTTAACCGCCTGTTTATTCTCATCTTCTCCGGTCATCATTTTTACACCTGTCGTCATCCACGAAAATGTGGATACCATAACACCCGGTTCTTTCTCCGGCTGGCCTGCGCGAAGAAGTATTTTGGAAATTTCCTCTTCCAGTTCCTTGTGTTTTGAACAGGATTTTTCAATCGTTGCTGCGATTTTGGCATCTGTCACATGATGCTGTACCTGTTCCATGCTCTCAATTCCCATCTTGCATCCGACACTGCATTCTTCTAATAGTTTCTTTGTGCTGTTGTCCATGTCTGTCCTCCTGTATAAAAATTTACTTTCTATATGGAAGATAGTATACGTACTTTTTGGCTATTTATGTATCTTTCCCATTACTGGGTACGGAGTGTATAGTGGTTCAGTTGTCAAGACAAAAATCTAAGCTTTTTATAATGAACTGATATATGTAACTGAGTAGGGGAGAAAATCCCCCCTTAGGCCGCATGATTATCCAGTAACAGAATCGGATAATAGCAGGATGCCGGTGTCTGATTATTGAGTGCAGAATGACAACGTTCAAAGTTGTAAATGTGCACATATTTACCGATTGCCTTCCATGCTTCTCTGATATCGTTATATTGGGTTAGATACAGGAATCCACGCTTAATGGGGATGTATGTAATGTTGATTGACCATGCCTGATTTGGACGGTCGATAACGGCGTTACGTAGCAGATACGGGCAGACTTTAGCCTGTTGCATACGTTTAGAAGGATATCTCCTTACAATACTGTTTTTTCTGCACGATTGTACAGGTATAAAAACCTTAGTTTTTTTGCCTTTCAACCAATTCAGAAAAGAAACCTCCTGCTTTACTCAAAGACTGGTAGGTACCATCTTCAATAATGTGCCCTTTATCCAAAACGATAATCCGATCACATTCTTTGATTGTGGACAATCGATGTGCAATCACAATTCTTGTACTTTTTAAGTTTTTCAAAGAATCAGAAACATGTTTCTGTGTAATGTTATCAAGTGCAGAGGTTGCCTCGTCAAACAAAAGCACTTTCGGTTTTGTAACAATTGCACGCGCAATCTCAACAACAGATAGCGAACCTGAAAACGACTCTCTTGGTATCTCAGTTATCTTTTTTCCATCGTAAAGGATTTCTCCCTCCCACGGTTCATAGAGCCCCGAAATCAGCTTTGCAAGCATTCGAATTCTTACAGGAAAGGAGAACTATTATGAGCGAAATCAAACAGAACATTACAAACGAATTATCTGAAGAAGAATTAGAAAATGTTGCCGGTGGTTTTGGCCGTCCTACTATGGATGATCCCAGATATAAGGAGCAGATGAGGATAAACACGATGTTAAAACGAGACATGAAAATGGATGAAATTCAAAAACGTTGAAGTTCTATTCGTAAATAACTATATCAATCCTTCCGGGCAGCCTTAGGGCTGCCCCTGTTTTTCAAATGCCCAGTAAATCATACACATCATTGCAATAGGTAAAAATGCTGTTCTTTCAGGCGAAAATAAAGCTGTGACTGTGTTAAATACTGATATGGTCCGGCAAAGAATATATTAACCAACCCGAATGTTATAATTCCCAGAAGGCTCCATCCTATAAAAGACAGATCTAATACAAATGCAGCCCACTTATTTCCCTCCTCATCAAACTGCCCCTATGCAAATATCTCATATCTGAAATATGTCATCCGGCTTTCATAATCTATTACAATGCATTATCCCCAGTCAGTTCAGGCAGAGTCTCTGTAGCCTGAACGCCTATTCCCCCTGTTTTTCCATAATCATTCGCAACTTCTCCAGAGCACATTTCTGTATCATCCTTACATTTCCCGGTGATAAATTCATCTGCCTGCCAAGCTCTGTGGAACTTTTCTGATAATAAAATCTTCCCAGAAGAATTTCCCGTTCTCTGTCAGAAAGCTGCTCCAGACTTTTTCTTAATGTCTCTTCTCTCATAATCTTTGCCACAATCTCCTCCGGCATTTTTTCCCGAGAAATTGTCTGCTGCTTCAGGATTTCCAGAGAATAATGAGTCTTTTTATCCCTATAATAGTTTTTCAGGCGGTTTGCTGTGATTGCATACAACCAGGTAGCTATACTACCTTTTTCTTCATCATAACTGTCCATATTTCTGTAAAAAGACAGAAATACATCTCCAGTCAGTTCTTCCGCTTCATACAGATCAGGAACTCTTTTATGTATAAATGTCAAAATTTTCAGATAATATTCCTGATAAATACGCTCAAACTCCTCATACTTCATCCTCCGCCTCTTCATAAGACTCAATCTCTGCATAGAGATGTGTATCTTCTTTCACATCTTCCTCTGGCTCGTACAGTTCTTTACACTCCTTATCTGTATACATAATGTAATAAGAATTATCGTCATGAAGCATGATCCATACATGATTATCTGATGGAACCGTGATTGCATAATCCTTTTCCTGCTCTGTACCAGGAGCTGCAGTAACTGTCACATTACGTACATCACCTTCTGCTTTTTCTGCTTCTTCGTACTTTTCACAAAGATCTGCTACATCCTCAGGTCTGTCCACGCCGTAGGAGAATTCCATCTTCGAAGCTTCTTCTGAAGTGCCGTCCTTATGATTCAGAATCTGAGTATGTTTCAGTGGTCTGTAATCATCCGAAGCAACCACATATTCCATAGAAATCCAGTCTCCCTCTGTGTAGGATTCTCCATCTCCCTGAGAATTCAATGCACTCTGCGTAAGTTCTTCAGGTACCTTTGTCTGTATAATGATCGTATCACCATCTTCCTTCATATCCGTCACTTCTTCCTCTATGGTTTCATCTGTGTAAAAGCTTATAAGATCATCTGCATTTCCATCTGCTTCATCAATATACAGACAGGAGAGATACTCATCTCCTTCTTTTCCGTATTTTAATTCGCCATCTTTATAGAGCATCTGGGTAGTACCATACATATCTACATACATCACTTCAGAATCTCCATAGTCATATACCTTTGTATTCTGCAGTATATATTCACAGGTAGCTTCATAACTTTTATGATTGCTTACAAGACTGTCTGTTTCTCCTGCTTTCATCATCTGTTCCAGTGCATTGTCTTTTGTCAGTTCAGGTAAAATATCTGATGCCTGAACGCTCACACATCCTGATGCCAGAGTTCCCATAATCAGTACTGTTACAATAATCATTCTTTTCTTCATTTTTTAGTCTCCTTTCTTTTGAATGTTTTTGTGGCTATATTATTTATATTTTTATATTATTTGAATTTAATTCCCTTGTCCATATTTTTGCGTGAATAGTCAAAATATGGCGTAAAAAGGCCTTCATATGATTTGATTTTGCCTTCTGCCAATGGTATACTTATTTTTAATAGGTAACCTGACCATTATCTATCTTTTTGACAGGAGATTTTTATGATAGCATTGCGTTATTTCTGCGGATTTTCTCTTCAGATTTTTCCTTATGCATTTTTCTGTTTGTATCCATTCCGGGATCGTTTCCGCCTAAGCACAAAAAAGACAATGCTCATGGCACTGTCCATTTTTATTGTAATGGTCATTCCGTTTTCTCTTATCGCACAGTTCAACATCGGCGGTGATTACAAAGAGCTGATCTCGAATGCTATTTTTTATATTGCCTTGTTACTGTTCGGAATGTTGTACTGCTTTATCATCCAGGCAAAAACAGTAGAAAAACTGTTTGTATTTTTTGTTGTAATGAGCTACGGATTCTTTGTCACAAGTACTGTTACTTTTTTGCACCGTACTTTCCGGTTCCCATCCGATCATTTTATGTATCCGCCCCTTGCACTGATTCTCACACTTATCATAAATCTGCTTCTTGCGAAACCATTTCTCATGCTGATGGAGCGAATCCGTACTATGATCAACGCTGATCTGGAATCACGTATCTGGAAGATTCTCTGCTCCCTCCCTGCTTTGTTTATTCTAATTGCCAGTATTGCACAATTCTCAAGCATAATAAATCTTTCCACCAATATAATTGTCCATGCTATGTTTGTATTGTTTGCAGTATTTGCTTTCATAGTATATGCCGTATTCTTCAGTGTCATGGAATACATCCGCAGTAAACAGGAAGAACAGAGGATTTCCGAGCGCATACTGGAAAACTATCGGAATCAGGCAGAAAACAATGAACATATTCTGGAAATACACCATGAGATCCGGCATCATATGAATGCCCTGTCCTCCTATCTTAAACAGGAGGACTATGCAGGTGCCAGACAGTATATACAGAAATTTACTGAAGAAGCCGAACAGCTTCCTTTTGTCACCTACACAGCCAATGCTCTGGTCAATTCCATCCTTTCAGAATTTGCAGAACGTGCCAGCCGTTATAAAGCCATAGTGGAGTACAGTATTATCATTGGCAGAAGACTCAACATGGAAGATATTGATTTGTGCCGGATGTTGACAAATATTTTGGAAAATGCAGTAGAAGGGTGTCAGAAGGTTTCTGAAGGACAGCGGATCATCCGGCTGAATCTCCATTCAAAGGGAAATTTTCTGTTTATTAAATGTGAAAACTCCTACAATGAGGATAACTTGAGAATCACGAATGGAAAATATAAATCCAGTAAAAAGAACAGTGACAGACACGGTTACGGTCTTAAGATCATCAATGGAATCGCCGAAAAATACAATGGTATACTGAGCGTACAGGTACGTGGTGGTTTTTTTGCTGTAACAACAACGCTTTGTCTTGACGAAAATAACGAATAATAGGAGGCTTTCACTATGTACCATATTGTCATCTGTGATGATGAACCGATTTTTTTAACACAAATATCAGAAATGATCATCGATATTTTAGCATCCATGGGAGAATCCTGTGAGATTCGAAAATATACTTCTATTTCAGAATTAAAAAATACATTGCAGAATACTCCCAAAAGCTGTGACATTCTGATTCTTGATATTATGCTGGGTGAAAACAATGGGATCAGCTTTGCAGAATGTCTCCGTGACACTGAAAACCAAATTCCCGTTATCTTCATTTCCAGCAGTGAGAAATTTGTATTCGATGCATATTCTGCTGAACCTGTAGGTTATATCCTCAAGCCGATCAGCCGTCAAAAACTTGCAGAAGCACTAACCCGTGCGATCCGACATCTGATCCCGAAATCCATTATAATCGACACTCCGTCCAGAACTGTATCCTTTCATATCAGGGATATTACCTATATTGAAATAATCAATAAAGAACTGCAGATTCACCTTCAGGACGGTACTGTCACGAAGATATATAAATCCCTTTCTGCAGTCCGTGAAACTCTGCCGAAAGATATCTTCGTGCAATGTCACAGATGCTACATTGTTTCTCTGTATGCTGTCCGTTCAATCAGACGCTTTGAAATCACACTGAATAATCATGAAATAATCCCGGTCAGCAAATACAGCTACCGGGATGTCCAGGAACAATTACAGCAATACGCTGCAAAATGGTTTTAATTTCTGCAAACAGCAGAAAACGGCGGTCTTATCGACCGCAGAATTCTCATTGATATTTTGCAACAAGCTCTCCGGCATTTGCTTTCACATCATCGGAAACAAGCCCCGGGAATTCCTCTTCCAGTTCATTCAGGATATTAAGAATATCTTCTTTTTCCTGATCGGTGCTGATAACAACCTCGCAATAGTTGATTTTCTCCATACCTGCCACTGAGGTTTCCAGCTGCATAATATAATCCACATGCGGATTCCCATATAATCGGATCAGCTCCTCCTGCGACCTTGTTCTCCCTGGATCAGTTCTTCCACTATTATATCTGAATTGTTCCGATTGGAATTAAGAAAGCTCTCTACTTCCTCATAGGAGTTCATGACTTCCACTCCGATTGACCCTGCACCTAATGTATCCTTCACAATGACAGGAAAGTTCATTTCCTTAATCCTATAAAAAACATATTCCTTATATACATTTACACTGACACCCGGATTCTTCTTCTCCGCAAGAAACAGCTCATGGTGAATATAGATCTTAAAGTTCTTGAAGATATGGGACTATATAACAACAGTATTATTATTTTTGACAGAGGTTATTATTCAGAAGATATGTTCCACTACTGTGTAGAGCATGGGCATCTCTGTGTTATGAGACTGAAAGAGGGAATCAATTTGTCTAAAAAATGCAATGGTGATATGATTTCCGTTCTTCAGGGAACTTCAAAAGAAGGTACTTCCGATGTGCCCATATCTTGTCCGAATCCCCATGACTGACGCAAGAAGCACCCATGACTTCTCCCCCAAAGGAAAGAAATCCGGACATTCCATACTTGGGATCTCAGGATCATCTTCCTGGATCAGTGGTCTGACAAATTCCCATTGAAGCA
Organism: Lachnospiraceae bacterium; assembly: GCA_902363665.1. Taxonomy (GTDB): domain Bacteria; phylum Bacillota; class Clostridia; order Lachnospirales; family Lachnospiraceae; genus Choladousia. The sequence continues at coordinate 30,017 of CABJAW010000020.1, read as the reverse complement.
TATTTTCTGAGGAAAACAAAAGAATACTGCCCTTTCCAAAATAGTTGGTTGCCAAAACCATATACCATTTCCCATCAGCCCGAAAAACTTTGGGATCCCGGAAGTTCATATCAATTCCTTCCACGGCATAAGCCGGCAGAATCTCCTGTTCTTCCGAAAAAACAAGCCCGTCTTTGCTGAATGCCGTTGCCTGTGACTGACGGATCGTTTCCGGTTTTCCACGTTTTTCCAAATCTCTGGTAAAGAAAATTCTAAGGCCATCCGGCAAAACGACTGCGGATCCGGAAAAAGCTCCGCCGACCAGGTCATGTGATTCCAGAATCTCCGACTGAGGTTCCAATGCATATGGAAGATAATTCCAGTGAACCAGATCTTTACTCACTGCATGTCCCCAGTATATATTATCCCATTTTTGCTCATGTGGATTTGCCTGGTAATATAAATGATATTTTCCATGAAACCAGCATAGGCCATTCGGGTCATTGCTCCAATTTACATAAGGGGTAAAATGGAACTGTTCTCTCCAGGAAGTGTCAAAAACTTCTGTTTTTTCCGGCTGTTCATTATTTACAATCAGATATTTAATCCCTGTCTCTTCTACGTCTTCATTTCCGCACAGATACATCTGACTGATCAGCGAATTTGTCCATATCAGCTGATATTCTGTATTCTCACAAAGTTCAACTGTCATTTTATGAAAAATATCATTAACCACCTCTGTCACAAACACCTGCTGTCCTTTTCCCATTAATGAAAACGTTCCATTTTCTTCTCCTGCCTTCCGGATAAACAGCTCCGCTTTTCTGTAATTTCCACTGTAAAAATCCATCTTTTTCCTCCTTCTTTGAAGTGGAACCCGTTCCATACACGTATTATATATCGCAGCTGTTTTTTTGTCAATACAGAAAAAAAATACAAATAAAAGCCAAGAAAACTGTATATTTTAACTTCTATATACTGTCTTCTCAGCTTCAATTTATCGCTTCTATCTGTATTATATAAATGGAACAAACTACATTGTTCCACCTTTTATTAGTTCCACATCACAAACCTGTTTCATTTCTATCTCTGTATCACCATCCAGCAGATGCATGATAGTATCTACGCAGCATTTTGCCATCTGCGGAATATTCTGCTTGACTGTCGTCAGCGGGGGATTTACAAATTTTCCGATATCCAGCCCGTCATAGCCGATAATTTTAAGTTCTTCCGGGATCTGGATTCCACGTTTTTCTGCGACCGCCATACAGGCCACTGCCAGAAGATCTCCTACATAGACCGCATCCACATCATCGAACAGATCCAGATATTTTTCTACCATCTGCGCATAGTACTCATAGCTTAATACGTTCCATTCTACTTCCGCCGAAATAACAGAAATCCCATGCTCTCTGAGTATCTGTTTTACGCCCTTGCTGCGCTCCTCAAACGGCTGCCGTATATACGTCCGCCCTTCAATCATCAGGATATTCCTACAACCGGACTCTATGATTCGTTCTGCAATCAACCGTCCGCCTTTTTTGCTGTCTGATGTAATAACCGGAACTTTTTCTCCCCAGTTTCGATCCATACTTACAACTGGTTTTTTCAATCGCTTCAGAATTTTTTCATCCGGCGGATCCACACCGACGATCAGACCGTCCAGCACATTTTTTTCCATCAGGTGAATCATTTCTTCCACACGATTGCTGATTTCTACTGTATTGCATACAACTGCACGATATCCGTATCGATACAGCTCCATCTCTGTATATTTCATAAATTTTGCAAAAAAAGGATTTTCCAGATCTGGAACAATTACCCCTATTATACCGCTTCGGTTCCGATACAGATTTCTGGCCAGCTCATTTGGCTGGTAATTCAGTGCCTTTACTGCCTCATCAATCTTTTTCCTTGTTTCTTCTGATACATATCCTGTCTTGTTTAATGCTCTTGATACTGTTCCAACTCCTACGCCTGCATATGCCGCTACATCTCTGATTCCTGCCATTTCTGCCCCACTTTACTTCACTTACTTTTATTGTCTTTTATCGATTTTTTGTAACTGTTCAGAGCCAAGCAAAATTTCATAAAAAAGGCGGAAAATGCTTGCATTTTTAAGCCTGTTTTTGAAATTTTATTTGGCGGATACGCCACACCGACGAAATGCGTAGCATTTTGGAGGTTGGCTCTGAACAGTTACGATTTTTTTATAATAGCATCCAAGAGCTCATTTTCGCAATCTTTTTTCGCAATTCTTACATTTTTGTATGATTCTCAGCCATGCTTATTACTCACGCAAAACAGGACTGGAGCCTGTTCCCTTTTCAGGCAACAGACTCCTTTACCACATGTATCGTTCCGTTTTCCACCAGCTCTCCAAAGACCCTTGCCAGCTTCGGATCAAACTGACGGCCTTCTTCTTCCCGAAGAATCTTCAGCACACGTTCGACCGGAATGCCGTCTTTGTAGCAGCGCTTTGAAGTCATTGCATCAAAGGAATCCGCCACACACAGAATACGTGCAGTCAGAGGAATATTCTCTCCCGCAATCCGTCTTGGATACCCTTTTCCGTCATAACGTTCATGATGACCGATCACCGCCGGGATCACATAATCCAGCGAAGGCAAATGACGGATAATTCCGATGGATGCCTCCACATGCCCCTTGATCACATCGTATTCGTCATCCGTCAGCCGCCCGGGCTTGTTCAAAATGCTCTCCGGAATTCCGATCTTTCCGATGTCGTGAAGCAGAGCCGCCTGACGCACGATCTCAATCACATCAGAATTCAGATTCAGCGCTTTTGCAAGCTCCGTCGCATAATATGCCACATTCTTCGAATGCTGGAATGTATAATGATCCTTTGTATTGATTGCCGCAGTGAGTGCGTAGATCGTCGACTCATATTCCTGATAAATATGCTCGTGATCTGTCTGCCCTTCCTTCGTGCTCAGCTTCTCCTGGATCAGTGTATCAAATACCTTGATGCCATTCTTTCCATTCCGCTTTACATGGTAAACAGCCATATCCACGTTCTCGAGAAGCTCCCCGACCGTCCGCGCCGCATACGGCGCCGCGCTGATGCCGGCACTGACGGTCAGTACCTTCAGCGTACAGTCCTCTGAGTGCTGGTTCATCGCAAAGATCTGCTTCTGAATGGATTCTGTCAGGTTCTTTGCCGCATAAACATCGTACTTCGGAAGCAGCACGGCGAATTCCTTCCCGGTATACCGCGCCACATACCCATTATCGCCGACACTTGCCTGAATGATCCTGCCGACCTGTTTCAGCGTTTCATCCCCCTGCTTCGTACCATACAGCTGATTGTAAAGCTTGAAATCATCCAGATTAAGGATCACCAGTGCAAGCGAACCTTCTTTGTTTTTCTCGAACTCCTCATTGAGTACCTCTGTAAAATATTTCCGGTTCAAAAGTCCGGTCAGTTCATCTGTCCGTGCCTCGTAATAAGCCTGCTCATAAAGCCGTGCATTTTTGATCGCAATTGATGCCACAGAGGCAATCGAGTTGAGCAGCTTCAGATCATTGTTATCCAGCTTCTTATGTCCCTTCTTTTCTCCCAAAAGAAGTACACCCACCAGATCTTCATCATCCTTCAGTCCGATGCATGCTTCAATCTTCTGATCTCTCAGCTGTTTTTTCTCTGCTTCCCACATGGCTTTATATTCCACAGTTGTCCTGAATTCCCGCATGAGGATTCCTTCGCTCTTTTTCAGCCAGCACACCATCGGATTGTCCTTTTTCAGACGAAAGGAACGGTCATCCAAAGGTCCGTCACTATACTTCATCAGATAATCACCGCTTTGCAGCTCCTGAATACAGATATAGATGCCTTCTACCTGCACCGTACGCCGGATCACATGAATGATCTCATCCAGAATGTCCTGAACACAGAGGCTCCTGGATACGGCAGCGCTGAAATTTTTGAGATCCTCCGCCTGCTGCAGCTCTTCCTTCACGAATACGTTTTTCATAATCTCACGCCAGACAAATGCCAAAAGCATTGCTGTTCCCAGAAAACACACAGAAAATACCAGGGAATAATAATTTGAGGTCTGCGGAAGAATCTGCTGCAGTGCATCCGCAATATAAGGCGATAAGTTAAAGTAGAGCACAAAATTCAACAAGAGCCCGACACCATAACACAGCCCCTCAGATGCCAGGAGCCGCAGCTGAAACAGTCTTCTCCGTATCAGTGCATACAGAATTAAAAATGCATTGACCAATCCACCAAGAATATCTATCGGGAATCCGGAAAACACCGGTATCAGAAGCGCGATCTGTCCGGCAAACAGAAAACAGATACCAAGGAGGATCGGCTGAAACTGCTTGCCCATCGTCCGGTTTTTCCGGCAAAAGTGCAGCAGTACACTTAGCACATGGATCACAGTCAGTCCACCCGCTGCAAAAAGTAAAATCACATGCCAGTTTGTCCGATAGACAAACGAGAGTTTTTCACCCGTCTTCACCAGCTCCGGCGGTGCCAGCAAAAATCCATGCGGCACATTGACTGCAAATAAAAGCAGATACAGCACACCATAAAAAATACTTTCGCTTTTTTTCGTTTTCCCTGCAAATTCCGTAATAAAACGATAGTATCCAAAGGGCAGGGCAAACAGCCCGAACAATGATACGTGATACCAGAACCGGTACCCGGGCCAGATCAGATTTCTCATAAAAAGAGAACCTCCGGTCCAGCAGATCATCGCGATGAGCAGGATCAGAAAGCTGTTCGCAATCTTATTCCGCCGTGCTGCCAGCATCAAAAGCAGCATAAAAACGTAACAAAAAAGTGCAATACACGAAATATATCCATAGGTCCCCATCGTTTTATCTCCAATTGCTTTTCTGTATCTGAATCAATTCCGTCAGTTCTCTCTTTGAAGGATTCATATGCCGGATCTCTTTTCCGTTTTTTTCTCGGTATGCCTCAAAACTCCCACACCGCAAAATCGTCACGACCAGAGGATCCATTCCGAGTATCTTTTTCAGATCGCGGTAATCCTGATCGATGTATTTAAAATATGTCGTCAGAATCTCCCTCAGAATCTCTGTGCTCACTGCCCGCTGTACAAACGCTTCTGACTCCATTTCCACATACAGATGCAGAAACGGCCGGTTCTGTTCATTAAATTCTTTTGCCGCCGTCCAATGTATCACCGGAAGACCGGATAAGCGGATCGCACTTATGATCCCATTTTCAGATATTCTTGTAAATCCCGCAATATCTATAATCGAAGGCACACGGTCAATATATTCAAAACGTGGAATTTTTGTCCCATCCTCCCGGTTTGACAGCCCAACACAGCGATATACATCACCGCAGCGGTACCGGACAAACGCACCGCCCTTTAATACTGTCAGCACCAGCTCATATTTTTCGCCCGGCAGCACCTCATTCATCAAAAGTGTCTGTGGAATAAAATCCGGATGTTCCTCCAACTCCTCCATATCTTTTTCTGTGATAAACTCATAGAAACAGCTGTCCGGAAAAAAGTACATGCCATCGCGTGTCCAGCTTTCCGTTCCGATCAGGGACGGTTCTGTACCTGCAAAAATCTCCATTGGCCGGATTCCCCATAATTCTTCCAGCTCGTCCTTATAACAGCGGTTGTCCGTTCCCGCTACCATAAATCCCTTCAGCCCAAACAGGTCTTTGGGACGAATCGGCCGGCCCTCTTTTTTGCTTAGATGCTTTGCCCGGGCCATCCGATAAAGCATATGCGGCTCACAGCCAAGCAGACTGCGCAGATTGCCGCTGCCTCCTCCTGATGATGCCAGACTCTGGCTCACTGCATACGTCACACTTCCCAGACCGAAAAACAGTTCTACATCCTTTTGCAGTGCCAGCTTAAATCCAAGCTTATTACGCTGACTGAATGTCATATTCACTGCTTCCTTTACTTCCGGCAGAAAACGAATATCTGTCTCCTCACCAAGAAGCAGCGGCAAAAGCCCCGTTGCATACGGCAGCGGCGCCAGCCCGTAAAGCATCTTATCTCCTTCCTCGTAGGAAAAATGTCCCTTCTCCTCACTTGTTGCCAGAAGCAGGCAGGCCACAACATTATTCCGAAACGTATCCAGCATACTTCGTGTATACGGTGCCACCTTGATCGGATGCTTTCCGCCTTCCCATGTTGTCTGAATCCAGATCACCGGATTTCCCGGAAGACTTTCCGCCTGTTTTCTCAGAAGAATATCCGCATAATCCTCATACGTTGTCAGTGGAACCATCCTGCGAAACTCTTCTATCGTCTGCGGTCTTTTCCCCTTCAGAATCAATGAACCAAGCTCACAGCTGCTAAAAAGCTGAATCTGTTCTTCCATCAGGCGATTCTGAATCTTCATATATTCTTCAATGTTCAGATCCAGAAATCCACAGTACTGATTCCAGATTTCCTGATATTCCCGCTTTTGCAGCCGTTCGCTAAGGCTCATTTTTTCATCTCCCTTCTGAAAAAGTCAAAACACCTTCCGGCACTTTTCCGGTTTGGAAAGAGAAACGGAGTCGTTTTTCTGTATTTCTCATAATCATAAAACGTCTGTGGAAAAATCACCCGATCCTGCAGACAGATGTAGCAGACATTCCATGCTGTCAAAAGAGCACCGTCCACAGCAGCACGCGCTGTTCCGATCATAAGTGCAAGTGCCAGATAGAAAAGTGCAAACCACAGGACACCGGGATGGCGGCACAGTGCATACATGCCTTTCGTATACGTTTTTCTTCTGTGATTTTCCTCCACATACGTTTCTCCAAACGGTAATGCAAAAAACAGAGTATACACCATTAGTCCGAAAAAAAACAATGCAAATATTCCGAAAAACACCACACACAGCGGCTGCTTCCTCATCCCGTCAAAACCATCTGCAATAATCCCGACACTGGAAAAAGCCACTAACAGAGTCCCCAGTAAAAAGAACCTCTGAAGCAGCTTGTTTTTCCACGTAATGCTGTTGATATCATAAAGAAAATAGCACAGAAAACCTGCACATCCAGTCCATTCCACCCAAGTCATTCTCGTTTTCCGTTTCATTCCATATCGTTTGTTTTCACGCAGGATCAGATTTCCGAACTGTCATCCAGATACGCAGTTTTTGACCCTGGCATCATTATATAATACCTCCATTCGATACGCAAGCGATATTGCAGAGAATTTAGGTCGTTTGCGGCGGTTTGGCAACTGTTTGGAGAATGCGGCTATTTGCAATCCACTTCACTGCCTGTAGGAGAGCCACGAAATAAAAAGAGGCCGAAATTCCAAAATCAGAATTTCGACCCCGTTCAGACCATCTTTGCGATCTGCCTTTTTTCTTTTATAATGCAGCTTACATCAGCCTTACAGTGCTGTGCCCTGTGCGATCATTGCATCTGCAACTTTTTCAAATCCGGCGATGTTTGCACCTGCTACATAGTTGCCCTCTACACCATATCTCTTTGCCGCGTCAGAGATCTTTGCATAGATGTTGTTCATCATCTCTTTGAGCTTTGCATCTACCTCTTCTGCGGTCCAGCTCAGGCGCATGCTGTTCTGGCACATCTCAAGTGCGGAGGTACCTACACCACCTGCATTGGATGCCTTACCCGGCAGAAACAGAAGTCCGCTCTCCAGGATGTAATCTGTAGCTTCTCTGGTAGTCGGCATGTTTGCACCCTCTGCTACAACCTGACAGCCGTTTGCTTTCAGTGCCTTTGCATCGTCGAGGTTCAGCTCGTTCTGTGTTGCACACGGAAGTGCGATGTCGCATTTTACTGTCCAGATGCCCTTGCCCTCTGTATAAACTGCACCCGGAACTGCCTGTGCATACTCTTTGATTCTTCCGCGGCGAACTTCTTTGATCTCTTTTACAAGGTCAAGCTTGATGCCTTCCGGATCGTAAACGTATCCGTTGGAGTCGCTCATTGCAACAACCTTTGCGCCAAGCTGCTGTGCCTTCTCTGTAGCGTAGATTGCAACGTTTCCGGAACCGGATACAACGACAGTCTTGCCTGCGATATCCATATTATGCTCCTTGAGCATTGCATCCAGAATGTATACAAGTCCGTAACCGGTCGCCTGTGTACGGATCAGAGAACCGCCCCAGGTCAGTCCCTTTCCGGTCAGCACACCTTCATATTTTCCGGTCAGTCTCTTGTACTGTCCATATAAATAGCCAATCTCTCTTCCGCCTACACCGATATCTCCAGCCGGTACATCTTCGTCTGCTCCGATGTACTTGGACAGCTCGGTCATAAAGCTCTGGCAGAATGCCATAACTTCACGGTCGGATTTTCCCTTCGGATCGAAGTTGGAACCGCCCTTGCCGCCGCCGATCGGCAGACCTGTCAGAGAGTTTTTAAATGTCTGCTCAAAACCAAGGAATTTCAGGATGCCCTGATTTACAGACGGATGGAATCTCAGACCTCCCTTGTACGGTCCAATTGCGCTGTTGAACTGTACACGGTAACCTTTGTTGATCTGTACCTTGCCATTGTCATCTACCCACGGAACCTTGAAAGAAATGATGCGCTCCGGCTCTACCAGACGCTCAAGCAGGCTGACTGCTCTGTACTGCTTCTCATTTGCATCGATCACCAGTTTCAGTGAATCCAGTACTTCTTTTACGGCCTGATGGAACTCCGGCTCGCCCGGGTTCTGTGCTACAACTCTCTCGTAGATCTCTTCTGTATAAGACATATGAATTGGCCCCCTTGCCTGATAAATTTATGCGGCATACCGGAAAACACAGTTTCTGCTGCCGCGTCTCCTCACGGATATCCGGTTATCGCATAGCAGATGACTGTCATTTTGGTCTGCACATGAATTTTATCACTCTGCAGGCTGTATCCTGTCCGCTATATAACCCAAAATACCCGCGGCTGCGCCGCGGGTATCTATGTCTGCTCCGTCACACACATGCGATTATTATACACTACCAAAAATCATTTGGCAATTATTTTTTGCATCAGCACGCTATTACTTTAACGTTGTGCTATCTCGATGTGTTTTTGTTACGGCTGCGAAGCGGATCTTTGCAATCCGCCTCATCGCCAAACATACTCTGATGCCAGATGATCTATTTACTTGCCGGAGTTACTGTTATTACTGTCGTCTGCCTGGCTCTGGTAATCTGCTGCAGCCCCCAGGGTCAGTGTTACTTTCTGCTCCTCGTATCCATCACCGGACTGACGGCTGATGGTAACCGGAACTTCCTCGCCTGCCGCATAGTAAGCAAGTGTCTCTTTCAGACCGGACATGCTTGTCACGCTGCTGCCATCAAACTTTGTGATGATGTCACCTTTCTTCAGACCTGCATCCTCTGCCGGGCTTCCTTCACTGACATCAGTGACATAAATGCCTTCCGGGATGCCGTAAAGCTCTGACATTTCATTCGAAACTGCCTTGCCGGTGATTCCGATATAAGCGCTGTCCTCTTCACTGACCGTTTCTGTTCTTGTCTTTTTATTCATCAGATCCTCAAGAATCGGTTTTGCAGTAGAAATCGGGATCGCATAACCCATACCCTCAACACCGTTCGCAGATGCCTTTGCGGAGTTGATACCGATGACTCTGCCCTGCATATCAAGAAGTGCGCCGCCGCTGTTGCCCGGATTGATTGCTGCATCAGTCTGGATCAGTGTCTGCTCATTGCCCTCGATCTGGATCGTACGGTTCAGCGCACTGACGATACCGGTCGTTACGGACTGTCCATAACCAAGTGCATTACCGATCGCAACAACCTGCTGACCGACTACCAGATCATCCGAATCACCGATCTCTGCGATCTTGATTGCATCCATCGTGTCATCGGAAATATCATCCAGTTTGACCGCTACAACCGCCAGGTCATTTGCTGCATCGGTTCCTTTGACAACTGCCTCATACGCGGAGCCGTCTGCAAAACCAACGGTAAGTTCTGTTGAGTTTTCTACTACGTGGTTGTTCGTACAGATCAAAAGCTCGTCATCATTCTGTCCGATGATGATTCCGGAGCCTGCACTTGTGCTCTCCTCTGTATAAGACGGAGCACCGTATCCGTATCTGCTGAAGTAGTTCTGCACTTCCTGTACTGATTTATTTGTAATCGATACGACTGCCGGCATTACTGCCGCTGCCACATCGCTGACTCCTGTGATCGTGCCGTCTGTTGAAACCTCGGCGGTATCGATATCAGAGCTTGTAGAGATCAGCTCCACTTTTTTACTGCTCATAAGAGAAACATCGTTTGCACTGTCCTTATCTGCAAATCCCATCAGTCCGGTAACTGCACCTGCCGTTAAAACGCCTGCACATAAAAGAGAAATCAATGTCTGTTTTTTCATATATAAGACCTCCTTAGTCTTTGTATCTCAGAAACTCCCGGAAGCTTCCGTCACCCGGGGGGATCACCGGAGCCTTTCTTTTTGCTTTCTTTCGTTTCTGTTGTCTTTTCTTTTTCTTTATGATGACAGTATAATGGCTTCCTTTGACTGAATTGTGATTAAAATGTGGTGTTTCTGTGAAATCGGACATTTTTTCTGGAAAAAAACGGATTTTCCAGAGACAAACCTGCCCCTCCAGATGAAAGAATGGAGAGCTGGCAGTGCATACATAACGCAACAGCTTGCTTTTTCCAACGCCTGATGCTATTATGGTGTGCAAAAAATGAAAGAAGGATTTCTTATGGAAATAAGCGTATTACTTGCGGAACAGATTCTTAAATTATTTCTGATTCTTCTGCTTGGATTTTTGCTTGTAAAAACAGGAAAGTTAAAAGCTTCAGACAGTAAATGTATCTCTGTGATACTTGTTTACCTGATTTTACCCTGCGTAATCATCAATTCTTTTCAGATTGAATATACACCACAGGTACGAAATGGATTGTTGTATACACTGACAGCTTCTGTCGCTGCACATATTGTCTTCATTCTGATTGCAGCAATCACTCGAAAGCCGCTGAAGCTGAATGTGATTGAACAGCTTACTGTCATTTATACAAACGGTGGAATCCTGGTTGTACCTCTTATCAAAGCACTTCTTGGAGATGAATATGTTATTTATTCCTGCAGCTTCATCGTGGTTCAGCTGATCCTGATCTGGACTCACTGCTGTCATATGCTTTGCAGAGATGAGCATTTACAATGGAAAAAGATCCTGTTGAATATCAACGTCATCTCTATACTGGCAGGTGCGTTATTATTTTTTACCGGGATTCGTTTACCGAAAGTTCCGGCTGAAACGATTGATATGATGGCAGACATGATCGGCCCTATGGGAATGCTTCTTGCCGGCATGGCAATTTCCGAGACGCCGCTTAAAGATGTATTTGCGCGGATTCGAAACTACATTCCGGTTATTCTAAGACTGCTTGTCTGTCCGCTTGTCATCCTGCTTGTTATCAGAATTTCCGGCGCAGCAAAATGGATACCGGATGGAAAAAATATCCTTCTTACCGTATATCTTGCCTGCATCACGCCAGCCTGCGCTACCGTTACGTCATTGGCACAGCTCTACGATAAAGATGCCGCATATTCCAGTATCCTCTATGTACTTACCACTGCATGCTCGATTTTGACTATGCCGTTTATGATCCTGTTATATAGCCTGTGGATATAAAAATGAACTCTGACGTTTTTAGAGCTTTGATTATGTGTTTCAGGAATACCGCATTTCCGGCTATTCCTCCGCCAGCAGCACCATCCCGAACCACGTCACGATCCCTGCTCCGTTCATAAACTCAATCCCCGCTTTTTCTGCCAGCGGCAGTACCACGATCCCATATCCCTCTACGCAGGGCATCATCTGATCCGGATAGCGGCACGGACCATCCGGGTAGGCGCATTTCTCACAGATCTCACAGGACTGTGCGGAGAGTGCAAGCGTCTCCCCAAAATAGGGACGCAAAACCTCCTGCACCTTTTTTGTCACCGCCTCATGCTCCGGCCGCGTTGCCAGCGTCTCCTCCAGATTGTCAACATCCGCCACCTCCGCGATCGTCGTAAATACAAACACCTCCGAAAAATGGCTGCACCGTCCCTGACATTCCTTTACGGTTCCGACTCCCGGCGGACAGGACCAGCTCTTCCCGTAACGCGGGCATTCCTTCCGGCAGATTTCACGTACATGATCCGAAAATGGAATGTCCTTTTCCGAAAGCCACGCATACTGCACGATTGGAAGGTCAAGAAGCTGCTGCTCGATTTCTTCCCGCTTTTTTCTGACAAGTTTTTCCTGGTTTTCTGTTTCTAATTTCTGTGGTTCTGATTTTTCTACTTCCATTTCTTCCATTTTAGTCTCTCCCTATTCTGTCAGTTTCTGTTTTCCGATGTTTCTCACTCCTGCTTTCACGGACACTTTTTCTGTTTTCACGGATACTTCGTTTCTTCCCTCTCAGTTCCCGGTCGCTTTTTCCGCTTTCACGGACACTTTTTCTGTTTTCACGGATACTTCACTTCTTCCCTCTCAGTTCCCGGTCACTTTTTCCGCTTTCACGGACACTTTTTCTGTTTTCACGGATACTTCACTTCTTCCCTCTCAGTTCCCGGTCACTTTTTCTGTTTTAACGGACACTTTTTCTGTTTTCACGGACACTTCGCTTTACATGATCACTTTCTTTCGTTTCGTGGCGCCGCACTTCTCTCAGTATATCCGATTCCCCTCATTTATTTCAACCCAAACCGCCACGATTTCCCCTTGAAACCATCCTTCACACTTGATTTTCCCTCGCAAACTTGTTATCCTATCATACAGATATATTCTCGGGATTTTTTTGTGCCTGATTTTGTGAGAAAATCTGTGGGCGGCAGGAAAGACATCGAGAGTACATCGGAAGAAGAGGAGGAATTGTATGGCAAATTTTTGTCTTATGATACAGTATGACGGTACCCGCTACAATGGCTGGCAGCGTCAGGGAAACACAGCGGATACGATCCAGGGCAAGCTGGAAGCGATCCTGCTGCAGCTTTACGGCGAACCTGTCGACCTGAACGGCTCCGGGCGTACCGATGCCGGTGTGCATGCACTGCGCCAGATTGCCAATTACCGTATCCCACGAATGCTGAGCCGTCATTCCTGTTCGCAGATTCAAGAGTATTTTAATCAGTATCTTCCGCAGGATATTCGCGTGCTTGCCGTTGAAAAAGCGCCGGAACGCTTTCATGCAAGGCTGTCGGCCACAAGCAAGATTTACGAATACCGTATTGACTGCGGAGCTGTCGCAAATATTTTCGACCGGCGTTACCTTCTTCGCATCGAAGAGCCGCTGAATATTGAAAAAATGAAAGAAGCTGCCTCTTATCTCATCGGCACACATGATTTTAAAAGCTTCTGTGCCAATCGTCACATGAAAAAGTCAACGGTGCGTACCATTTTCGATATCTCGATTGAAGAACAGGATGGAATCCTGCGCATCCGCTATCACGGTGATGGTTTTCTCTACAACATGGTGCGTATTCTCACCGGCACACTGATCGAGGTTGGCACCGGGAATCGGGCGCCTTTTCAGATTCCGATGATTCTGGATGGTCTTGACCGCTCTCTTGCCGGTTTTACGGCTCCGCCGAACGCACTGTTTCTTGTAGATGTTTTTTATCCGGATACAGTTCCGGAAGTCTAATACTGTACCAGCTACAGAAAGGAGTTCCATTAAATTATGAAACAGGTTATTTTAACAGGTGACCGACCGACCGGCCGCCTTCACGTTGGACATTACGTAGGCTCACTTGCCAGACGTGTCCAGTTACAGAATTCCGGTAAATTCGACGAAATCTACATCATGATCGCCGACGCGCAGGCACTGACTGACAATGCGGAGCATCCGGAAAAAGTGCGTCAGAACATTCTGCAGGTTGCACTCGATTACCTTGCATGTGGACTTGATCCGGAAAAATCCACCATCTTTATCCAGTCGATGGTGCCGGAGCTCACTGAGCTTACGTTCTACTATATGAATCTTGTCACGGTATCCCGCGTACAGCGCAATCCTACTGTAAAATCTGAAATTCAGATGCGTGGTTTTGAGACGAGCATTCCGGTCGGATTTTTCTGCTATCCGATCAGCCAGGCGGCAGACATTACCGCCTTCCGTGCCACTGCGGTTCCGGTTGGTGAGGATCAGCTTCCGATGCTTGAGCAGTGCAAGGAGATCGTACACAAATTCAACACCGTCTACGGTGAAACACTCACCGACCCGCAGATCATCCTGCCGGACAACCAGGCCTGCCTGCGTCTGCCGGGTATCGACGGAAAAGCAAAGATGAGCAAGTCTCTTGGCAACTGCATTTATTTATCTGATGAGTCAGAAGACATCCGGAAAAAAATCATGTCCATGTTCACTGATCCGAATCACCTGCGTGTACAGGATCCTGGCCGCACAGAGGGCAATCCGGTCTTCATCTACCTCGATGCTTTCTGCCGTCCGGAGCATTTCGCAGAATTTCTTCCGGAGTATCAGAATCTTGACGAACTCAAAGCGCATTATCAGCGCGGGGGGCTCGGTGATGTCAAGGTAAAGAAATTCCTGAACAACGTCATGCAGTCAGAGCTGGGACCGATCCGCGAGCGCCGCAAGATGTGGGAGAGCCGTCCGGCAGATGTCTTTGATATCCTGAAAGCCGGCAGCGAAAAAGCACGTGCCACCGCAGCAAAAACCCTCGATGACGTGCGTCACGCAATGCGCATCGACTATTTCAGCGAGGAAAATTTAAAGCAGCTGACCGCACAGGAGTAAATATATTTTTTCGCAATTCCTTTCATCGCCTCTCGCAGTTATCAAAAGCACTGCATGAATTAACGGTGAGAGGTATCTCTCAAAATAAGATTATAAAAAGCGCAGAGATTCGAGTCAAACGACTTTCCCTCTGCGCTTTTTCATGCTGTAAATCTGATACAGACAAATTCATTCCGCCGCTTATTGCTCCCTGCACTTCCGCAGGAAACTTACCTGCTCCGTATCAAAGCGGATATTCGCAATCCGCTTCACTACTTGCCTGACTCAGTTAAGCCGTCCCTGGCTTCCATTATAATCTTACGATTCTTCCGCTTTCTCCAGCGCAAACACCCCATACTGATTCACAAAATCCAGCAGCACATATCCCTCTGCCTCAATTTCTTTTTGCTGCTTTTCACTGTAAATACAGATTGCGAGATACGTGCAGCCCCGGTGCTTCGCATTTTTTGCGATTTCACTGTATTTGTCACTCTCAAAATTGATGTCGTGATAGATCGTGCGGTCAATCTCCGC
This sequence comes from Lachnospiraceae bacterium, assembly GCA_902363665.1. Taxonomy (GTDB): domain Bacteria; phylum Bacillota; class Clostridia; order Lachnospirales; family Lachnospiraceae; genus Choladousia. Next base: position 14,819 of record CABJAW010000020.1, on the reverse strand, counting down.
CTTGGCTCCGCGTCCAAGCCTGCCGTACGGCATACGGATCGAAGCGTCATACACACGTATATAAGGTGACAGATTGTTGTCCGTTGCCAGAAGTGCATCCCCGTCACCGCGATGTGCATTGATAAGATTGCAGACGTGCGCCACCTCATCCGGCACCTGCTGATAATTGTGCGCCCGGACATAATTGCCCTCATAAATGCTTTTTCCGGAAACCGCTGTCACCCCAAGCATTATGGCAAGCATTGCTGCCTGAGCGATCCTTTTCTTCGGCATCCGCACCAGCCTCGTGCCGACATACGCCAGAAGCGGCACCACCGGAACTGCCCAAAGCACACGCCAGTACACTTCGGCACCGATACATTTCTGAAGAATCCAGGCACTTACCGGAAAGAAGAAAGCTGCCAGTGCCAGAAGCGTGTAGATGGCAACTGCGCCTGCTCTCGCTTTTGTGCACGTTCTGTCCGCATCTTCCCGGCAGGCCTCACTCTGCTCTTTATTTACGATGCTGTTTTCAATCTCAGACTTTCTGTCATCTTTTTCAGGATTTTGTCCAAATTTTATATATTTTTTTCTGCCATATTGCCCTCTTAAAAACAGACCGGCCAAAATAAACAGCACAGTTCCGGCCAGCAGATACGGATATCCGCTTCCATTCCAGTACGACTGCCAGGTGGAAAATATTAAATTGATCACTTCTTTCATGACAGCCCCTTTCACTTTATTAGCACATATGCTGCCCCGAGCACGATTGACGGGATGCAGCACAGAATGCATGTTATGATCCTTTTCGGCTCACGACAGTGAACGGCTCCCATCACTGCAAAAATCCCCATCACCAGCGGCGAAAGCATGATTCCCATTGACGATACCAGGCAGCAGGCGCCATTTGTAAGCAGCAGAAAATACCAGGGAAGCTCCGATTTCTTTTGCATCACGGTTTTCATGCACAGCCAGACCGAAAGCGGCAAAAGTGCCGCTGCCAGGAGACCTTTGCCTTGCCAGATACGGATCATCTGAAAGTTCCCGGAAGTGTAAACGGAAAAACCAGAAAACCACGTCAGCGCACAACCGAGAATCAAAAAAATCCCTCTTGCATCGGCATTTTCCGGGAAAAACAGCTTTGCGAACTGGTACAGCACGAGATACGCCATGACCAGAAATACAGCCGGAAAAATCACATGCGCCACAATTGCCGGATGAAGCCCACCGCACAGCTGGCTGATCACCGCCAGAAAGATTGGAAACGGTGACAGTACGTAGCGGCTCGGCAGCTTTCGGTATGCATTCCCAGTATAAGGATTCACCGAAAAAATCGTATCCGTATGAACTGCGGTCGTCGCAGTGCCGACATAAAATGCATCATCGGCATCCATGTGTGCCAGAAGGGAAGCGACACAGATCTGCGCTGCGATCAAAACAAGCGCGATCCACAGCCATGCGGAAATACTTCGCAGACACGCCCACAGCCCGGCAGACCAGGGTCTTTTTTCTACTCCTGCGTCTGAATCTTCGGCTGGTTTTACTGGTTTTCCCTCATCATGCTTCACACTGGCTTTCTGATATTTCACTTTCCACTGCCAAATGCCGGCACCCGCCGTCCCCACTCCGATCACCACATAGCAGATTGACAGGACGTGCAGCGGCAGTTTCAGCCAGATCATCGACAGCGTCAGAAGCTCGGTCACAAAAAAAAGAAATACATAGCCGATCAGAAAACTCTGTCCATGGTTCATCGTTTTTTCTTTTCTGAAAAACACAGTCCCGGCTCCCCAGGGTACCAGCATCAACCAGAACAGTGCGAGAACTGCCTTTCCTGCAAAGCTCATAAGCGCCCTCCGTCCTGTCTCATACGCAGAACTCCTTGATCTCCTGCCATACCGCAGACACCGGAAGTCCGACCACGTTATTGTAATCGCCCTCAATTCCCTCTACATACGCAGCGAAACGTCCCTGTATTCCATATGCTCCCGCTTTGTCCATCGGCTCGCCGGTCGCGATATAATCCTGGATCTCCTCGTCTGTCATCGCATAAAGATACACTCTCGTCTCCTGTGAAAAGGTCTGTTTCGAAATCACAGAGCCATTTTCCTTCACGATCAGCGTCACTCCGGTAAATACAGAATGCATCTCCCCCTGGAGCTGTCTCAGCATCCGCAGCGCATCTGCTTCATCCTTTGGTTTTCCCATAATCTCACCGTCCTGACACACCACCGTATCAGCTCCGATGATAATCCCATCCGGAATCTGCTCTGCCACTGCCTCTGCTTTCTGACCCGACAGCTCCTCCACGACCTCTGACGGAATCTGTTTTGTGATCTTTTCTTCTCCGGAAGCCGGAAGTACCGTAAAATCCAGCCCAATCTGAGCGAGCAGCTCCCGTCTCCTGGGCGAAGCCGACGCAAGAATAATCTGTTTCATGATGTCCTCCTTCTGTAAAATCTGCTGGACAGCGCCAGCAAATGATGTGATAATAAAAAATAAAATAGATAAAAGGAATTATACCACAATGTTTCTCATTATAGTAAACCAGATTGTAAAAATGCTGCTTTTGCTGCTCCTCGGTATCTTCTGCTACCGCAAAAAACTGATCGACCAGACCGGCAGCAAAATGCTCGCCAACCTGCTTCTGATGATCGTCAATCCCATGCTCGCTGTATTATCGCTTCAGGTAGATTACAGCCCACAGCTAGTCCATGGACTTCTGCTTTCTTATCTGGCCGCATTTCTGACGCACATTGTCGGCTGCATTCTCTCCACCGCCCTGATTCGTACGAAAGGAAATCCAGACTGCGGAATCGACCGCTTTTCCGCCATGTATTCCAACTGCGGATTTATCGGAATCCCACTGGTTCAGAGTATTTTAGGCGGTGAGGGTGTTCTCTATCTGACCGCCTACATGACCGTATTCAATATTTTTTCCTGGACGCACGGCATGATGGTTATGACCGGAAATTTTTCACCCAAAGAACTCCTGAAGGGTCTTCTCTCACCGATGATCCTTTCCAGTCTGCTTGGTCTGCTGCTGTTCTTTGCCGAAATCCGCATCCCGGCACTGCTGGCCGACTCCATGAACTACGTGGCATCGATGAACACACCGCTCGCCATGATGATCGCCGGTATTTCCGTGGCACAGACAAATCTCTTCGGTATGCTGAAAAATAAAAAAATGTACCTGATCTCGCTGGTGAAACTGCTTGTGCTGCCAGCCAGCGTTCTCAGCGGACTTGCTGCAGCACATCTGCCGTCGACTGTTGCCTGCACAATTCTCGTGGCTGCCGCCTGCCCGGTCGCTGCTACCGGAACCGCCTTTGCACTGCGCTTCCAGAAAAATTACCGATATGCATCAGAGCTGTATGCGTTCACGACGATCGCATCGCTTGTGACGATTCCGCTGCTGATGTTTGTGGCAGAGCGGATTCTGTAACAGCTCAATAAGATAATGCATACAATACGAAATTTCTCACTTTTCTTCGCGTCGTAGTTCTGCACAGGGCAATTTTCTCAAAATAAGTTTTTTTGCAGAATTGCTATAAGTAAGTCCCCTGCTTATTGCTCTGCGCAATTGAAGCAGGGGACTTGCCTGATTCAGTTAATCTCTTATGTATTTCCCTTCATGGCGTCCGATCTGTTCCGTCAAATATCTGTTTCTCAGATCAGGCACACCTGCTTCACTGCCGGATATAAATCCCCTGCGATTCAATAAAATCGTCCAGATCCTCGATCGTCTCCTGTGCCCAGGTCTCGCTGACTGGTGCAGACTTTGTATTCTCCTGCTCGTCAGTACGCCCCTGCTCCTGTTTTTCTTTCTCCACTTCTTTCATACGGACACGCTCCCCTCATCTGTCTTGCTGATCTTATTCGATCTATATCTCACAGTTTTTCAGCCAATATCATTACTGCTCCTGCCGATCCGTTTTTTATTCCCTGCCTGCTTTTTATCAGGCTGTCGTCAGCTCCTGCCTCACTCATTATCCTTTGTCCAGAAGCCTTCCTGGCCAAGCTCGGTCATCTGTAGTCCGCGCTCTTTGCGGTCCTTGAACTGTAGCTCCGGGTTTTTGATGCTGACCCTCGTACCGCCCGGTACAGAAGATGTGATGAATGCATTCGATCCAATGACCGCGCCCTCTCCGATCACCGTATCGCCGCCAAGAATCGAGGCTCCGGAATAAACCGTCACATTGTCCTCCAGTGTTGGATGACGTTTTGTGTTGCGCAGGGTCTGGCCTCCTCGCGTTGAAAGTGCACCGAGTGTCACGCCCTGATAGATCTTCGCATTATCTCCGATCTCCGTTGTCTCGCCGACTACCACGCCGGTTCCATGGTCAATAAAAAAATATTTTCCGATCGTCGCACCCGGATGAATATCGATTCCTGTCAGACTGTGTGCATACTCCGTCATCATTCGCGGGATCAGCGGCACACCAAGCAGATGCAGTTCATGCGCAATCCGGTTGACCGTGATCGCAAACACACCAGGATAGGAAAAAATTACCTCGTCCGTATTGAATGCCGCCGGATCGCCGTCGTATGCAGCCTGCACATCTGTCGCCAGAATTTCACGAAGCGCCGGAATTCGGTTTAAAAACTCCTTTACGATACGCTCTGCCTCCTGTGGCACTTCCTCATCTGTAAATTTTTTTGTACCCGTATGGTACAGCGCCTTTGCCACCTGCTTGCGCAGCCGATAGCTGATATCTTCCAGCAGCTCTCCCACATGGTACTCGATCGAATTTTCATTCAGGTTTTTTACTTCAAAATATCCCGGAAACACGATACATCGGATCTCCTCCAGAATATCAATCACGATTTCTTTATTTACCCGGTTTCTCATATTGATGCTGCATGTCTCCGGATGTCTTCCGTAACTCTCCAGAATCTCTCCGACAAGCGTATCGATTTCCTTTTTATATGCCATTTTTTACACCTTTCTGTGGCTTTTTATTTTTGCCTTTCTATTCTTCTTTCGGCTTCTCCGATGCTTTCGCAGCTGCCGCCTCATCTGCTTCCGCGGCTACTTCATCCGTCTTATCTGCCTGAACCGTCTCTTTCGATTCTTCGGCTGCCGCTTCTGCCTCTGCCGGAATTTCTTCTGTCGTCTCTTCTGCCTCTTCCAGCGCTTCCTCTGTCGCTGCTCCCGCGTCTGCACCCGGTACTTCCTCTGTCACTTCTTCTGACCGCGCAGCATCACTCTCTTCCACAATTTTCTCTGTCACATCGGCCTTTGCATCACTTTCCGCTTCTGCTGCTTCTTCCACAGCCTCAGCGTCGCCCTCTTCCTTTGACGTATCTTCCTGCACAGATGATTCCGTCACATCTTCTGCCTCCACATCCACAACGGTCTCTGCCGCTTCTTCTGTATTCGCTTCTTTACCATCCACAGAGTCAATGACTTCCCCGTCTTCTTTTCCCTCGATCTTTACCGGCTCCGGCATCCGGTTGCCGCAGTTCGAGCAGAAACGCTCAGTCGCTGCCACTTCCATGTTGCAGCAAGGGCAGAGTACCACGCCTTTTACCTGGCGGATCTCATCCTGCAGAAGGTCCATCACACTGTAACGTTCTGTGATCTTGCGAAATTCCGCTTCAAATCCCTCCGGCGCCGTATCTGCATCTTTGTACTTATCGTACAGCTTCTTCCCCATCTCAAGATAAAGTTTATTCAGATACCTCTTTTCCTCATTTACCTTGCTGTTCAGCTGACGCACCTCATTCATCTTCTGGACTTCCACCATGGTATCTTTACTGAACTTCTTAACTTTTTTACTGATCTCCTCGAAATTCATCATAATGCATCCTCCTTACTCATTGTAAATAAGTGCCATAAATACGAGATCCTGATCGGAATTATTCTCAAGCGCATGGCTCTGTCCTACCTCGATCAGACACGCATCCCCAGGTCCGACCTCTGTTCTGGAGCCGTCATTATCTACAAACGTACCTTTTCCCTCCAAAATAAAATATGGTTCTGTGTTCCCGATGTGCTGATGATATCCGATGCTGCAGCCCGGTTTCAGGCGAACCATCGCGTACATGCTTCCGTGTCCGTTCAGTTCCTCCTGGGTCAGGATATGGTGAAATTCCACCTCGCCCTTTCCACCGCGCAGTTCTTTTTTTATCTCAATTTGTGCTTTACGTACCATGAATAAAATCCCCTTTCTTACTTTCTCTTTATCTTAAAAGAATCGCCAGAAATTGTCAACTTTATTCCAATTCTTTCAGAAAAATATAATATTTGCCAGCTCGCGGTTCTCAGAAAACGTCCTCTGCTCGCTCGCCATGATCAGTCCCTGTTTCGTTTCATAATAATTATATCCATATTTTTCTTCAAAACGCACACTTCCATCAGGCTCATCAATCCCATAAAAAGACATGCCGTCCGCGGTATAATACGGCTTCCTCTGCCAGTAACCGGCAAAGCAGTGATGCGTATGCCCGACCATAACTGCAGTGACATGGCTTTCCTTTACAAGCTGCGCAATTTCTGCCGGACAGGACACCGCCCTGATTCCTTCATGCGCATCAAGAAGATGGTGATGTGTCATTAAAAGAGACGGCCTGTCTCCGACTTTTTTCAGTTCTTCTGCCAGCCAGTCTGCCTGTCCCTGCACAAAGCAGCCATCGCTCTCCCCAAAAACCGCGCTGTCAAGCGACAGAACATCCAGTTCATCGCCGCTCCAGTGTTCATTGTATGGAAGGTCTGCCTCTTTTTCTCCCTGTGCTTTCATTCCAAGCCAGCCACTGCGAAACTCGGCCTTACGGTCATGGTTTCCAGGCGTTACAATCATTTTGATCCCGCGAAGATTTTTGGTAAGCCAGGTACGGAGTACTTCATAATCTTCTGCCTTTCCATCATCGCAAAGATCTCCCGTGATCATTAAAAGTTTGATGCCCGGATGCTCCGAAAAAGCTCTCTCCAGGCAACGGTCGAGCAGCTCCAGCGGATTTGTCATCCTATATAACACAGACGCATACCCCTCCTGCGCCGCCTCATACTGCACCCGAAAATGGATATCTGATATGTGAAGAATCTGCATAACAATGTCCTTTCTATTGATTTCTCTCGTTTATTTTTTTATAATGATTCCGAGGTGAAAAAATGAAAAAAAAAGCATCCGCTCAACTTATAAACGAATACATTGAAAAACATCAGCTTCAGCAATACATGGACACGAATCTTTCCGATATCGCCGAGCTGCACACATTTCGGCGCGACGACTATCTGATCCATGCAGAAGAAGCCTCTGACTATCTCTATTTTCTTGTAAGCGGAAATGTCATCTGCTTTACCTGCACCGGCAGCGAACGGGATGAATGCTTTGCATACCATCAGGCTGTTACCATGCTTGGAGAAGCTGCTTCCCTGTGGGGAAAACCGCCGCTTGCCAATGTAAAAGCACTCTGTGACTGTGTCTGTATTGCAGTCAGTCTGCGGCTGTATCGCCAGACGCTGATGAATGACCTCCGTTTTCTGCAGCATGTCTGTTATACGCTCGCATGCCGCATGAACAACGAAGGGCAGATCTGTGCGCTTGTAGAGCCGCTGGAAATGCGGCTCGCCAAATTTATTCTGCAGTACTCCACCAACAACATCTTCACTTTTCAGCTCAATGACTGTGCCGATATCCTGAATACAAGCTACCGCCATCTGCTGCGCGTGCTGAAAAAATTCTGTTCCGATCAGATCCTTTCCAAAACACGCAATGGATATCTGATCACTGACCGAAAACTGCTTCTGCAGTCTGCCGGCGAGTTATCTAACGCAGCTTCTTCCGGATATACCCCGTCAGGACATCCAGCAAAAATACCGTCACGATGACACCAATTAAAATAATGCTCACACGGTCCCAGTTTCTTGCCTGAATCGCAAAGATCAGCGGTGCACCGATTCCGCCCGCGCCAACCAGTCCAAGCGTTGCTGCGCTTCGCACTGCAATCTCAAAATGGTTCAGCGATAAGGATGCATAAATCGGCATCAGCTGCGGCACTCTCGCATAGAAAAAGGTCTGCCAGAATCCGGCTCCGACGGCATGCATAGCCTCTACCGGTTTTTCATCCAGCGCTTCCATCTCTTCGGTAAAAAGCTTTCCAAGCATACCAATCTGATGGACACCGATCGCCATAACACCGGCAAACGGGCCAGGTCCTACCATTTTTACAAAAATAATGGCATACACAAGTTCCGGGAATGCCCGGAGTACGTTACAGATCAATTTTCCGATTCTGGCGATAAGCGGGCAGCCTCTCCAGAGGTTTGAAGCGCTCAGCAGCATTACCGGTACTGCGAGTACTGTTGCGATCGTCGTGCCAAGAAACGCAATGCCGATGGTAAGCAGCAGAAGGGAAAATACGTCTTCACCGCTTCCATCGTAAAAATAACTCCACTTCGGCGACAGCAGTCCCCGGATCACATCGCCTGCCATTGACGGCGAAAACGCTGCCATTCCGGAATAATCAATTCCAGCTGCGCAGTAAATGATCACCGCCAGCACGATCACCGTCACTGCGATCTTTTTTCCTTTTCCTGGTTTCAGAGCCATCGCAGCCTGTCCTGATTTTTTCTCTTTTTCGATCATGCCAGCCTCCTGCGAATTGCCTCGCTCAATCCATCTACAAGCACTACTACTACAAGGATCAGCAGAATTACAACGGAAACTCTGTCATATTTCAGCAGTGCCAGAGAAGAATTCAAGATTACACCGATTCCTCCGGCTCCCACATATCCGAGCACCGTGGATGCACGCACGTTGATCTCCAGTGCATAAAATGTGTAACTTGCAATCTGATTGAGGATCTGTGGAAAAACAGCCCATACTGCAATCTGTACTTTATTTGCACCGATCGACTCCGCTGCCTCAATCGGCCCGTAATCAATCGTCTCAATTGCCTCATAGATCAGCTGTGACACCATGCCGAATGTAAATACTGCAATCGTCATGACACCAGTAAATTCTCCGATTCCGATCATTGCTACCAGAAGTGCTGCAAGCAGCAGATTCGGAATCGTCCGGATCACATCCAGGAAAAAACGCACGATCGTCGTAACGATCTGATTCTTCGTCACAACAACAGTTGCCAGAAATGCAAACGGCACCGCGAAAAGTACACCAAGCACCGTTCCAACCACCGACATTTTGATGGTCAGCAGCATCGGTTCAATAATTTTCGGAAGGTACGAAAAATCAGGTGTCAGAAAACGCTTCATAAAGGAGGTCATCTGATCCATGTTGCTGTAAATCTCTCCGAAATCGGCATCTGTCACATGAATGCTGGCTCCAACGCAGACCGCGAGCAGCAGTACAAGAAAGAGGTGCTTGTACCAGTTAAAATGAACCGTATCTTTTAACTTCATATCTGTCCCCTTCTCTTAAATTTTCCTGCCATAGATTGCAATCAGTCTTTCATCCGTCAGTTCCTCTGGCGCCCCGTCAAATACGATCTCTCCGGCCTTTAACGCAATAATCCGCGTTGAAAAACTACGCGCCAGCTCTACGGAATGAATATTTACGATCACGGTCTTCCCAAGTGTAGTATTAATGTTCTGCAGGTCTTTCATAATCTTCTGCGTCGTCACCGGGTCAAGAGAAGCGACCGGCTCATCCGCCAGAATAATATCTGCCTGCTGTACCAGCGTCCGCGCGATCGATACCCTCTGCTGCTGTCCTCCGGAAAGCTCATCGCAGCGGGAATGCAGCTTATCTTGCAGATCCACGCGCTCCAGCGCATCCTTTGTCCGCTCATAATCTTCTTTGGAAAACAGACCGAGGATACTCTTCCATGTAGAATAATAACCGAGACGGCCGGAAAGGACATTCTTCTGTACCGTACTTCTCTTTACCAGGTTGAACTGCTGTGAGATCATGCCGATTCTGCGGCGGATCCTGCGCAGTTCTTTTTTCCCTGCCTTCGTAAGTGAGACGCCGTCGATCGTAATCTCACCCTCCGTCACATCATTCAGCCGGTTGACAGAACGCAGCAGTGTGCTTTTTCCGGCTCCACTTAAACCAATGATGGAGACAAACTCTCCATCATTGATTGTAAGATTGATATGACTCAGACCTTTTACCCCATTCGGGTATGTTTTTGAGACATTATCAAAAATGATCATCGGTTTTCCTTCCCGCGATTACTCAGCAGCCTTATCTGTGTACGCTTCGATTGTATCGTATGCAGACTCATCTGCCTCACCGTAACCGGTATGGCCCCACAGAGACATTGCTTCTTTTCCTTCCTCATCGTTTGCCATGTTCAGGAATACATCTTTGATCTGTGCCTTGAGGTCTTCGTCCATAGACGGCTGTACTGCGATCGCATCGTTCGGAATATCTCCGTCTGTCAGGTAAAGTACCTTCAGATCCTTGTACAGATCATAATCCGTAAACTTGGAAGAAAATACGTATCTTGCTCCCTGGAATACGAAACATGCATCCTGCTGACCGTTCAGAACTGCAGTCATCTCACTCGGAATATCATTTACCGTTGTCAGTGTGCAGTCTGTCAACGGATCAATACCAAGATCCTTCATCTCTGCTACCGGATAAATGTATCCGCTTGCGGAGTTCGGACTTAATGTTGCAATTTTCTTCCCCTTCAGATCCTCCAGGGATTCCATATCGCTGTCTGCCTTTACAAGAACTTCTCCTTTGAAGGTAGAGGTGTACTCGCCCTCGATCGGCTCTTCTGTGTCCTCATCATATTTTACAAGCTGTGAACTGAGAATCGCCTCCGCTGCATCAAGATTTCTTGCCTGCACATACGCTGCCGGCGGCATGATTCCAAGATCAACCTTGCCTGACGCCATTGCTTCCACGATAGTTGAATAATCCGTTGCAAGTGTTACATTTACATCCATGCCAAGCTTCTCAGACAGATAATCTGCAAACGGGCCGGTCTTTGCTTCCATAGAACCATCATTGTTGGTCGGAACAAACTGAACATTCAGCGTTCCCTCTGCAGAAGCTGCCATTGTGAATCCTGCGATTGCTGCCATTCCAAGGCCTGCGATCAATGCGCGTACGAAACCTTTCTTAACCATAGTTGTCTCCTCTCCTCTTTTGGAAAATAATAGAGTCTAATAATTTTTACAAAAAGACTATACCTGTTTTTCATGGAAAAATGATATGACACAGGTCACTTTTTACAGGGTTTACAACTGAATTTTACTTATTTTACACACAAAAAAACCTCTGAAATAAATTCAGAGGTTTCAGAGGCGTCAACCGGAATCGAACCGGTGATAGAGGTGTTGCAGACCTTTGCCTTACCGCTTGGCTATGACGCCATATTCTTAGTGACTCCGACGGGAATCGAACCCGTGTTACCGCCGTGAAAGGGCGATGTCTTAACCGCTTGACCACGGAGCCTTAATGAAACTTTTGTCTGAAGTATACGCCGAAAGTTATCGATATATACAACAAAACTCCCCGAGTTGGGCTCGAACCAACAACCCTTCGGTTAACAGCCGAATGCTCTACCATTGAGCTATCGAGGAATACTGTAGAAAGCATATACAACCATCCGATTTCACCGGGTGATGCACACCGATCAAAGATCGTGCGACTACGTGCCTTCAAAACCACATACAGAATAATACTACATTCATCCGATAATTGCAAGTCTTTTTTAGACTTTTTTAACCCTACCGATTGCTTTGAAATTTCTTTCTCCGCGTTTGGATAAGCTTGCGACCGATTAGTAACAGTCAGCTCCATACATTACTGTACTTCCACCTCTGTCCTATCTACCTCGTGTTCTTCAAGGGGTCTTGGGATATCTCATCTTGAGGGGGGCTTCACGCTTAGATGCCTTCAGCGTTTATCCCTGCCCGACTTGGCTACCCGGCCGTGCCATTGGTATGACAACCGGTACACCAGAGGTCAGTCCACCCCGGTCCTCTCGTACTAAGGGCAGCTCCTCTCAAATATCCTACGCCCGCGCCGGATAGGGACCGAACTGTCTCACGACGTTCTGAACCCAGCTCGCGTACCGCTTTAATGGGCGAACAGCCCAACCCTTGGGACCTACTACAGCCCCAGGATGCGATGAGCCGACATCGAGGTGCCAAACCACTCCGTCGATGTGAACTCTTGGGAGTGATAAGCCTGTTATCCCCAGGGTAGCTTTTATCCGTTGAGCGATGGCATTCCCACTTAATACCACCGGATCACTAAGCCCTACTTTCGTACCTGCTCCACCCGTCGGTGTCGCAGTCAAGCTCCCTTCTGCCTTTGCACTCTTCGAATGGTTTCCAACCATTCTGAGGGAACCTTTGGGCGCCTCCGATACACTTTCGGAGGCGACCGCCCCAGTCAAACTCCCCGCCAGACATTGTCCCCCCGCCGGNGCCTCCCACCTATCCTGTACATGCATTACCGAATCCCAGTGTCAAGCTGGAGTAAAGCTCCATGGGGTCTTTCCGTCCTGGCGCAGGTAACCAGCATCTTCACTGGTACTTCAATTTCACCGGATGCATTGTCGAGACAGCGCTCAAATCATTACGCCTTTCGTGCGGGTCGGAACTTACCCGACAAGGAATTTCGCTACCTTAGGACCGTTATAGTTACGGCCGCCGTTTACTGGGGCTTAAATTCAAACCTTCGCTTGCGCTAAGCTCTCCTCTTAACCTTCCAGCACCGGGCAGGCGTCAGCCCATATACCTCACCTTTCGGTTTTGCATAGACCTGTGTTTTTGCTAAACAGTTGCTTGAGCCTATTCTCTGCGGCCTGGTTTCCCAGGCACCCCTTCTCCCGAAGTTACGGGGCTATTTTGCCGAGTTCCTTAACAATGCTTCTTCCGTCGGCCTTAGGATTCTCTCCTCATCCACCTGTGTCGGTTTACGGTACGGGTGCGGTATGAACAATAGCGGCTTTTCCCGGCACATGGCTCACATACTTCCCTACTGAAAGTTCGGTCCACATCACGTCTTCGGATTGCCACGCGGATTTTCCTACATGACTCCTACCTCGCTTGTACACGGCTTTCCATTCCGTGCTTATGCTTTCCACATGCGTCCCCACAGTTCTGTCATATCGCAGTACAGGAATCTCAACCTGTTGTCCATCGGCTACGTCTTTCGACCTGGCCTTAGGCCCCGACTTACCCAGGGCAGATCAGCTTTACCCTGGAAACCTTGGATATTCGGCCGGAAGGATTCCCACCTTCCTCTCGCTACTCATTCCGGCATTCTCTCTTCCATACACTCCACAGCTCCTTACGGTACTGCTTCGCCGCATATGCAATGCTCCTCTACCAACCCTTGCGGGTTCCTCAGCTTCGGTGTCGTGTTTCAGCCCCGGACATTTTCGGCGCAGGACCTCTCGACCAGTGAGCTATTACGCACTCTTTAAATGTATGGCTGCTTCTGAGCCAACATCCTGGTTGTCTTCGAAATCCCACATCCTTTTCCACTTAACACGCACTTTGGGACCTTAGCTGGAGGTCTGGGCTCTTTCCCTTTTGACTGCCCAACTTATCTCGTGCAGTCTGACTCCCGTACATCATCTATATGGCATTCGGAGTTTGATATTCTTCGGTAGGCTTTGACGCCCCCTAGGAAATTCAGTGCTCTACCTCCATTAGACTAATACGAGGCTAGCCCTAAAGCTATTTCGAGGAGAACCAGCTATCTCCGGGTTCGATTGGAATTTCTCCCCTACCCACACCTCATCGCCACCCTTTTCAACGGATGTGCGTTCGGCCCTCCACTACCTCTTACGGCAGCTTCAGCCTGGACATGGGTAGATCACCCGGTTTCGGGTCTGCATCTGCTGACTTTACGCCCTATTAAGACTTGGTTTCCCTCCGGCTCCGGACTTCCCGTCCTTAACCTCGCCAGCAAACGCAACTCGCCGGACCGTTCTACAAAAAGTACGCGGTCCTACCTTAACGTAGTTCCACAGCTTGTAAACACAGGGTTTCAGGTTCTCTTTCACTCCCCTCCCGGGGTCCTTTTCACCTTTCCTTCACAGTACTATGCGCTATCGGTCACTAAGTAGTATTTAGCCTTACGGGGTGGTCCCCGCTCGTTCCCACAAGGTTTCCCGTGTCTCGTGGTACTCTGGATCCTGCTCAGTCATTCAAGCTTTCGTGTACGGGGCTTTCACCCTCTCTGGCTGGCTTTCCCAAAGCCATTCCACTAGCTCTCCTGAATCTTAAATGCAGTCCGAACCCCGCAGTGCACGCACCGCGGTTTGGGCTCTTCCGGTTTCGCTCGCCGCTACTCCCGGAATCGATGTTTCTTTCTCTTCCTCCGGCTACTTAGATGTTTCAGTTCACCGGGTTCCCTTCCGTACGTTATGGATTGGCGTACGGATGACGGAGGATTCCTCCGCCGGGTTTCCCCATTCAGATATCTCCGGATCAATGGATATTTGCTCCTCCCCGAAGCTTTTCGCAGCTTATCACGTCTTTCATCTAGCGTTACAAACAGGCGGTTTTGGGTTGTTTTTATGAGTTTTCTCTCATGTAAACAATGTTTACAGCTTGTTGCTTGTTTTTTATAAGTCCATCATTTTCATTCTGAACCTATCCTCGGATGTCTTGTGATGAATTAATTAAAATTCATCGGATATTTAATCTGTATGCGGTTTTCAAGGTACATTCATCTCTGACTGACTGTTTCATCAGTCATTTAAAACCAAATCCTTTGATCTGATCTTAAATCACTGGTAAAACCAGCTTTATATCAATCAGTAATATTCTTTTTATATTCTGGCAGCCACCTGCTCTCCCACACCGTCTCCAGTGCAGTACCATCGGCCGCTTGGGTCTTAACCATCGTGTTCGGGATGGGAACGGGTGTGTCCCCCAAGCGCATCGCCACCAG
>CABJAW010000019.1 GCA_902363665.1 Lachnospiraceae bacterium | reverse complement strand
CATTCAATTGTGGTAAATTCGTGGTAAATTAAATAATTTTCTATGCTTCAAAGTGCTTGAAAGTATAGTGTTTATGCGGATAATCGCAAATTAGATATAAAATTTAATATAAATAACAGTATGGTCCTGGCTGATCAGACGGACGCAGATATCGGAGAAATCAACCGGTGTGACGAATACATTCGTGAAATCCATGGCATAGACAGATGTGATAAGAAGCAGCTGCGGATTCAGCTCACGTACATAATAAATCCGGGAATTGTCTTTGCCAAGGACAGGAAGCCATACAGATTCCCCTCCTGATTCGACGAGTGCGTCATGAAACGTGGAGTAAAGCATGGTTCCATATTTTGTCTGCGTATAAAGAGACGGTGATCCGATCAGGTGATTGGCTGGAGAGACAAGAAACAGATCCCCGTAATTTTTCATCACACGGATGCGCTGCAGTGTATTTTTCAGCCTGTTTTCAGTCGCGTTTCGTGTCTTCTGGGAGAGAGAGGTGTCGTCGGGATCGTACTGCAGGGCGGAAGAATCAGCAAATAAAAGCAGTACCTGCGATTCATAGCCGGAAAGATACGTATCCGAGTTCTGAACAAGCTGAGAGGTATAGGTGTACAGCAGCGAGGTGACTTTGTTCTTAAGAGCATTGCTGCTGAGCAGAAGAACGGGGATTGAACTTGCCGCAACAGCGACAAGTGTGATGACAAGATAGGACAGGATAAGAATCCGGCGGATGCGCTGGGCATTGGCAGGACGATTTGGTTTGGTCATTTTTTTTTCGGGTGTTTTTTTCATGGCTTTATCCAATGGAGTACTCCTTATCGGTTCATCTGCTCTGCCTGTAGTCTCTGACGGCAGCCTGTAGTGGTAGTGAAAACAATATACCATAATATATACAAAAATTCCAGCACAATATAAGCAAAACTGGTAAAAAAGACTAATAACAAGGGAGGAAGAAAAAAATGGATTGCATTATGATTGGAATTGCGGGAGGGACCGGTTCCGGAAAATCTACCTTTACAAACCGGTTAAAGGATCGTTTCGGCGATGAGATTACGGTGCTGTACCACGACAATTATTATAAACGCCATGATGACCTGTCGTTTGAGGAGCGTAAAAAACTCAACTACGATCATCCGGATGCACTTGAGACGGATCTTCTCGTGGAGCATCTGAAAAAACTCAGAAACGGGGAGAGCATCGAATGTCCGGTGTACGATTACAGCCGTCATAACCGCTCAGACCAGATGATCCGTGTGGAACCGCGCAGGATTATTGTGATTGAGGGAATTCTGCTGCTTGCCGATCCGCGGATCCGTGATCTGCTCGATATTAAGATCTACGTGGAGGCAGATGCAGATGAGCGCATTCTTCGCCGGATCGTGCGCGATGTCAAGGAGCGGGGAAGAGATCTTGACAATATCGTGGATCAGTATCTGACCACGGTCAAACCGATGCACTACCTGTATGTGGACCCGACGCGTGCGAAGGCGGATATCGTCATCAACAGCGGTATGAATGACGTGGCGTTTGATGTTGTACAGTCGAAGATCATGCTTCTGCTCCAGAAGCGCAGCGTCTGACGGAAAAAAGCAGTGATCTGGCCGGGGCATTCTGGGTGCTTTGCTGCCTGCGATGCGGCAGGGGGAACCGCTGCGCTTTTTCTGCATATGATATACAGAAAAAGATCAATCGCAGGAGAAACTATGGCAAAGGTGATCATTGATGCCGGTCACGGAGGAAAAGAGCCCGGGGCGATCTACGGTGACCGGAAGGAAAAAGATGATACGCTGCGGCTTGCGCTGGCAGTCGGTGAAATTTTAAAGCAAAACGGAGTGGATGTGGCTTTTACGCGGACGGAGGATGTATACAACAGCCCGTTTGAGAAGGCACAGACCGCAAATCGGGAGGGCGGAGATTTTCTGATCTCGATCCATCGTAATGCCAGTCCGGAACCAAATCAGTATTCCGGCGTGGAATCGCTGGTATTTGACCGGTCCGGGAAAAAGGTGGAGCTTGCGGAAAATATCAACCGGGAGCTGGCGGAGGCCGGGTACCGGAATCTTGGGATCAAGGAGCGTCCGGGACTTGTGATCCTGCGGCGGTCACAGATGCCGGCGGTGCTCGTGGAGGTCGGATTTCTCAATACCGATACGGACAATGTGCTGTTTGACAGGGACTTTGAAGGGATTGCGGAGGCGATCGCAAAAGGTGTACTGGAGACATTGCGCGAGGATACAAAGGTGCAGGAGGTAAAATGGGAGGATGCACAGGCGAAAGGAAATGAGCCTGCTTTTGAAACCATGATTTCCGGTGAAAGAAACTGGAATACAGATGACAGAAACCGTGGAGTGAAGTGGATGGAAAGCGGCAATCAGACCGGGACGATGAACCACATGGCAGGGGAAGATATGCGTATGATGCCGGAGAGAACCGACAGCAGGAGGCGGGAGCCGGAGGATCAGTCCTGGCAGATGCAGTGTGGCTGCTGCACGCAGGAACGTCTCTATCGCGTGCAGACCGGAGCCTTCCGCAACCGTGAATACGCACAGGAGATGCTGGAAAAACTGTTATCCGAGGGTTTCCCATCGTTCCTTCTGCTGGAGGATCGTCTTTATAAGGTACAGGTCGGTGCCTACCGGATGCTGGATAATGCAGTGCGGATGGAAAAATCGCTGCGGGACGCAGGGTATGCGACGTTTATTACCACATGAACGCAGGTTGCGAAGCAACTGCGTTCATGAGCAAGTAGCGAAGCGGATTGCGAATATCCGCGTGACTACCCTTGCCCCATCGGGGATGTTCTGTTATACTGAAGAAGACAGAGAAAATGCATCAGAAATGGAATTAAAACAAAAATGACAGAAGAAACAAAGCGATTAAAGGAGATGGTATCTCCGCTTTTATCCTGGTTTGCAGGGAATGCGCGAAAGCTTCCATGGCGTGATGATCCGACGGCTTATCATGTATGGGTATCGGAAATCATGCTGCAGCAGACGAGAGTGGAAGCGGTGAAACCATTTTATGCGCGGTTTATCGGAACCCTTCCGGATGTAAAAGCCCTTGCCGGATGTCCGGAGGATCAGCTTTTGAAGCTGTGGGAGGGGCTCGGTTATTACAACCGTGTCCGAAATATGCAAAAAGCGGCACAGATCGCGGTGGAATCATACGATGGCAAGATGCCGACGGACTATGGGACGTTGCTTTCGCTGCCGGGAATCGGAAGCTATACAGCCGGGGCGGTTGCATCGATCGCAGGCGGTCAGGCAGTACCGGCAGTGGATGGGAACGTCCTGCGGGTGATCAGCCGGATCTGCGGGAGTGAGGCAGATATCGCAAAGCAGTCTGTAAAGCGCGGAATGGAAGAGACATTGCTGGAGGTGATTCCGGCAGATGCGCCTGGATCGTTTAATCAGGCGCTGATGGAGCTTGGGGCAACGGTCTGTCTGCCGAACGGAGCACCGGAGTGCAGCCGCTGCCCGGTCTTGCATCTGTGTATGGCAGGAAAGAACGGAAGTTGGGATCACATTCCGGTGAAAGCGGCGAAAAAGCCGCGCCGGGTTGAACAGCGCACCGTGCTGGTGATCCGTGACAGTGAGCATGCGGCGGTGCGCAGGCGCCCGAAAAAGGGACTGCTGGCCGGACTGTATGAACTTCCGAATACGGAAGGGCATCTGACACAGGAGCAGGCGCTGAAGGAGACGGCATCATTTGGCTTTTCACCGATCCGAATCCGCCCGCTGGAGGATGCAAAGCATATCTTCAGCCATGTGGAATGGCAGATGAAAGGCTATCTGGTGCTGGTGGAAGAGCAGGAAGAAGCGGGCGGCGGGATTCTGTTTGTAGAACCAGAGCGCACGGAACGGGACTATCCGATTCCGGCTGCATTTGCAGCATATGCAAAGTACCTGAAAATCCGGCTTGGCCAGGAAAAATATAAAGATAAGGGTTAAGAGACAAAGGAGCAGATATGAAGATTTTGACAGTTGCAATACCATGCTACAATTCCGAGGCATACATGGAAAAATGTATTCGGTCCATCCTTCCGGTTGGAGAAGAGGTGGAGATCCTGATTGTGGACGACGGGTCGACGAAGGACCGCACGCCGCAGATCGCAGACAGCTATGCGGCAAAGTATCCGACGATTATCCGGGCGGTTCATCAGGAAAACGGAGGCCACGGCGAGGCCGTCAATGCCGGTCTGCGCAATGCCAGCGGGCTTTATTATAAGGTCGTGGACAGCGATGACTGGGTGAACACAAAGTCTCTGCGCCGGATCGTGGATAAGATGAAAGAACTGGAAAAAACGGGCGGCGTGGATATGCTGCTGGCAAACTTTATATACGACAAGGCAGGCGCGAACCACAAAAAGCTGATGCGTTTTAAAAACGTATTTCCGGTAAATGAAGTGTTTGGCTGGGGGCAAATGCGTCATATGCATGAGACACAGTATATTCTGATGCATAATATTTTTTATCGTACACAGCTGTTAAAGGACTGCGGCCTGCAGCTTCCGAAGCATACCTTCTACGTGGACAATATTTTTGCATTTCAGCCGTTCCCGTACGTGGAGAAAATTTGCTATATGGACGAAAACCTCTACCACTACTTCATCGGCCGTGACGATCAGTCGGTGAATGAAAAGGTGATGATCGGAAGAATCGATCAGCAGATCCGGGTCAATAAGATCATGATCGATGTGATGGGCGCACAGGATTTTACAAAGAAGGATCCACACCTCAAAAAGTATATGCGCATTTATCTGAGCAAGATCATGACGGTAACGTCGATAATGCTGATTCTGGATGGTTCCGGGGAGGCACTTGCAAAGAAAGACGATATCTGGACGTATTTAAAAGAGCATGCTCCGGAGGATTATAAGGCACTGCGCGGCGGACTGTTTGGCATTGCAATGAATCTGCCGGGACGTGGGGGAAGGAAACTCGCAATCGGAGCATACCGTGCAGCGCGGAGATTTGTGGGATTCAACTAAAAGAAATCCGATCAGGATCTCATTTCATAATAACACGCAGCCGCTCCGGCCTTGCTTCAAAGGTGACTGTGTCATAAAAACCGAAAATTTCCCCGTCCGTGTGGACGCAAAGCGGCATCTGTGTATAGATGACCGCTTTTTTGCATGTTACGAGGTGGACACCGCGTTTGCCGACGTGTTTGCCGGAAAAAGCGAGCGGAAGGATCGTGAGAATCCGCGGTTTGGAAATGCCCTCGGCGATACAGAGCGTAAAATGGTCGGAGGAGGGATCGGCATCCGGGGCAAACCGGAAACCGCCACCTTCATACGGGAGATTCATGGCGGCCGCGAAAAAAGATTTTCGGAATGTCAGAGTTGTCTCATCATCGAGCGTCAGTCTCATCGGGGTAAAACGCGAAGAAATCAGCTGTTTCAGTGCTGTTCCGAGATAGACGAGTTTTCCGGCATGGATCAGATTCAGAATCTCTTTCAGCTGAGAATGGTATGCGCCATGGCAGACAGCCGCATCAAATCCGATACCGGAGCTTACGCCAAAGGAAGCCTGGTGCTCTCCGGAGATTACACATCCGATCTTGATCGGGAGTACGCAGTGTGGATTAAGAATCTGGTGCAGAGCCTTTACCGGATCTCGTTCCAGATTAAGACCGCGGACAAAGTCGTTGCCGGAACCGGTCGGGATACAGCCAAGGGTGACATACTTATAGGTAGAAAGCCCGCTGACGATCTCATTGAGTGTACCGTCTCCGCCGACTGCGATCAGAGTAAAGGACTGATGGATTTCAGAAAGAGAGGAGGCAATCTGCTTTGCCTCTCCTTTGTAGCGAAGCAAAAATGCCTCGTATTCGGTGCCAAGCTGCGCAAGCTCCTGCTCAACGGTTTTCCAGACAGTTTTTCCGCGGCCGCAGCCGGAAATGGGATTGACAATAAAATAGTACATGACAGCCTCCTTTGTTCTGCACCTATTGTGTCGTTTTTTGCGGAACTTGTCAATAGCCCCGGCTTGTCTTTTTAGTTGACTTGTGCTATGATGTGAAAAGCTGTATGCAGATCACAGGAGATCTGCGAAAAATGACAGGAGTGGCTGAAAAACGGCCATCCGACGGGTGCTGTGCAGGAAGGGAATCCGCTTTGCGCTCAAATAATGTGCAGAGCAGCGATTTGGCCTGGCAGAGCACAGAAAACTGGAACTATCCGTATAGGTCACTGAGGAGGAAAGAGATGGAAAAAGAAGTAGATAAGAAAATAGAAAAAGAAGAGACTGCGTCGGTCTCCAAAAATTTTATTGAACAGATTATAGAGAAGGATCTGGCAGAGGGACGCTGCAAAACCATTTGCACCCGGTTTCCGCCGGAGCCAAACGGCTATCTGCACATTGGCCATGCGAAATCAATTCTTTTAAACTATGGACTGGCAAAAGAGTACGGCGGAAAGTTTAATCTCCGTTTTGATGATACAAACCCGACGAAGGAAAAGACCGAGTTTGTTGAGTCGATCATGGCAGATGTGAAATGGCTTGGCGCTGATTTTGAGGATCGCCTGTTTTTTGCCTCCAATTATTTTGACCAGATGTATGAGGCAGCAGTTAAGCTGATCAAAAAGGGAAAGGCATTCGTCTGCGATCTGACAGCGGAGCAGATCCGTGAGTATCGCGGTACACTGACTGAGGCAGGAAAAGAAAGTCCGTATCGAAACCGTTCGATTGAAGAGAATCTGGAACTGTTTGAGAACATGAAAAACGGCATGTATGAGGATGGAACCAAGGTACTTCGCGCAAAGATTGATATGGCATCCCCGAATATGAACATGCGTGACCCGGTTATTTACCGTGTGGCACACATTTCTCACCACAATACAGGAGACAAATGGTGCATTTATCCGATGTACGATTTTGCACATCCGATCGAAGATGCGATCGAGGGAGTCACTCACTCAATCTGTACGCTGGAGTTTGAAGATCACCGTCCGCTGTACGACTGGGTAGTCCGTGAGGTAGGCTATGAGATACCGCCGAAGCAGATTGAGTTTGCAAAAATGTACCTGACCAATGTTGTTACCGGAAAACGTTACATCAAGCGCCTGGTGGAGGATGGAATTGTAGACGGATGGGATGATCCGCGTCTGGTATCGATCGCAGCGCTGCGCCGCCGCGGCTTTACACCGGAATCTATCCAGAAATTTGTAGATCTCTGCGGAGTCAGCAAGAGCAACAGTTCTGTGGATTATGCGATGCTGGAGTACTGCATCCGTGAGGATCTGAAGCTGAAACGTCCGCGTATGATGGCAGTGCTCGATCCGGTGAAGCTGATCATCGACAATTATCCGGAGGACCAGATGGAAGAACTGGATGTTGAGATGAATCTGGAAAATCCGGAGCTGGGCATGAAGAAGGTACCGTTTGGCCGTGAGCTTTACATCGACCGCGAGGACTTCATGGAGAATCCGCCGAAGAAGTATTTCCGTCTGTTCCCGGGCAATGAGGTGCGCCTGATGGGAGCATACTTTGTAAAATGCGTTGGCTTTGAGAAGGACGAGAACGGCAATGTGACCGAAATCCACTGTACCTACGATCCGGAGACGAAGTGCGGCAGCGGTTTTACCGGACGCAAGGTAAAAGGAACGATCCACTGGGTAGCTGCAAAGACAGCGATTCCGGTAGAAGTAAGACTGTATGAGAACATTATCGATGAGGAGAAGGGCGTATACAACGAGGATGGTTCTCTGAACCTCAACCCGAATTCTCTGACTGTTCTGAAAAACTGCTACGTAGAGCCGGCTCTGAAGGGTGCGAAGGCATATGAGAGCTTCCAGTTCGTAAGACAGGGCTTCTTCTGTGTGGATGCAAAGGATTCCACGCCGGATGCAATGGTATTTAACCGTATTGTATCGCTGAAGAGCTCCTTTAAGCTGCCGAAGTAAAGAATGATGTAAGAAAAAATAAGAGCCGGGATCAGAGTGATCCGTCTGGCAGGAAAAGGCAGGCCAGGAGCAGAATGGCCTGCTTTTTTGCAGATACAGGGCGCATTCGGATGCTTAAGTAAAAGGAGATATTTGTAAGTCACCTTATTTATTTGACACCGATAAAAAAGCAGTGGTAACTGTTCAGAGCCAACCTCCAAAATGCTACGCATTTCGTCGGTGTGGCGTATCCGCCAAATAAAATTTCAAAAACAGGCTTAAAAATGCAAGCATTTTCCGCCTGTTTTATGAAATTTTGCTTGGCTCTGAACAGTTACAAGCAGTGGCGAGAAAGGGCAAAAAGGTATGGAAAAATTCTACGATGCGATTTCCGATTTTATCTTTGTGGAGGATACGCCGCAGAAGGCGGATGTGATCTTTGTGCCTGGAGGAAATTATCCGGATGCAGCGGTGCATGCAGCGGCGCTGTATCGACAGGGATTTGCGCCGTATATTCTGCCGTCCGGAAAGTACAGTATTTCAGTTGGAAAATTCGTGCTGGCGGGTGAAGCAAAAAATACAGAGAAACCTGCAGATACAAAGAAAAGAAATTCATATGAGACGGAGTTTGACTATCTGCACGACATTCTGGTAAAAAATGGTGTCAATGAGGCTGCGATTTTAAGGGAGAACCAGGCAACGTTTACGTATCAGAATGCGATCTTTTCGCGGCAGGTTCTGGAGACAGCCGGGATACCGGTAAAACGGGCGATTCTGTGCTGCCAGGCATTTCATGCAAGACGGGCGCTTCTGTATTATCAGGAGCAGTTTCCGGAGACGGAGTTCGTGGTCTGCCCGGTCGTCACGCGAGGCATTGACAGAGATACCTGGATGAAGACAGGGGAAGGAATTGATACGGTGCTCGGTGAGGTGGAGCGGTGCGGAAGCCAGTTTCATGAAATTTTGAGGGAGCATTGGATGGATCGTGTTTGAACGCAGGTCGCGAAGCGACTGCGTTCATGAGCAAGCAGCGAAGCGGATTGCGAATGTCCGCTTTACCGCAGATCAGCATTCCAGGTTTCGGGCAGTGGGGAAGATGATTATTTTTGCAATCTGCAGGAAAGTCTGCAGAAAGTACAGATGGCTGTGTCTGGTACAGGTAAAAATGGATAAGACAGGAAAGGAAGAAATATGATAAAACTGGTGGTGTCAGATATTGACGGTACGCTGCTCCCGGAGGGAACCATAGAACTCAATCCGGAATTTTTTGAGGCGGTGCGGGAACTGAAGAAGAAAGGGATTCTGTTTGTGGCAGCGAGCGGAAGACCCTATGCAAGTATGCGAAAGGTGTTTGCACCTGTGGCAGATGATATCATTTTTATTGCTGAGAATGGTTCCATTGTGATGCATCGTGAAAAAATGATGTCGAGTAATTTCATTGATCCTGTGCTCGCAAGAGAGGTGGTAGAGTATCTGCGGACACTGCCGGAATGTGAGGTTATGCTGTCTGTGCCGGAACGGGTTTATCTTGAAACGGCGGATCAGCGGATGTATGAGCTGCTGATTCACGGATATCATATGGAAGTTGCACAGACCGATGATCTGATGCCTCTTTGTGAGCGGACAAACAAGCTTAGCGGTTACCGGGAAGCGGGAATTGCACCGCTGGCGGATCAGATCCTGGATCGTTTTTCGAACCGGCTCAATACGATGGTGGCAGGTGAGCGGTGGATCGATCTGATGAACAGGACGGCGGATAAAGGAAATGCGCTGGCTGAACTCCAGAAGCTGATGCATATTTCAAGAGAGGAAACGATGGCGTTCGGCGATAATTTCAATGACATTGGAATGCTGCAGCAGGCGGAGGAAAGCTACGCGGTGGCAAACGCGGCAGACGGCGTCAAAAGAGCGGCAAAGCATGTGGCACCGGCTAATACAGAGAACGGCGTGCTGCGTGTACTGAAGGAGAAACTGCTGTAAACTTGTTATGAATAATGTGTTACTGTTCAGAGCCAAGCAGATTTTCATGCAAAAGTGTGAATCATGCTTGCATGAATGAACACTTTTACATGGAAATCTATTTGGCGGATACGCCACACCGACGAAATGCGTAGCATTTTGGAGGTTGGCTCTGAACAGTTACAATAATGTAAGAAAAGATGAGTTGCCTGTCAAAACGGAAAGAGAAGAAGCAGAGAAATTTTATAAAACAGGGAATGGGAAAGGATGGAAAATATGACATACAAAAAAGAATATCTGGAAACATTTTTAATGCATCAGACACAGCTCTTTGATGAGCCGGTGGCGGAGACGATTGAGGAGGCAGATGAATTCCTGGATGACTGCATGGCGGTTGTAGCGGATTCGCTTCGTGATGTGCGTGATTATTTTGAGGAAAACGGAATGGACACAGCAGGTCTTACGAAAGAGGAACTTTTGGAGCAGGCGGAGATATTTGCACTTCCGGATGGAAAGTTTCTGATCGTAGAGGGCTAGGAGAGAGATGGAAAATCTGATCTTCAGTCTGAACGCTACGGTTCCGGTCTTTTTGATGATGATACTTGGTATCGTATTTCGCCAGATCGGGTGGATCGATGAAGTTTTTGCCGCAAAGATGAATCAGTTTGTTTTCCGGGTGTCGCTTCCGGCAGTCCTGTTTATCGATCTGGCAGGCGTAGATTTTGTGGAAGCGTGGAACCCAAAATTTGTGCTGTTTTGTTTTGCGGTTACATTTTTGTGTATTCTGGTGTCGGCGCTGCTGTCTCTTTTACTGAAGGAGCGGACACTGCGCGGCGAATTTATCCAGGGTGCATACCGCAGCAGTGCAGCACTGCTTGGGATTGCACTGATCCAGAGTATTTACGGGACATCTGGAATGGCACCTCTGATGATTATCGGAAGTGTGCCGCTTTATAATATTATGGCGGTGGTTGTGCTGGCGTTTTTCCAGCCTGGGCAGTCTGGCATTGATGGTGTGGTGCTGAAAAAGACATTAAAGGGAATTGTGACGAACCCGATCATCCTTGGAATTGTGGCTGGACTTCTGTGGTCTCTGCTTGGAATCCCGATCCCGAAGATATTAAATAAAACGGTATCGAGCATTGGGGCAACGGCGACACCGCTCGGACTGATGGCAATGGGCGCGACGTTCAATTTTCGGCAGGCGCTTGGAAAGAAAAAGCCCGTTTTTGCTGCTGCGTTTCTGAAGCTGGTCGGCTGGTGTGCGCTGTTTCTTCCGCTTGGCGTAGCACTTGGCTTTCGCCAGGAAGAACTCGTCGCAATTTTGATCATGCTCGGATCGGCGACAACGGTAAGTTCTTTTGTGATGGCCCGCAACATGGGACATGAGGGCGTGCTCAGTTCCGGCGTAGTCATGCTCACGACGCTCCTGAGTGGTTTTACGATCACCGGGTGGCTGTGGATTCTGCGCAGTTTCGGGCTGATCTGATGCTGAATGAGAAATAATATAACAAATTTAACCAAATCAGGCAAATCCCCTGCTTCAATTGAGAATATCTGCTTTAACTCGTATAAAAATCCGATATATGGGAAATTCTTTTATAAGAACTGCCGTTGCCGTAAATTGCAAAGCACCATTGTCTGCAGTAATCAGCAATGATGTGAGCGTATGCAGCAGACAGAACACAGAAAGGAAGTTTCCATATGTCGGATTTTTTTGAGGAAAGACAGAAAAAAGAGTACAACGAATATGTGAAAAAAATCACACCGACACACAGCCTGCCCTTAAATATGGCAAAGGCGTTTGTGACGGGTGGTGTAATCTGCGTTATTGGCCAGGGAATTTTGAATTTTTTTAAGGGCAGCGGACTTGACAGCGAGGCAGCGGGCAGTGCGGCGTCACTTTGCCTTGTGCTGCTCAGTGTGGTGCTCACGGGATTGAATGTATATCAGAAGCTGGCAAAATTCGGAGGAGCGGGCACACTGGTGCCGATTACAGGGTTTGCCAATTCTGTTGCAGCACCGGCGATTGAGTATAAAAAAGAAGGACAGGTATTCGGAATCGGGTGCAAGATCTTTACGATCGCAGGCCCCGTGATTCTGTATGGAATCCTGTCCTCCTGGGTGCTTGGAGTGATTTATTGGGTATTATTGCTCACCGGCGTTTTGTAGTGGAAAATGTTTACAGTCCCATCGGCGCCGTTTGTTTATAAAATGTGTCTTCATTCCATTTATATCATCGGTACCTCGCCGGTCTTATGCATGCGCAGGCTGTGCAGCTTCAGACCGGAGTGGGAGAAGAATACTTTGAGGTAGTGCGTTGTACCGCGAACGTCTTTTTCGTGGGCAATCGTAACCGGTGTATTGCTGCCACCGTGGTAGGAACAGGTGTGGAGCACAGTACCATCCAGACTTAAGGTTACAGCCATCTGAGCATGCTCAGAAAACTCGGTGGAGGCGGTCAGTGCAAACTCATATATGCCTTCTTCTTCAAAAGTAAAGGCAAGCAGGAAAGCACTTCCGGCATCGGTTGCATATTCCTCAAGCGAAATGGTGGTATCTGTGGTGACATCAAACTGTTTCATATCTCCGGAAACGGCGCTGGTCAGGTCTTTTGGACGATTGGCCTCTTCTACTGGCCGGAACGTACCCATGAGACGCTCCAGTGCCGGAGAGGAGAGAAGGAAAGTGCAGATATTTGCAGCATTTCGGATGAGTTCCCCTCTGGTAAGGGTGCCGTCTGTAAGTGACTGTGCCAGATTGTCTTCATACGTAGCAGCATCCGGTGTTACCATGAAGACATCATTCTGAGCACGGACCATGGCAGCAAGATTGGTGGTATCAGCCGGTTCTCCCTCATTGTTGATCTTTGCCCACCAGTCAGTCATGACCATACCGGAAAAGCCCCATTCCCTGCGCAGGATTGTTGTATTGAGATCGTAGCTTCCGGCAGTCCACTGTCCATTTACCGGACCGTACGTTGTCATGACGGAACGGATGTGTCCGTCTTTGATACACAGCTCGAACGGTTTCAGATAAATTTCGCGGAGAGCACGCTCGGAGATCACGCCGTTTGCCGAGTGTCTTGCATGCTCCTGATTGTTTGCGCAGAAATGCTTTAAAGTACCGGTGGCACCGGAGTGGTCCATGCCTTCAGCCTGTGCCTGAGCCAGCTTTCCGGTCAGGAACGGATCTTCTGAGTGGTACTCAAAGTTTCGGCCGTTTAATGGATTGCGGTGGATATTGATGCCTGGCCCGAGCAGCGCATCAATGTGGTTGCTGCGCAGTTCCAGTCCCTCAAACTCAAACAAAGAGCGAACGAGCGGGAGATTGAAGGTGCAGGCAAGCAGAGTGCCGTTTGGAAGGCTGAACGCCGATGCGCCGCAGTCCATACGGATACCGGACGGACCATCCGAACAGCAGCCGACCGGAATACCGAAGTGCTGCAGAGCGTCGGTAACGCCGCCAAATGCAGCAGCAGTGCCGGGCGTTACTTTCGGGCTGCACATGCCCTCACCGTGCATAAAATGACACAGATCTGCATCGGAAAGCTGTGCGAGAAATTCCGGAAGCGTACAGTTTCCGTTTTTGACATCTGCCAGCTTTAAACCGCGGTCGCCCGTGTACGGCAGGCAGTCTGGAAGCGCGTTTTTCCGTTTTTGGGCAGGGCTTACGGCACGAAGCGGTGCGTTTTCGAAGGCCGTGGAGAAGGTGCCGTCCGGATTTTGCTTTGGATGCAGGCGTGTAAATGGATGGATCGGTGCCATTGCCTGTGAGAGTTTTTCGAGCACTTTCGTTTCTGTAAGAGAAAACGACCCGACCGGAACTGCGTCACGGACATTTGCTCCGGCATAGAAATGATAAGTACCTGCTTCAAGCACGTAACAATGCGGATATCCGCTTGCTCCGCTGTCATCATAAGAAGCAAAGCTGTATGGTATTACGGAGATGGAGAGCAGGTCCTGTTCATTCGGGGCCAGTTCCTTTGTTTTTGCAAATCCGCACAGCTGGCGCAGTGGTTTGCCAAGTGCTCCCTGGGGGGCTTCGATATAAATCTGGACGATTTCTTTTCCGCTGCGGCTTCCGGTGTTGGTCACTGTGGTCCGGATTTCAAATGAGGAAGGAAGCTCATTCGGAGTGCAGATTTTGCCGGAAGCAGGCAGGAGTGAGGATTCCGTCGCAAAAGAAGTATAGGAGAGTCCGAATCCGAATGGATAGAGGACTTTTTCTTTTGCAAAGGTTTCAAAATAGCGGTATCCGACGTAGATATCTTCCTGATAGATATTTTCCGTGGAAGAGCCAAAATTGCTGCTCGACGGGTAATCCTCATAGGAAACGGCGATCGTATCGGCGAGTCGTCCGCAGGCATCCGAGGTACCGCACAGTACATCCGCTGTACCGTATCCGCCCTCCATACCGCCCTGCCATGCATAAAGAACGGCGGATGGCCGGTATTCGGCTACCCAGCTCATATCAATGATATTTCCGACGTTTAAGACAACGATGGTGCGGGAGAAAGCGGCACAGACCGCACGCAGCAGCTGTTTTTCCAGATCGGTGAGGAGGTAGCTGCCTGGAGTCAGAGAGTTGTCCTGATCTTCACCAGCGGTGCGGCCAAGGATAATGATGGCGGCATCGCTGTGCGCAGCGGCATCTGCAACGATTTCATCTGAGAGGAGCATCTCTTCCTGGCACCATGGCTCCGTACCCCAGCCTTTTCCGTGGTCAAATGGATGTTCGTCTGTCCAGACTTTGTAGAGCTGTAGCAGAGGTTCATAGAGAGAAATTTCATCATGCAGACGAAGACCGTCGAGGATAGAATGAACGTATGGAACGTTTACCATGCCGCCCGAACCGGTACCGCTTTTGTAGTAATCGAGCTGAATGCGTCCGAAAACGGACACGGTCTCACCGGCCCGAAGTGGAAGTGCGTGATTTTCGTTGCGAAGCAGGACGCAGCCCTCTGCAGCGGCCATTCTGGCTGTCTGGCTGTATTTATTCCAGTCAAGTATCTGTGTCATAAAAAAACCTCCTTTAAAGATCTGTGTTCGATTCGTTCCCTTCCGCTTCTGTGTCCGATACTCCCTGCGGCCGCACCGGAATTCCGTTTACTTCTACAGAATCATCGGCCGGAATCAGAAAGTAGGGTCGTCCGTTTATGATGCGCGTCTCAATCAGATCGGCGCGGTCCGGTCTGACCTGAATGACGATATCGGGCGTTTTGATCTCAAATTTTCTTGTGCTGACGACGTTTGTGACGAGAAGCGGGGCGTGGAGATCACCGGCGGTCTGCTCGTACTGTTCATCAAAATGTTCGAGGACTTCGTCAGAAGCGCCGTTGTCATAGAGCAGGCGTTTTACATCGTCCTTTTCGAGCATAATCGGTTCCGGATCGTCCTTGCGTTCTTCCAGAAGCGTATTTAAAGTTTCGTTGATCGTCTTGACTGTTTCAAACGTACAGTCGGTCAGCAGGGTATCCGCGACGAGTGCATTGAACGTTTCCTTCTGAGAGGAGGCCGTCATTGGAAGCTCGCAGCCGAGCAGCAGATGGGCAAAGTCCGGATTCAGCTCATCTGGATTTTTGGAATAATAGAGGATGCTGTGGATATCCGTGTTGCGGTCGGTGAAAGCCGGAAACAGAAAACCGGTAATCGGCGGCTCTACAAACCAGTCGCGGATGCGTTCCTCGATAGCGTTTGTCTCTTCGTTGTAGCAAAGACCTGGTTTTGTCAGCCTGACCGGGCAGATTGCACAGAGCATAAAATCATAGACATATTCGGAGGCATCAAACTGCTCCAGATTGTCGGTTCCTTTTTTGGGAATGTCATATGCGCCGTGTACAAGAATAATGTAATAGTTTTCAGGATAAACAAAGGTCTCGATAACTTTGTCGTAAAATTCATCGAGCAGTGCGTCGTCTTTTAATTCGCTGGCCCGCAGCTTCATCAGATATTCCTGCGTGCCGCCGCCCGCCTCCTGCGCCAGCGGAAACTCCATATCCAGCAGGTTTTTTCCAACGGTGCCGGAAAGCGTTTTCTTGAAGATATCAAAATATTTAAACATTTCTTCCTCAGAGATTGAGAGAAATGCCTCTTTCATCAGCGATTTTTTGTTCTTCTCCGCGTCGACGTAGCAGCCGCAGATCCGTGTGAGCGGACAGCGGTCCGGCGTGAAGAGACGTTTGATTTCAGAAATTTCCTTTTTATTCATAAATAATTTACTCCTATGTTATAAGACGGGACCCACGCAGTGGGGGATCCCTTATAAGCAGCTCTGCGAGCCGGTTCACCCATGTGCAGCAACTACTGTGTTCAGCAGATATAAGAGCAGGAGATGCACCGGGTAAAACAAGTAGAAAAAGTATTTCATTTTCAATCCGCGGGTGCCGTTGTAAAGCCAGATTGGAAGAAAAGCGGCCGGTGCGGGCAGTTCCCAGGCAACGGAACATGCGCCGCCGATGCATTGTACGGTGGTGGACTGTCTCATCAGATACAAAATAGCGATCAGGAAGATGCCCTTGAAATTATAATCGGTGTTGAGCAGGATCGACAGCTGCATGCCTGCGCTTAAAATCAGAATGTACAAAAGAAAGCGCAGGAGCTTTTTTGGCATGCTCCCGGAAAAGAACTGTTCGGCCAGACGAAACCCGATCAAAACCAGCAGTCCGATCAGAAGAGTGACATAGACATTTTGTTTTTCAGGATAATACCATGCACCCTTAAGTGCGAGATCAAATGGAATCTCGGAGACCACAGCAAAGAGCAGCATTCGGAACGCATATTTTGCGGCACTTCGTGTGTGCAGGAATCCTTCCACCAAAAGAAAACAGAAAATCGGAAACGCAATCCGCCCGATGGACCGCGAGAGATTGTAGGCAGACACAAAAAAAGCCTGCCGTCCGGGCACTGCTGTGATGGACGGGAGGTGGCACAGCGTGCGCAGCACGGTGGCTCCGGTGTGATCGACCAGCATCGAAAAGACTGCGATCAGTTTCAGGGTACTTCCGGAGATGCCGGAAAAATGAGATTGCCTGGTCATATTGCCTCCTGATTAAAAGAAAGTAAACGATACCATTTTTCAAACACGTTCTATGTCAGAATAAGCATTTTAAGGCCGTTTGTCAAGACAGAAAAAACGGGCGGAGCGTGGTAGCTCTGCCCGTTTTGCAGACGATAATTGTGTGTTTTCGCTGATCCTGATATGCGTAAGATTTCGGTAGCGGACGCGGGATCATAAGGGATCCTCCCGCAGGCGGAGTCCTCCTTATGACATTGCCAACAGCATCAGAATCTCATTGCTTCTTGCAATGAATTTCGTCATTTCGTCCGGATTTAAGGTCTTGTGTGCAAGCATTGCCAGATCGTAAAGCTGCTCACAGATCATCGGAACATGTTCACTGTCTTTGTGTGCTGCAACGTACTGTACCAGCTTGTTGTTTGCATTGAGCACAAGTGTTTCTTCATTTCCGAACATGGACGGATCCATACCGTACATGCCGTACATCTTCATCATTTCCTGCATTCTGCGGTTTTCCTCAGAGAGCGTCATCATAGAGGAAACGTTTGCATTTTTCAGTTTTTCGACTTTGACAGTCAATTTATCTTTGCCGAGTGCTTTACGGAAGACTTCTGTCAGGGTATCGGCGGTTTCTTTGAGCGCATCTTCATCAGTCTCTTCCTTGAAGGTGTCGGTGACATCTGCATCAATACGCTGGAATTTCAGGTCATCGCGCAGCTGCTCCATATGTGTGATAAATGCGGAGTCGATGTTGTGCTTGAGGATGACAGCATCGAGTCCTGCCTCGCGGAACATATTGATGTACTGGCTCTGCTGTATTTCATCCGTTACATAGTAAATGGTTGTTTTTTCCGGCTCCTTTTTCTCTTCAGAATCAGTCGTATCAGTGGCATCACTGTTTTTAGCAGCTTCAGCTGCGTTTTCCCCGGCATTATTTTCGGCATCAGTATCGTCTTTCTTTGCAGCCAGATCCGAAATGGTCAGGTATTTGCCGTTGATATCCTTGTAAAGAATGTAATCGCCCATCTTTTCGCCGAATTTATGATCCTTGATGCAGCCGAATTTGATGAACGGGCTGATGTCATCCCAATATTTCTCATAGGACTCGCGGTCGGTCTTGCACATACCGGTCAGTTTGTCGGCAACCTTCTTTGTGATATAGTCAGAAATCTTCCTGACAAAACCGTCGTTCTGCAGCGCACTTCTCGATACATTCAGCGGAAGGTCCGGGCAGTCGATCACGCCCTTTAAGAGCATCAGGAATTCCGGAATGACTTCTTTAATATTGTCTGCGATAAAGACCTGATTGTTGTAGAGCTTGATTGTGCCTTCAATAGAATCATACTCTGTGTTGATCTTCGGGAAGTACAGGATACCCTTTAAGTTGAACGGATAGTCCATGTTCAGATGGATCCAGAACAGAGGCTCTTTGTAATCCATGAATACTTTGCGGTAGAATTCTTTGTACTCTTCATCCGTGCAGTCTTTTGGCTGTTTTGTCCACAGCGGATTCGGATCGCTTAAAGATACCGGACGCTTGTTGATCTTGACACGGTCGCGGGCCGGAGATACCTCAACGACTTCCTTTTCACCGTTTTCATTTTCTTTTTCCTCGGTCTTTGCGTCCTCATGGATGCGCTCCACGATTACATCATCGTCGCGCAGCTCGGATTCATCGATTGTTTCATATTCCTGCTCCGCATTAGCTTTGGAAAGGAAAATCTCTACCGGCATGAAAGAGCAGTATTTACTGATGATCTCGCGCATCCGGTATTCATTTGCAAATTCCAGGCAGTCATCGGAAAGGAAGAGCGTGATTTCTGTACCGACCTCCGTGCGGTTCCCTTCGTCGATTGAATATTCTGTGCCGCCGTCGCACTCCCAGTGTACCGGCTTTGCATCTTTCTGCCAGGAGAGGGTATCGATGTGAACTTCGTCGGCTACCATAAATACAGAATAAAAACCGAGACCGAAGTGACCGATGATCTCGTCCTTTGTTGTCTTGTCTTTGTATTTGTTCAGAAAATCAGTTGCTCCGGAAAAAGCGATCTGTGTGATGTATTCCTCGACCTCTGCAGCTGTCATACCAAGTCCGTTATCGATGAATTTCAGTGTTTTTTCGTCCGGATTGACAACGACTTCAATTTTCTTTTTGTAATCCTCCGGGTATTCGTATTCGCCCATCATCTCAAGCTTTGCAAGCTTTGTGATCGCATCGCAGCCGTTGGAAATTACTTCACGGACAAAGATGTCATGGTCGGAATACAGCCATTTTTTGATAATAGGAAAAATGTTTTCACTGTTGATGGAAAGACTTCCTGTTCTTTTACTCATATTGTAACAACTCCTTTTTATATGTTTCAGTTTTTCATACAGGGTGAAACCGGCCTGCCGGAAAGCATTGTATCTGCCTTGCGCATTCCGGTATTTTTTGATCGTTTACTGACTCTGATCTGTATGATAATACTGATAGAACAAAAAGTCAAGAAGAAATTAGCACTCATTTTCAGCGAGTGCTAACAACAATTTCTTTTTTGTGAAAAAACTTTTCAAGCATTGCATCCCAGGCGTGATCGAGGGAATGATCCAGCGTAAAGATGCGAAGAGAGCTTCCACTGATACAGGAAAGCTGTGTGCCGTCGTACCGCAAAGTAAGGAACAACCCATCCACGTCTTCCGGGCGATAAGAAAGTCCGGACTGCCGAAGCAGGGATTCTACGTTGTACTGGGCCAGCCGGAATACGATCTGAAAGGAGAGTGGTGTATTTTTTCCTTTCATCAGCTCAAAAAAGAGTGGGCGGACGCGTTTCCACAAAACGTAGCCACATTGTTCTGTGGTAAGCGTTTCTGCTTCGTCAGTACTGAAATAATCCGGGTGAATGGATCCGTCGAGATGGAAGGCTGCGTACGTTGTGACGGAGGCTTCCGATAAAAGGAAAGCATCAAAGGTTTCGGTAAGCAGCAGCTTTTTCATAAAGTCTTTCAAGTCTTGAATCTGATAGGACTGCAAAGTAGACCTCCTTTCCATAATAAAACTCGTTCCGTATATTATAGCGCACTGTCATCTGGAAAACCATAAAAAAATTGAAAAGTGTGATTTTCCTCTTTTCAAGAGAATACTCTTATGTTATTATAATGTAGTATTAAAAACCAGATTATAAGATTTCAAAAACACCAACTAAAAGTTTCGGGAGGCAATAGATATGGAGTACGTAATTGTAATGGACAGCTGCGGTGAGTGTACTGCGAAAATGAAGGAAGATGAAAGAGTCATTTCGGCACCGCTTACGCTGCAGGTAGATGATCATATCATTATTGATGATGATACCTTTGATCAGGCAGACTTTCTAAGAAAGGTGGCGGAAAGTCCGAATTGTCCGAAATCCGCATGTCCGTCTCCGGATTATTATAAGGAAGCATTTGAAAAGGCGGAGAAACGTGCCTACGGTGTGACGCTTACCGCAGAACTGAGCGGTTCCTACAACAGTGCAATGCTTGCAAGAGATCTCGTTTTAGAAGAACGTCCGGAGCTTCAGATCCATATTTTCAATTCCCGGTCGGCATCGGTAGGAGAAACATTGATTACGGAGAAGATTCAGGAATGTGAAGAAAAAGGAATGGAGTTTTCGGAGGTAGTTGAAACCGTCGAGAATTATATCAATACACAGAATACGTATTTTGTGCTGGAAAATCTGGAAACACTGCGGAAAAACGGCCGTCTGAGCAACCTCAAGGCATTTGTGGCTTCTGCACTCAAGATCAAGCCGGTTATGGGTGCCACACCGGAAGGGACGATCATCCAGCTCGATCAGGCGCGGGGAATGAATAAGGCGCTGGTAAAAATGGTAGATTACATTGCAGAGGCGGCAGAAGATCCGGAACAGAAGATCCTTGGTATTACACACTGTAATTGTCCGGAGCGTGCCGAAGCGGTGAAGAATGCAATCCTGGAAAAAATTTCAGTAAAGGATGTCATTTTGCTGGATACGGCAGGAGTTTCGTCCATGTATGCAAATGACGGCGGCGTGATTGTGGTGCTGTGACGCCCGTACTCAGACAGAATCTTCCACAAAGTGGGGTACACATCTTGCAGAGAGCATTTTTCAAATACGCGCTGTTGTCTGCATAAAATCACAGAAGAAAAACTTGAATTTTCATACAGATCGTGTATACTGGAAGAAGAATCTGTTTTGACAAAGGAGAGGTAGCATGAGTCAGGCAAAAGTTGACCGTTATAAAGAAGAAAAGAAAAACCGTGCCAAGATCATCAAAAAGGAGAAGCGGCAGCTTCTGGCGATGAAATTAGGTGCATCAGTAGTGGCAGTTGCGCTGGTTGCGTGGTTTAGCGTTTCTGTTTACCATGGTTTCCAGTCGCAGGATGCGTCCACGACGACAGAGAAAGTGAATTATACCATCAACACTTCGGCGATTGATGAATTCCTTACAGATCTGTATACAACGGAGGAATAGTACCTGTTGGATGGCAGGAAGTATTTTCCGGATAAAACAAAATTGCATAAAGGAAAACAAAGAATCCGGCGATCTGTTTCGAAAGAACAGGTCGCCGGATTCTTTAATACCGGTACACCGAATTTTCACAAAATTACCATAATGGTAACACAATTCCATCAAAAAAGGGACACAATCTCTAATTAAAATGTTCACAGATTCCAAAGTATATTTGAAAAATTGTTTCAGCGTACAGCGACGCACGTCGTACAGAAGGCATTTTTCAGACATGCTATGGCAGCGGTAAAAAACAAAGCCGCAGGGGCAGGCAGAGTAATAAGTCGTGGATATCTGTCTGTTGCAGAACAGGAAAAATATGGAAGGAGTTCACAGCAATGAAAAGTGTGAAGGAAATGAGGAAAAGAGCAGGAGCAGGTGTGGCAGCAATGGCGATGGCCACGGCAATGATGATGAGCAGTATGCCAGTGTATGCGGCAGAAGAGGGACTTGATATGAGCACAGCTTATCCGGGTGTTACAGTAAAGGCTGGTGATACGGTAAGCTTTGGGCTGGATTTTTCCTGCGATGCGGGAGCTTCATATGATGCAAAGCTTTCAGCAAAGTCTCTGCCGGATGGATGGATCGGTTACTTTAAGGGTGACAGCAAACAGGTTACGAGTGTACACGTAGATGGAGATGCACAGGATACAGACAGCAAGAACAGCACGGATTTCAGTCTGACGGTACCGGAGGATGCGGAAGATGGCACTTATACTGTAGAGCTTGAGGCAGATGGCGGAAAGGGCGCATCGGATACACTGGGACTTGAGGTCACGGTAAGTAAAGAGGAAGTTATGCAGAGTACGTTTACTTCCGAATATCCGGAACAGCAGGGTGCATCGGGTACAACGTTCAGCTTCGATACGACACTTGTAAACAACCGTGCAACCGATCAGTCCTACAGCTTATCAGCAGAGGCACCGAGCGGCTGGCAGGTAACATTTACCCCATCCGGAGAGAGCACGAATGTAGCAAGCCTGAATGTTGATGCAGGCAGCAGCCAGGGACTGACGGTAACGGTTACACCGCCGCAGGATGTGGAGAAGGGTGATTACACGATTCCGATTTCTGCGATTTCCGCAGAGGACAGCCTGAGTCAGGATCTCTCCGTATCGATCACCGGTACCTACAGCGTTTCCCTTTCCACACCGGATGGACGTCTGAGTTTGGATGCATATGCAGATAAAGAGACGAGTGTTACCTTAAGCATCACAAACAACGGAAATGTAGATTTGACTAACTTAAATTTGACTTCCACTGCACCGACGAACTGGGATGTATCTTTCAGCGAATCCACGATTGATACACTGGAAGCAGGTGCAACAAAAGAAGTAACCGCTTATATCAAACCGGCACAGGATGTCGTCACCGGAGACTATGTGACTGACATTACGATCAAAAATGATTCTGCATCAAGCATGGCAGAGTTCCGTGTCTCCGTGAAGACACAGACAACCTGGGGCATTGTGGCAGTTGCAATCATTGTTGTACTGGTAGCGGTACTGGCTGGAATCTTTAAGAAGTTCGGGAGACGATAACCATGGCTGAAAAAATGGAGAATATTATTCAGACTTCTCATCTGACGAAGCGGTACGGAGCAAAGATCGCAGTGAACGATCTGAATCTCTCCATCAGAAAAGGAGAAGTGTTCGGACTGCTCGGACCGAACGGCGCAGGTAAGACGACAACGATCCTGATGCTGCTTGGCCTGACCGAGCCGACGGCAGGCAGAGCGACTATCGCGGGCTGTGACTGCACGAGAAATCCGCTGGAAGTCAAATCGATCGTCGGTTATCTGCCGGATAATGTCGGATTTTATACAGATATGACAGGAAGGCAGAACCTGCGCTTTACCGGAAGGCTGAACGGACTTGGCGGGCAGGAACTGGAGGATCGGATCGATGCGCTGCTGGAGCGTGTCGGTATGACAGAAGCGGCGGATAAAAAAACGGGAACGTATTCCAAAGGTATGCGCCAGAGACTGGGTATCGCGGATGTCCTGATCAAAGATCCGCAGGTCATCATCATGGACGAGCCGACACTTGGTATTGACCCGGAGGGTATGCGGGAACTGCTCAATATCATAAGAGATCTGTCTGTAAAAGACGGACGTACCGTTCTGATCTCATCCCATCAGCTGCAGCAGATCCAGCAGGTGTGCGACCGTGTGGGCATTTATGTAGAAGGAACGCTGGTTGCCTGCGGTACCCTGGCAGAGCTGGAGGCGCACATCCAGAAAAACGGCACGTATCTGCTGGAAGTAGATGTGGAACCGTGTGATGACCAGATCCTCGGAATGCTGGCCGGGCAGGATGGAATTCTTGGAATTGCAAAAGAGGGCCGGCGTTTTATGATCACCTCGAAAAAGGATATCCGTCCGCAGCTGACGAAGTTCCTTGGCGAGAATGATTATACCGTGATGCATCTGCATCAGCGCGGCGGCGACCTGGATGAGATCTACAGACGTTATTTTGAAAAGGCAGGGCAGAGTGATGAAAGCAATAAGTCTGAAACAAAGAGAAAACACGGCTGGAAACATAAATCAGCCGAAAAATAAAGTAAAAACGGTGAAGGCCAGTACCGGAAGAAACGCACTGGTACGCAAGGAACTTGCCGATCATCTGAAGAGCAAACGGTTTCTGATTCTACTGCTTCTGATCGGCTGTACCAGCTTTGCGAGTCTGTACGGCGCGATCAGCGGACTGAGTGACGCGATCCAGTCGGACAGCAACTTCATTTTCCTGAAGCTTTACACCTCAAGCGGAAGCTCGATTCCGTCGTTCATGTCCTTTATTGCACTGCTTGGACCGATCGTCGGTCTGGCACTTGGATTTGACGCGGTCAACAGCGAGCGTTCCAACGGCACACTAAACCGTCTGGTCTCACAGCCGATCTACCGTGATGCGATCATCGTTGGAAAGTTTCTGGCGGGAACTATCGTAATTGCGATCGTTATCTTTTCGATGGGTATCGCACTTGGTGCAGTCGGGATGGCTGCCACCGGTCTGGTGCCGGATGTGGAAGAGGTACTTCGAATCCTGATCTTCCTGTTCTTCACGGTGGTATATATCGCCTTCTGGCTGGCAATGTCGATCCTGTTTTCTGTCATCTGCCGCCATTCCGCGACCTCAGCGCTTGCGTCGATTTCCGTATGGATTTTCTTTGCGATTTTTATGAGCCTTGTGGCAAATATCGTCGCAAATGCGGTTTATCCGGTTAATGACCAGTACGGCACAATGATCAACAGCCTGAACAATTACACGCTGAATCAGAACCTGAACCGTATTTCCCCATACTACCTGTACAGTGAGGCAGTATCCACGATCATGAATCCGTCCGTGCGCTCGGTCAATGTAGTGACCGTCAGCCAGCTGACCGGAGCGATCAGCGGCTACTTAAGCCTGGGACAGAGCCTGTTGCTTGTCTGGCCGCATCTGACCGGACTGGCCGCACTGATGCTCATTGCATTTGGCGGTTCGTACGTTGGATTTATGAGACAGGAGATTCGGTCGAACTAAGGATTTGCAGATCGCAAAAGCAAATCAGAAAATTTGTTTTACTGTGAACGGTGAGCGGATCTGGAAAATAGCGGATCGTGAATATACGCTTTGACGGAAAGAGAAAAATGGCCGGAAGGCAGAGTGAAAATTCTGTCTTCCGGCTATTTTTGTTTACAGAATAGTTGCAGAAGCAAGCCTGATTCGGCAAAAAAACGGGCAGCGCCATTTACGCTGCCCGTCCCAATCCTGCATTTTATTTGCTTTCCTGATTCTTCTTTACTTCCATCATCTTCATTGCGCGAACCTTCAGCGGAAGACCGAACAGTGTGATGAATCCGGATGCATCATGGTGATCGTAGAGATCGCCGGTTGTGAAGCTTGCAAGAGATTCATTGTACAGGCTGTACGGAGAGGTTGTGCCGGCTTTGATGATGTTGCCCTTGTAGAGCTTGAATTTTACTTCGCCGGTTACGTATTCCTGTGTGACATCGACGAATGCCTGGATTGCCTCACGAAGCGGTGTGAACCATTTTCCTTCGTATACGATCTGTGCGAACTGGCTGCCGAGTTTCTTCTTTGTCTCCATAGTGTCACGGTCAAGGATCAGCTCTTCAAGCTGCTCATGAGCAGCCATCAGGATGGTTCCGCCAGGAGTCTCATAAACACCGCGGGACTTCATGCCGACAACACGGTTTTCTACGATGTCAGCGATGCCGATGCCGTGCTTGCCGCCAAGCTTGTTCAGCTCAGTGATGATCTCGCAGACGCTCATCTCTTTTCCATTTAAGGTCTTCGGGGTACCTGCCTCGAAAGTCATGGTTACGTACTCGCCCTCATCCGGAGCTTCTTCCGGAGTCACACCAAGGACGAGCATGTTTGCGTAATTCGGCTCGTTTGCCGGATCCTCAAGCTCCAGTCCCTCGTGGCTGATGTGCCACAGGTTGCGGTCACGGCTGTAGCTGTGGCTGTGGTCGAACGGAAGCACGATGCCGTGCTGCTTGCAGAACTCGATCTCGTCGTCACGGGACTGCATTTTCCAGATATCAGTCATACGCCACGGAGCGATCACTTTGAGATCCGGAGCGAGTGCTTTGATACCAAGCTCAAAGCGGATCTGGTCGTTTCCTTTTCCGGTAGCGCCATGACAGATCGTGGTTGCGCCTTCTTTTCTTGCAATTTCAACGAGCTTCTTTGCGATTGCCGGACGGGCCATCGAGGTGCCGAGCAGGTATTTGTGCTCATAGACAGCACCTGCCTTTACACACGGCATGATGAAGTCTTCGCAGAACTCGTCGCGGATATCTTCAATATATAATTTGGAAGCGCCGGAGAGTTTTGCTCTTTCATCCAGTCCATCCAGCTCATTGCCCTGACCGCAGTCGATGCAGCAGCAGATAACTTCATAATCAAAGTTGTCTTTCAGCCACGGGATCATGGCTGTCGTATCCAGTCCGCCTGAGTAGGCGAGAATTACTTTTTCTTTCATAATCTTGATTCCTCCTGTTGTGCATTTCACCTTTCATCAATATACATCAACAGTCATAAATATGCAAGTACTAAATTGTATTTTATGAAAAACTACGAAAAAGGTTGAATATTATGCATGAAGTATGTATAATCATGCAGAGAAAAATACTTTACATCTTTTTCGGATTGGTATAGAATTGGGAAAACGAAGTCTGAATGGCGAAAAAACGCAGATCGGAGTGTCACAGAGGAGGAAAAAGTTTATGATAAAGGTTGGAATTATCGGTGCAACCGGGTATGCAGGAGGAGAACTGGTACGTCTCCTGCTTGGCCATAAAGAGGCCGAGATCGTGTGGTATGGTTCCAGAAGTTATGTAGATCAGAGTTATGCATCGATCTATCAGAACATGTTTCAGCTGGTGGATGCAAAGTGTATGGATGATAATATGGAAGCACTTGCCGATCAGGCCGATATTATTTTTACGGCGACTCCGCAGGGGCTGTGTGCCTCGCTGATCAGTGAAGATATTCTTTCCAAAACGAAAATTGTGGATCTGAGCGCTGATTTCCGTCTGAAAAATGTAAAAATATACGAAGAATGGTATAAGATCGGGCACAAAGCTCCGCAGTACATCGATGAGGCGGTCTATGGACTGTGCGAGATCAACCGGGAAAAAGTAAAAGGTGCGCGGCTGGTCGCAAATCCAGGCTGTTATCCGACCTGCAGCACCTTATCGATCTATCCTTTATTAAAGGAAAATCTGATCGATCCGTCCAGCATTATCATTGATGCAAAGTCGGGCACATCCGGAGCAGGACGCGGTGCAAAGACGGACAATCTATTCTGCGAGGTCAATGAAAATATGAAAGCGTACGGCGTGGCAAACCATCGTCATACGCCTGAGATCGAAGAGCAGCTTTCCTATGCGGCGGGCACTCCGGTGCTTCTGAACTTCACGCCGCACCTTGTTCCGATGAACCGCGGAATCCTGATCACAGCATACGCATCGCTGAAAAAAGAAGTTTCTTATGAGGAAGTAAAGGCAGCATATGACAAGTATTACGAAAACGAGCGTTTCGTCCGCGTTCTGCCCAAGGATGTATGCCCGCAGACAAAGTGGGTGGAGGGCAGCAACTTCGTGGATGTGAATTTCAGGATCGATCCGCGTACAAAACGCATCATCATGATGGGTGCGATGGACAACCTTGTAAAGGGCGCAGCAGGACAGGCCGTGCAGAATATGAATCTGCTGTTTGGACTTGATGAAGCAGAAGGACTTCGCATGGCACCGATGTTCCCGTAGAAGCGAGATCATCCCTTATGATATTTCATAACCGAGTAGCTGCTTCGCAGCTTATCAGGAGTGGCTTGTACTGGAAAGATGGAAAAATTAAAAACGGAGGAGCTTATGATAAAAGAAATAAATGGCGGCGTAACCGCCCCGAAGGGCTTTGCAGCGGCCGGTATCGCGGCCGGTATTAAAAAAGGGAAAAAGGACATGGCGATGATCTACAGTGAGGCGCCGTGTCAGGTGGCTGGTACTTTTACAACAAATGTGGTAAAGGCAGCGCCGGTGAAATGGGATCAGAGTGTCGTTTACGGCGGTCAGTGCGTCCATGCGATCGTGGCGAACAGCGGCGTGGCAAACGCGTGCACAGGAGAAGAAGGTCTTGGCTATTGTAAAAAGACGGCAGAGAAAGCAGCAGAACTTTTTGGGATTAAGCCGGAACAGGTGCTGGTGGCATCGACCGGCGTGATCGGTGCACAGATTCCGATCGACAAGATCTGTGCCGGAATTGAAACAATGAAGCCAATGCTTGGAACGGGTGAGGCTTCCGGTACGTTGGCGGCAGAGGCGATCATGACGACGGATACGGTAAAAAAAGAGATTGCGGTACAGATCGAACTGGACGGAAAGACCGTCACGATCGGCGGCATGAGCAAGGGATCCGGCATGATCCATCCAAATATGTGCACGATGCTGAGCTTTGTCATGACAGATGCGGCCATCTCAAAGGAACTGCTCCAGAAGGCACACAGTGCTGTCGTGGCAGATACGTACAACATGATCTCGGTGGACGGCGATACATCGACAAATGACACGGCAGTGGTACTTGCGAACGGACTGGCGGGCAATGATGAGATTACAGAAGAGAATGAATCGTATCAGAAATTTTTTGAAGCGCTGAAATACGTGAATACGTATCTGGCAAAGCATATGGCGGCCGACGGCGAGGGAGCGACTGCGCTGTTTGAGGTGAAGGTCATCGGTGCAAAGACAAAAGCGGACGCGGTGACGTTAAGCAAATCAGTGATCACCTCCAATCTGACGAAGGCGGCAATTTTCGGACATGATGCCAACTGGGGCCGTATCCTCTGCGCGATGGGCTATTCCGGAGTGATCTTTGATCCGGAAAAAGTAGATCTTTATTTTGAGAGTGCAGCCGGGAAACTGAAGATCATTGAAAACGGCGTTTCGACCGGTTACAGCGAGGAAGAGGCGACAAAGATTCTGTCCGAGAAAGCGGTGACAGCGATCGCGGATGTGAAGATGGGAACGGCGCAGGCAACGGCATGGGGCTGTGATCTGACGTATGATTACGTGAAGATTAACGCGGATTACCGTTCATAAGAGGGAGGCAGAGAGATAAAATGGAAGCAATGATGGAAATGTGGCTGGAAAAAGCGAATGTGCTGATTGAAGCACTTCCGTATATCCAGCGGTTTCACGGAAAAACGATCGTGGTAAAATACGGCGGGAGCGCTATGGTGGATGATGAGCTGAAAAAGAGCGTGATCAGAGATGTGGCACTTTTGAAGCTGGTCGGATTCCGCCCGATCATTGTACATGGAGGCGGAAAGGAAATCACGAAGTGGATCAATAAAGTAGGCCTTGAGACAAATTTCGTAAACGGACTGCGGGTAACCGATGAGCCGACGATGGAAGTAGCCGAGATGGTGCTGAACAAGATCAATAAAGATCTTGTATCGATGATGGAGAAAGTCGGACTGAAAGCAGTCGGAATCAGCGGAAAGGACAGTTCGATCCTGAAAGTAGACAAAAAGCTGGCAGGCGGAAAAGACATTGGATATGTCGGTGAGGTAAAACAGGTGAATACCTCCCTCCTGAACACGCTGCTTGACAATGATTTTATCCCGGTCATCTGCCCGGTGGGATCAGATGATGACTGCCATTCCTACAATAT
This sequence comes from Lachnospiraceae bacterium, assembly GCA_902363665.1. Classification (GTDB taxonomy): domain Bacteria; phylum Bacillota; class Clostridia; order Lachnospirales; family Lachnospiraceae; genus Choladousia. The sequence goes on along the minus strand of CABJAW010000019.1, from coordinate 46,172 downwards.
CAATGCGGACGATGCGGCCTGCGCGATCGCGACAGCAGTCAAGGCTGCAAAGCTGGCATTCCTGACCGATATCGAGGGTGTTTATCGCGATCCGCTTGACCGCACGTCGCTCATCAGTGAGCTGACGATCCCGCAGGCAAAGGAATTTTTGAAGAGCGGAAATGTAGGCGGCGGAATGCTGCCGAAGCTGCAGAACTGTATCGCAGCGATCGAAGCCGGTGTTTCCAGAGTCCACATCCTGGATGGGCGGATTCAGCACTGTCTGCTGCTGGAGTTCTTTACGAATAAGGGAATCGGTACGGCAATCATCGGAGATGAGGAGGAGCGTTACTTCAATGAACAGTAAGGAATATATGGAAAAAACAGAGCAGTACGTCCTGCACACTTACAACCGGTTTCCGGTCGTGCTGGAAAAAGGCGATGGTGTTTACTTAACGGATGCGGATGGAAAATCATATCTGGATTTTGGCGCCGGAATCGCAGTTTTTGCACTTGGCTACGGAAATAAAGCGTACAATGACGCACTGAAAAAGCAGATCGACCAGCTGATCCATACGTCAAACCTCTATTATAATATTCCGCTTGAAGAGGCGGCAGAGAAGCTGATCCGCACAAGCGGGATGGATAAGGTATTTTTTACGAACAGCGGAACCGAAGCGATCGAAGGCGCGATCAAGGCGGCTCGGAAATACGCATGGCTGAAAGACGGGGGAACAGATCATGAGATCATCGCGATGAATCACTCTTTCCACGGGCGCAGCGTCGGAGCGCTTTCCGTGACCGGAAACGCACATTATCAGGAACCGTTCAGGCCGCTGATGGGCGGCGTGAAATTTGCCGATTTCAATGATTTGGACAGCGTGAACGCTCAGGTGAATGAAAAGACCTGCGCGATCATCCTGGAGACGGTACAGGGTGAGGGCGGCATTTATCCGGCGGACCCGGTATTTTTAAAGGGTGTAAAGAAAATCTGCGAGGAGCATGACATCCTGCTGATCCTTGATGAGATCCAGTGTGGCATGGGACGGACCGGAAGCTATTTTGCATGGCAGCAGTATGGTGTAGAGCCGGATATCATGACGTGTGCCAAGGCACTTGGCTGCGGTGTGCCGGTCGGTGCGTTCGTGCTGAATGAGAAAGTGGCGAAGGCCTCACTCGTTCCGGGCGATCACGGTACGACATACGGCGGAAATCCGCTGGCATGCGCGGCGGTCTCAGAGGTGTTCGATCTCTTTGAGGAGCAGCACATCATTGACCATGTGAATGAGGTTGCACCGTATCTGGAGCAGAAGCTGGATGAGCTGGTGGAAAAATATGGCTGTCTGTCACTGCGCAGAGGAAAAGGTCTGATGCAGGGCGTTGTCGTGGCTGGACGTCCGGTTGGTGAGATCGTAAAGAAAGCGTTGGAGCAGGGTCTGATCGTACTGAGTGCCGGAAGCGATGTGCTGCGCTTTGTGCCGCCGCTTATCATCACGAAAGAAGACATCGATGAGATGGCTGTGCGCCTTACGCGGGCATTGGAAGCGTAGGAGAGCGTGTGCCTGATATGGAAGCTTAATACTTCTGGCAGATACGTTGTTCTGCCAGGGTGTGGATGAAACAAGGCAAAAGAAGGAGTGCGGTGCAAAATCTGAGGAATAAGCGTATAAAAAAATGGATATACTTTTTGTAAAAGGCTGTTTTGAACGCAAGGTAACTGCGTTCATGAATTTCATGGGGAGAGAGAATCCGTCATGAGATGGCAAACAGCGAAGACGGATTGTCCGCTTTATGGCAGCCTGCAGAAAGGAGATCCCATGTCTGGAGTTTGTATTGCGCTGCTCTCTGGCGCACTGATGAGTATTCAGGGAGTATTTAATACGGAAGTAACAAAGCAGACGAGCCTGTGGGTATCGTCTGCTTTTGTGCAGTTTACGGCACTTCTGGTCTGTCTTACCGCCTGGCTTTTTACAGACCGGACGAGTTTTCTCTTACTGGGAAATATGAAACAGCCCTATATGCTGCTTGCCGGTGTGATCGGCGCGTTTATCACGGTGACGGTGGTAAAAAGCATGGCGGATCTCGGCCCGGCGCGCGCCGCGATGCTGATCGTGATTTCGCAGCTGGCCGTCGCTTATGTGATCGAGCTGTTTGGAATGTTCGGCGTGGAGAAACAGCCGTTTGAATGGCGGAAACTGATTGGGCTTCTGGTCTCTGTGACTGGCATTATAGTGTTTAAATGGTGAAATTTAGGAAAATTTTAATATAAAATATCTGTTGCAAAAAGGTTAAATTTTCGTTACAATAAAGGTTGCATACGGGGAACCGTCAGTTTCTGACTGAAGGAAGGTATGCAGAAAAAGAATAAGAAGAAAAAGAATTGGAAAAAAGACTGGAAAACAAAGCATAGCCGGGTAGCCATTGCGCTGCTGGCAGGTTTTTTTGCGCTTTGCAGCGGATGTGCGCGAAAGCCGGACGTGCAGATGTCAGGCGTGGCTTTCGAGGAAGCAGATACGGCAGCGGGTGCGGATGCAGACGAAAAGAATGCAGAGGTACAGGGCGAGGAGAATGCTTCTGTTTTGCAAGGATCACCGGGCAGCTTTGAGAGGAACAAAGCTGCTGAACCGGCAGTTCCTGAATCAGCGGAGCCGGCATCGGAAGAGGAAATGTCACAGACGGAAAGGGTCATCTATGTCCACGTCTGCGGTGCAGTACAGCATCCGGGTGTCTATCCGATGGCGGAAGGCACGCGCGTCTACGAGGCTGTTGCACTTGCCGGAGGGTTTCTTCCGGAGGCTGATGAGCAGTGGCTGAATCAGGCGGCTGTGATCGGGGATGCACAGAAGCTTTACGTTTATTCGAAAGAAGAGACGAGGCAGATGGAAACGGAACCGGTCAGGGACAGCTGGTCTGGTGGAGAGGAAGCTGCACGAAATCCGGGAACGGCAGGAGATGCGGAGGTATCCTTAACCGACGGGGGCGATCTGGTGGATCTGAATACGGCATCAAAGGAAGAACTGATGACGCTTCCCGGAATCGGTGAGGCAAAGGCGGAAGCCATTTTGCAGTACCGGTCGGAGCATGGGGGTTTTTCGGATGCGCAGGAGCTGCTGCAGATCTCCGGGATCAAGGAAGGCGTGTTTTCCAGAATAAAAGACAGGATAACGGTAAGGTAGCCTGGAGGTTACGGGCTATGACATAAAGGAGTAAAACAGCATGGGAAAAAAGGTTTTGGTAGTTGACGATGAAAAGCTGATTGTAAAGGGAATCCGATTCAGTCTGGAGCAGGACGACATGGAAGTGGACTGTGCCTACGACGGAGAAGAAGCGGTACGCATGGCAAGAGAAAAGGAATATGATATCATGCTTCTGGATCTGATGCTCCCGAAGCTGGATGGTCTGCAGGTCTGCCAGCAGGTAAGAGAATTTTCGGACGTACCAATCGTCATGCTGACGGCAAAAGGTGACGATATGGATAAGATCCTTGGCTTGGAGTACGGCGCGGATGATTACATTACAAAACCTTTTAATATTCTGGAGGTAAAGGCACGCTTAAAAGCGATCATGCGGAGAACATCTCAGAAGACGGCACAGGAGCCAAAGGGAAAGATCGTGGAGGTTGGCGATCTCGTGATGGACTGTGAGGGACGCAGAGTCAGCATTGCCGGAAAAGAAGTAAATCTGACGGCAAAGGAATTTGATGTGCTGGAGCTGCTCGTATTTAATCCGAATAAAGTATACAGCAGAGAGAATCTTCTGAACATTGTGTGGGGGTATGAGTATCCGGGAGACGTGCGTACAGTAGATGTTCACATCCGCCGTCTGCGTGAGAAGATCGAGGCAAATCCGAGCGAGCCGAAATACGTACATACAAAGTGGGGAGTGGGTTATTATTTCCAGCATTAAGACAAAGGCACTGACTTATTTTAAAAGTCTGCAGGCCAGAATTTTTGTTGTATTCATTCTGGTCGGTATGATTCCGATCTTCCTGATGAAGTATGTGATCCTTGAAAACTATGTGACCCAGTCGGTCGCACAGAAGCGCTCTATGATCCAGGGGCAGTGCCAGGATCTGGTGTCGCAGATCAGCCAGAGCGGCTACATTCACGGAGCCTCCTCAAGTGCGGTGGATCGCCAGATGAAGCAGCTGGCAAATCTTTACAACGGAAGAGTCATCGTAGTCAACAGTAATTTCCGCATTATCCGGGATACGTTTGGCATTGATGAGGACAAATATATTATTTCGGAAGAAGTGCTGGAATCGTTTCTCGGCACGGATTCTTCCAATTATAATCAGGAAAATGAATTCCTGGAGCTGACGGTTCCGATCAAGGCGGAGGGCACCAAAGAAATCGAAGGTATTCTGATCGTCAGTGTGTCGACGGAGGACGTTGATGAGGGACGGGATGCCCTGAATAATACTGTATGGATTCTGCAGGTGGTACTGACCATCCTGATCTGTATGACTGCATTTTATATGGCGCGTCTGCTGACAAGGCCGTTTGGAAAGATCACACAGTCGCTGGAGGAAGTACGGGGAAGCGTCATCGAGGATCAGGAGATCTCAATTCCGGATTACACGGAGACAAAGCTGCTGTCAGAAGCGTACAACCGGATGCTCAGGCGCATGAAGCTGCAGGAGGATTCCAGACAGGAGTTTGTATCAAACGTCTCACATGAACTGAAGACACCGATCACTTCAATGAAGGTGCTGGCAGATTCCCTTCTTGCGCAGGATGAAGTGCCGGCGGAGCTGTATAAGGAATTTATGGGAGATATTGCAGAGGAGATCGATCGCGAGAACAAGATCATCACGGACCTTCTTTCCCTGGTGAAGATGGACCGGAAGTCTTCAGACGTTAACATTCAGGAGACGAATATCAACCAGCTGATCGAGCTGATCTTAAAGCGGCTTCGCCCGATTGCGGCAAAGCGAGGAATTGATCTGGTGCTTGAAAGCTTTAAACCGGTCTTTGCTGAAGTTGACGAGACGAAGCTGACCCTTGCGCTTTCCAATCTTGTGGAAAACGGAATCAAATATAACACAGAGAATGGCTGGGTGCATGTCTCTTTGAATGTGGATAATAAATATTTTTATGTGAAAGTTGAGGACTCCGGAATCGGAATCCCGGAGGAGTCACAGGAACATATTTTTGAACGGTTTTACCGTGTGGACAAATCTCATTCACGGGAGATCGGCGGTACAGGTCTGGGACTGGCGATCACAAGAAGTGCAGTGCTGATGCACCACGGTGCGATCAAGGTTTACAGCAAGGAAGGGGAAGGCACGACGTTTACTGTCCGGATTCCTCTGAAATATGTGCCGTAGAAAGGATGAAACAGTTTCGTGAAGAAAAAAGGGAAGTTTCTGCTCCTGCTTGTGATGATTTTTCTGCTGACAGGATGCGGAAAAGCACCGCAGGAAGAGAGCGGATATACAGTATATTATGTGGATACGGCTGGAACGCGGCTAATGGAAAGCAATTATGTTCCATCGGCACAGACCTTTGACGAGCTGATGGACGAACTGATTGAGATGATGCAGCAGCCGCCCACGACGGGTTTTGTGAGTGCACTGCAGGGAAATGTCAGTGTGGAAGGGTATGAGAGAGGAATCGATGCGCTGCGCATTGATTTTTCGAAGGAATATTATGACCTTGGAAATACAGAGGAGGTACTGCTGCGGGCAGCAGTGGTGAAGACCTTTTCACAGATTCCGGGTGTGACGAAGGTTATGATCACGGTAGAGAAGGAGCAGCTGTGCGATGCACAGGGACAGCCGGTTCCGGCAATGGATGCAGATTCCTTTATCGATACGAAAGAGGGCGGAATCAACTCCTATCTTTATGCAAAGCTTGCGCTGTATTTTTCAAATGAAGATGGAACACAGCTGGTAAGAGAGGCAAGAAATCTCCATTATTCCAGTAACATGGTGCTGGAGCGTGTTGTGATTGAGCAGCTGATCGAGGGACCATCTGAGGGCGGAAAAGCAGTGCTGCCGGAATCAACGAAGATCCAGAGCGTTTCGATCAAGAAGGGAATCTGTACAGTCAATTTTGACAGCGAGGCAAACAAAGAGCCGTCTGAGAGTATGGTTGACCCAAGGACAGCACTCTATGCGATCGTGGACTCCATCTGTGAGACATGTGATGAGATTACCGGTGTCAGGTTTGAAGTTGAGGGCGAGAGCGATGTGAAATTCCGTCAGACCGTGGATCTGGATCAGACGTTTACGATGGACCGCAGCTACATTGAGGAAGCGGAATTAGAGACACAGACGTCTCTGACGGAGAAAGAAGTGCCGGAGACTGCAACAGAAGATGCAGTGGGCATATCAGAGCATACAGCAGGTGAAGAAACCGGGGAAACTTCACCCAGGACCGGGGGAGAGACAGAAGCGTAAATTGGATTGAGAATCAGATTTGAATTTCTGTGGAGTATCATATGGAAGAGACCGATTTTTTTGATCTGTACGGTTGTGATTCTTTATGCGGTTGTGTGGAATTACAGAGAGCTTCCGAAAAAGGAGGCTTTACTTGTGCGGTCAGAATCTGCGCTGAAGGAGGCGGCGGATTCTGACCGCTGTATTATTATAGAAGGAACAGTTCGGGCGTGCAGCCGGACGGAGAATGGAATACGGTATGCAGCGGATGAACTTGTGATCTGCGAAAGAGGTCAAAGCACCTGGCGGGCAGGAAGCGAAAATGAAGCAGAGACAGCGCAGAGGATGCTTCAGACTGTGGATAAAACGAGTTCTGCCGATAATACACTTCCAAAGTCACATGCCATCTCGTTTACCCTTACACAGGAAAAGGCATCGGCAGAAATCGGTGACCGCGTTCGCGTGTCGGGAGAAGTGCAGCTGTTCGAACCGGCATGCAACCCTGGGCAGTTTGATGCCCGTTCCTATTATCACCGAAAAAATGTAGTCTGCCAGATGAAAAAAGTCCGTGTACTCTGGAAAAAGAACGGGAACGGCAGAATTTTGAGGACATTGCAGTGGTTGCGCGGAAAGCTGGATGATTCCTGTCTTACCATTATGGAGGAAGAAGAGGCCAGGACACTGGCCGCGCTCGCGTTTGGAGAAAAAGCATGGATGGATTCTGATGTGAAAACGCAGTATCAGGAGAGTGGAATCGCACATATCGCAAGTATTTCGGGGCTTCATCTTTCAATGCTTGGAGCCGGGCTGTACCAGGTGCTGCGAAGGGGTGTGCCGGGGATACCTGTGGCGGCACTTCTGTCAGGCGGTATCATGGCTGGGTTTACTGTGATGACCGGAGGCAGTGTTTCTGCACTGCGGGCGCTTCTGATGTTTGCACTTTGGCTTGGCGCACAGGCTTTCGGCAGAAAATATGACGGAAAGACCGCACTTGGTTTTGCGGGGATTTTACTGTTGCTGCGTGATCCGCAGAATCTGACGGATACTTCGTTTGTGCTTTCATTTGCAGCAATCTTCTGCCTTGCATTTCTAATTCCGGAGCTGCTCGTGGGAGTTGGGGCAAAGCAGAGCGGGAGGGCCGTTCGCGCTTTGGTGAGCGGATTTGGAATCTGGTTTGGCATGCTTCCGTTGACGCTGCGATTTTTTTATCAGACTCCGGTATACAGTATTTTTCTGAATCTGATCGTGGTGGCGCTTGTTCCGGCCGTGATGGGGAGCGGGATGGCAGGGGCGGCTGCCGGCTTATTTTTTGCAGCAGCAGGGATTTTTCTTGCGGCTCCGGTTCACTATCTTTTATGGATATTTGGATGGCTGTGTGATTTTATGCTGCTGCTCCCTGGGGCCTTGCAGATCCTGGGCTGTCCGGCAATGAAAACGATCGTGCTTTATTATGGGATGATCCTGTCGGCCGTTTATGCAGGCCGGCAGATAAAAAACAGTAATCTGAAGCGGGCAGTCTGGATGATCTGCATTGTGCTTTGTATGGGGGTACTGCAGCCGTCATCGCCAAAGCAGATGGAAATTCTGTGCATGGATGTCGGGCAGGGAGATGGAACACTGCTTCGCATGCCGGGGGGAGAGGTTTGTCTGATCGACGGTGGAAGCAGCAGTAAAAAGCAGATCTGGAAGGAACTTGATCAGACACTGCGGTATTATGGAGTGAGTACGGTAGATTATATTTTTCTCTCACATGCGGATGCGGATCACACAAATGGAATTGAACAGTATTTGCAGGGGTATGAGCAGAACCTGACCGGAAAAAACAGCCATGGGATCACGCTGAAAAATCTTGTGCTCCCGCCGACTGCCGGGAGTGAAGACTTTCAGAAGATCCGTGAACTTGGAGGGGCGAATGGAATCCGGGTTCTTCAGATGAGAGCGGGCAGCGAGATCCGTGGCATGGAAACGGAGAACTGGGGGTTTTTCTGTCTGTCGCCGAATCCATCGGAACTTACCGGGGATAAGAATGAAGATTCCATGGTGCTGCTGTTCCGGTATGGAACATTTCGGATGCTGTTTACCGGAGACCTGGAAGGCGCGGCGGAAAAAAAGCTGGCAGAGACATCGCAGGGAGCGCTGCGGGCAGACGTCCTGAAGGTCGGGCATCACGGCTCAAAAAACGGGAGCTCAGACGTCTTTCTTGCCCAGGTCCGACCGCGGGTATCGGTCATTTCCTGTGGTGCCGAAAACCGTTACGGCCATCCGGCACCTGAGACCATCATACGTCTGGAGGCGATCGGCAGTGAGATTCATACGACCGCAGCCACCGGCGCCATCCAGATCACCACCGATGGCAGACGCTACACAATTACAGATTACTGCGCAAAGTGAAAAATACCGCGTACCATTACTGAGTGACCGAAAAAAATATAAAAAATTGAAAAAAATTAGAAAAAAGATGGAAAAAAGACACAAGATAAGAATATAATAGAAATATAGAAGCGGAGCTTCTATATTTCTATTAACGAAAGAAAATGCGCAGCATTTTCTTGAGTCTAAGAAATGAAAAACCAAAGCAGCGAGAGGAATGCGCAGCATTTTCCAGTTGCTGTTTACCACTACACCTACACAGAGAGGGCATACATTTCATGTATTATTCAGATGACATTGTTGAAGAAGTCCGCGCCAGAAATGACATCGTTGACGTCATTTCCGGTTACGTAAAACTGCAGCGCCGGGGCAGCTCCTATTTTGGGCTCTGCCCGTTTCACAACGAGAAATCACCCTCGTTTTCCGTCAGTCCATCCAAGCAGATGTACTACTGCTTCGGCTGTGGTGCGGGCGGAAATGTATTTACATTTTTGATGGAATACGAAAACTATACATTTCCGGAGGCACTGAAAGTGCTGGCAGACCGGGCCGGTGTTTCCCTGCCGGAGGTAGAATATTCGGAGGAAGCAAAAAAGCAGAGAGATTTAAAAAGCGCAGTGCTGGAAGTGAACAAGATGGCGGCGAAGTATTTTTATTATCAGCTGCGTGCTCCACAGGGGGAGAAGGCAATGGAGTATCTGAAGGGAAGGGCACTTTCCGATGAGACGATGCGCAGGTTTGGTCTTGGTTATGCAGGACCGTACAGCGATGAATTGTACCGCTATCTGAAAAAAAAGGGGATTTCCGAAGAACTCATGAAAGAATCAGGACTGATGAGCGTAAATGAGAGACAGGGAATGTACGACAAATTCTGGAACCGGGTCATGTTTCCGATCATGGATATCAATGGAAAGGTGATCGGCTTCGGCGGAAGAGTGATGGGAGACGCAAAGCCAAAGTACCTGAACTCTCCGGAAACGGTGATATTTGACAAAAGCCGGAATCTGTATGGCTTACATATTGCACGGACTTCACGGAAAAAATATATACTGGTATGCGAGGGATATATGGATGTGATCTCGATGCATCAGGCAGGCTTTACGAATGCGGTCGCCTCCCTTGGGACGGCGCTGACCAGCCAGCATGCATCGCTTCTGAAACGTTATACGGATGAAGTGATTCTGACCTATGACAGTGATGAGGCTGGAATTAAGGCAGCACTTCGGGCAATCCCGCTTCTTAAGGCGGCAGGCGTTTCGACAAAGGTGCTCCATATGGATCCATATAAAGATCCGGATGAATTTATCAAAGCGCTCGGAACAGATGCTTTTCAGGAACGGATCGATCAGGCAGAGAACAGTTTTCTGTTTGAACTTTCGATCCTGCAAAAAGACTATGATATGAAAGATCCAGAGTCAAAAACGCGTTTCTTTCAGGCAGTGGCGGCGAAAATCGCAGAGTTTGAACTTGAGATCGAGCGCGAAAATTATATTGAGGCAGTGGCGGAGAAATATCAGATTTCCTTTGACGGAATGAGGAAAATGGTTATGAACTGCCTGATGCAGGGAGTGCCGCTTCGGGCAAAAACAACGTCAGCAGAGCGCCGTCAGGTACGGCCGGAAAAAGAGGACGGTATCTTAAAGTCCATGCGGCTTCTTCTGACGTGGCTCAGTGAATACCCAGGGCTTTATAAGACCGTTTCCGCTTATGTAAAACCGGAAGATTTTACGGACGAGCTGTACAAAGAGGTGGCAGAAATGCTGTATGAGCAGCTGGAAAAAGGAGAATTAAACCCGGCACGGATCATCAATCATTTTACGGATCCGCAGCAGCAAAGAACGGCAGCGCAGATCTTTAATACAAAGGTCCGGGCAGAAAGCCAGGCGGAGCAGGAAAAAGCGATCCGCGAGAGCATTTACAAGGTTGTCAACCATGGGATCACGCAGAAAACAAAAGAACTGGGTGCGGCAGATATACAGGGACTGCAGAAACTGATAGAGGCAAGAAAACGGCTGCAGGAACTGGGACGGCTGCATATTTCCCTGTAGCGGGGAGAAACTGATGCAGAAACAGGGCAGGAATTGGAAAGGCAGGTAAACTGGATGGAGGTACAGGCGATAGAATTTCAAAAGAAACTGCAGGAACTGGTAGCGCTTGCGCGAACAAAGAAAAATATCCTGGAATACAAAGAACTTCAGGATTTTTTCGAGAGCATGTCCCCCAGTGAACAACAGTACGACCGCATTATAGAATATCTGGCACATAAAGGAATCGATGTTCTGAAAATTTCGGATACGGATGACGATGATGCCCTGCTTTTGCCGGACGGCGAAGAGTTTGAAGATGAGCAGGAAGAAGATCTGGACAAGCTGGATTTAAGCGTTCCGGAAGGAATCAGTACGGACGATCCGGTGCGCATGTATTTGAAAGAAATTGGCCGTATTCCGCTTCTGACTTCTGAGGAAGAGGTGGAACTTGCAAGACGGATGAGCGAGGGGGACGAGGAAGCCAAAAAGAAGCTTGCAGAAGCAAACCTTCGCCTGGTAGTCAGCATTGCAAAGCGTTATGCAGGCCGTGGCATGCAGCTGCTTGATTTGATTCAGGAAGGAAATCTCGGACTCATCAAGGCGGTGGAAAAATTTGACTATACGAAGGGATATAAATTCAGCACATATGCGACCTGGTGGATCAAGCAGGCGATCACACGGGCGATTGCAGACCAGGCGAGAACCATCCGCATCCCGGTGCATATGGTGGAGACCATGAACCGGGTGATTCGCACCTCACGCCAGCTTCTGCAGGAACTTGGCCGCGAACCAAAACCGGAGGAGATCGGAAAGCGCCTGGATATGCCGGCGGATAAAGTTCAGGAAATTCTGAAGATTTCGCAGGAGCCGGTATCAATGGAGACACCGGTGGGCGAGGAGGACGACAGTCATCTGGGCGATTTTATCCGGGATGACCATATTCCGGTGCCGGATGAGGCGGCGACATTCAGTATCCTTAAGGAGCAGCTTGTGGAGGTGCTTTCCACGCTGACCGACCGGGAGCAGAGAGTGCTGCGTCTGCGTTTCGGACTGGATGACGGCCATGCCCGCACACTGGAAGAAGTTGGAAAAGAGTTCAACGTGACAAGAGAGCGTATCCGCCAGATCGAAGCCAAAGCACTGCGCAAGCTGCGCCATCCGTCCAGAAGCCGGAAACTGAAGGATTATCTGGAGTAGGCTGATGCCGGTGGATGCGGGGAAAATGACAATCCAGAAAATTCAGAAAAGAAGAAAAATCCGTATAAAAACAGAAAGGAAACACAGGATATGCAGTTATCAAAACGTTTGAGAGCAGTGGCGGATCTGGTACCGGGCGGCACGGTGCTTGCGGACGTCGGAACCGACCATGCATACATACCGATCGCGCTTGTGGAGGAGGGAAAAATCCCACGTGCACTGGCAATGGATATCAATCAGGGACCGCTTATGCGGGCAGAGGAGAATATCAAAGCGCATGGACTGGAGGAAAAAATAGAGATACGGCTTTCAGACGGTCTGGAGAAGATGAAAAAAGGAGAGGCAGATGCCGTTTTGATCGCCGGAATGGGTGGGCTTTTAACGGTACGTATCCTGAGCGGCAAAAGGGAGATTCTGGACGGCGCCACACTTGTTTTGCAGCCGCAGTCTGATCTGCCGAGTGTGCGCGGATGGCTGGCAGAAGAAGGATATGCGATTACGGCGGAGGATCTTGTGCTGGAGGATGGAAAATATTACCCGATGATGCGTGCACAAAAATGCGGGGGAATGTCAGAAGCGAAAGATCGGAATCATTGTCTGGAAATACCGGGGAAAATTATGGAAGAAAACACAGAAGAACAAAGTTCAGGAGCGGGTGATACAGAAAATCAGAGAAAGAACGTTGATGATATCGCGTTTAAATATGAAGCAGGCAAAGAGAAAGAGGAACAGGAGCTGCGCTATGGACCGCTGCTTCTTGAAAAGAAGCATCCGCTCCTGGCAGGCTATCTGGACCGCGAGGAAACGCTGTACCGAAATGTACTCACTTCACTGGAAGGAAAAGACACGGAAGGCGCTGTAGCCCGGCGCACGGAGATCGCGTATGAACTGCGGCTGATCGCAGGTGTACGGGAAAGACTTAAAGAAGTGAAATGAGTCAGGGCAGAGCTATAGCAATTCTGCAAAATAATGCATCCCATCCGATCTGTCAGAGCGTGAAATACTGCGTCAGAAATCTTTGCCGTGCGTCAGCACGCCTGCAGATTTCATCCTTGTCTTTCGCACTCTGCCAAATCGTCTTGCCTGCATTATTTTATTGAATCGCTATAGCAAAGGAAGTGGAGGGAAATTAAAATGAAAGTCGAAACGATCATAAAAGAACTGGATCTGGAATTTCCGAGGACGTTTGCGATGGACTGGGATAATCCGGGACTGCAGGTTGGAAGCAGCCGGAAGGAAGTAAAAAAAGTGCTTGTTGCGCTGGATGCGACGAACGAAGTCATTGAGGAATGCATCGCGTGGCATGCGGATCTTCTGCTGACGCATCATCCGCTTTTGCTCTCGGGCATCCGTCAGATCAATGACGGGTCTATGCATGGAAGAAAAGTACTGATGCTGGCAGAAAATGGGATTGCACATTATGCGATGCATACGAATTACGATGCAGCAAAGATGGCAGAACTTGCGGGTGCCCGTCTGCATCTTCAAAATCAGGTACCTCTGGAGCAGACAGGCTGTGTGGACGGTGTACCGTACGGAATCGGCTGTATTGGTGAGTTTGAAATGGAACTGACAGCACAGGAGTGCTGTCAGCTTGTGAAAGAAGCGTTTCAGCTTCCGCATGTAAGGCTGTTTGGAAAAAAGGAAACGAAGATAAAAAAAGCGGCGGTCTGCCCCGGATCCGGAAAGAGCATGATCGGTGAGGCGCTTGCGGGCGGAGCACAGATTTATATTACTGGAGATATCGGTCATCACGACGGACTGGATGCAATGGATCAGGGGCTTTCGATCATTGATGCCGGGCATTACGGGATCGAGCAGATCTTTATTCCGCATATGGAAGCGTGGATGAAAACACATTTTGGGGAACTAGAAGTAAAGAGAGCGAAACAGGGAGAGCCGTTTGAAGTGATCTGAACATGAAGCGGCAGAATTTTTTGAACGCGAAGCGACTGCGTTCATGACATATCATAAGGGACCCGCTTGCGGGAGGATTCCTTATGATCCTGTAAGCAGAGAAGTGGATTGTGAATATCCTCTTTGACTGTGGCTGATTGGAGGTGCGAAATGGACGAATTACAGCTTACAGTGGAAGTAAATGGAGAAAAACGGACCTATCCTCCGGAGACGACATACCGGGAGATCGCAGAGGAATATCAGAAAGATTATCCGGCAAAGATTATACTTGCAAAAGTAGATGGCAGGCTGCGGGAGCTGACGAAAAAAGCAGAGAATGGAAGCCGTGTGTCTTTTGTCACGGTGCAGGACAAGGCGGGATACAGTACGTACTGCAGAAGCGTGGAGCTGCTGATGCTTAAGGCTATCTACCACGTTGTCGGCGACAATCGAAAAATTGACCGGGTTGGCGTGCATTTTTCCGTGAGTGGCGGCTATTATTGTACCATGCAGGGAAGTGTGCCTGTGACGCAGGAGTTTCTGGATCAGGTAAAAGGGTATATGCAGCAGCTGGTCCGTGAGGTACATCCGATCCGAAAACTTTCAATTCCGACTTATGAGGCCTGTCGGCGTTTCAGGGAATACCGGATGTATGATAAGGAACAACTGGTTCGTTACCGGCGGGCATCCAGGGTAAATATTTATAATCTCCTGACGTTTGAGGATTATTTTTACGGTTATATGGCGCCGGATACTTCGTGGCTGACCTGCTTTGACCTGCGCCTTTATGAGGACGGGTTTGTGCTGGTTTTCCCGACGCGTCAGAATCCGGATCAGCTTCCGGAGTTTTCTCCGAGAAAAAAAATCTGGCAGGTACAGAAAGGTTCGATGGAGTGGGGAATGAAGCTTGGCATCCCGACGGTCGGCGCACTGAATGATTACATTGTAAAAAATGATGTGAAAACGCTGATCATGATTCAGGAGGCATTCCACGAGAAACAAATCGCAGAGATGGCAGGAGCGATTGCAGCTTCTCCGGAAAAAAAGATTGTGCTGATCGCCGGACCGTCTTCTTCTGGAAAAACGACTTTTTCACACAGGCTCTCCACACAGCTTGCAGTGTATGGGCTGCATCCACACCCGATTGCGGCGGATGATTACTTTGTGAACCGGGAAAAGACGCCGAAGGATGAGGACGGAAACTATGATTTTGAACGGATCGAGGCGATCGATACAAAGCAGCTGAATGCAGATATGTCAGCATTGCTGCGCGGTGAAACGGTAGAACTTCCCAGTTTTAATTTCAAGACCGGAAAGCGGGAATACAAGGGCCGCTTCAAAAAGCTGGAAAAGAATGATATTTTGATCATTGAGGGAATTCACGGCCTGAATGACCAGCTGACGTATGCACTGCCCAGGGAAAGCAAATTCCGGATCTACATCAGTGCGCTGACACAGCTGAATATCGACGAACACAACCGGATCCCGACGACGGATGG
Organism: Lachnospiraceae bacterium; assembly: GCA_902363665.1. Lineage (GTDB taxonomy): Bacteria > Bacillota > Clostridia > Lachnospirales > Lachnospiraceae > Choladousia. The sequence goes on along the minus strand of CABJAW010000019.1, from coordinate 30,822 downwards.
CCGGCTTTTGCGCCGGATCGTGCGGGATGCAAGAACACGGGGAACGTCGGCAAAGGCTACGATCGCCATGTGGGATTCGGTGCGGCGAGGCGAGGAAAATCACATTTTTCCATATCAGGAAAATGCGGATGTGATGTTTAATTCGGCGCTGATCTATGAACTGGCGGTGCTGAAGCAGTATGCGGAACCGCTGCTGTTCTCGATCGAACCCGGTGAGCCGGAATACGAAGAGGCGAAACGGCTTTTGAAATTTCTCGATTATTTCCTGCCGATTCCAGGTGATGCGATTCCGAATAATTCGCTGATCCGTGAGTTTATCGGAGGCGGATGTTTCGATCTGTAAGAAACAAAAAGATTTACAAATCCGTAAAATTGTGATAAAATGCGGTTTGCAAAAGAGGTAAGTAGGATAAATGGTCGCGGCTGGCAGGCCGAAAGGTGCCAGACGAGGAAAGTCCGGGCTTCACAGGGCAGGGATGCCGGATAACATCCGGTGGAGGCGACTCCAAGGACAGTGCAACAGAAATGAACCGCCGCGTTTGACGCGGTAAGGGTGGAAGGGCAGTGTAAGAGACTACCGCCCTCCTGGTAACAGGAGGGGCATATGTAAACCCCATCCGAAGCAAGACCGCAACGAAGCATATGGCGGCCCGTCAGCTTCAGGTAGGTTGCTTGAGCCTGCCGGCAACGGCAGGTCTGGATAGATGACCATTCACGACATAACCCGGCTTATCGTCCTGCTTACAAAAATGAGCTGCACACAGAGAGATTTGTGTGCAGCTCATTTTTGGATGTTCGGAGGGGAAATGGTGTAGGAGAAAAACGTGCATAAAAGCGTGAATAAAATGGTATGTTTGGCTGAGCAGACCGGTCTTAGGAAAGTTTTAAGAAAAGCACAGAGAAACCATTCTAGGATTTTGCAGGGTGCTATGGTATAATAGCATCAGAAAAAAGACAGCCGCTCTGTCAAAAAGATGGAGAACAGAGCGGCTGTCAGAGCGTATTTGAAAAAACATTTTTCAGACACGGTCTAGAGGATCAGGTAAGAAAGGAAAGGGAATGACTATGAAGAACAGACAGAAAAAAGTGCTGGCCCTTTTGCTTGCAGGTGCGATGATGGCGCTGCCGGTATCGCAGGCATTCGCTGAGACATCGTATGATGCATCGGCAGGGGTAGAGCAGCAGGTACTGTTTCCAAAGGACAGCCTGACCGGTATCACAGCAGGGCTTACCGTGGACGGTACCCAGACAGATGCATCAGAAGACGGAAGCTGGACAAATACAGATGATGGAAAGGTTTACGTTGCAGATACGGCAGAGGACGGTTCAATTCAGATTACGCAGGCCGGATATGAACTGGAAGTGGAAAGCGGAACGGCAAGTCTTAAGGACGGAGATGATACGTATCATCATTATCGTTTTGGAGACTGGGAGCAGCCGGATGGTTCTTTGGACCGTGCCTACTATCAGGAGGGCGATACGGTATCGATAAAGGCCGATGATCCGGAGGATGGAATGGAATTTGCCGGCTGGAAATGCGACACAGACGGTGTGACGATTGCAGATCCGTCGAGTGCAGAGACGACATTTCAGATGGTTGGCCGTAAGGTGAAAATTACAGCGACATACAAAGAGGCGGCGCAGGAATCGACTGCCCATACGCTTACAGTCAATTATGGAGATGGAAGCGGAAGCTATGAAGAAGGCAGCTGGGTAACAGTTACAGCGGCAGACAGAAGCCAGGAAGGGTATGAATTTGCCGGCTGGAGCGTAGACAGTGCCAATGTATCACTGGTGGATGCGTCTGCAGAAGAAACGGCATTTACCATGCCGAATGTAGATGTTACACTGACTGCGACTTATACAGAAGCCGTGCAGACCGAACCGTCAACAGAACCGGTAACCGAACCGTCAACGGATCCGATTGTGATCGGAGATGAGACAGAAGCACCTGCGACAGAGCCGGTGACGGAACCGCAGACCGAGGCACCGGCAACCGAGCCGCAGACAGATACTCCGGAGACGGAGCCATCAACGAATCAGGACAATCCGATTGTGATAGATCCGGAGACGGAAGTACCTGCTACGGAGCCGCAGACAGAAGCACCGGAGACAGAAGCGCCGGCAACTGAAGCACCGCAGACGGAAGTTCCGCAGACAGAAGCGCCGGAGACGGAGCCGCAGACAGAAACACCTGTGACCGAGGAACCGCCAGAGACAGAAACGGAGCAGAAATATGAAGTCACGGTCAACAACGGAATCGGAAGCGGTGAGTATGCGGCCGGCGAGATGGTTTCCGTAGAAGCACCGTATGAAGGAGAGGATGGAGAAGTTTTCTCGCAGTGGCAGACTTCCTCTGATGTACAGCTGGAAGACGCACAGCAGGCGGTCACCACATTTGTGATGCCGGAGAACCCGGTTGAACTTACCGCAGAATATGCAGCACCGAAGTATCAGGTCAGCGTAGAAAACGGAAGCGCAGATGTGGATGAGCTTGAGGCGGGAAAGACGGTTACAGTCACTGCAGATGACCGTTTTGAAGAAGGATTGAAATTTTCGCACTGGGAAGGCAGTGCAGTGGTAGATGGAGAGGATACAGCTCTTATTTTTGCAGATGAAAAGGCAGAGACGACTACTTTTACGATGCCGTCGGGAGATGCTGAGGTCAAAGCTGTTTACGAGGAAGCAAAAGAGAGCTATAAGGTTACGGTTGCAAACGGATTGATTAACGGAACCTCCACCGAGATGTTCTGTGAAGAAAATGAGAAGATCACAGTTACTGCAAATCCGAGTGAATCAGGACAGCAGTTTGCAAAGTGGGTGATCAATGACGGTACGTATGATATCGGAGATGCCGCTTACGATGAGACAATTACTCTTACGGTTACGGAAAATCTTGATATTCTTGCTACGTATGAGGGGGTTTCCTATGCGGTTACAGTAAAGAACGGAACGGCAAATTATACGGAATGTGTCAGCGGAACGGTTGTGACGATCACTGCGGATAAAGCGCCGGAGGGATATGAATTTGATTCCTGGACCGTTGACTCTCAGAATGCATCGCTGGCAGATGCTTACAAAGCAACGACCACCTTTACGATGCCGGAAGGAGAAGTGGCAGTGTCCGCATCCTATAAGAAGATTGCGTACACAGTGAAGGTAGAAAATGGAACCAGTGATAAGCAGTCCTATTATGCAGGAGATACTGTGACAGTCACAGCAAATTATCCGGCCAGCGGACGGGAGTTCAATACATGGGAAGCAGTGAGCGGAAACGTATCCTTTGCAGATTCCTCCAGATGGAAGACTACCTTTACAATGCCGGCAACGGATGTATCATTGCGTGCAACATACAAGGACGGTCCGTCTCCGAATGACAATCAGATTCTGGATCTGAAAGAAGGGGCAGAATATTACATTGGTGATACGATTAAATTTACCGCTTCGGGAGCCGGAATGTCAAACAGCAATCCGAATCCGGGCGACTATCGGTATCGTCCGTCGGCATATCAGATCAGCAATGTATCCGGTGTGCTGCAGTCTCCATATTCGATCTCAATGGCGATCAAAGAGGCTGGAGAATATACGGTGAAAGCAACGTACAACAAGGATATTTTCGATGGAACAAATTGGGTATCCGACGGAACGACAGACACAAAGTCTGTTACATTCAAGGTGATCCCGAAATCTGCGGCTGTGCAGACCGGAGATGAGACTCCGATTGCGATGGTAGTGGCACTGGCGGTGGTATCCTGTGCGGTATTTGTAATCCTTCTGGTGATTTTCCTTCGCAGAAGAAAAAAATAACCGAAGAAGAAAAAGCTCTTTGATACTGAAAGAAAGAACGTTGAGTTATCAGGTCTGAAGAGTACAAAAAAGAAGAGAGGCAGAAGAACCGGGGAAAAATTCCAGCGTTCTTCTGCCTCTGTTTTTTGCCGAATCAGGCAAGCCCCCTGCGGAGGAATCTTTATGATTCTGCAGACAGCGAAGCGGGTTGCGAAGATCCGTTTTCACAGATCGTGAGGTAAGTTACAAAATAAACTTCCGTATAATCTCTGCAACTCCGTCGTGATTGTTGTCAGCGGTTGTGACGTAGTTTCCGTGAGCGGCAATTTCGGGAAGCGCGTTTGCCATGACGGCACCGATGTGTGCGGCCTCCAGCATAGGAATATCATTTTGGGCATCACCAGCTGCAACGGAGTTGGCAAGCGGGATTCCAAGGTAATCGCACATCCATTTTACTGCAAATCCCTTGGAAACACCGGCAGGAACAATCTCAAGCAGAACATCGCAGGAGAAAAAGCTTTCCAGAATACCGGAATAATGTGTCTGAAGCTCCTTCTGAAGAGCGAGCAGCTTCTCTGGGCTGGAGATAGCCAGAATTTTGTAAGGAATAAAATCACGGACTTCTTCAATGGAAGGAACGATCGTCCATGGAAGCAGTGTCGTAGCAGCATATTCACGCAGCTCAGGCGTTTCATATTCTGACAGAATGTGTGTGGAGGAGTAAGTATGGATATGGATTCCCATTGCATGAGAGCGTGTAAAGATCGGAGCGAGCAGTTCTTTTGGCACCGGCGTACCGAGGAGCACGTTCTGATGAAAGCTGTCATAGATCAAACCGCCGTTGTAGGTGATGGCATAACAGCCCTCTCCGGTCAATCCGAGGCGTTCTGCCTGAATGCGGGCGCTTGCAAGTGGGCGTCCGGTAGCGATAACGATTTTGTGGCCTGCCGAGAGGGCTTCGGAAATAGCAGCTCGGTTTCCAGGTGTGATTTCCTTTCTGTCATTTAACAGAGTACCGTCAAGGTCAGTAAAAAAGATTTTTGAGTTCATAGGAAAAATGCCTCCTCTGATTTGCTTTAATGGTTTTTCTGTGTCTGACGCTCCTGTTCCATAAACTGTTCCAGGGCATCATCGCTCTCACTGATCCAGATGTCTTCTTCCTCGGCATTCAATCCGAGAAATTCTCGAAGTGTGCAGGTCTCATCACTGAAATTCCATTTGTCTGTGAGATCAAAGATTTCATCAAATTCAGCTTCATGATTCATAAAGCGTTCGCGAAAAGTCATAAGTTCAAAGCTCCTTTCATTTTTTACGGGCAGCAAATGGGTCTGAAACAACCGCTTTGACGTGTGCGAAGCACGATACGGCAGACGGAATGCTTATGCTTGTTTTACATTCAGACCGGAAGAATTTGCCCGGCGCAGCTGCTGCAGAATTTCTGGCGGGATCGCAAGCGTCCCAGTGCCGGTGCCAAGATGGATTTCCGGTTTGTTATCACCGTGAAAATCAGAGCCTCCGCCTGGAAGCAGGGAAAATTCTTCGGCGAGTAAGCACAGATACTGTTCCTGCGGAAGCGTATAGGAAGAATAGTAAACTTCCATGCCGATCAGTCCGGCGGACTTCAGATCATGGATCAGAGTGCGCAGTTTTGTATCATTGAAATGGTACTGAAGGGGATGGGCAAGAACTGGGATACCGCCAAAGCGTCGGATGACAGAAACCGCTTCAGAAGAAGAGATTTTTTTGCCTGCAACATAGTAGGGGCAGTGATCTCCGATATAGCGGTCAAATGCCTCAGGGATGCTGGAGACAAGACCAAGCGAAAGGAGATATCTGGCAAAGTGTGCCCGTGTCCAGACTTGTTCTCCAAAGGCGGATGTCATCTGTTCATAGGAAATCGGAATGCCGTCATGTTTCATCCGGTCGATCATGGTCTGGTTTTTTTCAAGGCGATTTTGCCGCAGAGAGGCAAGAAATGATTGAAACGCAGGATCTTGATAGGAAAGATCAAGCCCGACAATATGGATGTCAGTTCCGAAAAAGTCGGTTGAAAGTTCGATTCCGGGGATGACCTCAGGGGCACCGGGAACCGAAAGCGCAGCCTTGCGTGCTTTGTCGATGCCATCGGTAGTATCGTGGTCAGTAAGTGCAAACGCACAGAGCGGAAGTGCCGCAGCCATGGCCACCAGATCAGCCGGGGATACAGTGCCGTCCGAAGCGGTAGAGTGGACATGCAGATCAATTGTTTTCATTTAGAGACTCCTTTTTACAGACTCTTTTACGGTGAAATAAAGCATCACCAGTATAGCGAAAAAAGGAAAAAAAGTAAAGAAAAAAGCTTACTGCATGCAGTAAGCTTTTTGTACAGTCCGTACGAGAATCGAACTCGTGTTTCCGCCGTGAGAGGGCGGCGTCTTAACCGCTTGACCAACGAACCGTATTTGCTATATCTGCATTATATGCGATGCCTTCCATAATGTCAACCCCTTTTTTATAAAATTTCAAATTTTTTTGAATGAAGAAATAATTGAATTAATTCAAAAAATAGAAAAAAACAAAAAAACAAGAAAAAATAAAAAAATTGAAAAAAGGTGTTGACATTTCGAAAGAGATATAGTATATTACTAACTGTTCCGAGCGACACAGAAATACGGAACACAAAAGAAACAAAGAAATGCGATAGTAGTACAGTTGGTAGTACGCCACCTTGCCAAGGTGGAGGTCGCGGGTTCGAGTCCCGTCTGTCGCTCTTGAAAATCTGAATTTCAGATTTTTGAATTAAATAGTGCCGGTCAGACCGGAAAATGCGATAGTAGTACAGTTGGTAGTACGCCACCTTGCCAAGGTGGAGGTCGCGGGTTCGAGTCCCGTCTGTCGCTCTTTTTTTATCTCAGGAGCTGATGCTCCTGAGATATTTTTATGTAATCTGATATGGAGTTTACACCCCTTCTGATACACTCAGGTATCCCCACACTGCTTATTGCTCCGCGCAACCTTGCCTGACTCGGTAAATTACGACGGGTGGATGCAAAGACAAGTGAAAATCTGTGCTTGCATGGTTTGGTGCTTCGCTTTATAATGGAAAGACAGCGGATTGCGAATGGCTGCTTTACATCCGTATGATTCATGTATGTTGGGAGGAAACTATGATCGAACAGTTACTTACATTAGATGGAAATATCCTGCTCTGGATTCAGGATCACGTAAGGGCAGAATGGCTGACGCCGATCGTAAAGATGATAACAAAGCTTGGCGGGCTTGGTTTTATCTGGATTGTGCTGTGCCTTTTTCTGCTGTGTTTTAAGAAGACGAGACAGGCAGGCGTGGCTGGACTTGTTGCGCTTGTGCTGTCGCTGATCATTAACAATGCAATTTTAAAGAAGCTTGTCGCACGAACAAGACCGTATGAGATGATCGATGGATTGAAGCTTTTAACGAAAAAAGCGACCGATTTTTCATTTCCGTCCGGCCATTCGGCGAGTGCATTTGCGGCTGCTGCAGCCATCTGTAAGACACAGAAGGGGAGCAAATGGCGATGGATTGTCCTGATTGGGGCAGTGTGCATGGCGCTGTCCAGACTGTACATTGGAATCCACTACCCGTCGGATGTGATCTGCGGCGCACTTAGCGGTACACTTTGCGGACTGGCAGCAGCATTTCTGACGGATGCGGCGGTAAAACATTTCAGGAAAGTTTGATGCGGGTCAAAGTGGATATTTGCGCCCCGCTTCGCTGCTCAGGGTCAAAGCGGATATTCGCAATCCGCTTCGCTACTCGGTTAAAATTACCCTGTCGTCTGTACAAAACAGCAAATATTTGATAGAATGATGCCAGAGTAGAAACTGGCATCATTCTGTTATGTTGCCATGAAAACGTGACACTAATGTATCGTTCAGAACCAGCCTTAAAAGTTTTACTGATATTTTATGAAATTTTATCTGGCTCTGGACAGAAAAATCAATTTATAACAGAGAGGTTTGTACCTATGAAAAAAGAAACCGTTGTCCGGCAGAATCGATGCGACAATGAGATGAATCTGCTGTTGTTTGGCAGTTTTTTTCTGTATTTTGCAATGCAGCTTTTTATCGGGGAACCGACACAGCAGGAGGGGCTTGTAAATAAGCTCAATATGCTGTTATATCTGGTCTTTGTGCCGGGGTTTTTGTTTCGGCTTGGATATTGTTTTGGCGGGATCAGCCGGATCAAAGAGGAGGCGCAGGGAAAGAAATATCTGGGACGCGTGGCGCTTCGTGCGTATCTTTATTTTCTGGTGCTTTCTGTCGGGTATGGAGTGTATGTGTCGAAGCTGCCGTTTACCTATTGTGTGAACCAGGTAATTACTTTTATGGATATTCCGGCAGTTTCCGCGATCTTTTTCGCACTTGCACTGGCCGCAGTTCTTGCAGTTGTGTTTTACAACAGCCTGAAAAAGCTGAGCGGAAATAAAAAAAGAATGCTGATTTTTGCACTTGTGCTCCTGCTTGGCGTATTTTTGCGCACCAAAGGAGAAACGTATGCGCTGACTGCCGCATTTTTCGGGGCGGATACACAGCAGGCTGTACCGGTGGTTCCATACTTTGCCTATTTTCTGTTTGGCATGTGGATGGAAGAAAAAAAGCCTGGATTTCAGTGGAAAATTGTAGGTGTGTCTGCGGCAGTTACGGCGCTTTCACTTGTCCTGTACAGAACGCCGCTGCAGGATCTGTGCCGTGTGACAGCATCCGTGCTGCCGGTATACCTTATTTACGCGCTCAGCGAAGGCCTGTCCGATCTGACAGTGCGATTTTACGGACTGCGTTTTGTGACGGATACGGTAGAACTTGTTTTTGCAGCGTATGCGGTGGTCCTGACTGTCTGCAAAAATGCCGGACGATTAGCTGGCGCCACGCCGACGAAAGTGCTTGCAGCGGCACTTTGTGTGATTGCGGCAATTTATGTGGTGATTATTCTGTTCTGGTTTTTTGCAAGGCTGTATGAGCGTTGGAATGATTATTTCGAAAAAAAGATAAAACATAAAACGGCTGTTTATTTCCTGATCTATACCATTGTGTTTGCGTTTCTTTTATTGCTGGCATTTGCTGATTTCGTGAAAAACGGGCGGACACTTCTGTGGCGTGCAGATGGAATTTCCCAGTATTATCCGAAGGCAGTTTACTTTGTAGAGTGTATTCAGAATCTCATAAAGAGTCTTTTCAGTGGCAATTTTGAACTTCCGATGTATGATTTTCGGCTTGGATTTGGCGGAGAGATTACATACAGTCTGGAACCGCTGTATTTTCTTTTTGCGTTATTCGGAAAAGATAAGGTGGAGTTTACCTATACGCTGCTGATTCTGATCCGCTTCTATCTTTCCGGTGTGGCGTTCTCCATTTTCTGTCTGTATTTTAAGAAAGACTATGTGACGACATTTCTGGCAAGCTGTGTATACGTGTTTTGCGGATTTTCCTTCTTCGGAGGAGCAAGGCATGCAATGTTTATGATTCCGATGATCCTGTTTCCGCTGCTGCTGATCGCGATCGAGGAGATCATTCAGGGAAAACGCTGGTATCTGTGTACGATTCTTGTGGCAATTTCCCTGTTTTCAAATTACTATTTCCTGTATATGAATACAGTCGGAATGGGAATTTACTTTCTGGTACGCTTTTTCTGCCAGAAGGAAAAAGAAAAAAAGACATTTTTGAAATTTATCCAGAAGGGGCTTGTGATCTGCACCACCTATCTGCTCGGCGTAGCAATGTCATGCATTGTTCTTGTGACCACATTCGGGCTGTATGTAGGGTCAAACCGAAGCAGTGAAACGATTATCAAGACTCCGTCGCTGTTTTATTATACGAAGGAATGGATTCTCAGATGCTTCCTGTGTTTTCCGACGACGGCGAATTCTCCGGGCGAATGGCTGAAGCTTGGATTTCTGCCGATCGCATTGATTGCGGTGGTATTTTTGTTCACACGAAAAGGAAGAAAAGAATTGAAAATCTTTTCTGTGATCGCGCTCATAATGATGATGCTTCCGCTTTCCGGCTTTGTGCTGAACGGCTTCAGCTCTGTGTCGAACCGGTGGTGTTACATGATCTCGATGCTGGCTGCCTACATCGTGGCAGACTGTCTCAAAGACATGTGCAAAATGGAAAAACGGGAAAAAATGATCTGTGCGGCGGTCATCGGAATTTACGGCTATCTTGCATTTTTCGGAAATTATATGACGACGCAGTATGTACAGCGGGCTTTCTGGTGTCTGGCGCTTACGTATCTCGGGCTTTTGTTCTGCCAGGAGAATTTCCCGAAGTTCCGTTATGTGGGCAAGCAGAGCCTGTTGATTTTGATGACGGTGTCGATGGTTTTTGTGAATGCGCATACGCTGTATGGAACAGCGAAAGTCGTCAATGAATATACAACTCCGGGACAGGCACAGCGCAAGGCGGAGGATTCTCCGATGCGCGCGGTAGCACAGGTCGGCGATGACAGCTTTTACCGTGCTGCGGCGGCGAAGCTGGAGTATGCGACAATTTCTTCGTCGATGATTCTGAATTACAACAGTATTTCTGTCTTTAACAGTACGATCAATTCTGTGATATCAGAGTATCTCGAGGCGATGGGGGCGACAAGCTACAGCGTAACGCATCTGCTTGGACTGAGCAACCGGGCTTTCCTGACCGAGCTTGCGGCTGTAAAATACTATGCATACTATGATGAACCGACAAGGACACCTCCGTATGGCAATGAGCCGATCCTGGAAACCGAGCTTGACGGGAAAAAGACGACAGTATGTGAGAATCGGTATGCAATGCCGCTGGGCTATACGTATGATAAGGCAATTTCAAGAGAAGAACTGGAATCCTATGATACACTGAAGCGTCAGGAAGTGCTGATGCAGCGGGTTATGCTGGAAAATCTGGATGCGCAGGGTACGGACGGGATTGAGACAACGGATAAACAGCTGGACTATAAACTGAAAGAAGAAGGCCTGTATTTTGATGGCACTTCGATTACGACACAGGCGCCGGAGGGGGAGACGAAAGAAGATCCGGACAGTCGTACGATGACTGTGACTTTTAAGAGCCAGCCGAAATCAGAAACCTACCTGGTTTTGAAAAATGCGGTGCTGCCGGGAGACGGATCCGAGACGAGGCTGAATATCACCTTTGAGGCAGGCGGTGATACGATTGTTTACAATTTCCGTCCGGATGATGACCGTTACGGTACGAAGCAGAAAGATTATGTATTCAATCTCGGATACCATGAAGAGGCGATTACAAAGTGCACGATCAAATTCAACCGGAATGCAGTGGTGAACTTTGATTCAATGGAACTGTACTCGCAGCCGATGACCAACCTTCCGAAATACGCGGATGCGCTGCGCGAAAACGTGCTGGAGAATGAGAAGGTGGACGGCAACAAGGTGAGTGGAACAATTTCACTTGACAAGGACAAATATCTGGTGCTCAGTATTCCGTATCAGAAGGGCTGGACCGCCTATGTGGATGGAGAGAAGACAGAACTTCTGCGTGCAAATTATATGTACATGGCGCTGCCGCTTTCGGCAGGCGAGCATGAGATTTCACTGGAATTTGAGATTCCGGGCGTGAAATATGCGCTGATCATCATGCCGTCGGCATTTGCTCTGTTTGTAGTGCTGCTTGCAGTACGGAGGATCCGGAAACTCAGAGCGGTGAAGAGACAGAAGCAGGCGAAAGAAGAGTAAAGCAAAGAGCGATAAGGAGAAAAAACGTGTTATACTCAATTATCATACCGTGTTACCGCTCATCTCAGACGATCCGCAAGGTCGTTGAGATGACTATGGAGGAACTGAAGCGACTTGGAATTTCCGAGTATGAATTTGTACTGGTGGATGACTGTTCGCCCGATGATGGTGCGACGATGGCAGCACTTCTTTCACTCGTCCGGGATTATTCCTGTGTCAGAGCCGTGGAGCTTGCAAAAAATGCAGGACAGCACAATGCAGTAATGGCCGGACTGAATTATGGTGTCGGTGATGCGTTTATTGCGATGGACGATGATATGCAGACGCATCCGTCACAGCTGAAATATCTGCTGGAAAAATTTTATGAGGGCTACGACATTGTCTACGGCTATTATCCGGATAAAAAGCACAGCAGATTCCGAAATTTCGGCAGCTATATCAATTCACTCTCTGTGCGGATTCTTCTGAAAAAACCGAAGGATCTGAAAACATCGAGTTTCTGGATCATCAAGCGTTTTGTTCGGGATTATGCAGTGCAGTACCGCAGCGCCTACACACATCTGCAGGGATTGTTCCTGCGTACGACGCGCAACATCTGCTCCGTTCCGATCCGTCATTTTGAGCGGGAGGTCGGTACATCCAACTATACACTGAAAAAACTTCTGAAACTGTGGTCAAATATCATTGGCTTTTCAATCGTGCCGCTGCAGCTTGCGATGAAGACGGGATTTGTATTTTCTGCGATCGGGCTGATTGGGGCAATTGCAGTTGTGATTTTAAAGCTGGTCCGCCCGGCAACGTATATTGGCTGGCCGTCGATGATGGCGGCAATCTGCTTTTTCTCCGGTGTCAATCTATTGTTTATGGGCGTGATCGGAGAGTATATTGGAAGGATCTTTCTCGGTATGAGCAACAATCCACAGTTTGTAGTGCGCTGTGTCCATGAACAGGGTGCGGAAGAAAAACCGCTCACGCAGGCAGAACTGCGCCTGAAAAAAGAGGGAGAAACGGTATCACATACAGAGAAGGAAGTGAAAGAAGAAGAACTGGCGGCGCATGAACACGGGAAGAACTGACAGTTGCTGTATGAAGTGTGATTCAAAGAGCGGGCAAAACCGGAGGCAGTCAGGAAGCAGAGGAAAAGAACAACAGCGGGGGATCCGCTTAAATATAAGGAGGGTATATGAAAAAGCTGATGATCATGGGAGCCGGGATCTACCAGGTTCCGCTTATTAAAAAGGCAAAAGAAATGGGAATCTACACGATCGTGGTGAGTATTCCGGGAAACTATCCAGGCTTTGCGCTTGCGGACAAGGTCTATTATGAAAACACAGTGGATTATGAAAAGATTCTGGAGATTGCGAAACAGGAAGAAATTGATGGAATCGTGACAGCCGGAACGGATGTGGCAGTAATCACGATCGGAAAAGTCTGTGATGAGCTGGGGCTTTCCGGTATCAGCTTTGCGGCGGCAAAAGTTGCGTCCAATAAGATCCTGATGAAGGAGAAATATGAGGAGTATGGAGTCCGTACCGCACGTTTCCGTGAGCTGCATTTTGAGGATTCCATTGAGGAGAAGACGAAAGGCCTGAATTTCCCGCTGATCTTTAAGGCGATTGATTCATCGGGAAGCAGAGGAATCGTAAGAGTCAATGCACCGGAAGAATTTGAATCTGCAAAAGCGATCGTAAAAGCAAGCTCACGAACGGATTCGTACATCATTGAGGAGTTTATCGAAGGCGAAGAATTCGGTGCGCAGGCGTTTGTTTACCGTGGAAAGGTGCAGTTTATCCTTCCGCACGGCGATTACGTCTTCCAGGGGGATACGGGTGTGCCGATCGGACATTTTGCGCCGTATGCACTGAGTGAGGAACAACTGGAAGATACGAGAGTACAGCTGGAGCATGCGATCACTGCGATGGGACTTGATAACTGTGCAGTGAATGCGGATTTCATCATGAGAGAGGGAAAGACGTACGTGCTGGAACTTGGCGGACGGTCGGGTGCGACCTGTCTGGCAGAGCTTGTATCGATTTATTACGGATTTGACTATTATGAAAAGCTGATTCTTGCAGCGCTCGGCGAGGATGTGGTTTTTCCGCAGGAGCAGGCTGCGCCGAATGCAAGCATGCTGCTGCGTAGTGACAAAGACGGCGTGATTACTTCGATCATAAATGAAAATACGGTGGATGACGATATCGTGGAGATCCAGTTTGATTTCAGGGTCGGTGATCCGGTTAAAAAATTCCATGTAGGTCCCAACCGGATCGGACATGTGATCACGAAGGGTGATACGCTGGAGGCTGCGGTAGCGAAGCTGAATGAGGCGCTTGGAAAGATCCGCATTACGGTTGGGTAAGACAAAGAAGAAACAAAACAGAAAAGATCCATGATGGAATAAAATAAAGTATTGATTTTAGGAAGAAACAGGTTTAAAATGTGCAATTGGTTACGGTCAGGCTGAAAAACCGCAGTCGATTGCCGCTCCCTTATGATCCTACAAGTAGCGAAGCGGATTGCGAATATCCGCTTTGACTCATGCTTTGGGACAGAAGACAGAATCGGCCCGGTGGTACCAACTGCCGGGCCGCGGTATTGCCATTGACCGGATTGCAGTGTAATAAGAAGGCAGTGACAGAAAAGAGAAAAATGTGTTGTGGTATCAGGAGGTAGACAAATGATTCAGAGAAAGAAAAAAACGGGAAAATTAATGCGGATGCTGCTGACGCTTGCAGCAGTATGGATGCTGATGGAATGCATGACAGCGTTTGCACAGGAGAGCGACGGACAGCTTCCGAACGGCAAGTCCGTTTACAATCTTCTGCTGATCGGTTCGGATCACAGAGATACGAGCTGGAACGGAAATTCTGATGTGATGATGGTAATGACGATCAATCAGGACAGCAATAAGATCTTCCTGACTTCCTTTATGCGCGATCTGTATGCCAATATTCCGGGATACGGTGTACACAAGTTGAATTATGCCTACGCGGTCGGCGGAGCCAGTGTGCTGATGGATACGCTGGAGGATAATTATGACCTGATGATCGACAATTATGCAGTCGTTGATTTTGAGACGATGGCCGATATTGTAGATATCATCGGCGGCGTTGAGATGGAAGTTGGCGATGCGGAAGTCGATGTGCTGAACGGCTATCTGGTCAGCATGGACGCGGAGGACAGCAAGCTGCCGTGCGGAGGCACATACGTATTAAACGGCAAACAGGCAGTGGCTTACATGCGGATCCGTTATGTGGGAAATGCAGATTATCAGCGGACACAGCGTCAGAGAGATGTGCTGGCAAAGATTTTTGAGTCCATGAAAGGACTGGATGCGACGGAGCTGACGAAGCTGGCAAACAAGATCCTTCCGTGTGTTGAACATGATATTGATGCACTTGAAATGATCAAACTGATGGCGCTTCTGCCGCAGCTGACCGGCTATGAACTCGAGGAGAGCCGGATTCCGTACGACGATCTCTATCACTCAGAGGGGGAGATGCTGGTACCGGATTTCGATGCAACGATCAGCAGGCTGCATGAGACACTGTACGGTGCGCAGTAAAGAAAGAAGAAATTCTGTAAAACGGATGTGAAAAACGGTATACCTTAAAATCTGCAAAATGCCAAAAGCGGAGGATATCGGAAGAAATAAAAAACCGGGATGGAGATCAAATTAAATTTTGAGCTCTATTCCGGTTTTTGTTTTAACAGGCTGCGAAACAAATTACTGTTTTTTCCTTTTTTTCATCATTTTCAGGATCGGCTTCACTCTTGGAAGGAAATACCATGCTCCGATCGGGAAGGCGGTCACTGCGAGCAGATAGCGCACGCAGGAGGGCAGGCGGTACGTCCCCATCGTAACGACGCAGACGGCAAAGTAGCCGCAGGAGATCAGCAGTGTTTTGGAGAGCGGGATCAGCTGTTCGCCGGTCAGCCGTTTTTCCATAAAGGCCTGGATCACCATCAGCGCCATGTAAGAAAATGCCGTTGTGTAGGCTGCTGCCTGATAGCCGAACCACAAGATACCGAGGTAATTCAAAATCACATTTAAAAACATGACAGAGACGGTAGAAGCAGCCACGGAGGCTGTTTTTTTGTGGTAATTCTGGATAGCGGTGTAGCTGTAGCTGTAGAAGCGGAACAGCGTGCCGGTCACCATCGGAGCGACGAGATAAACGGCGTCTGCGTATTTGTGGCCGCCAAGAAGCAGGATGATCTCAGGGGCAAATAAGACGAGTGCCCAGGAGATCACACCAAAACCGTGCATCAGAACAGACCAGGAATTGCAGATGTCGTGACTCTCGCCGATGGAGATCTTTTCGTACATCCACGGCAGCCAGGCATTCCAGACGGAATCCTCGAGGATCCAGATAATGTAGGAGACCGTGGTGGCCACTGCAAAAACCGAGCCTTTGATATCGCCGGTCATGGCTGTGACCATGAGCTTGTCCGCCTGGTTCATGATCTGGATCGAGAGTACCTCCGGGATCAGCGGAAGACTGAACTTGAGTGCGTATTTCCAATAGGAGACATTGATCAGCTTTTTTCCCTGCACAAGTATCAGAACCGCAACCGCGAGTCCGCCGATGATCATCGGAATATAGTATCCGGCGATACGCAGCTGCATCAGTGCTTCTTCGTGGCCGGCACGCTTGCCGAGTACGACGAGAAGCACAGAGAGCAGGGTAGCCGGGATCACGGTGACGGCTGTGATCGTGGTGCTCACACGGTAGCGCATCATCTGTTTTTCACGGCGCTGGATGTAGAAAAGGCTCGTATGTGCGTACGTGTAAAGAAACGCAATGATGAGCATGAAATCATTCATCGAGCAGAGCGCTTCGACCTGCTTGCGGAAGGTCAGAAAGACCACAAAAAATACCGAGATGGACAGGTAAGAGAGTGTCTGAACGCTTGAGACATACTCATTAAATTTTTCTTTGACATCGTACTTTGCACGCTCGACGCTGCGCCAGAGACAAAGTGACATGACAGGTGCAAAGATCAGAAGCCAGGATTCGTAAATTTTGTACTGATTGTACTGTGTCTGAGACAAAAGCCTGGTAAAGACCGGTGTCATCAGAAAAGTAATGCCGCGTACGATAAGCTGGCTAACGATATAGAAGATACCGGCCTTAAACGCGCGGCGGTTTAAAGAAGCATCCTGTTTTTTCTCTGCCATAGATCAGCCTTTCTTTGGAATCTGACATACAAAGCAGCGCAGTTTTCCATTTGGATCAGGAGGAATGACTTCAAGCCATTCAATGCGGAAACGGAACTCGTCTTTGTAGATAGCGTGCAGCTTTTTAAGGAAGAAGTCAGCAATCTGTTCTTTTGTGCAGGTGGTGTCTGCCGGATCGCGTACCAGCTCCACACGCATATCATGATAGGATTCCTGTACAAAACGGAACTGAGCGATACCGGTAATTCCGTTTGAGATCTTGCGCAGCTCGAGGACTGAGGTGCTGTCTCCGTTTTCATGGAGTACCATATCGTTGAGACGGCCGTGGATCTTTGTGACATAGCGGATGCCCTCGTCTACATAGGAAGAGGCGGTATCTCCGATGTCATAATTGATCAGCGGAAAATCCGTCTTGAAAAGCGGTGTGATGATGACGCGTCCGTCATCTGCCAGCTGGTTTTTGTCATCATAGATATTGACAACGTGAGTGTCGTTGCAGATATCGTAGTAATTTTTGCCGGGCGCTTTGATGATACAGCTGCCGGTCTCATCACTGCCGTAAGCGTCGACGAGACCCGGACCAAATGTCTTTTCCAGTGTCTTGCGTGTCATTTCGTCGACCATCTCACTGACCGGGATATACCACTTTGGCTGGTGGATCGAAAGGCCATGTTCCTGTGCGTACAGTGCAATGCGGACGATACAGTTTTTGCGCAGGCAGATCAGATCCGGCTTATAGTCGTTGAGGTCTTTGATGACGTCTGGCATGCCTTCCGGCGTGCAGCGCGTCTCAGAGAGTTTGCGGCGCTGCAGAATACCGAAACGCTGCAAAATGGAGTCATGCTGCTTTTTTTCCTTACGGTAGCTGGATTCGAAAGTGATCATTTTTCCGAAGAACGGATTGTAGCCAAATGTCATCAGAACGCGGATCCAGTTTGCATTTGTGCAGGCGTGTTCACGCTGCGACTGATAAAGCGTAAGCGGTACACCGGTTGAACCGCTTGTACTGGTGGCATCCCAGGAATCCCGGGACTCAGGGTGCGTGTCGTACATTTCTTTCATCCAGGCGCGAAGCTCTGCTTTGGTCAGGACAGGAAATTTGACGAGATCCTCGCTGCAATGGAAATCATCCGGTGTAAGATGGTGTTCGTCGAAACGTTTCCGGTAAAACGGGATCTCATACGCTGCTTTCATTACTTTATGTACATTTTTGTTCTGTTTCTTTTTGATCTTTGCACGGTCATCAGAAAATTTCTTATCCAGTACCAGCAGATAATACAGGGTAGAAACATTCGTCAGCTTTTTCTTTAACTGTAAACTCATGACAGGTTCTCCTCTATAGTTTGCTCGTAACTGTTCAGAGCCAGGCAAAATTTCACAAAACAGGCGTAAAATGCTTGCATTTTTAAGCATGTTTTTGAAATTTTATTTGGCGGATACGCCACACCGACGAAATGCGCAGCATTTTGGAGGTTGGCTCTGAACAGTTGCATTTGTTTATTCATACCGCACTGCGGCAGTAGCAGTATAACAGAAATTGCGCCTGCTTACAAGCATTCGGAAATCTTTAAGAAAATTTCAGAATTTGCAGGGTTAAAAAAGCATGGAAGGTATGTTAGAATGAACGCAGAAACTAGGTTGTTGCCGCCGGAGAAAATGATTCAGGAAGCAGGGGAAGTGAAAAAGCTTTGGAATCTAAGACCTGGTGCACAGGCGGCAGACGGATGGAAGATGAGGAGTAAGTAGTGGACGAAAAAAAAGAAATTACAACAGAAGACAGGGAAGAACTGGAATATCCTCTGGTGATCCCGGAGGAAAAAGAGTCCAGGGATCTCTGGAGCAATATTAAGGAATTACGGAAAAAATTCAGAAAGCCGGAAGTAGTACCGGAAGAATTCCGCCTGCCGGAGTTTACAACGCCGCTTGAGCGAAAGGAAGCGGATGCTCATCAGGGATTATCAAAAGCGGAAGTAGACGACCGGGTAGCACGCGATGCGGTGAACCATGCGGTGGGGTCTGCTTCAAAATCCCAAAAAGAGATCATCTGCAGTAATATTTTCACGTATTTCAACCTGCTCTTCTTTATTATTGCGGTCATGCTGATTGCAGTCGGATCGTTCCGTGACCTGACATTTCTTCCGGTTATCATTGCCAATACGGCGATCGGAATCTTTCAGGAGCTGCGTTCCAAAAAGGTGCTGGATGACCTGACAATCTTAAACGCGCCGAAAAATACAGTCGTGCGCGACGGACAGGAACAGGTGATCGCAGCGGAAGAACTGGTGCTGGATGATATTATCATTCTTTCAGCCGGAAATCAGATTCCCGCCGATGCGATCGTGCTGGAGGGTGAGGTTCTTGTAAACGAGGCACTGCTGACCGGTGAATCGGATCAGATCACGAAGAAAAAAGGAGACGAGCTTCTTTCCGGAAGCTTTATCGTATCCGGCGAGTGCCGTGCAAGGATTGACAAGGTCGGAAGCGATTCCTATATTGCAAAACTGACGCTGGAAGCAAAAGAGATGAAGGACGGTGAAGTATCTGAAATGATCCGGGCGCTTGACCGTCTTGTCAAGATCGTGGGTATCATTATTATCCCGATCGGTATTATTTTGTTCAGCCAGCAGCACTTTATCAATGAGACGCCGATCCGGGAGAGCGTGACTGCGACGGTCGCTGCGATTATCGGTATGATCCCGGAGGGACTGTATCTGCTCGCAAGCGTTGCACTTGCGGTCAGCGTGATGCGTCTGGCCAGCCAGAAGGTGCTGGTGCACAATATGAAATGCATCGAGACACTGGCGCGTGTCGACGTGCTGTGTGTCGATAAGACCGGTACGATCACAGACAATACCATGACAGTGAAGAAGATTCTGCCGCTTAGAAAGACCGTGGTGAAGAGTGATGACGGCCTGCAAAAAGCGCAGGAAGGTGCAGCAGATACCACGGCAGCCAATTCATCGGTTGCTGATCAAAAACAAATGGCAGGGAATGTACCGACAAAACAGGAAACGCAGGATAAAAGATCCGGTGTGGAAGGAAGCGGCACAGAAGAAATCCCGGCGTTCACGCCAGAGGAATCGGCAGCCTTTGAACTGGCGGTCGGTGATTTTGCGGCTGCGATGGCGATGGACAATATCACGATGAAGGCGATCAAGGAGCATTTCCGCAAGCGAAGCGGAAAGCGGCCGGAAAAGGTGATTCCGTTTTCCTCTGCGACGAAGTACAGCGGAGCCGTTTTTGAGGATGGAAGCTATGTACTTGGTGCGCCGGAGTTTATCCTGCGGGAATCCTATGAGGAATACAGTAGCCAGATCGAGCGCTGGAGCCGTCAGGGCTTCCGCGTGCTGGTTTTTGCGGAGTACCCGGGCACGCTGACAGGGGAAGCGCTCACAGAGCCGGCAAGTCCGCTTGGCATGATACTTGTTGCAAACCCGATCCGGGAAAAAGCACCTGAGACATTCCGATACTTTGTGGAACAGGGCGTGGAGATCAAAGTGATTTCGGGAGACAATCCGGTCACGGTATCAGAGGTCGCAAAAGAAGCAGGCATTGCAAATGCGGAAGCTTATGTAGATGCGTCCACGCTTCAGGACTATGAGGAACTGTATGCTGCTGCAAAGCGGTATACGGTATTTGGCCGTGTGACACCGGATCAGAAGCGGCAGCTGGTCAGTGCCTTAAAGCATATGGGGCATACGGTTGCAATGACCGGAGACGGTGTCAACGATGTTCTGGCGCTCAAGGATGCGGACTGTAGCATTGCGATGGCATCTGGAAGCGACGCAGCTTCCCAGGTAGCACAGCTTGTCCTCCTGGAATCGGACTTTTCAAAGATGCCGTCCGTTGTTGCAGAAGGGCGCAGAGTCGTAAACAACATCGAGCGGACGGCAAGCCTGTTTCTCGTAAAGAATATTTTCTCGCTGCTTTTGTCGATCTTCTCGATCGTACTTCTGGTAAACTATCCGCTGGAGCCGTCGCAGATTTCGCTGATCAGTATGTTTACGATCGGTATCCCGGCGTTCTTTATGTCACTGGAGCCCAATACCGACCGGATCAATGGCCATTTTCTGAGCAATGTGCTGTTTAAGGCACTGCCTGGCGGTCTGACCGATTTTCTGGTGGTCAGCTGCCTGTATACATTCTGTATGGAGTTCAACGTAAACGAGACGGATGTGTCGACGTCCTGTACGGTAATTCTTGCGATCGTCGGACTGATGATCCTGTTCAAGATTGCATCGCCGATGAACCGGTTTCACTGGATTTTATGGTTCAGTATGATGGGCGGACTTGTTTACTGCATCATCTTTGTGCGAAAGATCTTTGCAATCACAAGCATCTCAAGGCAGAGCATGATGCTGCTTCTTGTGTTTGCCGTTGTGACTGAGCCAACCTTCCGGTATTTGAGTAGCTGGATCAAAAAGCTGTCGGAGTTTTATCTGGAGCAGAAGCGCAGACGCAAATATAAGATGAACAAAGGGTGAGCAGATTCCATGAAATTTTTGTGGATTTTGTTCGGAGATACTGTTATAATGAAAAAAACGGTGACCGCGAGGAGATGGATAGACGTTCGTCCGGTGAAAAGCGGTCTCCGGGAATAGTTGCAAAGGTAAGGAGATTTGGCATGAAACGTGTTCTTTTAAAATTAAGCGGCGAGGCGCTTGCAGGCGAGAAAAAGACAGGATTTGATGAGCCGACGGTCATGAAGGTGGCAATGCAGGTGAAGACGCTGGTAGATCAGGGAATGGAAGTTGGAATCGTGATCGGCGGAGGTAATTTCTGGCGCGGCCGTTCCAGTGAAAATATTGACCGGACGAAGGCCGATCAAATCGGTATGCTCGCGACAGTCATGAACTGTATCTACGTATCAGAAATTTTCCGGGCGGCAGGAATGAAGACAGCAGTGATGACTCCGTTTGCATGCGGTGCATTTACGGAGCTGTTTTCCAAGGACCGTGTGAAAGAGTGCTTTGCATCAAAGACGGTAACATTTTTTGCAGGTGGTACAGGCCATCCGTATTTTTCCACGGATACAGCAACGGTTCTGCGGGCAATCGAGATCGAGGCGGACGTGATTCTTCTTGCAAAATCGATCGACGGTGTATATGACAGCGACCCGAAGGACAATCCGGATGCGAAGAAATTTGACGAGATTTCGATCCAGGAAGTGATCGACCGGAAGCTTGGCGTGGTAGATATGACCGCCTCGATTCTCTGTATGGAGCAGAAGATGCCGATGCTTGTATTTGGATTGAACGAGGAGAACAGCATTGTAAATACCGTGAGCGGAGCGTTTCACGGAACGAAAGTGACTGTGGATTAAGGAGGAAAGAAAGATGGATGAGAGAATTAAGGTTTATGACGAGAAGATGACAAAAACATACAACAATCTCCTCGGAGAATTTGCGACGATCCGCGCGGGACGTGCAAATCCGAATATTTTAAATAAATTGAAGGTAGACTATTATGGAACACCGACTCCGCTGCAGCAGATTGGAAACATCACGGTTCCGGAGCCGCGTATCCTGCAGATCCAGCCGTGGGAAGCATCCATGGTAAAGGCCATCGAGAAGGCAATCCTGACTTCGGATATCGGAATCAACCCGTCGAACGATGGAAGAGTCATCCGGCTTGTGTTTCCAGAGCTGACAGAGGAGCGCAGAAAGGATCTTGTAAAAGAAGTTAAGAAAAAAGGCGAGGCTGGAAAAGTTGCACTGCGCAACATCCGCAGAGATGCCAATGATTATCTGAAGAAGCTTGGAAAGACCGAGGTATCCGAGGATGAGATCAAGGATCTGGAAGATGCAGTACAGAAGCTGACTGACAAGTACATTAAAGAAGTTGACAAGGCGATTGAAGAAAAGTCGAAAGAAATCCTGACAGTATAAGGATAACGGCAAAGCAAAGGGAGAAATACGGGGGGATTGCAAGATCCCCCTGTTTTTATGGGAGGAATGAGGATGAATATTCCAAATCATGTCGCGATCATTCTGGATGGAAACGGCAGATGGGCGAAGAGCAAGGGAATGCCGCGCAACTACGGCCATGTACGCGGTGCGCAGAATCTTGAGGTGATCTGTGAGGATGCCTACAATATGGGGATCAGGTATCTGACTGTCTATCTTTTTTCAACGGAGAACTGGAAACGTTCACCGGAAGAAGTAGATGCGCTGATGAAGCTGTTCCGCAAATATACAAAGACGTGTATCAAGACGGCGCGTGATAACAACATGAAGGTCCGGGTACTCGGTGATCCATCGGCACTGGCGCCGGATTTGCAGGAGAGTCTCAAAAAGCTCGTGGAGAGTTCGAAAGACAATACGGGACTGAATTTTCAGATCGCAATCAACTATGGAAGCCGCGATGAGATCGTGCGTGCGATTCGAAAAGCAGCGCAGGACTGTGTGGATGGAAAGCTCAGACCGGAGGAAATTACAGAGGAATGTTTTTCTGGGTATCTTGATACGGCAGAAGTACCGGATCCGGATCTTCTGATCCGTACAAGCGGAGAACTTCGGCTGTCGAATTACCTGCTGTGGCAGCTCGCGTACACGGAATTTTATTTTACGGATGTTCCGTGGCCGGCGTTCAATAAAGAAGAACTTATGAAAGCGATTGAAAAATACAATGAAAGAGACAGACGGTATGGCGGATTAAAAGCCTGACCGTTTGAAGGAAAGGGGCAAAAAGCATGTTTCGAACAAGACTGATAAGCGGTATTGTGCTGGTGCTCATCGCACTTGTCGTACTCATAAGCGGCGGTCCGGTGCTGGCTGTTACGCTTTTTCTGATCTCCGAGATCGGACTGTTTGAACTGTACCGCGCACTGAAGATCCAGGAAAATGGATTTTCGCCGCTGGCTGTAGTGGGATATCTTGGCACGGCGGTCTATTATGGAATCGTATTTTTGGGATATCAGTCATATACTATGGCAGTAATTCTTGGAATTTTAATTCTTGTGATGACCGTCTATGTTTTTACGTTTCCGAAATATCAGACGGAGCAGATCACAGGCACATTTTTCGGTGTGCTGTACGCACCGGTCATGCTTTCCTGCATCTATGAGCTGCGGGGACTGGAGAATGGCGTTTATCTGGTATGGCTGATCTTTCTTGGCTCCTGGGGCTGCGACACATGTGCGTACTGTGTTGGCAAGCTGATCGGAAAGCATAAGATGACACCGAAATTAAGTCCGAAAAAATCAGTGGAGGGAGCGGTTGGCGGTGTAGCTGGCGCAGCTCTCCTCGGTGCAGTCTACGGCGCGGCGATTTCCGGAAAAATGGGCGGTTCCGCTCACATCCTGTCATTTGCCCTGATCTGTGCGGTCGGGGGACTGATCTCGATGGTTGGTGATTTGGCGGCATCGGCGATCAAGCGAAATCATGGCATCAAAGATTATGGAAAGCTGATACCGGGGCACGGCGGAATCCTGGATCGGTTTGACAGTGTGATTTTTATCGCACCGGTGATTTATTATCTGGTACAGGCACTCGTATAGCGCAGGAGCTGTTTACAGGAATGTCCTGAAAGGGAAAAACGCTTTGTGAAAACTGTGTTGAAACGAAATGCAGGTGTGCATGTTTGCTCAGATGGAGCAGATGCAGCCGCATACTGTGCAGATGGGCAGAGGATGGCTGCAGAAAGGAACAGGTAAGACGAATGAAGACAATAGCGATACTTGGTTCGACCGGATCGATCGGAACACAGACGCTGGAAGTCGTGCGGGCAAACGGAGATATCCGTGTGGCGGCACTTGCAGCGGGAAAAAATATCAAGCTTCTTGAACAGCAGATCCGGGAATTTCGTCCGCGTCTTGCGGCAGTTGCGGATGAGGAGGACGCGAAGGCATTAAAGATGGCGGTGGCTGATCTTTCCGTAGAAATTCTCTTTGGTGAAGAGGGAAGAGAAGCGGTTGCGGTATGTGAGGAAGCAGAAATACTAGTGACGGCGATTGTCGGAATGATCGGTATTCTGCCGACGGTCCGTGCGATTGAGGCAGGAAAAAATATTGCGCTTGCAAACAAAGAAACGCTGGTGACGGCAGGCCATATTATCATGCCGCTTGCAAAAGAAAAGGGAGTGAAAATCCTTCCGGTGGACAGCGAGCACAGTGCGATCTTTCAGGCATTAAATGGAGAAGACAGCCGGGCGATCGATAAAATCCTTCTGACTGCTTCGGGCGGCCCGTTCCGAGGGAAAACGTTTGAGGAGCTGAAAAAAATGCGTGTAGAGGATGCCTTAAAGCATCCGAACTGGGCGATGGGACGGAAGATCACGATCGATTCTGCTTCTATGGTAAATAAAGGGCTGGAAGTGATGGAGGCGCGCTGGCTGTTCGGCACGGATCTTGACCAGATCCAGGTCGTGATTCAGCCGCAGAGTGTGATTCATTCGATGGTGCAGTTTAAAGACGGTGCGGTGATTGCACAGCTTGGCACACCGGATATGAAGCTGCCGATCCAGTACGCGCTGTATTATCCGGAGCGCAGGTACCTGGCAGGACCGCGGCTTGACCTTGCTGCGCTTGGGAAGATCACGTTTGAGGATCCGGATCCGGAGACTTTCCTGGGTCTGAAGTACGCGCTGGAAGCGGCAAAGACAGGAGGATCGATGCCGACAGTGTTTAATGCGGCAAATGAGCGTGCAGTCAGCAAATTTCTGGATCGGAAGATTGGATTTACCGATATTTATACGATCATCCGCAGCTGCATGGATCAGCACCATGTGGTGGCAAATCCGGATATCCGTCAAATCCTTGAGACGGAGCAGAGCGTTTATGAATTTATTGAGAGCAGGTGGTAAAGGTTGAGTATCGTCATTGCACTGCTGGTTTTCAGCGTGATTATTCTTTTTCATGAATTCGGCCATTTTCTTCTGGCCAAGTTAAACAAGATCACAGTCGTGGAATTTTCCCTTGGCATGGGACCGCGGCTTTTAAGCTTTGAGGCAGGCGGGACGCGCTACTCTTGGAAGCTGCTTCCATTTGGCGGATCCTGCATGATGCTCGGTGAGGACGGCGAAGAAGAGGAGGAAGGTTCCTTTGGCAGTAAATCCGTATGGGCAAGAATGTCTGTGATTGCGGCAGGACCGATCTTCAATTTTCTGCTGGCATTTATCATGGCTCTGTTTATCGTCGGGAATCTCGGCTACGATGTGCCGGTGCTTTTAAATGTGACAGAGGGCATGCCGGCGGCAGATGCCGGTCTGCAGGCAGGCGACCGGATCGTAAAGATGAACGGAAAACGGATTCATCTTTATCGGGAAGTGCAGAACTATTCAATGTTTCATCAGGGAGAAACGGTCATATTTCAGTATGAGAGGGACGGAGAGCTTCATGAGGCGACGGTTACACCGGAGCTGACGAACGGCAGCTATAAGTATGGGATCGGCGGAAATATCAATTACCGACAGAAGACAAATGTACTGGAGACACTGGAATACAGCGCGTACGAAGTTTATTACTGGATTGACACGACGGTTTCAAGCCTGGGCCTTTTGTTTAAGGGCGGCGTTCAGCTCGATGATATGTCTGGACCGGTCGGTGTGGTCGATGCGATCGGAACGACGTATCAGGAGAGCCGGGACGAAGGTGCGTTTTATGTGTGGATGAATCTGCTGAATATTGCGATTCTGCTCTCGGCGAATCTCGGTGTGATGAATCTGCTGCCGATTCCGGCGCTGGACGGAGGACGCCTGATTTTTCTGATCGTCGAGGCGATCCGCCGCAGGCGTGTAGAGCCAGAGCTGGAAGCAAAGATTCATTTTGCAGGTCTGATGCTGCTCATGCTTTTGATGGTGGTCGTGATGTTTAATGATGTGAAAAAATTGATTTTGTAGTGAAAAAGAACTGACCGGAAGCAGATTTTTGGAAATACAATTTCCATTAAATCCTGCTTCCAGGCAGTTCTTCTTTTATTGGGCAACAAAGAGGATCTGAAATAGCTGCTTTCATTTTTATTTTTCTTTTTCTTCCATCTCTGCAATCCGCTCATAAAACAGTGTCGTGGTTATCTGCATATACGGCATTGCAAACAGCAGACCGATCCCAAACGACAGGATGCAAAGAACCAGAACTCCAAAGAACGTAAGCGAGAGCCAGAACAGTGCCAGCCGGTGGCCTTTCATCAGATGAATACAGTCCCTGAAAAGTTCTTTTGCAGACTTTCTGGGATCACGGGCGTGCAGGAAAAGAAAGCACGAAAACGTGAGCACAAACCAGAGAAAGACAAGAAGCGCTGCAAGCATCAGCAGAATCAGAAGCTGAAAACCGAGGTGGCGTGCACCGTAAGCCAGCAGAATCAGGATGACATACAAAACACCCGCTTCAGCTGCAAGGGAAACAGCGCTGTATACGGCGATCGGTTCCGGATGCGTGGAGAACGCATAGAAGAGATCGCGAAGTGAAAACGGCTGATCCGTTGCCAGATTCAGATAGAGACGGGAAACACCGGCTGACAGAACATTGTAGAGGGTGTTTACGATCAGAAGTCCGGCAAGATAAAGCAGGGCTGACAAAAGGGTAGTGGATGCAGGTGCAAGGAGTGTCAGAACGATGTTCAGCAGAAAGGTACAGCCGAATACGATCAGCGCTGCGATTACCAGAGTTCCATAATTGCCCTGCATTTTTATGCGGGCCTCCCGTTTCAGTACACGTGGTTTTAACTGTTTCATACAAATTCACCTCCGGAAATATCGTTGGACGGCACTGACGGGGAAGACGGACCGAATGGATTTGATGGTTCAGATGGAGAAGGCACTGCGCCGTCGTCAAAGTAGTAGCGGTAGAGATCACCGAAGAAAGAACCGTAGTCATCCGAGTAGTTTCCTGAGTCGTTTCCGGAATTTTCAGAAGGAGTTTCACTCTGGTCGTTTTCGCGATCGTCTTTACGTTCCTGCGGCAGCTGATAGGTGCTGTCATATTTGCCAAAAAGATTGTCATAGACGTCTGACATGCCATATTCTTCAAAAATAGAATGTACCATTTCCTGATAATACGCAAGCATCTGCGGATTCTTTTGCAGATAGGAGACCGTGCGCCAAACCATAAAGCTGCTGCCGGCTATTGATACAAGTGAGAGGATCAATCCTGCGATGCTTCGTTTGGGCATCCGAGCTGTGCGGGAGAGAAGTGCGCATAAAATGGAGAGCGCACCGAAGATGACCGCTGATAATGGAAAAGTGATGGAAGAGAGCGCCACAATACCAAGGATCACACTGGCTGTCGCCATGCCGTTTGGCTTTTTCCGGTGCGGCGGATTGTAGTCGTCTTCCGAATGGAAATTTTCAGAATACATAGAACCTTCCTTTCTTTTGTGCAACTGAGTTAAGTAAGATCTCTTGTTTGGCTGCGAACAGTTATCTGGATCTTAGAGCCTGTTTGAAAAATCATTCCCGCAATCTGCACGCCCCACTTTGCGGTATATTTCGCCTTCATTCGGTTGACGTAGCCCGCTACGCCGCCCTCATTCAGACGAAATCTCCCACAAATTGTGGCGCACATCTTGCGGAAAGCATTTTTCAAACACGCTTCAGGGGATATGATAACACACCGCAGTAGGAGATGCAAGGCAGCAGGGGGCGGTTCAGAGATTTCAAACTTGCTGTTTTTGATGCTTTCCTATATAATAGAAAGCTGTGTAAAGATTATCGGAAAAGAAAAGCCCGCGCGTTTTTCGTGCGGCGGGAAGGAAAGAAGTAAGCATGGATATTATAAAGACACTGGCTCAGGAGCTGGAGATCAAAGAAGGACAGGCAGAAGCGGCGGTACAGCTGATCGATGATGGAAATACGATCCCGTTCATTTCACGTTACCGAAAGGAAATGACGGGCTCTTTGAATGATGAGATACTTAGAAAACTGTATGAGCGGCTGAATTATCTTCGCAGCCTGGAAGAGAAGAAAGCACAGGTGCTTGCTACGATTGAGGAGCAGGGAAAACTGACGGAAGAACTGCGTGCACAGATTGAAGCGGCGCAGACGCTGGTAACGGTAGAGGATCTTTATCGTCCGTACCGTCCGAAGCGCAGGACAAGAGCTACGATCGCAAAAGAAAAAGGACTGGAGCCGCTGGCACAGCTGATTCTGCTGCAGAAGACCGCGCGGTCGCTTGAGGAGGAAGCGCAGGCTTACGTATCGGAGGAAAAGGGCGTATCAGGCGCTGCGGAGGCTGTGGCAGGTGCACAGGATATCATCGCGGAGCAGATTTCGGACGAGGCGAATTACCGCACCCGTATCCGGAATATGACGATGAAGGAGGGAATGCTGACTGCGTCGGCAAAAGACGAAAAGACACAGTCTGTGTATGAAACCTATTATTCTTACGCGGAGCCGCTGACGAAAACAGCGGGACACCGGATCCTGGCGATTAACCGCGGAGAAAAAGAAAAATTCCTGACTGTAAAGATCGAAGCACCGGAAGAACGCATCCTGGAATACCTGGAGCGACAGGTCATCAAAGCAGAGAATCCCAATACGACACCGGCTTTAAAGGCAGCAGTGGCAGACAGCTACCGCAGACTGATCGCACCGGCGATTGAGCGTGAAATCCGCAGTGCACTGACCGAAAAAGCGGAGGATGGAGCAATCTCTGTATTCGGTAAAAATCTGGAACAGCTTCTGATGCAGCCTCCAATCGCAGGTCAGGTCGTGCTTGGATGGGATCCGGCGTTCCGTACCGGCTGCAAGCTGGCGGTAGTCGATGCCACTGGAAAGGTCCTTGATACAACGGTAATTTATCCGACCGCGCCGACGAACGAGGCGAAGATCAAAGCAGCAAAAGAGACATTGAAAACGCTGATTCGCAAATACGGAGTCACACTGATCTCGCTTGGCAATGGAACGGCATCGCGGGAATCGGAGCAGATCATCGTGGAGCTGCTCAAAGAGATTCCGGAAAAGGTGTCGTACGTGATCACAAACGAGGCAGGCGCATCCGTTTATTCCGCAAGCAAGCTTGCAACGGAGGAATTCCCGAATTTTGATGTGGGACAGCGAAGCGCGGCATCCATTGCCCGCAGGGTGCAGGATCCGCTGGCAGAGCTGGTAAAAATTGATCCGAAATCGATCGGTGTCGGTCAGTATCAGCACGATATGAACCAGAAAAAACTGGGTGAAGCGCTGGATGGCGTGGTGGAGGACAGTGTAAACCGTGTCGGTGTCGACCTGAATACGGCATCTGTGCCGCTGATGGAGCATATTTCCGGTATCTCAAAGACTATCGCGAAAAATATTGTGGCTTATCGGGAAGAAAACGGAAGGTTTACAAATCGAAAAGAACTTTTGAAAGTGTCCAAGCTTGGCCCGAAGGCATTTGAACAGTGTGCGGGCTTTATGCGGATCAGCGGAGGAGACAACCCGCTTGATGCGACGAGCATTCACCCGGAGAGCTATGAAGCGGCCGGAAAGCTTCTGAAGGAGCTTGGCTACAGCAGCGACTGGGCAGCAGAAAACGGCGTAAAGGCGCTCTATGTGAAGGATTATAAAAAGATGGCGCAGAAGGTGGGCATCGGTGAGCCGACCCTGAGAGATATCGTACAGGAGCTGTGTAAGCCGGGGCGTGATCCGCGCGACGAGATGCCAAAGCCGGTTCTGCGTACGGATGTGCTTGATATGAAGGATCTGAAAGAGGGGATGATCCTCAAGGGAACAGTCCGAAATGTCATTGATTTTGGCGCATTTGTGGATATCGGTGTACATCAGGACGGACTCGTTCATGTTTCACAGATGTCGAATAAAAAATTCGTAAAGCATCCGCTTGAAGTGGTCAGCGTCGGAGATATCGTGGAAGTGAAGGTGATCGGCGTAGATCTGCAGAAGAAGCGGATCTCGCTGTCGATGAAGATCTGAAGAAATTGCCAGACCGACGAAATGAACAGATAAAAATAATAAGGTAACTGTTCAGAGCCAACCTCCAAAATGCTACGCATTTCGTCGGTGTGGCGTATCCGCCAAATAAAATTTCAAAAACAGGCTTAAAAATGCAAGCATTTTCCGCCTGCTTTATGAAATTTTGCTTGGCTCTGAACCAATGTCATTTAGTTAACGTTTAATAGGGAGCGAATTCTTACAGAATAAATTACAGATGAACCTTAGTGAAACCGTTTTACAGATATGTTTACGATTTACCCGTGAAGGAAAGCACGACAAAAAGACA
>CABJAW010000018.1 GCA_902363665.1 Lachnospiraceae bacterium | reverse complement strand
CGCATGTTTCCGTGCTCGGCAGAAGAAACGACAGCAGCGGAACGATGTGGTATCAGGTGAAGGTAAAGGATGGCCGGATCGGTTACATCCGCGCCGCATCGACCGTAAGCTTCGCCGCAGGCGGGGACGGCATCCGGGAAGGCATTGTGGCAGTGGCCGGGGCAATCGTAAGAGCTTCCTATTCTGATAATGCACAGCCGGTACTGGAAGCACTGAACCGCGGCACGAGGGTCGGAATCTGTGACACAAAGACGGATGCGAACGGAAAGAAATGGGTGCGGATCGGTGTCTCTTCCGGGACATCAGAACGCCATATCGGATACGTACCGGAAGAGTCGGTGATGTACGTCGCGATGAATTACGCGTACGCGAAGGTAAAGACCGCCGGAAACCTCCGGCTGGAGCCGAAGCCCTCTGCAGCATCTGCCGGTGCAAAGGCAGCTGGGGACGGACTGGTGCTGCGCGGCGTGGTCTTCCGCAATGACGGAAGCACGTGGTACGGCGTACAGGTCGGACAGCAGATGGCATACTACCCGCTCACCCAGCTGAACGTGACGACAGAGGTGCGTTACGATTCCATTAAGACAACCTCTGTAAAAGAAAAGATCACCGGACTGGATACCCATATCTATAAGATCCAGGGATATCCGGAAAAGGACAAAAAGCTGACAAAGACACTTGATCTTTGTGGAAAAAATGGCGATACCTTCATGGTCAATGCCTGGGGACGCGGCGATGCGCTGCCGGAATCCACGGATAAGAACCGCCGGTTTGGCGTGGAAGTCATTTTCGTTGGCAAGGATAAGGACGGCAAAGAGATTACGGATGTGCATTACACCAACTTCAGCCCGGACATCCTCGACTGGCAGTTCCTCAGCGACGTGTACGTGGCAAAGATTGCTTATACCAGCGTGAAGGTCTCCTATACTTATTGCCGCAACGCAAACCTTGCATTTTTCGACGGCCTGTCCCTGTTTAAGGAGGGCTTCGGGCAGACGTTTACGTACGATAAGGACAATAACATTGTTGCAGTGACGGATCTGCAGGACCAGAAGCAGAAGTTTGAGTACAATGACAATCTGGATATGACCGGAGTGACGGACGCGAAGGGAAATTCGTTCAAGTATGAGTACGACAAAAACCATAACGTGACGAAGGGAACCTCGGCAGAGAAGCGCATCCTGCGTTACACCTACGATGACAAAGGAAACGTGCTGAAAAGTGCGGCCGTATCGGCAGCGGACGAGACCACAGGCACCTGGATGACCCGGACGATGACCGCTGACAAAAACCATGTGGCGGCGGTAAAAGACGCGCGCGGATATCAGGTGACGTATGCATGGGATACAAAGAAAGACCTTTTAAACAGCGTAAAAGATGCAAGAAACAGCACAACCTTTTATACCTACGATGCCAAAACAGAACGTCTGACCTCCGTGTCCAAAACGGTAAAGGCAAAAGGGCAGGATCAGGAGGTAAAGGTAGAATACGGATATTCCAATGACCGCCTGACACGGATCACGCACAACGGATTTAATTATGGTTTCGGCTACGATGAGTTTGGAAAGACAAGGCTGGTGGCCATCGCCGGATCTTCCGTTGTTTCGTATGAATACGAGGAGAAGAACGGAAAGCTGCTTAAAACAAAGTATGCGAACGGGGACTACCTGCGTTATGAGTATGATATCCAAGGCCGTCTGGTGAAGGAGTACTATTACAGTGCAGCCACACAGAAAGAGCAGGCGCTGCGCAGCTACGGCTATGACCGTGAGGGGAACGTGTACCGTGCGGCGGATTCTTCCTCTGGTAAGACGTATAAGATGTCGTATGATTTTCTGGACCGCCTGATGCGTGTCAGGGATGAAAAAGGCAATGCATACCAGTATACCTATGACGCCAACAATAACATGATCCGTCTCCGCCATGAGGCAGACGGAACCGTCCATACCATCGGTTACACGTATGACAAGGACAGCCGTGAGACAAAGACCACGCTCGGCAAGGTTACAAGGGAGACGGCGTACGATGCATGGGGCCGCGTGAAGGCACAGGACTGGAAAAATGGAGAAAACCAGATTTTCCATGTATCCTACGAGTATCCGGACTCCGGTAAAAACATCATCGGACTCCCGACAAAGATTGTAAACGGTGGAGTCGCCACCGAATATACCTATGACGCAAACGGCAATATCACGAGTGCTACGGAAAACAAGAAGAAAGTATCGTATGTTTACGACGGACTGAACCGTCTGGTGCGTGAGAACAACGAGCTGCTGAACAAGACCATCACGTACTACTACGACGAGGGCGGCAACCTGCGCGAAGAACGGGAGTATGATTACACGACGGATCCGGTCTCCGGCACACCGAAGAAGCTCACGACAGCCGTGATGGATGAGAAGTGGAAGGACAAGCTTCTGAAGTGGGGCAGCACCGAGATGACGTACGATGCCTGCGGAAACATGCTGAAGAAAGGCGACACCACCTTTACCTGGACACAGGGAAGAAAACTGTCAGCGATTAATAACGGCAAAAACATCCGCTATTATTACGACCACACCGGAGCGCGTGTAAAGAAAGTCGTGGACGGCGTGACCACAGAGTACCGCATGGCAGGCAGCCTGCTTGTATCTGAGCGCACCGGCGATGAGACGATCTGGTACCAGTACGACAGTGCGGCAAGCCTGGTGGCGATGATTATCGGAGGCGCCCGTTACAACTACGTAAGAAACGCCCAGAATGACATCATCGGACTGATTGACAGCACGGGAAAGCGTGTTGTATCTTATAAATACAACAGCTGGGGCAAAGTCGTCAGCATAACCGGCACACTGGCGGCGACCGTAGGACAGAAGAACCCGTTCCGTTACAGAGGGTACTACTTTGATGCAGAGAGCGGCATGTATTATCTGCAGAGCAGGTATTATGACCCGGAGATTCGGAGATTTATCAGTGCGGATGAAAGTGATACGTTAAAAGAAGATCTGGAAAATTTGGGTCAGTACAATTTGTACGGTTATTGCTTTGCAAATCCAATCTGCCTCAGTGATGATGATGGGACATGGCCATCATGGGCGACTAAAATAGCTATTGGTGTTGGTGCTGTCCTTATAGGTGCAGCGGTTGTAGTAGCTACGGGAGGTGCCGGATTTGCTGTAGCAGCAATTGGTGAAGGAATAAAGGTTGCAGCAGGTTCAGCAGTAATAGGTGCTGTATCAGGAGCTGGAACGGCAGCTATTAGTCACAGAGTTAAAACCGGTAGCTGGAAAGGAACTGGAAGTGCAGTTGTCAGCGGGGCAGTTGAAGGAGCAGCTGACGGCTTTATGTGGGGAGGAATTACTGCTGGCGCAGGAATTGCTTTAGGTGCGTATAACAAAAACTGGGTGACTAAAATCGGCAGAATTAATGGGCAAAATGAAAAGGGGTATTATGGAGTTCGTTATGTTTCAGAAAAAACCAATAGTGTACAATTTTCATTTGAGTTACATACACCACATAAGAATAGTCACAATTGTTGGCACTGGCAGAGAAATGTATGGCAGGAGCGAAGCGGCACATGGAAAAGAGTGGATAGAAAAAATGTGCGTAGATGGCATCTGTTTGGGGGGAGGATCAAATAGATAATAAGATATCGCCTTGCAGTACTCTAAAAATACCTTAAAAAAGTACAGTGGTTGTATTCTACAAATGCCTGAGAATG
Organism: Lachnospiraceae bacterium; assembly: GCA_902363665.1. Classification (GTDB taxonomy): domain Bacteria; phylum Bacillota; class Clostridia; order Lachnospirales; family Lachnospiraceae; genus Choladousia. The sequence goes on along the minus strand of CABJAW010000018.1, from coordinate 74,893 downwards.
AACTTTATCATAGAAAATAAAGTATATGTGCTTGATACATTTAAAGAGAAGCGTTGGAGGAAAAACAAATTTCCCGGCAGGTTTGAAAAGAAGCTTGATCTTAGCAATGATGCTGACGGCTTTGGCAGAATAGGGAAAACATTCTACAATCCTTACGACAGAAATATAGTATTGAAGAAAGTTGTTGATCATTATCTGGAATGTCTGCGGCAGACCAGATATATCCAACCAGAGAGAAAAAAATTCTGTAAAATGTATGGAAATGGAATGGGATCAAGTATTATACATCTGTTAAAAGAGAAAAAGCAGGAATCTGTTCAGGATGCAGCCATAAATATTTTTGGTTCTTTTGTGGTTGGTAGAACAATTAACACATGAGTCTGATAATTTTGAACTGAAAATGTTTTAATTGGCAGAAACTAAATAAAAATCGTCAAAGCTAGCAAAAACAGTAATTTGAATTTGGCAAGAGAGGATGAATCATGGATAAAGAAATTATATTTAAAAATCGAAAGGATTACGAGAAGAGGATCGGAGATTATACGGAAGAAATAAAGTATCATGAAGCAAAAATGAAAGAGTTTTATAAAAAGGAATTTATAAAATACGAAGAGATGTTTTCAAAGTTAGATTGTCATTTGGAATACAAATTTCTCGAATGGGAAAGCAAAGAATGGAGCTATTTACATGTGAGCGATTTTTCTTGTGAAGTATATTATAAAGGGAAGTTGTTTTATCCAGATGGAACTGTGGATGGTGGGTATTTAAATTGGATATGGAGAATATATATATATATAAAAGAGGATTATTTAAAAGAATAGTGGAACTTTGTGATGAAAGAGAGGAGTTTAAAGAAGTCATGCGGGATATGTACAGTACTGTGGTACAGTGCATATAGATACCGGAGAGACTGGAGCAAATAGAAATTTCAGAAATTTTTCTGGAACCGGAGTACTGTTATATAAAAAATATGTGAAAAAATACGAAAAACGCAAGAGCCAATAGCAGCTTTCGGAATAGATCAGAGGTGTGTGCCTGTTATATTCTGGGATGAGCTGTATTGGTGACAGGGGGATTTATATGTCTGAATTTAAAATTATAAACGCTAGTTCTCCTGCGTCAGTTCGTAAACGCTAAACCACAAGTACCTTGACAAATATCCGGCCGCTCCTGGCGGCCGTGTCATTTTTCACTGGCTTTCTTTGGCTTTCTGATGTATTCCGGCAGCTTTTCTGACCAGGGCAGGAGATCAGCTAAAAAATCTGTACTGCTTTCATCCTGGTGTTTTGGAATCTCGGTCAGCAGATATTCGAAATATTCATACGGCTTCAGACCATTTGCTTTTGCTGTTTCTGAAATGCTGTAGATGATTGCAGAGGCGGATGCACCATGCACCGTGTCGATCATCTCCCAGTTTTTCTTTCCGATACAGAAACCGCGGATTGCCCGTTCGCTCGCGTTGTTATCCATCGGCACATCCCCGTTTTCCAGAAAAACTCTCAGATACGGTTCCTGGTTCAGTGCGTAGGTAAAGGCCTCCCCGGCTTTCCCGCTTTTGGACACCCTGCCGGAATTCTGTTTCACGTACGCAAAAAAAGCATCCACCAGTGGTTTTACCACCAGCTGACGTTTTTCAGCCCGCTCATCCGCAGAAAGTGCAGACAGCTTCCCTTCCTCGCGGTAGATGGCACGGATCTGGCTCATGAGCAGCTCCAAAACCGACTGTTTCCGCAGTTCTTTCGGGATGACTTCCAGCGCTTCCGCAAACTTCCTCCTGCAGTGCACCCAGCAGCCCGCGATCTTCAGGTCTTCCTTTTCTTTTTCCAGTGTATGGCAGACCTGATAGCCGTCTGTCACACAGATGCCGTTATAATCCTTCAAAAACTTCCGCGGGTGGGATGCGTTCCGTGTTTTCTGGTATTCGTATAGGATAACCTGTTCTTTCTGGTACAGGCATCCGGACCGGTAGACCCACATCCAGCTTTTGCTGCCTGCGGGCCGGCCGTCTTTATTCACCAGGACTGGTGTTTCATCTGCCTGTATGACTGGATACCGGTACAGCAGCGTATGCAGGTAATCATACAGCGGCCCGAAACAGCTTTCCCCAAGCCGGATGGCCCAGTTTGCCATATTCTGTCTGGTAATGGCAAGGCCATACCGCTCGAATTCTTTTTCCAGCCGGTACAGAGGGACTGCATTGACATATTTCCCGTTCAGGACTGCAGCTGCCAGGGAGGGTGAAACAAGACTTCCCGGAAGCAGTTTTTTCGGATGCGGCGCTTTTACCATGCGGTCGTCTGTTTTACTGGAATAAACCCCGATATGGTGTTCCTCCAGCTCCACTTTTGCCGGGACAAAACGGTAACACCTTGAAATGGCATCCGGGAGCTGCTTCCAGCCCTTTTCCCCGAATTCCGCAGCCAGTTCCTTTTCGCTGAGGTAATGGTCAATACGGCGGACTGGAAGCCCCGCCAGGTCTGCTTCCCTTTTACCGGCCTGCTTTTTCTTTTTCGGCTGCTGCGGCTCCAGGCTGTCCGGCTCCGGGGCATCCAGGTCGCAGACTGCCTCTGCCTCATTAAAAAACACAATCTCCCCGTCCACTTCCATAAAACGGATCTGGCCAGGCCCTGCCATTTTTTCACTGGACCTGCCAAACCGGCTCTTTTTGGAAAGGACCAGCTGTTCCATCACCAGCTGCATTTTATCATTTAAGGCCTGCGTCTGCTTTGTCAGCCCCTCCATCTGGTCCTGAAGCCCCAGGAAAAGCTGTACCAGCAGCTCTTTGTCCAGTTTATTCAGTTGTTCTTCTGTGTATTTGAATGCCATAGCCGGGACTCCCTGTCTTTTTACTGGTTCTGATTATAGCATGTTTTCTGTATCAGCGCTAATCAGGCCATTTGGCCGTTTCGGCATTCTGACTGTGGATAACACATCCGGAAAGCGGTACTTTCAGCCGCTGGCTGGATGTACCATCCACATGTACCGGTCTGTATAGCGCCACGCTGTGCGGGGAGGGCCGTATGCGTGTGGATAAGTCCACAGCCGTGAAGCTTCTGCGGTTTTCTGATGGCTTTTACACTTTTTTATTTTCAGCATCCTGCACAAACTACAGGAGATCCGGCGGCTGCCTGACTTCTGCAATCGGGTGCCTGGCCGTAATCTCCAGCCCCTGCATCAGCATCCGGTACTGTTCTTCCGTCAGTTCGAGTGCTTCTTTTGCCGAACGCGGCCATCGGAAGGCACCATTATCCAGGCGTTTGTACAGCAGCAGGAAACCGTCACCTTCCCACAGCAGCGCTTTGATCCGGTCGCTCCGCCTGCCGCAGAAAAGAAACAGCGTATTTTTATCATATGGGTCCAGGGAAAACTGGAAGCGCACAATCGCTGTGAGCCCATCGATCCCGCGGCGCAGGTCTGTAAATCCCGGTGCCAGATATACTTTTTTGAACTGTGAAACACGGGCATCATTCAGCATGGCCGAAAGCCTCCACAAGGCAACGGACCATCTCTGGGGCAATATCCGAAAAGATTTCTACAGAAAGCCCATCTGCATTCCGGATACAGGCCACCGGTGCTGCTGTGTTATGTCCGGGATTCGTAAGAAGCGTTACAGCTTCAGAACACTTCCTGCGTGGGACAGGGAGCTCGATAAAAGCAGGGGCTCCGGTATTTGGAAGCAGGTCCAGGCATGCTTTCCGAACACGTTTGAGACGGTAGTAATAGTTTGCTTTTGTAATGCCATGCTTGGCGCACCAGGCCGCCACGTCCATTTCCTTTGGACGGTTCTGACAGTCCCGTATCTGCTCTGCCCACTCCATGAGGCGGACCTGCTTTGCTACTATACTGGTTTGTGATGCCATTTTGACTCCTCCTGATTATAGCCGGTCAAAAAAGTTGAGTACTTAACTTTTTTGACTCGGGTAGTTTTGTTGGAATTTATTATGGCATGGATTAGAGAGGGCAGAAAGGTACCTGCTTTTTACCGTTTACGTCAGTTCCCCGTTGGGGCAACAAAAAGCAGTATCTTGCGATCCATTATCTCGGCATGGTCGGGCAGAATCATGATCTGGCATCTGACGGAACCGGTGCGCATTACTACATCTACTGGGACGGGACGATTTATCAGAGATGTTCGCATGACGCCATCGTTTGGAATATCATAAGGGGGGACCCGCTTGCGGGGGGATGCCTTATGATCTAGCGATGGGTACAGCATGGTATTATACGCAGAAGCATCCCTATGCGCGGAATGCAAACACAATCAGCATCGAACTGTGCTGCAAATGCGACGGTGACAGCACAAGCGCAGATGATCCGAGGTGGTATTTAATCTCATAAGGAGAGACCCACCGCAGGTGGGAGGATGCCTTATGAGCCTGGATTCCTTATGATCCGAAGAAACGCAGGAAGCGTGCGTGTGGCTGGTAAAGAAGCTGAGAAAAGAACTCGGTATTCCAGCGGAAAATGTCCTGCGTCATTATGACATCGTAAATAAAGGATGCCCGGCTCCATACGTTCATAATAACAAGTACCGGACAAGCTGGACATGGGGCGAATTCAAACGCAGGATTTTCGATGCGTCAGGTAGCGAGGACACAAAGCAGAATGCCGGAAGCAGCAAAACAGATGCAGAAAATACATCTCAGAAGATGCGCTACGTCGTACAGTGCGGCGCATTCACAGAAAAGAAAAACGCAGAGGCGATGGCACGGCAGCTGCAGGAAAAAGGTTTTACGGCGATTGTAAAAACTGCTTAAAGGGCAGATAATGAAAAAAAATTCCAGAGACGAGAACAGAGGGAGAGGCAAGAGAGGCCTTGAAAACTGGAGGGCCCTGGGATTTTTTATAAAATAGACGGCCTGTCACTCTTTAAGGAGGGCTTCGGGCAGACATTTACGTATGATAAGGACAACAACATCGTTGCGGTGACGGATCTGCAGAACCAGAAGCAGAAGTTTGAGTACAATGACAATCTGGATATGACCGGAGTGACGGACGCGAAGGGAAATTCGTTCAAATATGAGTATGACGGAAACCATAACGTGACGAAAGGAACCTCGGCGGAAAAGCGCATCCTGCGTTATGCCTACGATGACAAAGGAAATGTGGTAAAGAGCGCGGCGGTATCGGCAGCGGACGAGACCACAGGCACCTGGATGACGCGCACCATGACCGCTGACAAAAACCATGTGGCAGCGGTGAAGGATGCGCGCGGCTGCCAGGTCACCTATGACTGGGATACAGGGAAGGATCTTTTAAACAGTGTAAAAGATGCGAGAAACAGCACAACCTTTTATACCTAAGATGCCAAAACAGAACGCCTGACCTCCGTGTCCAAAACGGTAAAGGCAAAAGGGCAGGATCAGGAGGTAAAGGTAGAATATGGATATTCCAATGACCGCCTGACACGGATCACACACAACGGATTCAATTACGGTTTCGGCTACGATGAGTTTGGAAAGACAAGGCTGGTGGCCATCGCCGGGTCTTCGGTTGTCTCGTATGAGTATGAGGAGAAGAACGGAAAGCTGCTCAAAACAAAGTATGCGAACGGGGACTACCTGCGTTATGAGTATGATACCCAGGGGCGTCTGGTGAAGGAGTATTATTACAGTGCAGCCACACAGAAAGAGCAGGCACTGCGCAGCTACGGCTATGACCGTGAGGGGAACGTATACCGTGCGGCGGATTCTTCCTCTGGAAAGACGTATAAGATGTCGTATGATTTTCTGAACCGCCTGATGCGTGTAAGGGATGAAAAGGGCAATGCATACCAGTACACTTATGATGCGAATAATAATATGACACAAACAGTTCTGTCATCAGCAGAATGCATGAGAGGCACGGTGCGAATTTATTCGCGGAGTGCCTCTGCTGCATTCTGGGATGGGCGGAACGCCCATCAGCCACAGACAGGAGCTGCAGAGCAGCGGATAGTCTGCGTAGCAGACGGGTCTGTGGCCTGAAGGCAGAACGTCAGGGAGGCAGACGGAACCGTCCATACCATCGGTTACACGTATGACAAGGACAGCCGTGAGACAAAGACCACGCTCGGCAAGGTGACAAGGGAGACGGCGTACGATGCATGGGGACGTGTAAAGGCACAGGACTGGAAAAATGACGGAAGCCAGATTTTCCATGTATCTTACGAGTATCCGGACTCCGGTAAAAACATCATCGGACTCCCGAGTGCGGTAGTAAACGGCGGCAGCCGCACAGAGTACACTTACGACGGCAACGGAAATATCACCAGCATCAAAGAAGGTGGCAAAACAGTAACATACACCTACGACGGCCTGAACCGCCTGACCCGCGAGAACAATGAGTTGCTGAATAAGACAGTGACCTACTACTATGATGAGGGCGGCAACCTGCGCGAGGAGCGGGAGTATGATTACACGACAGATCCGGTCTCCGGTACACCGAAGAAGCTTACCACGGCCGTGATGGATGAGAAGTGGAAGGACAAGCTCCTGAAATGGGGCAGCACCGAGATGACGTACGATGCCTGCGGAAACATGCTGAAGAAAGGCGACACCACCTTTACCTGGACACAGGGAAGAAAACTGTCAGCGATTAATAACGGCAAAAACATCCGCTATTATTACGACCACACCGGAGCGCGTGTAAAGAAAGTCGTGGACGGCGTGACCACAGAGTACCGCATGGCAGGCAGCCTGCTCGTATCCGAGCGCACCGGCGATGAGACAATCTGGTACCAGTACGACAGCGCGGCAAGCCTGGTGGCGATGATTATCGGAGGCACCCGTTACAACTACGTAAGAAATGCCCAGAATGACATCATCGGGCTGATTGACAGCACAGGAAAGCGTGTTGTATCTTATAAATACGACAGTTGGGGCAAAGTCGTCAGCATTACCGGTACACTGGCAGCGACCGTAGGACAGAAGAATCCGTTCCGCTACAGAGGATACTACTTCGATGCAGAGAGTGGGATGTATTATCTGCAGAGCAGGTATTATGATCCGGAGATTCGGAGATTTATCAGTGCGGATAATATCATTGTGACTGGAACTTCTGTGGAATATCAGAATGTAAATCTCTATGAGTACTGTTCAGATAATCCAATAAATTTTCAGGATCCATCAGGACATTTTATACTTTCTGCTCTTGCAGGTGCCGGAGCTTACTTTTTTGAAGCAATCGTTTCATTAGGAGCGAGTTATCTTTTAACGAAAGAAATTGCAGGAGTAGTCGATGAATTTGCATGGTATAGAAAGAGTCAAAAAGAGAAAAGGGATGAGGCTCTTTTATCACGTGTAATAACAAGAGATCTGCTTAAACAGGACTATGATTACTGGACGGCAGAATTGAAAACAATAAACGGTAAAAAGCAAGTGGTAGGAGGCGAACCACTGACAGTGGAAGAAGCTTGCTTGAGGGTTTCACAATTAAAGAGTGTTATGTGCCGTAATAAGTCCGCAGCTTGGCATATCATTATTGTGAATAGATATTTCAATGCAGTTAAACCAGAAAGGCATGGTGACGAAGCTTATAGTCATTTTCATCCTATTCGTAATCCTACAGGATATCCATCAGTACATATCTGGTTTTTTGATTAAAACTAAGTAGCATAAATAACGATGTTTGGGTCAAACGATTTTTGACCCAAACAGTATCGTATTTGTGAGTCGGGGAGTGATTCAGATGTTAAAATGGTATTATATAGAAAAACTGAAAAATGAAGAACAGTATGTGGAATTTATAGAATACATGCTGAAAAATAGTGACTTTTTTTCAGTCGTTTATTTTCGGTATAATGAGCGGGAATCATTAAGAAGAAGCGTGAAACAGATCAGGGATGAGCTCAGAAAATATAAAATTTACAGTAAAAATACAAAGGAATGGCCAGGCACAGTAGTAATGAATGAAACGCATGTTTATCGTATCGCTTACTATCGCTCAGATATAAAATGTATGGGGACATTTGTACGTGTCGGAGGACTATTTAACTGGGATTATCCGAATGCTCCAATGGATTTATGCTTTTACAAAGATAATTATTGTTGTTTGTTAAATACAGCACATGAAGGTTACTCAAAAATGTATATAGAGGAGAAAGAGGCGGCATTTTTAGAATCTATGGGAATCAATTTATGTGAAATTACACCATGGTATGTTGACTATGGTGTGACACCAGAGCGGCTGGAAGAAATGGGGATTCCGGAAATATCTCTTGAACCAATATATTGTGATATGAAAAAATATCTGGATAAATATCTGGAAAAGCATTCATAATTTAGAGAAAATAAAACGGTAAAATATAACTTGCCAGTAATCCTTTTTCAGGAGGTAAAAACATGGGCGCATGGGGCACTGAGTTATACTCAAACGACACAGCCAGTGATATCCGCGGGGATTATGTGGATTTGCTGCGACGTGGTAATTCGAATGAGGAATCGCTGAAGAAACTGATGGAAAAAGATGGAGACTGCATCGGGATAGAGGAAGAAGAGCCACTTTTCTGGTATGCATTGGCAGATACATTGTGGAATTATGGTCGGCTGACACCGGAAGTAAAAGAAAAGGCATTGTATTTTCTGGATCATCCGGAAGCAGAACTGGCACGCTGGGAAGATGACGGTGGAAAGTATGTGGAGGCATGGATGCGAACGCTGGAAAAGCTGAGAACTAAGCTGCTTTCCCCGCAGCCGCCGGAAAAGAAGGTTTCAAAGTATCGTCTTTATAAATGTACATGGCAGGTTGGCGATGTTTATGCGTATCGACTGGAAAGCGAGTACAGTAAGGAAAAAGGACTCTATGGAAAGTATATTATTTTTCAGAAAGTAGGAGAAACGGATTGTTGGCCTAGACATATCATACCAGTGATATTTGTATATCGTTGGATTGGTGAAAGTTTGCCGACAAAAGAAGAACTGGCTTGCCTTCCAATTTTAAAACAGTATTATCCATGTGCATTGAAGAAATACCCAGATACAACAGGTTCTCTTGTGGCATTGATGATTGGATCAAAAAAAATAACACCAGTAAGTCAACTGACGTTTATGGGAAATATGCCGATAAATGAATCCCGTTTTGACAGTAAAAAAATATGTGACTATTTTGGATGGGAAAAGAGCCGTTGGAACGTTAAGCTAGAACGTGAAATAATTAATCTTTACTTTGCATGGCAGGAATATGACAATGCTTAAGCAGAATAAATGCAAGCCTTTGTCATAAACGTGTCGGTAATATTTTTTAAGGGGGGAGGTGATAACTAAATGCAGTACAAAATTATAAATGCCATTTCTTCCGCATCGGTTCCACTCTGGGGTAACAAAAAACAGTATCTTGCGATTCATTACCTCGGCGTGGTCGGACAGCGCCATGAGCTTGCATCGGACGGCACAGGCGCGCATTACTACATCTACTGGGACGGAACGATTTATCAGAGATGTTCGCATGACGCCATTGTCTGGAATATCATAAGGGGGGACCCGCTTGCGGGGAGATGCCTTATGATCTAGCGGTAGGTACAGCCGGATATTACACGCAGAAGCATCCGTATGCGCGGAATGCAAATACGATCAGCATAGAATTATGCTGCAAATGCGATGGCGACAGCACGAGCGCAGACGATCAGAAGTGGTATTTAATCTCATAAGGAGGGACCCACCGCAGGTGGGAGGATGCCTTATGAGCCTGGATTCCTTATGATCCGAAGAGACTCAGGAAGCTTGTGTGTGGCTGGTAAAGAAGCTGAGAAAAGAACTCGGTATTTCGGCGGAAAATGTCCTGCGTCATTATGACATCGTAAATAAAGTATGCCCGGCGCCGTATGTTCACAACAATAAGTATCGGACAAGCTGGACATGGAGCGAATTCAAACGCAGGATTTCCGACACGTCAGATAGCGACGATACAAAACAGAATGCCGGAAGCAACAAAACAGACGGAGCATCAAACACATCTCAGAAGATGCGCTACGTCGTACAGTGTGGCGCATTCGCAGAAAAGAAAAACGCAGAGGCGATGGTGCGGCAGCTGCAGGAAAAAGGTTTTACGGCGATCGTGAAAACTGCTTAGAGGACAGGCAATAAAGAAAAATCCCAGAGACGAAACCAGATGGAAAGGCAGGACAGGCCTTGAAAACTGGAGTGCTCTGGGATTTTTTTATAAAGAGGATGAGATCGCTTGATGAGAGGAAGGGATGGAACCGTTTCATGGTTATACGTATGACAAGGACAGCCGTGAGACAAAGACCACGCTCGGCAAGGTGACAAGGGAGACGGCGTACGATGCATGGGGCCGCGCGAAGGCACAGGACTGGAAAAATGACGGAAGCCAGATTTTCCATGTATCTTACGAGTATCTGGACTCCGGTAAAAACATCATCGGCCTCCCGACAAAGATCGTAAACGGCGGGGTCGCCACTGAATATACCTATGACGCGAACGGAAACATCACGAGTGCTACGGAAAACAAGAAGAAAGTATCGTATGTTTACGACGGACTGAACCGTCTGGTGCGTGAGAACAACGGGCTGCTGAACAAGACCATCACGTACTACTACGACGAGGGCGGCAACCTGCGCGAGGAGCGGGAGTAAGAAACGCCCAGAATGACATCGTCGGGCTGATTGACAGTACCGGAAAGCGGGTTGTATATTATAAATACGACAGCTGGGGCAGGGCCGTAAACATTTCCGGCACGATGGCAGCGACCGTAGGCCAGAAGAACCCGTTCCGTTACAGAGGATACTACTTCGATGCAGAGAGCGGAATGTACTATCTGCAGAGCAGGTATTATGATCCGGAGATTCGGAGATTTATCAGTGCGGATAATATCATTGTGACTGGAACTTCTGTGGAATATCAGAATGTAAATCTCTATGAGTACTGTTCAGATAATCCAATAAACTTTCAGGATCCATCAGGACACTTTATACTTTCTGCTCTTGCAGGTGCCGGAGCTTACTTTTTTGAAGCAATCGTTTCATTAGGAGCCAGCTATCTTTTTACGAAAGCAACTGCGGGTGGAGTTAGTGAATTTTTCCGGTATAGAAAGAGTCAAAAAGAGAAAAGACTTGAAGATGCTTTATCACGCGTAATAACAGAAGCACAACTTAAACAACAATATAATTATTGGACTGCAGATTTAGTAAAAGTAGGTAAAGAGACAATAATTGCAGGAGGGGATCCTTTGACGGCAGAAGAGGCTTGTTTGAGAGTTTCTCAATTAAAAAGTGTGATATGTCGTAATGAGGCAGCTGCAAAATATATTATTTTTGTTAACGGGTATGTGAATGCAATTGGCCCAGAAAAGCACGGAGAAGATTTTTTTAGTCATTATCATCCGACACGTAATCATACAGGTTATTCATCAGTACATATTTGGTTTTTTGAGTAAAAATGAAGAAGTAGAGGCAACGATATTTGGATTAAAGGATTTTCTTGATTTAAATATCGTTGCAATTATGAAGTTGAAGGAGAGACATTAAATGTTAAAATGGTATTATTTAGATGAATTTAAAAGCAAAGACGAATATGCGAAATTTATAGAATACATGCTGAAGAACAGTGATTTTTTTTCAGTCATTTATTTTCGTTATAATGAGCAGGAACCGTTAAAAAGAAGCGTAAAACAAATCAGGGATGAGCTAAGAAAATATAAAATTTACAGTAAAAATACAAAGGAATGGCCGGGAACAGTGACAAGGGATGAAAAGCATATTTATCGAATTGCTTACTATCGTTCAGATATGAAATGCCTGGAGACGCTTGTACGGGTTGGGGGACTATTTAACTGGGATTATCCGAATGCTCCAATGGATTTGTGTTTTTATAGAGATAATTATTGCTGTCTGAAAAATACGGCGCATGAATATTCCGCAAGTATGTATATAGAACTGGATGAAAAGAATTTTTTGGAATTAAATGGTATAGAATTAGAAGAAGTATTACCACGACATGTGTTATTTGAGGTGAGTCCGGAGCGGTTAAGGTCAATGGGAATTCCAGAAAGGTCGCTTGAACCAATATATTGTGATATGAAAAAATGTCTGGATAAATATCTGGAAAAGCATTCATAAATTTAGAGAAAATAAAGCGGTAAAATATAACTTGTCAGTGACCTTTTTTGGGAGGTAAAGACATGGGCGCATGGGGCACAGCGTTATACTCAAACGATACAGCCAGTGATATCCGCGGAGATTATGTGGATTTGCTGCGGCGTGGTAATTCGAACGAGGAAGCACTGAAGAAGCTGATGGAAAAAAATAGATATTGCATCGGAGATGAGGAAGAAGAACCACTTTTTTGGTACGCATTGGCAGATACACTGTGGAATTATGGTCGGCTGACACCAGAAGTAAAAGAAAAGGCATTGTATTTTCTGGATCATCCGGAAGCAGAACTGGCACGCTGGGAAGATGACGGTGGAAAGTATGTGGAGGCATGGATGCGAACGCTGGAAAAGCTGAGAACTAAGCTGCTTTCCCCGCAGCCGCCGGAAAAGAAGGTTTCAAAGTATCGTCTTTATAAATGTACATGGCAGGTTGGCGATGTTTATGCGTATCGACTGGAAAGCGAGTACAGCAGAGAAAAAGGATTCTATGGAAAGTATATTATTTTTCAAAAAGTAGGAGAAACAGAGTGTTGGCCTGGACATATTATTCCAATTGTTGTGGTTTATCGTTGGATAGGGGCAGAAATTCCACGAATGGAAGAATTAAGGAAGCTGGAATTTTTAAATCAGATTCGACCGGTTTCATTGATGGGCAGAACGCAGGAGGAATGCTATCATAGAGAGCTTGTATGTGAATCAGAAAAAAAGATTCCAGTAACTCAGTTGATTTTATTGGGAAATCAAAAACCGCGGGAAAAAACAGTGGTAAAGAAAGATCGGTGTAATTGTATGGGGTGGGAAAAAACAAAGATAAATTGGACAATAGAAAAAGAGACAATAGATCTTTACCTTGCATGGCAGGAACATGATAATGCTTAAGTAGAACGAATGCAAGCCCTTGTTCTAATACGCAGAGGCGATGGCGCGGCAGCTACAGGAAAAAGGTTTTACAGCGATCGTGAAAACTGCTTAAAATGCAGGTACAAATACTCTTCTACTGTTATTTCAGCGAGAAGAGTATTTATTTTACAAAAATCAGTTGACAGAAACAAACGTTCAATATACAATCAGAACAAACATTCGAGAATAAAAACGGGGGATTACGGGATGATTAAGTTATTAAGTGCGTGCAGCTGCTGTGGCCATATTTTCGGCAGATCCGCAGACGGGACAAGGACAGAGCTGCGCTGCCCAAAATGCGGGGCGGAGATGGAATACTGTGTGACAGGAGATACTGTAACGGTGCGGGCGCTGAGGCTGTCGGAAAAGCAGAAGGAAAGAATGGGAGGGAAGTAAATATGATACCATTAGCATATCAGTTAGGGCATAATCATTTTGAAATGGAGTATAAGGGAAGAAAATTAATTTTATTTTATCGACTTGATCAGAAAGGAAATTATCGCCTGAAACTTTCGTTTATCAGTGTCGACTCTCCGTGCAGGCAGGCGATTGTATTTCATTTGGACGAATTTGAAGGAAAAATTTATGCAAAGGGAAAGGAATTAAAAAAGGAAAAAAGAAAATTTCCACAGCTGATATTTCCGGAAGATGAAATGCCAAGAGAGTTTGAACTTGAGGTTGTTTTAAAAGAGGGAAATCTCGTAATTTGTAACGGATATGAATATCCTGACTGTCCGGAGTTGTGGGGGTCGTTGAGTAACGGATGTGCAATGTATATGGAAGAGATAGCCAAAGGGAGGATGCGATCATGACGAGCGCGGTAAGAGTAACGGATGTGCAATGTATATGGAAGAGATAGCTCCTAGCCATCTGGTATTCCATTGTAACGATTATTATAATGATGATGACCTGAATGACTTCGTGTTTAGTATGGAAATCAATAAACTGGAAGAAAAGTAGGTAGATGAAGATTTTACGGTGATTGTCAAAATTGCTTAGAGATCAGTTGATGGAAGCAGAAAAGGAATCCCAAAGACGGAACAAAGAGTCGGAATTGCTGCTTTGATTTTTATCCAAGGAATCAAGAAAGCCATTGTCAGGAGTACGACAACGGAGATAATCGTAAAAGAAAGAATAGAAATAGTATCGTTCTAAGTAAAATATGACACCACTTTACAACTTTTTCACAAAAAAATATCGTACAGGGCTTAGTGTGAAAGCAGAAGAATTTTTGACATAAAACAAGCAAGTATTCAGAAGAAAGAATATTCTCTTGACACATCCCCACATCTCTGTTAAACTGGATAGCAGTTTAACAAGGTAGAGTGCTACTAAAATAAAGCATTCACAGGAGGATGAAATTATGAGAAGAAGTCTGGTATGTGTATTAACAGGAGCCGTACTTGCGGCATCTATGATTGGAACTGTCTGCCTGGCGGACGAAGCAAAGACCTTTACCGTTGGATTTGATGCAGAGTATCCGCCATTTGGATACATGGATGAGGATGGAGAGTACACCGGATTTGATCTGGAACTGGCTCAGGCGGTCTGCGATCTGCAGGGCTGGGAGCTGGTAAAGACTCCGATCGACTGGGATTCCAAGGATATGGAGCTGAATTCCGGAGCGATCGACTGCATCTGGAACGGATTTACGATGAACGGCCGTGAGGATGATTACACCTGGTCCGTACCGTACGTAGACAACAGCCAGGTAATCGTTATTCCGGAAGATTCTGATATCGCAGATCTCGCAGGACTGGCTGGAAAGACCGTAGGCGTACAGGCAGCATCAGCAGCACTGGAGCTGCTGAGCGATGGCGGTGATCAGGCGGATCTGGCAGCGACATTCGGTACCCTGCAGCAGTTCCCGGATTACAATAACGCATTCATTGAACTGCAGGCTGGCAGCATCGATGCGATTGCAATGGATATCGGAGTTGCAAATTATCAGCTGAAGCAGCACGAGGGATACAAGATTCTTGATGAGGCGCTCAACAGCGAAAAATACGCAGTTGGCTTCAAACTTGGCAACGAGGAGCTGCGCGATACGGTAAACGATTCTCTGATGCAGCTGAAAGAGGACGGCACATTTGACGCACTGGCTGAAAAGTATGAGCTGACCGATATGGTATGCCTGGGTGAGGATGGAGATGCTGAGGCAGCGACGGAAGCCGCAACGGAAGGTGCTTCTGAGGCAGCAACTGAGACTGAGGCAGAAACTGAGGCGTAAACATTGGAGAATGTGTGAAAAGGAGTTTCAGTAATTCCGCTTTGACAAATGCACTTAAAAACGCAGGTGTTTTACGTTCGCTTTATAAATTTTGTCTGGATCTGAACGGTTACAAAAAAATAAGAAAAATACGCAGGGACTGCCGCATTTTACCGCGGCAGCCTCTTTTGCGCTGATGGAGGAACATATGAAATTTTCAGTTATGCTGGAACAGCTGAGCAGCGGTATGCTCAAGTCGATGGGAATCTTTTTCCTGACACTTATTTTTTCACTGCCGCTCGGCCTTTTGATCGCATTTGGAAGAATGTCGAAAAACAAAATTCTGCGCACGGTAATGAAGGTCTATATTTCTGTGATGCGCGGCACGCCGCTGATGCTGCAGCTGCTGGTAGTTTATTTTGGCCCGTTTTATTTATTCGGAATGAAGATCGGCGGTTCCTACCGTTTTCTTGCAATTATCATTGGATTCGCCTTGAATTATGCGGCGTATTTTGCCGAAATCTATCGTTCCGGAATCGAATCGATGCCGCAGGGACAGTATGAGGCAGCGAGGGTGCTTGGCTACAGCAAGGCTCAGTGCTTTTGTCACATCATTTTTCCGCAGGTAGTAAAACGGATTCTGCCATCGATCACAAATGAGGTAATCACGCTTGTAAAAGATACGTCCTTAAGCTTTTCACTTGCCTATGCGGAGATGTTTACGATTGCAAAACAGATTGCGGCATCACAGACCACATTTATTCCGTTTGTTGTGGCGGCGATTTTCTACTATGTATTTAACCTGGTAGTAGCGGTAGCGATGGAAACGATCGAGAAAAAGATGAGTTATTACCAGTAAAGAGGGATACAGACGGCTGACTGTGGATAAGATTCGGCTGGAAGACGGAATGTGTGGATAAAATTCGCTCATCGAAAAAAAGACGTAGATACAGACGTAAAGTGACTGCGATCATGAGACTGATTGCGGGAATGATTTTTCAAACACGCTCTAAGAGCTGAACGGAATACGTGGAGGAAAATATGAAACTGCTGGAAATGAATCACATAAAAAAAGAATTTGACGGGCTTGGCGTGCTGAAGGATATTTCTCTTTCTGTGGAAGAAGGAGAGATTCTTTCGATCATCGGGCCGTCCGGCTCTGGCAAATCGACGCTGCTGCGCTGCGCGACGATGCTGGAAGAGATCGATGGCGGAGAAATCCGCTATATGGGTGAAACGGTTGCAAGCGCTGATGCAAACGGAACAAAAAGTTACCCAAGGGGAGAGCAGGCAAGGAAGATCCATTCTTATTTTGGACTGGTATTCCAGAATTTTAATCTGTTTCCTCATTTTTCTGTTATGAAAAACATTACGGATGCGCCAATCCGGATTCAGAAGCGCGGGAAAGAAGAGGTGTATCAGGAGGCGAGGGAGCTGCTGAAAAAGATGGGATTGTCAGATAAGGAAAATGCTTATCCATGCCAGCTTTCCGGCGGACAGTGTCAGAGAGTTGCGATCGCACGGGCACTGGCACTCAACCCGAAAATCCTCTTTTTTGATGAACCGACGAGTGCGCTTGATCCGGAGCTGACCGGGGAAGTATTGAAGGTTATCCGTTCGCTGGCCGACCTGCAGATCACGATGGTGATCGTGACGCATGAGATGAGTTTTGCGCGGGATATTTCTGATCGTGTGATCTTTATGGATAAGGGTGTTGTGGCTCTGGAAGGAAAACCGGATGAGGTATTTGACGCGGATCATGCAAGAATCCGTGAATTTCTTGGAAAAATCAGCGAAAGATAATAGTGGAAACCTGTTTTGCTGTTTGCACAATCGGGGAATCTGTGTTATAGTAGCAACGGCACAGTTATACTATTTGAAAGAAGGAATCCTATTATGATAAAAGTTGATATTTTTTCCGGTTTCCTCGGAGCAGGAAAGACAACACTGATCAAGAAGCTGATTAAAGAGGTATTTGCAGGCCAGCAGATCGTACTGATCGAGAATGAATTTGGTGAGATCGGTATCGACGGCGGCTTTTTAAGAGACGCAGGAATCAATATCACAGAGATGAACTCCGGCTGCATCTGCTGCTCTCTGGTAGGTGATTTTGGCAAGGCTCTGAAAAAAGTGGCAGACGAGTATCATCCGGACCGCATCATCATCGAGCCGTCAGGCGTGGGCAAGCTTTCTGACGTGCGCCGTGCAGTAGAGGATGCTTCGAAAGAGGCAGGACTTGAGATCAATGCACTGGTTACCGTAGCCGATGCATCCAAGATTAAAATGTATATGAAGAACTTTGGTGAGTTCTACAACAATCAGATTGAAAATGCAGGTGCGGTTATTTTAAGCCGTACGCAGAAGCTGTCACAGGAGAAGCAGCTGCAGGCAGCAGAGCTGATCCGTGAGAAGAACCCGAAGGCAGTTGTCATCACGACTCCGTGGGACGATATCACCGGCGGGCAGATCTTAAAGGCAATCGAGGGCACGGATTCTCTGGCAAAGGAACTGATGGAGGAAGCTGAGCATCATCACCATCATCATGATGAAGAGTGTGGCTGCGGCCATGACCATGAGCACCACCATCACGACCACGACGAAGAGTGCGGCTGCGGCCATGACCATGAGGAGTACGATCACGAGCATCATCACGACCACGACGAGGAGTGCGGCTGCGGCCATGACCATGAGGAGCACGATCATGAGCATCATCATCACGATGAGGAGTGCGGCTGCGGCCATGACCATGAGGAGCACGATCACGAGCATCATCATCACTATGATCAGAACGGTGTATGCAGCTGTGGTCATCACCATGATGAGGACGGCCATCATCACCATCACCACGCAGATGAGGTATTCACTTCCTGGGGACGTGAGACTCCGAGAAAGTATACAAAGGATGAGCTGGAGCAGATCCTGAAGACCTTAAGCGACTCTGAGGAGTACGGAATCGTGCTGCGTGCAAAGGGAATGCTGCCGGATACGGAAGGTACCTGGCTGCACTTTGACCTGGTACCGGGTGAGTATGAGATCCGCAACGGCTCAGCAGACTACACCGGAAGACTGTGTGTAATCGGCTCGAAGCTTGATGAGGCAAAACTTGAAAAATTGTTTCTGCTGTAAAGAGCAGTAGTTCCGGAAGATGTGGCAGTCATTGAGGGTATTTTTGACCGAGTCAGGCAAGTCCCCTGCGTAAAGCGGACATTCGCAATCCGCTTTGCTACTTGCTCATGAACGCAGTCGCTTCGCGACCTGTCAGTGGGAGCTTTCAACTCCCACTGACATAAGCATCCCCCTTACCCACCGCTTAGTGCTCCACGCACTTGAAGCGGGGGAATGCTTATCTGCGTTCAATTGCGCGGAGCAATAAGCAGTGGGTGGGATTTGCTGTACGCGCTGGTGATAAAAACGAAAAAACAGACCTGCAGGCGGTTGTTTCGCTGCAGGTCTGAATTATTACAGACAGGGAACTGTTCAACAAAAGACCTGTAAGGATTCTTCCGCTGCCAAAGCGGAGGGATGAACTGCAAAATAAAAAAAGGAAGTGACAAAATGTTTTCCAATACGATACCACTTTATTTAATCAACGGATTTCTGGAGGGCGGCAAGACCTCCTTCATTCAGGATGTACTCACGAACGGCGATTTTGCGGACGGTCAGAAGACCCTGCTGATCCTGTGTGAGGAGGGCGAGGTCGAGTACGATCAGTCCGAACTGACGAATTTGAATATTCTCTCTCTGACCGTTGACGAGGAGAAGGATTTTAACGGGGAATACCTGAGAAACTGCATTCGGAAATACCGTCCGAAACGTATTTTCGTCGAGATGAACGGTATGTGGGACTGCAAATGGATGTTTGACAGCGCTCTGCCGCGTGAGGTTGAGATCGCGCAGGTAATCACAATCGTGGACGGAAGCACGTTTCAGGTGTATGTCAACAATATGAAGGGCATTTTAAGTAATCTCTTCACGTATACGGAGATGGTAATTTTCAACCGCTGCACCGAGGACATGCCGCTGCATTCCTTCCGCCGTGCGGTACGCGGCGTCAATCCGCGGGCAATGGTTTATTTTGAGGACGAGGAAGGCAATCCGGTCGACCCTGGCATGGAAGAGCCGCCGTATGATCTGAATGCGGCTGTGATTCAGATTGACGATATGGATTACGGCCTCTGGTATCTCGATGTTTCCGACAATCCGGAGCGCTACGAGGGTAAAAAGGTGCGTTTCCTTGCAAAAGTCATGAAGTCAAACCGCTTTCCGCAGGGCGTATTTATTCCGGGCCGCAATGCGATGACCTGCTGCGAAAATGATATCCGTTTTGTCGGCTATCTGTGCAAAGCAGAATTTGCAGGTCTGCTCAAGTCCCGTCAGTGGATCTGGATTACGGCAGAAATCCGTAACGAATACGCGAAAGAGTACGGCGAAGAGGGACCGGTGCTTTACGGCATCAGCTACGAGACTGCGGAGAAGCCGGCAGATGAAGTAGTGTATTTTAACTAAGTCAGGCAGCGAAGCAGATTGAGATTATCCGCTTTGACGATGACGGGATGCTCAGGACTTTGGCGAGTAGCCTGAAAGAATTTTGAGCATGCTATTGCAGTCTGAGCATGGTACGGATATAATCGGTTATAGATGAAACCGGAATTTTTCAGGATTACGCGTAAAGAAGGGGAAAGCCTGGATGAAGAACAAAAATCTCACTGCAATTTTGTATGCGCTGCTGGCAGCTTTATTTTATGCCGTGAATGTACCGTGCTCAAAGGTTTTGCTGAAGGATGTGCCGCCGACCTTCATGGCCGCGTTTCTGTATCTGGGAGCCGGGATCGGTGTGGGAACGATGTATTTGTTTCACAGAAAGGCAGAGCGGCCCGAGGAGCGTCTCTCCGGATCAGACCTTCCCTATACGCTCGGAATGGTCGTGCTGGACATTGCGGCACCGATCCTGCTTATGTTCGGTGTGAGCATTGGAAGTTCGGCAAATGCGTCGCTGCTTGGCAACTTTGAGATCGTGGCGACTTCCGTGATCGCGCTTGTGCTGTTTCATGAAAAAATTTCAGCGAGGCTCTGGGGAGCAATCGCTCTGATTACTTTGTCGAGTATTATCCTGTCATTTGAGGGCAGCGGCAGCATGGAGTTTTCACTTGGTTCACTGCTTGTGCTGGCAGCTACGGTGTGCTGGGGACTGGAAAACAACTGCACACGTAACATTTCTTCGAAAAGTACGTATCAGATCGTTACGATCAAGGGGTTCTTTTCCGGGATGGGTTCGTTTGTGATCGCACTTTTCTGCCGTGAGCCGTTTCCTCAGTTCAGATATATCCTGCTTGCGCTGCTCCTTGGGTATGTGGCGTACGGACTCAGCATTTTTACGTATATCCGAGCACAGAAATCGCTTGGCGCGGCAAAGACAAGCACTTATTATGCGGTGGCACCGTTTATCGGAGGATTTTTGTCCTTTGTGGTACTCGGGGAAAAGCTGTCGATGGTCTATCTTGCAGCACTGCTTGTGATGGCGGGCGGAACCGCCCTGGTAATTGTTGATACGCTTGTACATGAGCACACCCATATGCATACTCATACAATCACACATACACACGACGGAAGCACGCATCAGCATGTGGTTTCCCACAGCCATGAGCACAATCATTATCTGACGGAAGGAAAACACGGGCATCACCATTCCAAGGCAGAACTGGAGCGGGAACTGCATCACTGTCGGCTGTTGTGAGCAGTCCCTTTTTTCACAGGGAAACTTTCACTGAGAGCTGTGAACAGCAATGCTTTACCGGAGGGCTGTAACCGGATTGCAAGCATAATACTTGACAAATCTGCGCAAACCCTGTATAGTTGAAACATCCGCGCAGCCGGGGAGATAGCGGTGCCCTGTACTCGCAATCCGCTACAGCGAGGGTGATGCCGAGCCGAGGGCGTACTGCTGTGGAGCTGCCCTGAATAAGTGATGTTGACGCCTGGGTCTTGCGCAACAGGAACCCGTGAACCGTGTCAGGTCAGGAATGGAGCAGCACTAAGCGGGACCACCTGTGTGCCGTAAGGGTGCCTGGGTCGAGTTAACTGTTCAGGTAACGTCCATGGTATGCGTTCGAAGCAAGGCGCGCGGATAAAAAAGTCATCGCAAAGGGTAAAGGTGCTTCCTGGGAAGCGGCGTTTATGATTTGCGATGATTTTTTTTATGTAAGATGCGCGCAGGGGAAAATCAATTTGCGTGAAAAAATGGTTTATGGGGCGTGGGCAAAAGAAGAGGATCGGAGGGGAATCACCGAATGAGAAAGCAGGAACTGACCGAAGATGAAGTATATATGAAGGAGGCACTGCGCCAGGCCAGGAAAGCCTATGCGCTGATGGAGGTTCCGATTGGCTGTGTCATCGTGTACGAGGGAAAAATTATTGCGCGCGGCTATAACCGCCGCAACACAGACAAAAACACGACTTCCCATGCAGAAATCAATGCGATCCGCAGGGCAAGCAAAAAGCTGGGAGACTGGCGTCTGGAGGGATGCACGATCTATATTACACTTGAACCGTGCCAGATGTGTGCCGGTGCGATCGTCCAGTCCCGGATTACCAGAGCTGTGATCGGCAGCATGAATCCGAAGGCGGGCTGTGCGGGTTCTGTCCTGAACCTTTTGGAAATGCAGGAATTCAACCATCAGGTAGAGGTCGAGCGCGGTGTACTGCAGGAGGAGTGTTCGACGATGCTGTCCGGATTTTTCCGGGAGCTGAGGGAGAAGAAAAAGAGGGAAAAGGAACAAGAAAACAGTTGACGTATCCCCGCCCCTGCTTTATAATATTTAGATGTGGTGACACATTTTATAATGTGGAGACGTATCGAAGTGGCCATAACGAGCTTGACTCGAAATCAAGTTGTCGGGTAACCGGCACGAGGGTTCGAATCCCTCCGTCTCCGTACTGATGAAAGAGAGGAACTCCTGCAGGTATGTGGGAGATCAGCTCTTTTTCTTTTTTGGAAAAGGAAAGAATTTTGATGGTACACTCTGTTACAGTAAAGGATAAGAAGTGAGGACGGAAAAGAAAGGAGAGAAAAAGAAACAAATGAATAAGGATTTAACAGTCGGCAGGCCGGAACGGGTGTTATGGATGTTTTGTCTGCCGTTGTTTGGAAGTATTATTTTTCAGCAGCTGTACAACATCGCGGACAGTCTGGTGGCGGGGAAATTTATCGGGGAGAATGCGCTGGCGGCAGTCGGAAACAGCTATGAGATTACGCTGATTTTTATCGCATTTGCATTTGGCTGTAATATCGGCTGCTCAGTTATCGTCTCGCAGCTGTTCGGGGCAAAGCGCCTGGCAGACGTGAAGACGGCAGTGTATACAACGATGATCGCAAGCGGCATACTGTGTGCGATTTTGATGCTTGTCGGTATTTTGAGCTGTCAGGCACTGCTTTTGCTGATCCGTACGCCGCAGGAGATCATGGCGGATTCAAAGCTGTATCTGGATGTGTATATCTGGGGTCTGCCATTTCTGTTTTTTTATAACATTGCAACCGGCATTTTTTCGGCACTTGGAGATTCTAAGACACCGTTTATCTTTCTGGCAGTGTCTTCGACGGCAAATATTCTGGTGGATATTCTGTTTGTGGCAGGCTTTCATATGGGAGTGGCAGGTGTGGCCTGGGCAACCTTTCTGTGTCAGGGAATCAGCGCGGTTCTTGCGATTGCGGTGGTATTAAAGCGGCTGGCAAAAATCCGTACGGAGAAAAAAGCGGCGCTGTTTTCGTGGAAGATTCTGGGAAGGATCGTGCGGATCGCAGTGCCGAGCATTCTGCAGCAGAGCTTTATTTCCTTTGGAAATATCATTATTCAGACGGTCATCAATGGATATGGACCAAGTGTTATTGCAGGCTATGCGGCTGCGGTCAAGCTTAATAATCTGGTGATCACTTCGTTTACAACGATTGGAAACGGGATTTCAAATTATACAGCGCAGAACCTTGGAGCAGGAAAGCAGGAGCGCATCCGGCAGGGCTTTTTTGCCGGGCTGAAGATGATCTGGACGATCTGTGTTCCGATGATCGTGCTGTATTTTCTGGCCGGAAGATGGCTTTTGTATCTGTTTATGGATCAGCCGACCGATACGGCGATGCATACGGGCATTTTGTTTTTGCGGATTCTGTCGCCGTTTTATCTCATTGTATCGGCGAAGCTGGTGGCAGATGGAATCCTGCGCGGCACCGGACTGATGAAACAGTTTATGATGACGACGTTTACCGATCTGCTGCTGCGTGTGGCGCTCGCGGTTTTGCTGTCGCGTGCGTTCGGCGTGACCGGGATCTGGTGCGCATGGCCTGTGGGCTGGTCGATCGCGACGATTTTGTCGCTGCTGTTTTACCGCAGGGGCGACTGGGAGAGAGAAAACGTGTGATGAAAGCAGAAATCATCGGATAATGCAGCCGGGGAAAAAGCAGCTGCAAATGCAGACGGGGGAAGACTCCCGGAGTATATGCAAGACAGTGGGAGTCTGTGGCAAACGAAAGGATTGATTATGAAAGAGAAAAAGAGTAGTTTTACCGGATCGCTCGGATTTGTTCTTGCGGCGGCCGGAAGCGCGGTTGGCGTGGGAAATATCTGGCGTTTTCCGTATCTGTGTGCGAAGGACGGCGGAGGATTGTTTCTGATCGTTTACCTGATTCTGGTACTGACGTTTGGTTTTGTGCTTCTGACGACCGATATTGCAATCGGAAGAAAGACGAAGCAGAATGCGCTGAAAGCATTCGGAACATTGCATTCAAAATGGCGTTTTCTGGGTTATCTGACGTTTCTTGTGCCTGCGCTGATCATGACGTATTATTCTGTTATCGGCGGCTGGATCATGAAATATTTCTGCGAGTATGTGGTGTCGGATGGATCGGCGCTTATGGAGGATTCCTATTTTATCTCCTTTATTACGTCAAAAGCAGCTCCGATCGTGTTTATGCTGCTGTTCCTGGCGCTGACGGCGTGGATTGTATACAGAGGCGTGGAAAAAGGAATTGAAAAATTTTCCCGTTTTATTATGCCGGGCCTGATTCTGCTGATTCTTGGAATTGCAGTCTTTTCTCTGACGCTTTCTCATGAAGATGCAAACGGTACGGTGCGCACCGGTTTGCAGGGACTGAAGGTGTATCTGCTGCCGGATGTCAGCGGTCTTACTGTGAAACGTTTTCTGGAGATCCTGCTTGATGCGATGAGCCAGCTGTTCTTCTCTTTGAGCGTTTCCATGGGAATCATGGTTACATACGGTTCGTATGTAAAGGATGATGTAGATCTGAATAAGTCGATCAACCAGATCGAGATTTTTGATACGGGAGTTGCGTTTCTGGCAGGAATGATGATTATTCCGGCGGTATTCGTATTTCTCGGTACAGATGGAATGGCTTCCGGGCCAAGCCTGATCTTTATTTCACTGCCAAAGGTATTTGGGGCAATGGGCGGTGTGGGCCGTATCATTGCGCTGGCATTTTTCCTGATGATGGGTTTTGCAGCTCTGACGTCATGCGTGTCCGTCATGGAAACACTTGTGGCGAACTGCAT
Source organism: Lachnospiraceae bacterium (assembly GCA_902363665.1). Taxonomy (GTDB): domain Bacteria; phylum Bacillota; class Clostridia; order Lachnospirales; family Lachnospiraceae; genus Choladousia. The sequence continues at coordinate 50,140 of CABJAW010000018.1, read as the reverse complement.
GGAGATTTTTCACAAATCACGCCAGAAGATGTGTGCGATGATTGGAATTTATTCACTGGTGACGGCGGTGCTGATCTGCCTTGGCTACAACGTGCTCTACTTCGAACTGAAGCTGCCGAACGGTGCGACGGCGCAGCTGCTTGATGTGATGGACTACATCAGCAACAGCTTTCTGATGCCGTTTATTTCACTGCTGACCAGCATTCTGATTGGATGGGTGGTCGGTCCGAAGGTGATCGTTGATGAGGTCGAGCGCAACGGCGAGCACTTTACACGGGCGAAGCTGTATCGCTTCATGATCCGGTACGTGGTGCCGGTGGTGATGCTGGTGCTGTTTCTGGTATCAACGGGGCTTGGGAATCTGTTCTGAGCAGATCGGGCGAAAATATTTGAACGCAGATAAGCATTCCACCGCTTCAGGTGCGCAGAGCACTAAGCGGTGGATTTCTTATAATTCTGCAAGCGGAGAAGTTGAAAAAACTGGTATTTTTCTGATGCTGCAAATCAGGTATTTTGACAGAAAAGCATGGTATTTTTTCTGAAAAAAACAAATTGTAACGTAAAAAACATGAATAAAATATTTTTGATAAAAAAATAACAGATTTTAAGTGCAAATTACGCTTTTTATATTGAAAACTGGAGACGGGCATGTTACAATCGGCTCATGGAATTGCGGGAGAAACACAGTGTCAGTGGAGGGCGGAGAGAAAGCGGTATCCCACACTGGCGGGAAGTAAATCACAGCCGAAGAGGATTCGGCAGGTAAGTCTCCGTGAAAATACCGACTGCGGAACCAAGGCAGATTGAAAATATCTGCCTGCTGACTCATAACCGGGTAGATACCCGGTTAAATAATTCAAGGAGGGAAGCTATGAGAAAGAGAACCCAGCAGACCGGATTATTCCTGTCCATGATCATGCTTGCTACAACCAGTCTTTGGCCTGTTTCGGTATATGCGGAAGAAACAACCGAAGCTGCGGTGGCTGTTGTAAGTGAGGAAACAGACAAGGCCGATGCCAAAACACTGATGGAAGGCAACTGGGCTCCGGCCACCCGCGCACGCATTCAGGCAGTGATCGATGCCAATGCAGGCAGCGGACGGTATGTAGTATTTGACTTTGATAACACTTCCGCTATTTTTGACGTAGAAGAAGCGCTTCTTGCTTATCAGATTGAAAATCTGGAGTTCAAGATTGCCCCGGAAAATCTTGCAGACGTTCTGGAAACGCAGATTCCGTCGGTGGATGAGCCGGTCGGAAAGAATCTGACAGACAGTGATGTGACGGTAGCAAATCTCGTTGCCGATATCACTTCAGATTATCAGTGGCTGTATGAAAATTATGAGGGCTTTGGGGCAGGCGGAACGCACGACCTGACTTACATTCATGCAACGAATCAGTATGAGGATTTTGCAGCCAAGCTGCGCTACATGTACAGCGCAGTCGGAGATACGTTTGATGCATCCGTATCTTATCCGTGGGTCACATACCTCTTCACCGGAATGACACCGGACGAAGTATATGATCTGGCACTTGCATCCCACACCTACTGGTCTGAGTATGGCAGATACAGCAAGGAGACCTGGACTTCACCGGTTGAGCTTGAGGGCGAAAGCGGCATTATCTCCACAAGCTTTATCACCGGCATAACGTTTACGGATGAGCTGCAGGATCTCTATCAGACCCTGATGGCAAATGATATTGATGTATATATCATTTCCGCATCGTTTATCGATGTAATCCGCGCAGCAAATGATAATTTCGGCTACAATATTCCGGAGGATCATGTATTCGCAATGCGCAACGTGCTTGGAGAAGACGGAACCTACACGAACGAGTATGACTACAACTGGGGCGGCGAAGGAAAATGTGCACAGACCCAGGCTGCAGGAAAGAGCACAACGATCACCAACTTTATTGCTCCGAATTATGACGGTGCAGGACCTCTGATGGTATTTGGCGACAGCGCAGGTGACTGGAACATGATGACTGACTGGATGGAGAGCGGAGATACACAGCTCGGCGTTATCTTCAACCGCTACCGTAAGACAAGTGATCCGATCTGGCAGGGCTCTGCTGAGGCAGCTGAGACGATCGGAAATGCGGATGCACGCTTTGTGCTTCAGGGCAGAGATGAGAATAAGGGACAGCTTCGCCCGTCAGAGTATTCTATCCTGCTTGGCACGACAGAAGAGGTGCTGGTACGTCCGGCTGAATAATGATTGAATATTAAAATTTTTCTCCCGCAGTGACCGTGATGGGGAGCTGACGTTTCATAGAGAAATCTGTGGAGCGGCAGCTCCTTTTTTTGTTTTCGGATGTAGAGCAGCAGCTCTTTTTCTGCTTTCTGATCCAGCTCTTGTATTGAACGCAGGTAAGCATTCCCCCGCTTCAAGTGCGCGGAGCACTAAGCGGTGGAATGCTTATGTCCTCTTTACGCGAAACTGACCGGGTTAACCGGCGATCATATGATCTGGCTTTAAGAGATCCGGGTGTTTCTTTGCAAGATACATTTCAAGACTGTTTTTGTCAATCAAGGCAGAGTGTACGCCTTGTCTGGAAACGCAGAAAGCAGCAGCAATTGTAGCGATCTGGATAGACTGTTCCAGCGTATAGTCTTCACTGCGATAGGTGGCAAAGGCAGAGATAAAGGCGTCTGCGCCTCCGGTTGTGTCGATGGCATTTAAGTCGACAGCCGGGAAAAATTGAGCATGCTCAGCGGTTTTGAGGTAACAGCCTTTGGAGCCAAGCGTGATAATGACGGTTGGAATCCCAAGGTGATAAAAGAAATCAGCCTGCTGCTCGACGGAAGAATACTGCGGACATAGCTCAGCTGCTTCTCTGCGGTTCGGTATGAAAATATCAATGTTTTCACACAGATGCGGAGGAAATTCCTTAAGTGCAGCCGGCTTGAAAATGGTTTCGACACCGTTTTGCTTTGCAATTTCGGCTGCGGTGATCACGGTTTCGATTGGAATCTCGTTAGACAGAAGACAAAAACGGCAGTGCTTGAAGAATCCTTCTTTTTTACGGATGTTTTCCGGTGTAAGCATATCATTTGCACCGGGCAGAATCGTAATGGCACTTTCACCGTCATTTTCCAGATAGATGTAGGCCTTTCCGGTTTTGCTGGATTTATTTCTGCAAATTCCGGAGGTGGAGATATTTTCTTCGTCCAGCATGTTGAGAACCAGGCTTGCGTCATAATCATTTCCGACGGCAGCAATCAAATGAGCGTTGCCGTTTAGTTTTGCAATTCCCACCGCCTGATTGGCGCCCTTTCCGCCCAGAGTGGATACGGAACTTGAAATTTTGAGTGTGCGTCCTGACTGCGGTAGTTCACTGACGTTGAAGGTTGTATCCTGATGGATCGAACCGACGATCACAAAATTTTTATGAGGCGAATTAGGCGTGGCTATGCTTTTTTTATGATTCAGGTCAAGCGGCAGGGGAACGGTATACGAACATTCTTTGTTGGGGATTTTTTCGCAGGTGTCGATCAGATCCTCGCACAGGTGAACGCCAAAGTCATAAAAAGGCACAGAAATTCCGGAAATTTCAGGAAGATAAACATCGGGCGTGTAGGAGGGTAAAATGCTGGTTAAGGAAAAATCCTCCGGAATATGAATGTGCTGCTTGTCCAGCATTTCATACAGAGACAAAGATAATTCATAGTGGTTACAGACAACAGCCGTGTAATGGCACTTGATAATTTCCTGAATAAATTCTTTGCCTGGATCGTAATAAATATTGTTTTTCGAAAAAGGAAGATGATTATCATATAAGCATTTGTGATAGCCTTCCAGAAATAAGTCTGAATCTGCATTTTCTTCTTTCAGCAAACAGGCGATATGTGAGTGTTTGCTGTCTATCAGTTTCTGAGTCAGAAGATTCCCGATTTTGTGAAAATCAATTCGATACGCGGATGGAAAATTATAATTTCCTGTGATGCAGTAAGGTATGTTGTGGCGTTCTAATATAGCCACAGAAGAAAGACTGTTGGGGGAAGCCGGTTCCCATATGATGCCATCCACTCTGTTTGCACACAGCTTTGTTATATGCTTTGTTTCCTGTGTCAGATCATAGTAGCTTTCCAGAAGAAGAATTCCGTAGCCGCGGTTCTGGGCAGCATGCAGAATTCCGTGAAGCATATTGTCGGACTGTTTCGCTGAACGCAGCAGGACGCCGAGAAGAAATTTTTTGGTCGGAGAAATATTTTTTACGGTACTGTAGGGGGTGAAATTGTATTCTTTTACAATTTCAAGGACTCGTGTCCGCGTCTGCGGATTAATGTGCTCGTCTTTTCCGTTGATAATTTTTGAAACCGTGGAGGCGGAGACTCCGGCCATTCGTGCAATATCAGTTATTGTCATAATAGAAATCCTTTCAGTGATAACAAGATAACAAAAAATAGTAAAAGATACGAAAAATAAAAAACAAAAAACAGAAATACGAAAAACAGAAATACGAAAAACAAAGAATCTGAAAATCAAAACTGCAGCAGTGTTGGTGATAAACGAGAGAAATGATACGGAAAATAATGATTTTATTATAAACGATAATGAGATGTGATGCAATAAAATTCAGAAAAACAAACCGACAAAATGAACAAAACGCCGAATGATAAATTATTAACTATTTACAAAACGGATAAAATAACGAAAAATGCATTGACACAAAATGGGAAAAGAGGTAATATCGCATTACGAAAATGATTTACGAAAACATTTTAATAAAAAAATACACAATAAAAATGTACGGGCGAAAGGAAGGAGGCATCTGGATCTGGTGAAGATATTGAATTATGGATCGTTGAATGTGGATCATGTATATTCAGTTGATCATATCGTGAAAGAAGGAGAAACGATCCTGTCAGATGATTTGAATATATTTTGCGGGGGCAAAGGATTGAATCAGTCAATCGCACTTGCAAAAGCCGGAGTACCGGTTTATCACGCGGGAATGATCGGAGAAGATGGAGATTTGTTGCTGGATGCCTGCAGAGAATATGGAGTAAATACAAAGTATTTGAAAAAACTTCCGGTTTCAGGCGGGCACACAGTGATCCAGGTCGATAAAAAGGGCCAGAACAGCATTATTTTATTTGGCGGGACAAATCAAATGCAGACAAAAGAATATATGGATTATGTTCTTTCGGATTTTAATGCAGGAGATTATCTGTTGCTGCAAAATGAGATTAATTTGCTGGATTACATTATTGACAAAGCATACGAGAAGGGAATGCGAATTATTCTGAATCCATCTCCGTTTGATGACAAATTGAAAAAATGTGATTTTTCAAAAATATATTTGTTTTTATTGAATGAAGTGGAAGGAGAACAATTTACCGGACAGTCAGAACCGGAAAAAATGCTTAAAGCGTTACGGGAAAAATTGCCGGATGCAAAATTTGTTTTAACACTTGGACGAGCCGGAGCAACCTACGCAGATGCCAATCGGGAAATTCATCAGGACATCTTTCCGACCAAGGCAGTGGATACGACAGCAGCAGGAGATACATTTACAGGATTTTTCATTGCCGGGTTGCTAGAAGAGTATGATATTTCAGAAGCATTGAGAATCGCATCAAAAGCGGCTTCTATTGCAGTATCAAGAGAAGGAGCGGTTGCTTCGATTCCGACGATCCAGGAAGTAATGAAAACATTGAAACAGTGAAATAAAAAAATGAAAAATGGAAGGAGGCAAAAGTAAAGAGCTTTTAAGAATAGAGCTTAATGTATTTGTTTTGATGTACTTGTTATTTATTATCACAAAAGAAGCATGAAAAAACAATTAAGGCAAACAGGAGGATTAACAAATGAAGAGAAAACTTATGGCAGCGACTTTAGCAGTGAGTATGGCAGCATCAATGGCAGTTCCGGCAGTGTCCTTTGCTGAAGAGGCGACAACAGAGGCAGCTGTAGAAGCAACAGCAGAAACTCCGGAGGTAAAAAGAGCAATTCTTGATACAGATATGAGTTATCTGAATGATGATGCGATTGTAATGTTTATGCTGGCACAGGCAGACAGCCTTGGCGAGTGTGATTTCCTTGGTGTTACTACAGTAGGTGGAAATACATTTTGTGCACCGGGAACAACCGCAGCGCTGAGACAGCTGGAGTTGATCGGCAGATCGGACATTCCGGTTTATATGGGAACAGATATCCCGCTGATGGGATTCCGTAATATGGAAGCAGAGAGTCAGATTTGGGGTATGCCGGAGTACAGTGGTGCTTACTGGGATTGGGACGAAAAAACTTTCGGAGATGTAACAAAGAGACCGACAGATTATAAGAACCTTCCAAGCGAACCGAAATACGGATATGCAGAGACAGAAGCACAGGATGAGCATGCAATTGATTTCATTATTGAGCAGGTTCACAAGTATCCGGGAGAGGTTACTATTTTCGTAATCGGCGCAGGCACGAATATGGCACTTGCAGTAAGAAAGGACCCGACCATTGTAGAGGATGCAGCAGGCGTAATTTACATGGGTGGTGCAGTGGATGTTCCTGGAAACTGTAATACTACTGCAGAGTTCAACTGGTACTATGATCCGGAAGGTATTCGGATTTGTCTGAACGCAGAATGGAAAAATCAGCTCGTTGTTCCGAACGATATCGCTGAGGCTGTATTCTATACAAAAGATGTTTATGATCGCATCGTAGAAAAACAGGGTAATGAAATTTCAAAGCTTATCGTTGAAGGACAGGCACAGAGATTTGAAGAGAATCCGGAAGCGTCAAGCTATGTATGGGATTCCATTACAGCAGCAGTATGGCTCCATCCGGAAATTGCAACAGATATCCAGGAAAGATACCTGACAGTAGACACAAATTACGGCCCGGGCTACGGAAATGCAATCAGCTGGTGGACATCACGTAACCGTGATGTAGAAACAGGCGAAGGAATGCCGTACGGCGTACAGAAGTGCGATATTCTGTTTGACATTGACAGAGAGGCATTCTGGGACTTCTATGTAGATATTCTGACAACCAACGTTTAAATTCGTTTAAAAACGTTAAGAACGAGCAGGATCGGGTCCGGTATGAAGTACCGGATCCGGCAAAAATAGAAAATATGCTTAAAGAAAGGAGCGAAACTCATGAAGAAGAAAGTAGTATCAATGGCACTTGCAGCAACAATGTTGGGAGGCGTTATGGCACCGACCTCTGCATCCGCAGCACTGGAGGATTACAGTATTGTAACGAATGCAGAAGATAACAAAGTAATTTTTGACTGTGATATGGGTTACCTTGGTGACGATGCATACTGTATGTATATTTTGACACAGGCAGATGCAGCCGGCTGGATCGATCTTCTTGGCGTAACATCTGTTGGTGGAAATGAAATCTGTGCAACTGGTGCAAATGCGATTCTGAATCAGCTGGAAGCAATCGACAGAACCGATATTCTGGTATACGTTGGAACGGATGTGCCGATCATGGGATTCCGTGACCTGGAAAAAGATCAGCCAATTACAGGCGGATTCCAGTGGACGGGAGGATATCGTGAGCTTTCGCAGTACGTATCGCCAAACGATTATCATAATCTTGGAGATTTACTTAATGAATCTTGGGGATATTCTAAAACAGATGCGCAGACAGATATGAATGCGGCAGAATTTATGATTAAATCTGTAAAAGAAAATCCTGGAAAGGTAACAATTTTTGCAGTTGGTGCCTGCACAAACGTGGCATTAGCCTGCATGATGGATCCGACATTTGCTGAAAATACAGCAGGTATCATTTACATGGGCGGCGCAATCGATGTTCCTGGAAATGCCAATGTGTGTGGAGAGTTCAACTGGTTCTATGATCCGGAATCTGTTCAGATCTGTCTGAATAATGATTTCCCGTATCAGATCGTTGTTCCGCACGACATCGCATCCAAGGTTCCGCTTGCAAAAGATGTATTTGATATGATGAAAGAGAAGAACAATACTGCAATTACACAGCTGTTTATGGATCGTGTATATCCGAGTTATGAAGAAAATCCGACACAGTCACATTATTGCTGGGATGCTATTACGGCAGGAATCTTCCTTTGCCCGGATCTGATTACCGAAACAGAAAACAGAGATCTGGCAATTGACTGCAACAGAACTTCCTATAGCTATGCAAATGCAACAACATGGGAAAGCGGCAATGGACCTTACTCCTCTAAGAATGTACAGATCGTATTCAACATCGACAGAGATGCATTCTGGACATTTGTAACAGACCTTTACGGAACACAGTTTTAGTTTTGGTGAGCGGAGGTAAAACGGTATGAAAAAAAGACTGTTGGTAATGCTTGCACTTGCTACTATGATGCTTGGCACGACTGCATTTGCAGCAGAGACGGAACTTCCGGAAGCGCAGGAGACAGAGGCAGAGGCTTCTGAAAGAAATTATGATCCTGAAGAAGGTACAGGATGGCTTGTTGCGAAAATCAACGATAAAGAGGTTGAGTTTGAATACGAAAGCAAAACATCCGGTATGACAGGAACTACCTATAATTTTGAAGCGGAAGATTTTACATTGTCGTTTGTGCTCAATAAGGCTCTTGAAGTCGGAACAGAAATGGATGAAAATGCGATCACTCAGATAGAAGTTGTAAGTTCAGATGCAGCATCTGTTGGCTACTATTTTTCAAAGAAATCAACGGGAAGTAATGTAGACAGCAAGGTTACGCTGGGCGAGAAGAGTGAGGATGGTCTGCTTAAGGGAGAATTCAGTGTTAAGGTTCTGACCGCAGACAGATACGTTGGCGATAATAAGCCGGGCATTCTTCCAGAATTGGATTTTACAGACGGAGAGTTTTGCTTCAGAGAATAAGAAGAGAATAAGATAAGAAGTTAAAAAATGCGTGTTTGATAACCGCATTGGATTAAAAAAATAAAAATCATAATGCGGTTATCAAAAAAAGAAAATAGTTTACAGACCAGTCAGGAGGGTATCAAAATGAAAAAGACAAGAATGGCAGCAGCAACAGCAATGGCATTAACAGTAGCAATGGGAATGAGCGCATTTGCAGCAGAAGCAGATCTTCCGAGTGCAGATGTAGCAGAGCAGGGATATGATTTTTATGATCAGGCAGTTTCCTACAATGATTTAAGAGAAACGCTCGGCGCAATCCCGAAGCTGGATGAAGAGATTACAATTGGTTTTGCAACAAAGACTTTTGAGAATGAGTTCTGGAGAATGGAAGGCGAAGGAGCTGAAACAGCAGAAAAAACTTTCCAGGATGCAGGCTATAAACTGACAGTGGATGTAAGAGGTGCGCAGACTGAGACAGACGAGGAAGGACAGCTTACCCTCTTAATGGATATGGTAAATAAAGGATACAACGCAATTCTGGTATCCGGAATCTCCGAAGCAAATCTTGTTCCTGGAATGGAAGCAGCAATGGAAGCAGGAATTGATCTGACAACAGTAATGGATGCATTTACACCGTATTCCAGCACAACAGTAGGTGCATGGCACTATCAGGCCGGTGTTCAGGGTGCAGAATGGATTTACAATACGATTGGACAGAAGGGCAAAGTAGCCTGCATTACCGGACTTTCACAGGCAACTGCAGCACAGGCACGTACACAGGGATTCAATGATTTCTATGCTGATAAATCTGATATCGAAGTAGTTGCAGTTCAGAACGGTGACTGGGATCGTCAGAAGGCATACGATATTACAGAAACACTGCTTCAGCAGTACCCGGATCTCGGTGGTATTTACTGCAACAATGATACCATGGCTATGGGAGCACTTGAGGCAGTAACCGCAGCAGACAGCGATTGTGTTATCGTTGGAACAGACGGAACGAGCGAGGCTGTTGAGTCTATTAAGGCTGGCGAGCTGGATGCAACTGTTGACTTCTTCCCGAATATCATGTCCCAGATCGCAGTTGAGATGCAGGTTCGTAAACTGGCAGGCGAGGATATTCCGAAGGTTGTTTATGCACCGCAGAGCATTCGTGATGCAAGCAATGCAGAAGCAAGCTTTGAGGAAATCTTTGGATATGAGTATGCGCCGGTATTTGAATAATTTTTGAAAGTTGGAGAGGCGGGACGGCGTAAAAACCGTCCCGTATTTTATCAGGATACGCCACACCGATGAAATGCGCAGCATTTTGGAGGTTGGTTCTGAACAGTTACAGAATATGCTGCAATGCCGTTATTTGGTGAGGTATATACCTGAATCAGGGATACGGAAAGCAATCAAAGCAGAGTGAAAATTTTGGAGTGGATTTAAATATTTGTACTATATAGATAAGACGGAGGTGCATCTATGGAAAAGTACATCGAGTTTGAGCATGTTGGGAAGACTTTCCCGGGGCAAAAAGCTTTGGATGATGTCAGCTTTTCAATACGAAAAGGAGAGATCCATGCGATTATCGGAGAAAACGGTGCGGGAAAGAGTACATTGCTCAACATATTGCATGGGGTATTTCCGGCTACGACAGGTGAGATACGAATTGATGGGAAGGCAGTAAAATTTGCAGAAATTGCAGATGCGATTGACGCAGGAATTGCGAAGGTGCATCAGGAAATTGTCAGTATTCCGGATATGACGGTCGCAGAAAATCTGTTTATGGGGAAAGAACCGGGAAGATATGGGATTATTGATAAGAAAAAAATGAATCAGGATACCGAGACGCTGCTGAAGCGGTTGAATTGTAATATTCAGCCGACGGATCGGATGGGAGATCTGTCAACCGGACAGAAGCAGATGGTATCCATAGCAAAGGCACTAGAGGTGAATGCAACGGTTATTTCTTTTGATGAACCGACCGCTTCTTTGAGTGATAAGGAAGTGGAAACCTTATTTGGAATCATTCATGATCTGAAGGAAAAAGGAATAACGATACTTTATATCAGCCATAAGATGAATGAAATTTTTCAGATGTGTGACCGGGCAACGGTATTACGCGATGGAAAATATATTAAAACAATTGAGATGGCAAAAACAACAAGAGATGAAGTGATCCAGGCAATGGTCGGACGTGATATCTCATTGTTTGCAAAGCGGACAATGCCGTGCCAGAAAAAAGGAACGGAACCGGTGCTTCGCGTAGACGGGCTGTGTTCTGATTTATTTAATCAGATCAGCTTTGACTTGTATGCAGGTGAGATCCTTGGATTTTTTGGCCTGGTAGGAGCAGGAAGAACAGAAGTGATGAGGGCCATTTTTGGGGCAGATCCGTACACAAAGGGAAGCGTCATACTAAATGGGAAGGAAATTCACTGCAAATCTCCGCATGAGGCAATCGAACGTGGAATCGCATTGATTTCAGAAAACAGAAAAGAAGAAGGAATTCTTCCGAACTTTGATAATAAGGACAATATTTCACTGGCCAGTCTGAAAAAATATATGTCCGGTATTGTGATCAATGATAATAAGAAGAAACAGAATGCTCTGGAGAAAGGAAAGCAGGTAGGATTGAAGCCGAATGATCCGGCTTTCATGACGGTCAGCTTATCCGGAGGAAATGCACAGAAGGTAATTCTGGCGCGGTGGATGTCAACGGATGCAACGGTTATGATTTTTGATGAGCCGACAAAAGGAATCGATATTGGTGCAAAAGCAGATATCTATCTTTTGATGGAAAAAATGGCTGAGCAGGGCGTGGCGATTATTATGGTATCGTCGGAACTGACAGAGGTCATGGGAATGAGTGACCGAATCATCGTAATGCGGGACGGAGAGATTACGGGAGAACTTGCTAAGGAAGAATTCTCAGAACAGAATATTTTAAATTATACGGTGGAGGGAAACTAGAGATGAGCGCTATTTATAAAAAATATCGAAGAGAGTGGAGTACCCTGGTTGCTTTGTTGATTACGTTTGTACTGTTCAGTGCACTGGAGCCTTCTTATTTATCAGCAACCAATGTGGCAACGATTATTACGCAGGCTGTAACGTACGGTTTGATGGGAATTGGAATGACCTGTGTTATTATTTCCGGCGGTATTGACCTGTCCGTAGGATCTTCCCTTGCATTGCTGGCATGCATCGGCGCACAGCTTGCAAAGATGGGACTTCCGATACCGATCTGGATTCTGGCGTGTCTGGCACTTGGTTTCCTTATGGGCGTGTTAAACGGTGTGCTTGTCGGAAAAATGAAACTGCAGCCGTTTATCGCAACAATGGGAACGATGCAGGTCTACAGAGGAGTAGCTTACGTAATTACCGGTGGTTTCCCGGTTTTAAATGTACCGAGAAATTATCGAAATGTATTTAACTTCAAGATTACGTCTGTAATGACCTTTGCAGTAGTTATTTTCTTCCTGTTTGCAGTTATTATTACGTTTGTTTTGAAAAAAACGAAAATTGGCGCTTATACATATGCAGTCGGAGGAAATGAGGACGCTGCAAGACTTTCCGGAGTACGTGTTGAGCGGACAAAGGCACTCATTTACGGTATTGGTATGCTTGGTACAACGCTGGCAGCGCTCGTTATGATCGGACGTCTCGGAACGGGAGATCCGTCTACCGGACAGGGCTATGAAATGGATGCCATTGCGGCAGCGGCAATTGGTGGTACTTCTATGGCTGGAGGCCGCGGAAATATTTTCGGAACCGTAATTGGTGCGGTACTGTTCTCGGCACTGAAGGTCGGACTTGTAGTTATGGGAGTCGATACGTTCTATCAGTATATTGTTACAGGTGTGGTAATTATTATCGCAGCATATATTGAGATCGTACAGGGCAATATGCTTGCCAAGAAAAAAGAAAAATAATAATTATAAATAGAGTAATTATAATAAGAAGAAACTCTGTAAAATGAACGGATCTATATTTATATGATTTATATACAACTGCCAGTCAGCGTGAAAAAGCTGACTGGCATATTTACGTGATAAACGAATATAGAGCCTGCCCCGGTCGGGAAGGCCTCGCTAATCAATCAGATCATTCTGAAACCTGGACAAATGCTCGTAAGGTAAAATCAGCCGTCCGCGGAACAGTCCGCAGCCGTCGTTGATCAGACTGTTGTTGATGGCGGCGAACATATTCACATCCAGTTCGGAGAGATCCAGCCGGAGCAGGCGCATGCCTCTGGCGTAGGCCTCATCGAAATAACGGTTTTCGCCCAGTGGGATCAGACTCCGTCTGGTGCGCTCATCTTCCTGCCGCTTTTCATAATTGATATGATTGGCAGAGCCAATCTCAGCAATATCATCCATGGTCTTGGTGCGAAGCTGCATTTCCATATAGGATCTGGAGCTGTTGTCGTAAAAGGTGATGTGCAGGGAGCGGTAGCCGCATATCGTCTGGTCGCAGATGTAGTCCCGGTAATAAGGTTTCACGTCCTCACTCATGAGAGGGGAGGTGCTGTATTTTATACCGTTTGCGGATTCGGTGGTGAAGCCCCGTTCTTCCAGAAATTCCGGGAGGACGTTGGCAATCCGGTACAGGTATTTCAGCTCTTCTGTTTCCGGATCCTGGCCTGGCTGCAGATGGCATTTTGGAATGGAGATCACAATGCGGTAGGCGATCAGATCCCGGAAACAGTTCAGCTTATTTTTCAGCTCGGAAACCGGAGGATAAGTCCCCTGTTCTCTGTAATAATCAGAAATATATTCCACAATGTAGCCGTTGAATTTTTCTTCCGCGCGGATCAGGGATTTGATGCGGCCCTTGAAGGTAAAGGCCAGGGTGGGATATTCTTTTGCCATGTATTTGTAAAATTCCCGGATCTGCTGTGACTGGGCTGTCAGGAAATCGTTGTGCTCCAGTAATTCTTTGATCTGCAGAAGAAAATTACAGTGAACCAGGTCGATCTCATTATGGGTGCACTTTGCATCCTGGCGCAGGTCGGCGATGTATTTCATAAGTATTTTCGGAATCGTATCTCCGGAATATAAATAGTCGTTTAAAGTAATCATAGACTGGGTCTCCTTTGGGCGGACAAATGTCTTCACAGTGCTTATCATACCATACCTGGCCGGGAGGAGGCAAGAGGTGAAGCGGATTGCGAATGTCCGTTTTACGGCTGGCCTGAACCGTTACGTGATTATTCCGGTAAAAATGCGAAGCCGATGCGGCAAAATGACGGAAAACGGAGCCGATGAGGCAAACTGGTGGAAAGCATAGCCGATGCGGCAAAATGACGGAAAGCGAAGCCAATGCGGCAAAATGACGGAAAAAGCGAGAAAGAAAACGGGATAAGCATTCGAAACAACGGATAAAATTCGGGAAACATAAAAAAATCATTAAAAAATATATAAAATCAGAAGAATATTCCAGAAATACAGAAGAATTTTGTATAGTAATTTCAACCTCCTGTGTTATAATTTCACCAGAAGCCACGAAAGAGGGCAAAAAGAAAAAACTTAAACTTAAAACAGGGAGGATTTTACAATGAAAAAGAAATTTGTCAGCATGCTTCTTGCAGCTATGATGGCAGGCACAATGGTAGCAGCAGTTCCGGTAATGGCAGAGGAGTCTACAGAGGCAACTACAGAGGCAACTACAGAGGCAACAGCAAACGCAGATCTTGCAGATAAGAAAGTCGGCGTATGTATTTATCAGTTCTCTGATAACTTCATGACACTGTTCCGTACCGAGCTGGAGAATTACCTGGTAGGACTTGGATTCAGCAAAGATAACATCACGATCGTAGACGGCGTAAACGATCAGGCTACACAGTCCGGTCAGATCGACAGCTTCATCGCAGATGAGGTAGATGTACTGATCATCAACCCGGTTAACTCATCTTCTGCATCAACTATTACTGACAAGGTTGTAGCAGCAGGAATCCCGCTCGTTTACATCAACCGTGAGCCGGATGCTGACGAAGAGGCAAGATGGGAAGAGAACGGCTGGAACGTTACATACGTTGGATGTGATGCACGTCAGTCCGGTACTTACCAGGGCGAGCTGATCGCAGATCTTGGTCTGGACGCTATTGATAAGAACGGAAACGGAAAAGTTGATTATATCATGATCGAGGGTGACCCGGAGAACGTAGACGCACAGTATCGTACAGAGTTCTCTGTAAAGGCTCTTGAGGATGCAGGATTTGAAGTAAACGAGCTCGATGATCAGGTAGGAAACTGGGATCAGGCAACAGCTCAGCAGCTTGTAGCAAACTCTCTTAGCCAGTACGGCGATGATGTTGAGGTTGTATTCTGCAACAACGACGCAATGGCACTTGGCGCACTTCAGTCTATCGAGGCAGCAGGACGTACAGTCGGCGAGGATATCTTCCTTGTAGGTGTAGATGCACTTTCTGAGGCACTTGAGGATGTTATTGCAGGTACAATGACAGGTACTGTATTTAACGATCACTTCTCACAGTCCCACAGTGCAGCTGATGCAGCAGTAAGATTCCTGACAGGTGAGGGCAACGATTACTACATCGGATGTGATTACGTAAAAGTAACACAGGAAAATGCTCAGGATGTTCTTGATATGGTAAAATAATCTGCCGGAAGAGAACAGGCAAAAAGAAGAGAACAGGAAGTACACTTTGTGAGCTTTCTGCAGGAATGACTATATTGGAGGTGCGGATGGTGTGAGCTCGCACCTCCTTTTTCCGAGAAATCCAATGAAAAATCCTGAATAGCAATACGGGGTATGAAAGCATCGGGGATTTTGCAGACGGATGAATGCCTGAACGTTTTCAGGGATGGCAGGAAGAGATGCGGCCGAAACCAGAGGACGTAGGCCGGAAAAGAGGAGGAAGAAAATGGCCGAATATTTACTGGAATTAAGAGGCGTAAGTAAATCATTCCCAGGAGTAAAGGCACTGGATAATGTTTCGCTGGCACTCAGACCGGGAACGGTACACGCGTTAATGGGGGAAAACGGAGCGGGAAAATCGACATTGATGAAATGTCTGTTCGGTATTTATAAGATGGATGCCGGAGAAATTTATATGAACGGCGAGAAAATCCAGGTGAATGACCCGGATGATGCGATGCGGCATGGTATTGCGATGGTTCATCAGGAGCTGCAGCCGGTTCCGGCGAGAAGCGTGGCGGAGAACCTGTTTCTGGGACGTTTTCCGGTGAAGAAGCTTGGTCCGATTCAGATGATCGACCATAAGAAAATGTACAAAGACACGGAATACTGGCTTCATGAAGTTAAAATGGATTTCAATCCGAAGGCTTTGCTTGGTGATCTTTCAATTGGACAGATGCAGTCTGTAGAAATTGCAAAGGCAGTATCGCATCAGGCAAAGGTTGTTATTTTCGACGAGCCGACCTCTTCATTGTCAGATAATGAGGTAGAGGCATTATTCCGCATCATGAATGATCTGAGAGATAAGGGTGTAGCAATGGTTTATATATCTCATAAGATGGACGAGATCAAACGGATCGCGGATGATATCACCATTATGCGTGACGGTACGTATGTTGGCACCTGGCCGGCAGCAGAACTGACAACGGAGCAGATTATTGCAAAGATGGTAGGACGTGAACTCACGAATGTTTACCCGGAGCGGAAAAATGAGCCGGGAGAAGTCATTATGGAAGTAAATGATTTTTGCTCCATTCATGAGAACTCTTTCCAGCATGTTTCCTTTAAGCTGAGAAAGGGCGAGATCCTTGGATTTGGCGGTCTGGTCGGTGCTCAGAGAACAGAGCTTCTTGAAGGTGTATTCGGAATCCGCGGGGTTGCATCGGGTGAGATTAAGATAAACGGTCATCCGGTGAAGATTAAAAGACCGTCAGATGCGATGAAGGCCGGAATCGGACTGATCACAGAGGACCGCAGAGGAAACGGTATCTTTGGCTGTCTGTCAATTAAGGATAACGTTGGTGTTTCAGTTTACAATAAATATTTGAAGGCCGGATTTGTCCTGGATCATAAGAGCATTAATAAGATTGTAGATGACAGCATCAAGAAGCTGCGTATTAAAACTCCGAGTATGAAGGAGCATATTTCGAACCTGTCCGGAGGAAACCAGCAGAAGGTTATCGTAGCGAGATGGCTGGCAAATGACCCGGATATCCTGATCATGGATGAGCCGACACGTGGTATTGACGTAGGTGCAAAGCATGAGATTTATGAGATCATGAATGATCTTGCAGCACAGGGAAAAGCGATTATTATGATTTCTTCTGAAATGGCAGAACTGCTTGGTATGGCAGACCGCGTTTACGTTATGTGTGACGGTAAGCTTCGCGGCGAGATTACCGAAAAAGAAGAAATGACACAGGCAAGAGTAATGGGCTACGCAACGCAGTTCTGATAGGAGGAGAAAAACATGGGAAAGAAAAAACTGAGCTTTAAAGACATCATGGTAAATTATGGTGTTATCATTATTATGATTCTGCTTGTTATCTACACAGGATTCACATCAAAGAACTTCCTGTCCGGTAACAACCTGAACAACATTCTGATGAATATGAGTTCTCGTATTGTTATTGCACTTGGTATTGCCGGCTGTATCATCACTGCAGGATGCGACCTTTCCGCAGGACGTATGATCGGTTTTGGCGGCTGTATTGCAGGTACACTGCTTCAGAAAATGGATTATTCCAAAAAGTTCTTCCCGGATATGGAGCCGCTGAATATTTTTGTGGCACTGCTGATCGTTATGCTGATCTGTGCACTGTTCGGCTGCGTGACCGGATTCTTCATTGCTTATATGCATGTTCCGCCATTCATTTCTACGATGGCTATGATGGAGGTTGTATACGGAATCAACCTGCTCTATACAAATGCAACACCGCTTGGCGGATATACAAAGCAGTACACGGACATTGCAACCGGAAAATTTCTCGGTGTCAATTACCTGATCTGGATCGCAATCCTGGTAGCAGCAATCACATGGTTCATTTTCAACATGACCCGTCATGGAAAATACATGTATGCAATCGGTGGTAACCCGCAGGCAGCAGAGGTAGCAGGTGTTCCGGTAAAGATGACCCTGATCATCATCTACGCAAAGGCTGCAGCAATGTATGGACTGGCTGGCTTTATGCTCGGCGCAAAATCCGGTGGTGCATCTGTAAACCTTGGACTTGGTTATGAGATGGAGGCAATTGCGGCTTGTACAATCGGAGGCGTATCCGTTTCCGGTGGACGAGGAAAAGTATCTTCTGCTATTATTGGTGTAGCGGTATTCGAGCTGTTGAAGACTGCTCTTCAGTTCCTGGGAGTCAACGCAAACGCACAGTGGATCGCACTTGGTGTAATCATCTTCGTTGCAATTTCTCTGGATATCAGAAAATATGTGGCAAGAAAATAAATAACGCTGTAAAATAAAAAGGAGCTGCTGCACCGATTTGCTTTGGCAACGATGTGACAGCTCCGTTTTTAAATGAATCAGGCAAGTAGCGAAGCGGACTGCGAATATCCGCTTTGACAAAAATCAGGCAAGTAGCGAAGCGGATTGCGAATATCCGCTTTGACAAAAATCAGGCAAGTAGCAAAGCGGATTGTGAATATCCGCTTTGACCAGAAAGGAGGATGAAAATGCAGGGAGATAGCTATTGGTCTATGGCGATGATACCGATCCTGATGCTGATCGTACTGGCTTATTATGGTGTGCGTCTGTTGGTGCTGCATGATATTTCAGCGATTCGTGGAAAGGATCAGACAAAAAAATTAAAGGATGAAGAGCGTTATGCGGCGGAGGCTGGAAAGTTGATGCTGTTTCTGGCGGCCGGTTCTCTGATCATGACAGTGCTGCTTTATTTGCATGTGGTCGCAGCCGTTGTGCAGATTGTGGTATGGGTCGTTATATTTGGCATTTTATGGAAAAAGATGGATGAAAGGTACGGAGCGTAATGCAGCAATATTCAGTTCTGCTCGTGGACGACGAGGAAGATGTGATCCGGGTGATCATGAAGAAAATAGACTGGGAGCGTATGGGATTTACGGTCATCGGTTATGCGCATAATGGGGTGGAAGCGCTGGAGATGGTAGAGGAATGTGTCCCGGATGTCGTGCTGACTGATATCAAGATGCCGTATATGGACGGCCTTGCTATGAGCCGTAAGCTCAAGGAGCGTTACCAAAATATAAAAATTATTATTTTTTCCGGCTTTGATGAATTTGAATATGCAAAAGAGGCGATCGACATTGAAGTAGAGCAGTATCTGCTCAAGCCGGTCAATGCAGAGGAACTGGACAAGGTATTTTCCAGAATCAGGGAAACCCTGGATCATGAAAGGGATGAACAGCGTAATATCGATAAGCTGAATCAGTATTATATGGAAAGCCTGCCGCTTTTGCAGGAGAGCTTTTACACCTCCCTGATTGAAGGTCGGGTACAGCCAAATGAAATGGAAAAATATCTGGAAAGCTATCAGATCCATCTGGAAGCGCCGTTTTATGTCGTGACGGTGCTACATATCAGCAGATCGCAGCTTCCGGAGGGAATGTCCCCGTTTCTGATGGCGGTGTCTGTGAAGAAGCTTGCGGAGGAGCAGCTTCGGGAGCGGTACGGAAGTAAAATACTGATGTATCTGGAGGAGATTGTCGTAATCTCCCAGCTTTCGGATGCCACAGAGATTACGCGCTATACGGACGAGATGGACAGCCTTTGTGTTTATGCAAAACGAATCTGCGGGGCAAAGGTGACGGCCGGAATCGGACAGATATGCAGTATGCGGTCGGACCTGCATGTATCGTATCAGGGTGCAAAGAATGCCGTTTCTTACCGTGCGATCTATGGAAATACGCGTGCGATCAACATCGCTGAGATCGATCCGGGGGAGAGCGTGGAACTTTCGTTTGAACAGGATGCGGTTCAGGGACTGCTCAAAGAAATCAGGATGGGGGATCGTGATACCTTAAAGCAGCAGATCAAAGCGTGCTGCGGCTGGTTTTCCAGACCCGGAATTTCCATTCAGAAGTATCGGATCTTTATTCTGGAGTTTGCAGCAGAGATTTTTCGGTTTGGCAGCAACAATCAGATTCCGATGGAGACGATTTTCGGTTCGGCGGAGCAGCTGGTGGACTGCGGGTTCCAGTCAGAATCACCGGAGGAATTCTGGGACTGGCTGTCGGAGGCCTGCGGAAAAATTCAGGATTATATCCGGCAGGAGCGTGCAAATACAACGAAATCCTTTGTGACGAAGGCGATCGATTATGTGCAGAGTTCTTACGGAGATAAAAATATTACCATTGAAACGGTATGCCGGATCTTAGGCGTCAGCTCAGCTTATTTTTCCACGGTATTTAAAAAGGAGACAGGAAAAACCTTTATCGGATACCTGACGGATTTTCGGATGGAGCGGGCAGTTGAGCTTTTATTGACAACCGATGATAAAACATATATGATTGCGGAAAAGGTAGGATACTCTGACCCGAATTATTTCAGCTATGCATTTAAGAAGCAGTATGGAGTATCCCCGTCGAAATACAGAGTGGAGAAGTTAAAAGAACGTGGATAAGATCAGAGGCTGGTTCAGAAAAATAACGGAGCGTTCCGGAAAATATGTGGGCACAAGAAGCATACAGATGACGATCGCATTGTCTTTTACGGTCGTCTCCGTATGCTGTCTGTGTTTTCTGGGTGTGTTGCTTTATAAACAGTTTTCCAGAAAAGAAGAAACGTTGATGCAGGAGAACTCCCGCCAGCTGCTGGAGCAGACAACGATCAATCTGGAGGATTATCTGCGCAGCATGCGCCGGATTTCCGATGCAATGTATTACAGTGTGATCAAGGATAAGGATCTGGAAAATGAAAATCTGGACGAAGAGATGACGCTGCTGTATGAGGCAAATAAGGATAACCTGGTCAGCATCGCCTGCTATACGTACGATGGAAGGCTCGTCGAAGCAGCACCGGTGGCAAATGAAAAGCAAGATGCGGCGGTTACGTCTCAGGAGTGGTTTGAGGATGCAAAAAATCAGCTGGAAAATTTCCATTTTTCAACGCCACATGTACAGAATCTGTTTGACGATCTGACGTATCGGTATTATTGGGTCGTATCCTTAAGCCGGACGGTGGATCTGACCTATGGCGGAACCTCTATGCTTGGCGTGCTGCTGGTAGATATGAATTACAGCAGTATTGAGCGGATTTTGGATAAGGCAAATATGTCGACGGTTTCTTCCGAATACATTTACCTGATGGACACGGACGGAGAGATTATTTATCATCCGAAGCAGGAGCTGATCCGAATGGGCGAGTATGAGGAGAATAATCTCTCGGCGATCACTGCGGAGGAAGAGAGCTGGGTAGAGAGCTTCGGTGGACAAAAAAGGATCGTTACGCAAAGACCGATCAGCTATACCGGCTGGAAGCTGGTCAGCGTTGTTCCGCTGGAATCCTTTGAGATGGGGCGGAACAGCACGGGATATCTGGCAATGATGCTTGTTTCACTGGCGCTTCTGACGACGGTGATCCTGAATCAGTTTGTTTCGGCGCGGATTGCAAAGCCGCTGCGCAGACTGAACGATTCGGTGCGGGAGTGGGAGACCGGGAATCTCAAACCGGATATTTACGTGGGTGGTTCTCTGGAGGTAGTGCATCTTGGCAGGACTTTGCGTTCTACCGTGAGGCAGATTCAGGATCTGATGCAGGATATTGTGGTGAAGCAGGAGGAAAAGCGTAAAAGCGAGCTGGATGCGCTCCAGTCACAGATCAACCCGCATTTTCTGTATAATACGCTGGATTCGATCGTCTGGATGATTACGGGAGAGCGGTATGATGATGCGGTCTTTATGATTACACAGCTTGCCAGTCTGTTCCGTATCAGCTTGAGCAGGGGAAAGACAATTATTCGGATTGAGGATGAGATCAAGCATGCACAAAACTATATGAATATCCAGAAGATCCGTTATAAAAATGCGTTTGAGATATCCTTTGATATAGATCCGGAGATTCTGTCATGCTGTACGGTGAAGCTGATCGTACAGCCGATTCTGGAAAATGCGATTTATTATGGAATGGAAGCGATGGATGGGGACGGGCTGATCATGGTCCGTGGCTACCGTGAAGGATCAGATATTTTCCTTGAAGTCAGTGACAACGGACTTGGCATGCCGGAGGAAGCGGCAGCAAGACTGCTGACAGAGGGGGAGAGAGCACGCAGCCGTGGAAGCGGTGTCGGACTTTTGAATGTGCATAACCGGATCCGGCTTCGGTTTGGCGCACAGTATGGTCTTCAGATTGAGTCCTGCCCGGATGAGGGAATGACGGTACGAATCCACATTCCGTATATTCCATATACAGAAGAGACCTGCCGCCAGCTGGAGGAAGGAAAGATTCCGGAACAGGAAGGGGGACGCACTGAGTGAACAGGGATCGAATTTATCTTGGTATTGTGACGGCAATGATTATTATGGTCATTATTTATGCGTCCTACGGTCTTTTAAATGGCGGAAAGGAGGAACTGCATTATTCAGTTTCAGTGGTGATTGACAACAGTGGCAGTGATCAGTGGAATGCATTTAAGGAAGGGTTGAACCAGGGCGCAAATGAGTCAGGGATCTACCTGAATATCGTATCGGCTTCGACGTTTTCCGGGCTTGCGGAGGAATATATGATTCTGGAGCGGGAGCTGGAAAATGGAGCGGACGGGGTGATCACGGCGCTTTGTGATACCTCTGATCCGGGTGGAAGACTGGAGAAGATCGCAGGCAAAAACCAGATTGTACTGATCGCATCAGATCTGGATCTTGAGAACGGGTATGCGCTGGTACAGCCGGATTCACACAAGATCGGCAGGGCAATTGCTGAGATGGTTTTAAAGGAAAAAAATGTTGATGGAAAGACCGTTGGTGTAGTGAGCGGAAATCAGCGTACGCTGGCCGGACGGCAGCGGCTGGCTGGATTTCAGACGCGTATGCAGGAAGAATGTGCAGATTTTACAGCATGCTTTCTGGCCAAAACAGAAGCGGAGCTGGAAAAAGAGATGAAAACACCTCCGGATATTCTGGTGGCGCTGGACAGTTCTGCCATGGAGCTGGCGCTGGATTATCTGCAGAAGAAGGAAGCTTCCAAAATCCGGCTGTATGGAGAAGGGCGTTCGGAACGGGCGGTATACTGTCTGGACCGTGGAATGATACAGGGAATGGTCGTGCAGGATGAATATGCGATGGGGTACGAAAGCGCACGGCTGATCCGGAAATGTCTGGAACACAGTACAGGCAGTATGACGCAGGTAGAGACCGGTTTTATTTCCGTGACAAAGGAGGAAATGCATGAAAAAGAGGCAGAGAAAATTCTGTTTCCGACGGTACATTAAAAACGGTAAGGCAGTTCTGCTGCTCGGTACGGCGGCAGTGCTGCTGAGTGGATGTGGTTCCGGAAAAGAAGAAACGGTAAAAAGCATTAAGGTCGGTGTAACGTTATATGATCAGTATGATACATTTCTGATGGAAATGATGCAGGCGTTTAAGGAATACATGCTGAAAAAGGAGTCCGAAACGGATGTGACGATCAGTGTTGAGATACTGGATGCATCCGGAAGCCAGACAACGCAGAATGAACAGATGCGGACGCTGGTGGAAAAGGGCTGTGATGTGATCTGTGTGAACCTCGTGGACCGGACGGAGCCGACAACGATCACGGATATGGCAGAGAAAAATAATATCCCGATTATTTTTTTCAACCGGGAACTGGTGGCAGAGGATCTGGAACGGTGGTCGAAGCTATATTACGTCGGCGCGGATGCATTTGATTCCGGCCGCATTGAAGGGGAGCTTGCTGCAGATGCATTTCTGACGGATGACGGCATGGACAGGAATCAGGATGGAATCTGCCAGTATGTGGTGCTGGAAGGAGAAGCCGGACATCAGGATGCGATTGTGCGGACGGAGTGCTCCGTGAATATGCTTCTGGAATCGGGGGTACAGGTGGAAAAGCTCGGCTATGCGATCGCTAACTGGAATCGTGGACAGGCGCAGACAAAGATGGCTTCTATGCTGGCGCAGTATGCAGGGAAGATGGAGCTGATTCTGGCAAACAATGACGATATGGCGCTTGGCGCGATCGATGCCCTGAAGGCATCGGGAATTCCAAAGGAGGAATGGCCGGTGGTAGTCGGGATTGACGGTACGGATCCGGGACTTGAGGCAGTGGAAAAAGGTGAGATGATCGGAACGGTCTATAATGATAAGGAAGGGCAGGCAAAAGGTATGCTTGACCTGGCCTTTGCACTGGCGACCGGAGAAGGGCTGGAAGATATTGAATTGGAGAGCAACCGGTATATCCGGCTGCCCTACCAGAAAGTGACGAAAGAGAATGTAAGTAACTTTCGAAAATAGAAAATGGCAAGAGCCAGACTTTGGCGGGGGTTAATCTGCTTTTGCAGAAACCTCGCCTTTTTTTCGTACGCCGCATGTGATTGCACCTGTCGGACATGCTGTTTTGCATCTTCCGCAGCGAATACATTCCGGACTGTTGACTTCCCGGACCGGATCGATCTCCATCTGACAGGCGCGGGAGCATTTACCGCAGCTGACACATTTGTCCGGATCTACACGGTAACGGAAGACGGATACCTTATTGAAAACAGAGTAAAAGGCTCCGAGCGGGCAGATGTATTTGCAGAATGGTCGGTAGATCAGAATCGCAAGGAGAATCGTGACGATCAAAATCGTGTTTTTCCACAGGTAAAGCCAGCCAACTGCGCTTCGCATGGATTTGTTTAAAAGTACAAGCGGCAGACCGCCTTCAAGTGTTCCGGCCGGGCAGATCAGCTTGCAGAAGTAAGGAGAACCCTGCCCGAGTACATCTACAAGAAAGAGCGGAAGCAGAATGACAAATACGGCAAAGATCACGTATTTGAGCTTGCGCAGCAGCTTATCGCCCCGAAACGTGCGTATTTTTTTCGGAAACGGGATCTTGTGGAGCAGATCCTGGATCAGACCGAACGGACAGAGAAAGCCGCATACGAGTCTTCCGATCAGGGCGCCGATAAAGATCAGAAATCCAATGACATAGTAAGCCATCTTGAAATTCCAGCTGCCGACTACCGCCTGGATCGAACCGATCGGACAGGCACCGACTGCGCCCGGGCAGGAATAGCAGTTCAGACCCGGAACGCATATATTTTTGAGCTTTCCGGTATAGATCTTTCCGGTGAAAAATCCGGCTATATGACTGTTTGTAAGAAACGCCCAGAGAGCCTGGACCGTGTGGCGCTTCCATTCATTTATTTTGAGCGGTGCTTTTTTGGTGCTGCTTTTTTTATTGTTTTTTGTGCTGCATCCGCTGCAGGAAGCGCAGGATTTTGCGCTGCAGCCGTTATCCGTTTTTTGTTTTTGTGCATCCTGTGTCGGTGCTGCTTTTGCGGTATATCCGGCTGTTTTTGTGGTTTGATTTATTGTGTTATCCAATGCCTATACACTCCATACAGATGTTAATCGCCTTTGTGAATACAACATTCATCTCGCCGCGGGAGATGCCGAATATTACCATGGCAAGTCCAACCGCGGCGAGACAAGGGCCGATCCACCTGGCATTTGTCAGGTTTTTCATTTATTTCATCCTTTCAGCGCTTCCAGCTGTGCATTTACGAGTTCTGTCCATCCTTCAAGATCATGGCTTCCCTCTACGGCCTCTCCGAGAATGTTTCCGTTTTTATCTACGAAAAAGCTGTGTGGGAATGCGCTGATACCGTTGAGATGACCGTTCATCATAGAGTCATCCGGAATCAGGAACGGATAGGAAGCACCGGTTTTTTCACGGAGCAGCTGTGCCTTCTGAATGGCTTCACTGTCTTCACTTCCGTTTGAGACGGTATCAAGGACAACGCCAACAACGCCAACGCCCTGCTCTTTCATCTGTTCGGAGAGTTTCTGGAGCTCCGGAATCTCATTTACACACGGAGAGCACCAGGTGGTGAAAACATTTACGAGTGTAACATCATTATCTGCAAAAAGTGACTGATCGTAGGAAGTGCCATCGATATCATTCATCTGGAAATTGCCGACTGCGGTATCCGTGCTTGCTTCTGCCTGCGGCTGATCAAAAGCGGAAAGCTGCTGCGGCGGAGTGATCTCGGTCAGGGTTGTCTGGATTTCCTTCAGCTCTGCAGCAAGGGATTCGTCTGCATCTTTATTCAGGCTGAGATAATAGGTGTATGCGCCGTCGCTGCTCTTGCCGAGTTCTGTATGCTCTGTGCAGCCTGTGATGGTATCAAGGTCTTTTACAGAATCGGCATCATACATTCCGATCGTACCGATCATTGCAAGACTGTCTACCCAGTCCATATATCCGGTGCCGACCTTTTCAACCTCGGCAGTGCTCTGTTCCTCTGTCATCTGACGGAAGGAGATGACCGCATACCGGATCGCATCAAGCTCATCGGTCCAGCTTTCATCGGTGAGCATGGCAACGGTCTTGTCAGTCATCTGCTGAAGCAGGGCTTCCGGAAGCGTAAGATTCAGTCCGATAAACGGGTATTCGTAAGAGTCCTGTGCAGGACATGTAACGTCAGATGCGACAAAGCTGCCCTGGACAAGCTCGGAGGAGCCGTCTGCGCTGAAAGCAACTGCTTCAGGCATCTCGCTCTGCGCTTCTGCTGCAAAGGCAGGAACACCTGCAAAGGAAGAGAGGCTAAGTGCACAAGCAGTGAGCAGTGCGGATAATTTTGGTGCTGTTATGTGGTTTTTCAGGTTCATGGTGGAACTCCTTTCAAAATAAAAATGATATAAGATTTTCTGCACGCAGAAATGGTACAGATGTTGACACAATAATGTACCGAACTGAAAACAGCATATCAGGAAATCGTGAAAAATCTGTTAACAAAAACATAGTTTTTTCGGAAGATAGATATCTCTGAAATTTTTATAAACTGCACAAAAAACAGTTGATTTTTTTGTGAAAATGGATATGATATTAGTCGACTAAGTAATTTAACCGAGTCAGGAAGCGAAGCGGATCTGGAATATCCGCTTTGACAATTTATAGCAATTCAATAAAATAATGCAGGCAAAACGATTTGGCAGAGTGCGAAAGACAAGGCTGAAATCTGCAGGCGTGCTAACGCACGGTAAAGATTTCTGACACAGTATTTCACGCTCTGACAGATTGGAGGGGGGCATTATTTTGCAGAATTGCTATAGAAAGAAGGGATAGAGAATGAAGTATAAGGAGCAGGGGAGGTTTTACTGTGATCCAGAGGAAGAAAATGGATTTATGAGACCGCACAAAGAGGGCAGCCGAAGCATTCAGGCCTGTTTTATGCGGCTGATGCACCGGTATACTTCTGTCAATTATAAGCGGTTCCCTGAAATCGGGATTCACCCGGGGCAGCTGGCATTTGTCAAGGCGATCAGTGAGCATGAGGGGATCAGCCAGCGGGAACTGGCGGAGGGGCTTCATGTGAAGGCTCCGACGGTAGCGGTAGCGGTCAAACGCCTGGAAAAGGCAGATGTGATATGCCGCAGGCCGGATCCGAAGGATCAACGGATCAGCCGTTTGTATCTGAATAAGAAGGGAAAAGAGATCGCGGAGGAAGTAATCCTTGCAATAGAAGAAAATGAAGCGGTGCTCACGTATGGATTTTCAGAGGAAGAGCTGGAGCAGTTAAGGGATTTCTTCCGACGGATGTCAGAAAATATGGAGCGGCTCGCGAAACCGGATGCGCCACACCGACGAAATGCGTAGCATTTTGGAGGTTGGCTCTGAACAGTTACGATATTATTATAATAGAAGAAACAGAAAATAAGAAGGAGGAAACCATGACAAAACTTGCAAAGTATCTGAAAAGTTCGGCAGGGCTGGTGGTTGCGATCGTTGCGCTTTTGTTTTTACAGGCGTACTGTGATCTGACCTTGCCGGAGTATACTTCAAAGATTGTAAATGAAGGCATTCAGCAAAAAGGCATCGAGGACGGTGTACCGGATGAGATGCGTGAGGAAACGTACGATACATTGATGACGTTTCTGGATGAGGATGGGCAGAGTGCACTGGAAGACAGCTATGAGCCGGATGGTGATGTGTATCAGCTGAAAAGCAGCATAAAAGGGGAGAAGCGTGAGGCGCTGGCTTCTTCTCTGCTGGACGGTGAGATGGTAGTGACAGCATTGCAGCAGATGGATAATGCACAGGGCACAGACAGCTCTGACGAGACGGCTCAGGACGCAACAGAATCTGCATCGGCCCAGAGTGAAGCAGCTCAGGATGCGACAGAATCTGCATCCGCACAAAGCGAAGCGGCAGAGAATGCGCCAGAATCTGCATCCGCCCAGAGTGAAGCAGCACAGAATGCGGCAGAAGATGCATCCGCCCAGAGCACGGATACAACTCAGGTGGCTCAGGCTGGTGCGATGCAGCTTCCGGCAGGAGTGTCTGCAGTTGATGCGGTGAAGGCACTTCCGGAAGCGACGCGCAGCCAGATTGTAGGGCAGATCAAAGAGAAGTTTGATGATATGCCGGAGATGATGACGGCGCAGTCAGCAATTCTGTTTGTACAGAATGAATATGAGGCGCTGGGCAAGGATCTGGACAGCCTTCAGATCAGTTATCTTGTAAAGGTCGGGGTTCAGATGGTACTGCTGGCATTGCTGGCGATGCTGGCATCAGTGCTTGTGACCTTTTTCTCAGCAAGAGTTGCGGCAACGGTCGCACACGACCTGCGCGGGGATGTGTACCGCAAAGTCATCGGATTTAACAGTCACGAATTTAATCAGTTTTCAACCGCTTCCCTGATCACAAGAAGCACGAACGATATTCAGCAGATCCAGATGCTGCTGGCGATGGGCTTCCGCCTCATACTTTATTCTCCGATTCTGGGAATTGGCGGTGTGCTCAAGGTAATCAAGACGGATGTATCGATGAGCTGGATTATCGCGCTTGCTGTTATTTTGATCATGCTTGTGATCGGTATGCTGTTCAAGGTGGCGATGCCGCGTTTTACAAAACTGCAGACACTGATCGACCGCCTGAACCTTGTGACGAGAGAGCAGCTGACCGGTATCATGGTATCCCGTGCATTCAGTGCGGAAAAGCATGAGGAGGAGCGTTTTGAACAGGCAAACCTGGATCTGACGAAAACGAACCTGTTTGTCAACCGCTGCATGACCTTTATGATGCCGATTATGATGCTCATTATGAATGGCATTTCTGTTCTGATCGTTTACAAGGGTGCCTATGCGATCGATGATGGCTCCATGCAGGTTGGTGATCTGATGGCATTTATTCAGTATGCAATGCAGATTATTATGTCCTTCCTCATGATCGCGATGATGTCGATCATCATCCCGCGTGCCAATGTTGCTGCAAAACGTATCCATGAGGTGCTGAGCACTGAGCCGACGATCCATGATCCGGATCAGCCGAAGCTTCCGGCGGCCGGAGAAAAGGGCGTTGTTGAGTTTGATCATGTTTCGTTTGCTTATCCGGAGGCAGATGAGAAGGTGCTGGAGGATGTTTCATTCCGCGCGGAAAAAGGCCAGACGGTGGCAGTCATCGGAAGTACCGGAAGCGGAAAGAGTACACTGGTCAACCTGATTCCGCGCTTCTATGACGTGACATCCGGTGCAGTCCGGGTAGACGGTGTGGATGTCCGTGAGATGGCAAAAAAGGATCTTTGTGCAAGACTTGGTTACGTACCGCAGAAGAGCGTGCTGTTTTCCGGTACGATCGATTCCAATCTGCGCTATGGCTGTACAGATGCGTCGGAAGAGGAGATCAGAAAGGCGGCCGAAATCGCACAGGCAAGTGAATTTATCGAAGAAAAAGAAGAAAAATATGATACGCCGATCGCCCAGGGCGGAACGAACGTATCCGGTGGGCAGAAGCAGAGGCTTTCGATTGCGAGGGCAATTGCAAAGAAGCCGGAGATCCTGATTTTTGATGACAGTTTTTCTGCACTTGATTATAAGACAGATGTGGCGCTGCGGCGTGCACTGAAAGAATCGACGGCGGAGACGACAACAATTATCGTTGCGCAGCGTATCAGTACGATCCTTCATGCAGATCAGATCATCGTGCTTGATGAGGGCAGGGTGGCCGGAATCGGTACGCATAAGGAACTGCTGAAGAACTGTGAGGTATATCGTCAGATCGCGACTTCTCAGCTTTCTGAGGAAGAGCTGGCAAAATAAGATCAGGAAAGGAGTAAAGCACCATGAGTGATAATATGGGAAGGCGCAGAGGTCCGGGGGGCCCGCGCATGATGGCCGGAGAAAAGGCCAAAGATTTTAAGGGCAGTATGGCGAAGCTGATCCGGTATATGTCAAAATATAAAATCCGTTTTGTGATCATGTTTGTATTTGCGATCGCAGGCACGGTGTTCAATATCGTTGGTCCGAAGATTCTTGGTAAGGCGACCACGGAACTGTTCAACGGCCTGGTGGCAAAGATTGGCGGTACCGGAGGCATTGATTTTACAAAAATCACGCAGATCCTGCTGTTCGCACTGGGCCTGTATGTGTGCTCGGCGATATTTTCCTTTATCCAGGGATTTATTATGACCGGCATTTCGAACGATACGACCTACAGCCTCAGAAAGGATATTTCAAAAAAGATCAACCGGCTTCCGCTGAAATATTATGAGAGCAGAACGACCGGTGAGATCCTCTCAAGAGTTACGAACGATGTGGATACACTGCAGAACGGACTGAACCAGAGCGTAACACAGCTGATTACTTCTGTGACGACACTGATCGGTGTTTTCATCATGATGCTGAGCATCAATGTGTGGATGACGCTGGCGGCGCTGGTGATCCTCCCGGTTTCTATGGGGATCATCGGAGGAGTTATGGGCAAATCACAGGGATTTTTCCGCAGTCAGCAGAAGTACCTTGGCGAAGTAAATGGCCAGATTGAAGAGGTATATGGCGGACACAATGTCGTAAAGGTATTTAATAAGGAAAAAGATGTCGTAGAGGAGTTTGAAAAAGTAAATAAAGAGTTGTATAATTCAGCATGGAAATCACAATTCTTTTCCGGTATCATGATGCCGATCATGCAGTTTATCGGAAACCTTGGATATGTGGTTGTTGCAATCCTTGGCGGTTTCATGGTCATCAAAAATGCGATTGAGGTCGGCGATATCCAGTCGTTCTTCCAGTACATCCGGAACTTTACCCAGCCGATCCAGCAGATCGCGCAGGTAACCAATATGCTTCAGTCCGCAGCGGCGGCTTCTGAGCGTGTATTTGAATTCCTGGAGGAGGATGAGGAAGACCAGAAGGCAGAGCATCCGGTATCAACCGATGGACTGAAGGGAAATGTGGAATTCCGGCATGTACAGTTCGGTTACGATCCGGAGCAGGTGATCATCCATGATTTCTCTGCAAAAGTAAAAGACGGTCAGAAGATCGCGATCGTCGGACCAACCGGAGCCGGAAAGACGACGATGGTCAAGCTGCTGATGCGTTATTATGATGTAAACAAGGGCAGTATTCTGATTGATGGTCACGATGTGCGTGACTTCAACCGTGGCGAGCTGCGCGAGATGTTCGGAATGGTGCTCCAGGATACGTGGCTGTTTTCCGGAACGATCATGGAAAATATCCGATATGGAAGACTGGATGCGACGGACGAGGAAGTCATCGCGGCGGCAAAGGCAGCCCATGTGCATAAATTTATTATGCAGCAGCCGGGTGGCTATCAGATGGTGCTCAACGAGGAGACGAGCAATATTTCACAGGGCCAGAAGCAGCTGCTCACGATCGCGCGTGCGATTCTGGCAGATAACCGCATTCTGATTCTGGACGAGGCGACCTCCTCTGTCGATACCCGTACGGAAATCCAGATCCAGAAAGCAATGGATGCGCTGATGGAAGGCCGTACGAGCTTTGTGATCGCGCATCGGCTTTCCACGATCCGCGATGCAGATCTGATTCTTGTCATGAAGGACGGTGATATCATCGAGCAGGGCAACCATGAGGAACTGATGAAAAAAGGCGGATTCTACGCAGATCTGTACAACAGCCAGTTTGAGCAGACGGCGTAAAAATGCAATAGAAGAGCCGGGTCTGCAGCGAAAGGAAATTTGCTGCAGACCGGGTGAGGCATAAAAGAAAAGGTAATGGAGAATCCGGAAGATGGCAGTGGAAAATTTGCTGTCGGTCCGGTGAGATATGAGAGGGGTGGAAAGGATGAAATACCGTATCATAACAATTGAGAGAGAGTATGCGTCTGGTGGAAGTGAGATCGGAACGCGTGTGGGACTGGAACTGGACGTGCCGTGTTATGGAAAAGAGGTTCTGGAACGGGCGGCGGAGCGCATGCAGACGGTGCCGGAACGTCTGATTCATCTGGAGGAATCGACATCAAACAGCCTGCTGTTTTCGCTTGGCATGGCAAACCGCGTGGCACTTGGTGAGCGGGATGGCCTGACGGAGGAAGGCGAGCTCTACGTGGTGGAGGAGCAGGTGATCCAGGATATGGCTCTGCAGGGGCCGTGTGTGATCGTCGGCCGGTGTGCAGGCTGGATTCTGCGGGAGCGCGAAGATGTGCTGCGTGTCTTTATCCATGCGGACCGTGAATTCCGCAAGAAGCGTGCGATGCAGGAATATGGCATTGAGGAGCGCAAAGTAGAAAATATACTGAAGCGCTTTGACCGCAGACGTTCCAATTTTTACAGCGCGAATACGTGCATGCGCTGGGATGATAACCGTGGGTATGATCTGGTGCTGGACAGCTCTTCGCTTGGGATTATGGCGTGCGTGGATCTGATCTGTAAGACGGCGCGGGGGAAGTAGGAGAGAGTATGCTGCCCGGGAGGGAAGCGGATAATTGGATTCCCGGGAGGGGGACGGAGCCGGAGTACATTTTCATTGTCCACCTTGTCTTTCTGACGTCTGTTCGTTCATGACGGATTGCATCCGTCCTGACCGTACATCCGTCGCAGACATGTGGACAATCGAAAACGTGCTCCGGCTCCGTCTGTATGCGGGGAGGGGAATAAGAATATGCTCCGGATATGTTTTGTATGCGGGGGAGGGGAATAAGAATATGCTACGGATATGTTTTGTATGCGGGGGAGGGGAATAAAAATATGCCCGGATATGTTCTGCATGTGGGGGGATAAGAATATGCCTGGATATGTTCTGCATGCGAGGGAATGCAGAAAAGATTAAGAATTGTGAGATTGGCAGTGATGTATGGCTATGTTATACTGGAATTAAGAGTTTTGCGGGTGGGGCAAAGATTTCTGACGCAGTATTTCACGCCCGACAGATCGGATGGGATGCATTATTTTGCAGAATTGCTATAAAAACGGTCGGATATTGTGGCTGATTCGACGGAAAAAAGGGGGATTTTTATGAGAAAAAGAGAAGGATTTGTAAAGCAGGCAGCGATTTTTGCGGCAGCGGCATTGGTTGTGCCGGCAGCGGCGCAGGCGAAGGAAGATCCGGGAGAAGAGTTGGAGGAAATTCTGGAGACACAGATGGAGCAGGGGGAAAAATCACTGCTTTCTAAAACACTTGGTCTGGACGAACTGCAGGAGAATATGGAGGAAGATGGATTTTCTGTGCAGACGAAGTTCGGAGTTTCCAGAGAAACGTGGGAATTGCTTGGGGTAGAGGCACCGACATCGGAAGATGGATATCTACAGATGAATCTGCGGGCAGCAGAGGATGCGGAAAGATGGCAGTTTGATCTGGAGGCCGCAACGGATGAAAATACAAAGTTTTTAACCCTTTCCCTGTATGCAGATGAAGACCAGCTGGCAGTGTCGATTCCGCAGTTTTATGACGGAGCGCTGGCGATTCGCTCGGGCAGCCTTTTACAGCAGTATAGTGGTTCATGGCTGGAGCAGATGTTAGATCAGCCGCTTGAGGAGGATGTTGATCTGTCATTTGCGGGAGGAGACGGAAAGAAAAAAGAAGAGGCTGCAGATGACGGAGATGATTCATGGGAAGAAGTGACGGATGCCACGCGTGTGGAGAAAAAGAAACAGGGAGAAGAAACGATTTACTCGGTGATCGTGCCGACGGAGCCCTTCCTGGATTTTTGTCAGGAACAGTATGAGACACTGATAGAACAGCTTTCAGACGTTGCGACGGTAACAGAGTATGGAGATCCGGACGAATTTTTTGACTGCCTGAAAAATGCGACGGAAGATGAGCTCACGCTTGATTTTCACACAAAAAATGGTTTCGTGACGAATGTGACGCTGGAAGCAACGATTGATACGGCAGAATTTGAGGAGTATCAAAAAGAGCTGAGAGAAGAAGGCGCACCGGATGGCCCGACGGCATCATTCTGGGTCAGCGTACCGGGCTTCCATACCGAGGTTGGTGGGATGCAGGAAGATACAGCAGGACAAAACACAGATGCGGCATCAGACATCATAGGCGGTGCAGATGGTTCGACGGACATCTATCTTGGCAGTACCGGAGTAATCACAGAAAAGCTTTCGTTTGCATTTGCAGATCCGGAGAATCCGAACGCCGGATTTGAATGCTCTTTGAAACTCGAAAATGACGAAAATGAGGTCACAGTGGAACTGTCGGGCGAGCGGAAACAGACCGAAAATACGGAAACATATACACTTCATCTGTTACAGAGTGATGCGGATGGAGTGAACTTTGATGAGGATTTTTACAACGTAAGTTTTAATGCTGAAACAGGAGAATATGATGGCGTTCTGAATTTTGGAGAGGAAGTCGGAATGATCGGACTTGACGCTGCCTTCACAGAGATCAAAGCAGGAGAAAGTTTTGATCTGAGAGTGGACGGGCTTACGATAGCGGATGAGACAGGCGCCGGTTCTATAAATGGAACCGTTTCTGTGCAGGCCAGTCCGGGCGAGTTAAAAGCGCCGGAAAATGAAAAGATGTTTTTCGAACTGACGGAGGCACAGCTGCTCAATCTTGTGATGGAGATTCAGCAGAAAGGAACGGCATGGCAGGAAAAATTTATGCCGGAGCTTTCAGAGACAGAGGAGTATGAAACCGGAGAAGAGGAAGAGCCGGATTACGGCACTGACAGTGCGCTTCCGGGAGACGGTTACAGAGCGGATGAGGGAAATGGAAACCAGCCGGAACAGGATGGTGAGCAGAATGCGGAGCAGCCAGGATATAATGGAGAGCAAAGTGGAGCGTATCCGGAAAATTCAAACGGGGATCATCCGGAGGCAGCGCCGTCCGGCGATACAGCGGTGGCGTAAGCGCAGATAAGCATATCAAGATTTTGACAAGATAAATGCGTGAGAAAAATTGCCGGAAGAACGATAGCAGCAGTGCCGGATGTTCGTAATTGAGACGGGGAATCTGCCTGATTCGATTAAAAGATTGTGGATTGAAGGATATAGCGGAGGAACAGAATATGGAGAGCAGAACCATAAAATTAAATAATGGAATCGAAATAGACCGCGTCGGTCTTGGGTTCTGGGAGGTGCGCGGAGCGGAGGCGGAAAAAACGCTTGCCAGTGCAGTGGAAGCGGGATACCGCAGGATTGATACAGCGATGTACTATCACAATGAGGAGGATGTCGGAGCAGGCATCCGCGCCTGCGGGATTCCGCGCAAGGAGCTGTTTGTTGCATCGAAGATATGGTATACGGATATGTGCGGCGGACGGCAGGAGGAGACATTTTATAAGAGCCTCGAAGCACTGGGACTGGATTACATTGATCTGTATTACCTGCACTGGCCGCTTGGCGAGGTGACGGAATCCTGGAAAGTGCTGGAGCGGCTGTATGAAGCCGGAAAGATCCGGGCGATCGGTGTCTGCAACTTCCAGCCGGCGCATCTGCAGAGATTGCTTGCGAAAGCAAATGTCTGCCCGGCGGTGGATCAGATCGAGAGCAATCCGTGTTTTCAGCAGCCGCAGGCTGTGGCATTTTGCCAGAAGGAGGGAATTGTGCCGGAGGCGTGGGGACCGCTCGGAAAAGGAAAAGATCTCGGCGAACCGCTTCTTCTGGAACTGGCTGCGAAATACGAAAAGACACCGGCGCAGATCGTACTGCGCTGGCATCTGCAGCGCGGCCTGACCGTCATACCGAAATCTGTTCATCCGGAGCGTCAGCGCCAGAACCTGGATGTCTGGGACTTTACGCTGGAAGAGGCGGACATGGAGAAGATGTGCACCCTGGATACCGGAAAATCAAAACGCGGGTATCCGGCGGAGTTTCGGTTTGATGGGGGAATGTAAGAATGGGAAGATTCGTAAATCCGGATCATTCGGCGTTTCAGGTTGCGCTTAATTCAGAGATTTACGTTGATAAAACCGGTCTGCTGAATTACACAAACCGGGTGCTCGATACTCTGGACGGTTATATCTGCAACAGCCGTCCAAGACGTTTTGGAAAATCGATTACGGCAAACATGCTGACTGCGTATTACAGCAGGGGCTGTGATTCTGAGGCAATGTTTTCCGGGCTGGAGATCAGCAGTGCGCCTGATTTTAGGAAGCATCTGAATCAGTATGATGTGATTCATCTGGATATCCAGTGGTGTATCAATCCTGCCGGTGGACCAGAGCAGGTGATTCGATACATTACAGAAAAGACAATCGAGGAGCTGAAGATCTGTTATCCGGAAGAGATGAAAGAGGAAATGAATTCCCTTCCGGAGGCGCTTTCCAGGCTCAGCAGTGTGACGGGCAGCAAATTTATCATCATTATTGACGAGTGGGATGTACTGCTCAGAGATAAAGCGGTGAGTCAGAATGTGCAGGAGAAGTATATCGATTTCCTGAGAGGGCTGTTTAAGGGAAGTGAACCGATGAAATACATCAGGCTGGCATATCTTACCGGTATTCTGCCGATTAAGAAGGAAAAAACGCAGTCCGCTCTGAATAATTTCGATGAGTTTACAATGCTTGGCGCGGGACGTCTGGCTCCTTATATCGGTTTTATCGAATCGGAAGTAAGGCAGCTTTGTGAGACGTACGATCAGGATTTTGAGAGAGTTCGGAAATGGTACGACGGTTATCATCTGGGCGTTTACCATGTTTACAATCCAAGAGCGGTTGTCAGTCTGATGCTTCGAGGCGAATTCAGAAGCTACTGGTCGGAGACTGCGTCATATGAGACGGTTGTGCCACTCATTAATATGAATTATGACGGACTTCGAACTGCCATTATTGAGATGCTGGCAGGTGCAAAGACAGAAGTGCATACATCTGTTTTTCAAAATGATGCGCAAAATATGCAAAGTAAGGATGATGTGCTTACCTATCTGATTCATCTTGGCTATCTGGGATACGATCAGGATCGGAAAGCAGCATTTGTACCGAATGAGGAACTCAGACAGGAACTCACAACTGCTGTCAGAAGCAAAAAATGGAACGAAATGATAGCCTTCTGGCAGGAGTCGGAAGCGCTTTTAAATGCAACGCTCGATATGGAAGAAACGGCGGTAGCGGAAGGACTTGAGAAGCTGCATATGGATTATGTTTCTGCGATTGCCTATAATAATGAAAATTCATTTAGCAGTGTGCTTGCGATTGCATACTTAAGCGCCATGCAGTATTATTTTAAACCGGTACGTGAACTGCCTGCGGGGCGTGGCTTTGCGGATTTTGTGTTTATCCCGAAGCCGGAATATCGGGAAGATTATCCGGCGCTTGTTGTGGAACTGAAATGGAATCAGAACGCAAATACTGCGATTAAGCAGATTCAGGACAAAAAGTATCCGGATTCGATCCAAAACTATATGGGAAATATTCTGTTGGTCGGAATCAGTTATGACAAGAAGAGCAAAAAACATCAGTGCAGGATCAGACGGTGGGCGGCAGAAGGCTAAAGAGGATATTTGCAATCTGCTTTACTGTTTACTCAGGGCAGAGCAGGCTTACCGTAGAGCCGCTTCATCAAATCCTCGAGGGAGTTTGTTTCCTGCTGAAGGGAAGAATCTGTGGCACCATCGCTTTTCTGTGCCGTGTGCTCAGACATCAACGAATTTTCATCGTGGTCATCTGCACTGGAGTCGCTGCCACTCAGCTGCTCAAGCAGCTCCGGGTAAATAACGGCCTGCTCACTTTGCCGTTTGGTTTCCGGCGTGAGCACGGTACTATGCAGAGAGCAGGTTTCCTCCGGCTGCGTGCCGTCAGCAAAATATTCCAGATACGTATCGGGACAGCCGTTTTCGCTTGCGCGAAGGTGGCTGTCTTTGCATATGGAGACAGAGATGACGGAGTCCGACTGCGGAAATGCAGCAATTGAAAGACCGGTGTGGACGCGGTTCATGACGGCGCTCCAGAGCGTTTTCTGATAGCTGTGTGCGGAGGAGGGGAGCGCACTGTGATCGTCATATCCGCCCCAGACGGAGCACGTATAATACGGGGTGCTGCCCGCAAACCAGATGTCACGGTAGTCGGAGGTGGTGCCGGTCTTTCCGGCGACGGGCTGACCGGCGGCAGAGATCGCGCCGTAAGCAGTTCCGGATGGGTCGGAAACGACGCTGCACAGCACATCGGTGAGCAGAAACGCGGTGCTGTCTTTTAAGATACGGGTGTTGTCGCGCTGTATCGGCGTTTCCTGGAAGAATTCCGATGCAGAAAAATCGCGCACCTGGTTCTCTGCCTCGGAAAAACCGAAGAGAATGTTGCCATTTCGGTCCTCAATTCGCGTGAAAAATCGTGGTGTACGGTAAATGCCGCCGTTTGCGATCGCGGCGTAGGCGGCGCAAAGCTCGAGATTGGAGACGCCCTCCGTGATGCCGCCAAGAGCAAGCGGCTGGATGACGTCGGATGCGCCGTCCGATCCGTCCGCCTCATGAAGCGTTGTGATGCCGAACCGTCTGACGTAGGAAAAACCGATCTGCGGCGAGATTTCCGTGATACAGCGCACCGCGGCGACGTTGATAGAGCGTACGATCGCCTCGCGGATTGTGACGTTTCCGCCGTAATCGGTGTCATCCCAGTTGCCGACCGGAGTGCCGTCTGTGTAAGTGAACGGCTCATTTTCATAGCAGGAGGCGAGCGTTTTGTCACAGACATCCAGTGCAGGTGCGTACGCGGCAAGAATTTTAAACGTAGAGCCGGGCTGACGCAGCGAATCGGTGGCGCGATTTAGCGTGAGACTGGCGTTTTTTTTGCCGCGGCCGCCGACAATGGCACGTACGCAGCCGGTTTTCTGATCGATCAGGACGAGCGAAGCCTGCAGCTGCGCATCGTTTCCGGCTTCATCGGGGAAAGTGGCAGGATTGGAAAATTCTTCCTCACAGATCTGTTGGAGAGCGTCATCCTGCGCCGAGTAAATGCGCAGACCACCGCAGAAAACGGCGCGGGCGGCCTGTTCCTGCGAGTATCCTTTTTCCGTCATCAGAATCTCCTGCACCTGGGCAATCAGCGCGTCCTCATAATAAGAATAGACGGATCCGGTGTCCATTTCCGGATCTGTCTGTCGGACCCGGTTGTAGACCGGATCATTTTCTGCAGCCTGATGCTCAGCAGCAGAAATGTAGCCCTGCTGCTGCATGTAATTCAAAACGGTGAGCTGGCGGCTTCTGCTTGCCGCGGGATGCAGCGCCGGATCATAACCGGAAGGATTCTGCAGCGCGGCGGCGAGCACAGCTGCCTCGGAGAGCGTGAGGGAAGAGGCGTCCTTTGCAAAGTATCGCCTTGCAGCGGCCTGTGCACCGTAGCAGCCGGAGCCGAAGTTTACGGTGTTCAGATAATTTTCCAGAATCTCTTCTTTGGAAAGCCGTTTTTCAAGCTGGAGCGCGAGATGCTGTTCCTGCACCTTGCGGCACACGCGGTCATAAAAGGAGTTCTCCTGTGTCCACTGTGTAAAGACGCTGTTTTTGATGAGCTGCTGAGTGATCGTGCTCGCACCCTCCGAAAAGGAGCCGTGGGTAATGCCGCTGAAAAATGCACGCAGGATGCCTTTTGTGTCGATCCCGTGATGCTCATAAAAGCGCCGGTCCTCGATGGCGACGACGGCATTCTGGAGATAAACGGAGATTTCATCAAGCCTCACGATATCGCGATTGGAAGCGGCAAGCGTCAGGCGGCGGATTTCGTTGCCCTCCTGATCACACAGATAAGTGGCAGATTCCTGCGGGGAGACGGAAATCGCATCGATCGAGGGCGCGGAGGCGATCAGACGCCACAGAAAAAGAAGGAAAAGCAGACACAGTATCCCAAACGAGATGGCAGCGCCGATCAGAATTTTGCGCCAGGGAAGACGACGCAGACGATGATGCAGGCTGCGAACCTTCGGAAAATGAAATTTTTGCGGGAAAGACAGGTGGTTCATGGCAGGCTCCTTCTGGTCAGAGCGGATATTCCAGGTCCGCTGTGCTGCTTGTAGAATCATAAGGAATTCGGGATCATAAAAACAGTATTTCCTGAGCGGGACAAAAACATACGCCGAGTGCTTGCCACAGCACCGAAATCTTGCTATGATGAAGAATGAAATTTGACCGAGTCAGGCAAGTCCCCTGCGTGGTTGCGCGGAGCAATAAGCAGTGGGTGGGGATTTGCTTGTATCAGGAGTGGTACAAGCAAATCCTGATAAGCTGCGAAGCAGCTACTCGGTTATGAGCAAGCAGCGAAGCGGACCTGGAATATCCGCTTTGACAGCGGCCAGTCAAAAACAGAAACAGGTGAAACCATGAAAGAGATAAAGATAGTATACGAGGGCGGCGAGGGCGAGCTGATCGAGAAGAAATCGCGGTTTATCGCTACGGTGCGCCCGGTGGAAAGTGAAGAGGAAGCGCTGGATTTTATCGCGGCGATGAAGAAAAAATACTGGAATGCGACACACAACTGCTCGGCGTTTGTAGTGGGTGAAAACCAGGAGCTGCAGCGCTGCAGTGACGACGGGGAGCCGCAGGGAACGGCGGGGCGTCCGATGCTCGACGTGCTGCTCGGTGAGGAAGTCCACAATGCAGCGGTCGTCGTGACGCGTTATTTTGGCGGCACACTGCTCGGCACGGGCGGTCTGGTGCGTGCTTACTCAAAATCCGTGCAGGAAGGATTACGTGCAAGCAAGATCATTGAGAAAAAGATCGGCGCACTGCTCGGCATCAGGACGGACTACAACGGGCTTGGCAAGGTGCAGTATCTGCTCGGGCAGAGAGGGCTTACGATCACAGGCTCCGAGTACACGGATATCGTGACGGTGAAAACGCTGGTGCCGCAGGCGCAGCTGCAGGAACTCAAAGAGGCAATCACGGAAGGCACGAACGGGCGCGCGGAGTTTATCAAAGAGGAAGCGGTTTGCTTTGCATTTGTGGACGGGGAGCCGCTGATTTTCTGAGCGGGCGAGTGGCTTACAGTTTTTTAACCGAGTCAGATAAGTCCCCTGCGGGGTTGCGCGGAGCAATAAGCAATGGATAGGGACTTGCTTGCGGGAAGATCCCTTACGATCCTGCAAGTAGCGCAGCGGATTGCGAATATCCGCTTTACCAGAGACTCTAAGAATATAGTAATATCAGGAGACAAAAATGACAGCAATAAAAAAGAAATCCGAAATAAAGAATACAGACAACAACACAATGCATGCAGCATCGTTACACCTTTCCGATGCCCCGATCGGTGTCTTTGATTCCGGCGTGGGAGGACTGACAGTTGTGCGGGAGATCATGCGCAACCTGCCAAATGAAAGGATCGTCTATTTCGGCGATACAGCGCGTGTGCCATATGGAAGCAAATCTCAGGAAAATGTAATCCGATTTTCGAAGCAGATTATTCATTTCCTGCAGACGCAGGGCGTGAAAGCGATTGTCATCGCCTGCAACACGGCGAGTGCGCTGGCACTTGACGCGGTGGAGACGGATCTGGACATTCCGATCATCGGAGTAATCAAACCGGGTGCACACATGGCGGCGAAAGCAACGCACAACAAACGTGTCGGCGTAATCGGAACGGAGAGCACGATCCGCAGCCGCACATACGACCGTTTTATTCAGCAGCAGGATCCGGAGATCGTCGTGTTTGGAAAGGCATGTCCGCTTTTCGTGCCGCTTGTCGAGGAGGGCTGGCTGAAGGACAGCGTGACAGAGGAGGTCG
Source organism: Lachnospiraceae bacterium (assembly GCA_902363665.1). Taxonomy (GTDB): domain Bacteria; phylum Bacillota; class Clostridia; order Lachnospirales; family Lachnospiraceae; genus Choladousia. The sequence continues at coordinate 8,375 of CABJAW010000018.1, read as the reverse complement.
CAAGGCGGTATTTAAGCGAGTTGCTGCGCAAGGATATCGACACGCTTGTACTTGGCTGTACACATTATCCGCTGATCCGCTCGCTCGTCGGCAAAATCGCAGGCGATCAGGTGACGCTTGTCAACCCGGCGTATGAGACGGCTCAGGAGCTGCGAAGGCTTCTGGAGCAGGAACAGCTGATCAACACAGGAGAGAACAATAAAAAAGACGAGATGCATCAGTTTTATGTCAGTGACGCGGCGGAGAAATTCGGAGAGTTTGCGAACTCAATCCTGCCGTATGACGTAAAGCGTGCGCGGAAAATCAACATAGAGGAGTACTGAAAAAATTATGACGGAAGACGTACTGATTACCGTGACGGGACTTCATGCAGTAAACGGGGAAAAAGATGCAGAGGATAAGGTGGAGATCACCTCTGCAGGAAAATATTACAAAAAAAACGGAAAGCACTTTGTGCTCTACGATGAGGTAGCAGAAGAGACCGGGGACATCATCAAAAACCGCCTCAAACTCTCAGATAGCGCGATGGAGATTCACAAGACGGGACCGATGAAGACCAGCATGGTGTTTGAAAATGGCAAAAAAAATATGAGCTGGTATGGCACACCGTACGGGAATATGCTGGCGGGCATCGAAGTAACTGGAATGGATGTGCAGGAAAGCGAAGATCTGATCGATGTCAATATCGATTACATTCTGGAAATGAATTATGAACACGTATCGGATGCCGCGATCCATATCCGGATTATGGCAAAAGACAGCGGACTGTTCCGGCTGATGTAAAGTGTGCAGAAAGAGAAAAAGAAAAGACTTCGTGGAATCCCCACGGAGCCTTTTTTATACTGGTTTATTTACTTTTTTTCTTTGCCTTCTGATTTTTTGATTTTGATTCTTCGGCCTCAAGCTCTTTCTGGGCTTTAGAGAGCTTTGCACGGAGCTTCTGCATCATGGATTTTTTCTTTGGCGGAGCTTCGAGCGGTCCGCGCACGCCGCGTACTTCCATGATGTAAATACCGCTGACAACGGCTTTGACTTCTTTTTTCACCGGAATGGTGTCGAAGATCGCTGCGTCTGCAACGAGTGTCATGATTCTCGGTCCAACTTTCGCCTTTACAATCGGAAGCTTGGAACGGCGCATAAGCTTTGGCGTCTGATCGATGACCATCTGCGGAAGTCCCGCTTCCTTGATGGGCATTCGTTTTTTATCGATGATCAGCATACTGACGGTCTGCTTTGCAGCCTCCATCTGTTCCTGCTGTGCCATCTGCTTTTTCTGCATCTTCCGGCCAACGAAGTAGAGGACAACGAGTGCGATGACAAGAATAATCAGGATAACCAGTAATACCTTGAGAAATGTCGACATATGTACCCTCCCACAAACAGAATTCAAACCATATTTTAGCATTGTTCCATGGAAAGTGCAAGCAGTAAGTGACGGAAAAATCGGGGAGGGAAGGAAGGCGCGAAGCGGATTGCGAATATCTGCTTTGGCTCAGAAGGGATCAGGGCTATTTTGATCTTTGGGGGGAGACAGTCTCATACTTGGAAAGAGGAGAAATCTATGGTACACTGTGGATAAGTTCCGGCAATTTCGTGGAAAGTGTGGACAGTGTCTGAAACTGCGTGAAAATGAACACAGGTCGCGAAGCGGATTGCGAATGTCCGTTTTACTGGCAGAAGCTCCGCAGGAAGTCTGTCAGGCGTACAGAAAATGCTGTCACAAATTTTGTCGGATATGCGAAAACAGCAGCCGGAGGCTGCAGAAACGAAAGAAAAGGAGACAAACTTATGCGTTTACATTCCCTTGACTTAAAGACCATTCAGATCAGTGATCCGTTCTGGTCGAAACACGTGGACCTGGTAAGAAATGCGATCATTCCGTATCAGTGGGAGGCAATGAATGACCGGATTCCGGATGCGGAGTCGAGCCATTGCCTGGAGAACTTCCGCATTGCGGCAGGCAGAAGCGCGGGCGAATTCTACGGTGCAGTATTTCAGGATACTGACGTGGCAAAATGGCTGGAAGCAGTCGGATTTTCGCTTGCATGTTATCCGGACGAGGCGCTTGAGAAGACGGCGGATGAGGTCATTGACCTGATTGCGGAGGCTCAGTGTGAGGATGGTTACATCAACACGTATTTTACGATCAAGGAACCAGACAGACGGTGGAGCGACCTGTGTGAAGGCCACGAGCTTTATACAGCCGGACATCTGATGGAGGCGGCGGTTGCTTATTATGAAGGCACCGGAAAACGGAAATTCCTGGACTGCATGTGCCGTTTTGCTGATCTGATCGCCGATACCTTTGGCACAGAGGAAGGAAAAATTCACGGTTATCCGGGGCATGAAGAGGTCGAGATCGGACTTGTGAAGCTGTACCGTGTGACCGGCAACCAGAAATACCTTGATCTGGCAAAATATTTCATCGATGCACGCGGTGTCGGAGAAAATTATTTTATGAAGGAAATGGGCCGGCCGGATTATAAGATGATCTTTCCGGAGTTTGTGGATTATACGCCGGCCTATTCACAGTCAGACCGTCCGGTGCGCGAACTGAAGACGGCAGAAGGCCATGCAGTGCGTGCCGTTTACCTCTACAGCGCGATGGCAGATCTGGCGGAAGCGTACGACGATGACGGCCTGAAAAAAGCCTGCGAGACGCTGTGGGAGAATATCACACAGAAGCGCATGTATTTAACCGGTGGTATCGGCTCCTCTGGGCACCTGGAGCGTTTTACGGTCGATTACGACCTGCCGAATGAGTACAATTATTCGGAGAGCTGTGCATCAATCGGACTTGCCATGTTCGGCATGCGGATGAATCAGATCACAAAGGAAGCCCGCTATGCGGACGTTGTGGAGCGGGCACTTTACAATACGGTCCTTGCGGGTATTGCGCTTGACGGAAAGAGCTTCTTCTATGTAAATCCGCTGGAGGTATGGCCGCCTGCCTGCATGCCGGGCACTTCCAAAAAGCATGTCAAACCGATCCGTCAGAAATGGTTCGGCGTAGCGTGCTGCCCGCCGAATATCGCGCGGACGCTGGCATCGCTTGGCCAGTATATTTACTCGGTGGATGATAAGAAACGTGAACTGTATGTTAATCTTTTTGTATCAAACACAACGGAGATCGCTTTTGGGGACGGACCGGCAACGCAGGTCTGCATGGAAACCCGTTTCCCGTGGGAGCCGAGCGTTCGATTTGCATTTTCGAATGTGCCGGAGAGTGGAATGGATCTGCTTGTGCGTGTGCCGGATTACGCAGAAAATTATCACATGACGGTCGGTGGAGAAGCAGTCGGAAGCCGCACGGAAAACGGTTACTGGAAGCTGCACGTGGAGAAGGACTGCCGCGTCGAGGTTGCATTTGAGACACCGGCGCACTACGTTTATGCAAATCCGCAGGTGCGTGCCGATGCCGGAAAGGCAGCGATCATGCGCGGACCGCTCGTATACTGCCTGGAGGAGTGCGACAACGGTTCCAATCTTCCGTGGATTTTCCCGGATACCGACGCACCGCTTGGAGAGGAGCGCTCAGAGCTGTTTGGCGGCTGTGTGGTCATCAAAGGAAAAGGAAAACGCGGCGTGGAATCCTCCTGGAAGGGCGGCCTTTACGGACTGCGCAAGCCGGAGCTTGAGGACGTGGAATTTACCGCTGTTCCGTATCCGTACTGGAACAACCGCGGCGAGGGCGAGATGATCGTCTGGATGCGGGCGCTGTAAGAGGAAAAGAAAATGAAAAGCAATGCAAAACGGCTGGGACCGGCGTGTATTTCGATGATAATCGTAATTTAAGGAAGCAAAAGACTTGAATTTAAGAAGCGTCTGTAGTATACTACAGATACAAAAAGGGAAAGCCAGAGACATACGGCCTACCCTCCGATAAAAATGAAATGCTTTGATGCTCTACAGCATCAGCCGTTCACTATGGCGGTAGTGGGCGGCTATTTTTTTGCTCCGAAGATCGTGTAGCACAATCCAACGAGAGCAACGATGAAGATACTAAACTGAATCAGATCAGTGTATGTAACGTACATCGGCATCCCTCCTTTCTTTCGTCTGGAGGGCTGTCCCTCCGAAGAGGATAGGCCGCCTTTTTTGTGTTCTGACTTTCCGTAAGAAGAGTATAACAGAATCTTCTGCGAATGTACAGATGTTCGTAAGAACGAAGAAGTGTAAATGAGCAGATTTGCAAAATTCAGTTCTGTGTAAATTCTGTGATTTTTCTTAAAAAAGAGAGAACCCGGTGCAAAAGTAAAAACGGATATGCTATAATGGCGTAGATATCGCGTAGATTTGATAAAAACAGCTACCGAACGGATAATAGATCAAAGATAAAGAGAGGGCTTAACTATGAAAAAAAGAAATCTTATGGCGATTCTGGCATGTACCGTATGCCTGGCAACTGCATCTGCTGGTGCACCGGCTGTGATGGCGGAAGAGACAGAGGCAGTGACTGAAGCAGCGACGGAGGCAGCAGATACAGAGGCAGCAGCCGAAGCAGCGACGGAGGCAGCGGAGAACAGTACTGAAGCGGACACCGAGGAGACATATGAGAAGGTGCCGCGTCCGGATTATACAGCATCGGATTATGTGGAACTGGGCGAGTATAAGGGACTGACAGTAAAGATCGCTCCGATTGAAGTGACAGATGAAGAAATTCTTGCTCAGATCAGTGCCAACGCAGGCAGCGATGCGATGGAAGATGTGACCGAAGGTACCGTAGAAGAGGGCGACACCGCAAATATCGATTATGTCGGCAAGCTGGACGGAGAGGCATTTGACGGCGGCACCGCAAAGGGATACGATCTGGAGATCGGTTCCGGCACATTTATCGATGGATTTGAGGATGGCCTGGTAGGTGTCAAGATCGGTGATACCGTAGATCTGACACTGACCTTCCCGGAATCCTATCCGTCTGAGGAACTGGCAGGAAAAGAGACTGTATTTACGGTAACCGTCAATTCCGTAAAGCGTATGAAAGAACTGACTTCGGATCTGGTAAGCACCATCACAGACGGTGAGTACACGGATGTGGACGCATACAAGGAATCTGTGAAAGAAACGCTGATAAAGAACAAAGAGGATTCCCGTGACAGCGAGATCAAGTCGGATATTCTCTCTCAGATCAGCGCAAACTCCACGGTCAGGGATTATCCGCAGGAGATGCTGGATTATGGCCTCACAAATATGCAGAACGCATACAAACAGATGGCATCCCAGTATGATATGGAATATGCAGATCTTCTGCAGAACTATTTCGGAATGACCGAGGAGCAGTTCAATGAAGAAGCACTGAATGTAGTAAAGCAGAACCTGGATGCAGAGATGTACCTGAAAGCGATCGCAGAAAAAGAAGGCATTGAGGTCAGCGATGATGATTACGAAGCAGCTTGCCAGAGGTATGCAGATACGTACGGATATGATTCCGTGGATGATCTGAAAGCAGCGTATGATGAGGATACGATCCGCATCAGCGCACTGCAGGATAAGGTGCTGGATTTTCTGGAAGAGAACACAACGGTAGAAGAGACAACGGAAACGGAAGCATCCACAGAGGCGGCAGAGGAAGAAACTGCAGAAGCAGGAACAGAAGCCGGTACCGAGGCGCAGACAGAAGCTGCGGAAGATGGAACCGAGGCAGCTACAGAAGCAGCCACTGAGGCGTCCACAGAAGCAGCCGAATAAAGACAGCCGAATATACGGAAAACAGAACCAGAGCATCCTCCGGATAAAAACGGAGGATGTTTCTTTCTCTGATGCTCCGGGATAGAAATTAAAATTTTTTTGTGCTATACTGTTTGAGTACTGAGAAAAACAGGCAAAAACAAGGTAGAAATAAATCAGCGGTGTGGTTGTACCGCTGTGCTGCAAAGCGGAATACAGAATCCGCTCTGATGATAGAAAGGCGGGACAGGGATATGAAAAAAGCAGGAATGATTCTGGAGGGCGGCGGCCAGAGAGGTATTTTTACAAGTGGCGTGCTGGATTATCTGATGGAAAAAAAGGTGGAACTGCCGTATGTGATCGGAGTATCTGCCGGAGCCTGCAATGCAGTTGATTACGTTTCCAATCAGATCCTTCGGACCAAGGAGTGTATGCTGGATGCACAGCTCGACAATGAGCTGTATGGTGTTAAGACGCTGATGCATACGAAGTATTTCATGAATATGGATCTGATCTTCGATGAATTCCCGAATCATCTGTATCCGTTTGATTTTGAGACATACGTAAAATCCCCGACCAGATGCCTTCTGGCGGTCACGAACTGTATCACCGGAAAAGCAGAATTCATCGAGGAATACCGCGACAAAGCGCGGCTGATGAACGCCTGCCGGGCATCGTCCAGCCTTCCGTTCGGTGCTCCAATGGTAGACTTGGACGGAGTTCCGATGCTGGACGGCGGCATCGCGGATTCAATTCCGGTGCGTAAGGCGATTGCCGATGGCTTCGATCACAATATTATTATTCTGACCAGAAGAAAAGGCTATTATAAAGAAGAAAAGACCGATGCGGTCATCCGGATGGCAAAAATCTGGTATCGAAAATATCCCAACCTCATAAAAGCACTGGCGCAGCGCAGTCATGCATACAACCGTACGCTGGATCTGATCGAGCGTCTGGAGAAAAAGGGAATGGTATTTGTGATCCGTCCGACCGCCACATGTGTCAGCCGTACGGAGCGCGATCTGGAGAAGCTGGAGGATTTCTACTGGCATGGCTACGAGGAGGCAGAGCGTCTCTATCCGCGGCTGCATGAGTGGATTGAAAAACGGGAAGAGTGTGTGAGCCGGAAGCGGCTGCTGAGATAGGTGGGGGAAAAAGAAAAAACATGTCAGAAACAAATTCAAAAACACTGCTCACAGAGGGTTCCATCTGGAAAAAAATGCTTGCGTTTGCATTTCCGCTGTTTCTGGGCAATCTGTTCCAGCAGTTTTATAATACGGCGGACTCTCTGATTGTCGGAAATCTGCTTGGGAGCAATGCCCTGGCGGCGGTCAGTTCGTCTGGCAGCCTGATCTTTCTGCTGGTCGGTTTTTTTAACGGACTTGCAGTCGGCGCTGGTGTGGTGATCGCAAGGTACTACGGCGCACGGGAAATAAAAGAGCTGCAGAAGGCGATTCACACGACGGTAGGATTCGGTATTCTGTGCGGACTGGCGCTGATGGTCGCAGGGCTTCTGCTGGCACCGCGCATGCTCGTGTGGATGAAGACACCGATCGAGGTACTGCCGGAATCCACCGCGTACTTCCGCATCTATTTCCTCGGCTCGCTCGGCTTTGTGCTCTACAACAATTTCGTCGGAATTCTGCAGTCGGTTGGTGACAGCCGCCACCCGCTGTATTATCTGATCTTTTCGTCAGTGGTAAATATCGTGCTGGATCTGGTGTTTATCGGTGTGTTCCATTTCGGCGTTGCCTCGGCGGCTGCCGCAACGGCGATTTCACAGTTTGTCAGCGCGGCGCTCTGTCTGTACCGCCTGACGAGAAAAAGCCCGGAGGAATACCGTGTATCGCTTCGGTGCATTCAGCTGAATCCGTTTATGCTTCGTCAGATCATCACGAACGGTCTGCCGGCCGGAATCCAGAATTCCGTAATCTCGATCGCAAATGTATTTATTCAGTCAAATATTAACAGTTTCGGAAAAATTGCGATGGCGGGCTGCGGCGCATATTCGAAAGTGGAAGGATTTGCGGCGCTTCCGGTCACCTGCTTCTCGATGGCTCTGACGACATTCATCAGCCAGAACCTCGGTGCGGGGAAGTACGACCGTGTCAGAAAAGGTGCGCGGTTCGGTGTTCTGTGCGGCATGACCCTGACCGAGCTGATCGGTCTTGTACTGTATGTGACGATGCCGGTGCTGATCTCCTTTTTTAATAATGATCCGGAGGTCATCGCCTACGGGACAAAGCAGGCACACATCGTCACGCCGTTTTATTTCCTGATGGCCTACTCACACTGTACGGCAGGAATCATGCGCGGGGCAGGCAAATCGTCTGTACCGATGTTTGTGATGCTGCTGTGCTGGTGTCTGCTGCGTGTGCCGTACGTGTCGCTTGCGGTGCATCTCAATCCGATTATAGATGTCGTCTTCTGGGCGTATCCGATCACATGGACGCTGTCGGGGATCCTGTTTTTTATCTACTATCACAGGGCGGACTGGATGCACGGGCTGGAGCGGCAGAAGGAGCGGCATTACCGTTGAATAACTGCGCGTCGCATTCTCGTTACTTCAGTGATGAGTTAGACGCGCCAATTTTTTTGTAAAACATCAGAACAAATGTTTACATAAATGGATGCGTATGGTATAATACCTATATGGAAAAAGATATTTTTAATATAAATCAAAATGAGCTTACGTATGGTAGAGGATA
>CABJAW010000017.1 GCA_902363665.1 Lachnospiraceae bacterium | reverse complement strand
ATTTCGTCGGTGTGGCGTATCCGCCAAATAAAATTTCAAAAACAGGCTTAAAAATGCAAGCATTTTCCGCCTGTTTTATGAAATTTTGCTTGGCTCTGAACAGTTACAAATCATGAAAGAATCGGCGGCAGGACAGAAAAAACAAATTTTCAAAGTCTGCAGATGTTAGCGAAAAATGAGAAAAAGAGGTTAAAATAACGCTAAATTTCTGCAAAACAGACAAATTTAGATTTTTTTTAGAAAGTTTATTGACACGTAAGAATTGCTGAGGTAGAATACCGACATCAAGCGAAGGCGCTGTGGAGATGATCCGCAGCGCCTTTTCGCGTTAGAGCTTTTCGCAGCGGCTGCGTCTTTCGTACCCGGGATAGAGGGACTGACAGAGCAAAAGGGATGCTCAGAAGAGGAGGAAGACATTATGGAAGAATTAAAAGCATTGGCAACCAGTGTTGATATTGGTTGGATCTTACTTGGTGCGGCACTTGTATTCTTTATGCAGGCCGGATTTGCGATGGTAGAAACGGGTCTTACAAGAGCGAAAAATGCAGGCAATATTGTCATGAAAAATCTGATGGATTTCTGTATCGGTACTCCAATTTACTGGTTTATCGGATTCGGGATCATGTTTGGCGGAACCGGCGCATTGTTTGGGGGAATCGATCTCTTCTGTCTGAAACAGGACGATTACGCAATGATGATTTTCCAGACTGTGTTCTGTGCAACTTCTGCGACGATCGTTTCCGGAGCAATGGCAGAGCGTACAAAATTTTCTTCTTACTGTATTTACAGTGCGTTGATCAGTTTGTTTGTTTATCCAATCTCTGGACATTGGGTATGGGGAGGAGGCTGGCTGCAGTCTATGGGCTTCCATGATTTTGCTGGCTCGACTGCAGTGCATATGGTTGGTGGTGTAGCGGCATTTATTGGTGCGGCGATCCTCGGACCGCGTATTGGAAAGTATGATAAAGATGGAAAACCGAATGCAATTCTTGGCCACAGCATGACACTGGCGGCACTCGGTGTATTCATTCTCTGGTTCTGCTGGTTTGGTTTTAATGGATGTTCAACGGTAGCGCTTTCCGGAGAGGGAGCAGTAAATGCTGCAAGAATTTTCTATACCACAAACCTCGCAGCGGCAATGGCGACTGTTACAGTGCTGATTATTACCTGGGTACGCTATAAGAAACCGGATGTTTCGATGACGCTGAACGGTTCTCTGGCAGGTCTTGTAGCAATTACGGCGGGATGTGATACCGTGACACCAGTGGGTGCAGCACTGATCGGATTTCTGGCAGGTTTTGCAGTCGTTTTTGGCATTGAGTTTGTAGATCAGAAGCTGAAGGTCGACGACCCGGTCGGAGCAGTTGGTGTACACGGTATCTGCGGCGCATTTGGTACTTTGCTGACCGGACTGTTTGCTTATTATGATTTTGGTTCCGGTGAAAAGCTTGGTGTTTTCTACGGCGGCGGATTCAAATTTTTTGGAACACAGGTACTTGGTGTGGTATCTGTCATCGCATGGGTTGCAGTGATAATGACAATTATCTTCACGGTTCTTAAGAAAACAATCGGACTTAGGGCATCCGTGACAGAGGAAGTAGAAGGTCTTGACATTCATGAGCATGGTCTTGCATCGGCATACGCAGATTTTGCGCTGACCTCAAGCATCAATAACTTCAGTGGAAGCGCTTTGACAGCAGAACCAGCCGTTTTTTCGGCAGCACCGTCCACAAAACATGTTTCGGAGGATGAGGCAGTTCCGGTACAGCTTCGCAGCGGAGCTCCGGTTGCCAGCGACACGCATCTTACTAAAATTACAATCATAGCAAAGCAGAGTAAATTTGATGATCTGAAGAGTGCGCTGAATAATATTGGCGTGACTGGAATGACTGTGACGAATGTACTTGGCTGCGGTATCCAGAAAGGAAAAGCGGAATATTACCGTGGTGTTCAGATGGATATGAACCTGCTGCCGAAGATTCAGGTCGATGTAGTTGTCAGCAAGGTAGCACCGGAAAAGGTAATCCAGGCGGCGAAAAAGGCATTGTATACAGGTCATATCGGAGATGGAAAGATCTTTGTTTACAATGTACAGAATGTCATCAAGGTGCGCACCGGTGAGGAAGGCTTTGACGCACTGCAGGGAGAGGATTTCTTCTAGTTTATTGGAGCGGACGATTCTTGCAATGCGTTCCGGTGAGACGCAGATCAACGAGGTGATGGCAGCACAGCAGGGAGTGTGCCAGATTACAGGTATCTGCTTTGGTCCTGGACAATGAAAATGGAATATGAGAAAATAACAGATGCCGGTCAGTTTCGGAAGCAGGAGCTGACCGGTTTTTTTCTGTTTTATTTGCTGTGGAGCAGGGAATGCGGATGGAGCTTTACAGATGGTATCTGGAACCGACGGTGATAGAATAAAAAACAGACAGGAAATAAGATGGTGAAAAAGTAAGAAAAATAGTGTAACATTTTTGAAGACGGATTGTTATATAAGTGAAAAGCTTTTCAAGGAGACAGAAAAAAGGCTTACTGTCAGGAGGAGGTGAGAATCTGGAACGGAAATTGTTGGAGAACCTGTATCTGCGGCATTACCGGGAACTGTATGTGTATGTTTATGCAATGTGTGGGCAGAAAGCGCTGACGGAAGATATCCTTCAGGAAACATTTCTGAAGGCATTTACGGTGCTGAAAGATTCTCACACAAATATGCGTGCCTGGCTCTATCTGGTTGCCAGAAATTTGTGCTTTAATGCCATGAAAAAAGAAAGCAGAACGGAATCGCTGGAAAATTCAGGGCAAGAGCCGGAAAACGGATGCAAAAGCGGCAGGAACCCATTAGAAGAGATAATCGGAAATGAAGAAAAAAACAGGCTTTGGCGGGCACTTTTATCATTGGACAGCCCAGGAAAAGAGATTTTGATACTGCAGTATTTTTCGGGCCTTCAGCAAAAGGAGATTGCGGCGCTTCTGCATTTGACACCGGAGAATGTGCGGGTGCAGGGGTTTCGGGCGAAGAAGAAACTGCGAAAGTTGCTGGAAGATCAGAGAGATACACGGCTTTAACCGGGTCAGGCAAATTTCCTGCAAGAATTTACGGAGCAATAAGATTTTATGGCAATGACGATTGGCCACAAACAGACGTTTTGACAGAAACACAGAAAAATGCAGCCGGAGAAGGAAAAATATTGTGCCGTGAAGACTGAAAATTTTGGAGGTGGAACTATGAAATACCGGAAATTACTCGAACAGTACCAGAAAAATCTGCTCGATGAGGGGAAGAAAAAACAAATAGAGGAGGATATTGAAAAACACGAGGCGATCAGTGAGTATTTATACACAAAAGAGGAAGAAATCCCGGAACTGCAGGAGCTTTTGGAGGAGACGGAAGCGTCGCAGGAAAAAGGAAGCGAGTCCTTTGCAGAACTGGTAAACCGGTCGATCCGCAGGGCATTTCTGAAAATGGGAACGGCGGTGCTTGTATCGGTTCTTGTAGTGGTGCTGCTGGTGCAGTTTGTGCTGCCGCGTGCCATTTCGTCTTTTTATTACGATCCGGGAAAAGATATCGGAGGCGGAGCAAATCAGATGAGTCTTGATATGGCAGTATATTCAGAACTTTTTCTTCCAGGGAAAAGGAGAACAAATGTAACGGCATCTGCGAAAGGTTATGGAAAGTATGATGTAGATATCACACAGAACGTGAGCTATACTGGAATGTTTACAACTGTATCGGGAGAAATCACGCGGAATCATCTACGCCTTTATAATGAAGACCTGTTAAAACAGCCAACCGGCAATTGCTTTGCCTGGGGACAGGTATACGGGGATCTCACGAAATCGCTTTCCGAGTTGGAAAAAGACATGAATACGAAGGAGGGAGATGCTTTATTCAGTGCAGCCGGTACGCCGAAAGAAGCAAAAATATTTGCAGAAGAACTAAATGAGAATGGAAAATATATCGGGTACGTATCTCTGGAGCAGATGGAGGGGTATGAGGATTTTATTCAATGGATGGAGAACAGTAATCTTTCACTCGGTGAGTTGTGGTGTGCGGTAAAGACCGAACCGTATGAGTCATGGGATGATTCGGAGCAGGTGTTCCATGCGGAAAATATCGGATTTTTGTATGATGTTTCTCAGTCCTCATCCTTTGTGTGGGATGAAGAAAAATATCCGGATTTGATTACCTGGAATATTTCGTCCACAGACGGAACAAAATATGAAGAATCGCTGAGTCAATCAGAAATAAATGGATCAGCTGAGGTTTGGGCATCGAACAAAGAAGATCAATATGAGGATCGGGAACAGGAGAAAACAGAGGCATATATGAAAACACATTTTACAAGCCTTCTGCGTTATATGGCGGATCACGGTACATTTTTAAACATGATGGCATGGAATGGAAACGGAATCTCTATCGATGCAGATGGAAGCGAGAGGGGAGCAGTTTTGCGGGAAGCTGCCGATTATGTCGATCAAAACGGTCTTGAGATTTACGGATTTGCGGCGGTAATGGATAAAGAAACTGTCCTTGCGCTGCTGGATCAGCCAGATGTATATGTGGTGTATACGGAACCGCTGCAGTAGGAATACAAATATTTTTCTTGCATTTCACATGGAGAATGAATTATAGTGAGAGTGAAGAGCAATCGGCAGTGAACGGGGCTCACTTATAAGGCTGGATCTTTTATGATCCGGGCAGTAAAAACAGATTGCAGGAGGGGATACAGATACGATTCTGGCTGTATAAAATTAAGAAGAGAAAGGCGGTTACCGTGTGAAACAGAAGCTGGATAAAAAAAGAAATCCGAAAGAGCAGACTCCGAAAAAAAGAGGGAAGAAAGAACTTCCAGTTACCGGAATTCTGGCTGGCGTTGTGGTTATTTTGCTTGGACTTTTGACCGTGCTGATTTTCGGACTGAGAAGTCAGGAGCGTATGGATAAAAATCAGAAGGAAGCACGAAGAGAGACAGAAACCGAGCATATTTCCGAAAATAAAGGAGCCGAAAACAGTTCGGAGGCTGGAAAACTGGAACAGTCAGCGAGTGAAGCATTTGAAACAGCAGAAAACATGTCACCATCAGAAAGCGGATTAGAACAAAAAATGATGTCTGAGACAGAGAGTGAATCCGAGACAGAGAGTGAATCCGAGACAGAAAGTGAATCCGAGACAGAGCCGCCGCTGACCGTTGCGATTGATCCAGGACATCAGGGCAACTGGGTGGACATGTCGGAAAAAGAACCGAGTGCGCCTGGTTCCTCAGAAATGAAAGCGAAAGCGACGACTGGAACGCAGGGATCTTATAGCGGAAAAGCGGAGTACGAGCTGAATCTGGAGATTTCTCTGTTGCTTAGGGATGAACTTGAAAAACGCGGTTACCGCGTTGTACTCACGCGAGAGGACAACGACACTGCGATCAGCAATGCAGAGCGTGCCCTGCTTGCGTATGAGGAGGGCGGTGATATTTATGTACGGATTCACGCGAATGGTTCAGAGGATCCGAGCGTGAGTGGAGCGCTTGCAATGGTGCCATCACCGGCCAATCCATATGTTGGGGATATGGCGGAGAATTCGTATCTGCTTGGCGAAAGCATTTTAAATGCATACTGCGAGAAGGCCTCCTTTTCTTCTCTTGGAGTACAGTATTACGACAATATGACCGGAATTAACTGGAGTAAACTGCCGGTCATGATCCTGGAGATGGGCTTTATGACAAATCAGTCAGATGACCTTCGGATGGCGGACGCTTCCGTGCAGAAGTTGATGGCAGAAGGGATCGCAGATGGTATTGACGCGTATTTTGAACGCAGATAAGCAAACAGCGAAAACGCAATCGTTATATCATAAATATAGTGCAGAAAAGAAAGAGATGAGTCATGAAACAGTGGTTTATCTCTTTTTTTTATCGAGTCAAGCTGCGAAGCAGCTACTCGGTTATGAAATATCATAAGGAAGGATCCGCTTTTATTTGCCAGGCAGATTGCAAATATTTGCATTGATATCGGGTAGACGGCTTTTGGGGCGCTCCATGCTCTTTTTGGATAAAAGTTGCTTATCTTAATCACAGAGAAAATAGAAACAACATATTGACATTTAATGAATAAAATAGTAATATATAAAGCACATAAGATATATAGATAAAAACGTTTTCAATCCGCTTGCGCAAGTGGCTCCTTCCTTATGATGTTTCATAACCGCGAGGATGAAAAAAGAAAGAAGAAGTTCTGCAGAAAGACAGCACAAAAAGAAAAGGGGTGATTGGTCTGTGGGAAGCGGGGGGACATAGCCGCTTTTGGGAATCCTATCTGATAATAAAGAAACTTGGAAGTGGAGGAGATGGAACAGTATACCTTGTAAAACACATTGTAACAGAGCAGCTTCGTGCAGCAAAGCAGATACATACTGGAAAAAAGGACTGCCATGAATTGCAGATGATGAAGCGGCTGCATCATCCTTCTCTTCCGAAGGTTATTGATGTACTGGAAGAGGACGGGGGTGTATGGCTGATCCTTGAGTATGTGAGAGGGGAGGCGATCCAAAATTATGCAGGGGAAAAGCTTACGCCGGAAAAATTTTTTTCATTTGCAGAGCAATTGACTGAAGTGGTTTTCTACCTTCACAGCCGTGCGTATCCGATTTTACACCTGGATATTAAACCGTCCAATATCCTGATCCGAAAAAACGGGCGGATTGTGCTGATCGACTTTGGAGCTGCAGTTCATGCCGGACAGACAAAGACCTCAGAGGAATGCCGTGGAACGCCTGGTTTTGCGGCACCAGAGCAATATCAGAGCAATGCCAGGCTGGATGGAAAGACAGATGTGTACGGAATTGGTGCGGTGCTTTTTTATCTGCTGAGCGGCAGCTGTTACCTGCCGTCAGAAAACCAGGGCAGCAAAAAAATGGAAAAGAGATGGCTGTGCAGACTCTTACCTTTTGAAAAAAGGAAGGCAAAAAATTACCCGATACATTGGAGAAGAGAGGCGTATCGTGCAGTGATGACCTGTCTTGAGAAAGACCCCACAAAACGTTATTCAGACTGTAAAGTCCTTCTGGAAGAGATAAGAAGAGCAAAGAGGCGGTGGAAACGGAGTAAAAAGCTGTTTCCGCTGAGTGGAGCACTTGTGCTGCTGCTTCTTCTGACCTGTTTTGGAGGAGTGATGTGGCTGAGGGAGGAAACAAAAAACAGAGAAGAACGCGAGATTACAGCAGAAACACTTCTTGAGGCGGCTAAAGGACTTGGAGTAGAGGCGGCGTGCGGGAAATACAAAGAAGTACTGCGGCTGAACCCGGAGGATACGCAGGTATTGTTTCAGGCGCTGGAACAGATTCTGGATGATTTTCGGTTCACGATGGAGGAAGAAAGGAACCTGCAGGAACTGCTTCTTATGATACCGATACAGGATGAAACTGTGCAGGAGAAGCTGGAGGAGAATCCACAGCAGGCAGGCACATTTTTTTATCGTCTGGGACTTGCATACTGGTATTTTTATGAAGGAAGCGGTGGACGAAGCGCGGGAGCCTCCTGGTTTCAGAGGGCGGCACGTTTTGGAGAAGAATGCAATGGAGAAGCAGACTGGCTGGAAAGCGCACGTATTTATACGGAACTTTCTGCATATTATGACAGTCTTGGAAAACGGGAAGAAAAGGAGGATATTTATACTTCGTTGTGGGTGAAACTGGTTCAGCTGTGGAATTCACCTGGGCTTGCAAAGGAAAATGTGCAGGTGCGCACGGAAGTGGCGGAAGAGCTGCTGGCCTGTGTAGTGATGGGGGCATCAAAGCTGTATGAGGATGAAAAGGAAGTTGGCGGGACACTGGCTGCACTGGAACAGTTTCTCGGAGAAGAAGTGCAGGATACGGATAAAAAGGAGGAGTTTCAGACTTATCTGGAAAGTGCTCAGACGGCGTGGCAGCGTGCCGACACGGCATTTGAACGCAGATAAGCATTCCCCCGCTTCAAGTGCGCGGAGCACTAAGCGGTGGATGGGATGCTTATTCACTTGCCTGACTCGGTTAAACAAATGGGAGAAAATGAGTATATGTGGGGAAGAGAAATGACGGGGGAAGAGAAAAGTGAAAAAGAATGAAAAGGAAATTTGGGAAGGATAATAGCGAGAGGCTGGAAACAGGGAAGACAGCACAGAGAAAATATGGAAAAAACCAGGAGGAACGGAAGAAAGAAGGAAAAAGAAAACTGCAGACGTCACGAAAAAAACAGAAAGAAAATCAAAGAGAAAAGGTAAGACTGTGTGCTGCACTGTCGCTTGGCGCAGGAACGATTTTATTTTCCGCGTGGTCATTTTACGGAAATGAGCCAGCTTATATAAATGCGAGCGGATATATGGCGTTTCAAAAAGCGACAGGGCAGAGTGCTTCTGACGGGGTGCTGGTTTCCGAAAAAAAGGATGAAAAGGGCTTGTGGAACGAAAAGAATGATGCAGCAGAGAAGATTGTACAGAGTGAAACCGAATCGGAAACAGAATCAGACACAGAGGAAGAGAAAGAGTCTGGATCGGAAAGAAAAGCAGAAACAGCCACAGAGAAAGAAACTGAACGGAAGCAGGAAGAAAAAACTGTGATGGAAACAGATACGGAAGCAGAACTGGGCGCAGAGATGGAAATTACTGTGGAATCGGAAGGGACAGAGGGAGAATCAGAGACGTATCCGGTAACAGAACTGCCGACGGAGACGGAACCATCTTTCGATGAAGAGAGTGAGAAGAAAGCCGGGGAAGAAGGAAAAACAGGCTCTGAATGCCAAATGGAAAGTGAGACAGAAATAATAACGGAGGGAATAACAGAAAAAGAGACAGAGAGCAGCACAGGGAAAACGCCTTCTGCCGGGGAAGAAAGTGAAACCGAACATGAAACAGAACATGAAACAGAACATGAAACAGAACATGAAACAGAACATGAAACAGAATATGAAACAGAGCTGACAACGGAGAGAATAACCGAGTATGTGACGGAGAAGGGGACAGAGGAAGAGTCGTCTGAGGAGAAAGAAAGCGAAACAGAAAGTGAAACAGATTCCCAAAGGGGGGCGGAAACTGAGACGATAACAGAAAATGAAACGGATTCGGAAAGTGAGCTGGAAACAGCAGCAGAAGGCGTTGGTGAAACAGAATCGGAACCGGATACGGAGACAGAAACAAGACCGCAGAAATCAGAGACTGAGAGGCAGAAAGAATCAGAGAGTGAGACGGAAACAAAACGAGAACCAGAAACGAAAGCCAGACCAGAGGAAGAAACAGAGTCAGAATCGGAAACAAAAGCAGCAGCTTTGGAAGAATCGGAGACTCGGCCATCTGTGCCGGAGCCGCTTCCTGTGCATCGAGGGGAACAGTACGACATACGCGGGGATGAAAATGCCTGGTACCGGGACGATGCAGGGCATCTGTGGGTACGGAAAGGAAGCGGCGTTTATGTGGACCCGGCAAAACGACAGGGCTATACCGATGGCGGTGGTGTTACGGATGTACAGCAGGACGGCATGCTTACATTTCAACTGAAGAAGACAGACGCGGACGGGAATGTGATTGGTATATCGACACTTCAGCAGGAGGCGTATTTTGTAGATGGCGAGGTGCCGGAGGCACGGATTGAACCATCCGGCAGTCTGGAAAATGGTGTGGTCTATGCAGCGCAGTCAGCGGATGTGACCGTGACGGTTCCTCCGGATGGAAAGAGCGGCCTGAAACGGGTATCGTACCGTATCAGCAGTGGAGCAGGAGAGGACAATCCTTCTTCACAGGAAGAAACATGGACAGACTGGACGGAATGTAGGGGCAGCGAGCAGATAAATATTTCAGGAGAAGGGCTTTATCGTGTATATGTACGGACAGAAGACCGGGTTGGCAATCTGGCATTTTCTTCCAGTGCACCAATTTGTGTAGATTGTACTCCGCCGCAGATTGAAATAGAGGGAGTGCAGAGCGATACGGCAAATTCGGGAAGCGTACCGATCCGGGTAAAGTGCAGTGATTCGTTTTACCGGCCTGGCTCACTTGCCGTGAAAATCGTCGGAGCGAATAACGGAAAAGTGCCAAAAATAAAGTCGTCCGAGGAGAAAAAGAAGTCGGCAAGTACGGAGTTTTTTGATTTTCCGAGGGAGCAGACGTATGATGATGCATATCGACTGGAAGTGAAGGCAGAGGATCTGGCCGGAAATGTCACGCAGAAGATACTGGATTTTTCCATCAACCGTTTTGGCTCTGTCTATGATCTTTCCGGTGAGACAAAAGAGGTACTGCAGCCATATTATCTCACGGAAGCGTCAGACATTGTTTTCCTGGAAATGAATATTGATTACGTTGGTGAATCGGAAATTTTTTGCCGGGAAAACGGGGAACTGAAAAAACTGAACCGGGGAAGCGACTATACGGTAGAATTGCAGGGCAGCAGCGATTCATGGAAACAGTACCGCTATACGATTCCGGCAAAGTATTTTGAAAAAGAGGGGGTGTATGAACTGCTTCTTGCATCCAGGGATCGTGCGCGCAATGAGAGCGATACGGGACTACAGGGAAAGCAGGTGACGTTTGCGCTTGACTGGACAGCGCCGCAATGCCTGATCACAGGCGTGGAATCACTTGGAATTTATCCGGTGGAGCATCAGACGGCATGCATACAGCCAAAAGATAACCTTGGCATTTCACAGACCAGGGTCTATTGTGACAGTGAGCTGGTGCAGACTGCGGAGGAAGATGGAGTTCCGGTAAAATTGAAGCTGGACGCGAAACAGGAATGGCAGACGATTCAGGTGTATGTGAGAGACCTTGCAGGAAATGAAACATGGGGTCCGGAGATACCAGTTTTTGTCAGCAGTGAGACGAAAACGGTTCTGCCGTATGAGAAAACAAGAAAAAGTGCACAGGAAAAGACGGAGGAACTGATGCGAAGAAAAGCAGGATATGGTGCCGGTGGAGAAAAAGCGATGAGTTTTTTGGAAAAAGAAGCACAGAAAGGCCAGGAGGCAGAAGCGGGAGAAGACAGTATGCCTGAGGAGGCAGAGAAGCATACGGATAGAGCATCCCTGTTTGAAAGAACGGAACGGATCCGCCGCGGACGGCTTTTGCTTGGATTTGGAACACTGCTGTTTTTTGTTACATTTCTGGTGTGTATACTGCCGCCGGGAAAGCGGAAAAGATAGGTTCCCGTGGACTTTTTTCAGTAACTATGATATCATGCCCCGTGAAGGGGTGAATGAAGAAAGAATGGGTAAAAAGAAAAATATGCTAAAGAGAAACAGCGGCTTTATCATCGGATGCGTGGTTGCCGCAGGAGCCTCTTTTTTTACGGCTGATGTGCTCACGTCGGATCAGAAGCTGCTACAGATCCCGCAGGCGGAAAAGCTGACAGAGACATCTGATGAGCCGGAAACGGTGCCGGAAGAATGCAGTACAAGCCGCACGTATGAGACGGATGCGTTTACAGTTACTGCTTCTGGAACAGTTATAAAAGGGGTGGAGACAGAAGCTCCGGAAAAAGAAACACAGCAGAAGCAAACGGATAAAGACGGAAATGCGATCACGCCTGAGACGGATGAAAACGGCAATGTGATTACGCCTGAGACGGATGAAAACGGCAATGCAATCACGCCTGAGACGGATGAAAACGGCGACGTGATCACGCCTGAGACGGATGAAAACGGAAATGCGATCACGCCTGAGACGGATGAAAACGGCAATATCATTACGCCGGAAACGAATGGCGATGGCGGCTCGGATTATGATGGTTCCGGGGAAGATTATTATGAACAGCCGGTAGAAATCCTCGATCCGGGTGGAGGAGACTATTATTATGACGGCGGTGGAAACGGCGGAGATGATGGCGGAACGGATGATGGCGGCGGAAACGGCTGGAATGATGATGGCGGCGGAAACGATGGCGGAGATGACGGAGGCGGAACTGAGACACAGGATGACGTGATTATTCCCGGAATCAGCAGCCGGTATATTGATGAAAGTGAACTGTACAATTACGATGCGGGACAGCTGCGTCTGATTCGAAATGAAATTTTTGCTTTGCACGGACGGATCTTTAAATCGCAGGATCTGGCAGATTATTTCAGCCAGAAATCATGGTATGTGCCAATGTATGATCCGGATGAATTTGATGCCCATATGTTTGATTACCTCAATGATTACGAAGCGGCGAATCTGAAAGTGATTCTGAATTATGAAGCGGCTCTGGCCGGAAATTAGGAGGACAGACATGAAGGTATGGAAACGAATTTTGATCAAGACGGTGATTCTGGCTGCCGTGATTGCTGCCGGAGGCGGAGCGGCTGCGTCCTATCAGGCGTATCGGCAGAGCAGTGCGGAATATGCGGTCAATCATTATCTGACACTTCTGATCGACAACAGCCAGGAGAAAGCATACGCATGTCTGGATCAGTCAGAGGCCGAAATGATGACGGCCGAGGTGTATGAGAAAGCGCTGGATGCCAAAAAATACAGTCTGTATAGTTCCTGTGATGTGACGAAAGAGGAGAACAGACGGGATAGCAATGGGAATGAATACGTCGATTATCATGCAAAGTTTAAAGATGCAGGCGGCGAAGTCAAAGCGGAAGAGAATTTTACGGTAAAAAAGCAGGCAGACCAGGTCTACGGACTGTTTGACCGGTGGAAAGTACTTTCTACGCATTGTATGGTGACAGATTTTATGCTGACTGTGCCGGCCGGTTCTGAGGTATACATAGGCGGACAGCTGGCGGATGGCAGCTGGATTGACAGTAAGGCAGCGAAAGCATCCTGTGACACTTATGATATACCGACACTGATTCCGGGGAGCACCAGCCTGGTGATCCGTCATCCGGTATTAGAATCCGTAAACGGAATGCTTGATACGGAAACGGGAAGTGCTGATTATACGGATAAGATGGCACTAAAAGAGACTGGACAGTCGGCCTGCAAAGAACTTGGTGTGAAATTTTTAAAGGCGGTTTATACATCAGCAGTAAAAGCGAAAACCGAAGATTCGGAAAAAGTTCTGGCAGATGTTTCCAAAGAGGCAGAGACGCTGATCAAAAATCAGGAGGCAGACTTTCATTCGGATGACGCTGCGTTTCACAGCGTTGGAATCTCAGATTTTGCAGTGCAGTTTGGCAACCCGGTATTTACGGATGACCCGGACGGGGCGATCCAGACGGAAATCACATTCTCCTATCATTATGCAATCCAGGAAGACATTATGGTCGATACCGATGAGCTTCAGGAAGACGGGACACCAGTGCAGCAGACGGAGACGGTAAGCACTGCCGGGGACGCGACAGCAAAATTCACCATGTCCTATTATGATGATGCATGGCATATCACAGCGTTTGAGATGCCGGTCATCCCGGAGGAGAGGTAAATGGCAGCGTATCTTTTTTCTGTTATCTGGCCGGTGGCACTTCATATGATTTTATCGGATTTTTCCGTGATCATTCTGACTGCAGCGACTGGTCAGACACCGGATTCTGCACTGTGTACTACACTTACGGCAATCCTTGTGATTCCACCTGTACTTTGGATGTATCGAGGAGACGGAAAACCGGCTGCAAACAGACTGAAAAGCGTCGCAGAACAGGATACAAAAAAGGAGTTGGACGATAAGGAAAACGGCGGTCCGACACTTACATGGCGTATTTTTATGGGAATCGCCTGTTTCGTATCAGGCGGCATTTTGGACCGGGTCTGGAGCCAGGTGCTTTTATGGCTGAGGGTGCAGGACTATTTTTCAAATCAGACACAGGAACAGCTGCTTGCATCGCAGCTTGCTGTGCAGATCATAGGGCTTGGAATCCTGGTGCCGGTGGCGGAAGAACTTATTTTCCGTGGACTTTTATATGCAAGGATCCGGCGGACGCTTCCGGTATGGGCGAGTGTGCTGACAGCTTCAGTGATTTTTGCACTGTATCATGGAAATATGATTCAGATCCTGTTTGCCTTTCCGATGGCAATTATTCTGACGCTTTTGTATGAAAAAGGAAAGTGGATAAGCTACCCGATTCTGTTCCATATGGGAGTTAATCTGACAACGGTGGTGCTGGGAGCATTGGCCGGATAAAATGTATTGCTCTGTGCAACCACGCGGGGGACTTGCCTGACTCGGTTAAATTTTGCAGACGGCCGAAATTATAGCAATCCTCTAAAATAGTGCATCTTAATCCAGCACATCAGAGTGTGAAATCCTGCGTCAGATATCTTTGCCGTGCGTCAGCATGCCTGCAGATATCTTCCTTGTCTTTCGCACTCTACTGAACTGCCTTAACTGCATTATTTACAAGAATCGCTATCGAAAAAAGAGCCGGCGTCTGCCGGCGGATTGCTTATAAAATAGCATGTAAAAGCATAAAAAACAAAAAAATTCTTCGGCCACAGCTTTAAATTGTTTCTGAACATGGATATCAAAGAAAAAACAGCATTAAAAAACAGATAAAACAGTGACATGCCAATGAAAATTCAAATTATCTGACAATAATGAGAAAAGTTTTTATTTACAAATCGCGAAATCGGGTGTATAGTGTCATCAACTCAAAAGTAAACACAGGAGGAACTGCGATGGATACGAGAAGAGATTCGCGTACCGTCTGTGCAGCGCCTGGACTGTACCGGCCGGAGTTTGAACATGACAACTGCGGTATCGGAGCAGTCGTAAATATCAAGGGCGTAAAGACACATCAGACGGTGGAAAACGCATTAAGTATAGTTGAAAATTTGGAACACAGAGCTGGCAAAGATGCCGAGGGAAAAACAGGTGATGGAGTTGGAATCATGCTGCAGATTTCGCACAGATTCTTCCATAAGACCTGTTTAGATCTCGGCATCTTTTTAGGTGAAGAAAGAGATTACGGAATCGGTATGTTTTTCTTTCCACAGGATGTACTAAAGCGCAATCAGGCGAAGAAAATGTTTGAAAGTATCGTGCGAAAGGAAGGAATGAATTTCCTCGGATGGCGCCAGGTTCCGACTGTACCGGGTGTACTTGGACATAAGGCTCTGGAAAAAATGCCGTGTATCGAGCAGGCATTTGTGGAGCGTCCAAAGGATGTGGAGAAAGGGCTTGCCTTTGACCGCCGCCTTTATATCGTGCGCCGGACTTTTGAACAGTCGAATGATACGACTTATGTTGTTTCCTGTTCAAGCCGTACGATTATTTATAAGGGTATGTTTCTTGTGAACCAGCTGCGGACGTTCTTTACGGATCTGCAGGATCCGGATTATGAGTCAGCAATCGCGATCGTACATTCCAGATTCAGTACGAACACGAACCCGAGCTGGGAGCGGGCGCATCCTTACCGTTATATTGTGCACAACGGTGAGATTAATACGATTCGCGGAAACGCAGACAAAATGACAGCGCGAGAGGAGAGCATGGCATCCGAATACATGGAAGAGGATATGCACAGGGTACTTCCGGTGATCAATGCAAAAGGCTCTGACTCGGCGATGCTGGACAACACCGTGGAGTTTCTTGCGATGAACGGAATGGATCTGCCGCTTGCGGTCATGATCATGATTCCGGAGCCGTGGGCGAACAACAAGACAATGAGCCAGAAAAAGCACGATTTCTATCAGTACTATGCGACGATGATGGAGCCGTGGGACGGACCGGCATCGATCCTGTTTTCTGATGGTGATATCATGGGGGCGGTGCTTGACCGCAACGGCCTGCGTCCGTCGAGATACTATATCACGGATGACGGTTATGTGATCCTTTCTTCTGAGGTTGGCGTACTTGACATTGATCCGGCGAAGATCGTGCTCAAAGAACGTCTCCATCCGGGCAAGATGCTTCTGGTCGATACGGTGGAAGGTCGTGTGATCGATGATGAAGAGCTGAAAAACCGCTATGCAGACCGTCAGCCGTACGGTGAGTGGCTGGATCAGTATCTGGTAAACCTGAAAGATCTGAAGATTCCGAACAAGCGCGTTGAGACTTATTCCGATGAGATGCGGATGCGCCTGATGAAAGCATTTGGCTACAGCTACGAAGACTACCGGACATCGATTCTGAATATGGCAGCAAACGGCGGCGAGGGCACAAGCGCGATGGGTGTGGATATCCCGCTGGCTGTGCTTTCCAAACGTCATCAGCCGCTGTTCAACTACTTCAAGCAGCTGTTTGCACAGGTAACAAACCCGCCGATCGATGCGATCCGTGAGGAGATCGTGACATCGAAGACGATTTATGCCGGAGTGGAGGGTAACCTTCTGGAAGAGAAGCCGGAAAACTGTCAGGTGCTAAAGATCGAAAATCCGATCCTGACAAACACCGATATGCTGAAGATTAAAAATATGAAGGTAAAGGGATTTAAGGTAGCAGAGATTCCGATTACCTTCTATAAAAATACGGGCCTGGAAAAAGCAATTGACCATCTGTATCTTGAGGTGGATCGTGCAAGCCGGGATGGCGCAAATATTCTGATCCTGACTGACCGCGGGGTTGATGAGATTCGGATGCCGATTCCCTCTCTGCTGGCAGTTTCGGCGGTACATCAGTATCTGGTGCGCACGAAGAGGAGAACTTCCCTGGCACTGATTTTGGAGTCCGGCGAGCCAAGAGAGGTACATCACTTTGCAACGCTGCTTGGCTACGGCGCAAGTGCGGTCAATCCATACCTGGCACTGGATACGATCCATCAGCTGATCAATACCGGTATGCTGGAAAAGGATTATTATGCAGCAGTTACCGATTATAATAAGGCGATCATTGATGGGATCGTAAAGATTGCATCTAAGATGGGAATTTCGACGATCCAGTCATACCAGGGTTCCCAGATCTTTGAGGCGATCGGTATCAGCAAAGAGGTCATCGACAAATACTTTACGAATACGGTGAGCCGTGTCGGTGGTATCTCCTTAAAGGATATTGAAACAGATGTGGATGCACGCCATACAAAGGCGTTTGATCCGCTCGGGCTTAGAGAGGATCTGACTCTGGACAGCGAAGGCTGGCATAAATCGAGAAGTGCCGGGGAACATCACCGCTACAATCCACAGACGATCCATTTGCTGCAGCAGTCAACCTGGACTGGAAATTATGAGATGTTTAAACAGTACACAGAACTTGTGAACCAGGAGGAGACAGGATATATCCGCAGTATTATGGACTTCAATTATCCGGAGCACGGTGTGCCGCTTGATGAAGTAGAGAGCGTTGATTCGATCGTACGTCGTTTCAAGACCGGCGCAATGTCTTACGGTTCCATTTCACAGGAAGCGCATGAGACGCTGGCGATCGCGATGAACATGCTGCACGGCAAGTCCAATACCGGTGAGGGAGGAGAGAGCCTTGACCGTCTGGTGATCGGACCGGACGGAAAGAACCGCTGCTCGGCAATCAAACAGGTTGCATCCGGCCGGTTCGGAGTTACTTCAAGATATCTGGTAAGTGCAAAAGAGATCCAGATCAAGATGGCACAGGGTGCAAAGCCGGGCGAGGGCGGTCATCTTCCGGGCAAGAAGGTGTATCCGTGGATTGCGAAGACGAGACTTTCGACACCGGGCGTGAGCCTGATCTCCCCGCCGCCGCATCATGATATTTATTCAATCGAGGATCTGGCACAGCTGATCTACGATCTGAAAAATGCAAACCGCCAGGCAGATATTTCTGTAAAACTGGTATCGGAGGCGGGCGTCGGAACAGTCGCAGCCGGTGTTGCAAAAGCCGGTGCGCAGGTTATCCTGATCTCCGGCTATGACGGAGGTACCGGAGCGGCTCCGAAGAGCTCCATCCATAACGCAGGACTTCCGTGGGAGCTTGGACTTGCAGAGACACATCAGACGCTGATCATGAACGGACTGCGCAACAAGGTGCGGATTGAGACCGATGGAAAGCTGATGAGCGGAAGAGACGTGGCAATCGCGGCATTGCTCGGTGCGGAAGAGTTTGGTTTTGCCACAGGCCCGCTTGTTACAATGGGATGTGTCATGATGCGTGTCTGCAATCTGGATACGTGTCCGGTTGGCGTTGCGACCCAGAATCCGGAGCTGAGAAAGCGTTTCCGCGGCAAACCGGAATACGTGGTAAACTTCATGCGTTTCATCGCGCAGAACCTGCGGGAATATATGGCAAAGCTTGGATTCCGTACGGTAGATGAGATGGTCGGAAGAAGTGATCTTCTGAAAAAGAAAGAGGTCTGCGAAAATGAAAAAGGCTGCAGCCTGGATCTCGGCAATATTTTAAACAATCCGTACGCCGGAAAAGGCGAAAAGGTAACGTTTGAGCCGGAGAAGGTCTATGATTTCGGCCTGCAGAAAACACTGGATATGAAGGTGCTTCTGGCGAAGCTTGGCCCGGCGCTTGAAACGGGCGCAAAGCGAAGTATTGAGATCGATGTCAAGAATACAGACCGTGCATTCGGTACGATCTTTGGATCAGAGATCACAAGGAGATATCCGGACGGTCTGGAAGAAGATACTTATACGGTAAAATGCCACGGCGCAGGCGGTCAGAGTTTTGGTGCGTTTATTCCGAGGGGACTGACACTGGAACTGGTCGGTGACAGCAACGATTACTTCGGAAAGGGACTTTCCGGTGGAAAACTGATCGTTTATCCGCCGCAGAGCGTAAAATATGCGCATGACGAAAACATCATCATCGGAAACGTGGCGCTGTATGGTGCGACGAGCGGAAGTGCCTATATCAACGGTGTGGCAGGCGAGCGTTTCTGCGTCCGAAATTCCGGAGCAGTGGCGGTTGTCGAAGGTGTTGGAGACCATGGCTGTGAGTATATGACGGGCGGCCGTGCCGTAATTCTTGGAAAAGTCGGAAAGAACTTTGCAGCCGGTATGAGCGGCGGTATCGTTTATGTGCTCGATGAGGATTCAGATCTTTATACAAAGGTCAACAAGAAGATGGTCGAGATCGAGAAGATGACTTCCAAGTACGACGTGCTCGAGCTTAAAGATATGATTAATGACCATGTGAAATATACAAATTCAGAAAAAGGCAAGGAGATTCTGGAGCATTTCAGTGATTATCTGCCAAAATTCAAGAAGATTATTCCACATGAGTACAAGGAAATGCAGATGGCAATTGTGCAGATGGAAGAAAAGGGTCTGAGCAGTGAACAGGCGCAGATTGAAGCATTTTACGCACACATGAATGAGAAGGCTGAGTAGGAGGTGTGAAAAATGGGAAAACCAACCGGATTTATGGAATATAAAAGAGAGAACGATCTGGAAATCGCACCGCTGGAACGAATTCGGAATTTTGAGGAATTTCATGTTCCGCTTTCTCTGGAAAAACAGCAGGTGCAGGGAGCAAGATGTATGGCGTGCGGCGTGCCGTTCTGCCAGGCGGGGATGATGATCGGGGGCATGGCCTCCGGCTGCCCGCTCAACAATCTGGTTCCAGAGTGCAACGATCTTGTATATCACGGAAACTGGGAGGAAGCGTACCGAAGACTGACAAAGACACACTGCTTCCCGGAGTTTACATCGCGTGTCTGCCCGGCGCTGTGCGAAGCGGCCTGTACGTGTAATCTGGATACAGAGCCGGTTGCGACAAAGGCAAACGAGCGTGCCATCATTGAGCATGCCTATGAGGCGGGGCTGGTAAAACCCTGCCCGCCGGAAGTACGCACCGGGAAAAAGGTGGCAGTTGTCGGAAGCGGTCCGTCCGGACTGGCGGCTGCCATGCAGCTGAACAAGCGCGGCCACAAAGTGACGGTATATGAGCGGAATGACCGGATCGGCGGTCTTCTGCGCTACGGAATCCCAAATATGAAGCTGGATAAAAAAGTCATCGACCGCCGCCTTGCAATCATGGAAGCGGAGGGCATCGAGTTTGTGACGAATGCAAACATCGGTGAAAATGTAAAAGCGGAAGAGCTGATGAAACAGTATGACGCAGTGGTACTGGCGTGCGGAGCCTCCAATCCGCGTGATATCAAGGCACCGGGCCGTGAGGCAAAAGGCATCTATTTCGCCGTGGATTTCCTGAAGGCGACGACAAAGAGCCTGCTTGATTCAAACTTCGCAGATAAGAAATTTATTTCCGCGAAGGGAAAGCATGTGATTGTCATTGGCGGCGGGGATACCGGAAACGATTGTGTCGGCACGTCAATCCGGCTTGGGGCTGCTTCTGTGACGCAGCTGGAGATGATGCCAAAAGCACCGGATACGCGTACCGCCTCCAATCCATGGCCGCAGTGGCCGAGAGTCTGCAAGACGGATTACGGCCAGCAGGAAGCAATCGCAGTATTTGGGCACGATCCGCGTCTGTATACAACGACGGTAAAAGAGTTCGTCATGAACAAAAAGGGTGAACTTTGTAAGGCGGTGCTGCAGAAGCTGGAAGGAAAGCGCGACGAGAAGACCGGAAGAATGATGATGGTTCCGATCGAGGGCAGTGAGGAGACAGTAAAAGCAGATATTGTGCTGATCGCGGCGGGATTCCTCGGTTCGCAGAAATATGTGACGGATGCATTTAAGGTTGATCTGGATGGCAGAACGAATGTCCTGACGAAACCAGGCGCGTTTGCAACGAGCGTTCCGAAGGTATTTACGGCAGGAGATATGCACCGGGGACAGTCTCTGGTGGTATGGGCGATCCGCGAGGGCCGGGAAGCTGCAAAAGAAGTAGATAAATATCTGATGGGATATACGAATCTGTAAGTACAAAAAGATTCCGAGAGTAAATTAAAAGATCCGGGGAATTTTCTCCGGATCTTTTTGCGCAGAAAAACTGCCGGCACAAAACGTTTTGACCGGATGTGGCAGGAAAAAGAACTGGGTGTTGCATACGCAGAAAAAATTCCTTATAATAAGGAAGCGGTTCAAGATGTGCAGCACCGATGAGCGGGCAGTGTTTTGAACGCAGGCCGCGAAGCGACTGCGAATGTCTGCTTTACGGTTGGGTCTGAACAGGAACAAAAATATCAGAATAAGACAAAATGACTGCAAAAATGGAGGCAGGAAAAAATGGAGACAAAATCAGAAGAAAATCAATTGAAAATAGCCATTCCAGTTCTGGATATGCCAACGGCAAATTACGAAAATGCTTTGAGAGAACTTGGTGCACGGCCGGTTGTTATAAAAGAAGTCTGTGATCCACAGGAATACGATGGATTACTGCTGCCTGGCGGTGACGATGTAGATCCGGCGCGCTTTGGACAGGAAATAAATGGAAGCCTTGGGATCAGCCCTGAACTGGACGCATTGCAGTTTGAAGTGCTTGACCGCTTTGTAAAAGCAGGAAAACCGGTGCTTGGCATCTGCAGAGGCCATCAGGTTATTAATATTTACTTTGGAGGAGATCTGATTCAGGATCTCGGCGAAAAAAATGAGTGCCACAGAAGGACCGGAGATCAGGATAAAGTTCACAGGAGCATTACAAAACCGGGGACATGGCTGGAAGAACTGTACGGTACGGAGTATCCGACAAACAGCGCACATCATCAGGCAGTCGGAACTGTCGGAACAGGACTGGAAACGGTATCTTTATCAGAAGATAGCGTGGTGGAGGCGCTTGTACATACCTCTCTCCCGGTTTACTCGGTTCAGTGGCATCCGGAGCGGATGTGCTTTGCAAACCGCAGGGACGATACCGTGGATGGAAGCCGCGTGATCCGATTCTTCCTGGATGTGTGTGCGAAAAAGGCGGAGTAATATTTCGTTTTTTCTTGTGGTGCGTCTGTATCCATGTTAGAATAAGAAGAAGCTCATAAGGAATCTTATGAGCTTGCGTCAGGTATAAAAAATGTCAGGATGCCAAGATCAGCGAAAAATCTCACAGGAGGGATAATCCGAATGAAACTGACAAAGTTATTGGAAAGACTGGAATACCGCTGTCTGCAGGGAGAGACGGATATCGAGGTCAGAGATATAAGCAATGATTCAAGAAAAGCGGGGGAGGGTTCCCTTTTTTTCTGTATAAAAGGAGCTGTGACCGACGGTCATAAGTATGCACCGCAGGTGGTGGCCGCAGGTGCAAAGGTGCTGGTTGTGGAAGAGCCGGTGGAGGCACCAAAGGATGTGACCGTGATTCAGGTGAAGGATTCACGCTATGCGATGGCATTGATCTCAGCTGCTTATTATGGTTACCCGGCGGAAGAGATGAAGGTCATCGGTGTAACCGGCACAAAAGGAAAGACGACGACGACTTATATGGTGAAGTCAATTCTGGAATCTGCAGGTTATAAGGTCGGACTGATCGGCACGATCGAGGCGATTATCGGGGATGAGGTGATTCCGGCAAACAATACGACGCCGGAGTCAATGACGATTCAGAAGTACTTCCGACAGATGGCAGATAAGGGATGCCAGATTGTCGTGATGGAAGTTTCTTCCCAGGGCCTGATGCTGAACCGCACCGCGGGGATTCCGTTTGAACTCGGTATTTTTACGAATATCGAACCAGACCATATCGGACCGGCCGAGCATGCCAGCTTTGAGGATTACGTGGCATGCAAGAGCCTTCTGTTCCGCCAGTGTAAAGTGGGTATTATGAATGCGGACGATCCGCATCTTGCAGATATTTTAAGGGGTCACACGTGCGAAGTTGAGACGTTTGGTCTTTCTGAGAAAGCAGATCTGCGCGCAGAAAATCTGGAGCTTGTCAGCCGCCCGGGTTATCTTGGGATCCGTTATACCGTGACCGGTAAGATGCATTTTAATGTGGAAGTGGATATTCCTGGTAAATTCAGTGTTTACAATTCACTGACTGCGATTGCGATCTGCCGTCACTTCAAGGTGGAGCCGGAGCAGATCGTGGAAGCACTGAAAAAGGCGAAGGTAAAGGGCCGCGTTGAAAAAGTAAAAGTTTCGGATGACTTTACTTTAATGATCGACTATGCGCACAACGCAATGGCACTGGAAAGCCTGCTGACCACCTTGAAAGAGTATCATCCGAAACGGCTGGTGTGCATGTTCGGCTGCGGAGGCAACCGTTCAAAGCTGCGCCGCTATGAAATGGGTGAGGTATCCGGAAAACTGGCAGATTTCACGATTATCACATCGGACAATCCGCGTTATGAAAAGCCGGAGGAGATCATTGCGGATATTGTGACCGGCATTAAAAAGACCGACGGAAAATACATTACGATCACAAACCGCAAAGAGGCGATCGCTTACGCGATTCACCATGGCGAGCCCGGAGATGTCATTATTCTTGCAGGAAAGGGACACGAGGATTATCAGGAAATTG
The DNA here is from genome assembly GCA_902363665.1 of Lachnospiraceae bacterium. Classification (GTDB taxonomy): domain Bacteria; phylum Bacillota; class Clostridia; order Lachnospirales; family Lachnospiraceae; genus Choladousia. Next base: position 68,206 of record CABJAW010000017.1, on the reverse strand, counting down.
AAGGCAAAAAATATCCGATGGACGAGCGCGTCCTGATTCAGGAGATTCTGGAAGAAGACCGGAAAAAGGTGAATGGCGCAGAATGATCAATGCGGACAGGTGCTTTCGCATAAAGGTGTCCGCATTTGAACGCAGGTATGCATTTCCCGCTTCAAGTGCGCGGAGCACTAAGCGATGGGATGATTATGTCAGTTTCTGCAAAAATACGGACCGTGGATTGAAGCAGCAGGAAAAACAAAAAGAAGGAGGAGCAGGGACGGGATGTTATATGCGGATATCATTATCGATATCTCACACAGTCGTCTGGATCAGACATTTCAGTACAAAGTGCCGGAAGAACTGGAACGTGTACTGGAACCCGGAAATGTGGTGGAAGTCCCGTTTGGGCGCGGTGACCATCTGAAAAAAGGGTATGTGCTGCAGATCACAGAGCACCCGGCCTGCCCGCCGGAAAAGCTGAAAAGGATCGGACGGATTGAAACCGATCTTGTCGGTGCGGAGTCGAAACTGACTGCACTGGCGCTCTGGATCCGGGATTATTATGGTTCCTCCACGGTGCAGGCGCTGCGCACGGTGCTTCCGTTTCGGGAAAAGGCCGCGCCGAAAAAGAAAAAGCGGATCGTGAGAACGATTCCAAAAGAGCAGGCACTGGAATTTCTGGAAGTGTTTCGAAAAAAACATCAGAGTGCGCGGGCAAGGCTTCTGGAAGCTCTGATCGAACAGCCGGAGCTTCCGATGGAAATCGTAACCGGAAGCCTCCGGATTACGCAGGCGGTGATTCGCCCGCTGGAGGAAGCAGGGATGATCACCTGTGAGACGGATCAGATCTATCGGACACCGGCAGTGCTCGAAGAACTGAAAGCGCAGGGCGGCGGGACAGACGGTGCCCTGCCGGATGGAAGCGGAGTGCAGCTGAATGAACAGCAGAAGCATGTTGTTGATGTGATCTGCGGCAGCTGGGAGCATCCGGATGGATGGCTGATTCACGGCGTGACCGGAAGCGGAAAGACAGCAGTTTATATCGAGCTGATTGCATATGCGCTTGAACGTGGGCAGCAGGCAATCCTGCTGATCCCGGAAATCTCACTGACGTATCAGAATGTGCTGCGGTTTTACCGGCGATTTGGTGAACGGATCTCAATCCTGCACTCCAGACTTTCTCAGGCGGAGCGGTACGATCAGTTTGAGCGTGCCAGAAACGGGGAGATCGATGTGATGATCGGCCCGCGGTCCGCACTTTTTACTCCGTTTCCGAATCTCGGAATGATCATCATTGATGAGGAACACGAGGATTCCTACCGCAGCGAGACAACACCGCGTTACCATGCAAGAGAGACGGCGCGAAAGCGGGCGCAGCTTGAAGGGGCTCAGCTGGTACTCGGCAGTGCGACGCCGTCGATGGAAGCGTATTACGGCGCAAAAAACGGATGGTACCATCTGCTTGAGCTTCCCAGCCGGGCCACAGGCGGAGCGCTTCCGCAGGTAACGACGGTCGATTTAAGACAGGAATTAAAAGAAGGAAACCGGTCGATTCTAAGCCGTGCCCTTTATGGGAAGATGCGTCAGAGACTGGAGAAAAAACAGCAGATCCTGCTTTTTTTGAACCGGAGAGGGTATTCTGGTTTTGTGTCGTGCCGGGCATGCGGCCATGTACTGAAATGTCCGCACTGTGATGTGTCTCTTTCTCTGCACCGCGGAGGCCGGATGGTCTGCCATTACTGCGGCTATACACAGGAAGCGGTGAAAACGTGCCCAAAGTGCGGGTCACCGTTTATCGGCGGCTTTAAAGCCGGCACACAGCAGATTGAAGAGATTGTGAAAAAAGCATTTCCGCAGGCACGGACGCTTCGTATGGATGCAGATACAACGCGCGGAAAGGATGGCCATGCGGAGATCCTGCGGGCGTTTGGAAATCGGGAGGCGGATATTCTGATTGGTACACAGATGATTGTAAAGGGTCACGATTTTCCGAATGTGACGCTGGTTGGAATCCTTGCGGCAGACTTGTCGCTCCATGTAAGCGATTACCGCGCAGCTGAGAAAACCTTTCAGCTTCTGGTACAGGCGGCGGGAAGAGCCGGCCGCGGAAAGGAGCCGGGTGAGGTTGTGATCCAGACGTATGATCCGGAGCATTATGCGATTGTGTGTGCGGCGGATCAGGCGTACGAGCCGTTTTATGAGCAGGAGATGGCGTACCGCCGTCTTTCCCTTTACCCGCCGGCCGGAAGTATGATGGCGGTGCATGTATCGGGAGCGGATGAGGAGCATCTTGCAGTTGCGGCAGGTTATCTTGCAAAATTTATCCGTCAGGTGTCGGGCCGATGTGAAGCTGCTGTGATCGGGCCGGCGGATGAGCCGATTGCAAAAATCAATGATGTTTACCGAAAGGCGATTTACGTCAAGCACGAAAATACAAAAAAGCTGATCGCAGTAAAAAATATCGTGGAACAATATATTGAGATGAATGAAGGATTCCGGGAGATCCGGGTTCAGTTTGAGATGAATTAGAAGACTGCAAATATCCGTTTTGCGGCCGCAGCAGAATAGCTGTTAACAATATCAGGAAGAAATCAGGAGGAACGAAAATGGCATTAAGACAGATTAGAATTATGGGAGACGAAAAACTGGAGAAGGTGTGCAGACCGCTGAAGCAGGTGACAGACCGTGACCGCGAGCTCATTCAGGATATGCTTGATACGATGTATGATGCAAATGGTGTCGGACTTGCAGCACCGCAGGTCGGCGTGCTCAAGCGCATCGTGGTCATCGATATTGGAGAAGGTCCGATTGTTATGGTAAATCCGGAGATTCTGGAGACATCCGGTTCTCAGACCGGACAGGAGGGCTGCTTAAGTCTTCCGGGACAGGCTGGTATCGTGACCCGTCCAAATTACGTGAAGGTACGTGCACTTGATGAGAATGGTGAGCCGTATGAGTTTGAAGGTACTGAGCTTCTGGCACGCGCAGTCTGCCATGAGTGCGATCATCTGGACGGAATCATGTATGTGCGTTACGTGGAGGGTGAGCTGATGGATGTTTCCGGCGAAGAGGCGGAAGAAATCGAGGAGTGATCGGAATGATAAAAAAAGTTGTATTTATGGGAACGCCTGACTTTGCAGTCGGTACGCTGAAGGCACTGATCGATTCGAAATATGAAGTCGCAGCAGTTTTTTCTCAGCCGGACAAGCCGAAGGGGCGCGGAAAAGCACTGCAGATGACACCGACAAAGGAAGTTGCGGTGGAAGCTGGAATTCCGGTTTATCAGCCGGCAAAGATCCGGGAGGCACAGTGGCATTCCGTGTTAGAGGAACTTGCACCGGATGTGATCGTGGTAGTGGCGTTTGGCCAGATCATTCCGGAGAGTATTTTAAAACTGCCGAAATACGGCTGTATCAATGTACATGCTTCACTGCTTCCGAAATACCGCGGCGCGGCGCCGATTCAGTGGGCGGTTATTGACGGGGAAAAGGAATCCGGTGTGACAACGATGCAGATGGATGCCGGATTGGATACCGGCGATATGCTTTTAAAGGAGACTGTGGCACTGGAGGAAAAAGAGACCGGTGGAAGTCTGTTTGACAAACTGAGTGAAGTCGGTGCGCAGCTTCTGATCAAAACGCTGGAGGCTCTGGAGAACGGAACCGTAACAGCCCAAAAACAGCCGGCAGAAAGCCCGACGCCGTACGCGGCAATGCTGACAAAAAAGCAGGGCGAAATCGACTGGAATCAGGATGCAAAAAAAATAGAGTGCCTGATCCGCGGCCTGAATCCGTGGCCGAGCGCCTATACGCACTATCGCGGAAAAACCTTAAAAATCTGGGATGCGCAGGTTGAGCCGGAAGATTCAAAAGAAAAAGCGGGATTCGGTACGGCAGTCAAAGTGACAAAGAACGATCTTGTGATCCAGACCGCGAATGGACTTCTCTCCTTAAAAGAAGTACAGCCAGAAGGAAAGAAACGGATGGAGGTCGATGCATTTCTGCGCGGTTATCCGGTAGAATGCGGTGAATGTTTCGGACGCGGCCGGGAAGAATAACGGAAAAGAACGGGAAGAAAGGAGAGATTTTATGAATCTGCTTGCATCAGGTGTAAATTCATTTTATGGCGGATACGGGTATGGAGGCTATGGCTATATGTTTGACTGGACGTATCTGCTGATCATCGCGGGACTGGTACTTTCCCTGATTGCTTCTTCCAATGTAAAGAGTACATTTAACCATTATGCAAAGATCCGCAGCATGTCTGGACTGACGGGCGCTGCAGCTGCTGAACGGGTACTGCACAGCGCCGGGATTTATGACGTCTCGATCCAGCGGATCAGTGGGCAGCTGACGGACCATTATGATCCGAGAACAAAGACCCTGCGGCTTTCGGACAGTACGTACGGATCAAATTCCATCGCGGCAGTCTGCGTTGCGGCGCATGAATGCGGTCATGCGATTCAGGACAAAGAAAAATATGGCCCGCTTGTGCTGCGCAGCACACTGGTACCGGCGGCTAATTTTGGTTCTTCACTGTCATGGCCGGTGTTTATCGCCGGACTGATTTTATCCATCCGTCCTCTGGTTACGGCCGGAATTATCCTGTTTTCTCTTGCGGTACTGTTTCAGCTCGTCACACTGCCGGTAGAGTTCAATGCATCTTCGCGCGCATTGAAGATTCTGGAATCAAGCCATATGCTCAGTGATACGGAGCTGTCCGGAGGAAGAAAGGTGTTAAAAGCAGCGGCACTTACGTATGTGGCGAGCCTTGCGGCATCTGTTTTACAGCTGCTGCGGCTGATCATTCTGTCAGGAGGAAGAAGACGAGATGATGACTAAACAGGTAAATATCAGGGAGATTGCACTTGGCATCCTGATGGAGATCACAGAGGAGGAAGCGTACAGCCATATCGTACTGCGGGAGGTGCTGGAGAAATACCAGTATCTGGAAAAGCGGGATCGTGCATTTATTTCAAGAGTTGTAGAGGGAACACTGGAGCATATGATCCAGCTGGATTATATTATCGAACAGTTTTCGAATGTGCCGGTCTACAATATGAAACCGCTGATCCGGAATCTCCTGCGGATGTCAGTCTATCAGCTGAAATACATGGACAGCGTACCGGATTCGGCAGTATGCAACGAGGCGGTGAAAATTGCACAGCGGAGAGGTTTTTACAATCTGAAGGGCTTTGTCAATGGAGTACTGCGCAACACGGCACGCCGCTTGAGCCAGGTAAAATATCCGGATGAAAACCTTGATCCGCTGCATTATCTTTCCGTGCGGTATTCCTTCCCAATCTGGATGCTTGATAAATGGATGCAGCAGTTCGGATATGAGACGACGGAGAAGATCTGCCGTGATACCCATATGAAAAAGGGGACAGTCGTGCGCTGTGACCTGCAGAAAGCATCAAAAGAGGAGATCATTGAGGAACTGAAAAAAGACGGGGCTTCCGTGCGGGAGCATCCATACCTCGATTATGCACTGGTTCTCTCCGATTATAATTACATCGGAGCGCTTTCCGCGTTTAAGAAAGGCTGGATTACGGTGCAGGATATCAGTTCCATGCTGGTGGCAGAGGTAGCTGCGCCAAACTGGGGAGACTACTGTATCGATGTCTGTGCGGCTCCGGGTGGAAAAAGCCTTCACATCGCGGAGAAGCTGATGGGAAGCGGCTACGTGGAAGCCCGTGATGTTTCTGAGCGGAAGGTGGCACTGATGCAGGAGAACATCGAGCGTACGGAAGCGATCAATATCCGCGCCGCGGTCTGGGATGCGACAGTGCGTGATCCGGAATCGGTAAAAAAAGCAGATATCGTGCTTGCGGACGTACCCTGTTCCGGTCTTGGCGTGATTGGAAAGAAGCAGGACATTAAATATAAGATGTCAGAAAAGAGGCAGCAGGATATTATCCGCCTGCAGCGAAGAATTCTTTCTGTAGTGCAGGAATATGTGCGGCCAAACGGAGTGCTGATCTACAGCACGTGTACGATCGGAGCCGATGAGAACCAGTATAATCTGAAATGGTTTTTGGAAAACTATCCGTTCCGCCTGGAAAGTATTGATCCGTATATCTGCGAAGAACTGAAAGGAAAGACGACGGCCGGGGGCTACATTCAACTGCTGCCTGGCGTGCATGAGTCGGACGGTTTCTTTATTGCAAGGCTGAGACGGCTGAAAGAGGAAGAGTAAGCCCGGAATATGAACGCAGGTCGCGAAGCGATTGCGAATGCCCGCTTTACAGGGTTCAGAACCCCCTTTTTCATAAAAAATCAAGGTAACTGTTCAGAGCCAACCTCCAAAATGCTACGCATTTCGTCGGTGTGGCGTATCCGCCAAATAAAATTTCAAAAACAGGCTTAAAAATGCAAGCATTTTCCGCCTGTTTTATGAAATTTTGCTTGGCTCTGAACAGTTACAAATCAAGAACAAAAAGATTTCGAAAGCAGACAGAATAAAAAAGGAGTGCCATGGAAGAAAGAGAAGTGACACAGCGCACACAGAAGAGGAAAGACATCCGGTCAATGGACTACGAACAGCTGCAGCAGGAGATGGCTGCGCTTGGAGAGAAGCCGTTTCGCGCAAAGCAGCTGTATCAGTGGATGCATGAAAAACTGGCCGGAAGTTTTGAGGAGATGACGAATCTTCCGAAAAGCTTCCGGGAAAAACTGAAGGAGCAGTATGATTACACGGTACTGACACTGGAGGATCGGCTGATCTCCGGAATCGACGGGACAGAGAAATACCTGTTCGGGCTGGAAGACGGAAATGTGATCGAGAGTGTGCTGATGCGGTATCATCATGGCAATTCCGTGTGTATTTCGTCGCAGGTCGGCTGCCGGATGGGCTGCCGTTTCTGCGCCTCGACGCTCGGTGGTCTGACAAGGCAGCTGCGGCCGTCCGAGATGCTTGAACAGATTTATGAGATCCAGAAGATCTCGGGGGAGCGCGTCTCCAACCTTGTGCTGATGGGAACGGGAGAGCCACTCGACAATTACGACAATCTACTGCAGTTTCTGAAGCTGCTCACTGATGAGCACGGGCTGCATATCAGCCAGCGAAACGTGACCGTCTCAACGTGCGGAATCGTGGAAAATATGAGAAGGCTCGCCGATGAGAAGCTTCAGATCACGCTGGCGCTGTCTCTGCATGCGTCCAGCCAGGAAAAACGGAAAGAGTTGATGCCGATCGCGTTTAAATACGAAATTCATGATGTACTGGATGCCTGCCGCTACTATTTCGAACAGACCGGGAGAAGGATCACATTTGAGTACAGCCTGGTCGGCGGTGTGAATGACAGTGATAAGGACGCGCGCGACCTGGCTACACTGATCGGTGATATCAACTGTCATGTGAATCTGATCCCGGTCAATCCGATTAAGGAGCGGAGCTTTGTGCAGCCGTATCGTGAGGTCATTGAAGCATTCAAAAATAAACTTGAAAAAAATCATATTAATGTTACTATTAGAAGAGAGATGGGCCGCGATATCGGCGGAGCCTGCGGTCAGCTCAGGAAAAGCTACATAGACGCGAAAGGAAGGGACGCTCAGGAATGAAAGCGTACAGTATAACAGATATTGGAAAAAAACGCTCCATGAACCAGGATTATGTCTATGCTTCGGATCAGCCAGTGGGCAACCTGAAAAATCTGTTAATCGTTGCAGACGGAATGGGCGGACACAATGCCGGTGATCTTGCGTCACGCTACACGGTGCAGGAGATGCTTGCATACATAAAAGAGTCGGAAGAGGACCGGCCGGTGCCGCTTCTGAGCATGGCGATCCATCATGCAAACGAGCAGGTGCTGGAGAAAGCAGAAAGTGAAAAAGAACTGGAAGGAATGGGAACGACGCTGGTGGCTGCGACGGTACAGGATGAATATCTGTATGTGGCAAATGTCGGGGACAGCAGGTTATACCTGATTGATGACGGGATCGAGCAGATCACGCATGACCATTCCCTTGTGGAAGAAATGATACGGATCGGAGAACTGCAGCGAAAAGATGCAAAAAATTATCCGGACCGAAATGTGATTACCCGCGCGATCGGTGTTCGGGTGCCGGTGCGCGTGGATTTTTTTGATGTAAAACTGGAGCATGGAGATAAGATTTTGCTCTGTTCCGACGGACTGACCAACATGGTAGAGGACGAAGAAATTCTGGAAATTGTCAGGAAAAACAGCTCGATCGAGGAGGCGGCCGGTGCGCTTGTCGATACGGCAAACAAAAATGGCGGCAAAGACAATATTTCCGTAGTGCTGGCTGAGATTGAATAGTGAGGATAAAATATGCTGAAAGTCGGAATGTTTATACAGAACAGATACGAAATAATATCCAAGATCGGCTCTGGCGGCATGGCGGATGTTTATAAGGCGAAGGATCACAAGCTGAATCGTTTTGTAGCGGTAAAAGTGATGAAAAAGGAATTCCGGGATGACAAACAGTTCATCTCAAAATTCCGGGTCGAGGCGCAGTCTGCAGCAGGCCTTGCGCACGCCAATATCGTAAACATCTATGATGTCGGGGAAGAGGCCGGGATTTACTATATTGTGATGGAGCTGGTCGAGGGGATCACGCTCAAAGAGTACATTAAAAATAAGGGCCGTCTGTCGGTACGGGAGGCGACAAGCATTGCGCTCCAGATTTCGGCAGGCCTGGAGGCGGCGCACAACAATGGAATTATCCATCGTGATATCAAGCCGCAGAATATCATCATATCGACGGATGGAAAGGTAAAGGTGGCGGATTTCGGTATCGCACGTGCCTCTTCGTCCAATACGATCAATTCCAGCGTGATGGGATCGGTTCATTACAGTTCGCCGGAGCAGTCGCGCGGTGGCTACAGTGATGAGAAGAGCGATATTTATTCTCTGGGCATCACGATGTACGAGATGCTGACCGGACATGTGCCGTTTGACGGTGATACGGCTGTCGCAGTGGCGATCAAACATCTGCAGGAGGAACTGCACGGACCGAAGGAAGAGGTGCCGGAGATTCCGCGCAGCACGAATGAGATCGTACTGAAATGTACACAGAAGAGTCCGGACCGCCGGTATGCAAATATGACCGAGGTGATCCGCGACCTGCGGGAGTCACTTGTCAATCCGGACGGTGATTTTGTGGAGCAGCGGGTAATGGACAATACCTCACAGACAATCATCATGTCCAAAAATGATCTCGAACAGATCAACGCAGAGCAGCGGGCGATGCCAGTCTACGATGAAAATATGGAGCTTGGGGCGGCGGCAGGACTTCATGCGAAAGAAAATGCGCCGCAGAACCAGCGCAGCCGTGCGTATCAGCCTGGAAGTTATTATCACAAGAGCGGCTATCAGGAAGTTCAGCCGAACCATCCTGGAAACTATGATAGCAGCAGATGGAACCAGGATTATGATGAGGCGTATGAGGAAAATAACTACGATCCATACTATGATGCGTATGATAATCCGCAGGATTACAAGATTGAGGACGAATCGTTCCATCTTCAGGATAAGGATCTGTTGAAAAATCTGCGGGAAAAAGACCGGGACAGTGATGCCGGTCTGAATCCGAAGCTGGAAAAAGTAGTTACGATCGGTGGGATCATTGTAGCAGTTGTGATTGGCTGTGTATTTTTAGCGCTTCTTGCGAATGCATTCGGCATTTTGAATTTTGGCCGAAAATCAGCGAAGACAAAAAAAACACAGACACAGACGGAGAGCGTGGTAAGAAAAGAGACAGAAGATAGTACTGAGGCGCAGACGGAAGCAGTTGCCAAAGCCGCACAGCAGGTGACGGTGCCGCAGATCACCGGACTTTCTGAGGCGGATGCGCAGAGAATGCTGGACAGCTTCGGCTTAAAGGGCGTTTCCTCCGGAACGACGTCTTCCACACAGTACAGTGCCGGACAGGTATGTTCTCAGACGCCGGCGCAGGGGGAACTTGTTTCAAAGGGAGATACCGTAACATATCAGACTGTTCAGGAAGATGAGAACATTGTGCTTGACGATCTGAAGAATTATGAGAAGAGTATGGCTCAGGCATTCCTGCTGACAAAAGGGCTGCAGTGCAGTCTGGATGAGTCGCAGTACAGTGATACGATCGACGCAGGTCATGTAATTTCGACTTCGCCGGAAGCAGGTACAACACTGAAGCCGGGTGATACGGTGACACTTTACATCAGTCAGGGCGCAGAACCGTCGCAGGATCCGGCTGATTATGTGACCTTGTGGAGTGTAGTCGGTTACACAGAGGAGCAGGCGACAAAAGCGCTCAAGATGCTGGATCTGGAACCGGACTATCAGTATGAATATAGCGATACAGTGGCACAGGGCATGGTCATCAGTCAGAGCGTCGGAAGCGACGAGCAGGTACCACGCGGAACGACGGTCACACTGGTCATCAGCAACGGACCGGCTCCATCTGATACACAGGATGATGCGATTTCTGTGACGAACGGTTCTGACGGAGTCTGGAAATGTGACGCAAGTCTGGAGACACCGCAGGGTTACAATGGCCAGCAGGTAAGGATTACGCTGATACAGGATGGAGTAGGAGAGGCAACGATCTTTGAGGGAACTACGACCTTCCCGTATCATCTGCAGGTGCAGGGGGCATCAGGTGTTTCAACCGGCACAGCATACGTGTATCTGCTTGATGACAATGGAAATGTGACAAACCAGATCGAATATGCAGGGATTAAATTTAGCCAGGCCCGGTGACTGTACACGGACAACAAAAAGAAACAGGAAATGAGCAGGTCTTATGCGGACCAGACTGGTGGAAGTGCACTATTGAAGAATGAAAGCATGGATGATGCATAAAGATTCAAAATGACAGAGAACGGGGGTTGCATGAAAGGAAAAATCATAAGAGGAATCGGAGGTTTCTACTACGTGCAGGCGGAGGACGGCGAGGTATATGAATGCCGGGCAAAGGGAATCTTCCGAAAAGAGAAGATCAAGCCGCTTCCGGGGGACAATGTGGAGATGTCGGTAGTGCAGGACGGGGAAAAGCCGGCAGGAAACGTGGATGCGATCCTGCCGCGGCAGAATGTGCTGATCCGCCCGGCAGTGGCAAATGTGGATCAGGCACTCGTTATTTTTGCGGCGGCAAGCCCGAAACCGAATCTGAATCTGCTGGATCGTTTCCTGATATCGATGGAGCAGCAGCACATTCCGGTAGTGATCTGTTTCAACAAGGCAGACCTGAGCACGGAGCAGGAGCTTGCGCAGCTGGAAGAGACATACCGTGGCAGCGGATGCGAGGTACACATACTCTCGGTGGCGAAAAAAGAAGGGATTGAAAAGATTCAGTCACTGCTGAATGGAAAAACGACCGTTGTTGCCGGTCCTTCCGGTGTTGGAAAATCCTCTCTGACCAATCTTCTGCAGCCGCATGTTCAGATGGAAGTCGGGGAAGTGAGCCGGAAGATCGAGCGGGGGCGTCATACGACACGTCATACAGAGCTGATCTGTCTGCGAAAAGACACATACTTTCTGGATACGCCCGGATTCAGTTCCCTGTATCTACAGGGCATCGCCTATGAGGAGCTGTGGCGGTATTTTCCGGAATTTGTCAGATATGAGCCGTACTGCAGATTTCAGGGCTGCCTGCATTTGAGCGAGCCGGATTGTGCCGTAAAAGAGGCGCTGGACAAGGGCGAGATCAGCCGGTCACGCTACGAGAACTACACACTGCTCGCAGAAGAACTGCGGCATGCCAGAAAATATTGACAAAACAAAGCACAGCGGATTACAGCTGTTTGCTTTGCCTTATGAAAGTGGACTCAGAATAACTGTATTGACTATAAAAATAAATGTATCCGTCAGAGAAAAGGAAAAGCAGGTATTTCAGAAAGATTCTGCAAAATTTTCCGGTTTTGAATGGTACGTATGTGGGGAGTTGCTATGAATTACGCAGGAAAAGGAACAGAACAAGGAATGGAGAACAAAAGGAAAGAAGAAGTGACGTTGCCAAGGGAAAACATTCTCGCACCATCGATTCTTGCGGCAGATTTTGGCCGGCTTGGCGAAGAGATTGACGCAGTCACTTCTGCAGGGGCAAAATATCTGCATATTGATGTGATGGATGGCATGTTTGTGCCGAGCATCTCATTTGGCATGCCGGTTATCTCATCGATCCGAAAGGGACGCGAGTGCTTTTTTGACGTGCATCTGATGATCGAGCAGCCGGAGCGCTATATTGATGAGTTTGCCGCATGCGGTGCAGACGGGATCACGGTCCATGCCGAGGCGACGCGCCATCTGCATCGGGTGATACAGACGATCAAAGACCGGGGAATGAAAGCAGCAGTCGCCCTGAACCCCTCTACGCCGCTCTCTGTTCTGGATTATGTGCTGGAGGATCTGGACATGGTACTGATCATGACGGTAAACCCGGGATTCGGCGGGCAGAAATATATTCCGCAGATGACAGAAAAGATCCGTGTGCTGCGAAAAAAAACACAGGCACTTGACCTTCCGCTCAGAATTGAGGTGGATGGCGGTATCAATGATGCGACGATCCATACAGTTCTGGAAGCGGGCGCAGATGTGATCGTGGCCGGTTCCGGTGTCTTCAGGGGCGACCGTGCAGAAAATGTGACGCGCCTTCTGCAGGTAATGAACAGCTATACGTGGTAAAACGCTCAGGGGCTTGCGAAACCTGTCGACAGGTTTCTGATGGAAAGTATTGTGAAATGTCAGTTTATGTGCTAAACTGTGACGTGTTTGGAAAAAAGGTTGAAAAACCGTAAAGAACAAAAGAAAAGTGCGAAAGCGCGAGAGAATAGACGCAGAAATGGAGAGAAGCAAACATGAAACTTGGAATCGTAGGATTGCCGAATGTCGGAAAAAGTACCTTATTTAATTCTTTAACGAAAGCAGGCGCAGAATCGGCGAACTATCCGTTCTGTACGATCGATCCGAATGTCGGAGTCGTTCCGGTGCCGGACGAGAGGCTGAAGCTGCTTGGAGATCTGTACCATTCGGCAAAGATCACACCGGCAGTCATCGAATTTGTGGATATTGCAGGTCTGGTAAAGGGTGCATCAAAGGGAGAAGGACTTGGAAACCAGTTTCTGGCAAACATCCGTGAGGTGGATGCAATCGTTCACGTGGTACGCTGCTTTGAGGATTCAAATGTCATTCATGTAGACGGCAGCGTGGATCCGATCCGTGATATCGAAACGATTAACCTGGAGCTGATCTTCTCCGATCTGGAGATTCTGGAGCGCCGTATTGCAAAGACCGTACGCGGAGCCAGAAATGACAAGAAGCTTGCAAAGGAACTGGATCTTTTGCAGGCACTGAAGGCACACCTTGAGGATGGAAAACTGGCAATCACTTACAAAACAGAGGACGAGGAAGAACTGGCATGGCTGGCAGAGTACAACCTGCTGACGGCAAAGCCGGTTATTTTTGCGGCAAACGTTGGAGAAGAGGATCTGGCTGATGACGGTGCTTCCAATGAGCACGTAGCCCGCGTAAGAGAGTACGCAAAAGAAACAAACAGTGAGGTATTTGTGATCTGTGCACAGATTGAGGAGGAAATTTCTGAACTCGAGGATGATGAGAAACAGATGTTCCTTGAGGACCTTGGATTAAAAGAGTCCGGTCTGGAAAAACTGATAAAGGCGAGCTACAGCCTGCTCGGGCTTTTAAGTTACCTGACTGCAGGAGAGACTGAGACACGTGCGTGGACGATCCGCAGGGGAACAAAGGCACCACAGGCAGCCGGTAAGATCCACTCTGATTTTGAACGTGGTTTCATCCGTGCTGAGGTAGTAAACTATCAGGATCTTCTGGACTGCGGAGCTTATTCTGCAGCGAAGGAGAAAGGGCTTGTCAGGCTTGAAGGCAAGGATTACGTCGTGCAGGACGGCGATGTGATTCTGTTCCGTTTTAATGTCTGAAAAAATAAGTAAGATGCCGGGAGAATGATCTATGGGACTGATTCACGTTGTGACAGCTGAAAACGGGACGATCCGCTTCCCGCACCTTGGCATTGTGCTGGATCATGTGGCGAAAGCCTTTTCTGTCGGAAGCCTGGAGATCGCGTGTTACGGGATTGTGCTGGCAGCGGCGATGGTGACGGGGCTTCTGCTTGTGATGAAGGTCGCGGACCGCACAGGGCAGAGGGGTGACGATTATTTTGATCTGGGAATGATTGCGATTGTCGTTTCGGTAGTCTGTGCCCGCATTTATTATGTGGCGTTTTCCTGGAATTATTACAGCAGCCATCTTGGGGAGATCATCAATATCCGGGAAGGCGGACTGGCGATTTACGGCGGAGTGATCGGCGGTGCGGTTACGACTGCGTTGTTCTGTAAAATACGAAAGATAAAGTTTTTAAAAACGGCGGACACTGCCATCCTTGGGCTTGTCTGGGGACAGGCGCTGGGACGGTGGGGGAATTTTTTTAACAGGGAAGCATTTGGCGGCTATACAGACAATCTGTTTGCAATGCAGCTTCCGGTATCTGATGTGCGTTCCGGTGAGATTACAGCCGAAATGTGGGAAAAAGTAAAGAGGATTGGCGGTACAGAATATATACAGGTACATCCCACCTTTCTGTATGAGTCGATGTGGAATATCGGTGTATTGCTGATCCTGCTGTTTCTGACATTTCGGGTAAAGCGAAAGTATGACGGAATGGTATTTCTAAATTATCTGCTGCTGTATGGAATCGGACGTTTCTGGATCGAGGGACTTCGGACGGATCAACTGTTGCTGCCGGGAACACAGATTCCGGTCTCCCAGCTGCTTTCAGGGGTACTGGCGGTGACAGCACTGTTTTTCCTTATTATAAATAAATGGAGGATGGATCATCTGAAATCCTGAATGTGAATCACAACAGAGCAGAAGAGAGGGACAAAGGAAAATGAGCCAGAAAGAACTTTTGAAATGCAGGATTGAAGAAGAACGCAAAAAACTCAACCTCTTGGTTGCGCAGGGAAGCGATGCGAAGGTATATGCGCAGAGCCTGCTTCTGGATCGACTGATCGAACAGTATATGGAATTGGCATAAAAAATAGTGCAGAAGAGGAAAAACCTTTTCTGCATTTTCTTTTTTAACACATATCGGAAAAAATTGAATACTATTCTGAAATAGGACTTGTTTTTTTCTATAAATTAAGCTATTATTAATAAGCAAGTGGTAGAAAGTGGTGAGTTGTGGGGTCTGGTGGAAAGAACATGGAGGGAAGCTTCTTTTCAAAAGGCCATACAGCGAGAGGGACACCAGATAGCAGCCAGAAGAAGGTGCATCATGATGTTTATGGGAGAGTACAATCATACGATCGACACCAAAGGCAGACTGATTATCCCCGCAAAGTTTCGCGAACAGCTCGGAAATGAGTTTGTTGTGACCAAGGGATTGGATGGATGCCTGTTTGTGTTTCCTATGAACGAATGGGAACTCTTTGAACAGAAGCTGCGTACTCTGCCGCTTACTCAGAAGAGCGCCAGAAAATTCACGCGTTTCTTTGTAGCGGGTGCCACGGAATGCGAGTTGGATAAGCAGGGGAGAATTCTTCTGCCGCAGACACTGAGGGAGTTTGCACAGCTTGAAAAAGATGTGGTGCTTTCAGGAAACCTGAATCGGGTCGAGATCTGGTCAAAAGCAAATTGGACGGACAACAATGCTTATGATGATATGGATGATATCGCCGAACAAATGACGGATTTAGGTTTAGGCATATAACCTGGGGAGGCTTGTATGGAATTCAGACACAAATCTGTACTTTTGGAGGAAAGCATTGACGCTTTGCAGATAAAACCAGATGGAATTTATGTAGATGGGACACTCGGTGGAGGCGGTCATTCCTATGAGATTTGCACTCACCTTTCAGATAAAGGAAGATTGATCGGAATTGATCAGGATGAAGCAGCAATCGAGGCAGCTACGGGGCGCTTGGAGCGATTCAAGGACCGGGTGACGATCGTACGCAGTAATTACTGCAATATGAAAAGAGAACTTGGCAGACTTGGAATCACATCTGTTGATGGAGTCATTTTGGATCTGGGGGTCTCCTCCTATCAGCTTGACGAGGCAAGCCGCGGCTTTACTTACAGAGAAGATGCTCCGCTGGACATGCGAATGGATCAGCGGCAGACACTGTCAGCGAAAGAAGTTGTAAATGAATACAGTGAAATGGAGCTGTATCATATCATCCGTGATTACGGAGAAGAAAAATTTGCAAAAAATATCGCAAAGCATATTGTAAGTGCGAGAAATCAGAAAGCATTGGAAACGACTGGGGAGTTAATTCATGTTATAAAAGCGGCAATACCTGCAAAAGTGCGGGCAGTTGGAGGACACCCGGCCAAAAGGACGTTTCAGGCAATTCGAATAGAGGTAAACAGGGAACTGGACGTGTTGGAGAATTCTCTGGGGGATATGATCGATCTTTTGAATGATGGAGGGCGGATCTGCGTGATCACATTCCATTCACTGGAGGACCGCATTGTAAAGAACAAATTCCGGGAATGCGAAAACCCATGTACCTGCCCCAAAGAATTTCCTGTATGCGTATGCGGAAAGAAATCAAAAGGAAAAGTAATTACACGCAAGCCTGTGATACCTTCACAGGAAGAACTGGAAGAGAACAGCAGGGCAAAGAGTTCGAAACTTCGTGTATTCGAACGTGAAATACAATAGGAAGCGGGAGAGCAGAAAATGGCAGGAACGACAAAAAAAGGCAGTGCAGTGCACGGCCAGTACAAAAAGGAAGAGTACGGAAGGGTGCATGCGTACGTAGACGGAACGGCAGTGCGCAGACTGGATCCTGTTCCGGAGAAAGTACAGAAGCGTCCTGCTCCGCAGGTCAGTGCAGAGACGAAGCAGAACAGAGAACGGGCGCTGCAGATGAGTGTGGGCTATGTGCTGTTTCTGACGGCAGCAGCAGTAGTGACTGTGCTTACCTGTGTGAATTATCTGCAGCTGCAGGCGAAGGGGACAAGACTTCAGAAACAGGTGACTGCCCTTGAAACACAGCTGGATCAGGCAAAGCTTGAAAATGATTCCAATTATAATCAGATCATGGCAGGTGTTGATATGGAGCATATCAAGGACATTGCGATGAACGAATATGGAATGACTTATGCAGCCGGAAGTCAGATCGTAGAATATGAACTGCAGGACAACGACTATGTCAGACAGTATTCGGACGTGCCCGAAGAGTAGGTGATTAGTTGGCAAACTCAGCGACAAACAGAACAAATAAAAAACGCACAAAAAAACCGCGGAAATTTACGATGGCCATGCAGAAAAAGCTGTTGCTTATTTTTGCATTGATTCTTTTTCTGCTCATTATTTTGCTGTTGCGGATCGCGTATATCAACGTAAAAAGCGGAAAAAAATACGCAAAGCAGGTGCTGTCACAGGAGAATTATGACAGCAGGACTCTGGTAAGCCGCAGAGGCGAGATTCAGGATACGAATGGCCGGGTGATCGCGTACAGCGAGAAAAAATATAATCTGGTATTGGACTGCAGTGCGATTAATCAGGATGCAAAAAATTTCCTGGAGCCTACGGTCAAAGCCTTAAATGAAGTATTTGATCTGGACCGTGATGAGATCCGGGACAGGATCACAGGGGAAAAGACAAAGGACAGCCAGTATCAGGTACTGAAAGAAAATATCACACAGGAACAGAAAGATGCGTATGATGCATACGTATCACTGGATGAAGACCGTGACCTTACACAGGCAGAGCGAAAAGAGCTTCAGAATGTGCAAGGCATTTATTTTGAGGAGAAGTATCAGCGGCAGTATCCACTTGGCAGTGTGGCAAGTACGGTAGTTGGGTTTTCCAATGATATCGGGGACGGCATCAGCGGAATTGAGTCCTATTACGACAGTCTGCTGAAAGGGACAAACGGAAGAGTCTTCGGATACCTCAATGAAAATCAGGAGTATCAGAAAAAGACGATCGTGCCGCAGAATGGCTATACGATCAAGACGACGCTGGATCTGAATATTCAGCAGATTGTAGAAAAGTATATTCAGGAATTTGATGACGAATACGGGACCGATGAGGACAACGGTACAGCCAAACACGGTGCGAAGGATATCGGTGTTATTGCGATGGATCCGGACAGCGGCTCAATTCTTGCGATGGCGACAAACCACAGCTATGATCTGAATACGCCACAGAATCTGGATGACTGGTATACGAAGTCAGAACAGAAAGATATGAGCGATGAGGAATATGTGGATGCACTGAACACCCTGTGGAAAAACTACTGCGTGACAGATGGTATCGAACCGGGTTCTACGTTCAAACCGATGACGATCGCCGCAGCGCTGGAAAGTGGTGCAATCACAGAGAACAGCAGCTTTTACTGCGACGGTGGAGAACAGGTCACAGATACTTACATCCGCTGCGATGTATGGCCGGGAGCACACGGGGAAGAGTCACTTGGAGATGTACTGAAGAACTCCTGCAATGACGGACTGATGCAGATCGGTGCGGCAATGGGAGTCTCGAAATACATTGAGTACCAGTCATTGTTCAACTTCGGGCATCTGACCGGAATTGATCTACCGAACGAGGCAGGCGGTTCGGTCTATACACAGGAGCGGATGAATGAAGTAGAGCTTGCGACCTGTACATTCGGACAGGGTTTTACCTGTACGATGATCCAGGAGATTGCAGCTTTCTGTTCTGTCATTAACGGAGGCAATTATTATCAGCCGCATGTGATGGAGCGCGTACTTGATGAGAATGGAAAAGTGATCCAGAACAATTCCGGGCTTCTGTTAAAGCAGACGGTCTCTTCGAATGTTTCCGAGCTGATCCGCAGTTACCTGGAACTGACTGTAGAGGAAGGTACCGGTACAAAGGCACAGGTGCCGGGTTATCGGATCGGAGGAAAGACCGGTACAGCCGAGAAGATCGACTACACGACCGGTACACGTGCGGCTGGAAAGTATCTGGTTTCCTTTATCGGAGCAGTGCCGATCGATGATCCGCAGGTTGTCATTTACGTTGTCATCGATGAACCGAACGTATCTGACCAGGCACACAGTACGTATGCACAGGAAGTATTCCGTAAAATTGCAACGGAGGTGCTTCCATATATGAAAATCTATCCGACTGAGGAAGTTTCAGATGAACTTCTGGCATCCCTTGGACTGACGCGGGATGATCTCGGGGAAAATGCAGTGCAGACCTTTGACGCGATTGATTCAAACGGCAATTATCATACCGATGCGCGGATTCAGGATGGTAAGATCGTCGACGGAGACGGCAATGTGATCGATGGTGTTTACATCAATGAGGAAAATCACGTGATCGATGCGGTTGGCAACGATGTCTTTACGATCACCGGGGCTGCTGCGATTGTCGATAATGAGACGAAAGCGGACAATCCGGACATGGCGACACCGCCTGCTGCAACGGACGATGCCTCTGACAGCTCTACTGTATGGGATGGCACCGCGCTTGGAGATGACAGTTCTGCCGGAACTGCGCAATAAAAATTGCTGCAAAAAGAAAAGACAGTCCGCCGCAGGCTGTGCTCAAATTTATTTTATCAGATGAAAAACGGCAAAATAAAAAACATCATGGAGATCCATGATGTTTTTTATTTAGGTGAAACACACGGGAAGTCAAATGATTAGTTAGAGAACTTGGCAGACGTGTTTTTATCCGGAAATAAAAATGCTTAAAGAGAAGGGGATGGACATATACTATAGCGAAAATTAAAGTATGGGGGAAGGTACTGCGGGAGGCGGCAGGATTAGAGCAGATATTACATCTTTTTTGTTTGCACGGTTCGGCAGAAGAAAAACTGGAAATAATCAGAGGGGGTGAAAAAATGGAGCGGGCAAAATCTTATCATCGCAGAAAGATCGTAATTACTTTTTTTGGAATGATACTGGTTCTGGCGCTTCTCGGAGTCCGCCTGACAAAGCTGATGATTGGAGATTCAGAATATTATGCATCGCTTGCGCAGGATCTACATGAGCGGGAGCGCACGATCAAGGCACAGCGCGGACGGATTCTGGATCGAAACGGGGTCGTGCTGGCAGACAACCGCACGGTGTGTACGATCTCGGTGATTCACAGTCAGATCAGAGATCCGGAGCAGGTGATCAAGGTGCTGACGAAAGAATTGAAGCTTGATGAGACTGCGGTGCGGAAACGGGTGGAAAAAGTAAGCTCAATCGAGCGGATTGCGAAAAATGTAGAAAAAGAGGCTGGTGACAGGATCCGGGAATATGATCTGGCGGGAGTGAAGGTTGACGAGGATTACAGACGGTATTATCCGTTCGGAAGCATGGCATCCAAGGTGCTTGGCTTTACGGGAGGAGACAATCAGGGGATCATCGGACTTGAGGTGGAATATGACAGGGTACTGGAGGGAATGCCGGGTAAGATCCTTACCCTGACCGATGCACGCGGCGTAGAGCTGGAGAACACCGGGGAGAGCCGGCTGGAACCGGAAGAAGGGCTGGATCTGAAAATCAGCCTTGATGCCAATATCCAGAAATTTGCAGAGCAGGCAGCTGACAAAGTGATGGATCAGAAGCAGGCGGAGAGTGTTTCGGTCATCATCCTGAATCCGAAAAACGGCGAGCTCTACGCGATGACGAATGTTCCGGAATTTGACCTGAACAATCCATATGAACTGACCGGTGTACTGCAGGAAAAGACAACGGACGGTGACTCTGATTCGCTGCAGAATGCCTTAAACAGGATGTGGAGAAATGGCTGCCTGAATGATACGTATGAACCAGGATCCACATTTAAAATTATTACAGCTGCGGCCGGGCTGGAGGCAGGGGTTGTCACACTGCAGGATACCTTTTCGTGCCCTGGTTTTAAGATCGTGGAGGATCGGAGAATCCGTTGCCATAAAGTCGGCGGGCACGGAGCCGAGACGTTTGTACAGGCGACGCAGAATTCCTGTAATCCGGTGTTTATCGAGATAGGCCTGCGGCTTGGTGCAGAGCGGTATTTCTCATATTTCCGTCAGTTTGGTCTGAATGAAAAGACGGGCGTCGATCTGCCGGGAGAAGCTGCGACGATCATGCACCGGGAGGAAAATGTCGGACAGGTGGAATTGGCGACGATCTCATTCGGACAGTCTTTTCAGATCACACCGCTGCAGTTGGCGGCAACTGTCAGCTCGATCATAAATGGCGGGACGAGGATTACGCCGCATCTGGCGCTTGAGGCGGGCGAACGGGACGGAACGCTGCGGACTGTCTATACGCATGAAACAGGAAAACAGATCCTGTCGGAGAAAACTTCACAGACAATACGTTATCTTCTGGAGCAGGTCGTAGACGGAGGCGGCGGGAAAAACGCATATATCGAAGGGTACCGAATCGGCGGGAAGACGGCGACCTCGGAGACGCTGCCGCGCAGTGCCAATCAGTATATCTCGTCCTTTATCGGATTTGCACCGGCGGATGATCCACAGGTGCTTGCGCTGTGCGTGATCAACAAACCGCAGGGGGTGTATTACGGCGGAACGATTGCAGCGCCGGTTGTAAAGGAAATTTTTGAGAATATCCTGCCGTATCTCGGGCTGGAAAAGGCGGCGGCAGAAACCGAAATCGGGACTTTTTTGGCAAATTCCTGATATTTTTGCTGTACATCCCTGCCAAAACGTTATAGAATTAAGGAGATACAAAATAAGAAAAGAGATAAAGAGGTGTAAGAGATGATTGATAAGAACGTGTTGATCCCGCTGTTTCTGGCGTTTGCGATCAGCGTAGCGCTCAGTCCGTTTGTAATCCCGTTTCTGCAGCGGCTGAAGGTAGGACAGACAGAACGTGAAGAGGGCGTAAAATCGCATCTGAAAAAAGCAGGGACGCCGACGATGGGCGGATTGATCATTCTGATCAGCCTGACGGTGACGTCGCTGTTTTTCATTGGAAGCTATCCGAAGATTGTTCCGGTGCTGTTTCTGATTCTTGGATTTGGCATCATCGGATTTCTGGATGACTATCTGAAGGTAGTGCTGCGGCGCTCAGACGGACTTTACCCGAAGCAGAAGATGCTTGGGCAGATCATTGTGACGGCTGTGTTTGTCGCGTACCTGTGGATCATGGATCCGACGAGTCTTGAGATCCTGATTCCGTTTTCCGGAGGAAAGGTACTAAGCGGACAGACGATCAAGATCGCATCCGCAGTCATTGCGTTTCCGGCGATCATTGGTACAGTAAATGGTGTGAATTTTACGGACGGACTGGACGGACTGGCGACTGGCGTCACGACGATGGTTGCCGTATTCTTCACGGTGGCGTCGATCACGTTAAAGAGCGGAATCGAACCGCTGACGGCAGCTGTGACTGGTGCACTGCTCGGATTTCTGCTGTTCAATGTATATCCGGCAAAAGTGTTTATGGGAGATACCGGATCTCTGGCACTCGGTGGATTTGTGGCCGGAGCAGCCTATGCGATGAAGATGCCGATGTTTATCCTGATTGTCGGCCTTATTTACTGGGTGGAGATTCTTTCTGTTATGATCCAGGTGACTTATTTTAAAAAGACCGGAGGAAAGCGTTTCTTTAAAATGGCGCCGATTCATCATCATTTTGAACTGTGCGGATGGTCTGAGACACGTGTCGTGACGGTGTTTACGGTTGTGACCGCATTCCTGTGTGTGATCGCACTTGTCGGAATTGCCTGAGCAGGATGAAAAATTACAGCATAGAAAAGAGGAGTTTTTTATGGAATTGAGTAAAAAAAAGGTTCTGGTATTTGGCACCGGAAAGAGTGGGATCGGAGCAGCGGGACTGCTTTTGCAAAAAGGAGCGTCCGTTGTTCTGTACGATGGCAACCAGGAAAAAAATGCGGATGAGCTGAGGGTACAGTTTGCCGCTGATGCGGCACTGGAGATCGTGCTTGGCACGCTTCCGGAGTCTGTGATGGATACGCTGGATCTTGTTGTGATGAGTCCGGGTGTTCCGTGTGATCTGCCGGAAGTGCTTTTGATGAAGGAAAAAGGCATCAGGATCTGGGGAGAGGTCGAGCTGGCTTATGAGTGCGGAAAGGGCGATGTACTCGCAGTGACCGGTACGAACGGAAAGACAACGACGACAAGCCTGCTTGGCGCGATCATGCAGGCTTGGAAAAAGGAAGTGTACATAGTCGGAAACATCGGAAATCCTTATACGGATGCAGCCCCGAAAATGACGGACGAGGCGGTGACGGTTGCAGAGATCAGCAGCTTCCAGCTTGAGACGATTGAAAAATTTGCACCGAAGGTGAGCACAATCTTAAATATCACACCGGACCATCTGAACCGCCATCATACGATGGAAGAATATATCCGTGTCAAGGAGCTGATCACAGAAAACCAGACGGCGGACGATACGTGTGTGCTGAACTACGAGGATGAGATCCTGCGGAAATTCGGCGAGACATTAAAAACAAAGGTTATTTATTTCAGCAGCCTGCATAAACTGGAAAAGGGAATGTATCTGGATGGAAAGATGATCTGTTACAGCGATGGGGCAGAAGTGACGGAAATCTGCCGGACGGATGAGCTGAATCTTCCGGGCCGCCACAATCACGAAAATGTGATGGCCGCTTCGGCGATGGCACTGGCATACGGTGTTCCGGTGGAGGTTATCCGTAAGGTAGTGAAGGAATTCAAGGCGGTGGAGCACCGGATTGAATATGTTACAGAGAAAAACGGCGTCGTTTATTACAATGATTCCAAAGGCACGAATCCGGATGCTGCGATCAAGGGCATTCAGGCTATGGACCGGCCGACGCTTCTGATCGGAGGCGGATACGACAAGGGTTCTTCGTATGAGGAATGGATCCAGGCATTTGACGGGAAGGTAAAATATCTGGTGCTGATCGGACAGACGAGAGAAAAAATTGCAGAGACAGCAAGAAAGCTTGGCTTTACGGATATCGTATTTGCAGAGAGCCTGGAAGAGGCAGTACAGTTCTGCGCGGATCACGCGGTGAGCGGAGATGCAGTGCTTCTTTCTCCTGCCTGCGCAAGCTGGGGTATGTTCCCGAATTATGAGGTGAGAGGACAGATCTTCAAGGAACTGGTCCGCAAGCTGTAAAAAGATTTTAAAATGATAATGGGAGTGATTGCTTTTGCGGCAGAGAACCGACAGGATAGACGGAATCCTTCTCCTGATGATCCTTGTTCTGACAGGCCTTGGCCTGGTGGTTCTTTACAGTGCGAGTACATATAATGGGCAGGTTCGTTTTCACGGCGACACTGCCTATTATTTTAAAAAACAGTTTTTTGCGATGGCGCTCGGAGTCATCGTGCTGTATGCGGTGAGCCGCATGGATTATCACCGCCTGACGCGTTTTGCCGTTCCGGGCTATCTGCTGTCCCTGGTGCTTTCCGGTGCGGTACTTCTGTTTGGTGATACGTATAACGGGTCAAAGCGCTGGCTTTCTCTTGGTCCGCTGTCATTTCAGCCATCTGAGTTTGCAAAACCGGCCGTCATTTTGCTGCTGGCTTCCGTTGTCTGCCGTCTTCAGAAAAAAAAGAGTGGATATCTGGGCGCGGTGGTCATTCTTCTGGTGCTGCCGATCGTCGGCCTTGTCGGGACGAACAATCTAAGCACGGCGGTCATCATTCTCGGGATCGCAGTGCTGATGATTTTTGTATCCAGTCCAAGATACCTTCCGTTTGTGTGGATTGTCCTTGCGGGCAGCGGTTTTCTTGGCATTTTTCTGAGCATGGAATCTTATCGTCTGGAGCGCCTTGCAATCTGGCGCCATCCGGAAGAGTACGAAAAAGGGTATCAGACAATGCAGGGATTGTATGCGATCGGTTCTGGGGGACTGTTCGGGCGTGGGCTTGGAAACGGACTTCAGAAGCTGGGTTTTGTTCCGGAGGCACAGAATGATATGATCTTTTCCGTGATCTGCGAGGAGCTTGGGCTGGTCGGCGCATGGCTTGTGATGATATTGTTTGCGCTGCTTTTATGGCGGCTGATGGTGATTGCAACGCATGCGGCGGATTTGCTTGGTGCGCTTACTGCAGCCGGAATTCTGGGACACATCGCGATTCAGGTGGTGCTGAATATTGCGGTTGTGACGAATACGATTCCGAATACCGGGATCACCCTTCCGTTTATCAGCTACGGAGGAACTTCCGTGCTCTTTCTTCTGGCAGAGCTTGGGCTGGCACTCTCGGTAAGCCGGTACAGCGAAAAGATATAGAAAAAGATTTCGGGAGTACAGCAGGATTTTTGAAACAAAGCAGAGGAAGCTGCATAGAATATCTCATAGGGTGAAGTTTTAAGGCACAGGCTGCCGAAAAACGTTAAAGCCGGGGGATGAGCTTGAAAAGTCTGAAAATTAAGGGAGGCATACCGCTTAAAGGAGAAATCTGCATCCAGGGCTCCAAAAATGGTGTGTTGCCGATTCTGGCAGCGTCACTGCTCGGAGAGGGCCCTGTTGTACTTGAAAACTGTCCGGTGATCGGAGACGTAAAGGATACGCTGCAGATCATGAAAAAGCTGGGCTGCACCGTCTGGCGGGAGGGAGATGTCGTGAGTGTGGACGCTTCCTCTGTGCGGGAGTTTGTAATTGAAAAAGAGGAGGCGGTAAGAATCCGTTCTTCCGTCTTGTTTTTAGGCGCACTTCTTGGTAAAATAAAAAAAGCTGTCCTTCCGCAGCCAGGAGGCTGTGCGATCGGCATGCGGCCGATCGACCTGCATCTGGAATCTCTGCGTCAGCTTGGTGCAGTGATTGAAGAGGAGAATGAAGGCAGCTGGAAAGAGAACCCAAACCAGGATCAGAGAGAAACGCAGGTAAGCGCACAGACCGGGATGCTTACGGCAGACGGGACACACATGCACGGAGCACATATCCGGCTGCGTTTTCCAAGTGTCGGAGCGACGGAAAATATCATTCTTGCGGCTGTGATGCTTCCGGGAGAAACGATTGTGGAGCAGGCAGCGAGGGAGCCGGAGATTGACCAGCTGTGTGAGTTTTTAAATCTGCGCGGGGCAAAAATAAAGAGAGAAAAAGATCTGATCAGGATCAAAGGCGGGACGGTGCCTGGACCGGTGCGTTACCGGATGAAGGCGGACCGCATTGTGACAGGAACATATCTTCTGGCGGCAGCGGCGTCGCGCGGGACGGTGATGATCCGAAATTTTCCGCAGGAGCTGGATGCACTGTTATATCTGCTTGAAAAAATGGGAGGAGATATTTACCAGGAAGAACAAAAACTGCTGTTTTCCATGCCGCATCGCGCACATGCGCCTGCGTTCGTTGAGACTGCTCCGTATCCCGGTTTTCCGACGGATCTGCAGTCACCGCTCATGGCAGTGCTTGCAGGCGCGGATGGTGCAGGTGTGATAAAGGAGAATGTTTTTGAAAACCGGTTTCGGACGGCCGGGCAGCTTGTGCGGATGGGTGCACAGATCGAGATAGACGGAAGCTGTGCCAGAGTAACAGGATGTAAGCTTTGCAGCAATACAGTAAAAGCACCGGATCTGCGGGGAGGGGCGGCACTTGCACTTGCTGCACTGCAGGCGGATGGCGTTTCGACGATCACAGGAATGGAATACGTAGAGCGTGGATATGAGGATCTCGCGCGGGATCTGCGGATGCTTGGGGCGCAGGTGTGGGAAGAAAGATAGCGGCCGGGGAGGAAAATGGTATCCGGCCTGAAAGCAGATATGGCCGGTGGAATGGCAGCCTGGTTCTGCGAAGATACCGGCGGGCAGGAAAGATGGCAAGAAACGGAGAATGTAGATGAACAGAAGAGCACGAAGGAAAAGACGGCTGATCAAGGGAGGCGTGCTGCTGCTACTGCTTCTGGCAGTACTGGCAGTCGTATTCCTGTTTCAGGCGAAAACAGTTACCGTATACGGCGTTACACGCCATACAGAAGAGGAGATCAAGGAAGGGATGCTGAATAATATTCTGCATAAAAATACCCTGTATCTGCAGTGGAAATATCGGAACGGTGCAGTGCCGGATACATTGCCGTTTCTGAAATCACTGAAAGTATCAATGAAATCGCCGATGGAGATCGAGGTACAGGTGACGGAAAAAGAACCGGTGGCTTATCTGGACAAAGGTGAATACATCTATTTTGATGCAGATGGGATTGTCCTGGAGCTTTCCGATAAGGAGGATTCGAATTATCCGGTCATCACCGGTGTGGAGGTCGATGATCCGGTTCTGTACCAGAAACTCCCAATGCAGAGCAGCGCACAGCTGCGCACGATTTTGAGTATCACCCAGCTGCTGAGTTACCAGGATCTGCAGGCAAAGGAAATCCGCTTTGGTGATAACGGTGACATTACCGTATTTGTCGGAGGTGTGGAGGCACTGCTTGGACAGGATGAATATCTTGAGGAAAAGATCGCGAACCTGAGCGCGATCCTGAATAAAATGGGAGATGAGCATGGTACACTTCATCTGGAGAGCTTTACCGGAAAGAGCGATCTTACGACATTTACGCCGTCGGAGGAGACTGAGACAGAAACTCAGCTGCAGACGGAAGCAGGTGACGGAAGCGGTGACGCTGCAGACGCATCAGGAAGCACCGCGGATGGCACAGATACTGGCGCAGAGGACACTGCAGGTGATGGAACAGGCGATTCTTCAGACGGATCAGGTGATGACCCGCAGGCGGATGAGAGCAGTTCGTCCACAGTGATCGCGATGGTCTTTGATTCTTCAGGAAACCTCGTTTACAACGTACATGTGGAAAACGGAACTGTTGTGGATGCAAATGGAAATCCGGTATCAGGATGTACGGTCAATGAAAACGGAGATGTGGTTGACGCCTATATGAACGTGTTTGACGGAAAGACAGGAGAACTGTCAAATTAAGGATCAGGACCGGAAAGTTTGCGATATTTTTTGAAAATGGTACTTGATTAATTTTGAGAATAACTATATTATAAGAGTTAGTACGGTCATAGTGGGGATAGTATGTGATTATGCCGTAGAATTCTGCTCCAGACAGAGATAAGACAGAGCCGGCAGGCCGTCTGATTATAAAGGAACTGGATGAAAAGAAAACAGTGCAGGGCATCTGGTGCAGAGGGAGACCTGCTACAAAAAGGAGGAAACACAGTGTTAGAGATTATGTCAAATGAGACGGAATCTGCTGCAAAGATTATTGTCATCGGAGTCGGCGGAGCCGGAAATAATGCTGTAAATCGAATGGTTGAAGATACAATTGCAGGAGTGGAGTTTATCGGAGTCAATACCGATAAGCAGGCACTTCTGATGTGCAAGGCACCGACCACAATCCAGATCGGTGAGAAAGTAACAAAAGGACTTGGCGCAGGCGCGAAGCCGGAGGTTGGCCAGCAGGCAGCTGAGGAGAGCGCAGAGGAGATCCGTCAGGCGATCCAGGGTGCAGATATGGTATTCGTTACCTGCGGTATGGGCGGCGGTACCGGTACCGGCGGTGCTCCGGTTGTAGCCGGAATCGCAAAAGAGATGGGTATCCTCACGGTTGGCGTTGTCACAAAGCCGTTCCGTTTTGAGGCACGTACCCGTATGAACAATGCGCTTGCAGGAATCGAGCGTCTCAAAGAGAATGTGGATACGCTGATTGTAATTCCGAACGACAAGCTGCTTGAGATCGTAGACCGTCGGACCACAATGCCGGAGGCATTGAAGAAGGCAGACGAGGTACTGCAGCAGGCAGTTCAGGGTATTACCGACCTGATCAACCTGCCGGCACTGATCAACCTCGACTTTGCAGATGTTCAGACCGTTATGAAGGACAAGGGTATCGCACATATCGGTATCGGACAGGCCAAGGGTGACGACAAGGCACTGGAGGCAGTAAAGCAGGCTGTTGCCAGCCCGCTGCTTGAGACGACCATTGAGGGCGCATCCCACGTCATCATCAATATTTCCGGAGATATCTCTCTTATGGATGCAAACGACGCGGCAAGCTACGTACAGGAGATGGCAGGCGACAATGCGAACATCATCTTTGGTGCGATGTATGATGATACATATGCAGATGAAGCAAGTATCACCGTCATTGCGACCGGCCTTGAGGATGTAAACGCGAAGCAGGAGAGACCGAGAAGAAGCACTTCCACGCAGGAGTACAGCTTTATCAGAAAGGAGAAGCCGGCAGGCTCGTCCACCTTTCAGAGTGTACCGTCACGCAGCAGCGTTTCCGCACCGACCACACAGCGTGTGGCGCCGCAGCTCAACACGACGCGGACACCGTCAAGCAAAGTCCAGGAGAAGGATATCCAGATTCCGGATTTCTTAAGAAGAAGCTGACAAAAAATCAAAAGGGAAACCGATGGAGCACATGTTTTGAATTTCCTCCAAAAAGGAAAGAATAGCATGTGCTCCATTTTTTAATCCTTTATCTGACCTTTCTGACCTTTCTGACCATGATAAGCTGCGAAGCAGTTACTCGCTGCCTGGCTCGGTTAAATAATACCAAACTGATACTGTTAAAAATAAGGTCAGCAGAGTATACTCAGTCAGGAAATAACAGAGGAGGAATAGCTATGGAAAAGAAAAATATGCAAAAAGTAGTTATGACAGGTATGTTTGCGGCATTGTCCTATGTCGTATTTACATTTCTGCAGATCAAGATCCCGCTCCCGGGAGGAGATGCAACCTCGATCCATCTTGGAAATGCAGTCTGTGTACTGGGTGCACTGATCCTTGGAGGCGTCTGGGGCGGTATCGGCGGAGCGGTCGGCATGACAATCGGTGATCTGCTGGATCCGGTTTATGTGGTGTATGCCCCGAAGACCTTTATCCTGAAGTTCTGTATCGGACTGATCACCGGACTGGTGGCACATAAGATTGGAAAGATTGACGAGACAAACGATACAAAAAAGGCAGCAAAATGGACAGTTATCGCATCCGTCTGCGGACTTGGCTTCAATGTGATCTTTGACCCGCTGTTCGGATACTTCTACAAGAGAGTAATTCTTGGAAAGGCAGCTGCTGAGGTGACACTTGCATGGAATATCACAGCAACATCCATCAATGCGGTGACATCCGTGATCGTTGCGACTGCCGTTTATCTGGCACTTCGCCCGGCGCTGAAAAAATCAAATCTGCTGCACAACGCATAAAAATCAAAAGACAGACCCCGTTTTTGGTATCTGCACGGAGTGTTCTTCCAACACGCTCCGGAGGGAAGTGACAGAAACAGGGTCTGTTTTTGACTTTATGCGCATAAAAAGTTTTCGGTGGCATTGTTTATGATCCGAAAAACAGAAGAGGGAATTTGCCTGTTTCGATTGCGAATATCCGCTTTGACATGGGGATTTGCATCAGATATAATAGGATTCAGGCTGAGGCGAACTTTCCTGGCAAAAAGAGTAACGGGAAAGAGCAGCTTCTGCATTCGAAATACAAAAAATAGAAAGCGAAAAAGGCACAAATGGAAAGGGGTCAGGAATGAATACAAATAAAAATACATGTGCTCCGTATCCGCCGATGGGCTGGAACAGCTGGGACTGTTATGGAGCTTCCGTAACAGAAAAGGAATTGATGCAAAACGCCGATTTTGTGGCGGAGCATTTAAAGGCACACGGATGGGAATATATTGTCTGTGACATCCAGTGGTATGAGCCGACAGCGGACAGCAGCCATTATCATGCATTTGCGGATCTTTGCATGGATGAGTACGGACGTCTGCTTCCGGCAGTGAACCGTTTTCCGTCTGCCGCAGGCGGAAAGGGGTTTGGACCAATTGCAGACTATATCCACAGCAAGGGGCTGAAATTCGGAATCCACATCATGCGCGGGATTCCGCGCCAGGCCGTTTTCCAGAATACACCGGTCAAAGGGACGGATTATACGGCACGTCAGGTGGCGCATCCGTCATCGGTGTGCTGCTGGAATACCGATATGTACGGCGTGGATGCGGCAAGGCCTGGTGCGCAGGCTTATTATGATTCGATTATTGAGCTGTATGCGTCCTGGGGCGTTGATTTTATCAAAGTTGACGATATCTGCGTGAAATACGTGCAGCCGGGCGATGAATCG
Source organism: Lachnospiraceae bacterium (assembly GCA_902363665.1). Lineage (GTDB taxonomy): Bacteria > Bacillota > Clostridia > Lachnospirales > Lachnospiraceae > Choladousia. The sequence goes on along the minus strand of CABJAW010000017.1, from coordinate 37,283 downwards.
GTGATCTCCTACGGCGGCGATGAGATTGAACTGCTTCGAAATGCGATCGACAAAAGCGGACGGGAGATCGTGCTGAGCCTTTCTCCGGGACCGGCGATGATTGAGCAGGCGGATCACCTGCGGAAAAATGCAAATATGTGGCGGATCACAAATGATCTGTGGGATTCCTGGGAGAATATCATGGAAATGTTCACACGCTGCAATACGTGGAGTCCGTACGTATCAGAGGGCTGTTATCCGGACTGTGATATGATCCCGATCGGCCATCTTTCGCTCCGTGGCTGTGAACATGGGCTCGGTGAGCGTCAGACGAGACTGTCGAAGGAGGAGCAGCGGACACTGTTTTCTCTGTGGTGTATATTCCGTTCTCCGCTGATGCTCGGTTGTGAGCTGACGGATGCGGACGAGTGGACCATGAGCCTTCTGACAAACGATGCGGTGCTTGGCCTGACAAAGCACAGCCACGGGGCGCACCAGATACTGCGCACCGGTGATCTGATCGTATGGCAGTCGGAAGGAGAACAGGGCGGACAGTATGTAGCCATGTTCAATATCGTGGGCTGGCCGGATGATTTTTCCGTCAGCTTTTCAAAGCTTGGTCTGGAGGGAACGTATGAGGTGACCGATCTGTGGAGTGGAGAAAAAGAAGGCACACAGGATCAGGCGCTGACGGCGGATATCCCGGCACACGGGGTAAAGCTGGTACGTTTAGACAGAGTGGAGTGAACAACGGATGTTGTCCTTCCATTTTGCTGTCGTTTGAAATTGTGTAATCTAACTGAGTCAATTACATATCTTGTCGCATTTTGCAGATCAAATCTTTTGATTTGCTTCCTGTTTTTGACAAAATGAGCACCACTCGCGGAGTATACTAATGCCATGCTGCAGCCGCGGGGGGTGTTCTTTGTATTATGAATTCTACATAGATCAGTTTTTTCTGGAACAGGTAATTACGCAGGGGCTTTTGCTTCTGCTTGCATCAAAAACAGCAGGGAAACATCTGACTTGTCGCCGACTGGGGGCAGGAAGCCTGATCGGTGCTGGGATGATGACACTTTTTCTCTGCGCCGGAAGCCGGGCGCTGGCATTTTCTGGTTCGCTGATGGCAGGAAGCGCAGCGCTTGCAGGAAAAAAATGGCGGGAGATACCACGGGATCTTGCGATACTTCTGTTTGTGACATTCTGCTTTGGCGGCGTGGTACAGGCAGTTGTGGAACTGACGGGTGTTCCGGCTGCGGCGGGGAGCTGCGCTGCATTTTTTCTTCTGCATTTTGCAGGGAAAAAACAGAGGGAACGCAGGCTTTGCCAGAGGCGGGAAGCGGAAGTAAAAATTACATGGGAGAGCGAAAGCATGACGGTAAAAGGAATCGTAGATACGGGAAACAGTCTGCAGGAACCGCTTGGCAAAAGTCCGGTCAGCATCCTGGATCAGGAAGCGGCAGGGAGGCTTCTGCCGGACGGATGGGAGACGCGCAGAGGGTTTTACCTGATTCCGTATCGTTCGATCGGGCGGAAAAAAGGATGGATGCGTGCATTTCGGGCGGATGAAATGCAGGTCGTGACTGCAGAGGGTACGGTCATCATCCGGGGGCCGATCCTTGCGATCAGCGGGAATGAGCTGAGCGGGGACGGAAGATACCGGATCATCCTGCATCCGCAGCATGCCGGAGAAACATATGTGTGAACGCAGCAGGGAGGCTCGTGATGTTTCGCTGCGTGAGAACGTGAAAACGGAGATCCGTACAGGCAGGAGGGGATTATATGATAGTGAGAGTTGCAGTGCCGCAGCGTTTTCAGCTGAAGATGGCCGCGGGATTTGGAGATATGCTGTTTCATCGGACAAACGAGGTGCATTATATTGGCGGGACGGAGGTGCTTCCGCCGCCGCTTACGGCCGGGCAGGAGCAGGAGCTGCTTGCAATGCTCGGAAAAGAGGGAGATGCAAAAGCGAGAAGCCAGCTGATCGAACGGAATCTGCGGCTGGTCGTGTACATAGCGAAAAAATTTGACAATACCGGAGTCGGAGTGGAGGATCTGATCTCCATTGGAACGATCGGGCTGATCAAGGCGATCAATACCTTCAATCCAGAAAAAAAGATCAAACTCGCAACGTACGCGTCGCGCTGTATCGAGAACGAGATTCTGATGTACCTGCGCCGCAACAGTAAGACAAAGCTGGAGGTATCGATCGATGAGCCGCTCAATGTGGACTGGGACGGAAATGAACTGCTGCTCTCCGATATTCTTGGGACAGATGAGGACGTGATTTACCGTGATATGGAGACGGAGGCAGAATATCAGGTGCTGCAGGGGGCGATCAAAAAGCTTTCGAGACGGGAGCAGACAATCGTACAGCTGCGTTTTGGAATCAATACAAGGGATGGAGAAGAAAAAACGCAGAAAGAAGTGGCGGATCTTCTTGGAATTTCACAGTCTTACATTTCCCGTCTGGAGAAGCGGATTATAAGAAGACTGCGCCGCGAGATGGAAGTGAGGGTGCAGTAGAACTGTCAAGGCCGAAAACTTTCTGAAATTTTTTCGGCGGATGCATAGGCGGCCATGAAAATGTGAATCATTTAATTGAGCAGCGAAGCGGACCTAGAATATCTGCTTTGCCCAGATCAAATTCCAGGAGGATGATTCACATGGCGCTTAATAAAGTGGAAATATGCGGGGTCAATACTTCGAAGCTTCCGGTTCTGACGGCAGAGGAGAAGGACTTCCTGTTTGAACGGATTAAGGCAGGAGACGAAAAGGCGAGAGAACTGTATATAAAAGGAAACTTAAGGCTTGTGCTCAGTGTGATCAAGCGTTTTTCAGGCAGCAGCGAAAACGCAGATGATCTGTTTCAGATTGGCTGTATCGGGCTGATGAAGGCGGTAGATAATTTTGATACGGGACTGCAAGTGAAGTTTTCGACGTATGCGGTACCGATGATCATCGGGGAGATCAGACGGTATCTGCGGGATAATAATTCGATCCGTGTCAGCCGCTCCCTGCGGGATACCGCATACAAGGCAATCTATGCAAAAGAAAATTATACAAGAGTGCATTTGAAGGAGCCGACGATTGAGGAGATCGCGACAGAGATCGGGATTTCGAAAGAAGAGATTACGTATGCGATGGATGCGATCCAGAGCCCGGTCAGCCTGTATGACCCTGTCTATACGGAGGGCGGGGATACGCTGTACGTGATGGATCAGATCAGTGACCGGAAAAACCGGGAAGAGAACTGGGTGGAATCCATTTCCCTCGCAGAAGCGATGAAGCGGCTTGACGACCGGGAGCGCCACATTATCGAACTTCGGTTTTACGAGGGAAAGACCCAGATGGAGGTGGCCTGTGAAATTGGAATCTCGCAGGCGCAGGTGAGCCGTCTGGAAAAGAATGCGCTCAAAAGCATGAAAAATTATCTGCGGACGTGAAAAAGATGTGGATGAACCGGAAAGGACACGGTTCATCCACATCTTTTTTTGCACTTTTCCTCTTCCACATCGACCAGGATAATATCAGCACCGATCTGTATGACACACCGCCATGGAATGAAAAATTCAAAATCCCGTCCGAGAAACCAGCACAGCCGACCGGGACCGGGGACGACCAGGGCAAGGATACAGCCGGTACAGCAGTCGATTTCCAGGTCGCTGATACAGCCCATGGAACGGCAGGTGCGCATGTTGATGACTTCCTTCTGACGCAGGGCGCACAGCCGGACGGGATGCGGATGCGGATCCGGACAGCAGCCTGGACGGCAGCATTCTTTTTCCCCCATAAGGATCTCCAGTGCATTCTTTCTATATAATATATGATTGCAGAGGGCATGGTGCTTTTCCTGATTGACAGTATTTCGTGTTTTGGTTATACTCAATGATAGAAGAATGAGGAGGAAAACCGATGAAATGTCCGTTTTGCAATCAGGATGATACAAGAGTGGTGGATTCCAGACCGGCTGATGACAACAGTTCCATCCGCAGACGCCGTCTGTGTGACGCGTGCGGCAGACGGTTTACTACCTATGAAAAAGTGGAGACGATTCCACTTGTTGTGATAAAAAAAGACCGGACGAGAGAGCAGTATGACAGGAGAAAGATCGAGGATGGTGTGATGCGTGCCTGCTATAAGCGGCCAACGCCGATCCAGAAGATCAGGGAGATGCTCGATGAGGTGGAGCGGGAAATTTTTAACCGTGAAGAAAAGGAACTGGAGAGTAAGGTGATCGGAGAGATCGTGATGGAAAAACTAAAGGAGCTGGACGCTGTGGCATACGTCCGCTTTGCGTCGGTTTATCGCGAATTCAAGGATGTCAACACTTTTATGGATGAATTAAAAAAATTTTTAAATTAATCAGGTGGTCAGATTGAAAAAAAGAATCGAACAGTTATTGAATGGAAAATTTGAATATGAAGCGCCGAAGCTTTTGATGGCGCCGGAAGAGCTGGAGGTAAAAGTTGCTCCTGGAAAGGCAGTCAGGGGAACTTTTGCGCTGGCCGGGCGCGACGGAAGAAAAATCCGCGGATTTATCTATTCGTCAAATCCACGGATGAGGTGTGAACCGATCGAATTTCAGGGAGTCCGTGCGGAGATCCACTATCAGGCGGATGGAAACGGATTTCCGGAAGGCGGGAGGGAACAGGGCTTTTTTACAATCTGCAGTGACATTGGAGAATATCGTTTACCATATATCCTGACGCTTCCGGAAGAAAGTTCAAAACGGGATCTGGATACGAAGCCGGAAGAAAAAACAGAAGACCTGTCTTTGGAAGGAAGCGCAGGCGACGCACTGGCGGCACTTGCAAAAGAGGATTTTCAGCAGGCTTACCGCAACTTCCTGCGCCCGGAGTTTGGCGAAGCGCTGAAAAAAGAGCCGGAAAAATACGCATGGTATGAGGCGCTTGGCATGACCGGTTTCAGCTATCAGACGCTGGAGGAATTTCTTTGCCGGTTTGGTTATAAGGAAACGGTGCAGCTGTCCCTTGACCGGACAGAAATAGAGATAAAAGAACTGTCGGATGATTCCGCTGAAACGGTGCAGCTGATTCGAAGTGGCTGGGGCTTCCAGAAGATCACGGTCGAGTCCGATTCACTTTTTGTAAGGCCGGAAAAAAAGGCGCTTACGGCAGATGAGTTCATCGGAAGTACCTTTGATCTGAAGCTTGTGATTGATCCGAAAAAGATGCATGGTGGAAAAAATTATGCGAGGGTCGTATTTGAGACGCCGTATCAGAGACTGTCGGTGGACGTGTGTGCTTCGCGGGAAGCAGGGCATCCGGACCGGCAGCAGAGGCGTGTCCGCAATAATCTGCAGAAAAAGCTGGAGGAGCTGTATATCCGGTTCCGTCTGAAAAAAATCGATCTGGAGACGTGGACGGAGCGTTCCATCAATGTGATTGGCAGCTATCACAGAGCAGGAGGGGAGGATCCGTATGCGGATCTGTTTCTGGTGCAGCTTTACTTTGCATCCGGAAAACGCCAGCGCGCACTGCGGCTGCTGGAAGCACTGGAATCGCGGAAGAGTCATTTTAAGACACCCGACTGCTATGGTTTTTACCGCTATCTGACGACATTTTTCTATCAGGAAGCGTCGTATGTCGATCAGGTGGAGGAAGAGATTCGGGCCCTTTTCTATAAGGATAAGACAAACTGGAAGCTGCAGTGGATTTTATTTTATCTGCAGGAAAATCTGCTGCGGGATGGGGCGGCAAGGTATGAGGCTGCCGCGGAACAGTTCCGATATGGCTGCCGCAGCAGGATTTTATATTATGAAGCATATCAGGCGCTGCTCGAAAATCCGTTTCTGATGCGCCATATCAGTCTGTTTGAGCTGCAGGTACTGCGTTTTGCGGCGAAAGAGGATGTGCTGACTGTGGAAATGGTCCGTCATCTTGCGGTGCTTGCTTCCCATTACGGAAAATATTCGCCGCAGCTTTTTCAGATTCTGGAAGCTGCGTTTGAAAAAGAACCGTCTCCTGAGATGACAAGGGCGATCTGTCTGCAGCTGATGAAGGGAGAGCGGCGTGACGAGAAGGCATTTGTGTGGTATGCACGCGGCGTGGCGCAGGAGCTTCGTCTGACCGGATTGTATGAGTACTATATGGAGTCCACACCGCAGCTGGATCTTTGCAGGATGCCGCAGATCATCCGCATGTATTTTGCCTATGATACGACACTTGACTACCGCAGAAGAGCGGCGATTTACAGACGGATTGCCAAAAGGCAGGAGAAAGATCCACAGATGTACCGCACTTACCGCGCTGCGATGGAAAAATTTGCGGTTGACCAGCTGGAAATGGGGCGGATGACGGAGGATCTGGCTGAGCTTTACCGTACGTTCATCCGCAAAGAAAATATGACGCGAAATATGACGGAACAGCTTTCCAGGCTGCTGTTTACGTACCGCTTTACGACCGATTCTCCGAGGCTGCGCAGCCTGACGGTGCATTCGGAGCGTCTGGCAGAGGAATATTCTGCCGTATTTTCGGACGGCGCATGCAGTATTGCGATCTATGATCCGGACAGTATCGTAGTTGTGGAGGATGTGGATGGCGTACGTTACCCGGCGGATGTGTTCTGCAGCAGAAAAAAGCTGTTTGAGAGCAAAGAAATGCTGGAGTGGTGCGTATCTCCGGAACATGCCGGAATGATCCTGTTTGTGTGTGCAATCAGTCTGGAGGCGGGCCTGATCAATCAGAAGACGCTTCCGTTTCTGGTGAAGGGCTGTGCACAGCAGGAATTTTCAGCAGATTACCGAGGAAAGCTGCGGCAGACAGTACTGCATTATTATACGGAACATTTAAGGGACGAATCACTGCCTGGCTTTCTGGAAGGAATCGATTATCTGGATTATGTGAAAGTCGATAAAGCGGCGCTGATCACACTTCTGGCAGAAGAGGGGATGTGCAAGGATGCTTTTTCTCTTCTGGATGTCTATGGATTTGAGGGCATTCCGCTGCTGCAGCTTGTACGGATCTGCAGCCGGATGGTACTGGAACTGGAATTTGCCGAAAATACGATGCTTCTGTACCTGTGCCATTTCTGTTTTGAGAGCGGGAAGTACGATGACAAACTGCTGCGCTACCTTCTGCTTTACTATGAGGGTTCCATAGAAGAAATGAAACATCTCTGGGAGGCGGCCGGAAGCTTTGGGCTGGATACCATGCTGCTTGAGGAGAAGATCATGACGATGATCCTCTTTACGGGAAGCGGTACACAGGGTTCGGAACCGGTCTTTGAAGCTTATGCCAGAAAGATGGGCAGAAGAAAAATCTGCTGCGCCTATCTGAACCTGAAGGCATATGAATATTTTGTAAAAGGGATGGCTACGGCCGAGTGCATTTTCCATTACCTGGAGAAGGACTACGCTTACTTAAAGGAAAATAATCGTCTGGCAGAGCAGGAAGAGGTCTGCCGTCTGGCGCTGCTGCAGTATTATTCGTCACAGGTGACTCTCTCAAAGAAACAGCGCGGTTATGCGGCAGAGATGCTGGAAGAATTCAGCACGAAAGGAATGCGGTTTGCGTTCTGGATGCGCTTTGATGAAGAGTTGCTGCGGCCATATCAGATGGAGGGTCATGTCTTTGTTGAATACGTCTGTGACCCATCGCACACGGTGACAATCTTTTTCCGTGAGGCGGGAAAGGAAGGCGCGTACCGCAAAGAGGTGATGAAAAACTGCTTCGAGGGTGTTTTTGTCCGGGAGTTTACGCTGTTTTACGCGGATGAGATCGAGTGCTATCTCGAGGAGGAGTGTCAGGGGGAGCGCAAACGCACAGATCAGAGAGTGCTGAAGCTTTCCGATGCAGGGACAGACGGCAGAAGTGGGTACGAGCTGATCAACCGCATGATCCGTGCTCAAAAGGAACAGGATCTGCAGCAGCTGGAACAGGAGATGGAAAATTATCTGCAGATGGGTTATGTCACAAAAGAATTGTTTACTCTGCAGTAAATGCAGCAGACTAGAAAATACAGGATGGTGTTTGAAAAGATGGTACAGGCATCAAATGAATTGATCCTGGGGCTGGAATTGAACCGGGACTACGCGCAGATGACGTATTTCCATCAGTCGGTTAAGGAGCCGCTGACGGTGAGCCGTACTGCGGGAGAGGACGATTACCTGCTTCCGATGGGGCTTCGCATGGATGCAGCGGGAGAATGGCATCTGTGGGATGCGGATGTGCAGACGGAGGAGGAAGCGGTGGATCGCTTCCGCATCTTCGGCATTTACGAAAAAATTGAAAATGGAACAAAGCTGCAGGATCAGGAGATCGTCTATGAGCCGGAGGAACTGCTTGCAATCTACATTCGTACGTGTATGAATTTTCTGAAGCTTCTTGCGCAGAATGCAGAAGTGAAAGTGATGGTGACGGTGCGCGACCTGACGAAACGCTGGAGCACGGTGCTGACCGGCGCACTGCAAAAGCTCGGGATTGACCGGAAACAGATCTTTATGCAGGATTATCTCTCTTCTTTTTATTATTATACGGTCAATCAGAAAAAAGAACTGTGGTATCACGACGTCGCACTGATCGAGTGTGTGGATGAGACGATTTTAGGGTATATTCTTCACATCGATCATTCGACGCGTCCGGCGGTAGCGAGGGCGGAACTGGTTGTCAGCCAGAAGATGGATGCGTCCGTGCGTGGGGAAATGGATGATGAAGCATGGAACGAGGAGCGGGACCGGCTGTTTTTTGAGCTACTCAAAAAGCTGTTTGAACGCAGGGTAGTGTCTGTTAGTTACCTGATCGGTTCCTATTTTAACAAGAGCTGGGCAGTACAGTCGATTAAGTTTCTGTGCTTCAAGCGCCATGCATATCAGGGAAAAAATCTGTATTCCAAAGGAGCCTGCTATGCGGCGATGGAGCGCTCCGGCCTGATCGCGGACCGCGGAATTTTATTTGGGGGACGTGATATGATCCGGGTCAACCTGGCGATGGAAATGCGCATCCGCGGAAAAGAAGAGCTTTATCCGCTGGTAAATGCCGGGATCAACTGGTACGAGGCACACCATACCTGTGAGTTTATCCCGGATGGTGAAAATGAGCTCCGCCTGACCTCGCGCCCGATCACGGGAGGAGAGCCGGTTTTGCATATTCTGCGCCTGAGCGGGCTTCCGAAGCGCCCAAACCGTGCCACACGTCTGCGGATGACCGTTTACTTTACAGCAGCCGACTGCTGCGTGGTGGAGATCGAGGACCTTGGATTCGGCGAACTCTGCCGGACCTCCGGACTGACCTGGAAAAGAGAAATCCATTTCTGACCCGGAGCAAACAGGAGGAAAAAACATGAGCTACGATCTGTGTCTGCTTCCGCAGGCAAAGAAACCATACTATATTGAAAATATCCGCACAAATATTTATTCGCTGGAAGAGCTCTGCTTTTATCTGTATAACAACGCCTGTCTGATCGATGAGACGCTGATGAATGAGCGGCTTCTGGACTGGCTGCGGGATGAACTCGGATTGAAAAAGCTCTACCGTCAGCTCTATGAGCAGCTGGAAAAGAAAGATGGAGCCGGATTCTTTATCCTTCCGATTTTCCGGGAGGCCGGTTATCTGACGAACACGCAGATGCGGGAATATCAGGAGGAGCTGGCAAAGCTGGAAGTGCAGTCAGCGGATATGAAGCAGAAAATGCGCGGAGATTACCTTGCCAAAGAAAAAATGTATGCGCGCGCAGTCTGGGAGTACCAGCAGATTTTAAAACGGCAAAGTCCGGGCAAGCTCGGTGTACAGTTTTACGGTGCGATCTGGAATAACCTGGGCGTGGCGTATGCGGGACTGTTCCGGTTTGAGCAGGCTGCAGAATGTTTTCTGGAGGCGTACCGCCTTACGAAGACAAAAGAAACATTCCGAAAATATATCAGTGCGCTTCCGCTTTTCCTTTCCGGGAAGGAGTATCAGGAAAAGTTAAAAGAACTGGATGCCGACCCGTATCTGGTACAGAAGATCCAGGAGCACAATGCAAAGGTATGCATGCAGAAAGAATATCAGGAAGAAAAGGAGCGGATGATGCAACGGCCGCGCGGGCAGGTGCTGGAAGAATGGAAAGAACAGTACCGGAAATCGTCAAAAATCTGAGTGGAATCACTTTCCCTGGCAGCGGAACCGCAAGTGTTTTACTGCCAGGGAAGCGGAGACAAATCTGACCTTGCACAATGATTTCGAATCATGTATACTGGATTGCGTGTGAAAAAAGGGAGGATGCGAATGCGGATGAATAACGAAATTCATGAACAGAAAGACATCTTGGATGATCTGAGAGAGGAATGTGGAGTCTTTGGTATTTATGATTTTTCGGGGGAAAATGTAGCTTCTACAATCTATTACGGCCTGTTTGCACTGCAGCACCGAGGTCAGGAGAGCTGCGGTATTGCGGTCAGTGACACGAACGGACCGAAAGGCAGAGTACTGTCTCACAAGGGAATGGGATTGGTCAACGAAGTTTTTGACGATAAGAATCTGTCAGAGCTTCAGGGGGATATTGGAGTTGGCCATGTGCGTTATTCCACTGCGGGAGGCAGCACACGCGAAAATGCACAGCCGCTTGTACTCAACTACATCAAGGGTACACTTGGCCTTGCACACAACGGAAACCTGATCAATGCGCCGGAACTGCGGGAAGAGCTTGCACATGACGGAGCGATCTTCCAGACGACGATCGATTCTGAGGTTATTGCATACCACATTGCCAGAGCACGTGTGCGCACAGCAAACGTAGAGAGCGCTGTCGCTGAGGCGATGAAAAAGTTAAAAGGCGCCTATTCACTCGTTGTCATGTCGCCGCGAAAACTGATCGGTGCGCGTGATCCGTTTGGCTTTAAGCCGCTTTGTATCGGAAAACGTGGGAATGCGTACATCATCACATCGGAGACGTGTGCGCTCGATACGATCGGTGCAGAGTTTGTGCGGGACATCGAGCCGGGTGAGATCGTGACGATCACACCGGATAGGGGGATCCGGTCCGACCGGAGTATGTGCTTTCCGCCGGACGGGTCAAAAAAGAGTGCAAGATGCATTTTTGAGTACATTTATTTTGGAAGACCGGACAGCTATATGGATGGGGTCAGTGTCTATGAGTCGCGGATCCGGGCGGGGCGTTTCCTTGCGATCGATTCGCCGGTAGATGCAGATATTGTAGTAGGCGTGCCGGAATCCGGAAATGCGGCTGCGCTTGGCTATTCCCTGCAGTCTGGAATTCCATATGGCACTGCCTTTGTAAAGAATGGTTATGTCGGCCGTACCTTCATCAAGCCGAAGCAGAGCAGCCGGGAGTCAAGTGTACGGGTCAAATTAAACGTGCTAAAAGAGGCGGTTGCAGGAAAGCGCGTCATCATGATCGATGACTCGATCGTCCGTGGTACGACGAGCGACCGGATCGTCCATATGCTGCGCGAGGCAGGGGCAAAGGAAGTCCACATGCGGGTAAGTTCGCCGCCATTCCTTCATCCGTGTTATTTTGGAACGGATGTGCCGGAGCGGGAGCAGCTGATCGCACATAACCGCACGATCGAGGAGATCCGTCAGATCATCGGAGCAGATTCTCTGGGGTATCTGCGGCTGGAGCGGCTCTCGGAGCTGGTCGACGGCCTGCCGATCTGCCGTGGCTGTTTTACCGGAGAGTATCCGCTGGAGCCGCCCAGGGGAGATATCCGCGGAGAATATGAGCACTAAAACGCTGAAACATTGCTGAGAAATCGCTGAAAAGGAGAAAAGCAAATGAGTACAGACAGATACGTAAGCCCGCTTTCAGAGCGGTACGCAAGCAAAGAGATGCAGTATGTTTTTTCACCGGACATGAAATTTAAGACCTGGAGAAGACTCTGGATCGCACTTGCAGAGACGGAAAAAGAGCTGGGACTGGACATCACGGACGAGCAGATTGAGGAGCTGAAAGCACATCAGGATGACATCAATTATGAGGTGGCAAAAGAGCGAGAGAAAGTAGTCCGCCATGACGTAATGTCACACGTTTATGCGTACGGTGTGCAGTGTCCGAAGGCAAAACCGATCATCCATCTCGGCGCGACCTCCTGCTACGTGGGAGATAATACCGATATCATCGTGATGACAGAGGCACTGAAGATCGTTCGCAAGAAGCTGGTCAACGTGATCGCGCAGCTGTCCGCATTCGCGAAAAAATATGAAGCACAGCCGACGCTTGCTTTTACTCATTTTCAGCCGGCACAGCCGACAACGGTAGGAAAACGGGCAACACTTTGGGCACAGGAGTTCCTGATGGATCTGGAAGATCTGGAGTATGTGCTCGGCGGCATGAAGCTGCTTGGTTCCAAGGGAACGACTGGTACACAGGCAAGCTTTTTGGAACTGTTTGACGGAGATCAGGAGACGATCGATAAGATTGATCCGATGATCGCGCAGAAAATGGGCTTTACCGCATGTGTGGCAGTGTCTGGCCAGACCTATTCCAGAAAGACCGATACCCGTGTGCTCAATGTTCTTGCAGGCATTGCTGCAAGTGCGCATAAGATGTCAAATGATATCCGTCTGCTGCAGCATCTCAAGGAAGTCGAGGAGCCGTTTGAAAAGACACAGATCGGCTCTTCTGCGATGGCTTACAAGCGCAATCCGATGCGCAGCGAGCGAATCGCATCCCTTTCCCGCTACGTGATCTGCGACGCTTTAAACCCGGCGATCACATCCGCATGCCAGTGGTTTGAGCGTACGCTCGATGATTCTGCAAACAAGCGTCTCTCAGTTCCGGAAGGATTCCTTGCAATCGACGGAATTCTGGATCTGTGCCTGAATGTCACCGATGGCCTGAAGGTTTATCCGAAAGTCATCGAGAAGCACATGATGGCAGAGCTTCCGTTTATGGCGACCGAGAATATCATGATGGATGCCGTAAAGGCAGGCGGTGACCGTCAGGAGCTGCATGAGAAGATCCGTGAGCTTTCGATGGAGGCCGGACGCAACGTCAAAGAAGAAGGAAAGGACAACAACCTTCTGGAACTGATCGCAGCCGACCCGGCGTTCAACCTCTCCCTCGAGGATCTGCAGAAGTCGATGCAGCCGCTCCGCTATGTCGGAAGATCAAAGGAGCAGGTAGAGCGGTTCGTGGATACCGTGGTTGCTCCGGTTCTTGAAAAATACAAAGACCTGCTTGGCGTAAAAGCAGAGATCAATGTCTGATCTGAGATGAATATCAGTCTGGAATATTACAAATTTTTTTACTATGCCGCAAAATGCGGCAGCATCACGCAGGCTGCGGAGGCACTTTCTGTCACGCAGCCTGCGGTCAGTCAGGCCCTCCGCACACTGGCAAAGTCGCTTGGCACCGACCTTTTTGTGCGGAACGGAAAGGGCGTACATTTAACGCCTGCCGGGGAGATCCTTTTTGATTACGTGAAGCGCGGCTATGAGGAGATCGAGACCGGAGAGCGCAAGGTGCTTGAGATGATAAATATGGAGACCGGAGAGATTCGGATCGGAGCGAGCGATATGACGCTGCAGTTTTATCTGCTCCCGTATCTGCAGCGTTTTCATGAGCGATATCCGGGCATCCGTTTAAATGTCACAAACGGACCGACACCGGAGACGATGCATTATTTAAGCGAGGGGCGCATCGATTTCGGACTTGTCACGACACCGCTGAGCCGCAGGAAAGGGTTCCACTCCATAGCGGTGCGTCAGATCCAGGATGTGTTTGTGGCCGGTACGCGCTTTCGGAAGCTAAAAGGCGAAATACTGCCATGGAGCAGCCTGCGCGAGCTTCCGGTTGTCTGTCTGGAGAAAAACAGCAGCACGAGACGGTATGTCGATGATTTTCTGATGGCACGAGGCGCAGCGATCCATCCGGAGATCGAACTGGCGACCAGCGATATGATCGTACAGTTTGCCCTGCGCAACCTCGGCGTTGCCTGCGTGGTGTGGGATTTTGCACAGCCGTATCTGGAGGCAGGGACACTCTTTGAACTGCGGTTTGAGAGCAGCCTGCCGGCACGTGAGATGGAGCTTGTGACAAATGAGAAGCTTCCGCCGACCTCTGCATCAGCGAAGTTTCTGGAGATGCTTAAATTATAATTCTACCTTATGAGCAATATAACAATTATTAATTTTACTTATGAAAAAAAGTGTAGTATACTGAAACTGTTGGGTAAAAACTTACCAGAACAGCAACAGAATCCATTTTGGTGTACTGTTGCGCAGCGATGCGGATAAAGCATCCGCTTGATAGTTGACAGATACCCGTAAGAGGCAGAGCCCCTTTGAAAGGGCATTCCGCAATCAGGCAGGATTCTTTTTCAGGTACGCTCTGTCACAGGAGTTACGGGATAAGTTCAGGAGGAAAAAATATGGTACAGGCAGTAGTAGGAGCAAACTGGGGAGACGAAGGAAAAGGCAAGATTACAGATATGCTTGCTGAGAAAGCAGACATCGTCGTACGTTTTCAGGGCGGCGCAAACGCGGGTCATACGATCGTAAACAATTACGGAAAATTTGCACTGCATACGCTTCCGTCCGGCGTATTTTACAGCCACATCACAAATGTAATCGGAAATGGCGTTGCGCTGAATATCCCGCTTGTTGTAAAGGAAGTACAGGAAATTGTAGACCGCGGCGTTCCGATGCCGAAGCTTCTGATTTCTGACCGTGCACAGATCGTAATGTCTTATCACATTCTGTTTGATCAGTGCGAGGAGGAGCGTCTTGGAGGCAAGTCCTTTGGTTCTACAAAGTCCGGTATTGCACCGTTCTACGCTGATAAGTTTTCAAAGATCGGTTTCCAGGTCAGCGAGCTGTTCCATGAGGAACTGCTGGCAGACAAGGTACAGCGCATCTGCGATCTGAAGAACCCGATTCTGGAGCACCTGTATCACAAACCGGCACTGACACCGGAAGCACTGCTTGAGGAGCTGCATACCTATCGTGATATGGTAAAACCGTTCGTAGCAGATACCGCAGCATTCCTTTACAATGCAGTAAAAGAAGGAAAGATCGTACTGCTTGAGGGACAGCTTGGTTCCCTGAAGGATCCGGATCACGGCATTTATCCGATGGTTACCTCTTCTTCCACACTGGCTGGTTATGGTGCGATCGGAGCAGGTATCCCGCCGTATGAGATCAAGCGTGTTGTTACCGTAAGCAAGGCATATTCCAGTGCGGTCGGAGCAGGCGCATTTGTCAGTGAGATCTTCGGTGATGAGGCAGATGAGCTGAGAAGACGCGGCGGAGATGGCGGAGAATTCGGAGCAACCACAGGCCGTCCGAGACGTATGGGATGGTTTGACTGTGTAGCATCTAAATATGGCTGCCGTCTGCAGGGTGCGACTGATGTGGCGTTTACGGTACTTGACGTACTTGGCTACCTCGATGAGATCCCGGTATGCGTAGGCTATGAGATCGACGGAGAGGTTACGACCGATTTCCCGACAACCGCACTGCTTGAGAAGGCAAAACCGGTTTATGAGACACTTCCGGGATGGAAATGTGAGATCCGCGGTATCAAGAAGTATGAGGATCTTCCGGAGAATTGCAGAAAATACATTGAGTTTGTGGAGAAGCACATCGGCTTCCCAATTACAATGATCTCCAATGGACCGGGCAGAGAGGATATCATCTACAGAGATGTGAAGTAAAGCAGGTTACACGGTTTCCGTCTTTGTAAATACAGGCAGTTCCTGCTGGGCAGGCCGGTTTTTCAGGAAGATTGACCGGTCAAAAGAAATAAGAGAGCAAAAGAAAAGAGATAAGAACAGAAATAAGAAAAGAAAAAGCAGGGCGAACTTTTAGTGGGTTCGCACCTGCTTTTTGCTATTTCCTGCATTTCTGTTTCTCTTTCTTTTCTGTTTTTTCACCTGGATTCTGCCGGTTGTCCAGCACACGTGCGATCAGCATCATTGCGTAGAGCAGGACCGGAATTACGATCGTGCATCCGATGGCGGCCATCAGTACATTCTGTGTGCTTGGATTTGCGGTCAGGCCGAGATAAAGGACTACAAGGTACATACCGGCAAGTAAGATCGCCCCGATCAGGGCAAAGACACGGATTATTTTCTTTTTCATAGAAATCTCCATTCTGCCGCAGCGGCGGCGTAAAAATAAATTAAATGTAACTGTTCAGAGCCAAGCAAAATTTCATAAAACAGGCGGAAAATGCTTGCATTTTTAAGCCTGTTTTTGAAATTTTATTTGGCGGATACGCCACACCGACGAAGTGCGTAGCATTTTGGAGGTTGGCTCTGAACAGTTACATTAAAATAGTATATAGCAGAGTTTTGAATGGATGTCAACAAATACTTGAGCATAAGCGTCTGGTATGGTATTCTAATACTATATAGAAAGTTAACCGGATTGACCGAACGGACTGCGAGGCGCTGCTTTGCTAGTACATCGTTTCGTAAATAACTATACCAATCGCGCTGGATGCGGATTCGAGTGTGCAGATGAAAAAACGCAGGCGTAGCGGGCTACGCTGAGGCTTTTTCATCTGTGCAATCGGATTCGCAGACAAGTGAGTGGTATAGTTATTTCGATAACGATGTACTAGGTCAGTCGGGGAGACGAACAGGAGGAAGAAACATGGAGGAAATCTCCCTGAAAGGGATATTTTCACTGGAACTGATCCGAAAAGAGCGTTTTGCAGGTTCACACGGGAAGATGCGTTATATGCTGATGATGGATGAAGGAAAAATGAAAGCATGCGTATATCCAGAGCCATATTGCTGGGAAGCAACGCCGGAGGATCAGAAGGAATTCGGATTTTTTGAGTATTCTGCGGATGGGATTGAGGAAATGACGAAGTGGCTCAATCAGAAATACTGCGAAAATTTTGCGGATAAGGTGTGTCACGCATAAAATTCCGAAATTCGCAGATGATAAAAGGGAAAAAGAGCAGCGGGGAAAACAGGCTGCTGGAAAAAGGAGTTAATGCATGGCGGAGTTTCAATATGTGATTACAGATGGTGCGGGGCTTCATGCACGTCCGGCGGCGCAGCTTGCAAGGCTTGTGAAAGAGACAGACTGCGCAGTTACGGTTGGAAAAGAAGGTCAGACGGCGGACGCAGCAGGAGTAATGTCACTGATGCGTCTCGGTATAAAAAAAGGCGACGAAGTGACTGTGACCGCAGATGACCCGAAGGTGCTGGAAGTACTGAGAGAATTTTTTTACAGAAATTTGTAAGAAGGAGTTCTGACATGGAGCGGTACAGGGGAAAATCGGTTTCGCCGAATATTGCGATCGGGCGAATCTGGTTTTATGAAAAAGAAAAATGCCAGATTGAAAAAAGAGCGATTAGTGACTCGGCTGCGGAATGGAAACGGTATGAGGATGCCAGAAACACAGCACGAGATCAACTGAAGGAGCTGATGCGGAAGATAGAAGAGGAAGTTGGCGAGACAAATGCGGCGATTTTCGATGTGCACGCGCTTCTCATGGAGGATGCGGATTACAATGCGTATATCCGTCGTATGATTGAAGTACAGATGGTAAATGCGGAATATGCAGTACATGAGGCGGGCATTCACTTTGCGGAAATGTTCGCGGCGATGGATGATGAATATTTTCGGGCGCGTGCCGCAGATATCCGTGATATTTCACAGCGGCTGGTGGGGATTCTGACCGACGAGGGGGCAGAAAACGTATCGTGGGATGAGCCGATGATCGTTGTCGCACCGGATCTGGTGCCGAGTGAGACGGTTCAGATGGATCGCGCAAAGGTGCTCGCGTTTGTGACAGAGAAAGGCTCGGTCAATTCTCATGCGGCGATCCTTGCGCGGACGATGAATATACCTGCGCTTACTTCCATGCCGGTAAAGAGGGAATGGAATGGCCGGCTTGCAATTGTAGATGGCAGCAGCGGAATTTTGTACGTTGATCCGGATCTTCCGACTCTGGAGCGGATGCGGAGATATGAAAAAAAAGAGAAAAAGGCTGCGCTGGAGCTGCAGAAGCTCAAAGGACAGGAGACTGTAACACAGTACGGAAAAAAAATCCGGCTTTATGCGAATATCGGAAATGTGACAGATGCGGAGGATGCACTGTTTCAGGATGCAGAAGGAATTGGACTGTTCCGCAGTGAATTTCTGTATCTGGAGAAGAATTCCCTGCCAACGGAGAAGGAACAGTTTGAGAGCTATCGTGCCGTGGCAGAGAAGATGAAGGGCAAAAAGGTCATCATCCGGACGATGGATATCGGTGCGGACAAGCAGGCAGATTATCTGGGGCTGGAAAAAGAAGAAAATCCGGCGATGGGATACCGGGCGATCCGTATCTGCCTGGATCAGCAGGAAATTTTTCGGACGCAGCTGCGTGCGATCTACCGTGCGAGCGTGTATGGGACAGTCGCGGTCATGTTTCCGATGATCATTTCCGTGGAAGAAGTACGGGAAATTAAACGGCAGATCGAAGCAGTGAAAGAAGAACTGCGGCAGGAGCAGATCCCGTTTGAGGAGATCGAGACCGGAATCATGATTGAGACGCCGGCTGCAGCGCTGATCAGCGATGAGCTGGCTCGTGAGGTGGATTTTTTCAGCATCGGGACGAATGACCTCAGCCAGTATACGCTGGCGGTCGACCGGCAGAACCCGCAGCTGGAGCGTTTTTTTGACCCGCATCATCCGGCTGTGCTGCGCCTGATCCGCATGACGGTGGAAAACGGACATCGTGGCGGATGCTGGGTCGGTATCTGCGGAGAACTGGCAGCAGATCTGACACTGACAGAAGAATTTATACGGATGGGAATCGATGAGCTTTCGGTGTCTCCGCCGATGGTACTGCCGGTGCGGGAAGCAGTGAGAAATGTAGCCCTGTGAGAAGGCGGTCAGATATCAGCTGTGGATTCACAGAGTAAGGAAAATACAAAAAAATGTGTAAAAAAGAGACGTGGTGTGCCGCGTCTCTTTTGCCGTGGTGCGATTTTGGCATTTATGACAGATGATAAACTTCCGTATATTTCTTTGTAAAATAGTCAAGCAACGGCTTTGCACTCAACTCTTTACCGCAGACTGTGCGAATCACTTCTTTCGGCTCGCGCAGGGAGCCGTACCAGTGAATCTTCTCATTCAGCCATTTTGTGATCGTGTGGATCTGACCGGAGGCGAGGATTTCATCAATGTTTCCAAGATCCTGTTCGAGCGTTTCAAGGAACATGCCGTCGTAGATGCTTCCAAGCAGGTAAGAAGGGAAGTAGCCGAATGAGCCATCGGACCAGTGCATATCCTGAAGGATGCCCTCTGCATCATTGGAAGGTGTGATCTGCAGATAATCCTGCATTTTCTGATTCCAAAGGGCTGGAAGCTCACTTACCGGCACGTGATCGCGGAAGATCGCCTGTTCCATCTCATAGCGGAGAATGATATGCAGGCAGTAGGTGACTTCATCGGCCTCCGTGCGGATCATGCTGTTCTGTACGTGGTTGATCTCACGGCAGAACTCGTCAAGAGAGTGCTTTTTAAATTCCGGGAGCAGTTCCTGGATCTGGGCATAGATCGGAATCCAGAAATTTTTGCTGCGGCCCAGGATGTTTTCAAAGAAACGGGACTGGCTTTCATGGACACCCATATAACAGCAGTCATCGGCTGCTGTATTCTGGAGGGCCGGATCGACGTTTTGTTCGAAGATGCCATGTCCGCCCTCATGGATCGCAGAAAACATGGAAGAAATCGCATTGTTTTCATAGTAATGGTTCGTGATGCGGACATCGTTTCTGGAAAAACCGGTTGTAAACGGATGCTCACTTACGGCAGTGGTACCGGCATCAAGAGAAAAGCCGATGTAGTTCAAAAGCAGATCCTGCACTTTCATCTGTGTCGGGATATCATAGAATCCGTCGAAAGCAGTGCTGTCCGGTTGCGGCGCTGCGAGGATTTTGTGAAGCAGCGGGAGAAGTCCTTCTTTCAGTTCTTCAAAAACGCGGTCAATGGTGGCGGAATCCATTCCCTTTTCGTACTGATCGAGCAGTACTTCGTAGGTATCCTTTCCAGGATCGGTGTAAGCACATTTCTGCGTGATCATGGAAATCAGCTTTTCCAGATACGGTGCAAACAGAGTATAGTCGGACGCTCTCTTTGCCTCAGTCCATGCTTTCATGGACTGATTCTGCAGGCTGACCAGTTCTTCAAAGAAAGCCTGCGGGATGCGGCGGCTCTTTTCAAGCTCCGTCTTTAATTTCTGTATCGTATACTGCATACCGGTAGTAAGCTGTGCAAATTCCTCCGGTTCGTTTAATGCTTCGACGAGCCCAAAAAATTCATCGGAATTGGAAAGCGCGAAGGCTTCGGATGAAGCAAATGTCATCGTATCGGACATGTCATCAAATCCGAGCTTTGGGGTGGCGGTGTAGAGATCCCAGCTTGCCAGCACGCCGATCTTCTGAAAACGAAGAATGCGGCGGTAGACAGACTGGAATTTATTAAATGTTTCACTCATGGCTGGTTCCTTTCGTCATTGGTCAAAACGGATATTCAAAATCCATTTTGCTGCTTGTTTCATTGAGTTTATATTTTGGAATGCAGACAGGGATTAACGCTTTCCGTGCGCAGCTGCGATACCGTCTGTGCTGCGCATGCCTGAAGGAAAGATTCTTGCGTTTAATGATCATAGATCAGCGTATTTGACAGATCGCCGACGATCTCATGCTCCGCAAACAGCGCGGTAGCACCTCCGGTGTGCCAGAATACGACGCAGCTTCCCTGCGGGATCTTTCCACTCTTTACGTGTGCGATCAGTGCGGCCAGTGCCTTTCCGGAGTAGACCGGATCAACGAAAAGCCCCTCACGCTGTGCCAGATATTTGATTGCCTCGGTGGATTCTTTTCCCGGCATTTCGTAACCCGGCTGATAAAATTCTCCCTCACGCTCTACATCCGCAGAAGGATCGACGCTTACATCCGTGACGCCAAGATATGCGAGCGTCTGATTGGCGAGATCTGCTGCTTTTTTCAGATAGGAATCATCCTTTTTGCTGACATTGACGGAAACGATTCTGCTGCTGCTGCCGATCAGCTTACGGCCTGCGGCAAGACCTGCCATTGTCCCGGCAGTTCCGGTTGCGTGATAGAGGAAATCGGCTTTCTTTCCAAGAGCCTGCATCTGCTGCGTAAGCTCCAGGTAACCGTCAGCAAATCCGATTGAACCCACGCGGTTTGCGCCGCCCATTGGGACATCGTAGCAGACGTGACCTTCTTTTTCAAGCTCCTGACGGCGGATAGCTGCCATCTGCAGTGCGCGCTCATCGGCATCATCTTCGGTCTCGCCCTCCAGCATGCGGACGATGTGGATTTCTGCGCCGAGCACCTGATCGAGGAAGAGGTTGGAGCGCACATCGGTCTCATCGACCGGGACAACGGCGGTCAGATAAAGGATCGGCTTCAGTCCCGCTTTGCGGCAGGCGGTTGCCGTCTGCATTGCGTGGTTGGATTGGGTTGCACCGTAGGTGAATACATATTCCGCGCCTTTGGCAAGCGCATCACCGATCAGATATTCCAGTTTACGGATTTTGTTTCCGCCGAAGAGGCTGCGGCCTGTTAAGTCGTCGCGTTTCATGTAAAGATCGATGCCAAGATCCTCTGAGAGCCGGTCAAGACGGTGCAGAGGAGTCGGGAAAAAACCGAGCTCACAACGCGGTTTTGAATGAAGAAGTGTTTTTGCTTCATTGATAGTGTAAGACATAAAAACTCCTTTCTGAGCAGTCGGGATCAAAGTCAATATTCATGTTCTGCTTTATTCAATAGTATATCTGTTTCTGATTCGGAACGCAAGGAAAACAAAACGGCCATTTTCGGACAGATTTAAGAAAGCGGTATAAACTTCAGATTTTAGGTAATACTATCATTAATCTCACAGGAAAACATTTTCTTATGAGATTTTGATACTCCGGCGGCCGGACCCCATTCGGCTGCCGGGATGATACAAAAGAGAAAAATATACTTATCCTCCCCTTTATAGCCTGAGTCTGACGTCTGCACGCGGACTCAGGCATTTTTCTGCTTTTGTTATAATTTTAGAACGTTATTTTCTTGCCACATCCGGCAAAGTGTTATATAATAGAAAAAGTGTTAAGCCAATATGGAACGATAAATGAAACAAAGGATGGTATTGAATTATGGCATTATTACAGGATTGGCGCGATGTAGCGTACTCTCAGGAGACAGATAAAAAACAGCTTCAGAAATTCTGGTCAGATTATTTTCTTACCGAGAAGGGCATCTATGAGCAGCTGCTCGCAAACCCGGACGAGGCAGTAAGCGGTACGGTCAAAGAACTGGCTGAAAAATATGAGATTCCGCTTATGAAGATGGTAGGATTTCTGGACGGCATCAATGACAGCTTAAAGAAACCGAATCCGATCGAGGAGATGACCGAGGATACAGTAGTAAGCCTTGATTTTGACAACGAGCTGCTGTACAAGAATATGGTAGATGCAAGAGCAGACTGGCTGTATGAGCTTCCGGCATGGAACAATATCTTTGACGCAAAGAAAAAGAGAGAGCTGTATCTGGAAGCAAAGAAGATGAATACGGTTGTAAAGGGCAAAAAGGTCGGCAGAAACGATCCGTGTCCGTGCGGAAGCGGCAAGAAGTACAAATACTGCTGCGGAAGATAAGAAAAACAGAATATTGTGCGTGAAAGCGCAGGAAAGAGCGGTGAGTGGGGTGTGACCTGTGAGCCGCTTTTTTTAACCAAGTCAAGCAAGTCCCCTGCGTGGTTGCGCGGAGCAACAAGCAGCGGGCGGATTGCGAATTCCTGTTTTGACACGGATCTGGTACATCGTTATTTACGAAACGATGCACTGGGAAGAAAGGAATATAATTATGGCGGAAAAACTGGAATTGGGCTGTGCCGTACTCGGGGCACTTTGCCTGATCTACTATGTTGTAATTGTTTTATATGCAGGATTTGGTGTGGATTTTGCCTGGTTTTGGGCGGCGGGAGGCATCGGCTTCCTTCTTTGCGGACTGCTGATCCGCCATGGTGCGCTGCATCCGCAAGGCATCACGGTCTGGGCAGTCCGGATCATTCTGGCACTGCTTGTGACGGGCTTTATAACTGCCGGGGCAGCTACCACATGGATTATTGGTGCGATGACTGCAAAAGCACCGCAGAATCTGGACTATGTGATTGTACTTGGTGCACATGTGCGCGGAACGGTGCCGTCACGCGCCCTTAGAAAACGGCTTGACTGTGCAAAAGCGTATGCAGAGGAAAATCCGGATACCATTTTTTTCCTTTCCGGCGGACAGGGATCCGGGGAGGATATCACGGAAGCGGAAGCGATGTACCGTTATCTTACAGAGAAGGGTGTGGATGGGGATCGTCTGATTTTGGAGGATCGTTCCACAAGTACAAAAGAAAATCTGGAGTTCTGCAGTCAGATCCAGGATATCAAGGACAAAAAGGTTGGAGTCCTCTCCAACAATTTCCATGTCTACCGGGCAGGACTTATGGCAGAGAAGCTGGGGTATCAGCATGTGGCACGGGTACCTGCACCGTCAGATGATGTCATGCAGGTGCATTATGTAGTAAGGGAGATTTTTGCGCTAGCGAAAGCGAAGCTGCGCGGAAATATCTGAATGCAGATTGCAAAAACGGATTGCGGATATCTGCTTTGATTCGGATGGAGCGGATCTTCGAAAAGACTGCGGCTGGAAATACGCAGCTGAAGAGGATTCGTTTGGTCGGAGCGTGTTTCAAACACGCTCTAATGAACAAAGCAAGAAGAAAAGAGGGAAAATAATGAACTATCAGGAAGTTATAAACGAAGCAAAAACATGCATGGGTGCTTACTGCAAGGTTTGTCCGGTGTGCAACGGAAGGGCATGCAAGAATCAGATGCCGGGGCCGGGTGCGAAAGGCGTGGGAGACACGGCGATCCGCAACTACGAAAAATGGCAGGAGATTCGTGTCAATATGGATACGATCTGTGAAAACAAACCGGTGGATACCTCGCTGGAGCTTTTCGGAAAGACATTTCGTTTTCCGTTTTTTGCAGGACCGGTAGGTGCGGTACAGCTGCATTATGGAAAAAAATATGACGATATGACATACAATGAGGTACTGGTGAGAGCGTGCAGCGAGGCAGGAATTGCGGCATTCACCGGAGATGGTACGAATCCGGCTGTGATGGAGGGAGCCGCCAAAGCGATCGCAAAGGCGGGCGGTGCAGGCATTCCAACGGTAAAACCGTGGAATATCGAGACAATCCGTGAAAAGATGGCTCTCTGCAAGGAAGCGGGAAGTTTTGCGGTTGCGATGGATATCGACGCGGCAGGTCTTCCATTTCTGAAAAATCTGACTCCGCCGGCAGGAAGCAAGACGGTGGAAGAACTGCGGGAGATCGCGCAGATGGCAGGTGTGCCGTTTATTGTGAAAGGAGTCATGACGGTGCGCGGCGCTTTAAAAGCAAAAGAGGCAGGTGCTTCTGCGATTGTTGTGAGCAATCACGGCGGCCGTGTGCTGGATCAGTGTCCGGCGACAGCAGAGGTGCTGATGGATATCGTGGATGCATTGGACGGAAGCGGCGTAAAAGTGCTGGTAGACGGAGGCATCCGCAGCGGAGTCGATGTGTTTAAGGCGCTTGCAATGGGAGCAGATGCGGTAGGAATCGCCCGGCCGTTTGTGACGGCAGTTTATGGCGGCGGAGAAGAAGGCGTGAAACTTTACATCGAAAAGATCGGTGCAGAGCTTGCAGATACGATGGCGATGTGCGGTGTGCATGATGTGAAGTCGATCACACGTGAGATGATATACTAATGTTCAGAGCCGGACAAAAATTCATAAAAGAGCTGCAAAATCAAGTCAGGACAGAAAGGCAGTACAATGCAGTACAGAAAAGATAAAAAAGGAAATCAGCTTTCAATCCTCGGGTACGGCTGCATGCGTTTTACCAAAAACGGATCGTCCATCGATCTGGAGAAGGCGGAACAGGAGCTGATGTATGGGATTTCGCACGGTATCAATTATCTTGATACAGCTTATGTTTATCCGGGAAACGAGGAGGCCGTCGGAAAGATCCTTGCAAAAAATCACTGCCGGGAAGAGATCAATCTGGCAACGAAACTGCCGCATTATCTGATCAGGACGAGAGCCGGCGCAGAAAAGAAGTTTCAGGAGGAGCTGCAGCGGCTTCAGACTGATTATATCGATTATTATCTGATGCATATGCTCAACGACTGCCGGACCTGGGAGAAACTCGTGCAGATCGGGATCCGGGACTGGATTGAAGAGAAAAAAAAGAGTGGAGTGATCCGGAATATCGGTTTTTCCTACCATGGCAATTCCGAAAATTTCCGGGCGCTGCTTGATGCATACGACTGGGATTTCTGCCAGATCCAGTACAATTATCTGGATGAGCATGCTCAGGCGGGCAGAGAAGGACTCGAATATGCGGGGGAAAAGGGAATCCCGGTTATCATCATGGAACCACTTCGCGGCGGCAGGCTGGTCAATCATCTGCCGCAGAGAGCCAGAGAATGTATTGCAAAAAGCGATATGTTTCATACCCCGGCAGAATTGGCGCTTCGGTGGCTATGGGATCAGCCACAGGTGACGTGTGTGCTCTCCGGGATGAATTCCATAGATATGGTAAAGGAAAATATCCGCATCGCAGAGACGGCGGAGCCAAATCAATTTAGAGAGCAGGAGCAGGCGCTGATCGCGCAGGTACGGGAGGAAATCCAGAAGAAGATGAAGGTACCATGTACCGGATGCGGATATTGCATGCCGTGCCCGCAGCATGTGGATATCCCGATGGCATTTCACTGTTATAACCTGCGCTATGCAGAAGGAAAACACTCTGGCATGTGGGAGTATGTGCAGTCTACCGCGATGCGCAGGGATACGACGAGCGCATCACAGTGTATTGGCTGTGGAAAGTGTGAGCGTCACTGTCCGCAGGGAATCCAGATTCGGGAAAAGCTGAAGGAAGCCGTGCGGGAGCTGGAGACGCCAAAGTATCGCGTGATCAAATGTGCAGTAAAATGGTTTCATATTTATTAAAGCGATACAGCTGAAAAATAGAGATTTCACGCATTTTGGGCTGGTCAATACTCTGGTGTTTTGTTACAATGATAAAAATATAGTAACTGTTCAGAGCCAACCTCCAAAATGCTACGCATTTCGTCGGTGTGGCGTATCCGCCAAATAAAATTTCAAAAACAGGCTTAAAAATGCAAGCATTTTCCGCCTGTTTTATGAAATTTTGCCTGGCTCTGAACAGTTACAAAATATAATGAAAGCTGCAGGCAGGACAGGGACATTTTTATTTGCCTGTATGATAATAAATGTAGGAGGAGATTGCCATGAATGAAGTACTGAAATGTTTAAAAGAGCGCAGAAGTGTCCGGAAATACCGTTCGGAGCAGATCAAAGATTCTGAACTGGAGCAGATCCTGGAGGCGGGTACATACGCGCCGACCGGAATGGGGATGCAGTCCCCGATCATGGTGGCGGTGCAGGATCCGGAGACGATCGCGAAGCTGTCGAAAATGAACGCGGCAGTAATGGGCGTGACATCGGATCCATTTTACGGAGCACCGACGGTGATCGTTGTTCTGGCTGACCGCAGCCGTGGTACGTATGTGGAGGATGGAAGCCTTGTGATGGGCAATCTGATGAATGCGGCTTATTCAATCGGCGTAGATTCTTGCTGGATCCATCGCGCAAAGGAAGTCTTTGAGAGCGAAGAGGGACAAGCACTGCTGAAAGAGTGGAGCATCGAGGGCGATTATATTGGTATCGGTCACTGCATTCTCGGGTACCGTGATGGGGAACTTCCGAAGGCAAAGCCGAGAAAAGAGAATTATATTTATATTGTAAAATAAATCCGCAGGGAAGTAAAAGGCCGGGAAAGCCTGATTTTCCGTGGTTTTTCCGGCTTTTTGAAAAAAATAAAAAAAATTGAAAAAAAGTTGTTGACATTTATCTGACATTATACTATAATTCTTCTTGCGTCAAGCGAAAGGCGTTCGCGAGAGAGCTTAAGAACGGGGTGTGGCTCAGTTTGGCTAGAGCGCCTGGTTTGGGACCAGGAGGTCGCAGGTTCGAATCCTGTCACCCCGAGTTTTAAACAAGTTTCTCATATGTGCAGGTGTGGTTCAATGGTAGAACATCAGCCTTCCAAGCTGAATACGTGGGTTCGATTCCCATCACCTGCTTCCGAGTCTGTAGCTCAGTTGGATAGAGCAACGGCCTTCTAAGCCGTGGGTCGGGGGTTCGAATCCCTTCAGGCTCGCTTCTCCGAAAGGGGAATGAAAATTAAATAATGGGTAACCATTATGGTGGGTATAGCGCAGCTGGTTAGCGCGCCAGATTGTGGCTCTGGAGGCCAAGGGTTCGAATCCCTTTATCCACCTTTATTAATGGGCTATCGCCAAGCGGTAAGGCACAGGACTTTGACTCCTGCATTCGCCGGTTCGAATCCGGCTAGCCCAGCTTGGCGATTCGTCGTATAAGAGGTTTTGCAGATGTCTGCAGAACCTTTTTTTCGATCAATTGCGAATACCTGCCATTTTTCAAACGCGTTCTAAGAAAAGGAGAAACAAGATGAATAAAATCGATCCACAGTCATGGAAAAAAGAGATGCCGGAATTTCGCAGACAGACGGAAGCGTTTTATGCCGGAACGCTCAAACAGTCGGAATACAAAGGCTTTTCAGGCCTGTACGGAAGCTACGCACAGCGCGGCGGACAGGCGAGTATGTTGCGTTTGCGTATGACGGCCGGCCGTGTGACGAAGGAGAAGCTGGCATTTGTGGCAGAAATGATCCGGAAGTATCAGGTAAAACGTGTGCATTTTACAACGTGCGAGACGATCCAGCTGCATGATCTTGACTGCAATGCAGTCTGTGAGATCATGGAAGCGGCGCTTGATGCAGGCATTGTCACGATGGGAGGCGGCGGAGATTTTCCACGCAACGTTATGTGCCCACCGCTTACCGGAAGTGATCCGGACGCATATTTTGATGTACTGCCGTATGCAGAAGAAGCCGGTGAGTATCTGATGAATTTTATTCAGGCAGAGAAGATGCCGCGCAAACTGAAGGTCTGCTTTTCTGATTCCCCGAAAAATGTTACGCATGCGACGTACCGTGATCTTGGTTTTGTGGCGCGGGCAGACGGAGCCTTTGATGTTTACAGTGCCGGCGGCCTTGGAAATAATCCGCGATTTGGCGTAAAGGTGGCAGAGGCAGTAAAGCCGGAGCAGATTCTCTACTATATTAAGGCAATGTGGCTGACGTTCCGGGCGTATGGCTGCTATGAGAACCGCGGCAAAGCACGTACGCGTTATATGCAGGATATTTTGGGCGGTGCGCAGCAGTATGCGGCGGCTTATCAGGCAAAACTGGCAGAAGTATTAGCATCAGGAGAAGATCTTACACTTCACGTGAAACCGTCTGTCCTGAAAAAAGAGGGCGATGGAAGCGGTATTTCCGGGCGTCGTGTGATCGCGCAGAAACAGCCGGGACTTTATACGGTGCTCTGGCATCCAATCGGAGGACAGCCGGATCCGGAGCAGCTGTGTGCGCTCAGCGATGCGATTGCCGGGATGGAAGCAGCTGAGATGCATCTTGCGCCGGACGAGACGGCTTACATTATCAATCTGACCGGAGCAGAGGCGGAGAAGATTCTGGATGTGACGGCAAAAGGCGCAGAAACGGTGTTTGAGACTTCGGTTGCCTGCATTGGGGCAAATGTGTGCCAGATCGGTCTTCGTGACTCACAGGCGCTTTTGAAAGCCTGCGTAGAAGCGGTGCGCGAAGTGGGAATTCCGGATGGCGCACTTCCGCAGATCCATATTTCCGGATGCCCGTCCTCGTGCGGAACACATCAGACCGGAATGATCGGACTGCGCGGTGCTTCAAAGAAAACGCAGGGCGCGATGCAGAGTGCATTCCTGCTTTACGTGAATGGAAAAGAGGAGCAGGGAAAAGAGTGCATGGGCCGTGAACTTGGTACGATCCGTGAAGCAAAGATCCCGGCATTTTTCGTGGCACTCGGTAAAGAAGTGGCTGCAAGTGGTCTTGACTTTGTGACATGGAAGGAACAGAATCCGGAAGCGCTGGAGAAAGTGGCCACGCCGTATCTGCAGGAGTAGGGCTGTGGATTTACTGTTTAGAGCCAAGCTTCAAACAGGCTCTGAACAGTAAAAATTTCTCTCACAAAAGGATTGACAGTCGTTTGGATCATATTGTATGATAGATATCAATCTGCCGCAGTGATGCGGCGGATCTGCGGTCATGGCGGAATTGGCAGACGCGCTGGTTTTAGGTGCCAGTGGGTGACCGTGTGGGTTCGAGTCCCACTGACCGCATCAAAGCAGATAGTAAAACGGACATTCGCAATCTGCTTCTCTGTTTGCAGTATCATAAGGAGTTCTTTCACCTGTGCGTGTTCCTCCTTGTGAGGTTTCATAACCGGGCAGCGGTTCGCCTAAAAAATAATTGATGGGTGTGAAAAAAACCTCTCAGGCATTCCAAAAATTGAAAGATGCCTGAGAGGTTTTTTTGGTTGGTGTGCTTTCGGGAGAATTCCAGAATTGTTCGTGGTTACAGGAAATAAAACGCTATCCGTCTAATTCTTTTCTACCGTATATCCGCAGTTGACATGAATCTGGTGAAATGGTAGGATTAATGAGAAAAAAAGTCGATAAAGACAGAAAAAGGTAAAAAGGGGACACTTATGACATTGGATAAACTGGAAATAGGAAAAACCGCTGTAATCCGGAAGGTAAACGGCGAGGGTGCATTGCGGTGCCGCCTGCTGG
Organism: Lachnospiraceae bacterium; assembly: GCA_902363665.1. GTDB lineage: Bacteria > Bacillota > Clostridia > Lachnospirales > Lachnospiraceae > Choladousia. The sequence goes on along the minus strand of CABJAW010000017.1, from coordinate 7,566 downwards.
ACATGGGTTTGATTCCGGGAACAAAGGTGATGATCCGCAAAGTGGCACCGATGGGAGATCCGATTGAGCTGCACATCAGAGGATATGAACTGACGGTCCGCGTGGATGATGCAAAAGAAATTGAAGTCGAACCGGCGGATGAGGAGGCGGCAAGATGATTTTTGCACTGGTTGGAAATCAGAACTGTGGCAAGACGACGCTGTTTAATCAACTGACCGGCTCCAATCAGCATGTCGGAAATTTTCCGGGCGTGACCGTAGACCAGAAGATGGGCGAGCTGCGTGCGGAAAAGGGCTGTATGGTTGTCGATCTGCCGGGCATTTATTCTATCCGGCCGTATACAAGTGAGGAGATTGTCACAAGAGACTTTATCCTGAATGAGAAGCCGGATGGGATCATTAATATTGTAGATGCAACGAACATCGAACGCAACCTGTACCTGACACTTCAGCTGATGGAGATGCGTGTACCGATGGTACTGGCGCTCAACATGATGGATGAGGTGCGTGGAAACGGCGGAACGATCGATATCCGAAAAATGTCAGAGGCACTCGGCATTCCGGTCATTCCGATCAGCGCAGCGAAAAATGAGGGTATTTCCGAGCTGACACATGCGATCGTTGAGACGGCACGCAAAAAGGAGACACCGAAGGTATATGATTTCTGTGGCCCGGGACCGGTGCACCGCTGCATTCATGCAGTGTCGCATCTGATCGAGGATCATGCGGACAATGCAGGCATCTCGGCACGTTTTGCGGCGACAAAGCTGATCGAAGGCGATGAGGACATCACCAGCCGGCTGAAGCTGAACCAAAATGAGCTGGAGCTGATGGAGCACAGTATCATTGAGATGGAAACAGAGCGGGGACTGGATCGAAACGCGGCTCTCGCAGATATGCGTTATAATTTTATCGAAAAAGTATGCGAACAGTCTGTTGTAAAATGTCACGAAAGTAAAGAACATCTTCGCAGCCTGAAGATTGATGCGGTGCTGACAAATAAATATCTGGCAATACCGCTTTTCCTGGCAATCATGCTGACGGTGTTCTGGCTGACCTTCGATGTGATCGGCGGCCGACTGAGCGATCTGATGGAAATCGGGATCGGAGCTGTAACCGATGCCGTTGCGGCCGGACTTGACAGTTACGGCATCAATCCGGTTGTGAAAAGCCTGGTTATTGACGGTGTGTTTGCCGGAGTCGGAAGTGTGCTGAGTTTTCTGCCGATCATCGTGGTGCTGTTTTTCTTCCTCTCGATCCTGGAAGATACCGGATACATGGCGCGCGTGGCATTTGTCATGGATAAACTGCTCAGAAAGATCGGTCTTTCCGGGCGGAGTTTTGTGCCAATGCTGATCGGATTTGGCTGCTCGGTGCCGGCGATCATGGCAACACGGACGCTTTCTTCGGAACGTGACCGGAAAATGACGATTTTTCTTGTGCCGTTTATCAGCTGTTCGGCAAAGATTCCGATTTATACCGTTTTTACTGCAGCCTTCTTTCCGAAGTATCAGCCACTGATCATGATCGGGCTGTACGTGTTTGGAATCCTGGTCGGAATCCTCTGTGCGCTGATTCTGGAAAAAACGGCGTTTCGCGGAAATCCGGTTCCGTTTGTCATGGAACTTCCGAATTATCGTTTCCCGTCTGCAAAGAGCGTAGGCATGCTGATGTGGGAAAAGGCAAAGGACTTCATTCAAAAGGCCTTTACGATTATTTTTGCGGCGACCGTGATCATCTGGTTCCTGCAGAGCTTTGATACGAGACTGAATATCGTGACGGACAGCGCGGACAGCCTGCTGGCAATGATCGGCCGGTGGGTGGCTGTGATCTTCGGGCCGCTTGGGTTTGAAGACTGGAGAGTTTCTACTGCGCTGATTACCGGTTTTACCGCAAAGGAGGCAGTTGTCAGCACGATGAGTGTGCTGCTCGGCACGACAAGCAGCCAGCTTCAGACTGCGCTTGGAAGCGTATTTACACCGCTGACCGCTGCGAGTGCACTCGTTTTCATGCTGCTCTATACACCGTGCGTAGCGGCGATCGCGGCAGCAAGACGGGAATTGAACTCAAGAAGAGGGGCGCTGGCGGTAGTGCTTTTGCAGTGTGGTGTCGCGTGGTTTGCGTCGTTTGTGGTATATCACATCCTGGGGCTGTTTTTATAGGGCAGTGGCCGTGCGGAAAGCAGGCTGTCTGCGTATGTGCGCATTGACAGACGGAGGAACAGAAAATGAAACCGCTTGATTATGCGATCCTTGCTGTGATTGCGGTATGGTTTGTACTTGCTGTGCGCAGTATATGGAAGCGAAGAGGGAGTTGCTGTGGCTGTCAGGGCTGCACAGCGGAAAAAGAAAAAATACTGCATAGTGAAAAAAAGAAAAAAGAACCGGACTGCTGCGGCTGCTGCGCACAGTCCGGAAAAAACGGAAATTGCCGCTGTCATTAGACAGCGGCAATTTTGACTTCGGGCGGCAGCTATAACAAATTTCAGATGGAAAAATTTGTGAAAATTTCATGGGCGAATCGAATGATCTGTGGTATAATGACGAGTGTGCATAATTATACGAAAAACACGCATGAAAAAGAAAATTATGCAAGAATATACAAAAGACAGCAGAAAACATTTTCAAAGATGTTCCGGAAAAGAGCAAGGGGAGGAGCAGAGAAAAATTGAAATTTCTGCGGGAAAGCGAGGAGCAGTATGGCGATTGAAGCAGTCAGAGAATACATGAAACAATGGGGAGTGCAGGACCGTATTCTGGAATTTGAGGTATCCAGTGCGACCGTGGAGCTTGCGGCGCAGGCGGTCGGATGCGAACCGGCGCGGATTGCAAAAACACTTTCTTTTTTTATGGGAGATCATCCGATTCTGATCGTGGCGGCCGGAGACCGGAGAGTGGACAACCATAAATATAAGGAAGTTTTCCATACGAAGGCCAGGATGCTGACGCCGGAGCAGGCGGTAGAGCTGGTTGGCCATGCGGTTGGAGGTGTGTGTCCGTTTGCGGTAAAGCCGGGAGTGGAGATATATCTGGATGAGTCGCTGAGACAATTTGATACGGTCTTTCCGGCGGCCGGAAGCAGCAACAGTGCGATTGAAGTGACGATGGAAGAACTGGAGCGGTTTTCCGGCAGTACAAACTGGGTGGATGTGTGTAAGGCATAGCGCTTATACCTGTTTTATAAAAAATGGCCCGGCTTTTGGCAGAGGACAGAAAACAGTCTCCGGGGCTTGCCTGTGCCGGGAAAATATAGTAGAATACAGAAAAGCAAAGAAAGGGGGCACGACTGTATGGAGTTTGATATGCAGGCCGTCGCCTGGCTGGTTCTGCTGGTGGTGATGCTGGCAGCGGAGGCTGTGACGCTGGGACTGACTACGATCTGGTTTGCGGCCGGAGCGCTGGCAGCATTTCTTTTGGCACTTGCCGGAGCAAATCTGCTGATCCAGATTCTTGGATTTTTCGTGGTGTCAGCGATCCTGCTGTTTGCCATGCGTCCGGTTGCATCGAAATGGCTGAACAAAGACCGGATACGCACAAATGCGGAAAGTCTGCTCGGAAAGACGGCTGTAGTCACAGAGCCGATCAATAATCTGGCCGGAACAGGCCAGGTGCAGGTGCAGGGCCAGTACTGGACGGCGCGGGCAGTATCCGACCAGGTGCAGATCACAAAAGATGCCCGGGTGGTAATTGAAAAAATCAGCGGAGTAAAGCTGATCGTGAAGGAGGAAAAAGAATGGAAGGAATAATTCTGATTGTAATCCTGGCAGCGCTGCTGCTTCTGATCCTTGCATCCTGTGTGAAGATCGTACCGCAGGCTCAGGCATTTATTGTGGAGCGTCTTGGCGGATATCAGGGTACATGGGAAGTAGGAATGCATTTTAAGACTCCGTTTGTGGATCGTGTCGCAAAAAGGGTCAACTTAAAGGAGCAGGTTGTCGATTTTGATCCGCAGCCGGTGATCACAAAGGATAATGTTACGATGCAGATCGATACGGTTGTATTTTTCCAGATCACAGATCCGAAGCTGTTCACATACGGCGTAGAAAATCCGATCATGGCGATTGAGAATCTGACTGCAACGACACTGCGAAATATCATCGGAGATATGGAGCTGGATCAGACGCTGACTTCCCGTGAGACGATTAACACAAAGATGCGCGCCTCTCTGGATGTGGCAACTGACCCGTGGGGCATCAAAGTCAACCGTGTCGAACTGAAGAATATCCTTCCACCGGCACAGATCGTAGATGCCATGGAAAAGCAGATGAAAGCGGAGCGTGAAAGACGAGAGGCAATCCTGAAAGCAGAGGGTGAGAAAAAGTCGCTGATCCTTGTCGCAGAAGGAAAGAAACAGTCCGCGATTCTGGATGCAGAGGCAGAAAAGCAGGCTGCGATCCTGAAAGCAGAGGCGGAGAAAGAAAAGATGATCCGTGAGGCGGAAGGTGAGGCAGAGGCAATCCGCAAGGTACAGACGGCAAACGCAGAGAGTATCCGTCTGATCCGCGAGGCGGGTGCCGATCAGGCCGTACTCGCACTGAAGAGTTTTGAAGCAATGACGAAAGTGGCAGACGGAAAAGCGACAAAGATTATCATTCCGTCAGATATGCAGAATCTTTCCGGCATCGTGAAAGCGGTCACGGAGGTAGCAAAAGACTGAAAAACAAAAGAAAAGCAGGCGAAGGAGAGGAGTACATTATGAATTTAAAAGGAAGAAATTTTCTGACACTGAAGGATTACACACCGGAAGAGATCACCTACCTTCTTGATCTTGCTGCGAAATACAAGGCGGACAAAAAAGCAGGCATTCAGGAACCGGTGCGTACCGGAAAAAATATCGCACTGATTTTTGAAAAGACGAGCACACGGACAAGATGTTCTTTTGAGGTGGCTGCGCATGATCTGGGCATGCAGACAACTTACCTTGATCCGACCGGATCTCAGATTGGAAAAAAAGAAAGTATCCGCGATACGGCACGGGTGCTTGGACGGATGTATGATGGCATTGAGTACCGCGGCTTCGGGCAGGAGATTGTGGAAGAGCTTGCAAAATATGCAGGCGTTCCGGTGTGGAATGGACTGACGAACGAGTACCATCCTACCCAGATGCTTGCAGATATGCTGACGATCCGGGAAAAGTTCGGAACACTTGCCGGAAAGAAGCTGGTATACTTCGGCGATGCACGTTACAACATGGGTAATTCCCTGATGATTGTGTGTGCAAAGCTTGGCCTTCACTTCGTTGCCTGCACCAATCATGAATATTTCCCGTCACAGGAGCTTGTGGCACAGTGTGAGGAATATGCAAAGGCAAGCGGCGGTTCGATTACCCTGACAGAAGATGTCGCAGAAGGCGCAAAGGATGCCGATGTAATTTACACGGATGTATGGGTATCGATGGGCGAGCCGGATGAAGTATGGGCAGAACGGATCCGTGTGCTGCTGCCATATCAGGTCAATGCAAAGGCAATGAGCTATGCAAAGAAGAGTGCCATCTTCATGCACTGCCTGCCGGCGTTCCATGATCTGAATACAAAGATCGGAAAACAGATCTACGAAAAATTCGGACTCGATGCGATGGAAGTGACCGATGAAGTCTTTGAGTCAGAACAGTCTGTTGTGTTCGATGAGGCAGAAAACCGTATGCATACGATCAAGGCAGTAATCGCGGCAACCATGGGACTGGAACATGAAGAAAAAAATAAATGAGAAGGACGTCCGCGCTTTGTGGATTTTCTGCGCTGTGACAGCAACGATCACGGATGTTCTGTGTGTGCTTTTTCTGCTGAATGTGGTGCAGAATCACTGGTTCCTTAATTTTATACAGGCGCTTGCAGTCCTGCTTCATCTCTCCTTGCTTCTGCTGGGACTGATGAAGAAAAAATGGGTTTTCAGTATCGGAAGTGCGGTGCTGATGCTGGCATATGCGGGGAGCCTGATCTATTATAACCTGTAATATCACAAGGAGAATCCGCTTGCAGGAGGATTCCCTGTTTATCCAGGCAGTCAGGCGGACGCTTTAATCCGTTCAGCTGCCTGTTAGAGCGTGTTTAAAAAATCATTCTGGCAATTGACAGAGCACATTTTTCAAACACGTTCTGGTGTTTGAAAGGAAATTTACTGTAAACGTTTGAAATATTTTACCGTTGTTTTATAAAATTTTGCCTGGCTCTGAAGAGTATCAAATGGGCGGAAGCGGAGCCAGAAACAGAGAGGATAGAAGAACAATGAAAAGCAAAATACTTTCTGCACTTCGAGAAGCTCCGGGGTATGTATCTGGGCAGGAACTCTGCGATGAACTGCAGGTTTCACGCACGGCCGTCTGGAAGGTAATCAATCAGCTGAAGGAGGAAGGCTATGTGATCGAATCGGTACCGCGAAAAGGGTACCGCCTGGTGTCACATCCGGATTCTATCACAGCGGAGGAGGTAAAAAGCCGTATGACGAAGGAGCTTTCCGACTGGAAAATCGTCTATTACGACGAAATTGATTCGACCAACAATGAGGCGAAACGGTTTGCGGAGAACGGCGAGACGCAGAAGGCACTTTTTATTGCGGAGCAGCAAAGCGGCGGCAAGGGACGGAGAGGGCGCACCTGGATCACACCGCGCGGCAGTGCGATCGCGATGAGCCTGCTGCTTCCAGAGCCGGAAATTGCCCCGGATCACGCTTCTATGGTGACACTTGTGATGGGACTTGCGGTGACGAAGGCGTGCCGGGAATTCTGCAAAGTTGATGCGAAACTCAAATGGCCGAATGACGTGGTCTGCGACGGGCAGAAGCTGAGCGGTACCTTGACAGAGATGAGCAGTGAGGTCGATTATATCAATTATCTTGTGATCGGCACGGGAATTAACGCAAATGTCATGGAATTTCCAGAAGAACTGTCAAAAACGGCTGCTTCATTGAAATTATTGACCGGAAAACAGACCGACCGTGCGGGACTCATTGCCTGCTGCATGGAATACTTTGCAGAATATTATGAAAAATTTTTGCAGACACAGGATCTGTCGCTTCTGATGGAAGAGTACAATGAACTGCTTGCCGGGACAGGCGGCAAAGTGCGCGTGCTTGAGCCGGGTCATGAATACTGCGGACTTTCCCGCGGCATCAATGCACTGGGAGAGCTGCTCGTAGAAACGAAAGACGGAAATATCACACAGGTTTACGCGGGAGAAGTATCGGTGCGCGGGATCTATGGGTATGTATAAAAATATAGAAGAGGCATATTCGGTGAGAAGTAAGGCGGATATCCACGACTCGGTTAAAATACCACTTTTTGTTTTGGTGAAAATAAGAAAAATGCGGGAGAGACTAAATAAAAAATGGTAACTGTTCAGAGCCAACCTCCAAAATGCTACGCATTTCGTCGGTGTGGCGTATCCGCCAAATAAAATTTCAAAAACAGGCTTAAAAATGCAAGCATTTTCCGCCTGTTTTATGAAATTTTGCCTGGCTCTGAACCAATGTCACTTAGTTAAGCTTATTACAAATTAATGGATTTGTGTGCTTTTATCGTGAAAAGGATGTGGTAAACAAAAAAGAATAAAACAGTCTTCGTTTAAAAAAGA
>CABJAW010000016.1 GCA_902363665.1 Lachnospiraceae bacterium | reverse complement strand
TGCATGGTGCATCCGCCTCTGCAATCATCTACAGCATTTCAGAAACAGCAAAAGCAAATGGTCTGAAGCCGTATGAATATTTCGAATATCTGCTGACCGAGATTCCGAAACACCAGGATGAAAGCAGTATAGATTTTTTAGCTGATCTCCTGCCCTGGTCAGAAAAGCTGCCGGAATACATCAGAAAGCCAAAGAAAGCCAGTGAAAAATGACACGGTCGCCAGGAGCGGCCGGATATTTGTCAAGGTACTTGTGGTTTAGCGTTTACCTCCTCTCAAACCAAACCATGTATATTGTAACAGATTATACAAGAATCGCATAAAATCAAGGTTTTCGCTCTATGTCAGACAACAAAAAAGACCCTGTGGGTCTGTATTGCTACAGACCTGCAAGGTCAATTCTTACGTTGGGACATTATTAGGTTGGTTGGCAAATTTGCCTCATTCGAGGATATTTTGATTTGCCCCACAACAAAAACTGTTATGGGACAAACCTCTTTATCCTCTCAAGGGGTAAATCCCACAGCCTCAAAGTAATGCCATATATCTATTTTGCGTCACTTAAATGCGTTTTTAAGAAAGTCAATAAAATTGTGATTTTATTTAGTTAAAAGCCGCCTTTTTTCGTTCCATATACCTATTTCTCAGCTCTTGAAATTCTTTTCCATCAATCCCTTTCCAATCACCTCCGTCATTCTGCCATGTCAAAAAATCTCTATTGGCGGCTTCAACAGTTGCGGCAAAATAGTTCCAGCTTTCTCCTTTCTTCCATGTACCATCTGGCACACTATGAAATCCTATCAGTCTTTTTGCAAATCTGCCATTCGAGAAAAATGAACCATATTTCCCACTTCCACCAAAAGCAGAATGATGAAGCCAAAGAAGAAAAACAAAAGCATTAACTACATCTTTACTCCCTCAGTATCTATGGGGGAGTAATTTGTGCTATTCTATTCAATCGTTATTCTATTGATCTGTTCTAAACACTCACACATGGACACTTTATAACAAATTTCCCTTATGTAAAGCCTGCTTTCGCACCGCTCTGCGGCTTTGGGCTTGACATTCGCTCAATCTATTATTTGTCTGGTTTGTTGCCGGATTTGGCAGTTTTTCATATTTTTATATCTCTGACTTTTCTGCTCCACTGCTGCCCTGTTCCAAATTTGCTTCAGGAATATCCGGGACTATTGGACATTCAAAAACTGTCATAGGATCAATATCAATACACTCGTATTCATTCCGGTTTCCGGCTATGTCCCAGGCAACTGTTCCATTCAAAACGGTCAGCGTATTTTTAAATACTTTTTCATCCTCAATTTTATTAAAAATACCGCCTTGTTTTATCAGCGGCTTAACATCTAATTCCCGTACACTCCCGTCATTCAAATAGGCATAGACTGTATAGTTGTTTCCTGCCACTGCCTGATAAACTTCTGGATAGAATCGTTGATCAAGTTTATTATTACCCATTCCATTCACCCCTTTTAAATTAACGGATTGATTCTGTTTAATGGCTTATTATCCTTTGACAACTCCCAGTTCTGCATCAATTCATCCTTATGAATTTCCGCCCATGCAAGAACAAATTTTAATTGACGTTTCGGCAAATACCCCTCACTGATTGTTCCATCTTCAATTAACACGATTGCTTTATTATTTCCATACTCTGCATGAAAGTGTGGTGGATTGTGATCACTCCAATACATTGTTATACGTATTCCATAAAATAAACTAATCTCAGGCATTGGATAATTCCCCCTTTTTCATATTGAATGTATGCAATTATTTTCGTCTACTTCATTATAACATCATCCTGGTTAATTAGGAAAGTAATTTTTATCCGCCTCCTGTATTGGCATAATTTGATATCGGTTTTGTCCGGTTTGCTGTATAATCAGGGTAGTTCCGCCAGTGAACTACTCGGCAACTAAGTTACCTGAGCATCTGAAATCTGGCGGGATACCGCCTTTTTCAGGGTGCGTCCATGACACCAATACTGCTTGCCTTTCGGCTATACAGCTACTTTTATTATTTCTGGATTTTTTAGTCCGGTTACGGACAGTTCTTTCTCTTTTCCGGATACGGAAAGATATTTCCGCAGGATATTGAATGCTCCTACTGCATCGGCATTGTATCTTACTCCATCCGTTACATACATGCCCCGCTCTTTTCGGTTTGATGCTTCTGCATATCTTTTTGATATTTCCGGTGATAACGGGCTGCACCGGCTGGTATAGCTTTCTTCCTGTCTTATCAATTGTATTCCATACAGTTTCAGCTTATATTCCAGCATGATATACAGTTTGTTATATGGCAGACCGTGAAACTTCTGGTTGGTCATATGCCCCATATCTTTTTCTTTCCGGATATTTCGGATATCTCCTATAACCACACTGCTTATACCTTCTTTTCTACAATATTCCGCAATCCATCTGGTCACCTTGTGAAGATAATCCTTTACTACGTTCTGCTTTTTACGATAAAGCTTCTGGATATGTTTCGATGACTTTGGGTATTTTATCCCTTTCTCTGACTGCCGGGCATACCATACAGACTGCACTCTGGCGATCTCTTTATGAAAGTATCTTTCCAGAGAAAGATATTTTCTTCCCAGGATAAAAGTCCTGCCATTTTCGGAATCATAACAGGTCATCAGATTATGAAGTCCAGGATCAATGGATAAATAATGTCCATTCTGGGAAAGCTGTTCCGGCTCTTCAATCTCATAGATAACGATAAGGTCACATGTTCCATTTTCCGGTGGATATATCCGCAATTGTTTTATATGATCCATGTCCCTGAAAATCTTATTTTCAAGATATAGAAATTTTTCATGGATCCCGTAAGCTTCTTCCATATAGTTTTTCAGATCCTTAGACAGAGACAGGCGTAATTGGTCTGAGCCTTTCTCATGCCGGATCCCCATCTGCATATATGTAATAGATATATTGTCCTGTTTAAAACGGGGCGGATTTGGCTCTTTGATCCCTCCGGTCTTTTTCAGGACATAAAACGATTTCCAGGCTTTATCCAGCTGCCTGCAGGTCTCCTGTGCCGTCTGGGCAGGAAGCTGTCTGTACCACAGATCCCCTTTCTGTACTTTTTTCTGATAATACCAGTCAGGATACTTTTCTATTCCAAGCTCTTTATAATGGCGACGTTCATAGTTGCAGACATTCCAGAGTTTGGATGCTGCATAGCACATATGTCCTATGATATTGGAATATTCCGGACAGATTTTTACCGATGTTTTGTGTGACAGCAGCATTCCTCTCCCCCTTTGGATAGTCATTTGGACGGATACTCACGGGCCATCGTCAAAGCGGATATTCGCAATCCGCTTCGCTACTTGCTCATAACCGAGTAGCTGCTTTGCAGCTTATCAGGAGTGGCTTGTACCACTCCTGATACAAGCAAGTCCCCACCCACTGCTTATTGCTCAGCGCAATTGAAGCAGGGGACTTGCCTGACTCGGTTAAATTAATACGACTTACTCTGATGTTCAATATAACGGCGGATATTTTCTTCTGATACGGATCCAATCGTTTCCACATAATAGGAATGGTTCCACAGCTCTTCCTTCCACAGCTGGTTTCTTATTTCCGGAAAACGTTCGGATAATTTCCTGCCGGTGATTCCCTTCAGATACTTGACGATTGCTGTTATGGACAGCTTAGGTGGTGCTGATACAAAGCAATGGACATGATCACCTTCCCCACATTCAAATAAATGAACGGTAAAGCCCTTATCCTCAGCAATCTGCTGCACCAGCTTCTGCAGGTATTCTTCAATTTCCGGGGTTAATATCTTCCGCCGGTATTTCACCGACCATACCATATGGTAGTTGATATTACATACGCAAGTTCTATAATGTATTAGTTTTTCTTTCATACACATAGTATAACACAGCAAAAGAAAATGCGCAACGATTAGTCGAACATATTTTTGTTTTGCCTGTATGTCAGATACGGCCTTAATATCCCTGGTGAAAAGAGATTATTGTACTATTTACACTGTGCAGATATGCACAATTCTACGCTTTCATCTCGGTAATTGAATTACCGAGGATTCCCGCTTATTGTCCTAAAATTGATAAAAGAGCGTGCAAAAAATGATTTCTCATTTTTTCACACGCCCTTTTCCCTCATTGCATCACGCTTCCTCTTCTCCGTAATGTTTACTCAATGAGAACCCTCTTCCTCGTACTTCTGTGACTCTGCTAACAATCATAAAAGCCTCCGGATCAATATGTCTGATTAATTTCTCAACCCGTGGAAGCTCACGATTAGATACAATACTCAACACAATCTGCGTTTGTTCCTGCCGATATCCGCCTTCACCATACAACATCGTCACACCTCTGTCTACCTGTGCAAGAATCACCTGACGTATTTCTTCCACCTGACTGCTAATAACCTTCACTTCCGTCTTGGTATTTCCCATCATCAGCACTTTGTCCAACACTGTCGTATAAATCATAACTAACAACACACCGTATAAAACACGCTCCGGAGGATTATATACAATCTGCAGAATCAGGATCAACATATCAAATATATTTAAACTAACCGACACTGGGATTCGAAAATACTTATTCAACACCAACGGCGGAATATCCATTCCTCCTGTAGAAGCTCCCGTTCGAATCACAATCCCCAGACCAATCCCTATTCCAAGTCCGGCAAATATGGTATTCAGCATTGGATCCGTTGTAATCACCAGATCACCGAAAATATGATTGGCCGCTTCCAATGCGATTGGATAAGTAAAAGAACTGATAACTGTCGTCAGTGCAAATTTCTTGCCAAGAAGCGTCCATCCAACTATCAGCATCACAATATTAAATACTAAAACAAACCCGGAAATTGATGTTCCTGTAAAATGCTTCACTACCAGGCCGATACCGGTTGTCCCTCCCGTCATCAGATTTCCCGGCAAAAGAAAAAGTCTGATTACAAAAGCATAGAAAACATTTCCCAAAATAACTGTCGCAACTGTACCCGCCCTCTTTAAATGTGCCTGATCCATAATAACCTCCAATTACCTATATACTTTTAACTAACATTCCTCAATACAGAATATTATACTGAGAAACACCTCCCTTTTTCAATAATAGTTTTTATAAATAATCAGAACATATCTGCAAAGAGAGATGTCTGTTCCATTTTTTCATCCCTTCTCTAATTTTTCTCATTGTGTTTAAGTAAAAAATAGCCACATGACTGCCGAAAAGGCAGTCATGTGGTGAAAGCTCCTGTAGAGGCTCCTGTTTTTCAGTTTTATTTCCCTGCTTTGATCGCTTTTATCTCCTGTGTGACCTTCTTTCGTTTCGTAATGCCCTTGTATATCAAACGCCATACCCAGTAGAAAGGCAGCAGAACCGGAAGTTTATATACCACAGGAGCATGATGCCTGCACCACTCCATATTGGGAAACATACGGGATATGATATATTTACCCTTGGTTTTCGTAGTGAGCGGTTCCCCATCTGGCTGAAATTCCTGCATCCTATGAAGTGTCCAGTTGAACAGATTCCCGTAGGTCGTCGCTCCCAGATAATAGGCAAGCATCTGGTTCTCCTCCTCAGTCAAATCGGACCTCAACACGGTTTTGGCATCTCCAAACAGCTTCTGTGATAACTTACGACTGTCCCTTTCATATTCAAGGATGCCCAGCCCCTTCAGCTCAGACTCTACATACTCCCAGTCTAAGGTCTTCCCCAGTTTCCGATTCATAACATAAAAATCTGCCAGAGTCCGAATGCCGGTTCCTCCATGGCTGTAATGTTTGTAGGCATGCGCCACAACAAACACATAGAAATCCTCTGGGGTGAAGTGATACCGGAAAGGTAGCTTCTCGTCCTGCACCAGCCTGTCTACGACATTCTCATACTTCTTTTGAAGAGTTGAGTAGTCTTCATCAAACAGCGCAACATGCATCTCAAAATTATAGATGGGTGGCTTTTCATAGGCATCATGGTTACTCTTGTTATAGGACTCAATGCTGTAGCCCCTGTTTACAAAAATATCTCTTACCTGCTGCCGCCTTGTCGCATCAAACAGAATATCGTTATCTGCCATTTCCCGCATCCCGAATTTAGGATACCATTCTTTCAGGATGCTGCCTTTCAGCGGCATATACCAGATGCCATTTTCTGTAAATTCTTTTTCCAGCCGGTGCCGTTCGGCATCCAGCAGCACATTTTTGCGGACGGCCTTATTTTTGCTGTCCAGCCATTTCAGCCGGGTGGTTTCAGCAGCGTTCTGGAATTCGTCTGTCTGTTCCAGCGCCATGCACACCATTGCAGAAACGGAGTGCGCTTTCGCTAACCGAAGCAGTGCCTCCAAGTCAATACTTGCAAGCAGTGCTCCTTCCGGCTTTGTGCCTTGCAGTGAACAGCCCACGAGATAAATCAAAAGTTCCGAAGTCTTTTCCATATCATGCTCCTTCAATACTCATCCCAACAGCTGTAGATTGCACTGATTTTTTCTTCGAGTTCCTGAATGCGCTTTTTCTGCTCCGCTTCATATTTTTCATAGGATTCCTGCCGCTCTTGCTGGGTGGTATTCTGGTCGGCCACTGCCTGAAAAGCACTGTTCAGGTCAACATAACGCAACTCATTGGCCGCTTTCCGGTCGTCTGCCATCGTCATAAATCTTTCAACATCTGAAATCTGGAGCGTTCCGCTTTGAATCGTTGAAAAATTAAACGCCGCAAGCATTATGGTATGTGCTGTAACAACTTGAGAAATATAGTCTGAGTAGTAGACGGGCTGCCTGAAAAAGCCATAGCAAATGTATGGTTTCCCATTTTCCTGCATACCAGCCTGCAAGAAATTATCATACAGGATCAATTCTGTATAGCCATGTTCATTCAGAAGATTCCGGTTCTCTTCTGTGTTCACATTGTTCCGAAGCAGAAACGCAGGACTTTTGGTATCGTCCAACTGTGCTAACGAGTCTTTCATCTCGTCCGCCGTCTGCAAAATGGATTCGCCAAATTGCAGGCCCGCCAACACAACTTCATAATCTTTTTCAACAGCTTTTTTCAGGATCGCCGTCAGCACGTCTTTTTCCTGTGAACAGTCCAGAAGGATCACCGGGGTGATGGAATGTTCTGCAGCCAGCTTATCGATCTCGATAAAATCATCCGCCGATGCAGGAACGAAACCAAAGAGGATGCCAGAAGTATCCTCTTTCGTGTTGATAGCACGTTTCTTTTGTACAAGCTCCCAACGGATATCGTTGATCTCTTGCTCATATGGCATTGCTTCCTTTTGAAGTTGCTGCATATGCGTTGTCTGCCGCTGTTTCTGACGGTAATTTACAAAGAGCAGTCCGAACAGCACGACAACAAAAAGAAGGACTACGATTGATAATGTTTTTCTTTTCATTTACACGTTTTCCTTTCCCTCACACAAATACCATCTTTTGAAAAGAGCAGCTCCTTATCAAAGAAATCCGCCTGATTCATCCGGTGCGTGACCAGAATCACCGTTTTGTCCGTCATATTTCGCAAATTATTCAGCAGTCGAAGGGCTGTTGCTTCGTCCAGCGCACTGGTGGCCTCGTCCAGCAGCAGAATGGGATGGCCGGAATATACCGCCCGGGCAATGGCGATGCGCTGCATCTGCCCTTCGGACAGACCTGCGCCGCGCTCACCCAGCACAGTATCCAGTCCGTTTTCCAGCCTGCGTACAAAATCGTCCGCGCAGGCGATTTTCAGTGCATTATAAATTGCATTCTCATCCTGCGCCCGTTTTTCATCCCCAAATGCAACAATGCTGCGGATGGAACCGGACAAAAGCTGGTTGCCCTGTGGAACATAGGCAAACAGACTTTTCCATGCTGAGGTCAGCGGTTGGTTCCCGCTTTTCGTGGAAAGGAACCTTTGGCCGGAATCCAGCGGATACAGGCACATGAGCAGTTTGAGGATGGTGCTTTTGCCGCAGCCGGACGGCCCAGTAAACACCACATATTCGCCCTTGCGGACAGTCAGGCTGACATCCTGCAAAACCACCGGCATGGCAGGCGGTTCGCCCTCGGTCTGCACCGGGGGCTGATAGGTAAAGCAGGCGTGTCCCAGCTGAAGGGACTGCAATTCGGTCTGGTAAAACTGTAGAACCTGTGCTTCTGGTACAGTTTCGGTGCTGGCAGGCGCAAAGGCTTCCGCTTCCATCAGACGCTCGGCGCTGGCCAGCATGGAATAGTAGCGCGGCAGATAGCCGGTCAGGTTGGCAAACGGGCTTTGCACCTGCCCCACCAGCTGCATAATGGCCATCAGGTTGCCGTAGCTCATGGTTCCTGTCAGGATGCCATAGCCGCAGAACCCGATACCCAGCAGATACGCCCCGTCCATGGCACCGGCAAAGCCGATGTTGCACAGGTTGGAAAAATTGCTGCGCTTCATCCGGGCGGCTTTGTGGGCGTCCATCAGGGCGTCTGCCTGCTGCGCCATCTGTTCTTCCTTGGCAAAGGTGCGGACGATGACAAGGCTTTCCAGCCGCTCCTGCAAGAACACCCGGAGCGCGCCGTCTGTTTCTTGAATTTTCTTGTGCAGTCGTTTCAATATCTTGCGGAACGCATAGGTCAGCAGCATCATGGCCGCGCCGCCGGGGAGCAAAATGTACAAAAAACGCGGCTCGAGCCACAAAATAGCGGTGACTGCGCCCAGCAAGCGCACCAGCATTCCGATCAGCCCGGGCACGATCTGGGTCACGCCGCCCGCCACCACGGTGGTATCCGAGGTCAGGCGGTTCATCCACTCGCCGGAGTGCACCGCCGCAACCGAGGCATAATCGCCGGTAAGCAGGGCGGAAAAGAGCCGGTGCTTGAAGCGGTTTTCTACCGCAGAACTGGTGTATTCACTCAAAAATCGACCTGCTGCGCTCAGTATGATCTGTCCCAGCAGGATGCCCACCAGCGCAGCCAACGCAGCCCAGAAGCTGCCCCATGCCCCGTCCACAGCCATATTGATAATGCGCCGCAGCACGAACGCAAAAGCGATGCTGGAAACGCTCAGCACGGTCTGCACCACTACCAGCAGCCCCACCAGCCCTTTTGCCCTGCCGGTGACAGCGCTGAGCCATTGCATGGTATGTTTTTGTCTCATCGGCACAACTTTCCTTTCACATGCTTGCAAAAGATACGCATCGGCTGAAAAAAGACCCAGATGCGGCTGTAAAGCCGATACCGCCAGTCAGATACGGACACCGTATGGCCGTTGTGTTGAAACGAAGTCAGCACACCCAGAATATCCTCATCCCGGATGCCATACTCTTTTGCAATGCAATTGTCGCCCAGAATCACATAGCTGTCCGGGCGCACCTCAATGATGCGGTGCAGCACATATGGGTCGGAAGGCCTGCGGTAGAGCACCACATCGTATTTCTTACAGCGTTCCGGGCCTTTTGGGACTACGGTAAACAGGTCTCGCCCCTGCCGGAGCATGGGCTGCATACTCACGCCCCGGATACGGTAGGTCAGAAAGCCATTTTGCGCAAGGCATTCTTTCAGTGTGAGCTTAGGCATCCAGCGCACCAATTTTTTTCAGGTTGCCAAGCACCATATCTACATCCTTGGCCATCACAGAGCGGGGTGCATCGTACTTCTGGCACATGGCATCCAGAATGGCTTCTTTGGTGGTTTCCGTTTTGAGCTGGTCGATGATAAACGCAGCGGTGGCGTTGCTGCGCACCATGCCGGCAAAGCCGCCGCCCGCTTCCACCATCACCTGCTCGCCGTCCATCTCCTGCGTCACAAAGGTATCTTTCAGTTTCATATTTTATCGTCCTTTCTTCTATACAAAAAGAAGGCAGGCAGCCAAAAACTGCCTGCCTTTGAATTAGTCACCCCATATAACGCTCGAACAGCCACTGTCCTGAGTACAGATGAGGCTCTCAATCTTACATCCACCATCATAAGGACATTTCTCAATCGGTATGCTTGCCGTAACAACATCCTCGTTCTCGAACTCGATGACTTCCATCTGAGCCTTGGTATACTTTTCCATTGTTTTTCCCTCCTTTCGTAAGAAATCTCTATGTGAAACAGCTGTTACGCCGCATCACGCAAAAGGAGGGGTTGGCAGAAAACCGGACTCAGGACATAATTTAACCTGCTTGCTAAGCATTATCGCTGTTTGTTTCATAAAGTCAAGTCCTCGCTTCCATTTTGGAAAAAAACTATGTCAGAGCCCTTTGCAGAGCAAAGAAAATCGGGTAAGGCAGACCGCCGAAACGGCCTGCCCCTTTCTGAAATCAACCCACATCGAACTCCCAGCAGTCACTTGGACAGGAGGGGTTATCGGTTCCGCAGCCCCAGCCGCCAATGCCGGCATTCACGCCATTGCAGCCGCTGGTCGTGATGACATCTTCGGCCTCGAACTCGATGACTTCCATCTGAGCCTTTGTGTACTTTTCCATGTTTACACATCTCCTTTCGCAGAAAATTTCTATGTGAAGCGGCTGCTGCGCCGCGTCACGCAAAGGATCAACAGTCCGGGTGAGGTTCTTCCTCATCGATCTGCTCTTTTTTCAGCCATGCGTTGTAGTTTTTTTGCATGGACTTTAACAAGTATTCTTTGTACTCTGCTCGCAGTTCTTCAAAACATTCTTTCTGTTCAACACACTTTTTCAGACGGATACATTCGGGGTAATAGAAGCAGGCTTTGCACTCCTCAATCGGCTCCCAGTATTCTCGAAAACTTTGGATGACAGAACGCTCTGACGCTTTTCCATCAAGGCTTCCCACAAAGTTGTCCTCGCTGTAATGTTCGCACAGCCCAAGTTCCCCGTTCGGCAGGATCGTAAGGGAACCGCCGCTATCCGCCATACATTGCCGGATACGCAGTTTTTGGCGCAAATAGTACGATGCTCCGATTCCGCAATCGTCCAGTTTTTTGCGGAGCCTCTGCTGTTTTTGATAGAGCTGGCGCCGTTCTTCTTGGGCACGGATATGTGCTTTGCTGCCTGCAAACTCAAACAAGGTATGGCTGTAAACCGAAAATTTACCTTTACCTCCGAAGCGCTCGTGCAGTTCATCCGCCAGTTCCATCAGATTATCGGCGTTGTGCTCGTCCATGTTCAGCCGGATATGGACGGAAACCCCTGCATCCAGCAAACGCTGGATATTTGCCAGTACCACCTGATAGGGGCTTTTGCCATCCTTATAAATAAAGGCCTTGCTGCGGTTATAAATTTCCTCCGTGCCGTCCAGCGTGATCTGCACGTTCTTCAACTTCCAATGGGAAACCGCTTGTTCTACGGTAGCTCCGTCAAACAGGTATCCGTTTGAGATGATCATGGATTCGTACACGATTCCCTTTTCAGCAAGGTCGGTGCAGATGATATCAATGACCTGCTTATTAAAAAGCGGTTCACCGCCAAACCAATGCAGATGGACCTTTTCACCGCCGCAATGCGCTGCAATATATGCCGCTGCTTTGTGGGCGGTTTCGTCGCTCATGGGAATCCGGGAACGCCCCATCTCATAGCAGTAAAAGCACCGGGCGTTGCAGTCCGTAGTAGTAAAAATGGTATAGCTTGTAATATGCTCCGGTTCCTTCCACATCGTGCGGCGGATAAACCGCACATGGTCGGCGTATTTCTGGTCGTTCATCTCCTGCGGTACGCGGAACCAGCTGCTGCGCAGTTCAGCCACGGCATCCGGTGCGGTATACTCCTCCTGCGTGAGCAGAAGCAGCGCCCGTGTGAGGGTATGGAACACCAGAACTCCGCCCTCGACCGGCTGGGCAAGAACATATGTCATCCAGCGCAGGCCGTACTCTGCCGGCTTCGGTTTACCAAGGATCTTCATCGTATTGCCAGACGGCGGTAAAATGGTTTGCATATGCGTTCCCCCTATTCTTGGTTCATCCCATGGTAGGCCACCTGTGCGGCCTCCGGTTCCATGTTGCAGCCCAGCCGGTACAGCGGCACGCTGCTGCCCAACCGGTCTACCAGCGCCAGCATTTTTGCCAGCGTCGCCGGGTCTTCCGGACGGTAGATCTGCTGGCAGAGCATGGGCAGCGCTTCCTTTTTTGAGATGCGCTCGATGTGGTTTGTCTCGCTCCGGGTCAGGATGCAGAGTGCTTTGAGCGGGCAGAAAGTGTTAGTGCTCAGGTGCTCCTTGCCGTCCCACGGAGTACCGTAGACGGTCACGCCCGTGTTTGTGACATGGAGCAGGGGCTTGTCCCCGTTAACCATCACGGCGCGGTCGCCAAACTGCTGCATCCACAACCGGGTATGGGTGGTTTTGCCTGTGCCGCTTTTGGCGGTGAACAGATACGCCTGCCCGTCTACCGCCACCACGGCACCGTGCATCAGCAGGATATCGTCCTGCACCAGCAGCTGCGCCAGTTTGCGGTAGACCGCCAGCGTTTCCAGATAGGGATCTGCGTGCTCCCGCACCGCCGCACCTTCCAACTCGTCTGCCCGCGCAGAGCGCTGCCGCTCGTATGCAATGTCGGCGGGTGCGGTAGTGATACAGTATTCGGCATCATCTTCTACCCGGTAGGCTGCACACAGCGTATGTACCTGTGAATAGAGTGACTCGATTTTAATGGTGTGGCCTGCTAGCCGATACGTACTCTTCAT
Organism: Lachnospiraceae bacterium; assembly: GCA_902363665.1. Taxonomy (GTDB): domain Bacteria; phylum Bacillota; class Clostridia; order Lachnospirales; family Lachnospiraceae; genus Choladousia. The sequence continues at coordinate 87,651 of CABJAW010000016.1, read as the reverse complement.
AATGTTTCCTCTGAAAAATCAGGAACTTCGGATATCATCACTATGATATACAATACAAGATGCGGCCAAAAGTCAATGTTTTCCCATTTTTTACCTTTTCATCATTTACGAACGGGCATCTTCTTACAAGAATTGTTTCCGGTTGTCCGCCTGCTCCCAGAATATCTTCATAGGATTCTTCTGAATATCTGCAGGTTATGCAGCTTTGATTGTTTTTGACTTTATTCATTATTAGTTTTCTCCATATTTTTTAGTTTTCCCCAACATTCTTTACAGAAAAAATATCCTTTAAATTATTTCAATCTTAAATGGGTACGAGAAAATTATTTTTAATTTTTCTTCTGAGGTCAAATTTTGGCACTCAGGCATTGTTTTTATCTTGTCCGCAAATTTGTAAATTTCTTCTATGTGTCACGGGGCAACTCTAAATATCCTTTTTACGGGCAAAAATTTTATCCTTTTACATTCAGATGAAATCACCGTTTCATCCGGAAATTCACGCCATTTACCTCTTAAAAACAAGAGCTTTTTTACATTTAATTCCATATTTTGCACCAAAACATCAAAAAAAGACCCTCAGAACCTCAGATCACTCCAAAGTTCTAAGAGTCTTCCTCTTTTAGTCGTTATTGTCGTACCCAGCGGAATTCATTCATCCATAAGAGCAAGAGGATATTAATTTTGCCTCAAAACTGGATAAATGAGTTTGCCCCGTGACACAAAAACAATATTTTATTTCCCCTGCGCGATCGCTGCCTGCGCTGCTGCAAGTCTCGCGATCGGTACTCTGAACGGTGAGCAGGATACGTAGTCAAGTCCGAGCTTGTTGCAGAACTCTACAGATGTCGGATCGCCGCCGTGCTCGCCGCAGATTCCGATATGTAGGTTCGGATTTACGGACTTACCGAGTTTGATCGCCATCTCCATAAGCTTGCCGACACCGTTCTGGTCGAGCTTTGCAAACGGATCGTTCTCAAAAATCTTTGCATCATAATATGCGTTCAGGAACTTGCCTGCATCGTCACGGGAGAAGCCGTATGTCATCTGTGTCAGGTCATTGGTACCGAAGCAGAAGAAATCTGCATCCTTTGCAATCTCGTCAGCAGTCAGGGCCGCACGCGGGATCTCGATCATCGTACCAACCTCATACTTGAGATCTACGCCGGACGCTGCAATCTCTGCGTCTGCCGTTTCAACGACTGCCTTCTTCACATACTCCAGCTCTTTGTTGTCGCCTACGAGCGGGATCATGATCTCCGGTTTTACAGTCCAGTCCGGATGAGCCTTCTGAACATTGATCGCTGCGCGGATAACAGCCTGTGTCTGCATCTTTGCGATCTCCGGATAGGTAACAGCCAGACGGCAGCCACGATGTCCCATCATCGGGTTGAACTCATGCAGGGAGTTGATGATATTCTTGATCGTCTCAACCGACTTGTGCTGTGAATCTGCCAGCTTCTCGATATCCGCTTCCTCAGTCGGTACAAACTCATGAAGCGGCGGATCCAGGAAACGGATCGTAACCGGGCATCCCTCCAGTGCTTCGTAAAGCTTCTCAAAATCGCCCTGCTGCTCCGGAAGGATCTTCGCCAGTGCTGCTTCTCTCTCTTCTACCGTCTCAGAGCAGATCATCTCGCGGAATGCGTCGATACGGTTGCCCTCAAAGAACATATGCTCGGTACGGCAAAGACCGATACCTTCTGCGCCAAGCTCACGTGCCTTTTTTGCATCGTGTGGGGTATCTGCATTTGTACGAACCTTCATGGTGCGGTATTTGTCTGCCCATCCCATGATGCGGCCGAACTCACCTGCGATCGTTGCGTCTACGGTCGGGATGATCCCGTCATAAATGCATCCGGTAGAACCGTCGATGGAGAGCCAGTCTCCCTCATGGTACTCTTTGCCTGCAAGTACAAACTTCTTATTCGCTTCGTCCATTGCGATTTCGGAGCATCCGGATACGCAGCAGGTACCCATACCACGTGCAACAACGGCTGCATGGCTTGTCATGCCGCCGCGGACAGTCAGGATGCCCTGAGCACTCTTCATACCCTCGATGTCCTCCGGTGAAGTCTCAAGACGTACCAGGACAACTTTCTCACCGCGCAGGTTCCATGCTTTTGCATCCTCTGCGGAGAATACGATCTTGCCGCATGCTGCTCCCGGGGAAGCTGCCAGTGCTCTTGCGACCGGTGTCGCTGCCTTCAATGCTGCGGCATCAAACTGCGGATGGAGCAGGGTGTCCAGATTTCGCGGATCGATCATAGCTACTGCTTTCTCCTCAGAGATCATGCCCTCGTCTACGAGGTCACATGCGATCTTCAGTGCTGCCTTCGCCGTTCTCTTTCCATTTCTGGTCTGAAGCATATAGAGATGTTTATCCTCGATCGTAAACTCCATATCCTGCATATCTCTGTAATGATCTTCCAGTGTATGGCAGATCTGTGTAAACTGCTCGTATACTTCCGGCATAACTTCTTTGAGCTGATCGATCTTCTGCGGGGTACGAACGCCTGCTACTACGTCCTCGCCCTGTGCATTCATCAGGAACTCGCCCATCAGATGCTTTTCACCGGTTGCCGGATCACGGGTAAATGCAACGCCGGTACCGGAGGTCTCGCCCATATTTCCGAATGCCATCATCTGCACGTTGACTGCTGTACCCCAGGAATACGGGATATCGTTGTCACGGCGGTAAACGTTTGCACGCGGGTTGTCCCAGGAACGGAATACAGCCTTGATCGCCTCCATCAGCTGTTCCTTCGGATCTGCCGGGAAGTCCTCGCCAATTTTTGCTTTGTACTCTGCCTTGAACTGATTTGCCAGCTCTTTGAGATCGTCTGCAGTCAGTTCAACGTCCTGTGTCACACCTTTTTCTGCTTTCATCTTGTCGATGAGCTCTTCGAAATATTTTTTGCCTACTTCCATAACGACATCCGAGAACATCTGGATAAATCTGCGGTAGCAGTCCCATGCCCATCTCGGATTGCCGGATTTTGCCGCAAGTACCTCTACTACTTCCTCATTCAGACCCAGGTTCAGGATTGTGTCCATCATGCCCGGCATGGATGCTCTTGCTCCGGAACGAACGGAAACAAGAAGCGGGTTCTCTTTATCACCAAACTTTTTGCCGGTAATCTCTTCCATCTTCTCGATCGCTGTCATGATCTGTGCCATGATCTCGTCGTTGATCTTTCTGCCGTCCTCATAATACTGTGTGCAGGCCTCTGTCGTGATTGTAAAGCCCTGCGGTACCGGAAGGCCAAGGTTTGTCATCTCCGCAAGATTGGCACCTTTTCCGCCAAGAAGATTTCTCATATTGGCATTTCCTTCTGTAAACATATAAACCCATTTTGTCGCCATGTTACACATTCCTCCTAAATTGTATTTCAACAGCTACCCGCCGGACTGGACGGATATTTACAATCCGCTTTTCCTCTTGCCTGACTCGTTTAAAACGCTTCCGGTAGTAAGACGTTTTTTCATCATAGCAAATCCGACCCAATAACTCTTCTCCCCTAATTGTAGCATATTTCCATATTACGTCAAGTTTTTCATATGTTTTTTATGTATTTTTTCTTGTAATTTCGCCTCGACTTTGTGAAAATATTGTCATATTCTGCATTTTCAAAAAATATTCCTGACACAATGCACAATCAAACGCCTATTCATGGATTCACCGTCAAAATGCTCCTGTTTCGGCGGTGAATCCATGAACAGGCGCAAAAAGATCGCCCGGGTTCTTCCGGGCGATCCGCTTCATGCTGTTCCGGCTAATGACAGGCGTTTGATTATACCAAATCCTCCTGCCTCATGCAAGAACTTTTTCTAATTCATATCAGAATTCAAATTTCTTTTCAAAGTAAGCTTTCAGATCCTCGATCTTTACGCGCTCCTGCTCCATCGTATCGCGGTCACGTACGGTAACAGCACCGTCAGTCTCAGAATCGAAGTCATAGGTTACGCAGAACGGTGTACCGATCTCATCCTGTCTTCTGTAGCGCTTTCCGATGTTTCCTCTGTCGTCGAACTCACAGTTGTAATATTTGGACAGCTCTGTGTAGATTTTCTCTGCGCCCTCATTCAGCTTCTTGGAAAGCGGAAGCACACCGATTTTAACCGGAGCAAGTGCCGGATGGAAATGCAGAACGGTACGCATATCCGGTTTTTCCTCGGTACCGATGTTCTCCTCATCGTAAGCATTGCACAGGAATGCAAGAACAACACGGTCAGCACCAAGCGACGGTTCAATGACGTACGGAATGTACTTTTCTTTCTTCTCGTCATCAAAGTAGGACATATCCTGACCGGATACATTCTGATGCTGGGTCAGGTCATAATCAGTACGGTCTGCGATTCCCCACAGCTCTCCCCATCCGAACGGGAAGAGGTACTCGATATCAGTTGTTCCCTTGCTGTAGAAGCTCAGCTCCTCCGGATCATGGTCACGCAGACGCAGATCTTCTTCCTTCATACCAAGTGATTTCAGCCAGTTGAAGCAGAAGCTTCTCCAATACTGGAACCAGTCAAGATCCGTGCCCGGTACACAGAAGAACTCCAGCTCCATCTGCTCAAACTCACGCGTACGGAAGGTAAAGTTGCCCGGTGTGATCTCATTACGGAAGGATTTTCCGATCTGGCCAATACCAAACGGGAGTTTCTTTCTCGATGTTCTCTGTACGTTCTTGAAGTTTACAAAAATTCCCTGTGCCGTCTCCGGTCTTAAATAAACCGTATTCTTTGCATCCTCGGTAACACCCTGGAATGTCTTGAACATCAGGTTGAACTGACGGATATCGGTAAAATTGTGCTTGCCGCAGCTTGGGCACGGAATTTTCTTCTCTTCAATGAAGTCTGTCATCTCCTGCTGAGAAAATGCATCGATCGGCTTTTCCAGCTCAATGCCCTTTTCCTGGCAGAAATCTTCAATCAGCTTATCTGCGCGGAAACGCTCATGGCACTCCTTGCAGTCCATCAGCGGATCTGAAAAGCCGCCGAGATGTCCGGAAGCGATCCAGGTCTGCGGATTCATCAGAATCGCACAGTCAACACCGACGTTGTACGGGTTCTGTGTGATGAACTTCTGCCACCATGCTTTTTTTACATTGTTTTTCAGCTCAACGCCGAGGTTTCCATAATCCCATGTATTTGCAAGACCTCCGTAAATCTCAGATCCCGGATATACAAATCCTCTGCCTTTTGCCAGTGCAACGATTTTGTCCATTGTCTTTTCCATACTGTTCCTCCTCAGGTTTTTCATTTATCGCATCAGAAAACGAAAACGCTTTCTGTGTGTCACTGGATTACTCTTCCATATCAAAAATAATGTAAACGCGCTTATCCGCAGCTTTTTCTTCAAAGCTTTTCTCTTTCGAACCATCGTCTGTTTTTCCGGACGCATATACATCGTCCGCAGAGAGAACCTGCGCGTTGTCACTCGTATAGAGTACGTTGCCCGGTACATGTACCTCAAGCGGAGCGGTCACGACCATCACCTCTGAGGCCATATTTTTCAGCACATCCGTGCCGGATATCTCTGCACTTCCTGCCGCACCGTTTTTCACTTCTTTATAGGAAACGTCAAACAGATAACCTGCAAGCTGCGCGTTGATCATCGAGCCGTAATAAAACTCTGTGTGATTGAACTGTGCATAATCTTCTGCCTTTTTGTACTCCATTGTGAGCTGAACGTCCTTTCCGTTTACCTGGAAATCCTTCATGCTCACTGAGTTTTCTCCGTTCTTGCTGTTATAATCACTGATCTCGGATTCGATCATGCTCTGAAGCTCCGTATCGCTGTAGTAGGATTCGTCCAGCGTATCGCTTACATATTCTGTGATCGTCCCGTCCTTTCCGACGGATATCGCCGATGACTTCTGCGGCTTCCATTCTTTTTCCTGATCCAGCATGCTGCAGCCGCCCATCATCATGACGCCGGCACACAAAACAGCCGTCACCGCAATCTTTCTCTCTGTCATCTTTGCCATCCTCCTTTTATCTCAGCAATCTATCGTATTATACCGTTAAAAGCCGCCGGTTTCAACCATAGATTTCAAAATCTGCAAAGACTTGAAGTCGCGGTCGATTCCGGTCCGGTTCAGCCGGTCCTGCACCATGCGTAGTTCCCGGAAAATTTCCGGCTTCAGAGTAAACGTATAAAGCTTCTGGATCGGCGCCTCCAGCACGTAAGCCACGGTGTAGCGTGTCGCCTCCTGCAGCGATGCATCCTCTGTCACGCTGTAGGGGTATTCTCCATTTAAAGCCATCGCCTTCATCTCAAACACGCAGCGCACCAGCTCATTGTCAAGCTTTTCGTTTGAGAGTGCAAGAAGCGACGCGTACAGAAGATTGAGCAGCTGCGCTCCGTCGAGGTTTTCCCTTGTATAATAGGAAGCAACCTCCATAAAATAGCATCCGTAACACGTTCCCACTACATCTTCCTTCAGCTCCATAAAGTAATTGGAGACCTCCGCCTGCGCTAACGTATATGCATCTCTTCCCTCATACACCGTAAAAACGCCAAATACAAACGGATTTGCCGCCGCAAGCAACGGACTTTTCTGGCGGCGTGCCCCGCGTGCAAATGCGGTGATTTTTCCCCTCTCTTTCGTAAGGATCACCATCCGTTTGTCATACTCTCCGCAGGATGATGCCTGCAGCACCATTCCTCTTACTTTTTGCGGCTCGCTCATTTTTCTTTCCTTTTCTGTCTCTTCTGTGACCTGATCAAATCAAATATCCCAGGTCTGCTTCGCAGCTGCCCCGGCTAGATTTCCTTCTTGTCATAGCCAAAATTTTTAATCATGAAATCGCTGTCCCGCCAGTCTTTCTTTACCTTGACCCAGAGCTGAAGATTGACCTTCATCTCCATCATTTTTTCAATCTCCATACGGGCCTGTGAACCGATCCTGCGCAACATTGAACCGCCTTTTCCGATAATAATGCCCTTGTGGGAATCTTTCTCACAGATGATCGTCGCATCAATATCAATCACGCTTCCGTCCGGCCGCTCTTTCATCCGGTCAATTGCAACCGCAATTCCGTGTGGAATCTCCTCGTCCAGACAGCGAAGTGCTTTCTCACGGATCATCTCCGCCACGATCTGGCGCTGCGGCTGATCCGTGATCGTTTCATCATCATAAAACTTCGGCCCGTACGGCAGGAAACGGAAAATTGTACTGATGACCTTTTCCATATTTACGCCGCGCAGCGCGCAGACCGGGATGATCTCCTCAAAATCATAAATTTTGCGGTAATTTTCCATAAAGCCGGGCAGCTTGTCTTTTGCAACCATATCAATCTTGTTCATGATCAGAATGACCGGAACATTTGCCTTTTTCAGCTGCTCTGCTATGTGCAGCTCTCCTTTTCCGATGAAATCCGTCGGTTCCACAAGCCAGAGCACCACGTCAACCTCTTTTAAAGTCTGCTCCGCCACATTTACCATATACTCGCCGAGTTTGTTCTTTGCCTTGTGAATACCGGGTGTATCCAGAAACACGATCTGACCTTTTTTTGAGGTGTAGACCGTCTGGATCCGGTTTCTTGTCGTCTGCGGTTTATTTGAAGTGATCGCGATCTTCTGTCCGATCAGATGATTCATCAGTGTCGACTTTCCGACGTTCGGACGCCCGATCAGCGTCGCAAAGCCGGATTTAAATTTTGCATCTTCCATTTTTTCTCCTGTTATCTATTTCTGTCTGATCTGTTTCCCAGCTCATTCGATATCTGCTTATTGCTTCTCGCAGCTGAAGCAGGGGGAGCTCACCTGGTCACACCAGCGCTCTCGTACTGTAAAACAGATCCGCGTCCTCTTTGATCTTCTGTTCATTTCCGATGACACAGAGATTTTCCTGTCCAAGCACCGCACGCATCAGCGGAGCCAGCGCACGGATCTGCTCCGGCTGAGCCTGAAGGATTTCATCGCGTTCTCTCTGGACATCCTCATCTGTGATACCGGAAAAATATGCACCAAGGGAACGGCGTCCCTTCATCGACGGTGTCAGCGGCGTATCGAGGTCACTGATCGTTCCGATAATGTACTTTGTCATTTCGCGCTCATCCGCCTCAAACTGCTCCAGATATTCCGGAATTCCGTTGTATACCTCATTTGTCTTTCGCAGGTTCGGATCACGGTAGGAAACGAACGTCGTATCTCCCGTTCTTCCAAATGCTGCCATGCAGCCGTACGCACCGCCGAGCACACGGATATTCTGCCATAAATAATCGTAGCTCATCATCACCTTCACGATCTGCAAAAGACCGGTGTAAGAAAAACCTTCCTTTACAAAATTACCGGAGCGCGCCACGTACTGCACCTGTCCGGCCGTCGTAAAGCCTTCATTTTTCTTCGTAAGCTCCAGTGCGTGATCCTTTTTCTCTGCGGATGCCTCCGGCAGCGCAGTTACAAACGCACCAAGCGGCTCTTCTGTCTTTTTCAGTCCCTCACTGTCACAGGTCACACTGACAATCAGGTTTTCTTTGCAGAACAGCTCCCTGCACAGTCTGCGAAGTGTTGTCTTTAATTCTTCTTTCCGCTCCTGGAAGTGTTCTTCCAGATCTGCGACGACACGGTAAAAGCTGATTCCACTGATCGCATCATTAAATGCAGAAAACTGTGAAAAATAGGACAGGGAACGTCCTGCGGCCGTACTGTGTCCCGCCGCCGGAAGGCGCATGGAAAGCCGTGATTTCAGTTTTGACAAGATCTCCTGCAGCCGCTTGTCATCCGAAAAATCGGAAGTCAGCAGGATCTCCTGCGCGATCTGGTATGCATAATCTACCTTATCGTACAGAACGCTGGCGCGAATTCCAAAAAAGCTGCGCACACTGCCGTCTGCGAGCGGATAAAGGCTGATTCCGCCGGAAATTCCGCCGGAATTCTGATTGATCTCGTTATTCAGCTCCTGATAAGAATGTTCCGCGGTATTTACCATACCGAGCACAGACTTCAGGATTCCAAGGTACGGTATTTCTTCTGCACTGATACGACTTGTCTCAAACAAAAGATCCAGATATGCGATCCCATTTGAAAATACATCGTGGTGTACAATCTTCACATCGTTGCAGGTATACTCCGTATTCTGGAAGCCTGCCGCTTTCATTCCGATATCTGCTCTTGTAAGCATCGGAATCTTCTCCAGCTCTTCCTGTGTGGATGGTGCTTCCTGGAATTCCCGCAGCTTTTTCGTCTTTTCGACCAGTTTCCGGCGCTCATCCTCACTCAGACTCGCCTTAAAGGCTGCCAGCTTCCGGCACACTTCTTCCTCATGCTTTGCCGTAAGGCCGCGCCGCGGCTCTGCCACAAGAATGGAACCATGCGTATTTTCCAGCAGATACGTTCGGATCAGCGACTCAAAATAGCCTTTGTCCAGATCTTCTCTCAGCTTTTCGTACACGTCAAAACGCAGATAATCAAACGGACGGCTGTCGTCATAGAGCCAGCTGTCAAAAACATCCAGCCCGTACATCAATCCCTTCGGATACGAACCGTAATCTGCCTCGCGCGCCTTAAACTCCATCACATTGATGCCGGCCAGCAATGCCCCTTTGTCAATTCCTTTTTCTGCCGCTTCCTCCAGTACCGTACGGATCACTTTGACAAAGCGGTCTTTGTCTTTTGCATTTGCATTTTTTGCAATAATACTGTAAAACGGCTGACGGATCCCGCTCTCATAATTGCTCATAATGTCCGTACCGATGCCCGCATCAAGCAGTGCCTGTTTGAGCACCGCACCCGGTGAAGAAAGAAGTGCATAGTCGAGCACTGCAAACGCATTCGCCAGTTCCACATCAAGGCTTGTCCCGACTACCACATTGTAGGTCAGATAGGTATTATTTTCCAGTGATTCCTCCTCAGATACCGGATATTCACGGTAAAGCTCCTGCATCTTCTCAAATGGCTTCTGAAGCGGGATCTCAGATTCCACCCTGAGTTCTTCAAAACAGCTCAGATATTTCTCATCAATCCAGGCCAGTTCACGCTCCATATCCATGTTTCCGTAAAGATACAGATAGCTGTTTGACGGATGGTAATATCTCCGATGGAAATCCAGATACGCCTCATACGTCAGATCCGGGATACAGTCCGGATCACCGCCGGACTCCACACCATATGGTGTATCCGGGAAAAGTGTATTCATGATCTCACGGTCGATCACTTCTTCCGGTGAGGAAAAAGCCCCCTTCATCTCATTGTAGACCACCCCGTTGTAAGCCAGCTCCCCGGCCTCAGACTCCAGCTGATAATTCCAACCCTCCTGCCGGAAGATTTCCTCATGCCTGTAAATGTTCGGATAAAATACGGCATCAAGGTATACATGCATGAGGTTGTGAAAATCTGTATCATTGCAGCTTGCCAGCGGATACATGGTCTTATCCGGATACGTCATCGCATTCAGAAATGTATTTAAAGATCCCTTTACCAACTCCACGAACGGATCCTTCGACGGGAATTCTCTGCTTCCGCACAGTACCGTATGTTCTACGATATGCGCTACGCCGGTGCTGTCTGTCGGCGGCGTACGGAATGCAATGTTAAATACCTTATTTTCATCATCATTTTCCAGTGCCAGGACACGTGCATGTGTCTTTCTATGCTCCAGGAGATACCCCATTGCATGAATGTCGTTCAGGTTCTCCTGTTTTATCAGCCGATACTGCGGCAGTTTTTCAAGATTCATTTGCCATCCTCCATCGTTTTTGTATAAGTGTATTCTTTCCTTCTCACCGCGCGATATACCATCTCACAGAAAATACCGCCCGCGGCAAGACAGACAATCACCGCCGCCGCACAATGGAAGAAAAATTCATCTGGCAGGATCAGGATCACAGGATCCCTTGCCGGATCAAAAAGCCAGTAATCATTTGAAAACATCAGTTTGTGAAATCCGATAAAAAAGCGTTCCCAGTTCATCGCTACGAGCACTCCGAGCAGCGCCGGGATCACAAGAGATGTGACAGCCGTCGCCCGCAAAAATCCAAACGACCTCCGGCGTACATTCCAGATGATCCCACCTGTGAATAAAATCAGCATGACGATCATCCCGTACTGCAGCGCCACAAAAATACGTTTCACCTCTCGAAAATGAATGCGCCCCTGCTCCGACATTGGGAAATCCGGAAACGTGAGTGTATCCTCCCCTTTCCAGAAGAGATTGTAATCGATCAGAACATCATAATTCCGGCAGATCGTCTCTTCGGACAGACCAGTCTCCTCAGAGAGATGCAGTGACTGTACATCATAGTAATACAACGGTCTGAAATTCAGCACCAGTACCACGGAACATGTAAGGAGAAAGAAAAAGCCGGCAATGCCCGTCAGAATACCGAAGATCGGACTGTTCTTCCGGTGAGTTGCTGCTCTCTGTCTGTTTTTGCCTCTTCTTCGCATCGTTCTCTCCCTGGTTTTTCATTTTTTTCTAAAGCATGTCCCCAAAATGCCTTCTGTCGGAATGATCCTTCAAACATGCTCTACTATAGCACAGATTTTCGATAATGTAAAATGCGGATATTCCGGAAAGATCAAAGGACATAACCGTCATCGCGAGTAAGCCTGCCTGATTTGGCAAAAAAACGGAGCGCCCCGTAGGACACCCCGTTTCTGTATTACTCCGCTTGGACTCTGTCTGAATGATTCTCGATCTTATTCAGAATTTTATTTATTTCTCAGTACCATACAGTGTGATCAGCTTGTTCAGGTACTCGTATCTCTCCTTGTTGCATTCAGCATTCTTAGCAAACAGCTTCTCAGCTCTTGCCGGGTTTGCTCTCTTCAGGGAGTTGTAACGAACCTCGCCGTTCAGGAACTCCATCAGATCCTCGGTCGGAGCCTTGGAATCCAGGGAGAACTTGGACTCTGCTGCCGGGTTGAACCGGAACAGATGCCAGTAACCGGACTTAACAGCCAGCTCTTCCTCTGTCTGAGCTTTGCTCATGCCCTTCTTGATACCATGGTTGATACACGGAGCGTAAGCAATGATCAGTGACGGTCCCGGATAAGCCTCTGCCTCTGCAAGAGCCTTAACGGTCTGGTTGTAATCAGCACCCATAGCGATCTGAGCAACGTATACATAGCCGTAGCTCATTGCGATGCTTGCCATATCTTTCTTCTTAACTTCCTTACCGCCTGCAGCGAACTGTGCAACTGCACCCGGCTGCGTAGACTTGGAAGCCTGTCCGCCTGTGTTGGAGTAAACCTCGGTATCGAATACCATGATATTGATGTCCTTGCCGCTTGCAAGTACATGGTCAACACCGCCAAATCCGATGTCGTAAGCCCATCCGTCACCACCAAAGATCCACTGGGACTTCTTGCCAAGGTAATCTTTGTTCTTCAGGATATCCTGAGCCTTGTCGCATCCGCATGCCTCCAGAGCTGCGATCAGCTTGTCAGTAGCGGTACCATTTGTAGCTCCTACGGTGTAGGTATCCAGCCATTCCTGACCAGCTTCCTTTACATCTGCCGGAGCGTCGCCTGCAACGAGAGCCTCAACCTTAGCCTTCAGACCATCTCTGATTGCATTCTGAGCAAGCAGCATACCATAACCGAACTCTGCGTTGTCCTCGAACAGAGAGTTGGACCATGCCGGGCCCTGTCCCTTCGCGTTTACGGTGTACGGTGTGGACGGTGAAGAGTTACCCCAGATAGAGGAGCATCCTGTTGCGTTTGCAATGTACATTCTGTCACCAAACAGCTGGGTGATCAGTTTTGCGTACGGAGTCTCGCCACAGCCTGCGCATGCGCCTGAGAACTCAAGCAGCGGCTGCTTGAACTGAGATCCCTTTACAGTATTCTCTTTGAACTTGGCAACAACGTCTGCCTTAGCCGGCAGCTCTACTGCGTAATCGAATGCAGCCTGGCAGCCTGCGTTTGCTTCCATGTTTGCCATAGCGATTGCCTTTGCACCCTTCTTGCCCGGGCATACGTTCACGCAGGAACCGCATCCTGTACAGTCAAGTGCAGAAACAACGATAGAGAATTTATATCCAGCCATACCGGTCAGCGGCAGTGTCTGTGTGCCTTCCGGAGCTGCAGCTGCCTCTTCCTCGGTCATTGCAACCGGACGGATAACTGCATGCGGGCATACGTAGGAACATCTGTTACACTGGATACAGTTTTCCGGATTCCATACCGGGATATCTACTGCAATACCACGCTTCTCAAATGCAGCTGCACCTGACGGTGTGGTACCATCTACGTAATCCTTGAATGCAGATACCGGAAGATTGTTTCCTTCCTGAGCGTTTACTGCATGCTGGATGTTGTTTACGAAATCTACTACGTCCTGTCTCTTGCCGGTAACAGCCTTTGCGATGATATCCTCATCCTCAGCGTTCTTCCAGCTCTCCGGAACGGTGATCTCTACTACCTGCTTAGCACCTGCGTCGATTGCATCGTAGTTCATCTGAACGATCGCATCACCCTTACGTCCGTAAGTAGCCTTTGCAGCAGCCTTCATCAGCTCGATTGCCTGCTCCTCCGGAATGATGTTTGCCAGTTTGAAGAATGCAGACTGAAGTACGGTGTTGATACGTCCGCCAAGTCCGATCTCTTTACCGATCTTGATACCGTCGATCACATAGAACTTGATGTTGTGGTCAGCGATGAATTTCTTAACCTGTCCCGGAAGATGCTTCTCAAGGCCTTCCATATCCCACGGGCAGTTCAGAAGGAATGTACCGCCGTCTACCAGCTCCTGTACCATGTTGTACTTGCGTACATAGGACGGGTTGTGGCATGCAACGAAGTTTGCCTTGTGGATCAGGTAGGTAGACTTGATCGGAGACTTACCAAAACGAAGGTGAGACATGGTAACACCGCCGGACTTCTTGGAGTCATAATCAAAGTATGCCTGAGCATACATATCTGTATTATCACCAATGATCTTGATGGAGTTCTTGTTTGCACCTACAGTACCGTCAGCGCCAAGTCCCCAGAACTTGCAGTTGATGGTGCCTGCCGGAGTTGTAACGAGCGGTGCGCCCAGCTCCAGAGAAAGATGTGTCACATCATCGTTGATACCGATTGTGAATTTCTGCTTCTCAGTATTGTTGTATACAGCTACGATCTGAGCCGGTGTGGTATCCTTGGAACCAAGGCCGTAACGTCCGGTGAAGATCGGAGTATCGTTGAATTTTGTTCCCTTCAGAGCTGCTACTACGTCAAGGTACAGCGGCTCGCCAAGAGCACCCGGCTCTTTTGTTCTGTCAAGAACGGTGATCTGCTTAGCGGTCTCCGGAATTGCAGCTACCAGAGCCTCTGCGCTAAACGGTCTGTAAAGACGAACCTTTACAACACCAACCTTCTCGCCTGCTGCCATCAGGTAATCGATGGTCTCTTCAATTGTATCACAGACAGAACCCATTGCGATGATAACCTTCTCAGCGTCCTCAGCTCCGTAGTAGTTGAAGAGCTTGTAATCAGTACCGATCTTAGCGTTTACCTTGTCCATGTACTCCTGTACGATAGCCGGCATAGCGTCATAGTACGGGTTGATTGCTTCTCTTGCCTGGAAGAAGATATCCGGGTTCTGAGCAGAACCTCTCTGACACGGATGGTTCGGATTCAGACACTGATCTCTCCATGCCTGGATTGCATCGAAATCTGTCATTTCTTTCAGATCTTCGTAATCCCATGTCTCAATCTTCTGGATCTCATGAGAAGTACGGAAACCGTCGAAGAAGTTGATGAACGGAAGACGTCCCTTGATTGCGGAAAGATGAGCAACCGGAGTCAGGTCCATTACTTCCTGCACGCTGGACTCGCAGAGCATGCATGCTCCGGTCTGACGACAGGCATATACATCGGAATGATCTCCGAAGATGGAAAGTGCATGGCTTGCAAGTGCACGTGCGGAAACGTTGAATACGCCCGGAAGTCTCTCACCTGCTACTTTGTAGAGGTTCGGGATCATCAGAAGCAGACCCTGTGAAGCCGTATATGTAGTTGTCAGTGCACCAGCTGCCAGAGAACCGTGAACAGTTCCTGCTGCGCCGGCCTCAGACTGCATCTCTGTAACCTGTACGGTCTGTCCAAACATGTTCAGACGTCCCTGAGTTGCCCACTCATCTGTTGCTTCAGCCATAACAGATGACGGGGTAATCGGGAAAATAGCTGCTACATCGGTAAATGCATACGATGCATGAGCGGCAGCATGATTACCATCCATGGTCTTCATTTTTCTAGCCATTTGAATATTCCTCCTTGGATTATATTGCATCAGTCCGCCGTTTGACAGGCTGATATTAAGAGTTGGCATACTCTCTATAACATCTCATACGGATTTATTGTAGCACAACTCTATTTTTTTGTCTATTTGTCTTATTCCCTTTTTTCCCATTTTTTTGTATTTTTCGCTGTACAGTCAGCGCCTTTTCCACGGTTTTTTCTGCATTTTCCGGTAAGTCAGGCCATACCGTGACGCTGTATGAGTCTGCGTTTGACATAAAAATAACAGATGAGATGCACGCTTTCCGTCAGAATCCAGCTGATCGGATAGGAATAATACAGCACCCGCAGAGAGTAAAAATGTGCAAACACCGTACAGATCCAGATGACACGCAGCAGGCAGGAACCGATCATCGACACAACCATCGGCAGAACGGATTCTCCCATTCCGCGCAGGGATCCGGAAAGCACGTCCATCATGCCGCACAGGCAGTACGTCACCGCAATGACACCCATTCGCGCAATGCCGTACGCAATCGCGGCCTCATTTCCCGGCAGGTAAATGCCAAGCAGCTGCTCGCCGAAGAAATACGCGCCGTTTCCCAGCACAAGCCCGGTAATTGCCACCATCACCAGACAATTCAGCAGTACCTTGTTGATCCTGTCGTATTTCCGTGCACCGACATTCTGGCTCGTAAAGGTCTGCGCAGACTGATAAAAGGAATTCATTGCAACGTAAATAAATCCTTCTATATTGGCTGCCGCCGAATTTCCCGCTACCGCCAGCTCTCCAAAACTGTTGATCGAGGACTGGATCAGTACGTTGGAAAGAGAAAATACCGCCGACTGGATTCCGGACGGAATACCAACCCGGGCGATCCTGATCAGCTTCGGTTTTGAGATGCGCACCTTTTTCCATTCCAGGCGCAGCTCCTCTTCCATCCGCATCAGAAAGCGCAGGGTCAGCGCCGCCGATACCGTTTCTGAAATCACAGTTGCAGCCGCAACACCCGCCACATCCATCTGAAAGCCTGCAACAAAAACTACATTTAATATAATGTTGATAATACCCGCCGCGATCAGATAATAAAGCGGGTGTTTCGTATCACCAAGTGAACGCAGGATCGCACTGCCGAAATTGTAGATCGACATTGCCGGAAGCCCAATAAAGTAAATGCGCAGATACAGCTCTGCTTTTCCGATAATATTCTCCGGTGTTCCCATCATCCGCAGCATAACCGGACTCAGCAGAATTCCTGCAGCCAGGCAGATCACACCGCCAATCAGACTGATCGCGATCGAGGTGTGGATCGTTTCTTTTACCTGCCCCATCTCGTTTGCCCCATAGTAAAAAGCAACCGCTACCGCACAGCCAACCGACAGGCCAATGAGCAGGTTCACGATCAGGTTAATCAGCGCGCCATTTGAACCGACTGCCGCCAGCGAATTACTTCCTGCAAACCGTCCCACGACAATAATGTCCGCCGCATTAAAAAGAAGCTGCAGAATGCTTGACAGCATGATCGGCAGGGTAAACAGCAGAATCTTGCCGGTAAGCGGACCATGGGTCATATCAACGGTCTGCTGTTTTTTCCCGGATTGCTTTGCTGCGGCATGAGATTCGCTGCCTGATGTGTTTTTTTGTGTAGTTTTTACTTGCATTTCGATCCTCCTCTTTCTCCTGTGTACTTTCGGAATCTTTCTGTGCCTGATTTTGGGGCTTCTTTTTTGCACAGGGCGTCGTATTTTTTATCATAACGCACCATTTTCGGAAATGCAAGCGCTGGAAATCAGACTGGAGCATGCCTGAAAAATGCTCTTTGGCAGGTTTGAAAATTCTTTCCTGAAACACTTGCTTTTTTCCTGTTTTTCTGTACAATAGATAGCTGGAAATATTAAGATAGCTGGAAATATTAAAAATGAAAAAACGAGGTATCACATGATCAGTGCAAATAATGTAACTTACCGTGTGGGCAAAAAAGCCCTGTTTGAAGATGTCAACATCAAATTTACCGAAGGCAACTGCTACGGTGTCATTGGTGCAAACGGTGCCGGAAAATCTACCTTCCTGAAGATTCTTTCCGGAAAGCTTGAGACGACAAACGGCGATATCGTCATCACGCCTGGCCAGCGACTCTCCGTCCTGGAGCAGGACCACTTTAAATATGATGAGTTTCCGGTACTTGATACCGTCATCATGGGTAATCAGAGACTGTATGATATTATGAAGGAAAAGGAAGCCATCTACGCGAAAGAGGACTTCACAGATGAAGACGGCATCCGTGCCAGCGAGCTTGAGGGTGAGTTTGCCGAGATGAACGGCTGGGAAGCTGAATCCGATGCTGCTACGCTCTTAAACGGTCTTGGCATCGCACCGGAACTTCACTACACTTTAATGAAGGACTTAAACGGCAACGATAAGGTCAAGGTGCTGCTTGCAAGAGCGCTTTTCGGTAATCCGGATATCCTGCTGCTCGATGAGCCGACCAACCACCTGGATCTCGATGCAATCAACTGGCTGGAGGAATTCCTGATCAACTTCGAAAACACTGTCATTGTTGTCTCCCATGACCGTTACTTCTTAAATAAGGTGTGCACACAGATCGCCGACATCGACTATGGCAAAATTCAGCTCTATGCAGGAAACTATGATTTCTGGTACGAGTCCAGCCAGCTGCTGATCCGCCAGATGAAGGAAGCAAACAAGAAAAAGGAAGAGAAAATCAAGGAGCTGCAGGACTTTATCTCCCGCTTCTCCGCGAACGCTTCCAAATCCAAACAGGCAACTTCCAGAAAGCGTGCACTTGAAAAAATCCAGCTTGACGAGATTAAACCGTCCAGCCGCAAATATCCGTACATCGACTTCCGCCCGAACCGCGAGATTGGGAATGAGGTGCTCATGGTCGAGAACCTCTCCAAGACGATCGATGGTGTAAAGATCCTTGACAATATCACCTTCACGCTCGGTCACAACGACAAGGTTGCATTTGTCGGCGGAAACGAGCTCGCAAAGACAACCTTCTTCAAAATTCTGATGGGTGAAATGGAGCCGGATGAGGGTACTTACAAATGGGGCGTTACAACTTCTCAGGCATACTTTCCGAAGGACAGCACGAAAGAGTTTGATTCTGACCTGACAATCGTTGACTGGCTGACTCAGTTTTCCGAGATCAAGGACGCTACTTACGTCCGCGGATTCCTTGGACGTATGCTTTTCGCCGGTGAGGACGGTGTAAAGCATCTGAATGTTCTCTCCGGAGGAGAGCGCGTACGCTGCCTGCTCTCCAAGATGATGATCTCCGGCGCAAACATCCTGCTTCTGGATGAGCCGACCAACCACCTGGACATGGAGTCTATCACTGCACTGAACAACGGACTGATCAAGTTCCCGGGTGTTCTGCTCTTCTCCTCCCGTGACCATCAGATCGTGGAGACCACTGCAAACCGCATCATGGAGATCCTTCCGAACGGCCGCCTGATCGATAAGATCACGACATACGATGAGTATCTTGAGAGCGACGAGATGGCGAGAAAGAGACAGGTTTACTCTGCGGATGAAACGGTGGCGGATAACTAAATAAATTCATTGTCCGGCCATGAACAGGCTTATTTTGAAAAGAGCAGGGAATTATGCTTACGTCCCCTGCTCTTTTTATATAGCAATTCCGTTTTTGTCACCGTTCCTTTATTGGCCGCATCAGATTTTTGCAGCCTGTTTTTTCAGTCTTTTCTTGTCCCTCATCACAGGCTCACTTCAATCCCGCAATCTCCAAGCTGCGTCTCAATCTCCTGTTTCTGTTTCTCATCATAGCAGATGATCTTTCGAAGCTTAGGACACTGTAAAAGCGGCGTGTAATCTTTTACCGGCAGATCCCGAATGCTCAGTTCCTCCAGCTGATCAAGTTTGCTGAGCATGCTCAGATCTTCAATGAAGTTCCAGTCCAGGTAAACCTTTTTAAGACCAGTCAGCTTCTCAATCCCCGTAATATCGTTCAGTTCTGAAGCCCCAAAATCCAGTTCTTCCAGATCCGAAAGTCCAAAAAGCCCGGTAAGTGACTCCAAATCGCCAAAGTTCTCTCCAGATATAAACAGGCTTTTCAATCCCGGATTTTTAAGGCAAATCTGCTCCAGATCCGTTTTTGAAACATTTCTCGCGCGGATTTCGCGCAGGGTCTTCATCTTTCCGACCGCTTTATAATCTTTCGCACCAATATCATTAATCTCCAGATACTCAAGCGGAAGTGTACAGACATTCTCCAGACCTTCCTCTCCAACCGGACAGTAATTCAGATACAGACTTTTCAGCGTTTTCATGTTCTCCAGCGCTGAAATATCGCTGACCGGGTTAGCACTTAAGTCCAGTGTCTCAAGCTGCAGTGGTTCCAGTGGTGTGAGATCCTGCAGGTCGCAGGCTGCGCACGTCAGATATCTCAGATTCGTGCACAGAGACAGCAGCTTAAAATCTTCCTGCTCCGCAAAATCCGGCTCTGCAGACGGATTGACCGGCTCCTGCAGCCCCATCCCCCAGTAAATCTGAAACGCCTCAAGCATATCTGCGCAGATGGTTTCGCCACACACATAAAGAGAGGTAATCCGTGCCAGTTCATCTGTATAGATCACGTCTTCCTTACTTTTCCCAAGTGCCTCCCGGATCGCCTGTTCCCAGATCGAGCCATGGAAAGCCACATTCTTTCGGGCTGTCGCTTCCGGCTTACTTTCTTCCTGATCCATCTCAGATACAAAACTGTAAATTTTCTCTCCGGCAGCCGTTTCTTTCTGAAAGAAAGGCATTATAGCTGCACTTCCAACACAGCCAGTCACCAGTCCGGCAACCAGCCAAACCAACAGCCATCTTCCATTTTCCTTCCTGCTTTTTCGCCACTGCCTTCCTTTTTCCGGTTTATTTTTTCCGGAAAATGCGCCAAGCGCTTCCGCCATCTCATCCACGCACTGATACCGCTGCCCGGGATCAAACTCTGTCGCTTTCTTCGCAATTTTCCGCAGATATTTTTCTGAAATTTCCGATAACGCACCACGTTCTTCTTTTCCGGTAAGCAGAAAAATCAGCAGCATACCTGCGCCATAAATATCACTGCGCCCGTCGCTTTGTCCATAGCCAAACTGTTCCGGTGCAGCGGTCGAAGCAGTACCGAGACAAATGGTATCTTTTTTCTCTCCCTCGTGATACTTCCTGCAGCCATCCAGATCAATCACGCAAAGGCTTCCATCTGACCGCTGTACGATATTCGAGGCCTTAATATCCCGATGAATCACCTGCGGTCTCCGGCTGTGCAGCCGAGCAAGAAAACGGCAGATCATTTCCACCGTTTCTGCCGCTTCCATATCTGTCATTGCCTTGCCCTGTGAAATTTGCTCTTCCAATGTCTGCCCTTCAACGTATTCCCGCCAGAGAAACGCCCCCTGCTCCGAGTTCAGATAACCAAGCACTTTTGGAAGACAGGGATCACAAAAAGCAGACAAAAGTTCGTATTCTCTTTCAAGCCGTCCTCCCGCCTTTTCCCATTTCAGCACCAGACATTCCGGAAACATCTCCCGGTCTGCTTTCATCCGCAAAACCAGCCGGTCTTCCCTCTCCTTCAGGACTGTCACCACGCTGTAATATGCAAGCGGTGTATCCTTAAGTGAAAAAAGCGGCTGCTGCTGTGTACTGTTTTTCAGTATCTCTTCTGGTTTTCTTTTTTCCTGATCTCTTCTCTTCTTCGTTTTCTGATTTGCATCTGTATTCATTTTTCCCGTTTCTCCTGCAGACTCCTGACTGTCTTTTTTTGCAAATTCTGCCAAAGCGGATCTTCACACTCTGCCCTGGTTACTTGCAGGAACATAAAAATGATCACAAATTTTATTCTCTTATTTATAAAAGCCCCTGCTCGCCAATCTTCTCCAGAAACTCATTCTCTTCTGCCAGCGAATACCCCTGGCGGATTCCGAAAATAATCGCCGCATCCCTGCGGATTTTCGGATAAAGTATTCCATTATTTGAGAGCGCCAGAAGGTGCTGAACCTCTTTCAGGGAACATCCAAGTGAAAAAGCAAGCCGAAGCACTACATTGCGCTCCGGCTGTCTGCTCCCATCCAGCACCTGGTAAGTATAAGATTTGCTCAGAAGACTGTTTCGCATCAGTCCGGTTCCGGTTATCTGATACGTTTTCATCAGTTCTTTCAGATATCGCGTAAATGTGATCGGTTCTGTTTCCAGCAATTTATCCACTGCACAAAAATCGCCGGAGGTCTCGAGCAGTTCATATAATTCACCCGTTGGTGTTTTTTTCTCCATAGTTTCCTTTCACTGTTTGGGGCAAAGCGGATATTCGCAATCCGCTTGCTGATTCGGTCAAAACTTTCCGCCGGTACCGCCGGCCGTTCCGCCATCCGATGTCGTATGTGTCGTACTGCCTCCGCCAGAGGAACTCTCATGCTCAATTTTCTGTTTATCTACTGTGCGGTACAGGAAAATATCGCTTCTTCTTGCCAGATGAAAGCTTCCTGTGCGCACGTAATCCTGTGCAGACTCTTTGGGCGCAACGGATTTCAGCTGGATGCTGAGCACAGTAATGACAATCCCGCTCACGATCAGTGCTGCAACCGCCGCAATTGCCAGATGTACCCAAAAGGGCAGCGGTTCTGAATAGGTATGGTTCGTATCATACGGCTCGCCGTACTCGGCCTCTTCCATAAAAGCTTCCGCAGTCGTGCCGAACGTTTTGAAAGCCTTGTAATATTCTCCGTCGCTCAAATCACTCAGGAACATCTCTTTCAGGCGCTCCAGTCCGTAGTCTGTAAAGGTCTGAATCGCACTTCCTCTTGTCGCAATCCACCAGTCACGGTCCTCCATGCTGACCATCAGCATGATACCGTCAATATCCGGGCCATATCCATAATCATGCTCATAATAGTAGTCGTCCGTATAATCCATCGGCGACTTACCGTCCAGGGTATCCGTTGTAACGACAACAACATCACACTGGTATTTTTCTGCAATCTCCGTAAACTGCGCTTCCAGTTTTTCTTCTTCTTTGTCAGTCAAAAGGTCTGCATTGTCGACCACCTTATCCGGATTTTCTGCGTAAACCGGCACTCCCACCATCAGAAGCAGAAAAAGAAGAAGAAACAAATGTCTTATTTTTTTCATTCCCGTTTTCTCCTTTTTTCAGAACAGCCATGTCAGACCAAACACCAGAATAAACACCGCAGCAAATACCCCGCCAAAAATTTTCCATACGGTTCCATTGTCCATCGGAAGATTTCCAACGAATTTTCCTGTCTGGCCATTCATCGCAAACGTATAAATCTCATCCTTATATTTCGTGCTCAGCACCCAGACCGGCAGCAGGGCATAAGAAATCTTTCCCTTGCGCAGACGAATATCCGTTTTTTCCGGCAGACACGTTGTATAACCGCTGATCGTATCCATAAACGAGCGAACGGTGCTCTCCTGCATCCGCTTATTGGCACGCTCCGCACACTCTTCCGAACTCACATCATATTTATCTGCCAGATAACCGGCCAGATATGCTTTTTCAAACGGGACAGCTGCCTCATACTGATACGGCTCGATGGACTCCATCAGTTCATCAGTCATTTTTCTGGAACCATCTGCCGGTACATTATCAAATGCGATCTGCCCGCCGCGGCTTACCAGAAAATGGGAAGTCTCTGTATACTCATAATCACTGGTCCTCCAGGTACGCACCTTTGTCGCGCGGCACTGAATTTCCGCATCCGCATCACTGCTGTAGAGCCAGAACGGAACGTAAATCCCCTTCACTTCCTTAATCCGGTTTTCGCTTCGGAACAGCCTTGGCAGCAGAATCTTTCCTTTCAGATGCTCTTTCAGCTTCTGCTCTGCCTGCTTCTTATCCAGCTTGAACGGAATAATCAAATCCGGCTTCAGCATTCCTTCAAACTGCTTCGGCACAACTACCGGGTTGCCGCAGTACGGACAGCTCGTTGCTGCTGTACTGTCATCCGTAATGATCTCGCCGCCGCAGGAATCGCAGACATATGTCTTAAATGTACCGTCATCACCAATCTGCTCGTTGCTCTGCGCTACATTGTCAGCATCCCACTGTGGATCCTTTGCCTCTTTTTTATCTTCTTCCTCAAACTGTTTCAATGTATCCAGTTCAAACTCCGTGTCGCAGTACGGACACTTCATTTTCTGGAGGCGGCTGTTGAACTCAATCGCACCGCCGCAGCACGGGCATTTGTATTCCAGAATATCGCTCATTCCATTCTCCTTTCATCCGGTCTGCAGTTTTCATGGAAGCAGACGTTGTAAAGCGGATATTCGCAGACCGGACCAGACTCTGTCATATCTCCTCTTTGGCTCTATCAGTTCACCTGGTCGTTTTCATCGAACGGATCACCGCACTCCGGGCAGAATTTTGGCGGATGCGCCGGATCCTTCGGCTTCCAGCCGCATTTGTCGCACTGGTAAATCGGTGCTCCGGCCGGCCGCTTTGCGCCGCACTCCATGCAGAATTTTCCTTTGTTTGATGCCCCGCAGGACGGACAGATCCAGCCCTCCTCCGGCTTTTTCGCACCGCATTCCACACAGAACTTTCCGGTGTTCACTGCGCCGCAGCTGCATTTCCAGTTGCCCTCCGGTGCAGCAGAGGATACTGCTTTTTCCGGCTGCGCCGCCTGCTGCGCCTGACGTGCTGCCTGCTGGTGGGCGCCCATCGCATACAGATCCTGTGCATTCATGCCGCCGGCCTGCGATGCCATGTTCATGCCCATAAATCCCATCATCGCACCATTTGAATTGGAAGCTGCCGCACGCATCGCGTCGCTCTGTGCGCCCACCAGCTGTGCAGCCGCCATCGTCGGATCACGCATAACCGCACTCTTCTGCAGCTGTTTGATCATATCCTCATCTTCTTTAGATGCAGATACGGAATTCACTCCGACAGAAGCAATGACGATTCCTCTCGTCTCTTTCCATTTTCTTGAGAGTACCTCATTCAATGCATCCGCCAGTTCCAGTGTATGACCCGGCAGTGCACTGTAGCGCACGCCCATATCCGAAATTCTTGCAAATGCCGGCTGCAGCGCCGTAAGCAGCTCACTTTTCAGCATGCTGTCAAGGTTCGAACGCTCATAAACATCTGAAACATTGCCGCACACATTCGTATAAAACAGAATCGGATCTACGATGCAGTACGAATACTCGCCATTACAGCGAATTGAAATATCGACATCCAGTCCGATATTCCGGTCTACCACACGGAACGGAACCGGTGTCGCTGTTCCATACTTGTTTCCGAGAATTTCTTTCGTGTTAATGTAGTAAACTCTCTGGTCGCCCGCTGCCTGGCCTCCGTAGGAAAAACGTTTTCCGATCTCGGCAAACGTCTTTTTCAGCCCTTCTCCGAGGCTTCCGCCGAAAATACTCGGTGCCGCACTGTTGTCATATGTATACTCGCCCGGCTCTGCACAGACTTCCGCAACTTTTCCATTCTCCACAATGATCATGCACTGGCCGTCCGCCACTGCGATTCCGGAACCGTCCGTGATGATATTATCGCTGCCCGAGTGGTTGGAAGAACGGCGCGACGTACGTTTCTGCCCCTTCATAACCAGCGTATCCGCGTCCATCGCCTCACAGTAAAAATACTCTTTCCACTGATCCGCCATTGTGCCTCCGGCAGCCCCCATCAATGCTTTTATTAATCCCATATATCTGACCCTCCATCATTTTATTATATGTCATTCTGTCCTCATCATATCAGATTATAATAAACAATACAATGCTTTTTCTGTCAAATTCCTGCAAACAGGCAGCAATACTTTCTTTACTTCGTGAGAAATAAAAAGAACAGATTCCTTTTCATCGAATCTGTCCTTCTTTTCTGTTATTTCTGCCGTTTTCTCTTTCGGTTATTTTTATTTCAGAGATTCTTTTTCTCACGCGCACTGCCATGCAAGCGGACGCAGCCTCTCATCTGCCTTACAGATAATATTCACCAGTCCGATCAGTGCCCAGGAGCACATCTCCACGATCCAGCGGCAGTCATCTGCCACATTGTGTACCGCACCAAGATACGTCTGATGCGTTTTCTCGATATAGTCAAAGAGCTGTGCAACATCTGTGATCTGCCCCTTGCGCATCCGCTGTGCCTGAAAAATGTTTCTCGCATCCCCCGTATGGATATAAGCACGCATCGCATGCTTCATGTCGCGTTCATACAGACAGTGATCCTTGAGATTTCCGTCAAACACCGTATTATGCGGAAAAGTAAAATAATCTGCCAGATAGTGCATGACAACACCAAGCCGCCTCCACACCACACGTTCTTTTCCCTCACCGGTCTGGACATAGGCAATGAGACCGAGAACTTTTTCCTGCAGTTCGCGGTAAGAAGTCTGAAACTCATGCGGTACGGCAAACATTTTCGGTGTCAGGTCCGGCAGGATCGAGCCGAAATAAAACGCCTT
The DNA here is from genome assembly GCA_902363665.1 of Lachnospiraceae bacterium. Lineage (GTDB taxonomy): Bacteria > Bacillota > Clostridia > Lachnospirales > Lachnospiraceae > Choladousia. The sequence goes on along the minus strand of CABJAW010000016.1, from coordinate 62,024 downwards.
TTTGTGCCGGTCCAGCTGTTCTGATTCCAGTTCCCCAATCAGGTAGCCTGCAAGTGATATATGTGATTTTTTACGCATTTCATTTTCCTCCGTTTTCAGTGGCTGACATAAACATCCTATCCGCCGCTTTCGCTGCTTCTGCGCTCCACTGCACAGTGTACTTCTCTTTTCTCCTTTTTTCAAGTCCGAGTCTGCAAATTTTCTGTGAAATGTCCGTAAGGCTCATGCGGCAGCGGATCGTTCACAAGGTAGACTGTCTGCAGCCTTCCTGCGAAATCATCCGGCTTCCATGAGAAAAGGAGCCGCACCTCAAGGCGCAGCCCCTTTCGTTTTCTCTGCTTACCGTGACGCTACCGTCGCGATATCGATCAGAGATAATTTATTGATGTTATTATTTTCCAGACTCGTGATCAGCGCCTGTGCCGTATCGAGTGCGGTCAGTACGTTGACACCTGTCTCGATCGCATTGCGTCGGATCAGGAATCCGTCTTTTGCATGCTCCACACCCTGGGATGGAGTATCAATGACGAGATCGATCTCATGACCAAGAATCAGATCCATCAGGTTCGGCGATTCTCCCTCAATCTTATTGATCATACGTGCGTGCACGCCATGTTCCTGAAGGGCACGTGCCGTTCCTCTTGTCGAGAAAATACGGTAGCCAATCGCCTCAAATCTTCTTGCAATATCGATCACATCAAGCTTATCGGAATCTTTTACAGTAATGATCATATTTTTGTGCTTCGGCAGATTGATGCCTGCGCCCAGAAATGCCTTGTAAAGTGCTTCATCAAACGTCTTCGCGATACCAAGGCACTCTCCGGTGGATTTCATCTCCGGTCCAAGGCTGATATCTGCGCCGCGGATCTTCTCGAAGGAGAATACCGGCATCTTGATCGCAAAGTAATCTGCCTCCGGCTGCAGACCCGGCTCATAGCCAAGCTCACGGATTGTATGACCAAGGATGACCTTCGTTGCAAGCGGAACGATCGGGATACCGGTTACCTTGCTGATATACGGCACGGTACGGCTGGAACGCGGATTTACTTCGATTACGTATACCTCATCGTTGCTTACGATAAACTGAATATTGATCAGTCCGATGACATGAAGCTCTTTTGCCAGCTTTCTGGTGTAATCCTCAATGACACGCTTGATCTTTGCAGAAATGCTCTGTGCCGGATATACGGAGATACTGTCTCCGGAATGGATGCCGGCGCGCTCGATATGCTCCATGATACCCGGGATCAGCACGTCGGTGCCATCGCATACTGCATCTACCTCGATCTCTTTTCCAACCAGATATTTGTCAACAAGGATCGGATGCTCCTGTGCAATCCGGTTGATGATACCGATAAATGCATCTACGTCTTCATCGTTGATCGCGATCTGCATACCCTGGCCGCCAAGTACGTAAGACGGGCGGACAAGTACCGGATATCCAAGCTCATGTGCTGCTTCTTTTGCTTCCTCTGCCGTAAATACGGTATGACCCGATGGACGCGGAATGCTGCATTTCTCCAGCACTTCATCAAACAGCTCTCTGTCCTCTGCGCGGTCTACATTTTCTGCGGAAGTACCGAGGATCGGCACACCCATCTTCATCAGAGACTCCGTCAGCTTGATCGCCGTCTGACCGCCAAACTGTACGACTGCTCCGTCCGGATGCTCCAGATTTACGATATTTTCCACATCTTCCGGTGTCAGCGGTTCAAAATACAGTTTATCTGCGATATCGAAGTCCGTGCTGACCGTCTCCGGGTTGTTGTTTACGATAATTGTCTCATAGCCTTCTTTTGCAAACGCCCAGGTGCAGTGTACGGAACAGAAGTCAAACTCGATACCCTGACCGATACGGATCGGGCCGGAACCAAGCACAAGCACTTTCTTCTTTCCGCTTGTCTCCACCGCCTCATTTTCACTTCCGAATACGGAGTAATAATACGGTGTTTCAGCCGCAAATTCCGCTGCACACGTATCAACCATCTTATAGGCAGCTACGATACCGTTGTCGTAGCGCATCTTTTTGATCTCATCTTCTGTCTTTCCGGTCAGACGTGCAATGACGTTGTCCGGGAATTCGATCCGTTTTGCCTCTCTTAAAAGATCGACGGTCAGCGGCTGCGTCTGCAGCGCCTGCTCCATCTCCACGAGAATGGCAAGTTTATCAATAAACCATACATCAATCTTTGTAATTGCATGGATCGTCTCATAAGAAATACCGCGGCGCAGCGCTTCTGCGATCACCCAGATCCGGCGGTCATCGACCACTTCCAGCTGACGCATCAGGCCATCCTCATCCAGATTTGAGAAATCATAGGAAAGCAGACAGTCCACATGCTGCTCCAGAGAACGGATTGCCTTCATCAGGCCGCCCTCGAAGTTGTTTGCAATACTCATAACCTCGCCGGTTGCCTTCATCTGGGTCGTCAGCTTACGGCTCGCGCTGATAAACTTATCAAACGGAAGTCTCGGCATTTTAACCACACAGTAGTCCAGCATCGGTTCAAAGCTTGCATACGTCTTTCCTGTGATTGCATTTTTGATCTCATCCAGCGTATAGCCAAGCGCGATCTTTGCCGCTACCTTTGCAATCGGATAACCGGTCGCCTTGGAAGCCAGCGCCGAAGAACGGCTGACACGCGGATTTACTTCGATCACACAGTACTCAAAGCTGTCCGGATTTAAGGCAAACTGTACGTTGCAGCCTCCGGTAATCTTCAGCTCACTGATGATATTCAGTGCGGAGGTACGCAGCATCTGGTACTCTTTATCACCCAGCGTCTGGGACGGAGCTACTACGATACTGTCACCCGTATGCACACCAACCGGGTCGATGTTCTCCATGTTGCAGACTGTGATTACGTTGCCTGCCGAGTCACGCATTACTTCATACTCGATCTCTTTCCATCCGGCGATGCAGCGCTCTACCAGTACCTCTCCGACACGCGAGAGGCGCAGGCCGTTTTCCAGGATCTCTACCAGTTCCTGGTAATTGTGTGCGATTCCGCCGCCGCTTCCGCCAAGCGTATAAGCCGGGCGAAGCACTACGGGATAACCGATCGTCTGCGTAAACTCCACGCCTTCCGGAACGGTGTGTACCACTTTGGATGCCGCTACCGGCTCCCCGATCTTTTCCATGGTATCTTTAAATTCCTGACGATCCTCCGCTTTCTTGATCGTCTCAGCCGTCGTACCGATCAGGCGGACGTTATGCTCTTTTAAAAAGCCGCGTTCTTCCAGTTCCATCGCAAGGTTCAGTCCGGCCTGTCCTCCCAGCGTCGGAAGCACACTGTCCGGCTGCTCCTTTAAGATCAGCTGCTCCACTACCTCAACGGTCAGCGGCTCGATATAAACCTTATCAGCAATATCCTTATCCGTCATGATGGTTGCCGGGTTGGAATTCAGCAATACAACCTCGATCCCCTCCTCTTTCAGGGAACGGCAGGCCTGTGTGCCCGCATAATCGAACTCTGCTGCCTGGCCGATGATAATCGGACCGGAACCAATCATAAGTACCTTCTTAATATCTGGATTCTTCGGCATTATTTATTTCCCTCCATCATCTTCATGAAACGGTCAAACAGATACGCGGAATCCCGCGGTCCCGGGCATGCTTCCGGGTGATACTGTACGGTGAAAATATTCTTTCCCGTATAAGCCAGTCCTTCATTCGTTCCATCGTTGACATTTTCAAATGCCGGAACTGCCACGGACGGGTCCAGCGTATCGGTATCTACCACATAGCCATGGTTCTGGGAGGAAATATAAACGCGTCCCGTCTCCAGATCACGCACCGGATGATTGCCGCCGCGATGACCGTACTTCATTTTGTACGTATCCGCACCGTTTGCCAGCGCCATCAGCTGATGTCCAAGACAGATCGCAAAAATCGGCACATCTGACTGGTACAGCTTTTTGATTTCTTCTATTATAGAGGTACACTCTTTCGGGTCTCCAGGTCCGTTGGAAAGCATGATTCCATCCGGATCCGCATCAAGGATCTCCTTCGCAGAAGTAAGTGCCGGATAAACGGTCACTTCACAGCCACGCTCATTTAAGCTGCGTGCAATGTTGCGCTTTGCGCCAAGATCCAACAGTGCAACTTTCGGTCCATCGCCGTTTAATACGTATTTTTCTTTGCAGGTAACTTTCTCTACCACCTTGCCGGTTGTATACGCTTTCAGTTTCGGGATAATTTCATCGATCTGATAATGTTCATCCGTTGTAATGCAGCCGTTCATGGTACCCTTTTCACGGAGAATCTTTGTGAGTGCTCTTGTGTCAATGCCGGAGATACCGGGAATATCATATTTTAATAAGAAGTTCTGAATTGTATCTTCCGAACGGAAGTTACTTGGAATGCGGGATAACTCACGGACGATAAATGCATCCGGCCATGGTCTGTCGGATTCCATATCCTCATAACAAATACCGTAATTACCAATCAGCGGATACGTCATAACAACTGCCTGTCCGGCATAAGACGGGTCAGTCAGTACCTCAAGATATCCTGTCATCGAGGTATTAAAAACGATCTCACTGATCACCTCCCGCTGGGCACCGATGCTCTGACCGGTAAATACTGTACCGTCTTCCAGTATCAGAAATGCTTTCATACTATCACCGTAGTCCTTTCTCAGCAGTATTTTTGCTCAAATTGTAACGATTCTACCACATTCCTCTCAATATTTCAACTGGTTCTTTCATAAAATTTTGCCAAATTGATTTCTTACACAGCAAACCTGTAAATGTTTTATTGTCAGATGAACCGCAGCCGCCCTTTTCACATTTTTTCTCCTGCCGAATAAACTACCAGTAAGTGCCTTTGGAGGTCTCATGCATTATCTGCGTTCTTCCTCATCCATTCACGCGCTCCCAAACGAGCTTCCCGACCGTGGCGAACTTCAGATCACCGCGCTGACCGATCGAAACCTGCCTGTTCCGGATGCCCGCGTCTCTGTCTCTTTTACCGGAGACCCGGATCAGGTGCTGGAAATGACACAGACCGGTTCTGACGGCCGAACAGAATCCCTCATCCTCTCTACACCACCGATCGAGTACAGTCTTGAGTCTTCAAACGAGATCCAGCCTTATGCAGAATATACGATCCGGATCACAGCTCTAGGCTACGAGACCGCTGTGGTAAACGGAACACAGCTTCTGTCCGGCCAGTGCGCACTGCAGCGCATCACGCTCCGCCCACTCGAATCGTCCGAAGCCCCGGACACAGTCGTCATCCCGGCACACACTTTATATGGAAGCTATCCGCCCAAAATTGCCGAGGCAGAGACGAAGCCTATTGATGTCACCGGCGAAATTGTCTTAAATGAAGTGGTAATCCCGGAATTTATCGTCGTGCATGACGGCACGCCGCGCGATTCCAGCGCTTCCAATTATTATGTGCGCTACAAAGATTACATCAAAAATGTCGCAAGCAGTGAAATCTACGCCACCTGGCCGTATGAGACACTGATCGCAAATATTCTTGTCATTCAGTCCTTTACACTGAACCGTGTCTACACGGAATGGTACCGGAACAAGGGCTATAATTTTACGATCACCTCCTCTACCGCCTTTGATCAGAAATGGATGTATGGCCGAAATATCTTTGAAAGCATCGATGAGGCTGTCGAAGATGTTTTCCGCAACTACCTCTCCCGCCCAAACGTCCGTCAGCCTATCCTGACCCAGTACTGTGATGGACAGCGTGTACAGTGTCCGCAGTGGCTGCGTCAGTGGGAGAGCATGGCGCTCGGCGAGCAGGGCTATCGTGCGATCGAGATCATCCACGCCTTTTACGGAGAGTCCATGTACATCAATTCCTCAGAGGAAGTCTCCGGTGTACCGGCCTCCTATCCCGGTTTTCCGCTTTCTCTTGGTTCTTCCGGCAGTGATGTTATGAAAATTCAGGAGCAGCTGAACCGGATTTCCGACAATTATCCGCTGATTCCAAAGCTTGTTCCTGACGGGATCTTTGGCCCGCAGACACAGGAAGCCGTAAAAGTTTTCCAGTCTGTTTTCGGCCTGACTCAGGACGGGGTCGTCGGAAGCCGCACCTGGTACCGGATCCAGGACATTTATGTTGCTGTCACCCGTATTGCAGAAGGCATTTAAATCAGAAGCAGCACCGATATAAATATTTTTTTATCAATCTTGGATTTTTTTCTCGTCAATCTGCAAATTATGTGATAGAATACATTCGTATCGATGCGGAATACCAAAAATCCCCATCGAAGGTCATAATACTAAAGGAGGAATTTAATTATGGCATTAGTAACCACGACTGAAATGTTTAAGAAAGCATACGACGGCGGCTACGCAATCGGCGCTTTCAACGTAAACAACATGGAAATCGTTCAGGGTATCACAGAGGCAGCAGGCGAGCTGCATTCTCCGGTTATCCTTCAGGTATCCAAGGGAGCAAGAGCTTACGCTAACCATACTTATCTGGTAAAGCTTGTTGAGGCTGCTGTAGCTGAAAACCCGGATATCCCGATCGCTCTGCATCTGGATCACGGCGATTCTTTCGAGCTTTGCAAGAGCTGCATCGACGGCGGATTTACATCTGTCATGATCGACGCTTCTTCCAAGAGCTTTGAAGAGAACATCGCTCTGACAAAGCAGGTTGTTGAGTACGCACATGCTCATGGCGTTGTAGTAGAGGCTGAGCTTGGTACTCTGGCTGGTATCGAGGATGAGGTTGTTGTTGAGGCTGGTCACGAAAGCTATACACGTCCGGAAGAAGTTGAGGAGTTCGTAAGCAGAACAGGCTGCGATTCCCTTGCTATCGCAATCGGAACAAGCCACGGCGCTTACAAGTTCACTGCTGATCAGTGTACAAGAAATGCAGACGGCATCCTGGTTCCGCCACCACTTCGTTTCGACGTTCTTGAAGAGTGCATCAAGAGACTGCCGGGCTTCCCGATCGTTCTGCACGGATCTTCTTCCGTACCGCAGGAGTTCGTAAAGATGGTTAACCAGTACGGCGGAAATATGCCGGATGCTGTAGGTATTCCGGAAGAGCAGTTAAGACAGGCTGCTAAGCTGGCTGTCTGCAAGATCAACATCGATTCCGATATCCGTCTTGCTATGACAGGTACCATCCGCAAGTACTTTGCTGAGCATCCGGAGCATTTCGATCCGCGCCAGTACCTGAAACCGGCCCGTCAGGCTGTTAAGGAAATGGTTGCTCATAAGATCGTTAACGTTCTTGGAAGCGATAACAAAGCCTGAGTCTTTCAGGTCTGAGTCTTTCTCAGTATTCAAATAAAAACGCCGCCGCAGGAATTCCTGCGGCGGTTTTTATTTGAATACTAAATTTTCTTATGCGTATTTCCAGCGATGCTCTTTTACCGGTTTGTTCTGCAGGTGTCGTTTTCTCTCCTGCGCCATTTTGTTTTCCCGATCCCCGATCAGTATTGTTTCCAGATCCTGCGTTCTGCAGACCGTGACCAGATAATCTGGTCCTGCCGTCTCTCCTGCTCCATAGAGATCGATCATATTGAGGTCGATCCAGAGCTCTTCTGCAGCGGCCATGAGTGCGCCGAGCACCTCACCGGCATGGAACTCGGAAAGTTCCCGATTTCTTCCAAAACAGCTGCCTGCTGCAATGTGGAGCGCATTCTCTTTCCGGATGATGCGCACGCCGGTCTGCATATCAGCTGTCAGCATTTTTCCTGATGTGGCAAAAACTTTTTCAATCCAGCGCTCTTCGCTCTTCTGACAAATGAGAAAATGCTCCGTTTCCTCCCATCTGACATCTGCAGCAGACACATGCTTCGTACCGATTGCCAAAGCTCCAAGACAATTGCGGTCTGCAGCCTCCTCCGGTATCTGCCGCAAAATCTTCGTGGCGATCCGCCTTGCACGCAGTAACTCCTGCCCCTGCTTCAGCACATAACCGGCATTGAAAGCTCCCTGCCCTTCTTCATCAAAAACCAGAAGATACCACTGTGCCTTAACAGCCGGCCTGCATCGTCTGGTCAGATTCCGTCCGTCAAGCAGTTCCAGCTTTAGTGTTTTGTTTGGGTGCGGAAGCGGCAATCCTTCCATATACTGCAGTACTTCCTGTACCTCATTCTCCGTTACGGTCTGTATTTTCTTCGTTTCCGGCCTTCCGGCCAGCTTTCGGAATAAATTCATTTGTCCACCATCCAACATTCTTAACAAGTCCGATAAGTTTTTAATATTTTGTAATAGAACTGTAACATATTTTTTTCAAAATTACCAGACCTTTTTTGAAAAAATTTTCCGCATTTTTTCTTAAGAAGGATGTTACTTCTCTTCTGCCACCAGATTCTGGATCCAGATGCCTTTCTTTACAAGCACATATCCAATCACACACTTGATAATATCAACCGCCTGGCACAGGATATAGGTCGCCAGAATCGGAAGCGGCGTATACCGGCTGAGGACAAATGCCAGCGGAATAGTCACCGCCCACATAAACCCGCTGTCAAAGAAAAACGTGATAACCGTTTTTCCACCAGACCGAATCGTAAAATAAGCCGCATGCAGAAAGGCCTGAAAAGGCATATAGCAGGCCGCCACAATAATAAACTGCGTTGCCAGGCTGCGGACGGTCTCACTTGTGTTATAAATCTGCGGAAATACAAATGCCAGCCCGATCAGCACCGCTCCAATCCCAAAACAGCTTGCCACCGAGAAAAAGATCAGCTTGCGGTCTGTGTCCTTTGCTTCCTCCATCTTTCCCGCTCCAAGCAGCTGCCCGATAATGATCGCGATCGCATTTCCCATTGCCAGCCAGATCACATTACAGACATTTGAGATCGTAGAAGAAATATTCATTCCAGCCACTACTTCCAACCCGTAAGTTGAGTAGCACTGGGAAAGCGCTGCCATTCCAACCGACCACAAAATCTCATTCACCATCAGCGGCGAACCTTTTTTCAAAATTTTTCCGGTCAGCTCTGGCGGAACACGAAGTGTCTGATACGCACCTTTGATAAAGGTAAACTGTCCGGCCCGCCTGTGTGTCCATGTCATGACAAGTGCACATTCCACAAAACGCGAGATCACCGTTGCGATCGCTGCGCCCTCTACGCCAAGACGCGGCGCACCGAATTTTCCGAAGATCAGGATATAATTAAGCAGCGTATTTGTAACTACTGCCACAATTCCTGCCCGCATCGGCGCTACTGTCTCCCCCATCTCACGCAGCGTACTCGCATAAATCTGTGCAAATGCATATGGTACCATTCCAACCATCATGATCCGCAGATAGCTCATACCATAGCCAAGCGTCGCATCTGCCATCCCAGTCCCGGTATTGTCATGCAGATATAATGAAATCAGCTGCTCGCCCCAGATACTGAGAATCAAAATTCCGGCCAGAGTCAGAAGCAGGTTTGAAATAACCTTAAAGCGAAACGTATTTCGGAATCCATCCACGTTCTTACTTCCAAAAAACTGAGCGCCAAAAATTCCGGCGCCGGAAAGCATTCCAAACATACTCACATTAAATACAAACATCAGCTGATTTGCAACCGCGACACCGGACATCTGTTCCGTACCGACTCTGCCAATCATAATATTGTCGATCATTGCGACAAAATTTGTAATACCATTCTGTACCATGATCGGAATTGCGATGCCGAGCAGCATCGCGTAAAACTTCCGGTCACCAATATAGCGTTTCATTCTCGTTTTCATTTAAATCTGTAAAACTCCTTTTTTCTCTTTCATGTTATTATTTTTAGTCTCTGGTCCGGTTGTCAAAAAACAAAGCGGATATTCGCAATCCGCTTCGCTGCCCGTCTTCCCTCTCCGGCTTTTCCCTGTGCAAATCTGACTCTTATTTCTGATATCGCACAATGCACAGCGTCATCTTTGTCTTCTCATTTAAAAGAAAGGTTTTTTCCATCCGGAAATTTTCATATCTGCGGACTGCTTCCGCCGCATACTGCGGATAAGCCGCATACAAGATCACAATACCGCCGTCGTTTAAATGCTGCTGCGCTTTTTCAAAAAAGCTGAGGTAAAGATGATGGATCTCTTCTTTTGTTCTGCTGGCGCTTGCCTGCGGCAGATCAGTAATTATCTCATCAAACAGATAGTCATGCTCAAACGTAAAAAAGTCACGCTGAATATAATTCACCCGGCAGTTTGCCAGTGCGGTATTTCTTTTTGCCTTTTCAATCGCATCCCCGAAAATGTCAAGACCGTACATCGTCTTCGCAGCCAGTGCGCGGTTCCGCTCAATCAGAAGCGTTCCAACGCCGCAAAACGGATCAAGTATCTGTGCATGCTCTTTCAGCCACGGTCTGGCCAGCTGTGCACACAGTGCCGCATTGACCGGATTCATGGAAGAGCCGATACTTTCCACGCGATAGGCAAATCGCTGATCCGGGATCGTATACAGTTTCAGAAAAGCAGCCATCGTCCCATCCTTCTTCATCAAAAGGCGGATTTCTGTTTCATAACTGGAGACTGAGTTGATCCACGCCGCCTGTGATTCCTGCTCCAGCGCATCAGAAACTTTTCGAATCCAGTTCCCTTTTTTTGCGTCATCAAGTCCTTTTGGCTCGATCCGAAAATAATACGGTGCCTTTCCTTCGTGAAGCCGCATCATCAAATCGGTAAGCTCCGAAACAGCCAGCTGCTTTCCGATCTCCTCCGGTGCATTTACCGGAAGCGTTTTGGTCCGAATCGGGAACAGCAGCTCTGAATAGGTCCGAATCGGAAGAATCGTCCTGATTTTTGCGTCTTTCACCCGAATCCCGCCCTTTAAAAGTGTGTGCGTACCCTCTTTGATCTCATCCGCGACCGCTTTTGTCTGTTCTCTGTTTACGAGCAGCAGCATCGGCTCCATTATATCATATCCGTGGAATACATGCGGCCGCGGGCTGCGGTACTTCAGCAGAATGTTCTGCAGCATACGTATCTCCGCACTGACATGTTTTTTCTCTTCCGGAAGCGGCTCTTTTGCACGCAGCATCTCCAGCTGTTCTTCCATTTCATCCAGGAAAGCCTCGCAATCCATACCTGCGATCGCCTTCAGGTAATCCGGCCGTACAAACAGCGTCTTCTCCTTTTTGTAGCTGTCAAAAAGAACCGGAAGCAAATCTTCCGATTCCATTTCGCCAAGCAGCAATGCTGCATTTTTTCTCACTTTTGGATCTTCGTGTTCCAGCAGGCGGCACAGCACAGAAAAATCACCGCCAAGCAGATAGGCAAATGCCCTCTTTTCTTTTTCATCTTTCACTGCACTTCGCAGCGCGATCAGGTTTGCTCTTGTCTCATTTTCTGCACATACCGCTTCATAATATTCTCTTATCATTCTTCCGCTGCCTCTCTGCATTCCTCAATATAATTCATAACATTGTCTTTGAATTCTTCCCATTTATCCTCATGCTCTACGTAGTAAAGCGGACATTCTTTTCCGGTCACGTCATAGTGACGGATAATATGATCCCGATCCAAACCGTACCGGTCAACCAGCCAGGCTGTCAGGTGCACGAGTGACTGGTATGTATTCTCCGTAAAACGTCCTGTCGTATCCAGATGACAGTTTTCGATCGAGACAGAAAGATGGTTCATGGAATTGGATGCATACGCGATCTCTCCTGGCGGTACGCACTCAATAATTTCTCCTTCAAGACCTACGATAAAATTTGCACTCATCGAAACATCCTGAAGGTCTTTCAAACTTTCAAAATAGTCGTGGTTCTGCTGCGCTGTTGTCTTCGGATTTGCCAGATAATGAACAACCACGTAATCGACAGAATCTACTTTTTCCCCCGGTCTCGAATAATCGTTGACCGTAAGCAGCTGCTCATCAATATCCGGACGCGGCACAACACCGTCCTCCGTCTCAGCCTCCGTAAACGGCTCTGTCTCAAAGACAAATGGCTCCGTACCATCGATCAGTGAATCAGCTTCTTTGTCATCCTTTGGGATCAGGTAAAGCAGAATCGCAATCGCCGCCGCAGTAAGAACGATCGCCGCAGTCCAGACCAGTACCCTGCCGGTTCTTATCTTTCCCGGCTCTCTTTCTTTTTTTCTTTTTTTATCTTTCATAGTTCCTCCGTGTATGCTGTCTTTTCTGTCTTGTCCAGTATCTGTTTTATTTGCCAAAACAGTCCTTTATCTGCTGTCATCGCAAAACGGCTGCTGTTTTTTTGTCCACGCTGATTGTTCTGGAAGCAAACCAGATATTCTCAATTCTTTTTATTTTCCCATCTCAGTTAACCCACAGATGAAAACAGTATACAACATTTCTCGTATAGATGCACTCTTTTTTTCATAGTTTTTTGCACAAAAACGGCAGGTGCCCGTTTTCTGACACCTGCCGTCAAAATAGCAATCGTTTTATTTTTCTACGCTGTAATTCGGCGCTTCTTTTGTAATATGGATATCATGCGGATGAGATTCTTTCAGTGACGCTGCTGAGATCTTTACAAATCTGCCGCGCTCTTTCAGCTCTTCAATCGTCGGAGTACCACAGTAGCCCATACCGGACTTCAGACCACCGATCAGCTGGAATACCGTATCCTCGACACTTCCTTTGTATGCCACACGTCCCTCGACGCCTTCCGGTACCAGCTTCTTTGCATTAGACTGGAAGTAACGATCTTTGCTGCCGTTCTCCATTGCTGCAATGGATCCCATGCCACGGTATACCTTGTATTTTCTTCCCTGATACAGTTCAAAAGTTCCCGGGCTCTCATCGCATCCTGCAAACATGCTTCCCATCATGCAGACATTCGCACCTGCTGCGATTGCCTTGGTCATGTCACCGGAATACTTGATACCGCCGTCAGCGATGATCGGAATGCCATACTCTTTTGCGACTTCATAGCAGTCCATAACCGCCGTGATCTGCGGTACACCGATACCTGCAACGACACGTGTCGTACAGATGGAACCAGGTCCGATACCAACCTTGACTGCATCTACACCAGCCTCGATCAGAGCTTTTGCTGCTTCGCCCGTCGCAACGTTTCCTGCGATCACCTGCAGATCCGGATATTTTTCCTTGATCATGCGAACACAGTTCAAAACGTTTGCGGAATGACCATGCGCACTGTCCAGTACGACTACGTCTACCTGTGCTTCTACAAGTGCTGCGGTACGTTCCAGTACATTTGCAGTGATTCCGATTGCTGCTCCGCAGAGCAGACGGCCCTTCGCATCTTTTGCCGAATTCGGATATTTGATCTGCTTTTCAATATCCTTTATCGTGATAAGACCTTTCAGGTTGAAATCATCATCGACGATCGGAAGCTTTTCTTTTCTTGCCTTTGCCAGGATCTTCTTTGCTTCCTCGATCGTTGTTCCGACTTTTGCAGTGACAAGATTCTCTGAAGTCATCGATTCTTTGATCTTCTTTGAGAAGTCCTCTTCAAACAACAGATCACGGTTTGTGATGATACCCACCAGTTTGCCATTTTCCGTAATTGGAACGCCGGAAATTCGAAATTTTCCCATCAGCTCATTTGCATCTGCCAGCGTATGCTCCGGTGAGAGATAAAATGGATCCGTGATAACACCATTTTCAGAACGCTTTACTTTGTCAACTTCCTCAGCCTGCTGCTCAATGGACATATTCTTATGAATAATACCAATGCCGCCCTGGCGTGCCATCGCGATCGCCATTCTGTGTTCGGTTACGGTATCCATACCGGCACTCATCATAGGAATGTTCAGCTTGATCTTCTTCGTCAGATAAGTCGTCAGATCTACCTGATTCGGAATCACCTCGGAATAAGCAGGTACCAGGAGCACATCGTCAAATGTGATTCCCTCGCCAATAATCTGTCCCATGTCATTTTCCTCTCTTTCTGAATCGGTCTTTTGTGAATTTCATGCTTTGAATACATACTCTAACAAATTCGCTTTTCAATGTCAACTGCAGATTTAATATAAATTTACTTTGCGCGGTGCGATCCGGCGGATATCGCTGATAATGGAATCTTCCAGCTCCACACGGATCATCTCCTGCCCTTTTTCTTTGTTGAATACAAGCAAATAACTCTTGACCTGCGGATCCAGAGACGTATAATCATTGATCTTCACACCCTGCTTGTTTTTGTAGGAATCGATTGCATGAGAATCTGACGGTGCCAGGATCTCCAGCTCTGCCATATCGTAGGTACCCATTTTTTTCCGTTTCTGCCTTGAGTAGATCGCATCAATATCCAGTTCTCCATTGACATACAGATATTCATACTCCACATCAAACTTTGGTACCACAAAGTAATCCACTGCGATCAGAATCGCACCAACGATCAACAGCGGCCACATCAAAAGTCCGGCCACCAGACTTAAAACGGTCAGTCCGATCAGTGCGCCTTTCAGTACCCGCATCCCCACCGGTGTCTGTCTTTTCACCAGTATTTCTTTGTAAGAGTCATTCATTTTGTCACCCTCCGTTTAGTATATATTTTTCTCTTTGTCAGCTGTTTTTTCGTTTTCCGTTACCGGTAAGCCTGTCTGTACCGCTTCATTTTTCTGCACAAATGCACATGCAGCCCGCCTGATTGTCCAGGTAAACCGGCCATTCTAATCTTCTGCTGCCAGACCTGTGCCACCAAGCAGATAATCTAGAAACTCCACTGCTGTATCCGTATGCTTGTTGTTGCCAAGGATCACTGCATAGACCGGTTCGTCGTAATAAGCATTAAATTCTTTTATGATCGGCGCATCCTGCATTTTCAGTGCCACCGGAACTTCTGTGCCGCTTCGTGTGTTTCCCTGTGTATCGGAATCTGAAACTGTCTGTCCGGGCCCGGCAGCCGTTTCATCCACCTGTCCTGCTGTATCCGCTGAAGTCTCTGCAGCTGTATTTTCCTGTGCCGGAGATGTCTCTGCCTCATCAGAAGACGCTGATTCTGCTCCCGACTCCGTCTGCCTCTCAATCTCGCCGTACACCAGCAGGTCTGACCACTGCTCCAGCTGTTCCTTCGTCAGAAGTGTACTAAGATCAGCAAATGCACCGGAACCATCATACTTGTCATACGCTGACTGATTCAGCAGAAGCACGTCCACATCGCCAGCTGCGATATAAGCCGTCATCTTCATCTGATTTGCCGTACCATAGTTTGACATATCCTCGTCATCCAGTGTCGTCATCGTATCCACATGGATCTCATCCTTCTCGCCAATCCCTCCGAGATATGCTGCAAAATCTGCTGCGATTGCATCCCCGTCTGCATCCAGCGCATTGCAATTGATAAAATAAGCATTCAGCAGCGTGTTGATCTGCATGTTGTGATAAATACTCACGCCAATTGAAATTGCCAGAATCACACAAGCTATCGCTGCCATCAGCGGCTTATAGTAATCCCAGATGTAAACAATCCGCTCTCCCCACGAAAGCTTTGACAGTTTTTTCCATTCCTCACGTATCGTCTCCTGAATCGATCTGCCGTCCATTCCACTACTCCTTCATCTGCACGCTTTCGTTCCAGTTTAACACAAATGAGGGTAAACTGTCCATGGTTTACCCTCATTTTATAAAGATTTAATCGAATCTCTGTTTATCTGTCATCACCGTATCCGGCAACTTCTCAGTTTGCGGCGCGACACGATTACATCATTCCCATGCCGCCCTGGCCGCCTGCCGGCATTGCCGGAGTATCCTCTTTGATGATACCGACTACGGACTCTGTGGTAAGCAGTGTAGATGCTACACTGGTTGCGTTCTGCAGTGCGCTTCTTGTAACCTTTGCCGGGTCAAGGATGCCTGCCTGAACCATATCTACGTATGTCTCATTGTAAGCATCAAAGCCTGTGCCTGCTGCTGACTCACGCACTTTGTTTACGATAACAGATCCTTCCAGACCTGCATTTGCTGCGATGTGGAACAGCGGAGCTTCCAGTGCCTTCAGAATGATCTTTGCACCGGTCTTCTCATCACCTTCAAGATCTGCAACCTTCTCAGCAACTTTCTTTGCTGCGTGGATGTAAGCAGATCCGCCGCCTGCGATGATACCCTCCTCAACAGCAGCTCTTGTTGCGTTGAGTGCATCTTCCATACGAAGTTTTGCTTCTTTCATCTCAGTTTCTGTTGCAGCACCTACACGGATAACAGCTACGCCGCCTGCCAGTTTTGCAAGACGCTCCTGCAGTTTCTCTCTGTCAAAGTCTGACTTGGTCTCTTCAATCTGAGCTTTCAGCTGTGCGATTCTTGCCTTGATTGCATCCTTATCACCAAGACCATCAACGATAACCGTGCTCTCTTTCTGAACCTTAACTGATTTTGCATGGCCGAGCATTTCCAGTGTCGCATCCTTCAGTTCAATACCAACCTCGTCGGAAATTACCTGTCCGCCTGTCAGGATTGCGATATCCTGCAGCATCTCTTTTCTTCTGTCGCCATATCCCGGAGCCTTTACGCCCACTACCTGGAATGTACCACGCAGCTTGTTGACGATCAGGGTAGTCAGAGCCTCGCCCTCGATATCTTCAGCGATAATCAGAAGCTTTCTGCCACTCTGTACGATCTGCTCAAGCAGCGGAAGGATCTCCTGAATGTTGCTGATTTTCTTATCCGTAATCAGGATGCACGGATCATCCAGAACTGCTTCCATTTTCTCTGTATCTGTTGCCATGTAAGCTGAAATATAGCCTCTGTCGAACTGCATACCTTCTACCAGATCCAGCTCTGTCTGCATGGTTTTGGACTCCTCGATCGTGATAACACCGTCACCGGTTACCTTCTCCATCGCATCTGCAACGAGCTGGCCTACTTTCTCATCTCCGGAAGAAACCGTTGCTACTCTTGCGATCTGCTCCTTGCCGCTTACCTTCTGGCTCATCTCACGGATTGCTTCTACTGCTGCATCCGTTGCTTTCTTCATTCCTTTACGAAGAACGATCGGATTTGCGCCTGCTGCCAGGTTCTTCATTCCCTCATGTACCATAGCCTGTGCAAGTACGGTAGCTGTTGTTGTACCATCGCCGGCTACGTCGTTTGTCTTTGCTGCTACTTCCTTGATCAGCTGTGCGCCCATGTTCTCGAATGCATCTGCAAGCTCGATCTCTTTTGCAATGGTAACACCATCATTTGTGATCAGCGGAGCACCGTACTGCTTATCCAGTACTACGTTTCTTCCTTTCGGTCCAAGTGTCACGCGAACCGTATCCGCAAGTTTATTTACGCCGCTCTCAAGAGCTGCTCTGGCTTCTGCGCCGTATTTGATTTCTTTTGCCATGATAATCAATCTCCTTTTTCTGTCTTTCTATCGGATTCTTATTTTCTGAATCTCTGTTTTTGATCTGCAGACCCATAAGCCTGCTCCATCTTCTATCAGCCTTCTACAACAGCAAGAATATCATTCTGTCTTACGATGATATACTCTTCGTCGCCAAGCTTTACTTCATTTCCTGAATACTTGGAGTAAATAACCTTGTCGCCAGCTTTTACCTGCATGGTAACTTCTTTTCCGTCAACGACTCCGCCCGGGCCCACTGCGATTACTTCAGCTTCCTGCGGTTTCTCTTGTGTTTTGCTTGCCAGAATGATTCCGGATTTTGTCTTTTCTTCTGCCTCATACTGCTTTAATACAACTCTGTCACCCAACGGTACTAATTTCATATCTGATTCCTCCTTAGATAGCCAAAGCGGATATTCGCAATCCGCATCGCTGCTTGCTCATAACCGAATAGCTGCTTCGCAGCTTATTCAGTTAAAATCTCTTTCATTTTTTCTTTATTAGCACTCACTAGCATTGAGTGCTAACCAACACAGATATAATAGTGAAATTGTGTAAATATTGCAACTTCCGTGAAGTCTGTATTTTTCATATTTTTTTCTTTTTTGCTCTTGTTATCTCTTTTTTACTCTGTTTTTCTTATCTATCCATATTTTTATTCAAATTTTAGCCGAACGGTTATGAGGCGACAGCGAAGCGGATTGCTAATATCCGCTTTGATCCCGGCCAGACATAAAAACTGCCGCAGAAAAACGATTCTCTCATTTCTCTGCAGCAGCTCATTTCCTGCACTTCTGCTTCCAGATGCTTTGCAGGCATTTTTGCTCTTTTGTTTTCAACGATGTGCTCAGATATTTTTGCTCTTTCGGATCTCCGCCAGCTCATCGAACACAACATCATTGAGTACCTTAATATACGTACCTTTCATACCGGAAGATCTGGATTCGATCACACCGGCACTCTCAAACTTGCGAAGCGCATTGACAATGACAGATCTCGTAATCCCCACGCGGTCTGCGATCTTGCTCGCCACCAGAATTCCTTCCGTCCCGTCAAGCTCATCAAAAATATGGATGATCGCTTCCATCTCGGAGAAAGAAAGTGTACTGATTGCAGACTTCACAATCTGCACCTTGCGGTTTTCTTCTGCATTCTCCTCGTTCACGGAACGCATCATCTCCAGTCCAACTACCGTTGTGCCGTATTCGCTCAGAATAATATCATCGATCTCATACTGGCTTCCGTACTTATACATAAATACGGTTCCGAGACGTTCGCCGGCAATGTCGATCGGATTGATAATCGCCTGATACTTTCGGACATTCTCCCCTTCAAACCCGAGGGTCTCCAGGTTCACATTTTCCTTTGTGGAAAGTACACCAAGAAGACGATCGTTCAGCAGCGGATCAATAAAACCGCCCACCTTATCCACGATCAGCTCACCGATCTCATCAACGCCATCGCACAAACCAACTCCCAGCACCTTGCCCTTCCGGCTGATCACAAGGATATTGGAATTCAGGATACCGGTAAGAACGTCACAGATATCGTTGAACACGACCTTACTGGTATTGTTGTTATGCAGGAGCTGGTTTATCTTTCTGGTTTTATCCAGTAACTGTACACTCATGTCAAACCTCCTCTACACACATCAGATGCTTTTCTGCTATTTTTTATACTAACATATAATTTTCAGAAAATCAATGTATATTGTGTGTATTGGCAAATTTTTTCTGATAGTTCAGCCATATGAGAAATCAACCGGCTATTTTTCCTGCTCTTCTTCTGTTTTTTCACAAATATAGCCGCACATTTTATCTGCGCAGACCAGACGATTGCCTTTTTCTACCATATAACCGCCGCACTGCGGGCATTTCTTTGCCACAGGTTTCTGCCATGACATGAAATCACAGTTCGGATTGCCCTCGCAGCCATAGTATCTTCTCCCCTTTTTCGTCTTTCGGATTACGATATCTTTTCCACATTTCGGGCAGGCTACGCCAATCTTCTCCAGATACGGCTTCGTATTGCGGCAGTCCGGGAATCCCGGGCAGGCGAGGAATTTTCCGTGCGGTCCATATTTGATCACCATATTTCGTCCGCACTCCTCACAGACGACATCCGTCACTTCGTCCGCAATCTCGACTTTCTCCAGATTTTTTTCCGCTTCCTGAACCGCCTCATCCAGATCCGGATAAAAGTTTTCCACTACCGTCTTCCAGTGAATCTTGCCCTCTCCGATTGAATCAAGAAGTGACTCCATATTCGCGGTAAAGTTGACATCCACGATACTTGGAAATGCATCCTTCATGATATTGTTGACCACTTCACCAAGCTCCGTCATGTAAAGATTTTTATTTTCCTTCGTGACATACCGCCTCGCAATGATCGTTGTGATCGTCGGCGCGTACGTACTTGGACGGCCGATTCCCTTTTCCTCCAGAGCCCGTACCAGGGATGCCTCCGTGTAATGCGCCGGCGGCTGTGTAAAATGCTGGCGGCTGTCAAGTTCTGAGAGCTTCAGTTCCATGCCAGGCTCAATTTTTCCGGTAATTACATTGTTTTCTTCTTTTGTATCTTCGCTTTCCGTGTACACACTCCGGAATCCTTCAAATACAAGACGCGATGCAGATGCATTGAACCGATAACCGGCTGCTCCGATCCGTACAGCGGTCGTCTCATAGCGTGCCGGTGTCATCCGGCTTGCCGCAAACCGTTTCCAGATCAGCTGATACAAACGGAACTGATCCCTTCCCAGCGATTCTTTCATCTCTGCAGGAGTGCGCGAAAGATCGGTTGGGCGGATTGCCTCATGTGCATCCTGGATCTTCTTTCCGTCATTTGCAGCCGCAACACGCTCTGCCACATACTCCGCTCCGTACTGCTCCTCAATATACACTCTCGCTGCCGCATCCGCTTCCTCCGAGATTCGGGTGGAATCCGTACGCAGATACGTGATCAGTCCGACTGTACCACTTCCCTTCAGTTCAACGCCTTCATAGAGCTGCTGTGCAAGGCGCATCGTCTTCTGAGTCGAAAAATTCAGAACATTTGCTGCCTCCTGCTGCAAGGTACTTGTCGTAAACGGCGCCGGCGCTTTTTTCACGCGCTCCCCTTTTTTTACCTCTTCTACCACGTAGGATGCATGTTCCAGCGCCTTTTTGAGCTCATCCATCTGCTCCGCTGACCCGATCGCCAGCTTCTTGTCCTTTCCGTAAAACTTTGCAGCAAGCGGTTTCTTCTCACCTGGCACTGCCAGCATCGCATCCAGTGTCCAGTATTCCTCCGGAATAAATGCATTGATCTCATCCTCCCGGTCTCCGATAATACGCAGCGCAACCGACTGTACACGGCCGGCACTCAGCCCCCGCTTTACCTTCTGCCAGAGCAGCGGGCTGATCCGGTAGCCAACCATGCGGTCCAGAATCCTTCGTGTCTGCTGTGCATCCACCAGGTCCATATCAATCGGTCTTGCATGCTTCAAAGATTCCTTGACCGCGCTTTTCGTGATCTCGTTGAACGTGATTCTCATTTTCTTCGTCTCATCCAGCTTCAGCGCCTCAGCCAGATGCCACGAAATTGCCTCCCCCTCCCGGTCAGGGTCCGTTGCAAGATAGACTTTATCTGCTTTTTTCTCAGCCTTGCGCAGCGCGGCGAGAATATCTCCCTTTCCTCTTATTGTAATATATTTCGGTTCGTAATCATGCTCGACATCCACTCCGAGGCGGCTCTTCGGAAGATCCCTTACGTGTCCGTTTGAAGCCAGCACTTCATAATTCGATCCCAGAAATTTTTTAATTGTTTTTACCTTCGCAGGTGACTCCACGATCACCAGATATTTGGGCATAGCAATAACCTCCTAATGAAACAGACAAATCCATCTTTGGTCTTTCTCTATCTCACCTTTACATAGTAGTTTCTTTCCACTTCCCTGATGAGACCCCTTGCTTCAAGCGCAAGCAGGCTTCCACTTAAGTCCGCAAGAGAAAGGGAAGTACATTCTTCCAGCTCCCATAGGCTTTTTGAATGCAAATCGAGACTACTATACACTAATTTTTCTGAAGGTGCAAGTGCTATGTCAGACACTTTATTCTTTTTTTGCTGCCGAAAATCGGGAAATACCTGTTCTGCAAAGCTCTCCGGTGACAGGATAACACCTGCTCCCTGTGCAATCAGCTCATTGCATCCACGGCTCAGTTCATCATCCAGCCGTCCCGGAACCGCCAGAACCGTTCTCCCCTGCTCCAGCGCATAATCCGCCGTGATCAAGGATCCGCTTCCATGCTTTGCCTCAATCACCGTCACAATCTCGGAAAGTCCGCTGATGATCCGGTTGCGCAGCGGAAAATGATAACGCAGCGGTTTCGTACCGGGCGGAAACTCGGAAAGCACACCGCCTTCTTCCTCCAGGCGGTCATACAGGCGGTCATTTGCACGCGGATAGCGACAGTCCACACCGCCTCCCACCACCGCGAAACTTGCTCCGCCCGCCGAGAGGGCCGCCCACTGAGCTGCTCCGTCGATTCCATACGCAGCGCCGCTCACAACTTCACCGCCTGCCTGTGCGATCTGTCCGGCAAGCTGCTCCGCAAGGTGTTTTCCATAGTGTGTGCAGACACGTGCTCCCACCACCGCAATCTGCTTTTTCTCTTCTGCCGGAAGGCGTCCCTTATAAAAAATACCATACGGGAAATCCCGGATCGACCGCAGCAGCTTCGGATAATCTGACTGCTCACAACTGGTAAATTGTATTCCAAGCTGCCGGTTCTTATACACGGTTTCCTGTGGATCGCTTTCCTTTTGATGTGTTTCCACACAGCCCACCCAGTCGCATCCACGCTCTTTCAGGTGCTTCCACTCCCCGGCTTCCGCCTGCCAGACTCCCTTTGGGTCTCCAAAACAGCGCAGCAAAATTTCCCGGTGTCTGCGATAAATTCCGGGAATGCTGCAAAACCATTCCCAGTAAAATGACTCGATGCAGTTCGCTGCTGTTTCTTCTATCCTATTTTGAATCTCTTCTGTATTTTCACTTTCAAAAGTCATAAATGCAAATTTCCTGATTTTCGGATCCCTTTCCGTGACATTTTTTCTGACCGGCCACTTTTATATATTGCAACTGTTCAGAGCCAAGCAAAATTTCATAAAACAGGCGTAAAATGCTCGCATTTTTAAGCCTGTTTTTGAAATTTTATTTGGCGGATACGCCACACCGACGAAATGCGTAGCATTTTGGAGGTTGGCTCTGAACAGTTACTATATATTTTATTTTTCTGTGATCTGTAGCGCACTGCTTCACATCAGATATTCATCCGGCCGATACAAAAATGCCTCATTCAGATGATTGACCGTTACTCTTTTTGCACCTTCCATATCAGCGATTGTCCGTGCCACACGAAGCATACGGTGATACGCTCTTGCAGTCAGATGCCTTCGTTCAAACAGATCCGCCAGTCGCTCCTTTTCTTTTTGTCCGAACATACAGTATGGCTCCAGGGCCGAAGGTGGAATTTCCGAGTTGAAACGCCATGCTTTTCCCTGATAGCGCTGTTGCTGCAGCCTGTGTACCGCTTCAACGCGATGCCGGATGCGCGAAGAACTTTCTTCCTTTATCTCACTTACCAGATCCTGATAACGGATCTGCTCCGACTGCACATGCAGATCAATCCGGTCAAGCAGCGGCCGGCTGATTCTCGACAGATAGCGCCGCACATCTCCCTCCCGGCAGGTACAGCGTTTTCGGTCTGGATAATACCCGCATTTACAGGGATTCCGTGATGCCACAAGCATGAAATCCGCAGGAAATATGTAAGTTCCACTGCTCCTTGCGATCCGTACCTCCGCGTCCTCCAGCGGCTGCCGAAGGATCTCCAGCGTCTCTTTTTGAAATTCTGGAAGCTCATCAAGGTACAAAACGCCCCGATGCGCCAGACTGATCTCCCCGGGATGCGGCACGACTCCGCCTCCTGCAAGAGCGCTGGCTGATACCGTGTGATGCGGCATCCGAAACGGACGGCTTGTCAGAATCCCTTCCCCGGGAAGTGTCCCTGCCACGCTGTGAATCCTGGAAACCTCCAGCGACTCTTCCAGTGTCAAAAGCGGAAGGATCGACGGTATACATTTTGCAGTCATTGACTTGCCAGACCCCGGCGGTCCGCTGATCAGAAGGTTATGCATTCCACTCGCCGCAATCTCTGCAGCCCGCTTCACAATTTTCTGCCCATGGATATCTGCAAAATCCGGTCCATCACCCAAAACCCTCTTTTGAAATTTTTCTTCTATATTAATAGAAGTTCTTTGCAGCTTCGCTCCGCCGGTCAGATGATCTGCCAGTTCACGCAGATGCCTGATTCCGTATACTGCAATTTCACCAACCGCAGCTGCTTCCACCGCGTTTGCCTGCGGCACCATACAGGCATGGCATCCCGTGCGCTTCGCTTCCATCACCATACCCAGAATCCCTCGAATCCCCTGTACACTTCCATCCAGGCTCAGCTCTCCCGCAAAAAAAATGCCATTCAGCATCTTCTGCGGCAGATATCCATATGCGGCCATCACAGCAACCGCAATCGGTAAATCAAATCCTGCGCCAAACTTTCGGATATCTCCAGGCGCCAGGTTCACTGTGATCTTCCTCGGCTGCAGATGATAACCGGAATTGCGCAGCGCTGTGCGAACACGATCCTGTGCCTCCCGCACCTCTGATGCCAGATAGCCCACCATGGAAAATCCCGGCAGGCCGTCGCTGACATCCGCTTCCACTGCTACCATATGGCTGTCGATTCCTGTGATTGCTGCTGATTTTACTGTTCCAAACAAACCGGTTCGCCTCTTCTTTCGTTTCTACTCTGTGTTGCTTTTGCTCTCTTTTTTGTTTTTCTTCGCTTCTTCTGTTTTTATGGATGCTACCCATTTCCATTTTCCTGTTCTTTATGCTTATCCTGCTTTTATACCCTGCTAATGTAGAGATCCATCATCCATCTTTTTAGTTAGTTTTAGATTTCTTTTTGTTTTATAATATTCTCTTTTTATAGTTAATTTCCATGTGAATATAGATTATCACATTTCTCTGTTTTGTCAAGCAAAAAGAGACATCACAAAGAATATTTTTCTCTGTAATGTCTCTTTTCCGTTTTCATTTCATGTTTTACCAGAGTCAGGCAAATCCCATGCGGGGAATAAGAAGCAGACTGCGAATACCAATAAGATTATTCGGTCAGCACCTTTACTCCATCAACCGCCAGCCCTCCGTCCGCAGCCATCTGCGCCGTTCCTGATAGTCCGGCAGGATTTTTTCCACTTCCTGCCAGAACAGCACAGAGTGGTTCATCTGCTTCCGATGGCACAGTTCATGTACCACTACGTAATCAAGCACTTCCGGTGGCGCAAGGATCAGCCGGAAATTATAATTAAGATTTCCGGTGCGGCTGCAGCTGCCCCATCGCGATTTCTGGTCACGAATCGCAATTTTTCCATAGCTTACGCCAAGGATCCCCGCAAAAAACGCAGTCCGCTCTGCAAAACGATCTCTTGCCTGTTTTCTACAGGCCTGCAGCTGCGCCTCTGTCGCACCGGAAAAAAGTCGTTCTTCTTCGCCCCGCATCTGCTGCTTCTCCTGGTGCAGCGTGATCCATGGTTTCTTCTCCCGGATAAACGTGCGAATCGAGGTTTCCGGCATGCGCATCGGCGCTCTTGCTACCACAGTTCCGTCCCTTTGCAACAAAATTGCAAGGCTCTTGCGGCGGCTGCGAATCAGTTTAAATGAAATTCCGGCTTCTTCCAGCCATTTTTCTGTTTCAGATCCATTTTTCCTTCTCTCTGCCATATCCTCGCCAACCTTAGTATACCTGCGGCAGCCATGCCCACGCAAGCGGTGATACTGCGGCGATATCGATCCAGGAAAGATATCCTCCCTCCATTCTCCGCTCACCTGTATTTTCAGGGAAGACCGGAAGACGTTTTTCCTCCAGCTCCGGAAGCGATATCAGTTCTCCGTCTGCATAGGCCTTCAGCCGTTTTGCTGTACTCTCCATGCGGCCGCTCATGCCATAATAGCGGATATCAAGGACTTCCCAGCCAAATACCTTTCCTTCGTTCATCCAGAGCGTCTCACGCAGACTGTGGCAGCGCCGAACTCCGGCGGTAAGCGCAGGGATTTCTGTCTCCGCGATGTTCTTCAGAACTTCTTTTTCCCCCTTCTGATAAGCTTCCAGGATCTGAAGTCCAAGGTCCGCTTTCTTTGACAGAATGCCCGCCTCCATTTCATACAGGTCCAAAATCCCTTTCATCTCTGTGCTCCAGAAGCCCGGGACTGTCCTGTGCAGTGCTTTTCCGCTCTCCAGCTTTTCTGCGATCTCCCGATAATAGCTTCCGTAACGCACGCCCTCTGTCTGCCCATCATAAATTCCAAGCAGCAGGTCCTGGAAAAACAGTCCTTTAGACGGATCTGCCCCGACTGCTCCGTCAGACATCTTGCCGGACGGAAGATCAAATTTTCCAAGTTCCAGATACGTCTGATAATCACAGCCGGTCAGGAATTCAAACTGCCCGCTGATCCGTTTTTCATCCGGTTCTTCTCCAAATCCGTATTCTGCAGCGAGAATCACCGGTCCAAGTCCGGCAAACTGAGGTGTTTCCGTACCATCATCCGCCCACAGCGTATAGATTGCATCCCGCAGCTTTTCTGCCCGGCACGCACGAAATGCCGCACGCGTCACTGCCTCTGCTGTCTGCAGCGCCGGAGCGATTCCGCACCACGTCCAGCCACCGCCTGCAAAAATCACGCGGTCGGTCAGCTGGCGGTGCAGTTTGATATAATTGCGGTAGTATTCCTCATCCGTATGGTAATAGTCCCAGTAAACAAGCGACATTCCTTCCGGCGGAAGCGCACCTGTCCGCATATCGGTATCCGGCTTTACATTATAATAATCTTCAGTCTCCGAGTGAACGCGGAAATACATATCTGACCAGATCATCGGTTCCAGTCCTTCTTCTTTGCACAGTTCCATCACCCGGTCCATATGCTGGCGGATGATCTCCCGCTTCGGCGTATAGCCATTTTTAATCAGATATTTTCCAAGGCCAAGGCTCCATGCTTCGTCCATTCCAAGATGTACCTTTCTTGTCCGGAAACAGCGCGATACCTGCCGGATGCAGGCTCGCAGAAAATCATAAACTTTTTCATCTCCGACAAGCGCAATATCACTCGTATCCCGCAGATCCCGCATCGCCGGCCAGCGAAGCGGCTGCTGCAGATGGCCAAGCGCCTCGATACACGGTATCAGCTCAATACCAAGCATCTGCGCGTAATCATCCAGCTCTTTAAATTCTTCCGCTGTATATCTGCCCCGGAGTGCACCGAAATACGGATATTCCGGTACTTCATACGTGTCCTCCGTGTACAGCATCATCACATTCATTCCGACACAGGCCTGCATTCTCAGCCATGCCTTCGCCGCTGACACGCTCATGACACAGTTTCTGGAACTGTCGACCATGCAGCCGTTGTGATCCAGCCAGATTTCTTCCCGCTTTGCATACGGCTTCTCTGTCCCATGCGCCTCCAGCTGCATCACAAGACTCATCAGGCCGCGATACAGAAATGCCGTCTCAGACGCCGTAATCACCGCCTGCTCTTTTTCATAAGAGATGGTAATTTCACGCTCTGTACTTTCTTTCAGCTGTACACGTATTCCCGACTTGCAGTCATAACCGCGCTCCGAAAGCAGTTCCCGGAAGCCGCGTTCGTATTTTTGTGAATCTTCTGTCAAAGTGAAATCCATAAAAACCTCCCGAAAAATACATTTTTATCAGTTCTATTCTACATGGCACGGTCGGCAAATACAATCTGTTTTTCGAAAAATGTAAATCTTTCTATTTTGCTTGACTTTTCTGCTTTAAAGCGTTATACTTTTCGCAGATTTTGCGGCAGTTTAAAGCGTTGGTGAGCCGCAGTATTATTTCTCACACAGGAGGTATATCACTATGAAAAAGAATGTTATTTCTGCGCTCCTCGTAGCTGCAGCAGTCGGAGTCATGACGGTCTGCCCGGTCGGCGCTGAGGAAAGCCAGACGTACAATGTTGGTATCTGTCAGCTTGTGCAGCATGTCGCACTCGACGCAGCAACAGAGGGCTTTAAGGACGCGCTTACCGACAAGCTCGGCGACGCAGTTACATTTGACGAGCAGAATGCACAGGGCGATTCCAATACGTGTTCCACCATCATCAACAGCTTCGTTTCCAACGATGTGGATCTGATCCTTGCAAACGCCACACCTGCGTTGCAGGCCGCAGCGGCAGGCACTGATACGATCCCGATCCTCGGTACCGCAGTTACGGAATATGGCGTAGCACTCGGTCTTGATGATTTCAACGGTACTGTCGGCGGAAATATTTCCGGTACTTCTGATCTTGCTCCGCTTGATCAGCAGGCAGCCATGCTTCAGGAGCTGTTCCCGGATGCAAAAAATGTAGGACTTCTCTACTGCTCCGCTGAACCAAATTCCCAGTATCAGGTAGATACTGTAAAGGCTGCTCTTGAGGATCTTGGTTATACGTGTGAATATTACGCATTCTCTGATTCCAACGATCTTTCCTCTGTTGTAACAACCGCTGTTTCCGAGTCAGACGTAATCTACGTACCGACGGACAACACCGTTGCTTCCAACACAGAGATCATCAACAATATCTGCCTTCCGGAACAGGTTCCGGTTATCGCAGGTGAGGAAGGTATCTGTGCCGGATGCGGCGTAGCGACTCTTTCCATCAACTACTATGACCTTGGCTATGCAACCGGCGAGATGGCCGTAAGAATCCTTGCAGACGGCGAAGATATCTCTGCCATGCCGATCGAATATGCTCCGAAATTTACTAAAGAGTACAATGCAGAGATCTGCGAGCAGCTCGGTGTCACTGTTCCGGATGACTACGTTGCGATCGGTGCATCTGACGCAGAGGCCCAGACCGAAGCTGTAACCGAATAAGACGCAGAAAAAGCAGTACGTTCTGAAAAAGACTGCTCTGCTTATAAATCGGACATTCGCAGGACGCGAAGCGACTGCGTTCAAACAAGCCGGAAACGGACTGACGTTCTTTTGGCGCAGTCCTTCTCCGGCTTTCCTGTCATCTGCGCAGTCTCCCTGTCAAAGCGGATATTTTCGATTCAATCTGAACTGGAGGAACTTTTTTATGAATATCATGACTCTCATCAATGCGCTCCCGGGCGCGGTCGCCCAGGGACTGATCTGGGGTATTATGGCGATCGGCGTATATCTTACGTTTCGCATTCTTGATTTCGCCGATCTGACTGTTGACGGCTCCATGTGTACCGGCGGTGCGGTCTGCATTATGATGATGCAGGCCGGTTTTGGTGTCTGGCCATCCATGCTGGCAGCCACGGGTGCAGGCATGCTCACCGGACTTGCTACCGGTATCTTTCACACCTGCATGGGAATCCCGGCAATCCTTTCCGGTATTCTGACCCAGCTTTCTCTTTACTCCGTCAATCTGAAAATCATGGGAAAGGCAAATCAGGCAATCTCTGTCGGAAAATATGATCTGCTCGTCTCTCTGCGCTACATCAAAGGCGTACCATTCTATCAGAATACAATCTTTGTCGTCGCTGTCTTTATCCTCGTTCTGATCGCCGTACTGTACTGGTTCTTCGGCACCGAGCTTGGCTGTGCGATCCGCGCAACCGGCTGCAACAGCAGCATGTCCCGCGCACAGGGCATCAACACCAGCTTCAATAAAGTGCTTGGCCTGATGGTTTCAAACGGTCTTGTCGCTCTTTCCAGTGCATTGCTTGCACAGTACCAGGGCTTTGCAGATGTCAATATGGGCCGCGGTGCCATCGTCATCGGTCTGGCAGCTGTCATCATCGGAGAGGCTGTATTCAGCAAAATTTTCCGCAATTTTGCACTGCGTCTCCTCGGTGTTGCACTTGGTTCCATCCTCTACTATCTTGTATTGCAGACCGTCATCTGGCTCGGCATTGATACCGACCTGCTGAAGCTCCTTTCCGCAATCGTCGTTGCCATCTTCCTGGCGACTCCGTACTGGAAGGGAAAATATTTTTCAAAACCTATGAAACGGGGAGGAAATTCAAATGCTTGAGCTGAAAAATATCTACAAAACCTTTAATCCCGGTACTATCAATGAAAAGGTAGCACTCAACGGCGTTTCTCTCTCCTTAAATGACGGAGATTTCGTCACAGTCATCGGTGGAAACGGAGCCGGAAAATCGACTTTGCTCAATGCGGTGGCCGGCACCTGGTTTGTCGACGAAGGCAGCATCCTCATCGACGAGAATGATGTCACCAAACTTCCGGAACATAAGCGTGCCGTCTATCTCGGGCGTGTTTTCCAGGATCCGATGACCGGAACCGCAGCCACAATGGAAATTCAGGAAAATCTGGCACTCGCGAAGCGCCGTGGAAACAGACGTTCTCTCCGTCCCGGTATCACGAAGCAGGAGCGGGAGGAATACGTTTCCCTGCTCGCTTCCCTCGGTCTTGGTCTTGAAAACCGTCTCACCTCCAAAGTAGGACTTCTCTCCGGCGGACAGCGTCAGGCGCTCACACTGCTTATGGCCACCCTGAAGAAGCCAAAGCTTCTGCTGCTTGACGAGCACACCGCTGCGCTTGACCCGAAAACCGCTGCCAAGGTACTCTCGATCACCGATCAGATCGTCAACCGTGACCATCTGACTACTCTGATGATCACACACAATATGCGTGATGCGATCCTTCACGGCAACCGCCTGATCATGATGAGTGAGGGAAAAATCATTCTCGACATCAGCGGAGAAGAAAAGAAAAAGCTGACGGTAAAAGATCTGCTTGAGCAGTTTGAAAAAGTCAGCGGCGAAGAATTTGCAAACGACCAGGCACTGCTTGGGTAACTCAGAACAAACAAAAAGTCAGAAGATATCTCATTTTACAATGATGTGATCTCTTCTGACTTTTTTATTCCTTTCAAAGCCCTGCTATGCTTCTTTCCCTGCCGATCGCTCTTCCTCGAAGCTTCCCAGACGCCTCAGGATCCGTACCAGCTCCCTGCTGTCGTGCTCGCCAAGATACGCCTGCAGTTTTCGGTACCATACATACAGCCGTTCATTCGTCCGCACCGCATGCTCCCGGCCCTGCTCCGTGATATATACAATCACTTTTCTGCTGTCTTTCGGATCATCCCTTCTCGAAATCAGTTCCTTTTCTTCCAGGCGCTTTAATATATCCGCCATTCTGCCGGAGCCGACATCCAGCTGCTCTTTCAGGAAACCAGATGACACTCCGTTTTTCTTGTATGCGAGGTAATGAAGCAGTCCCTCCTCGCCACTTATACTGGCCGTCGCTTCTTTTTGCAGATGCCATCTGCCAAGATTGGCAAACATGACATACAGCTCCCGGCTGATCGCATCTGCCGACTCTTCCGTTGTCTTCTGCAGCTCTAAAAGAAACGGATCTGCGCTATTTTGCATCTCCAGCCGGCAGGCAGCCTCCTGTCCTTTCGCTTTCCCACACTCTGTTCTGTTCATTATCACTTTGCCTCAGCGCTGATCTCTCGGCACATACTCACGCTCTACCATCAGGCTCTTATAAGCCGGACGGATGATCTTCTCCATGCTCACCAGCTCCTCAATCCGGTGCGCACTCCAGCCGGTAATACGTGCAATCGCGAACAGCGGCGTATACAGCTCCATCGGAATGCCAAGCATCTCATACACAAAACCACTGTAGAAGTCGATGTTCGGGCTGACGCCTTTATACATCTTGCGCTGTTTTGCGATCAGTATCGGCGCAATCTCCTCGATCCGCTGATACAGCCCCATGTCTTCCTCTCTGTTTTTCTGCACTGCAAGACGCTCCACAAAGCTCTTCAGTACGCGTTCACGCGGATCAGACACCGAATAGACCGCATGTCCCATACCATAGATCAGTCCTTTATGGTCAAACGTCTCTTTATTCAGGATCTTCGCCAGATAATACTCTATCTCCTCGTCGTCCTTATAATCTTTCACATGTGCGCGGATATCATCCATCATTTTCATGACCATCAGATTTGCTCCGCCATGCCTGGGTCCCTTCAGAGAACAGAGTGCCGCTGCAATCGCAGAATATGTATCTGAACCTGACGACGTGACGACACGCGTCGTAAATGTGGAATTGTTTCCGCCGCCATGCTCCATATGCAGGATCAGTGCAACCTCAAGCACTTTCGCTTCCAGATGGTTGAACTCTTTGTCCGGACGCAGCATTCGCAGGAAATTTTCAGCGGTGGAAAGTGACGGATCCGGGCGGTGAATGTACATGCTTCCATCTTTGTCATAATGGTTGTATGCGTGATAAGCATATACCGCCAGCATCGAAAAAACGCTGATCAGCATCATACACTGGCGCAGTACATTGTCCAGCTCAAGAACCGTAGCATCCTTATCATACGATGCAAGCGTCAGCACACTTTTCGTCATGGAATTCATGATGTCGGCACTCGGCGCTTTCATGATAACGTCACGCACAAAATTCGTCGGAAGGTCTCTGCTTAGTGCAAGCACCTCTTTAAAATTCTCCATCTCTGTCTCGGACGGCAGTTCCCCAAACAAAAGCAGGTATGCTGTCTCTTCAAATCCAAACAGGGAATCTCCGCTGCCCCGGATCAGATCTTCCACATTGTATCCGCGGTACCACAGCTGTCCATCGCAGGGAACGCGCTGTCCGTCTTCCTGTTTAAAGGCGACCACATTGGAAATATTTGTCAGTCCGGTCAGGACGCCCTGTCCGTTCAGGTCACGCAGTCCGCGCTTCACACCGTATTTCAGATACAGATCCTTATCGATCGTATCAACCTGCTGGCACTTCTTCGCATGCTCTGCGGTAAATTCATTCATATTCATATCAGATGCCCTCCCCTGTTTTATTCATTTCTCTGATCCGACGGTCACCGGCACTTTCTCCATATCGTCAAAAATGTCCTTTGCGCACCAGATATCTCGCACTGCGAGTTATTCAAATAATACCATAAAAAGGCGAGATGTCAACCCACTTTAGAAAAACTTAATATTAACTAAAACAGTTCTGCTTCCAGTTCTTCTCTCGTCTTATATCCGACGGATTTTTTCACGATCTCTCCGTTTTTCATCAGTACCAGCATCGGGATTGCAGCTGCTTTGAACCGCTGTACCAGCTCCATCTCCTCATCTGCATTAACCTTTCCAACGATGATCTCCGGATGTGCCTCGCTGATCTCCTCCACGATCGGTGCAAGCATCTGGCACGGTCCGCACCATACGGCCCAGATATCAATCAGCACCGGCTTGTCTGCCTTTAATACTTTCTCCTCAAAATTTTCTTTTGTTATTGTAAGTACTGCCATTTTTATTCTCCTTTTCCTTTGTTTTTTCTTCATTATTCACTTTTTCCCGAATTCTGTCAAGTACGAAGTATGAGACCCTGATTGCACTTCTTCTCTTTTTTTACTATAATATACCTGCCTGCTCAATGTCAGGAAAACCTACACCGTCATTTCATTTTCCACAGAAAGGAGCCTCATGAAATTACCCGGCTACTATTCCTCCGGACAGTTTGCGAAAATGGCAAGCGTCTCGGTTCGCACAATCCGTTTTTATGATAAACAGAATATCCTGAAGCCTTCCTGCGTCACACCGTCCGGTGCCCGTTTTTATACAGATTCTGATTTTGCCAGGCTGCAGCAGATTCTTTTGCTCAAATACCTTGGTTTCTCACTCGATGACATCCGTGAGATGACAATCAATGACCTTGACTGCCACTTCATGCTCAGCTCTCTGAAAATGCAGAAAAAACTGATTCAGGACCGCATGGAACAGCTTCAGCTCGTCGAACACGCAATCGACAACACCATTTCTGCCATCGGCGAGCAAAAGCAGATCGACTGGAGCCAGATGCTCGATCTGATCCACCTCACTAATATGGAAAAAAGCCTCAAAACACAGTACCAGGATGCCACAAATATTTCCGCGCGCATCCGGCTGCACCGCGATTATTCCACCAATCAGGAAGGCTGGTTTCCCTGGCTGTACCGGCAAAGCACTATTCACTCCGGCATGGAAATACTTGAAGTCGGCTGCGGCACCGGCGCACTCTGGCAGGAAAACAGAGACCGTATCCCGGACCACGTACACATCACGCTCTCTGATATCTCGGATGGCATGCTGCGTGATGCCCGGCGAACCATCGGTGCGCAGGACAGGCGTTTTTCTTTTCTGAGCTTTGACTGTTGCTCCATTCCGTTTCCGGATGAATCCTTTGACCTTATCTTTGCCAATCACGTCCTGTTTTACTGCAATGATCTCGCTTCCGTCTTCGAAGAAGTCCGACGTGTCCTGCGTCCCGGCGGAACTTTCATCTGCAGTACCTATGGAAAACACCACATGCAGGAGATCAGCGCACTTGTCCAGGACTTTGATGCCCGTATCGTCCTCTCTGCAGAAAAGCTGTACGACCGCTTCGGTCTCTCAGGTGGTGCCAGTCTCCTGCAGCCATATTTTTCCTCCGTTTCCAGGCGCATGTATGAGGATGCGATCCGTCTTGACCGCCCGGAACCGCTGATCGAGTACATTCTTTCCTGTCACGGGAATCAAAATCAATTACTGCTCGACCGCTACCATGATTTCCGCGCCTTTGTCGAGAAAAAAGTACAGGGCGGATTTTCTATTACAAAGGAAGCCGGTATTTTCCTTTGCCGCAGATAAATTCCACCTGCCCACTGCTTATTGCTTTTCGCAACCTCGCAGGGGACTTGCCTGACTCGGGTCAAATAAAAAATGAGCAAAAAAGAAAAAAACACTTGCAGGTGACGTTACGTCATCTTTTATAATAACTACATGACAGAAGAAACCACACTCGATACATGACCGGTCAATCCGGTACATTATACAAAGGAGGGTTATCCTATGAAGGGAATCATTCTCGCCGGCGGATCCGGCACACGTTTGTATCCGCTCACTATGGTAACGTCAAAACAGCTTCTTCCGATCTACGACAAGCCAATGATCTACTATCCCATGTCGGTTCTGATGAATGCCGGAATCCGTGATATCCTGATCATCTCAACACCTCAGGATACGCCACGCTTCCACGAACTGCTCGGTGACGGCCACCAGTTTGGTGTGCACCTGACTTACGCCGTACAGCCAAGCCCGGACGGACTGGCACAGGCATTCATCATCGGAGATGAATTTATCGGAGATGACACCGTAGCCATGGTACTCGGCGATAATATTTTTACCGGCCAGGGACTTCAGCAGCGCCTTAAGGATGCCGTTTTAAATGCAGAAACCGGCAAGGGCGCTACCGTATTCGGCTATTATGTCGATGATCCGGAGCGGTTTGGCATCGTAGAATTCAATGAGGAAGGCAAGGCAGTTTCCATCGAAGAAAAACCGATCCATCCAAAAAGCAATTACTGCGTCACCGGACTGTATTTCTACGATAATAAAGTCGTAGAATATGCCAAAAATTTAAAGCCGAGCGCACGCGGCGAGCTCGAAATCACGGATCTGAACCGCATCTATCTGGAAAACGGGAATCTGAACGTCGAACTGCTCGGACAGGGCTTTACCTGGCTGGATACCGGCACACACGAAAGCCTCGTTGAGGCAACCAACTTCGTCAAGACGATTGAATCGCATCAGCATCGAAAGATCGCCTGCCTCGAGGAAATCGCTTACTTAAATGGCTGGA
Source organism: Lachnospiraceae bacterium (assembly GCA_902363665.1). GTDB lineage: Bacteria > Bacillota > Clostridia > Lachnospirales > Lachnospiraceae > Choladousia. The sequence continues at coordinate 27,129 of CABJAW010000016.1, read as the reverse complement.
TTACAGAAGAAGAAGTGCTGAAAGTTTACGAAGTATTGAAGAAAAATCAGTATGGACAGTACTTGAAGGACGTACTGGACCACAAATATATCGATATTCTGCACCGGTAAATTTAAGTGCTTATTTAAATATCAAACGCAAAGGAGATTTTATCACATATGAACATTATTGTTACCGGCGGTGCCGGATTTATCGGAAGCAACTTTATTTTTCACATGCTTAAGGCTCATCCGGATTACCGGATCGTCTGCCTGGACTGCCTGACCTACGCGGGCAATCTTTCCACGCTCGCTCCGGTCATGGATAAGCCGAATTTCCGTTTTGTAAAAGACAGCATCACGGACCGTGAAGCCGTTTACCGTCTCTTTGAGGAAGAGCATCCGGACATCGTAGTGAACTTCGCAGCTGAGTCTCACGTAGACCGCTCCATCGAAAACCCGGAAATTTTCCTTGATACCAACATCAAAGGAACCGCTGTTCTGATGGATGCCTGCCGCAAATACGGCATCACCCGTTATCATCAGGTATCAACCGACGAAGTGTACGGAGATCTTCCGCTGGACCGCCCGGATCTTTTCTTTACAGAGGAGACCCCGATCCATACCAGCTCCCCGTACAGTTCTTCCAAGGCAGGCGCAGATCTTCTCGTCCTCGCCTACCATCGCACGTATGGACTCCCGGTCACGATCAGCCGCTGCTCCAACAACTACGGGCCTTATCATTTTCCGGAGAAACTGATCCCACTCATGATCGCCAATGCATTAAACGACAAACCGCTTCCGGTCTACGGAAAAGGAGAAAACGTGCGCGACTGGCTGTACGTTGAGGATCACTGCCGCGCGATCGATCTGATCATCCACAAAGGACGTGTCGGCGAAGTCTACAACGTCGGCGGACACAATGAAATGCGCAACATCGATATCGTAAAACTCATCTGCCGCGAACTCGGCAAACCGGAAAGCCTGATCACCTACGTAGCAGACCGTAAGGGACATGACATGCGTTACGCGATCGATCCGACCAAGATCCACAATGAACTGGGCTGGCTGCCGGAAACAAAATTTGCAGACGGAATCAAAAAGACCATCGACTGGTATTTAAACAACCGTGAATGGTGGGAAACGATCATTTCCGGCGAATATCAGAATTACTACGAAAAAATGTACGGAAACCGCTAAGGAGGCCTCTTATGAAAGTATTTGTTACCGGAGTCGGCGGACAGCTCGGCCATGATGTCATCAATGAGCTGGTAAAACGTGGCCACGCATGCGTCGGATCGGATCTTGCACCGGAATATTCCGGAATTTCAGACGGTACTGCCGTCACCACAGCACCTTATGTGCAGCTGGATATCACGGACAGCCAGGCTGTCTCCCGCGTCATAGAAGAGACAGCACCTGATGTCATCATACACTGCGCTGCCTGGACCGCGGTCGATCTCGCAGAGGACGAGGATAAAATTGCAAAAGTACGCGCTATCAATGTCGGGGGCACCGAAAATATCGCCCGTGCCTGCAGGAAGATCGATGCAAAAATGATTTACCTCTCCACAGACTACGTCTTTAACGGTCAGGGCACCACACCATGGGAACCGGACTGCAAAGATTATCAGCCGCTGAATGTATATGGAAAGACAAAGCTGGACGGAGAACTCGCCGTCTCCTCCCTGCTTGAAAAGTATTTTATTGTCCGTATCGCATGGGTATTCGGAGCGAACGGAAATAACTTCATCAAGACCATGTTAAACGTCGGAAAAACACACGGCACGCTCCGCGTAGTCAATGACCAGATCGGTACCCCTACCTATACATTTGACCTCGCGGTACTGCTCTGTGATATGGCAGAAAGCAGCAAATACGGTTACTATCACGCGACAAACGAGGGCGGCTACATCAGCTGGTATGATTTTACGAAAGAAATCTTCCGCCAGGCAGTGGAGCTGGGCCATACCGAATACTCAGAGGACCGTCTCACAGTGCTCCCGGTTACAACTGCCGAATATGGTCTTTCCAAAGCAGCCAGACCGTTCAACAGCCGGCTTGACAAGAGCAAACTTGCTGCAAACGGTTTCTCGCCGCTTCCCACCTGGCAGGATGCACTTCACCGCTATCTCATGCAGTATCCGTTTTGACCCACTCAGGTGCAGCGTGGTAGATTACAAAGATCCATTTTGAACACTTCAGGCAAACAAAGAAAAAGCGCTCTCAGATCAGATCATGACAGCCTGATTTGAAGCGCTTCTGACAGAATATTTCAGGAGATTAACAATGGGACAGATTAAAGTTGAAAAAAATGCAGGCGGCATCGAAGGACTCTGCACGATTACCCCAACCGTGCATGGCGATGCCCGTGGATATTTTGTAGAAACCTACAATCAGAATGATATGAAAGAAGCCGGACTGACCATGGAATTTGTCCAGGACAACCAGTCCAGTTCCATAAAAGGCGTCCTGCGCGGCCTTCATTATCAGAAAGAGCATCCGCAGGGAAAACTGGTACGTGTTATCCGCGGTTCTGTCTTTGACGTGGCTGTGGATCTGCGCAAAGACAGCAAAACCTACGGCAAATGGTACGGAATTGAACTTACCGAGGAAAACCATAAACAGTTCTATATTCCGCAGGGCTTCGCGCATGGATTTCTTGTGCTCAGCGATATCGCCGAATTTTGCTATAAATGCACGGACTTCTATTCTCCGGGCGACGAAGGCGGCATGGCCTGGAATGATCCGGAGCTTGGCATCGTATGGCCACAGGTAGTCGGCACTTACCATGGCACTCCTTCGGCAGAGGGTTATACGCTGGCAGACGGCACGCCGCTGAATTTAAGTGAAAAAGATCAGAAATGGCTTGGATTTAAGGACACGTTCACTTTCTGACCTGTTTCAGCCAAAGCATAGTACTCACATTTCTTTCCCGGTTACAGACTTTCGTAACCGGGATTTTTCTGCAAATAAAAAAGTCTGGGAAATCCTTTTTTCTGATTTCTCAGGCTTCTTTTCCTAAATTTCTTCTTGCGGTTTTAAAAATCCGGTTAGAAAACTTCTGTATTATTCTTTCCTACTACGATATAAGCATCCGCGTTATTCGCATTCTCTACCGTACCAGGCAATTCGATCTCGCTTTTTACTTCATCCATTCCAGATTCATACACATTGGAATTCGGGAAAATAGAGCGGAGATCATCGCCTAATTCCGCATTCTTTGTGTAGATCGTTGTGCCTTCCTCCTTATGAGAATAGCTTCCAACAGAAATAGTCTTGTATCCGCCCTTTTCCAGCACTTCTTTCCACATCGAAGCAGCACCTTCTTTGCCGCTTGCATTCAGCACTACGATCTTGATCGAACGCAGTTTTTGGGGCAAAGCAGTTTTTGTTTCTTCACTTTCTGATTCGGATTCGGATTCTGTCTCTGTTTCACTTTCTGTTTCAGCAGAAAGCTCTGTCTCACTCTCGGATTCTGTACTTTCTGCAGCGTCAGTTTGATCTGTTTCTGATTCTGACTCGCTTTCCGTCTCAGTCTCGCCTTTTGAGGAATCAGCCATATTTTTTCCAGACTGCTTCTTTTCCGTCTGTTTCTCTGTCTGCTTTTCCGTTTCTGTCTCGCTCATACGCTCTGCGCGGACGTACTCGGTCTCTCCCGAAGCCATCTGCTCGATCTCTTCACGGTATGCCGCCTTTCTCTGCCGGTTTTCATAAAAAAGAAAACCAATGCAGCCGATCAGCGCCAGCACAATCAGTATATATAGAACCACTTTGAATGGATTTCTTTCAGATTCAGGATTTCTGTTTTTCGCCATATTCTGCACTCCTATTACAGTAATAATGTAATCAACATAACCGATTAATCAACGAATTGATATATATTTGTGCATCCCCGTGCAAAATATAATGTGAAAGCGAGGATATACACAATTGAAGCAGGAAACTTGCCTGATTCAGTTAAGTAAAATACTTGCAATACACATGTACAGATACAGAACGGGGCTCCTTCCGAAGACTCCGTCCTGCCTGTTCACTTCATTGCGATGTGTAAATCTACTGAGCTGCTGCCTCTGTAGCCACCTCAGTTGCGGCTTCTGTTACAGCTGCTTCTGTAGCTGCCTCAGTCGCTGCTTCCGTCACAACCGCTTCCGTTGCTGCCTCCGTTACAGCCTGAGTTGCCACCGGAGCCTTCAGAGCTTCTTCCGGATTCTCTGTGTAGAGAATCATGATCGGGCCAAGGCACGGGAAGGTTGCTGTAATCTCACCGGTCTCTGCAACATAGTCGTCCAGTTCGATGAAATATGGATCTGCTGTAAACGGGTCAATCTGCATAATTGCAAGATTTTCCAGCTTCAGGTCTTTTGCCGGCTCTACTTTCATAGAAGCCTTGATTCCCTCTGGTGCTTTCTCAGCAACAGTCACCTCAGTCTCGGCTTCTGTCTCAAGAGCAGCCTCAGTCTGGGCCTCAACACTATCCTCATCAGCTGCCTTGTAAGCTACCTCAGTACCATTTGTGATTACAAGATCAACAAACGGTGTGAGCGACTTATACAGCGTCGGATCAATCACATTACCTTTTGTGGTTTTGATCTCCTGAGTCAGATCAACTCCAAGTGCTTCCAGCACATCCACAACTGTAGTAACTGTAAGATCATCTTCATCGTTATAACGGCTGACGATATCTTTTACAGTTTCATCTTCATACTTATCAGGATCAGCATTGGTAACTGTCAGCCACCAGCCATCTCTGATCTCGCCTGATAACAGTGTCGGTGTTTCCGGAATCAGTTCTCCGATGCTCGGTGCAGCAAGTGCGCTGGCAGACATGCCGAGTGCCATCGCTGCCGCGCAGAAAAATGCGGTAAACTTCTTCATGTTCACTCCTCCTTTCCTGAAAATTTGTCCGGCGGAAACCCGCCGATTTATGTTCAAACTTATTGCTAAGTTTAAACCAGATTTAATTTCGGTCTCAGACCTCTTCATAAAACAGATCGATGACCAGCTGCCGCAGTGCATCTTCGTCGACATAAAACTCATCGTGCAGTTCACCGGCGGAATCCTTTCCTGTCGGCCTGTAATAATCCGCATCAGTAAAAGATACCTTCTCCAGAAGTCTCGCCAGGGACAGATATTTATTCTTCGTAATGCTCGTCTGAAGATAGTCATTCATCTGACCAATCTCCTGCCAGAGCTGATCCGGTTCACTGGCAAGCCGGTTTTTCAGCAGGTCGACATACGCTGTCACATACGCCTGCTGGCGCTCAATACGGCCTTCGTTACTGAAATCCGCGGCCGTGTCTCTGTGCTGCAGAAAATCTTTGACATTGGAATCATCCAGTGTCACGACAGCGCCCTTTTTCAGTTCAGGATACATCGCTGCAAGGTCATCATTCGGAACAGTCACCGTCACACCGCCGACCAGATCATTGATCGAAGTGATCGAGGACTGATTTGTGACAGCATATTCATCGATTGAAATACCAAGAAGATTCTCCACTGCTTCCTTCAGGTCCTCGCAGCTTACCTCTCCGCCGTCTCCATAGCTGTACGCATATCCGAGATGGCTGACGTAAGTCCCCATGTCCTCTCCCGTCCTCGTGTATCGTCTGATCTCTGTCATTGTATCACGGTTCAGGGCAAGAATGCTCATTTTTTTCTTTTTTTTGTCCAATATTACCACTGAAATACTGTCAGCACGTGCTTTGTTGCTGTAGGTCTCTGATGCTTTCAGAGGGTCTGTCGAGTCCAGTCCGGCGTACAGAACAGTCGTGATCAGCGAATTGTACTGATATTCTTTGTCTTTCCAGGTAATCGTCCGGTATCCGCCTTTCATATCGACAGAATTCCCGGCTGTCACATGGAGACGACTCTGCTCTTTCTGTGAATGCAGAAGAAAAAATCCGCCTGCAGACAAAACCACGATGCAAAGCAAAGCTGCAGCAGCTGCAAACTTTTTATTATGTCGCATCCATCGGCGCATCCGATACCAGATACCATGGTGGTGATGGTGATGTCCTTTTCCGGAACTATGACTGCTCATTTTTTCTCTGCCCTCTTATTTTCAATCTCTTTTCTTCTTTTCTTTTGCTTCTTTTCCATAACCATAACCATAACCGTAGCCGTAACTGTAGCCATAGCCATATCTGTAGCCATAACCCTTCTTCTCCGCTCCGACGCGGTTCAGAACGGCTCCAAGAAGCTTAATCCCGCCGTACTCCAGCTGGCGCTTCGCATGAACGGCCTGCGCACGCTCCGTCACTCCGTTTTCAATGACAAGCACCGTACCGTCACATTTCTTTGCGATCAGCGCTCCGTCGATGACCGGGTTGACCGGCGGCGTATCCACGATAATATAGTCATACCGCTTCCGCATTTCTTCCAGAAGCAGGGTAAACAGCTTGCCTGAAACGAGTTCACTCGGATTCGGTGCAATCGCGCCGGTAAAGATTATATCCATATACCGGTCATCCGTCCGGTAGATAATCTCATTCATCACCGCTTCTCCGCAGAGAAACTCGCTGAGTCCCCTTACCTCTTCCCGAATGTCATATCTTGCCATTGTGGAAGAATTTCGGATATCGCAGTCCAGATAAAGCGTCCGCTTCTTCAGGGCGGAAAAACTCTTTGCAAGCCGAAACGCAACCGTTGATTTTCCCTCATTCGCCATTGCGCTCGTCACGGCGATCACCTTCAGGTCAAAACCACTCAGCTGAATATTTCCGCGCAGGACATTCAAAGCTTCCCTCGCCGAAAACGGCAGATCTTTTATATCCAGAATCACCCGTCTGCTTCCCGGCAATTCTCTTCTGTAATTCTGCTCTTCCATCTGCTGTGCCTCACTTTCTGTTCACTTCATTGATATATGGCACTGCGGCCAGTACCGGAAGCTGCAGGTACTTCTCCACATCTTCCTCCCCCTTGATTGTCGAATCCATAAGCATTCTCAGGATCACAATTCCGCATACGATCACTGCGCCAAGCAGCGCACCCATCATCAGATATTTGGAAATACCAGGTGTCACATCTGCCACTGCCTCTGCGACTGAATAGTCAATGACCGTCGGCTCACTGCTTCCGATAATCTGATAAATCTGCTCAATACTCACATTCATCAGTGCATTTGCAATATTTCTGCTCAGCTCCGGATCATCGCACGTTACCTTGATCGTGATGATATGGCTGTCATCCGGATTCCCAACGGAAATCAGATTGCCAAGTGCCTTATAATTCAGATCCAGCTGCAGCTCTTTGATTACGCGGTTTAATACGGTACGGCTCTTGATGATGTTAGCGTAGTCTTCCGTCAGCGCCGATGACAGCTGCAGATCCGAAAACGTGATCACGGAATCCGTATTTGTTATGTAGATCGAAGCATCCGCCTGATAGGACGGCTTTACCATAAATACATGATAAGCACCAAAGATCGCTGCGCCAATCAGCATTGCAAGGAAAATTGACTTCCATCTTGATTTCAGAAGGAAGAAAATTTCCCGCAGATCAATTTCCATCTCATCGTCCTGCCGCATGGCGGCTATCTTCTGCTGTTCTGTGTTGTTTTCCATAGTATCTCCCTGTTAGTCTCTGTTTAGTATTTTCTGCACATTTCTCTCAAGCATCCTCTGCCGCAGCTTTGGATCCACGTTTTTTTCCAGCCACCTGCAAGCCTCATCCACATGATACGGCCGGAACATCATTCCGTGGCAGTCGCTGCCAAGCAAATCGACCATACCGCTTTTCATAAGTGTACGCCATCTGGTTTTCCCAAACAGCCCCCTTTGAAGCAGCGTATCATAATTCATCTGCAGCAGTATGCCTGCATCCTTCAGCTCCTTTAAACGTTCTTCCTTCCGAAGGCATTCATAACGCTCAAAATGCGCCAGTACCGGAAGATAACCGCCCCTTATCAGTTCGGACAATCCATAAAAAAGCTGAGAATAAATACAGTCCGGTGAAAATTCCACCAGTACATAACGGCTTCCCGCCAGCGTCAGGACACTCCCCTCTTTCAGCTGCTCCAAAAGACCGGAATAATAAAAGCATTCCTGTCCGGCATACAGCCTCACCGGAAGATTCTGTTCCTGACAGATCAGCTGAATATTTTCAACCTTTTGCAGAATCGTCTGCACATCTGCCTCGTACCTTCCCGGGTAAAAATGCGGGGTCGCTATCATCGTGCGAATCCCCTGCCTTACACCTTCTTCGATTGCCTGAATCGTCTCATCCACGCTTTTTGAGCCATCATCCAGCTTCGGAAGAATGTGGCAATGCATATCACAGATTCCTGTTGTCATTTTCACTGTCTCCATCCCGAATCCGTTTCATCATCTGAAGTCCCCAAGACAAGCGCTGCGTAAAACGGGCATTTGCAATCCGCTTTGCTGCTTACTTTACTGCGGCTGATCCATGCGATACGCACAGGCTGATGATGATTTTCCATCCAAACATCAAAAAAGCCGTATCCGACGCTGTGCATCTTCATCGGCCCTGTGTGACTTCGTGATAAGAATACCTTATTTACATTCTTTTGTCAATTATTTCCCCTGTTTTTTTTGCCTCTGCCATATCACAAAAATATTGGGATTCAAGCTTTTCATATGCAGCAGTTTTATCAATGATCGCCTTCACCAGGCGATCCAGCTCCTGATTTTCAGAATAATCCGCTGCTGCCACATATCGAATCCGCCCATCCAGGATCATCCGGTGGACCTTTTCTCTGTTGCCCGTCTGCGGATCATATACACCGATGGAATGACCTCCGTAAGCATTCACAAGCTTCATACACGGGATATCCGTATCACTGTCCCCAATATAGACCATATTCCGAAACGGAACCCGCATCTCCTCCGGAGGAAAGTAATCGTTTACACCAGGATCATTGATATCAAGAACACCCTTTTCAATCCGAAACAGGAACTGCGTCTTACTCGTATAATTGATCACCTGCGCCGGCCATACCGCCACGCCGCGTGCATTATAATAGAAAGAACTTGCGTAAATTTTCTCAAATACACCATTTTTTGCGATTTCCGTACCTTCGATCATCTCCTTTAATCCAGAAGAAATGATGTAATGCTCCACGATCACACCGTGCTCCTTTCCGTAAGCACGAATCCGTTCGAACCACTGCAAAACACCGGGAAACAGCTTTACCTTTGCTCCGTAACCGGCAAGGCTCTCACGGCTGAAAATCAGCTTTCCTTCCGACTCCTGCACCATTTTGTACATATAAGCAAGATTCGTGTCCATATCATTTTCCTGCGCCAGATGATTCGTCTCTGCCCAGAAAGGTCCGATATCATATCCTACCGACTGAATATAGCCCTGTGCCTGCATGTCGTCCGGTGAAAGCGTCTTATCAAAATCATAGCAGATCGCCAGCACCGGCTGTGCCTCCTTGGTTCTTCTTTCAAACGCCATTTTCATCCTCCTTTGCCGTACTTATACATAACACTTTATGACGCCAGGCTCAAAAGCCTGAAACCACGATGTGCTCGCACAGGAGTAGTTTTATGGCTTAATGACCCGCATGCATCTTTTGAACTTATATCTTTTTATTGTACTATGAAAAAAAACGGAAATCAATCACTTTCCATTTTCCGCAGAAATGAGGTATCGGTTGCATTTCCATGCTATTTATGCCATAATCAAAAGTCAGAACATACCTGTTACAACCGAATAACTGCACAGCAGATGGCTTCGGTTAAACGAATCACGAAGAAATGAGGTATCTGCATATGAACACAAACAAATACATAATGGCGCTCGATGCCGGCACCACCAGCAACCGCTGTATCCTGTTTAACCAAAAGGGAGAAATCTGCAGCTGTGCGCAGCGTGAATTCACGCAATATTTTCCAAAGCCTGGCTGGGTTGAGCACGATGCGGATGAAATCTGGGCGAGCATGCTCGGCGTAGCGGTTGAGGCAATGAATAAAATCGGCGCGACTGCCGCTGAAATCTCAGCAATCGGCATCTCCAATCAGCGTGAGACCGCGATCGTCTGGGACCGCTATACCGGCGAGCCGGTCTATCACGCAATCGTCTGGCAGTGCCGCCGGACCTCCGAATACTGCGACGAGCTAAAAGCAAAAGGACTGACTGAGCTTTTCCGCAAAAAAACCGGGCTAGTGATCGATGCTTATTTTTCTGCCACCAAGATCAAATGGATTCTTGATCACGTGCCAGACGCAAGAGTACGCGCCGAAAACGGTGACCTGCTTTTTGGCACCGTAGAAACTTGGCTGATCTGGAAGCTGACAAAGGGAGCCGTCCACATTACGGATTATTCCAATGCCTCCCGCACCATGCTTTTCAATATCAATACACTCACCTGGGATGACGAGATTCTCCGCGAGCTTTCGATTCCGCGCTGTATGCTCCCTGATGTCCGCCCCTCCAGCGATATTTACGGCACTGCCGATGCTTCTTTTCTTGGCGGTCCGATCCTCATCGCCGGTGCTGCCGGTGACCAGCAGTCCGCTCTGTTCGGTCAGACCTGTTTTCAGCCGGGAGAAGCAAAAAACACATACGGCACCGGCTGCTTTCTTCTGATGAATACCGGAAACAAACCGGTGTTTTCCGAAAATGGACTTGTCACGACAATCGCCTGGGGACTGGACGGAAAAGTAACCTACGCGCTGGAAGGCTCCATCTTCGTAGCCGGTGCCGCAATTCAGTGGCTGCGCGATGAAATGCGTCTGATTGACTCGGCAGAGGACTCTGAATATATGGCAAAAAAGGTGCCTGACACAAACGGCTGCTACGTCGTACCGGCCTTTACCGGTCTTGGCGCGCCGCACTGGGATCAGTATGCCAGAGGTACGATCGTCGGCATCACCCGCGGCGTCAATAAGTACCACATCATCCGCGCTACGCTTGAATCACTGGCTTACCAGGTCTACGATGTACTTGATGCCATGAAGGCCGACTCCGGTATTTCTCTGTCCGCACTGAAGGTCGATGGCGGTGCCTGCGCAAATGATTTTCTCATGCAGACGCAGGCTGATATCATCGATGCTCCGGTCAATCGGCCGCGCTGTGTTGAAACCACTGCGATGGGGGCAGCCTATCTTGCCGGTCTTGCCGTTGGCTACTGGCCGGACAAGGAAGCTGTGATCAAAAACCTTTCCATAGACCGTACCTTCCATCCTTCTATTCCTTCCAGCGAACGCTCCGCCCGGATCCACGGGTGGGAAAAAGCCGTCAAATATGCATACGGATGGGCCAAAGAAGATTAAAAGAGTGGGACTGCCGATCCTGTCACCTGCAGTCCCACTCTTTTTTATGTTCTCTTTCTTATGTTCTCTTTTTTCTTTTACCCTTACCGCAGCGCCTCTTCCGATGCAAAATATTCCTTTGTAAGCTTTACAACTGTACCGGAAAGCAGGAACAGTGCGATCAGGTTCGGAATTGCCATCAAGCCGTTAAACGTCTCGGCAATGCTCCACATCAGACCCAGATTCGCCGTTGCACCAACGATTGCTACAAGCGAATAAACGACCATAAACGGCTTCGTTACCTTTTCTGAAAACAGGAACTCAATACAGCGCGCACCATACAGTCCCCAGCCGATCGTTGTCGAAAAAGCAAAGCAGCACATGGCAAATGCAGTAAAGATTGAGATCCAGCTGCCATACGTACTTGTAAAGCCCCGAATCGTCAGCTCTGCACCGGCCGCTTCACCGTACGGTACTGCAATACCGCTGCACAGAATTACGAGTGCCGTCAGTGTGCAGATCACGATCGTATCCGTGAACACTTCAAAGATACCAAACATTCCCTGCTTTACCGGTTTGCGCGTATCTGCGCAGGCATGCGCAATCGAGCCCGTACCAAGTCCCGCCTCATTCGAGAAGATTCCACGGGAAACACCCTTCTTCATACTCACAAACATACTGCCGACAATACCGCCCGTCACTGCAGACGGGTTAAAAGCGCCTCCGATGATCGCGCCAAATACAGACGGCAGAGCCCCTGCATGAATCACAATAACACCAAGTCCAAGAATCACATAGAGAAGCGCCATAAACGGCACCAGCTTCTCCGTTACTCTTCCGATTCGTTTGATTCCGCCAAGCAAAATCATGCCTACCAAAACCGCGATCACAATACCGATAATAAGATTCGAGGTGGGAACCTGATCCTCCCCAAGCAAATGATAATTCAGCAAAGCCGAATTGACCGCTGTCGTGATCGTATTGACCTGTGTCGCATTTCCTGTACCAAACACGGTCAGTACGCCGAATGCAGAAAACAGATACGCCAGAAAATGCCATTTCTTATCCAGCCCGTTCTTTATGTAATACATCGGTCCGCCGACCAGTTCCCCATTCGTATTCTTTTCCCGGAAATGCACCGCAAGTGTAACCTCCGCATACTTCGTACACATACCAAGCAGCGCCGAGATCCACATCCAGAACACCGCGCCGGGACCACCGATTGCGATCGCTCCGGCCACACCTGCGATATTTCCGGTACCAACCGTTGCTGCGAGCGCCGTACAAACCGCCTGAAACGGCGTCATTGCTCCATCTGAAGCATTTCTTTTGCGGAACATTCGTCCAATCGTCGTGCGAATCGCATACGGGAATTTGCGGATCTGCAGAAAATTCGTCCGCACACTGAGAAACAGTCCCACACCGAAGATACAGATCATCGCCGGAACTCCCCAGATAAAATTATTGACTGCTGCGTTAATCGTTTCAATCATATGAAGCATAAAATAAGTCCTACCGTTCCTGCGTACAGAAAAACAGCATGCTATGCCGTTTCTCCTTATACCGCATACCCTTTCGCTTTAATCACCTCAACCACACCGTCCACATACTGATGGCAAACTTCTTCCGTCTCTGCCTCCACCATTACACGGACTACCGGCTCCGTACCGGACTCACGCACCAGAATGCGGCCGGTATCGCCAAGTGCCTGTGCTGCACCTGCAACTGCCTCCTGCACCGCCGGGTCTGCCTGTGCTGCCTTCTTATCGGTGACACGTACATTTACCAGTACCTGCGGGTAAATCGTCAGTCCCTCCGTCAGCTCACTCATCTTTTTCTTGCGTGCCATCATGACTTCCATCATTTTAAGGCTCGTCAGGATACCGTCACCGGTGCTCGCATATTTACTGAAAATGATATGGCCGCTCTGCTCACCGCCGATCCGGCAGCCATTTTTCATCATATACTCGTAAACGTATTTGTCACCGACTGCCGTCTTCGCATAGTCAATGCCAAGCTCGTCAAATGCCTTGTACAGTCCAAAGTTTGACATAACCGTCGTGACCACCGTGTTCTGAAGCAGCTTGCTGCGCTCTTTCATGTACTTTCCATAAATATAGAGGATGTGGTCACCCGTGATCACATTACCCTTTTCATCCACACAGAGGCAGCGGTCCGCGTCGCCGTCATACGCAAACCCGACATCGAGTCCCTTTTCCACCACAAGTCTCTGCAGTCCTTCGATATGGGTCGAACCCGCATCGCGGTTGATATTCGTTCCATCCGGCTCCGCATTAATCACGTAAGTCTTTGCACCGAGCGCATCAAAAACAGCCTTTGCAATATTCCAGGAGCTTCCGTTCGCACAGTCCAGTCCGACCTTCTTGCCGCGGAACGAGTACATGCCAAGTGAGATCAGATAGCCGACATAACGGTTTCTTCCGGAAATATAATCCACGGTACAGCCGATCTGCTCCTTCTTCGCAAACGGGATCTCCGGCCATTTCTGTCCGAACACTTCCAGCTCACCGTCCAGATACGCCTCCACCAAAGAGATCGTCTCCTCATCCATCTTCTCGCCGTTTCCGTTGATCAGCTTGATGCCGTTATCATAATACGGATTGTGGCTTGCGGAGATCATGATACCACAGTCAAACTCATCCACCCGCGCGATATACGCCACAGACGGTGTCGTCGTAACGTGGAGCAGGTATGCATCCGCACCCGAAGCAACCAGTCCGCCAACCAGCGTATACTCAAACATATAGCTTGATCGTCTCGTGTCCTTTCCGATCACAATACGTGCCGGACCTTCCTCGCCCTTTCTCCTTCTCAATTCCCCATAATACCAGCCAAGAAAACGCCCTACTTTATAAGCATGATCTGCTGTCAGATTTGCATTTGCTTCCCCACGAAATCCATCTGTTCCAAAATATTTTCCCATGTTTTCGTCCTCGCTTTCTTAATCTGTATCTTTTATACTTATGCTCTGCCCTTATACTTTTCTGCGATCGCCTGCATCTTCTCCCACTTCTGCTCCATGTCCCACACCAGCTTGAACTGTGTGCGCGCACGGTCCAGATTGTGCGTCGGATATGCGGTCTTAAAGTATGTATCCCCCGACAGATAGTCCGTCAGGAAACGCATTCCACATTCATACGTCATCACCCTGGCTCCAACTGGCAGACACTCAATCTCCATATCCGTCAGCGTACCGCCGCAGCCCTCCACAAAACCTTTCATATACGTCTCGTAGAGTTCCAGATCACACCAGATCTTCGAAAGATCCTTCTCATCCTCCGCGCCCGTGCTCGCGCCAAACCGGATCGAATCACCAAAATCATTCACCGCAAGTCCCGGCATGACCGTATCCAGATCGATCACGCACAGTCCCCTGCCCGTTGCCTTGTCAATCAGCACATTGTTGGACTTCGTATCGTTGTGCGTCACACGAAGCGGAAGCTTTCCTGCCTCCAGAAGATCTCCCAGAACGCAGGCAACATCGTATCTGTCCCGCACAAACCGGATCTCCTGCTGTACCCCTTCCGCTCTGTGGCAGACATCTGCCTCCACCGCCTGCTCAAAAGCTGCAAATCTCGCCTTCGTATCGTGAAAACCGGCGATCGTCTCCGTCAGGCTGTCCGCCGGGAAGTCCGCCAGCATCCGCTGAAAATGGCCAAATGCAACCGCGCTCTCATAAAAATCCTGCGGATTGCTGATCTCCTCCAGCGCGTACGCATCCTCCACGAAATGATACGCCCTCCAGTACTCCCCGTAACTGTCCACAAAATACGGCTCCCCCGTTTTCGTGCAGACAAAATCCAGCGTTTCCCTCTGCGGGTCACCTCCCTGGCTGCGAATCTGCTCCTTCAGATACGCAGTTACATGAAGAATATTATTCATCAAAGAAACCGGATCCTTAAAAACAGACCGGTTCATATGCTGCAGCGAATAACGACACAGCCCATTCTCCTCTTCAAAGGTAACCATATACGTATCATTGATATGTCCATTCCCGCACGGCACACACTCCACAAATCTGCCCGGTATGTCAAAACCCTCCAGCGCTTCCTGTCTGCCTGCATTTAACTCCTTCTGATTCACAATCTTCCTCCAAAATCTCATTCTTACGAATACTATAATCTATTGTATTCCACACAGTCAAAACGTATCTTTGCAATCCGTTTCACTATTTGTCATCTGCATATAAAAAGACCGTGAAAAATCCACGGCCCCCACATTTTACTGTTCTGTTCCTCTGTCATTTCCTGTGTATGCTGAATAAAAATGAATATAGAACACATAGACGTTTTGATTTTAACACTTTTTTGTCCCGGTGGCAAGCAATTTCGTTAAAAAGACTCCCGTTGTTGTGCTAAACGTTTTCTCGAACAGGAGTTATATTTTCCTCTTCCTTTTCTTTTGTATGTCTTTCTCAAATGACATTCGGAAAAATCATGAAAAAATTTTACGCAAAAAAAGAGACGATTTGCTCAGTGGTACAAAAAATTTTATCAGGTGTAACACATTCTTTAATTGCTTCTTTCCGGCAAAAATATGTAGTTAACCAGGCAGAATTATGTTAAAATAAGTACATGAAAAAGAAAAGACTTGCTTTTTTGGCTTTCCTGATCATTGCAATTGCTCTATTGCTGGAAGCCGGAATTCTAAAACACGTCAATGACAAAAATACATACCGGATGTCAAGAGTACTGCTTGATCGCGTTGTCACCGTGCTTAATAAAAATGATGAGAATGAACTCCAGCTCATCGAATCGCTGAAGGACGATTATATAGTAAGAGCAAAGGCTGCATCCTATATCATAGATGCAAAACCACAGGTAGAGCGTGATGTCGCAGAATTACAGAAAATTGCAAATTTGATATCCGTAGATGAAATCCATCTGTTTGATGAAAACGGGTATATCTACAGTGGCTCTCTGCCTCTTTACTATGGCTACAGCTTCGACTCCGGAGAACAGATAGCGTATTTTAAACCTATGCTCACGGACAAAAGTCTTACCATGTGCCAGGATGTCACTCCCAATACCTCTGAGAAAAAAGAAATGATGTATGCTATCACATGGAACGAAGCTGGTTCAAGAATGGTTCAAATCGGCATCACGCCAACGCGTCTGCTTGAAGAAATGAGACAGAATGAAATTTCCACGGTCGTAGATGATATGCCTGTCTATGAGGGAATGGAAATTCTTGTGGCAGATGCAAAGACCCGCGTAGTAAAGGGTGCCACAGACAACAGCCGAACAGGCGCCACATTGGAAGAGCTGAATCTGCTCTCTGACCAGGATCATTATGACGAGACAGCTGTTTTCCATGTAAGAATCGGTAAAAAGTCATACAGATGCCTGCTTTGTCAGGATGAAAATTATATCGTTGCGGTAACGGTCGATAATTCCTTTTATTTGCAGAGCAGTCTTTTAGCCATTTTTATCGTCGGAATCTATCTTACGCTGGCATCCTGCTGTATGGTCTATATGCTTTCAAGAGTCCTCAAGGAAAAATACGAAAAGGAAAAACTGATCTATACATCAAATACAGACGAACTCACGAAATGTCTCAACCGACATGCCTATGAAGAAGCAATAAACAAACTGAAGCTTCACGACGAATGGGGCTATATCTCCATGGATCTCAACAGCCTAAAACGGGCAAATGATTCGCTCGGCCATGCGGCCGGAGATGAACTCCTGTGCGCAGCTGCAGATTGTATGAGGGAATGCTTTAAAGCTCATGGCAAGGTCTACCGGATCGGCGGCGACGAATTTGTAATCATACTTACTCAGGAAGTATCTTCGCTTCCCGACAGGCTGGAAGCCTTTGACAAACGCGTCGCCTCGTGGCACGGCAAGCTGGTGGACACCATGACGATTTCGCATGGCTATGCTCTTAGTTCCGAAAAGAGTTGGGATAGCATACATGATCTCGCAAAAGCAGCTGATGCAAGGATGTATGAGAACAAAGCACGCTATTACCGTGAAAGCGGGATGGATCGAAGGCGCTAATGCACTCTTTTCCCTCTTACAATCACGTCCGTCAGCTGCAGGTCCTGATCCAGAATGCACAAGTCTGCATCGTATCCCTCCAAAATCCTTCCTTTTCTCTTCAGGCAAAGAATTTCTGCCGGGTTGGAAGTGATCGCCGAAAGTGCAGTCTCCAACGGAATTTGTGCCTTATTTACGCATTCCCTAACTTCCTTTAACAAGCTGCTGGACTGCCCCACACCCATTCCCTGGAATTCGCCCTTTTCATTATAAACAGGCAGACTTCCCTGTCCATCTGATGAAATAGTGATTCGGTGTGGATTTACTCCGGCCTCCAGCATACGTTTCATGCCATAGCATACTCTTACCTCATCGCGGACGGTCTCCCAGTAATCAATGTCTTCATTTCCTGTAAAGTCCACTGCGCCGCCCTTTAAGGCATATTTAATTGTCTTACAAAAAAGCATTTCATTTCGATTCACATGAGTCGGCAAAAACTGAGATGCCGGTATCTCTGTCTCATCAATTACACGGTCAATCAGCTCCATACATCCCGAGCCATCGCCGAGATGCACATTGATAATACCTGCTTTTCCGGAAAGAATACCGCCTAATCTGGTATCAGCTGCTACCCGGACAAATTCTTCAAAGGTCGGCTGTGAAGATCGATGATCTGAAATTGCAATTTCTCCTGTCCCGATGATTTCCTGAATCATCATAATATCCTTTGTAATGCTGTCCGTCAGCGTACGAACCGGTATCTGATAGCTGCCCGTATAGCAGTAAGCCGTCATCCCCTGTTCGTTTAATCCTTTCGCCTTTGCCACCAGGGCGCACATATCCCGTCCGATACCATCTGTTCCCAGACAGCCGACTACGGTTGTAACACCAAACTTCGTAAGCCCTTCCATCGTAGCTTCCGGAGTCCGGTTCGCAAATCCGCCTTCACCGCCTCCGCCAAGTATATGAACATGACAATCAATAAAACCAGGAGTCAGAATTTTATCTGTTCCGTCAATTACAACAGCATCCGAAAGAAACGTAATCTGCGGTATGCTGCCTGCATCTGTGATTTTCACAATCTTATCATTGATCACCAAGACATCCTTTAATCCAAGGTGCTCCGGTGCATATACGTCAATATTCTGAATTAATTTTATCATATACCTTTCCTCTGTCTTTCCTTTGTCTTTCCTTTGTCTTTCCTTTGTCTTTCCTTTGTTTTTCCTTTGTTTTTTTAATCTCTCCCACCAGTTCCCGCACCGTCGTACACGCGCGTAGCTTTGATGGACTTTCTTTTCTAAACCGATCAAATTTCGGAATCTTTTTGATCACTCATCTGCGGTATTCCCGCGGTGTCATACCAAAATGCGCCTTGAACTCTCTGTTAACAGAGTGCGCCGCACGTGGCTGCAATTACCATGATCTTGCGGATTACGCTGCCATTCAGATCAACGATACCCACCCGAGCATGGTCATTCCGGAGCTGATCCGCCTGCTCGGCGAAAAAGGCATTGAATTTGAGGAAGCCGTCGAGATCGTCACCAGGACCTGTGCTTACACCAACCATACGATTCTGGCGGAAGCCCTGGAAAAGTGGCCGCGCTCCTATCTCGATGCAGTTGTGCCGCAGCTCATTCATGCACTGCTTACCTTATCCAGAGTCATTGCACAGGATCCAGAGGTTTCCCCATGGCTGCAGGTAGTGTTTGTTGAGAATTACAATGTGACGGCAGCAGAAAAGCTGATTCCGGCGTGTGATCTGTCTGAGCAGATCAGCCTTGCCTCCAAGGAAGCATCGGGTACCGTTTACCTGTAGAGATCTTCCAGCGTTATCAGCTGAACTTCACCACGCTCTTGTGCTTGAAGAAGTCCATCTGTGAATCCGCCTTTTGAGAAGATATAGTAATGGTAAATATTGCCTTTTCCAAAAACCAATGCGTAATCCCGAATCAAATCAAGTTCATCCACACCGATTTTCTCATTTCTGTACTTACACGAACCGATGATATAGTCCTTGCCCCAAACAGGTGTTCCGACAATATCAATTTGTATCTGCTTTTTCTTCTTCGGGTCTGTCCCCCACCACTGACCGATTTCGCTCAGTTCAATAGGAAGGCTATCCGAATAATAAAGCAGATAATCACGACACATCTTCTCAAAAATCAGCTCCATGTAATCCGGAAGGTACTGCTTTACAGCGTGTGAGTAGACCTTTGCAATTCTACCGGAGTCAATGGCACTCATATTGATCGGCACAAACCGATACCAGAATCGGAAGAAGTTATCGGCCAGAAGGTAAATCGTTTTCTTACCCGGTTTTTCTGTAATCGGAGTTTCCTTTTTGGCAATACCAAGGTCAATCAGCGTTTTCAGATACTTCGACACGACTGAATTCTCCTCACCGACTTTCAGCTTGATATCGTTCATTCGGGAAGCCCCCTCCGCAATCGCTTTGATGATTGCATTATAAATGGCTGGTTCCCGAAGTTCCTGCTTCAGCAGGTTTCCAGGCTCCTCATACAGATAGCTGGAACGATCAAAGAAATTATCCAACAGTGCCTCATCCACACTATCCCTCACATCCAACTTGTTGATATAGTGAGGCACTCCTCCTGTAATTCCATAAATCAGAGAATTATCCTCCGCGGATAGATTCGGATGGAATACAGCTGTTTCCTTATAATCCAACGGTTCAATCTTGAACTGTCCTGTTCGCCTGCCATACAGCGGACTTTCTTTCCCAAGCACCTGACTCTCCATAAAACTCATAGACGAACCGCAAAGAATCAGGTACATCCTGGACTCTGTCCATTTGTGGTCGATGATGTGCTGCAGCATCGCTGAAATGGCTGGCTTTGCTTTCGCAAGATACGGATACTCGTCAATAACAAAAACAATCCTTTTTTCCTTTGAAAGTGCTGTCAACTCATCCAAGGCAGCATCATAAGACCTGAACTCCGGCGCAGACTCCATATCCGGCCGTTCAAAACTCATGATTGACTTTGAGAGAGCTTCCAGATTTTCCTTTCCTGTCGTGTTCAACGCAGAAAAGAAAATGGTAGGTTTATCCTTACAGAACTCATTAATCAGTGCCGTTTTACCAACACGCCGTCTGCCGTAGATGACAATACACTCAAACTTATCGCCTGCGTACCGTTTGTTCAGCTTCCGAAGCTCAGCCTCACGGCAATAAAATTGACTCATTCGCTCGCCTCCAATAATTATACTCATGAGTTAGTAACTCGTAAGTTACTTTCTTACGAGTATAATAAATCAGATAACTTTCAAAGTCAAGTAATATAAGCCGAATTGTCGCTATTGTAGCCCATATAAAACTTATTGTTGACCTTTAAGAGCCGCTTTTCACAATATCAAACCACTCCACGGATCTCTCCCAGGGCCTTTGAGAGAATTGCTTCTTTATAGTTCTGTGTCAATAATGGTTGCGATACTGTTATGTTTCATCGGTATTTGGCATTTCAAAATTCGGGTATTGAGGATTACTATCTACCATGTTAAAATAATGATACAGAAATTCATGTTTACTATATCCCATGATTCTGACCACTCAAATCATATCTGTTGTAATTATAATGTCATGCAAACATATGTTTGTGTGATATCTCTGTCTGTCATTTCAAATATCATTTTACTTTGAATAGCACAATATTTTTCAGCTTTATTGTTTTTATTATTGACATTCCTCTGTTCAAGCGTTATCATTCCAATAGACTTAATAATAATGACATCAAACGTGCAATAAAAATAACATTTTGGAGAAAAAGCATGAAAAAACTATCTATATCAAAGATGGCTGATACGGTTATCAGCAAAAGAAAAGAATTAAAAATTACTCAGGTACAGCTCGCAGAAAAAACCGGCATCAACAGAGGTATGATCAGCCGTCTGGAAAGTTGCGACTACACACCTTCCATCGAACAGCTTCAGTCCATTGCTGAGATTCTTGATTTTGAAGTTGTTGATTTATTCGAAGACGACAAACCTACCGTACAGAAACCTGTTGTTGGAAAGAAATATAACATTGCAGTTGCAGGTACCGGGTATGTCGGATTATCTATAGCAACGCTTCTTTCCCAGCATAACCATGTCACTGCAGTGGATATTATTCCGGAAAAAGTTGAACTGATCAACAACCGGAAATCTCCGATTCAGGATGAATATATCGAAAAATACCTTGCAGAAAAGATGCTCGATCTGACTGCAACTCTGGACGGTGAAACCGCTTATAAAAATGCAGATTTTGTTGTTATCGCCGCTCCTACTAACTACGACAGCAAGAAAAACTTCTTTGACTGTTCTGCAGTAGAGGCTGTTATCGAGCTTGTATTAAAAGTAAATCCAGATGCGACAATGATCATCAAATCTACAATCCCAGTCGGATATACTGAATCCGTAAGAAAAAAATACAATACCAAGAACATTATCTTCAGCCCGGAATTCCTGCGTGAATCCAAAGCACTGTATGATAACCTGTATCCATCCAGAATCATTGTCTCCTGTGATGATGAATCCAGAGAAAAAGCAGAGACTTTTGCTAAACTTCTTCAGCAGGGAGCCATTAAAGAAAAAATTGATACACTTTTCATGGGATTTACAGAAGCAGAAGCTGTCAAACTCTTTGCCAATACCTATCTCGCACTCCGTGTATCCTATTTCAACGAACTTGATACTTATGCCGAGAGCAAAGGTCTGAATACCAAAGAAATTATCAACGGTGTGTGTCTGGACCCACGTATTGGAACGCACTACAACAATCCAAGTTTTGGATATGGTGGATATTGTCTGCCAAAGGACACCAAACAGCTCCTGGCAAACTTCAATGATGTGCCGCAGAATATGATTTCTGCTATTGTAGAAAGCAATAGAACCAGAAAAGATTATATTGCAGATAAGGTACTCGAACTGGCTGGTGCATATGAAGCTAATAGTTCATGGGATCCAAGCAAAGAAGGCGAAAAAGTCATTGGTGTATACCGTCTGACTATGAAGAGCAATTCTGATAACTTCCGTCAGTCTTCTATCCAGGGTGTTATGAAGAGAATTAAAGCAAAGGGCGCTAAAGTTATCATTTATGAGCCAACTTTGGAGAATGGAGAAACATTCTATGGTTCAGAGGTAATCAATGATCTGAAGAAATTCAAAAAGAAAAGCCAGGCTATCATTGCAAACAGATATGATTCCTGCCTTGACGATGTAAAAGACAAAGTCTATACAAGAGATATTTTCAAAAGAGATTAAAACGGAGAAAAATACTATGAATCATATAGATTTAAAGAATAAAACAATATTTGTTACAGGTTCTGCCGGATTTATCGGCAGTAACCTCGTCCTTGAACTTTTAAGAACACAATCACCAATCAATATTATTGGTCTTGATAATATGAATGATTACTATGATGTAAATATTAAAGAATGGCGTTTACAGGAAATCAAAAAATGTGTATCTGAGCATTCTGACTCTACCTATGTTTTCTATAAAGATGATCTTGCTGATAAAACAGTTATCGACAAAATCTTTGCCGAGTATAAACCGGATATCGTTGTAAATTTAGGTGCTCAGGCCGGTGTGCGTTACTCTATCACAAATCCAGATGCTTATATCCAGTCCAATATGATTGGCTTTTATAACATTCTGGAAGCCTGCCGTCATTCCTATGACAATGGATGCAAAGGAGTAGATCATCTTGTATATGCATCTTCCTCTTCTGTATACGGTACAAACAAAAAAGTGCCTTACAGCACAGAAGACAAAGTAGACAATCCGGTATCATTATATGCTGCAACGAAAAAATCAAATGAACTGATGGCGCATGCCTATAGCAAGCTATACAATATCCCATCAACTGGACTTCGTTTCTTCACAGTATACGGACCAGCAGGAAGACCAGATATGGCTTATTTTGGATTCACCAACAAGCTGATCAAAGGTGACACCATTCAAATCTTCAACTACGGTAACTGCAAGCGCGACTTCACTTACATTGATGACATCGTAGAAGGCGTAAAACGCGTAATGCAGGGCGCCCCGGAGAAGAAAAACGGCGAAGACGGACTGCCAATTCCGCCATACGCCGTCTACAACATCGGAAACAGCAATCCCGAAAATCTTCTGGACTTTGTCACTATCTTGCAGGAAGAATTATTGCGCGCAGAAGTACTTCCTGCAGACTATGATTTCGAATCCCACAAGCAGCTCGTTGCCATGCAGCCAGGCGATGTACCGGTTACCTTCGCCGACACCAGCGCTCTGGAACGCGATTACGGCTTCAAACCGAACACCAGCCTTCGTACGGGCTTGAGACGGTTTGCACAGTGGTACAAGGAATTTTATCAGGTGTGAGTATGAAAAAATGCGGCCTGCTTTTACTGCGTGCGGCGGTAAGGGCAGGCCGTTATTTTAGCGTTTTATCGCCTCCATTTATTTTTCCAAATGTATCAGCAGGTCATCTAACATTGCCTCAAAAAACTCCGCTGTAGGCTGCTCGTCTTTTTCTTTAATTCTGAGCAATTCCTTTAAATCCTCATCTGACAAACATAAAATCAACTTACCACTTTCCCGTAAACATCCTTTTGCTGCCGCAAGTGCATTTTCATCTGCTCCTTTTCTTGACACAATAATTGCTACACTTCTCTCTTTTTTCTTTAAAATATCTAAATAAATTTTGTTCTGATTATAAAGTGTACAGATTTCTTCAATATTCTCCTGATTATACCATTCCATCTCGGCATATACTATACTTTTATTAAACATGCAGACACAAATCAATATACACAATAATTTAACTTTTATTTTCATCTTTTCCCCCATTTGACTTCCTTTCAATAACCCCGCTTTTGCTACTTTCTCATAAACTACTTTTTCCCCATATATTTATTATTTATCGTAACATAGATATCGCCAAGATCTTCGTTCAATTCAGATATAAATTCTGCATATTCATCTCCATCCATGACATCTGATTTTTTAGTCAGCTTATCTTCTAAGTTCTGTAGTTTGCTACGTATATTTTCATAGAATATTTTATCATGATATTTAAAGAATAAAGAATCCCTGCGCATATTATTTAACTCATCAATCAAACTATCAGTATCGCATAATTTACCATCATTATTGAGTCGTATTAACCGTCGCGCTTCCGGCAATTTTTTCATTAAATATTCCTGATATATTTTTGAGAAATAATCCGCTTCTAACCCGATACGGATATTTTGCTTTGCTTCTACCCATTCAATCACAATTGCAGCTACAGAAATTAAAATTGCAACAATAGACAGGATTAATTCTGGCGTTAATACTGCTGTGTCAACTAATTTAACATTTATTGGTCTCGAAAGTAACATTCCAATTCTATTCATCTTATGCATACTCCAGTTTAATAAATATTTTTTCTTATTGTATCGGATAATCTACTTGACGAAGAGACAATAGTAACTTTTTGATCTATACCTATATAACCAATTTTTGAGACCAATTCTGAAAAAAAACCCTGCACAAAAGATGAGGCTACTTTCTCAATTTGTTTTGGAAATACTATCTCTATTTGTCCTGACAAATCCACCTTACCATTTACTTGTTTCATATATACATCTCTTCCATATGGAAATCCTGCCAGTCTGGTTTCTGCCTTATTAAAAACTAATTCAACCTTATTCATTCTGTTAATCATCCTCTCTTCTCATTACAAAATTCAAATTATATGCAGTTCCAGGAAAAAATATTTGACACCTTGAAAAAACACTTAAATCCGGTAAATGATTAAAAAAGTCGCTTTCTGCATTAAAGCCAAGCCACCTTTTTTCGTCATACTGTAATAAATCTTTTTGAAACAATACACAATGTTCTCCACTTAAAACATAGCACTTGTCCATATCTGATTTACTCTGCAATGCATAAATCAATTTTGTCAGTCCTGTTCCCCCTTGTAAATTATATTCCTGGCGTCCAGAAATTTTGTCTTGTAATGCTGCAATATTGCAGAAGTCCTCATATGTATAGTCTTCATTAAAATAATTTTTATGAAATTCCAAGGCTCTATCAAGTGCTTCATATCTTTCAGAGCCAAAATTTTTTGTTTGAATTTTTTCTGATATTCCTGTCCCTAACAGTTCTTCAGAAAAATCCAAAATTGCAATATTAATTCCATAGAACTTTCCATCTAATTGTTCGCCATCTTCCAGCTTAGCATGATCCGGTGACACATCTATATCAAGAAGACAGTCTGTATTTCCATGTTCACATGCATTGCCAACCAATTCTCCTATAACCTCCGTAATTTGATCCCTATATTCTTCCAATATACCAAAAAACTTCAAAAAATTGTCAATATCCTGCATGAGATTTCCAACATAATTTGTGGTTTGTTTATCTTGACCAGAAATTAATTTTCTAAAATGATTCATATGAATTTCCTGTCTAAATTTCTTTTGAAATTTTCTGATATTTTCTTTATCAGTAGAATTTAATAATTTTAATGCCGATGAATTTATTCCATATGTAAGAATGTCCTCCTCCGGCTTCAGATAAATTTCCACGTGATGCCCACAATTATAAATGAGATAATAGCAAATACACTCAAATATAATGTATGTCAATTTATCTGCAACATAAATATTTCCAAGATGAAATTCTATAGGGATCTTCTGTGCCGGGTATTTATTGTGTATGTACTTTATAAACCCTATTATATTTCGAATAATATCTCCGTTAAATTCTGTCTTTGTATTTCTAAATATAATACGCTTTTGACAAAAACTATTCTTTCGCGGTATCATATCATTTCTCTTAAATAACATATCTAAATTTTTCATATATGTATATTCCATAGTATCAGATATTTCACTCATCCCATAATCATCTCTTAATCTAGTAGAAATAATTAGAGATGAGGCAGATACAAATATCCAATCATTCTTCTTTATGCCTGGTGACTTATCACAGGGATATCTTCCCCCACTATTCTATCTATCCGTATTTCCTATTTCACATCTTTATACAATTCTTCCTCATAAATTTCATCTTCAATCAGCCTCCGGAAATTCTGTACTACAGCCTCTTTATCCTATAGCAAAGTCTAAAAGGTTAAGTACTAAACTATTTGGACTTTGTAGTGATGGGTCTATTATCTCATATTTAAGGATTTTGAACAGGTACTCGCTAATTTGCGTTTACTTCCAATCATCCTGTGACATCATTCCCTTTTATCTCCCTTTTCCTCATAGTATAAACTTTTTTGCTCCCATCGTCCAGATGATCCTCAGACATTTTCATAAGAGCATGCTATTTTAATCATATAATAACATTTTTCATTTTTTCTACAACGTGTGGAAATATGCCTGTTTTCTACTGACTACATAATTTCGGTGCAAATTTATGAAACATTTTCCAAGCAAATATCCAACTGGATTAGCCACATCATATTTCCAGGTTAGCTTTATATTAATATTATGCATGTCATTCACCTTCTCCTGATATAAGCATTCCTTTCATAATTGATTTTTCATTAGCAATCCAATATGAAAATCGTTTATGTAAAAACTCTTTTCTCTCACTTGATGTTTTTTCCATGGAATCAATTGCTTTTTCAAAGTTTTCATACTTTGCTAATATTTCAACTCGGTCTGCTCTATATCTAAAAGTAGGTGGGATATGTAATATGTTATACTTTCCCCGTGACACTTCAGAACATGTAAACTGCTGATACCCACTCATCGCATGCAGTCTATTAAAAGACATTATAACTACATTGTCCCTCTGTTTTTGTGTAAACGCCAAACCACAAGTACCTTGATAAATATCCGGCCGCTCCTGGCGGCCGTGTCATTTTTCACTGGCTTTCTTTGGCTTTCTGATGTATTCCGGCAGCTTTTCTGACCAGGGCAGGAGATCAGCTAAAAAATCTGTACTGC
>CABJAW010000015.1 GCA_902363665.1 Lachnospiraceae bacterium | reverse complement strand
AATACAATAGAAAACTGCTCCGCACTTTTCTATTGTCATGAATAAAACTTTTTAAGAATTTTCAAGGTTGTTTCACTGTTCAGTTATCAAGGTTCTTAAGTTGTTTCTCTGTTGTCTCTCTACCGGAGCAACTCTGATATCATATCACAGCTTTTTCAGTTTGTCAACAACTTTTTTCAACTTTTTTTATTTTTCTATTTTGCAGTTTTTTGATCTGCTTCAACAGCGAGTTATATACTATCATCTGTTTTTTATTTTGTCAACGGATTTTTTAAACTTTTTTTATTTTTTATTTCCTTTCTTTTTATGTACTCTCGGAATCTTTTTGTGCTTGATTTTGTGAGAAGATTTTTTGTCAACTGCAAAGCTTTCTCCCTTCTGGAAAGCAAAGCGAAGATTCGCACCTCTTTGCCGCCTATCCCACCCGGTAAAAAATGAGACGGCCCCGGCCGTCTCAAAAAACTCTTTTTTATGGAATTCTCAAATGTCAGAAACCGTAAGACTTCTCTCCTCCAGACTCTTTCTGCTGATCTTATTGAGTTTCCCGTCCTTTGTCACTCCACCTTCGAAAACAGAATCCGGTCATTATCCAGCGCTTTTCCAGCTCCGGCACTGAATTTTTCAAGCAGGCCATCTACGGTAAGACCGGCACGCTCCTCTCCACTGATATCAAGAACGATTTTTCCGGAGTCCATCATCAGGGTCCGGTTTCCCATTTCGAGAGCGGAATGCATGTTGTGTGTGATCATCAGGCAGGCCAGATGATTTTCTTCCACGGTTTTTTTCGTCAATGCAAGTACTTTTTCCGCCGTCGCCGGATCCAGCGCTGCGGTATGCTCATCCAGCAGAAGGATTTTCGGCATGACGAGTGTCGCCATCAGAAGTGTCAGCGCCTGTCGCTGCCCGCCTGAGAGCAGTCCAACCGGCTGTTTCATCCGGTCTTCCAGACCCATGTTCAAAAGTGAAAGACGCTCACGAAACATTTCCCGGTCCGCATTGCTGACACGTGAAAATACAGATTTCTTTTTTGAAACACGCAGATAGGCCAGCGCAAGATTTTCTTCGATCGTCATATGCGGCGCCGTTCCCTTCATCGGATCCTGAAACAGACGTCCGATCTCCACTGCACGCTTATGTTCCGGCATATAGGTAATATTCTGATTATCCAGAAAAATACTTCCCTCATCCGGGTAAAAGCTTCCGCCGATGCAATTAAACAGCGTAGATTTTCCTGCACCATTGCTTCCGATGATCGTCACGAAATCTCCGTCTTTTACAGTCAGGCTTACGCCATCCAGCGCTGTCTTTTCATTTACGGTACCTTCATTAAATACTTTTCTGATATTGGTCATCTTCAGCATGACGTATTTCCTCCCTTCGCCGCAGCCATTTTCTTTCTCTGAAATGCAGCCCTGCTCTTAATATATGGGGCTGCAATCGCCACTGCGACGATCACGGATGATACCAGTTTCAGACATTCTGCCGGCACGTGCAGACGAAGCGCGATCGCAATCGCAAATCGATACAGGCAGCTTCCAAGTACGGCTCCGATCATCCGCCGTGTGACAGTTCGTTTGCCGACCAGCGTCTCTCCAATAATCAGGCTGGCAAGTGCGATTGTTACCATACCGGTACCAAGGTTGATATCACAGGATTTCTGATACTGTCCGATCAGGCAGCCGGAAAGTGCGGTCATCGCGCCCGAGACGCACAGGCCTACCGTAACCGTAAAGCCCGGATTGATACTGGATGCACGCACCATGTCCTCATTATCGCCGGTTGCACGGATTGAAAGCCCGAGACGCGTGCCGAGGAACCATTTCAGCAGCAGACATACGATCACAACAATCACCGCCGAGATTCCAAGTTTATACCAGGTGGCTCCAAACAGTCCTTTTCCAAGACTGTAAACTGTTTCACATTTAAATAAAGAAAGGTTCGATGAGAAGCCCATCGCTGCAAGATTCACGGTGTAAAGTCCGGTATTTACGATAATTCCTGCCAGAATCGATTCCACACCGAGTTTTGTCTGCAGAAATGCCATAATGTAGCCGGAACACACACCTGCTGCCATTGCCGCAAACAGTGCAAGAATCGGATGTCCCATGATCGCCACCTGCGCACCGACCGCACAGCCAAGGGTAAAACATCCGTCCGTCGAAAGGTCTGCAATATTAAGGATTGAGTAACTCAAAAACAGCGCGAGCGCCACAAGGGCATAGATACATCCCAGTTCCAGTGCGCTGATGATAACCGGGAAGGAAAGCAACGATGCCATATATAATCTCCTTTTCTACAGAAATAGCCAGACTGGAATCCCAGCCTGGTTATCTCTTTTTCGCTTCAATTTTATAATCTTATAATCGGTATTTTCACGGAATCTGACACTTCGAAAATGTTTCTTTGCGGCTTGCTTCCTGTTCTTTGCCGCTATGTTTCGTCTTATCATTCTAAACGTGGGACGATCCGCTTATTCAAACTCCTCTGCCGTAACGGTCTCTACTACGCCGGTGCATTTCTCTGCAAATCCGCTGTAGTCAATGCCAAGCGCTTCTGCCGTCTCTGTGTTGACTGTTGCAATACCATTGTCAAACGTTTTGACTGGTGTTGCTGCCGGATCCGCACCCTGCAAAACCTCTACAACCATGTCTGCGGTCTCAACACCGAGCTTTGCATAGTCAACGCCATATCCGCAGAATGCTCCGTTTAATGCAAAGGAATCTGCACCACAGTAATGCGGGATGCCTGCCTCGATAAACTTCTCATAAATTGCCAGTTCTGCCGTCATGACCGTGTTGTCAGTCGGGGTAAATACTGCGTCAACGCCTGCTGCGATCAGGGCGTCTGCTGCCTGTGCCACTTCGGTGTTGTTTGTTCCGGTTTTTTCTACGTAATCGATGCCTTTTTCCTCAAGATATGCTTTCGCATCTGCGATCGGCTGCTTGGAAGAATCCTCTGACTGGCTGTAAAGAAGTCCCACGGACTTAATATCCGGATTTGCCACAAACATCAGATCCAGGATTGCATTCGTATTCAGTGCATCGCTCGTTCCTGTGATATTTGCGCCCGGTGCATCCATCGATTCTACAAGCCCGGCTCCGACCGGATCCGATACTGCGGAAAATACAACCGGAATCTGATTGTCTTCGGTTGCCGTCTGTACGATCTGTGCTGCCGGTGTCGCAATCGGGATAATCACATCTACGCCATCGGAGATCAGCTGTGTTGCAATCTGGTTCAGTGTCGTGGAATCCGCCTGTCCATTGTATACATTTCCTTCAAAAATATAATTGTCTTCGCCCTCTTCGGATTTCTTTGTCAGCTCTGCCTCGATATTGGCTTCGATCTGATTTAAGGATGCATCGTCTACGAACTGGATAATGCCTACTTTATAATCTGCTGCCATTGCGCTTCCTGTAATCATTGCCGCTGCTGCCATGGATACTGTTACGGTTGCAAATACTCTCTTTTTCATAGTTTTGTTCTCCTTTTTCACTTTTCTTCTTTTCAAAGGATCAACCGGTGTATTTCCTGGTAAAACAAAAACCGCCTCAGATTTCTCTGAGACGGTAATAATTTCTTATTATCGCGGTGCCACTCATTTTGACAAGTCGTCCACTTTCGCGTGTACTATCATACACTCCTGATTGATAACGGGTTCGGTTCCCGGCATATCCTACTTTGAGATTTATATTGCAATCTCGTTCAGACCGCCCTCAAAAGTCCATTCAGTTTCCTGCTCCGTACTGCAATCCCACCATCTGCAGTTCTCTGTGCCTTCACAAATGAAACTTACTACTCTTTCTCATCGGTTTGTTCCTTTGTTGTGTTAAAGTGTAGCACGACGATTCTGTTTTGTCAAGATAAAATGCCAGAAAACTTTATCTTGTTTTAAGGACAGGCAGCGGAGTAGATTACGAATATCCGCTTTACGACCACTTCCTACCCGAAAAACGCTGACGCACGCAGCACGATCTTCAAAAACAAATTCGACTGATACAGCCAGTTCAGCCAGGTGCTGCTCTCCACCATCTTCATCAGCTGCATTCCGATCCCGGTACCCGATACCAGGGACAGGATCAGGAAGGCAAGCCAGAGCACCAGCATTGCCTGCAAAAGCCCGAGCGCCAGACCGGCCACACGATTGACCACGCGAATCACCGGCAGATTTGCCAGAATGCTGAGTGCCGAAATCGACAGCCATAAAAGCAGATGCACAATAAGCACGGAAGCCAGAAATGCTGCTACATTCAAAATACCGGTCGCAATAAAGCCGATCAGGTAGTCCTGAAACGTGCTGACTCCCAGCCCCTGATACCCCTCTTCGTTATTGTAATCGAGCAGGATGTCCTGCAGAAATTCCGGAAGCGGAAGATTTTCAATCAGCTCTGTCTGCTCGATCCTCGTCAGATTTCCAAGAAGAACAGCTCCTGAATTGTCGCTTTCCCCACTGTTCGTTGTGTCACTGCTAAAATACTGCTGAATATACTGTTCTTTATACTGCTCCAGCTGCTCATCGCTCAATGCATCGAGCAAACTGCCATCGTATCCGTTTGCCTCCATCAGAGCCTTAATTTCTTCCCGGCCCATATTCCGGTAGATGTCTGCCTGTGAGCTTTCTCCTGTACTTTTTTCTGCCCCCGAAAACATTGCCTCACCGATCTGCTTTTCCATGACCGTCCGGCATTGCTCCTCGACCATCGTATAAACTGGCGTGTTTTCCTTCAGAAAAGCAGTGATCCACGGCAGAAGTGCCGATACGAGCACCACAGAAACGAGCAGCGATACCATCGCCGCAAGCTTCTTTACGAATCCTTTCCGGTAACCAGCCGCTGCAAAGAGCAGAATCACCGCGGCCACCGCGATTTCAAGTATGTTTATGTTCATGATGTCCTCCTGTACACAGCCCGCTTCGCTGCCTATTTGACACGAATCCAGTCAAAGCTGTCTTTTGTGACAACGAGGTAGGTGCGGAACGAGCCAAAGTAGAACAGTTCTTCCACTTCTTTTTCATATGCAGACGTAAAACGCAGACGTCCCGTCTCACTGAATACATCAAACCCTTTTTCATTGTACATCAGGATCTGACCGTTTTCGATCTTGATATTGTCAAACGTCGCATCAATCTTGCGTGTTTTTTTCCGCCTGCCGCTGTAATTGTAAAGTTCCATGCGATACTCCTGATCACCATCTTCATTCAGGAACAGAAAACCGATCTGGCTGTCATCATGGAAGCTTCCGATAATCTCTTCCGTGAAGTCAACTTCCGCCGTCTGCGCAGGTTCATCCCCGCCTCCAAACACATAAAATCCATTGTCAGCCACAGCTACAGCTCTCGTATTGTCCACAAAATAAAGCTCCGGCAGTATCGCATCCTGATATTCCACACTGCTGATGATATTGTTTTCTTTTTTCTGCCCAAGCGTGCCGAAATCGTAAAATACTACGCTGCTGCCAAGAATTCCTTCTTTCATTCCCAGATAAGACACTGCCATCCTCTGCCCGTTTGGGGAAAGGTCTACATCCATCGGGTAACCTGTCTCACTGACCGTCGTCTTGTCATTTGCCACCACGGTTCCATCCGCCTGATATAGATTAATCCACGTGATGTTGTCCTGCTCCTGCACAACAGCCACCATTCCCTGCGTGGATACGCGCACTTTCAAAATCGGATACTGCGTCTCAAAATTTCCGACCAGCCCATCTTCGTTGATAATATAGATCTGCGTTCCCTGCTGCTCGGCGATCGCCATTGTCGTATCACAGATATCTGCAATCGGTGCCTGCATATTGTACGTAATGCTCCATTTTGTATCGCTGCTTCGCGAAATACAGGATACCCCGTCTGAATTATAGCGATAGAGCAGCTTACCGGCGGAAATATATTTCGTACCGGAAGCTGCCTCGATCGCCTCGCTTCTGCTTATCACATAATCTTTAAAAATATAAAGCTGATTGTACAGCCAGAAACCGAATACCGCAATTACCGCAGCTCCAAAAAGCACCAGCCTCAGCCGCTTAAGATTCCGCTTTTTTCTTGCAAGCTTATCTTTCAGTTCCTCCTGCAGCGTTCGCCCAGGCGCAATCTCTTCTTCCTCGACCTCCAGATCATCCTCATCATCCAGATCTTCATCGAGCCGTAAAAACTGCAGCTTTTCTTTCAGGCCGGCCGCTGTCTTTCCCCATTTCTTTTTATTCATAAACTTATCCTTTCTGTTCCCATATGCAGACACCGTTCATGGCTCCGCGCACCCAAAGCAATGGAATGCTTATCTGCGTTCAAACAGTAAAATGGCTATAGAAAACGACATCCACATAGAAGTGCTATAACTATAACAGAAAGTAGGCATGCGTGCAAGCCATCAGAACATGCATCGCATTTGAAATCCCGACAGCCTGCAGCACAGGCCTGCCTGCTGATGCTGTTTCTGGCACTTATGAAGCATGCTGCTGCGTCAGGGCAGCACGATCTCCTGGCCCGGCAGGATCAGGTTCGCGTCCGTGATCCCGTTTGCACTGCAGATCAGCTCCAGTTTGTCGAAGCTTCCGTAATATTTACTACAGATATCCGCCAGTGTGTCACCCTCACGGATCGTGTAAGTCGCCTGCGTACGGCGCGGCCGGGCAGATGCGGACTGCAGTGTGTCATCGCCTTGTACTGATGCCGTACCCGCAGTCTGCCCGTCATCCCCGGCAGTTATGGATTTCTCTGCATCCCCGGTATCTTCTGTTGAAGAGACGCTGCTTTGTGCGGCAGCAAGCCCATTGGAGGCTGTCATGTTTCCGCCTGCGACGGCATCTGATGCAGATTCCGTTCTGTCTGCACCGATACTTCCCGCGGCCGCCCCGCTCTCATCTGCAATGGCAGTTGCCGCTGTGTTTTCCACACTGCTCTGCTCTTCTCCGGCAGTATTTTCCGCGCTGCTCTGCCCGCATGAAACGGCGGTGCTTTCAGGCATGCCGCCGGAATTTTCGGAATCTGGCATGCCGGTATTCTGCTCGCCCGACGAATCTCCCGCAGGTGTATTTGTGTTTTCTCCCATGCCTGCCGTATCCATATAAATATGATCCTGCGCTTCATTTTCTGCTGCGTTGTCGGAGGCATTCAGCGTCTGGCGCACTTTTTTCAGGTCATCCATTTTTGTGACCGTAACTGCCGCTACAGCAAGTACCGTCACAACAAAAAAAGAGCTCGCCATCTTCAGCATGCTGCCGCTCTTTCTCTCGCTCTTGATCCGTACCTTCTCCCGGAAGCTTTTGATTGCTCTGTCCGGAAAACTTTCTTTTTCTACCCGGTCTTCCTTAAACTCATCCGAAAGATACGCCTGCATTTTTCGGTTCTGCTCATAAAAAATAAAATAGCCTTTTATTTTGTGGTATGTTCCATCTCGCTGTGCGTACAGCGTCTCCTCCTGCTCCTGCAGATGATACACG
The DNA here is from genome assembly GCA_902363665.1 of Lachnospiraceae bacterium. Classification (GTDB taxonomy): domain Bacteria; phylum Bacillota; class Clostridia; order Lachnospirales; family Lachnospiraceae; genus Choladousia. The sequence continues at coordinate 103,650 of CABJAW010000015.1, read as the reverse complement.
ATATGTCCTGCATCCTCAATCCGCGTCCGCACTTCTCGGATCCGCTCCATATCATAGACCCCGATCACACAGCAGCCCTGTACCGTCCAGTCCGGAAAATATTTTGTGCGCTGTTTCTCCAGTTTTTCCGCAAAGGATTCCGGCTCCCATGTTTTGGAAAGTTCCAGGATTCCCCGGATAAACACATACTCTGTTTCCGCCTCCCGTCTGCGTTCTCCAAAGAAAATCCCGAGATACCCTTCTTTTTCCTGCTGTTCCTTTTTATGGATACATGTCATCACATAGTCTTCCAGACAGATTTTTTCCTCCCCTCTGACTTCTCCGATCTGACGTATGTTTTTCGGCAGTGCTGTCTCTTTTTCCATACTCTGCTCACTCCTTTTCCCATTTTCCGCGAAAGTGAACATTTTCAGATTCCCCTCCGCGGCTGCATGATCATAAGGTGAGATCCGTTCACAGCAAGGACTCATAAGCAGCCTTCCCACAAGCGGTTTTCTCCTTATACGATTCTGCGTTCACTCTACCATACACTGTATGCAGAATTTAGTATTTCATGGACAAAAAAGAAAATTTTTTTCGCAGCACTTTGAATTCCTGCTCCAATTTTTCTTTTACCGCATACACCCTGGCTGCCCTGGATACACTGTAACATGTATCCAGGCACGGCAGGAAACCATAATTCGCTTTGCTGCCCTGACTCGGGTCAAAGCGCGGAACTTACCTGACTCAGATCAAATAAAAAGGAGTCCTTATATGAAATCAGAATTATCTGATATTAAAACAGATGTTTACCATGCACAGGAGTCGATCCCGCTCTGTCCGGATTCGCTTCTGCTCCTGCTTGGCAGCTGCCGCACTTCTTTTTCCAGAAAATCAGGCCGGCCGGTCATTCTCTGTATCGGCACGGACCGGCTGATCGGTGACAGCCTTGGTCCGATCACCGGAAGTTTTCTTCTTCGGTACGGCTGTCCCTGTCCGGTCTACGGCACGCTGATGCAGCCCGTCCATGCTTTAAATCTGGACGTGCAGTCCTCCATTATCCGCAAACATCACCCGAATTCTCCGGTTCTTGCGATCGATGCTTCGCTTGGTCCCTGTTCGAGAATCGGCGCACTTTCCCTGCATCCTTACGGTCTGCTGCCCGGCTCCGGCGTACACAAGCATCTGCCGCACACCGGTGATATCTCGATTACCGGAATTACAAATTCAGAGAGTCTGCATCCTTATCTCGCACTTCAGACAGCCCGCCTTTCCACCGTAATAAAAATGGCAGAAGAGGTATGCGAATGCATTCTCTCCTGCCTGTTATGAAATGTCATAAATTTGTAACTGTTCAGAGCCAAGCAAAATTTCATAAAACAGGCGGAAAATGCTTGCATTTTTAAGCCTGTTTTTGAAATTTTATTTGGCGGATACGCCACACCGACGAAATGCGTAGCATTTTGGAGGTTGGCTCTGAACAGTTACATAAATTTTATATCTCTGTCACTGACAGATCCGCCTTGCTGCCTGTCTGCCCTGATGAAACTCAGCAATTTTACAGTGCCGTCCGACCCTCCAGCGCCCGCAGAAGCGTCACCTCGTCAATATACTCCAGATCGCCGCCGACCGGAACGCCGCTTGCGATCCGGCTGACCTTGATGCCGGTCGGTTTGATCAGCTTGCTGATGTACATTGCCGTCGTCTCACCTTCCAGGCTTGAGTTCGTGGCAATGATTACTTCATTTACATCTCCCTGCAGACGCTGCATCAGCTCTTTCAGCCGAATATCCGCCGGTCCGATCCCGAGCATCGGCGAGATTGCTCCATGAAGAACGTGATATACGCCCTCATACTTTCCTGTCTTTTCATACGCCGCAAGATCACGCGTATTTTCCACAACCATGATCGTCTTATGATCCCGCTGTGCATTCGCACAGATCGGGCATATCTCCTGATCCGTCAGCGTACAGCATTCTTTGCAGTAGCGGATATTCTCGCGTGCGTCTGTAATCGCTGATGTCAGCTGCCTGACCTGTTCTTTCGGCATATGAATGATATGAAATGCCAGCCGCTGAGCAGATTTTCCGCCGATGCCCGGCAGAGAAGAGAGCTGCTCAATCAGCTTTGACATCTGACTTCCGTAGTAATCCATCAGAATCCGAATCCCCCAAGACCGCCAAGGCCGCCGGTCAGCTTCGACATAACAGATGCTGCTGCCTCCTCAGCCTGACGCATCGCCTCGTTTGTCGCTGCCACGATCAGGTCTTCGAGCATCTCGATATCGTCCGGGTCAACCACCTCTTCTGACAGCTTTACACGCTTCACTTCACGCTTGCCAGTCACAGTTACTTCCACTGCACCGCCGCCTGCTGCCGCTGTGAATTCTTTCTCTTCCAACTCTTTCTGATTCTCTTCCATCTGCTTCTGCATTTTCTGTGCCTGCTTCATCAGATTATTCATATTGCCCGGCATGCCGCCCGGAAAACCTCCGCGTTTCGCCATTTTTATTTCCTCCATTTATTTTATTGTTCTATCAGTTTCTGTCCGGCATTTGGCATACACCATACAAAAGATCTCATACGCTTCACGATTGCCTTATCATTATCCGCAATCCGTCTCCAGATTTCTGTCTGTGCCAGCTCCGGCTTTCCTATTCTATCAGTTTTCGTCTACGATTTCTATATCTGTATGAATAAATTCGCGGATTCTTTCGTCCAGATCGATCTCCGCCAGCTTATTTTTCTGGATATCTTCATCTGCCTCCAGCATCAGCTTCACTTCCACCTGTTTTCCGATCTTATCCGTAATGATGCCCTCAAGCTCAGCCTTGCGCTCTGCCATCTGTCCGGCATTCCTGGTATAGCGCTCTGCCAGAAAATCGGTAAAGACGACGAAAAGACGATTATCATTTTCGTCTCCTGCATTGTATTTTACCTGCGCGGAAGCAAGTGCCATCCGAAAGGCAGGCGATGTCTCCGCAATGATATTTTTCCACATGGAACGAACCTTTTTCAGGTCTTCCGGTGCCGCTTTGGCTGCCGGCGAAGGCGTACCGCCTGCCTGCCCCGCGCTGCCTGCCGGGACAAAGCCGTCCGGCCACGGGTAAGCGCCATTGTAGCCGTCGCCAGTCGGATAACCATTTTCATCAAAGCCTGCACCAGGACAGGGTGCGTTCTTCTCCGGATAACCTGCGCTGCCGCCTTGCGCTGCCATCACCACCCCATCTTCCAGCCTTTTTTCCAGCCTGCGCAGCCGCTCCGCGATCGACAGTTCATCTTTTTCCGCCTCCGGACGGCACAGCTTGATCAGTGCCATTTCCAGCATCACGCGCTTGTTGACTGCATACCGGATTGTTCCTGATAATTCAGAAAAAATGCGGATATAGCGCATCAGTGAATCGCTGCGGATCACTGCCGCCTCTTTTTTGAGCTGCGCCAGATTCTCTGTCGACACATCCAGGATATCTTCCATGTCATCTGATGCCTTGATCAGCATCAGATTGCGCAGATACCATGTAAAATCACTGACAAACTGCGTCAGATCTCTTCCGTCCAGAATCAGTCGGTCCAGAAGTGCGATCGAATCCGTGATCCGATCCTTTAAAATATGATCGAGCAGTTCGCTGAATACCTCCGTATCCACCGCCCCAAGCACATCGAGTACCCGGTCATACGTCAGTGTCTCGCCCATATAAAATGCAATGCACTGGTCGAGCAGGCTTAAGGAGTCACGCATCGAGCCGTCTCCCTTTCGCGCCACGTAGCGCAGTGCCTTTTCCTCTGCCTCTACGTGTTCCTGTTCCATCAGGTCCTGAAGTCTTTTCAGAATTGTCTCCTGGCTGATTCTCCGGAAATCGTAGCGCTGGCATCTTGACAGAATCGTCACCGGAATTTTGTGCGCTTCTGTCGTCGCCAGAATAAAGATCACATACGACGGCGGCTCCTCCAGCGTTTTTAACAGTGCGTTAAACGCACCGATAGAGAGCATATGCACCTCGTCGATGATATAAACCTTATATTTTCCCTCCGTCGGCGGATAGGCTACTTCCTCGCGGATCTCGCGGATATTTTCCACACCGTTGTTGGATGCCGCGTCGATCTCGATCACATTCATTGATGCTCCGGCCGCAATCGCACGGCAGGATGCACACTCATTGCACGGGCTGCCGTCAATCGGATGCTCGCAGTTTACCGCCTTCGCCAGGATCTTCGCAATCGTCGTTTTTCCGGTGCCACGTGTCCCGCAAAACAGATAAGCGTGCCCTGCACGGTCCGCACGGATCTGATTTTTCAGTGTCTTTACAATGTGATCCTGTCCCTTTACATCCTCAAACGTATCCGGGCGAAATTTTCTGTATAACGCTGTGTAGCCCATAATTCCTCCTGTTAATCCTTTTTCCTTACACAAAAGACAGCCTGTGCAGATATCCTGCCTCAGGCTGTCCGTCCGCAGCTTCTTCCGGCTTCATTTGAAGCCCTTTCGTTCTGACCAAAAAGCTGCTTTTTTTGCATTCATTTTCGTCAGGTGACTATGCCAATTTCATCAGTCACCGAAACTGATGCCCATCAGCTTTGCTTCCTGAATGATGGAATCCTTCGGAGATACCATTTTCAGCTTCCCGGAAACCTCCGCAAGCGGCACCTTCTTCATTTTTCCGTTTACGATGCCGACCATATAGCCGTACTCTTCATCAAGAATCATCTTCGCAGCTGTCACGCCGATTCTCGTCGAAAGGACACGGTCATACGGGCACGGGCTGCCGCCTCGCTGCGTGTGGCCCGGAACCGTAATACGCACCTCCGGTCCGTTGGCTGCCTTGATCTGCTCTGCAAGCTCATATGCGACCGACGGATATTTCTGCGCCTCAATTTTTTTGCGGTATTCTTTTTTGCTGAGCTTTGCGTCTTCTTTTGAGATCGCACCTTCTGCAACCGCAATGACAGTAAAGCCCTTGCCTGCTTTCGTTCTGCGGTCGATCGCCTCTACAACACGCCTGATGTCATACGGGATCTCCGGAATCAGGATGATATCCGCGCCGCCTGCAATACCAGAATAAAGCGTCAGCCAGCCTACTTTGTGACCCATGACTTCCACAATAAATACACGGTTGTGGGATGCCGCCGTCGTGTGGATACAGTCGATCGCCTCAGTCGCGATATTGACCGCGCTGTAAAAGCCAAAGGTCATATCGGTGCCATAGATATCATTGTCGATCGTCTTCGGAAGATGGATGATATTCAGCCCTTCCTCCCGCAGCAGATTCGCAGTCTTCTGCGTACCATTTCCGCCGAGGATTACAAGACAGTCCAGACGGAGCTTGTAATAATTCTGCTTCATTGCCTCTACTTTATCGAGGCCTTTTTCATCCGGCTCACGCATCAGCTTGAACGGCTGCCTGGAAGATCCGAGGATCGTACCGCCCTTCGTCAGAATACCGGAAAAATCACGGGAGGTCAGAAGTCTGTAATCACCATAGATCAGACCTTTGTAGCCATTCATAAAGCCGTATACCTCCAGCTCCGTGAGGTTTGCGGAAAGACCCTTTACCACGCCGCGCATCGTCGCATTGAGCGCCTGGCAGTCTCCGCCGCTCGTCAGAAGTCCTATTCTCTTCATAGTTCGTCACATCCTTCGTTTTTTATGATGAAAGTCCTGGTCGGCCGTTACATAAGCCCCACAGGCGCAAAGTAACTGACTTTCCTGTTTTCATAGACTTAGTATACCGCATTCTTCTGCCCATCACAACAATTTTCAAAACGAAATTCTTCGATGTGTTATCATTCCATCTCGCGGATACGCCACAGCGGTGAAATGCGCAGCATTTTGCCGCTGTGCCTCTGAACAGATTTTCATCACGGGCAGAAACCCTCAAAAATGAAGCAGTCATAATATGGCCGCACCTGTTCAAGCTGAGCGGCAGAGCGCACCGTCCAGGCCGCACACGGGCAGTCGAAAATGCTCCTGCAGATCGTCTTGGATAGCGCCTTCCGATCCCGGATATCATAGGCAATAAAATCCGGCTTTGAGAAAAAGTTGTAGAGCAGATGGCGGGATGCCATACGTTCCGGTCCATAATGCCCCTCTTGCCGCTGATAATTCATCGCCAGCTGTCCGCGCGGAACCTCCGGCCGGTGTCTGCGGTACCACAGAAGTGCCATCGGGCTGAACGATTCGATGGTATAGCTGCCGCGATATCCCTGCAGTTCCTGATCCGTCAGGCGGCAGATTTCACAGCCAAGATCCGGACACTTCAGTTCAATCAGAAGCGGCACCGCACCGTTTACAAGCTGAAGTACATCCGCAAACTCTGGAATCCGCTGATTGGTTCCCTCGATCGAAAACTGTTGCAGTTCCTCAAATGTATAATCCTTTACGCGCCCTTCCGCCGAGCAGACCCGCTTTAATGTAAAATCATGAAACACAACTGGGATTTGATCTCTCGTCAGCTGCACATCCAATTCAATCCCGTACCCTTTTTCTACCGCTGCCGCAAACGCCGCCATACTGTTTTCCGGCACACCTGCCTCCAGATCATGCAGCCCGCGGTGCGCATAAAAAATGCCTTTCATCCGCTCCGCCCGGTGCTTTCGCTCCGGCATGATTGCCAGCAGATAAGCTCCGGCTGCGCCGAGCGCACCAAGGAGCCATTCTCCTTCGTGTTTCATCTCTGATCCCCTCTTTTCTTTCGAATGTACTCTCGGAGTCTTTCCTGCACTCACTTTTGTGGCCGATTTTCTGCCAGCCGCACACAAATTTCATCAACGTGCACCCCGTGAGTACATTTAACCGAGTCAAGCAAGTCCCCTGCTTCAATTGCGCGGAGCAATAAGCAGTGGGTAGGGACTTGCTTGTATCAGGAGTGGTACAAGCCACTCCTGATAAGCTGCGAAGCAGCTACTCGGTTATGAGCAAGTAGCGAAGCGGATTGCGAATATCCGCTTTGACTCACAGATGTTCTGATTTGCCCTGTATACTACATCTACACATCAAGTTCTGTCAGCACTCTTCTTGCCCGGTCCGGATAATTTGTAATGATCGCGTCCACGCCCTCTTTCGCAAGGTACTCCATCATATCACTGTCGTTGACGGTCCAGACATGCAGCTTCAGTCCTCTCTGTTTTGCTTCTGCGAGGAATCCCGTATACTGCAGATTGTAATAGGCCGGATGCAGTGCCTCCGCCTGAATGCGTGACGCATATTCCGGTACATTCAGCCAGCCATCCGCATAAAGAATCCCCGTCCTCACGCCCGGATCCAGTTTTTTCAGCGCCACAAGCGTAGAATGGTTGAATGAGGAATACCAGATCCGCTCCTTCATCCCCATTTCTTCGGCAAGCTCCAGCACTTTGCCGCAGATGCCCGGATAAAAATAAACGCCTGTCTTCATCTCCACATTCACCGTAATCCCAGACGGCTTTACGAGCTCATAGACCTCACGCAGCGTCGGGATCTTCGCCGATGCATACTCCGGATGTGTCTTGTTGAAGTTCAGTGCTTTTAACTCTTTTAACGTATGATCCTGCACGCGGCCCGTGCCGTTTCCGGTCCGGTCAATCGTCTCGTCATGGATCACGACGAGTTCACCGTCCTTTGTCATCTGTACGTCCAGCTCAATACCATCCGCCTTCTGCTCAATTGCCAGTTCAAAGGATTCCAGTGTGTTTTCCGGTGCATAACCGGATGCGCCTCTGTGCGCCCAGATTTTTGTGTTCATAATGATACCTCCTGTTCTTTCTGGTACATCGTTTCGTAAATAACTATATCAATTGCGCAGAATACGGATTTGAGTGTGCAGATGAAAAAACGCAGGCGTAGCGGGCTACGCTGAGACTTTTTCATCTGTGCAATCGGATTCGCAGACAAGTGAGTGGTATAGTTATTTCGATAACGATGTACCCGTTAAAGTCAAAACTGCCCGGAACCTCTGATCCCGAGCAGCCTTTTTCTTACGTCTTTTTCTTTTTCCGGCCTGCCCATTTTACAAAAAGGACAGCCGCCGCAGTGCTTACCGCTGTCGCCGCGATCGCAGGTCCCGTGATAACTGCCGGATCCGCGCTGTGGTACTGGCTCCGGTATGCAATTACCGTGACCGGGATCAGCTGCAGCGACGAAATATTCAGGATCAGAAATGCACACATTTCGTCGCTCGCCGTTCCGGCCTCCCCGCCTTTTTGTTCCCGCAGCGCCTCCAGCTCCTTCATCGCCTGAAGTCCTGCCGGAGTCGCTGCCCACCCAAGGCCGAGAAAATTCGCGGCAAAATTTAAGGTGATCGCACCGGATGCCGGATGATTCTCCGGGATTCCCGGAAACAGAAACCGGATCAGCGGTTTCATTTTTGCCGAAATCACTGAAACTGCTCCTCCGTCCTGCGCAATCTGCATCAGTCCCATCCACAGCCCGGTGATGCCAAGCATGGTAATGCACAGCGCCACTGCGTCACGGGAAGAATCCAGCACCGCGGCAGAGACTGCTTCCGTCCGCCCGGTCATTACTCCGTAAATGATCCCCACCAGGAGCATTCCGCCCCAGATTCCATTCATGGCGGTGCCTCCGCTGCATTATCTTCTCAAGTATATGAAGATACGGGATCATATAGTACCGTATTGCGCAGATTACTACACTGATTTCGCCTCAGTCATCGGCTGGTTTTCCATGTCCTGCAGGTTCCGTGTTTTCTTTTCCAGCCGCCCGGCGCTCCAGCTTTCTGGAGATCAGATAACGCGGCCTTCCTTTTACTTCCTCATAAATCTTCGCGATATAGTATCCAATAATACCGAGGCTGATCATAATGATGCTGCCAATGATCAGAATCAGCAGGATTACCGTCGTAAAGCCTTCCACGGCATGTCCGCTGAAATACCGCACCAGTGACTGAATGCCAAGCACGATCGCCAGCAGGAACACAAACACGCCCGCCACCGTCACACACTGCATCGGCACCGTCGAAAACGAAACAATATTTTTTACGGCGTACTTGATCAGCGATTTCGTCGACCATTTCGATTCACCCTCGGTGCGTTCCTGCACATCAAACTCCACGGTCGTCTTCCGGTAGCCGATCCATGAGGAGAGCGCCCGGAAAAATACATTTCTCTCCGGCATATCAAGCAACGCGTTCACCGCTTTGCGGTCCAGGAGTTTGAAATCTGAAGCCCGCGACATATCGATCTTCACTGCACTTGAGATCAGTTTATAAAACAGTCCGGCACTTGCCTTATGCAGCGCACTCTCTTTTCCGCGGCTGTGTTTGACACCCTCTACTACCTCATACCCCTGCTCCCACAGACGGTACATCTCCACCAGTATCTCCGGCGGATGCTGCAGGTCGCAGTCCATCACCGCACAGCAATCGCCCGAAGCGCTTGCCAGCCCTGCATACATCGCAGATTCCTTACCGAAATTGCGGGAAAAATTGACGCCCGTCACATTTGGGTTGCGCCCGGCCGCACGTTCAATCTCCTCCCACGTGCGGTCCTTCGAACCATCGTTTACAAAAACGATCTCATATGAGATCTTCTCTGCATTCAGGATCCGGTCGATCGTATCGGCTGCCTTTTGTATCATTTTTTCTTCGTTGTAAGCTGGTAAAACTACGGATAACATCGTTTTTATCCTTCCTGTTTCTCTTTTTCCTTACCGATCCGGAAGTCGGAGTAGGCTCCAAGATCCGTCAGTACGATACTGTGGCTGGTTCTGCGGTGGCTTACCGGGATCATCTGCATGTAATCTCCGTAGAGATACGTCAGATATTTATCGTATTCCTTTGGAACCGGGAACTGGTAGCCCTCAAAATCCACATAAACCACTTCATCCAGCCATTTCTTCGGAAATGCGCCGCGCTTTAAATTGCGGCCCATCCCGTCATAGAGATAGTCTGTCCCGCGATCCCTGAAAAATTCCAGACTGCGGTTCTGCGCCCAAAGCGCAAAGCGCATCGGAATCAGATACTTTGCCTTATCAACAAATTTGCAGATCAGCGGATGATTGCCGCCGCTCTTGATATCTGTATTTCCCCACTTATTAAACACCACAGAACGTGACAGCATTGTGACTATCAGGTGAAGTTTCTGTGACCATTTATGATTTCCGGTGCGGTCATGCGACAGCACATCGAAAAAGATGCCATTGTGCATGTCCATAAAATGTCCGGTAAACTCCGTCGCAAACATTGTGTCGTTGATGCGCAGCTTCGTAAACGGGTTGTAATTTCCCTTTTCTGTCGTCGGCAGCTGCACAAAAATATTATCCGGCAGTTCCCGCTGCGCCACCTTGCGGAAACGGTCGTAATCCTCACGCAGCATCATAACATCCGCGTCGTCATCCCAGGGAATAAATCCGTGATGGCGGATTGCACCAAGCAGCGTACCGCCCGCCAGAAAATATTTGATGTCGTTCTGGCGGCAGATCCGGTCGATCTCAAGAAGATAGCCGAGCAGAATCTTCTGTACTTTTTCAAGCTTTCCAAGGTATGTGTTGTCAAAAATGAAAACCTCTCCGGTCTTCTGCAGACATTTCACCAGAATGATCAGTCCGTCCTCCAGCGTGATCGACGGTTCAAAACCGTAGTGCTCGATCAGCTGCGTGTTCAGAAGAACGCCAGGCGGCACGAATGAACGCTCCTGCACTTCTGTTTTCGCTTCGGCCATATCTTCCCTGATCCGCATTTCCGCTGTGGCCGTATTCTGCTCATTGCATTCGTCTGAAGCTTTTTTTCCTGTCTCCGTCGTCAGGTCCAGCCGGCACTGCTTTGGAAAATTCTGATACAGCGTCATCGCAAGTTCAGCCGGGGAACGGTCCGAATCCTTTCCCTTTACATTGAAAATCTTATTTTCCGGAAGCGCAGTCAGCACATACTGGATCGCAGTCAGCACGTCATGGATACAGATGTAGGAATCGCGTTCTGCCGAAAGTCTCAGCTCGATCTTTTCCCCGCGTGCTGTTTTCTTTGCAAGGGTAGCCGCTGCATGATCCATCATCGGAATGCATGGCCCATAAATCCAGCCGGTGCGCAGGATCTGATACGGTTTTTGGTGCGTTCGGCATTTTGTGATCAGAATACTCTCCATCGCCTGCAGCAGATACTGCTGCGCAAAAGCCGGGTCTGAAGGATCCGTTGCGCCGGCCTCGTACTCGGAAACCGCAAATGCATGAGCCGTCCGCCCATAGACCCGCCCGTCAGAAAGCAGCAAAATCTCCGGGTCTGCATTCCCGCAGAGTGCATCAACCACATTCGAAAATGATTTCAGATATGCAAACGATGCATCCGCTCCTTCAGGCGCCTTCGCACAGCAAAGTCCCGTCAGGATCACCACATCGGCTTCCTTTATCTGGAATCCTTCTTCCGTAAAAACATGGCGCACTTCCAAAGCACCCTCTGCGTTTAAAAAGGCTTCCTCAACACGGATCCCTGCTTTTGCCTCATCATTCCATGCCATAAAGGACCACGCCGCCGCATCCTGGAGCGCCTCCTGTTCTCCGACCAGAAGTATCTTTTTCTTTTTTATTTTTTTCAGTGGGATCTGGCCGGACCGGTAAGCAGCCTGCGCCCAGTCCAGTTCAAATTCATTTAAAAAATCCCGCAGTAACATAGCATCCCTTACTTTCCAAGCTTTTCTGCTTTCGTCGTATCGGTCACAACCGTCATCGGTGAGAGCGGCGATGTGCTGATCTCACCGTTTTCAATCTCATAATCCGTCAGTCCATGTGCCTTTGCCTCGATGTTCCCCGGGTCATTTTCCCGCAGCCAGGTACCGGAAGCGCTCCGCTCCCGTTCGAGCATTGCCTGTCGGTCCTCCCGTTCCTCTTTCCGATCCTGAAATGACACAATCTTCGGATCTCCGATCCGAATCGGCTTTTTTCCATCCACTGACGTTTTCGGCTTTTCCGCTGCCGGTTCGTCTTTCTTTCCTGAGATATTGTAGATTTCTCCAGATGCGCCGAGCATCAGCACACGCATTGCCTGAAGCGGCAGTCGGCGAAGCGCTTCTGTCTCCGCGTTTCCGTCCATCCGCACGACCCGCACCGGAAGATTTTTTTCCGCTGCCAGACGGCAGGCAAACTGTTCTGCCATGCGCATGCACTGCGCCGCTGCGTCTGCTGCATTCGTATGGCAGATATAGCCAAGATCTTCTTCCTTTTTCGCCTGGCGATATCCATAGCTTTTTCCATAGACTTCATTTCCGGAAATAAGAAGCACTCCGGCCGGCTTTTTCTCCGGCAGACTCCGAAGCGTTTCCAGAAGCTTCATCGTTTCCTCCCAGTCATCGGCCGCCATGCTCCAGTCTCCAGGCTTTGTTGTCCACTCTGATGCCTTCCGTTTTCGATCCGGCACCGCAGTCCGTGTAAAAAGCAGCACATAATCGCCTTCACGGATCTGTTCCTCTCCGTCTGACACTGTGACCGCTCCGCCCATCTGGCTTGCCACCGTTCCAAGGCTCTCTCCAAAAAGTGCCCGGTCACTGTTTCTGACTCCGGCAAGCACGATACGGCTTCCCTCAAAATTTTTCCATATCATTTCCGGTGTGATTTTCTGTTCCATCCGGTATTCCTCTTTTCTTTGCTGCGGAACTCCTGCTCTGTCCTAACAACCTGTGTCTTACTCAAGGCATTCCTTTTTACTGCTGCTCATTCCTTTTACAGCGAATGCTGCAGCAAATATTTTTCTTTGCCACCGGCCTGTGCTTACTCCTCCTGCGCCCGCATACTGCGGATCAGCCGTTCAAACATCTCCGGCAGTGATACCTCTGCCTTCCAGCCAAGTGCATTTAATTTTTCCGAGCACACCAGCATCCGCGAAGTCGGCGCATACCCAAACCTGTTCACATCCTCCGGGATATCGAAGATCAGATTTGAGCCGCTCCACGGATACTTTTCGATCAGCATCTCTGCCATCTGCCGGATCGTGCCGTAGGTAGCCTCGTTGGAGACATTGTATGCCTCACCGTTTTCTCCTTTTAAGAGAATCGTCAGAAGGCCAAGCACCGCGTCCGTCGTGTAGCAATAGCAGTGCGCCTTGCTTCCGTCGGTATGCAGCACGATGTCCTCTCCATGCATAACGCTGCGTGCAAACTGCGCAAAGACACGGTTTTCATTTTTCGGAACACCCGCGCCGAACGTCTGCGCCAGACGCGCCGTTTTTACCGGAACCTGATATTCATGCGCATAAGCACCGCACAGCCCCTCTGCCATCCGCTTACTCTCAGAATAACTGCTGCGCACCTGAAGCGGATCTATGTAACCGTAATCCTTTTCACGTACGATATAATTGGCATCCCCCACCACGCCGTATGCCTCCATGGAGGAAAGATAAACCATGCTCTTTACCTGTTTTTCGCGTGCAAACTCAAGGAGATTTTTTGTGCCCTGAAGTGCCGTCATGATCGTTTCCACCGGATGATCCACAAAATCCTTTGATGCAGTCATGCCAGCCCCGTGAATGACGTAATCCACCGGTCCGTCAATCTTGACCGGACTCTGGATATCCTGCACAGCAAGTTCCAGTCCTGCACTGATAAATTCGCCCAGCTGTTTCTGTGCCTTTTCTCTGCTGCGCACCACAGCCACGACTTTCAGATTCAATCCACGCAGTTCGCTCGCACACACAAGCGCACGTACCAGCATACCGCCGATCAGACCGGTAGCTCCGGTCACCACGATCCGGCTTCCCCTTAATTTCTCCCAGTCGATCTGTTCTGAGCGCGTAATCCGTTCCAGATCTTCCTGCAGCGCTTCATCCTCTGTCCAGCGTTTCATGTTTTTCCCTCCCGCCTGCTCATCCTGTTTTTTCTCTTCCTGCACTTTCTTGCCCCGGTAGCGGTTCATCTTTGCCGCCAGCCGGTTCGTCAGGCCAAATCCAAATGCCTGCTCATTTTCTTTATACTGCAAAAGTGCCCGAAACATATATACATCTTCCGGCGTCGTCACCTTGATGTTGCCCCGATTGCCCTGTACCATATGCGGCTGACGGCCGATCGCACGGTAGATCGTGCAGGCATCGACCATATTTTCATACCCATTTTCCGTAGCCCGGATGATCTCATGTGCGCTCAGAATATCTTTCAGATAGAAGCTCTGCGGCGCCTGTGCAGAATAGCTGTCCTTTCTAAGCGGCAGTGTCTCCACCTGCTCCCCGTCACGGCTGATCAGAATGGTCTCATAGCAGAGCGTCGACGTGATCGCACTTCCATACTTTTTGACGGACGCAATGTTGTCACTGATAACCTCGTATTCCACAAACGGCCGCACGCCATCATGGATCAGCACGACACTGTTTCCGGAATGCTCCGCTGCCGCCCTCTTCAGCGCATTGTAAATGGAGTCCTGCGCGGTCTCGCCTCCCGGTACAACCGCCGACACCTTGTCGATCCGGTAATCTTTTAAAAGCTGCTGTGTATAACAGATGTATTCCTCATTGACTGCAAGATAAATACAGTCGATCTCTTCATGCTCCTGAAACAGCTGCAGTGTGTGAATCAGGATCGGTTTTCCATTGATCTCCAGAAACTGCTTCGGCACCCCCGCTCCCATGCGCACGCCGCTGCCTCCGGCAAAAATAATCGCAATGTTTTCCATGCCATCTCCCCTCCTTCGCTCGTATTCTCTCTGTGAAATTCTATGAGAAGATCCGGAAATCATGCCCGTTCTCTTTCTCCGTATCATTCCGCCTGTCAGACTGTCAGGATCCTTTTTGCTTTATTGTATCTGTCTTTCCAGTCCCGCCAGTTCCAGGATCCGCTCCGTCGCGTTTCCATCACAGGAACCGGTATACAGGTAAATAAAATCCTCTATTTCCTTTTCATGCTTTTTCCACTCCTGCGCCGCACCGCGAATCGTCTCCGCAAGCTGTGTGCCGTCCTCCACAACCGGAAACGGCATCTTCCGATAGTCAAGGTAAAAGCCCCGCTTCTTCTCGTATTTCGCCAGATCCGGTGCAAACAGGACAAGCGGTTTTCGGTAGATCAGGTAATCAAACATCGTCGAAGAATAATCCGTGATCAGGAGATCTGCCAGGGAAAACAGCTCCTCTGTCGGAAGATCACAGTTGGAAACCTTTTCGTGCGCATCGATATGCGGATGTACCTTGATCACAACAAACCACGCATCGCCAAGTTCACGCGCGGCGCGTTTCACATCCTCCGTTCCGACAAGATACGGCATCGCCGCATTTCCACGGAAGGTCGGTGCCCAGACGGCTATCTTTTTTCCACGTGCCTGCGGATACTGCTCCAGAAATCTTTCACGGCATTTCGTATTCCAGTCTGCATCAAAATAATAATCGGTGCGGCTGATGCCCGTCGCACGGATCCGGCTTTTATCAAGGTGCAGTGCCCGCGCATGTACCGGCACACAGACCGGTGCGCTCATCGTCAGATACGTATAATTGCCGAACATATCTCCATGATAATTTTTCGGGATATCGTCCCCCGCATCAAACGCGATCTTTTTCATCAGGCCACAGGAATGCCAAAGCTGGATCAGCTTCGTCTCCTTTCGCTTTTTGCATGAGGAGGCCGGAAGGAAATAATCGCAGATAAATACACATTCCGCCTGCGCATATGCTTTCATAAACCGAATCAGAAATGCAGCCATCGCCCCGAATGACAGGTGTGAAAAATTCGCAATGAACAGTTCCGGCTCATACCCGCGTTTTTTCAGTTCCTCCCATACGCGCCGCATGGAAAACGGCATCTCATCGTGATGCGCATCCGCCATCAGAATCCGCCCCGGCTGTACCGGTTTTCTGCGGTACCACCCGTAAACGACGGGCAGCAGTACATTCTGCAGCAGCATCTTGATCCACTGTCTGATTCGAAACATGAGGCATTTTCTCCTTCCTGTCCATCCTGCAAAGCGTGATCTGTTCCATTCCCCCAAAGCCGGAGAATGCTTATCTTCCATACGTCCGCTGTCCCCTCTGCGCCATTTTCACCGATGCGTCCGCTGATACTCCAGCGCATCTTCAAAAATTCTCCGGCAGTTTTCGTGATCCCCAAAAGCAAAAAATGCATCCTCACGCACACGGTACGCTTCTTTCAGCGCACAGCCGGATTCCAGATAACTGCACAGTTCCTCTACCAGCTCATCTACGCTCTGGCAGATTTCGCCAAACCCCTGCTCCTCATAGGAAAAACCTCCGTCTGAAAAATGCGGCGGCAGTGTGGGCGGCTGGAAATAAACTACCGGCTTGCGCATGTAGGCAAAGTCAAACTGTACACCGGAGTAATCCGTCACCATCAGGCTCGACTGCGTCAGAATCTCCTCGTAATTGATCTCCGTTGCCGGGAGAATCTTTACATTTCCGCTCACTTTGAAGTCCTCTTTCTGCGCACTTAAAATCGGATGCAGCAGATAAATGATCCGATAGCCGGTTCGCTTCGCCGTCTCCTTCAGCTTCTCATTTTCCAGAAGCTGCTGGAAGACACGGTAATATTCCGTGTGCTTAAATTCCGGATTGTACGGTCTTGAGGAACCCATCACTGCCGGCATCGCAATGTAGGCCCGCCACGTCGGCGTGATCAGGATCTGCTTCTGCTCACGGTTCACCAGGCCATCATACCGGGCAAGCCCTGTCAGCCGCAGCACCTCCCGGTCGTAATCATACTCCGGTCCGGAAAGATTTTCAATCTCGCACGGCGATGCACAGTAATACCGTTTGTTGTTATTGATGATCCGGTTGGAATCCAGCGTCAGATCCTGCACCGAAAGCCCATGCTGAATGCAGGTGTTCGACGCTTTTAAGAGATCCTGTACAAACCGCACTTCCCACTTCGAGAATCCGCAAAATCCATGTACGCTGCTGTGCGTTGCAAAGATCATCGAAGCATGCAGGTAAATCAGACGCTGCCTCCATGTCAGATAGTACAGTGGATGCAGCCCCTCCTGCGCCAGGCGTTTTCCGTCCGGCACATCACTTCGGATGATATAGTACGGGTCCACTTCGCCTCTGCGCGTCCTCATATAGCGATAAAAATACTCGCCGCAGTCGCCGCCCTTGTAAAGCTTGTCGAACGTCAGCCAGATATTTTTTCTGCCATATATGGGTTTTGTCAGCCAGTACAGGGCACGCATGGCAAACATTTTCTTTGATCCGTACGGCGCGGTCGCGATCTCTTTTAAGAGGGCAAGCTCGCGGCGCAGGCGCTGTGCTTTTCCTGCCCTGCAGATTCGGATCGCCAGAACGCTGTTTTTGTCCGGATCAGGACATCCTTCCGGACTGGTTTTTGGACTTTTCAAAGGACTTTTCAAAGGGCTTTCTCCAGAATCCATCTGCCGCTCCAGCGTCACCATATCATTTTCAAAACACCAGTACGAATTTTTCAGCTGCATTGTCACCTTCGACTGATAGTCAAGTGTGATGATCGGCAGCCGCACTTCCCTGGTCCCATCAAAGGCCCAGAAGGTCAGATCTGACACCCTGCCAGATAATTCCACCGGCAGATCCGCTGCAAACGGTGCTTTCACTCCGATCTTCTCTCCGAAAAAACCGGCTCCGCCAAACCGTTTCGTAAAATGAAGCGGAACTGTTTTTCCATCCTGCTTCATGCGAAGTTCCATGTGCTCCTGTCTGATCAGAAAACGATCCACCGATGCATCAAGATGCAGCCTGCCATTTTCATATTCCAGAAGTTCCAGTGTCACAAACGGGCAAAAATCAAGTTCTGAAAGTTTCAGCCCCGGAAGCTGCCCGTATTTTACATCCTCCAGTGCACTCCAGAGACCGTGGGAGATCCGCCGCTCCGGGTGCGCCTTTTCATCGACCACAAGCAGTTCTCCGGATATCTTCCGCAGACAGCTGCCGCAGCCTGATAAAAACGTGCGCAGCCCGTCTCCCTGCAGCACATTTTTATTCTGCTTTCCGGCGTTTGCGCTGAAAAAAATTTCGATCTCCGAAAGCGCCTGTGCCTGCAAAAAAAGAGAACCATCCGCCGCCAGAAGCGATTCGATCCGCTGTAGCCTGCGCGTGTACCAGCCACCGTCCAGCCATTCCTGACGAAATCCGTCGAGATGCGGAAAGATAGATTCTGCATAAAAGTAAAGATTTTTTGCAAATGCAACCGTCTGCTTTCGTCCAAGTACCTGACACAGCAAGAACTCATCCCAGCCGTCCTCTCCGATCAGCTCCGGCAGCTCTTCACGAATCGCATCGGTACAAAAAAGAATTCCGTGCAGACTTCCCGGAAGACGCAGGATCTCCTTCGCTTTTGTAAGAGAAACCACTTTCCCACCGGCAGATGCGCCATCTTTTGCCGGCGTTTTGCGCGTCACATGCTCACACAGCACCGCATCCGCCGTATCCTGCACCGACGAGAGATACTGCACGGCCTGCTCCAGCGCATTTCCATGCCACGTTTCCCCGGCAGAAATCACGGTAACAAACTCTGTAGTGACCTGTGCTGCCGCCATAGCGGCATCGCAGCACCACACGATGCCGCAATCCCATTTTCCCGCTTTCTCCTTCGCCGCAGCTTCGGATGTATCCTCCGGTCCTTTTCCTGCCATGCCATAACTGGAGTTTTCTGCGGCACCCCTGTCAGCACTAACACTCTCGCCACAACTTCCTTCCTGCCCACGGTGCTCCAGCACCACCGTCTTCACCCGCTCTGCGTAAGAATCCTCGAAGGACGCCATCGTCTTATTCAGTTTTTCCTCGTCGCCGTCGTAACAGATGCAGACGGTGATCTGCTTTTTTTCACTCATCAGCCAAGTTCCTTCTCCGATGCATCCAGCGCTGCGCGGATGACCTTGTCCATGTCATAATAACGGTACAGCCCAAGCCTTCCGCCAAAGATCACATTTTCTTCTTTCTCGGCAAGTTCGCGGTACTTCTCATACAGCACTCCGTTTTTCTCGTCATTAACCGGGTAATATGGCTCTGATCCCGGCCCCCACTCTTCCGAATATTCTCTGGAAATGATCGTGTAATCCTTCGGATTTTTGCGCTCCTCTTCCGGTGCAAAATGCTTGTGCTCGATCACACGCGTATACGGCACATCGCGCTGTGTATAATTGACCACCGCGTTGCCCTGATAATTTTCTTCCTCGATGCGTTCTGTATCAAAACGCACCGTACGGTACTGCAGATGACCGAACTGATAATCAAAATACTCATCAATCATGCCCGTGTAAACAACTTTCTTAAACTGATCCGCATGCCCTTTGCGATACTCAAAGAAATTCGTATCAGTCATCACATCGATATCCTCCAGCAGCTTTTCCACCATCTGTGTATAGCCGCCGATCGGAATGCCCTGATACCGGTCATTGAAATAATTGTTGTCATACGTGAAACGCAGCGGCAGCCGCTTGATGATAAACGCCGGCAGTTCTTTACAATCGCGTCCCCACTGCTTTTCCGTGTAGCCGCGGATCAGCTTTTCGTACACATCCGGGCCAACCAGGGAGAGTGCCTGCTCCTCCAGATTTTTCGGTTCTGTGATGTGCAGGTCTGCGATCTGAGACGCAATCTTTTCCTTTACTTCCTGCGGTCTGCGGATGCCCCAGAGCTGGCTGAACGTATTCATATTAAATGGAAGATTGTACAGCTCGTCCTTGTACACCGCTACCGGAGAATTAATGTAATTGTTGAACTCCGTCAGCTTGTTTACGTAATCCCAAACCTCTTTGTCGCTCGTGTGGAAAATGTGTGCGCCGTAACGGTGCACCTGAATGCCGTCCACATTCTCGGTATAGACATTTCCTCCAATGTGGCTTCGTTTGTCGATCACAAGGCAGCGCTTTCCTGCCAGCGCCATCTCATGTGCAAACACCGCACCGAACAGTCCGGCGCCGACAACCAGATAATCGTACTGTTTTCCTTCTTCTCTCATCTTTTTTCTCTTCTTTTCTTTGTTTGCATGTGCCGTTGCTTCCTGCTCCGCCAGATATGCATCGCACA
This sequence comes from Lachnospiraceae bacterium, assembly GCA_902363665.1. Lineage (GTDB taxonomy): Bacteria > Bacillota > Clostridia > Lachnospirales > Lachnospiraceae > Choladousia. Next base: position 83,774 of record CABJAW010000015.1, on the reverse strand, counting down.
CCGGGCCTGACTCTCCGCTCATGCGCATCACACCTTTGTCCAGCCAGATCGCATGATCACAAAGTCCTTTTACTGTCTGAATATTATGGGAAACGAATAAAAGCGTTGTCCCACCCGCCAGCATCTGGCGCATCCGCTCATTGCAGCGGCGGCGGAAATTGTAATCGCCAACCTCCAGCACTTCATCTACGACCAGGATATCCGGATTGACCACCGTTGCCACCGAAAATCCAAGCCGCGCTTTCATACCGGAAGAAAAATTCTTGATCGGGGAATCGAGAAACTTCCGGATATTCGCGAAGTCGACGATCTCCTCAAAATGCTCCTCCATAAATTTTCTGGAATGGCCGAGCACCATGCCGTTTAAGAAAATATTCTCCCGCGCGGTCAGATTGCCGTCAAAGCCGGCGCCAAGCTCGATCAGAGGCGCGATGCTTCCGTGCTTCGTGATCGTCCCCTTATACGGCTTCAAAATTCCGCTGATCGTTTTCAAAAGCGTCGACTTGCCGGAACCGTTCGTTCCGATCAGGCCCCATGCCTCTCCTTTTTTTACTTTCAGGGACACGTCCTGCAGTGCAAAAAATTCCTGAAACATCAGCTCATGCTTCAGCATCTTAATCGCGTACTCCTTAAGGTTATCCACCTTCTGGCTCGCGAGGTTAAATCTTATCCACAAATGATCCACGTCTACTATATAATCGTGATCGTCCATAAATTCCTCCATTGTGTAAAGCGAATGTTATGTTACTGTTCAAGGCTTCGCTTTGAACAGTTTATATATAGAGAATAAACTTGTCCTTCGATCTCTGGAAGCTCCAGATTCCGAATGCAAGCATCGCAAATGCGATCAGCCAACCGCCGGCAAATACCCGCATACCCGGAAATCTTCCATAATAAATGAGATCCCGGAACTGAGTCACGTAATAGTACAGCGGATTTCCATATTTTACAAGCGTCTGCAGATAGCCCGGAAGTACGTCGAGCGGATACATGATCGGCGTCAGATAAAGCCATGCGGTCAGTACTGCGCTGTAAATGTATTCGATGTCACGGAAAAACACATGCATCTGCGCAAGGAAAAATCCAAGCCCGCAGCAGAACAGATACACCTGCACGATCACGATCGGGCAGAGCAGAAATTCCGGGTAAAACGGCGCTCTTGTAAAGATCATTACAATGATCAGCGCTCCCATCGACAGCACCATGTCCACCATGCAGCTCGTCACCTTCGATACCGTGAAGATGTATTTTGGCATATAGACTTTTTTCAAAAGCGGTGCGTTTACCGTCACCGATTTGAGCGCGTTCGTCGTGCTCGCCTTCATAAAATCATACAGAATCCGGCCGGTGAAAAGATAAACCGGAAAATTTTCGATCGATTTCTGAAATAAACTAGAAAATACGAGTGTCAGTACAATCATGATCATCAGCGGATTCAAGACACTCCATACGTACCCCAGAAAACTTCTTCGATATTTCAACTTCAGGTCGCGGCTGACCAGCGCACCGATCAGATCCTTATACCGGAAAAATGTCCTGACCCGATATCTCAGCAGATTCATTCTTATTCCTCCTGCATTTTTTATCATCTCATTATCTTAACATACTGCGAGGCGCATTTCAACGCCGCTTTTCTTCCGGTATTCTTAAAAAAGCCGAAAATAAGGCAAAATTTATATGAAGCCGCACTTTTGAACGCCATATTTCTGCTTATGAAAAATTTTTTCATTGAAATCAAAAATGAGGCAAAAATATTTGTGATCCATTTCCGGACGTGTTTATAAGCGTAAATAAGCAGGATGTCCCGCCATATGGCGGTTCATCCTGCTCTCAATCACTCACGCAAAGCGGTTCCTGAAAGTCCGCTCCACAGCCTGCGTTTCTGTTGCCTTTTACGCATCACTGTACTCATTTATTTCGTTTCTTTTGCATACTTTCCAATAATACCAAGAATAATCTTCACCGAAAGATCCATGCCCTCGACCGTGATATGCTCATACGGTCCATGGAACGCATAACCGCCCGTGCCAAGATTCGGGCACGGAAGTCCCATAAAGGAAAGGCGTGCGCCGTCTGTACCGCCGCGTACCGGTGAAACATCCGGTGTCAGCCCCAGTTCTTTCATGACTTCCTTTGCATGATCGATCAAATGCATGCACGGTTTTATTTTTTCTGCCATATTGCGGTACTGCTCATGGATTTCCAGCTTCACTGTACCTTTGCCATATTTTTCATTGAGCACCTTTTCAATGTGCCGAAGTGTTTTCTCCTTCGCCTCAAAGCAGGCACTGTCATGATCGCGGACAATATAGGACAGCTCGGCATGCTCGACATTACCAGACATACCAGTCAGATGATAAAATCCCTCATACATCTCGGTATGCTCCGGAGATTCCAGCTTCGGAAGCATGGAATTGATTTCCATTGCCACGATCGATGCGTTTATCATTTTATCCTTCGCATCACCCGGGTGAATGTTCACACCGTTTATCTTGAATTTTGCACCGCTTGCATTGAAGTTCTCATAAACAATCTCCGTCTCAATGCCGCCGTCCACGGTATAGGCATAGTCCGCGCCAAATCCCTGCACATCAAACAGATCCGCGCCGCTTCCGACCTCCTCATCCGGTGTGAATCCGATACAGATCTTTCCGTGCGGCGCATCGCTTCCAAGCAGCTGCTCCACCGCCGTCATAATTTCCGAAACACCGGCCTTGTCATCTGCACCGAGAAGTGTCGTGCCGTCCGTCGTGATCAGTGTCCGGCCTTTTAAGGTCTGCAGATGCGAAAACTGCTTCGGTGAAAGCACCCGGCCGCTGTGTCCAAGCACAACCTCTCCTCCGTCGTAATTTTCAATGATCTGCGGTCTTACATTTTCTCCGCTGAAATCAGGCGCCGTATCCATGTGTGCGATAAAACCGATCGCCGGTGCCATCTCACAGCCCGGTGTCGCCGGAATCGTACCATATACATAACAGTTCGCGTCCACACGCGCATCCTCCACGCCAAGTTCTTTCAGCTCATCGACCAGGCGGTTTGCCAGGTCAAATTCCCGGTCTGCCGACGGGATCTGCTCCTGATCCTCCACGCTTGTCGTATACACCTTTACGTAATCCAGAAATCTCTCGTATGCCCGCATTTTTCTATCTGCTTCCTTTCGTCTTTCTCATCAGCCTTTTGCTTTTTTCTTATAATTGATATAATCCATGATCAGATCCACCGCTCCGTCGATACCGACTTCGCTGCTCTCAATACAGAGGTTGTAGCTTGATGCCGCACCCCACTGCTTCTCTGACTGGAAATTGTAATAGTTTGCGCGCTTTTTATCCGTCTTTACAAGCAAGTCACGCACTTTTGCATCCGGAAGCTTATACTCCTCTGCGATACGCGCCGCACGGAAATCAGAATTTGCGTGAACAAATACGCTTACCAGCTCCGGGTGATCACGGAGTATGTAATCTGCGCATCTTCCGACAATCACACACGGCTCGCCGTCCGCCAGCCTGCGGATCGTATCGTAGTTCGCCTGATAGATCTGCTGGTCAATTGTCGGTCCCGTATACATCACAGACGGATAAATATCCATCACAATCGAATACAGAAGGCTGTTGGTCGGCTTCTCATCGTAGCTCTCCAGCACTTTCTCACACAGTCCGCTTTGTTTTGCAATCAGCTTAATCAGCTCTTTATCATAAAATTTAATTCCAAGTTTTTTTGCAAGCTTCTCCCCGATCTCATGTCCGCCGCTTCCAAACTGTCGTCCGATTGTTATAATTAAACTTTTCTGCATATAGAACCCCTCCTGCCATATCTTATCCGTTTATGATCCGTAAGGACACCGTGACTGTATCCAGCCGCACCCGGCATCCACCCTGCAGATAAAATTTCATTTCATCTGCCTTCGAATCATATCCGTTCCGTACCGCCCCTGCGGCGTAGCCTTTTCCACCTATAGTATAGCACATCCGTCTGTATTTGTGCAAAAAAATTCGAATATTTAACGATTTTTTATTTCTTTGCAGGTTATTTCACAAAATTTTCAGTTTTTCAGGCTATATCCTCAATTCTTTTTCCCACTGCCGAAATCTTTTCCAAACAGGATGATAAAATCATTCTCATCGTATCGCCGTTTCCCCATCTTCATCTTTCGAAAAAAACGGTTTGACCTCTGGATTGCCTTCCCGACCATTTCGATCACATCTTTGATTGTCACTTCCGTGCCGTTCTCCACCGCTGTCGAAATCTTTTCTGCAAGCGCATCCTGACCTTCCTCACCGATCACATAATCCTGTGCATTCGCGTAGATCTGTCCGAAATAAATCAGCTCCTGCGCCGTATACTGCGGAATGTAGATCTGCGCCGTATACTTCATCGTAAAACGTGGATGGCTCATCAGCAGTTCATGCACATACTTCTGCTCATCCTCCAGAATTACGATCAGTCCGTCCGTGCGGAACTCCATCGCTGTCGTCAGCTGTTCGATCGTATTGTCATCCAGATCGCCGGCCTCCTCAATGATCAGCGTGCCGCCTGCAATCCTGGCTACGGTCGACGCAATATCCTTCTTATTAAGATCCGCCGCGTAAATCTTCGCCATCTTGACCACCTGGCTGCCGCGGTCCTGTGCGATCGCCTTTGCAAGGTTCATTGCAAGTGTCGTCTTTCCAGAGCCATGTGCACCGAAAATGAGGATATTTCCTGTCTTGGAAGTACGGTCACTTCCCTTGGCTTCTGCCTGAATGATTGCATTGGCAATCTGATCCTCCAGCTCCGGAATCTGCGTAAAGCCAGCAAACAGACTGCGCAGATGCTCCGGAATCGTCAGATAGTCACCGTCTTCATACGGTGCATCATCATACTCATTCTCTGCGTAATCTTCTTCATATGCCGCAGCATTATCTGTCTCATCCGCTCCGGCATCTTCGTAATTGCCGTCATTTGCATACGCTTCCTCTTCTGAAACGCTGTCACTTTCAGCCGCACAGTCAATATCCTGTCCTTCAAAACCGTCTTCTTCCGGATAAGCATCATCCGCATCCTCGCCTGCTTCATATTCCATATCGAGGTCTTCATAGCCGGTATCCTCGCCATACAGATCATCCGCTTTATCGTCAGCCATCTCCGCCGCAGCTGCAGCTTCCTGCTTAGCCTGTGCTTCCGCCGCATACTCATCCGCATCTGTCTGTCCGGCTTCCCTGTCATTTTGGATCGCAGAAGATTCCAGAACCTGCTGCGGTGCGTCCTGCTGTGCCGGTTTGGAGGTCAGCGAAAGTTCCTGCTCCTCCAGCTCCTCGCCCTCATTTCGGGCTGCGGCTGCTTTCTCTGAATAGCGGCTGCCAAATCTGCCTCTGCGAACCAGTTTCTGTTCTTCTTTTGCACCCGAAAGCTTCTTCTCTGCCTGCTCTTTCGGAAGGCGGATCTTCTCCTCTTCCATCAGTTCCTGGCGTGCAGCTTCCATCAGTTCTTCCCGCTCCGGCATCCGGATCGTACTGCCCGGTGCCTCCTCTTCCTCATACGTCGGAAGTGCCCTGCTGTTGCGAAGCAGTTTTTCCGGGTTGCTTGTATACTGCAGTGCTTCTCTTTGTGCATCTGTCAGTTCTTCCTGCACGACATCCGCCATCGTCGTCTTCGGCATGGAAGCACGGCGCTCTTCTTCCTCACGCTGCCGTTCTTCTTCCTCCTCGAGACGCTGCTGCTCCTGACGTCTTGCTTCCTCCTGGCGCTTCTGCTCCTGGATCCGTTCCTCTTCCTGGCGCGCTTCCTTTGCCAGCTCCTCATCTCTCATGCGCTGTTCCTGACGGAGCTGCTCCGCCTTTTCTGCGAGTTCCTGGCGAAGCTGCTCTTCCTTTTCCTGCTTTGCCTGTTCTGCTTTCTTTGCGATCTCTTTTCCTTTATCTCCCATTGACAGCAGAATGTCATCAATGGAAAGGCGCCCGGCCGTCTGCGGCTGTACCTTCGGTGCTTCCACCTTCTGCGTCATCTGAATCCGGCTCTCAACAGATGCCGGAAGATCTTCATCCGGGATCTCCGTCTTTCTCGCCACGCTGGAGACTATCTTCTGCATATCACGCGCAATATCACGCTGGAATTTTTCCTTGTCAAAGATCGGAGGCTCCGGTGTCTGCGGTACGCGCTGTGCTGCAGAGGATACTTCCGGATTATTGTGCCGCACTGCTGCACCCTGAGCATTCTTCGCTGCTGTATCCGCACCATCCGCTGTCATCTTCTGGCTGTCTGCATTCACATCCTCTGCGGATGATACTGGTTTCACATCCCCGGCGCTTTCTGCAATCTTCTCCTTCTCGCCTGCGGCAGACACAGCCTTCTGTGCTGACAGGCCTTCATTTTCATGAGCTGCTGCTACTCCCATATCAGTTCCTGGCTGTGCGTCCTGAACCCGCGCATCAGCTGCATCCTGCTCATCCGCGTCGCTTTTCATTTCCTCCTGCATGCCATTTACCGCTGCCTGCACTCCTGCCGCCAGGGCTGCAGAAGCCCTGCGGATATCATCTGTATCAACTTTTTTTGTTGCAGAAATTTCCGGTTCTGCAATGTTCTGATTTTTCTGATGCTCCTCCAGCTCTGCCTTACGCGCTGTCACCTGCTCCGCAATCTCTTTTTCGGTTTCTGCCATGATCTTTTCAGCCATGACATCTCCTTCGATATTATCCACGTTTACGACAACATTATCTTCTGCCTCCGGTTCCGGCTGGCTCATCTGCTTCTCACGCGCTTCTTCCTGCAAACACTCCTCATAGATCTGCTGCTGCTTCGGTGTCAGCGCCGCATATTTCTTTTTCAGTTCCAGTGCCTTCTGCACATATTTTCCACTGTGAAACCACAGGACAAGATCATCACACGCAGCCAGACATTTCTGCATCTGTCCGGCCTGACGGTAGAGCTGTGCCAGTTCATAGGCCCAGCGCTCGGTGTACTCCTGCCCAAGATACTCCTCCAGAATCTCAATCTGGTCTTCGATCGAGCTTCCTCTTCCGCGATAGATCTTATATTTCAAAACATACTTGTTGTCATCATGCGGCGCCACCTGCACATAATCCGAATAATATTCCATTGCCTCATCATACTGATGCAGTGCCGTCGTCACCTCTACCAATCGGTATAGAACATTTTTCCCGACCGGTGATTTTTTGTAGGCGCGCTCCAAAATATGTTTGCTGTCCTCCAGACGGCCGGCCGCCTCATAAATCTCACTGATCAGACAAAGTGTCCTTACATTTCTTACCCTTCGCCAGTCCACTGCATCTGCTACGTCGGCTGCCTCCTCATAAGCGCCCTGATCGACAAGTTTATCTATTTCCTCCAGCTTGAGGTTGTATTCATATTTATCCAATTTTTCCACCCCGTTATCAATCTATCCGACGGATATTGGTAATCCGCCTCTCTGTCTGTGTCTATTTTAAGCAAGTCTCCTGCGTGACTGCGAACATTCGCTTTGCCTGGTTCTGCTTTTTGCTTTTTGCTTTTTGCATTTTAACTTCTTCTTTCTGCATTCCATCGCATTTTTTCGATCTATACCACCTGAAAATACGCAGAAATAACCATCTTCCAGTGTACCATACCTGTATTTCCTTGTCAAAACATCCTGCCAGAAAAATGAGGATTTTTCTGGAAAAATTAGAGATGTAAAAAACGGAGGTGCGATTTTTCGCATCTCCGTTTTCTGTCTTTTTTATTTAATTTTTCTGACTTGGTTTTTATTTTGCTATTTCATCGATTTACATTGGAGAGGTTGTTTTCCTGTCGGTTCGTTTATAAAGAGATAAAATCGTTTCTTTACACGTACTTTTCTTTTATAAACCATGTGGTTTTCGGAATCTTTTTGAAGAAATCTCTGATTCTTTGTTCCGCGTCGCTGTCTGCTTTCCTGTGTCCTCTATATCTCTCACACCTTTTGTATTGGATCGTATAACTGATTTTGTACTTTGATCTGATCCTGTCTGATCTCATCTGTGTGATCTCATCTTTTTGATCTGATCTTATATTTTCTTCTTCGATCCTGTCATCTGTACGCTCTTTTCATAAATTCTCATGAGTGTTTTTATACAGTGGTAAGAGCGTTGTCTGAAAAACCCTTATGGAACTACCGCTCGTGCGGCCTCTTTTGGTTCCGGTCTTCTTTTTTCGTCTTCCTTTTCTGATGTGAACGAACTTCGTATCTTCTGCTTTGGATTTTATCGTCCTGCATTTTGATACTTTATCTGTGAATTTTCTTCTGTTTTGCGTTTCAGGAATGGATAACTAACGTCGTATCGCATCCTGCAGATTGAGAAATAGTCACTGAGGATCATTTACCGGAGCAAGTCAGGCGATCTGTCAAGTAAATGTGCTCTACCAGGTGATTCGTCCTCTCTCCAATTATCGTTTTACTACGATCACTATGAATCAGTTCTGATAGAGGTCTTCTTTACAGGAAACATTTACTTCGCCACATGCTGTAAAATGATGTGAGACTATATCCACTGGAATCGACCTCCTCTCCTTTGGTTGTTACTGTCTATAGTTGTAATCTATAGGAACAACTCTTGTTTGTTGTTGTTTGTATCATAGCAGAACTCTTTTGTTTTGTCAATACTATTCTTATGTTTTATTTAAATTTTTTCTATCTTATTTTTAATATTTTATTTTAGCTGTTAATTGTATCTATTTTTATGTTTTATCAGTTTATTTAGACTGTATCTATTTTTTCCGAAAATTCGACAACGTCAATAAAAGAGCACCATAGCATCTCAGGAAACAGATTTATGTCTGTCTTCCGGGATGCCATGGTGCCTTTTTCGCTATCGTGTAAAGCGGGCATTCGCAATCCGCTTCGCTATTTGCTCATGAACGCAGTTGATATTTTCCGGGAAGCGGACATTCTGCGTATGGACTGCATCTCTCCTCTTATTTCACCCGGTTATAATTGATCAGGCAGCCGTCGAGAATGATCTTTCTCTCCTCTGCCGTCATCTCGCCAAGCTTCAGGGTAAACGGTACAAGGCCGCCATCTTTTACCACATAAGCCGGAATCCCGGATGCACCATTTTCTACCTGTGCGCGAATATTTGGGATAAACAAGTAGTCTCCGTTCACAAACGGAAGCTCGCCCTCCTCGATCAGGAACGGGAGCATACCCCAGTTGATCAGGTTCGAGCGATACCGCTTTGTCGCATAGCTGTTTGCAATATTTGCCCAACCACCGAGTACCTTCTGGCAGGATGCTGCCTGCTCACGCGCAGAGCCGTCACCCGGTTTTACTGCAAAAATCGTGCTGCCGATGCCGGTATTTTCCGCACTTACGCCTGCGCCTGCCTCAGATGCTTTCACTGCTTTAAACACCGGTTCAAGCTCTGACAGCGCTTCCACCATGCTGCGGCCCTCTTCTCTTGCCTTCTCTGCTGCCTGTACTTCCTTTGCGCGTCCCACATACGCCGGATCTTTTCTTGAAAGTGTAAACTCTGCAAGTCCAAGCGGGTTGGAACGGTAAGAAGAAGTCTCTCCGGACGGAATCAGTTCGTCGGTCGTCGTAACCGGATCGTGGATCTCAGAGACCACTTTCAGCACCAGATTGTCCGTCAGCGCACACATTGCCGGCCAGTCCTTAATGTTCGGACCGAACTTGATTTCCACGCCCGGATCCGCCACGCCTTTGCTGTCGAAAACGCGGTTTGCATAAATTGCGCTGTCAAAAAAGTACTTCGGCTTTGTGAAATCGACGTCGATGTCGGTCGCTGCCGTCAGGTAACCCTTGTTTGCAGCAGTTGCCGCGATGGAACGCGCATCCATCAGTGCCACAGATGCGATCTGTCCGCTCTGAAGCTTTGAGCCCTCGCGGTTCGGGAAGTTTCTCGTCGAATGACGGATACTGAATGCGTTGTTTGCCGGTGTGTCACCTGCTCCGAAGCACGGTCCGCAGAACGCGGTCTTTACGATCGCACCGCTCTCGATCAGGTCAGCCATTCTTCCATTTTTTGCCAGCTCCATATAGATCGGTGTACTTGCCGGATAAATGCTCAGGGTAAATTCATCATTTCCGATATAATTGCCGCGCAGAATATCTGCTGCATCACAGATATTTTCGTAGCCGCCGCCCGCGCAGCCTGCAATAATACCCTGATCCACGTACAAACGCCCGTTTCTTACTTTATTTTTCAGTGTGAAATCTACCGCGCCGTCAAGACTGACTTTCGCACGCTTCTCCACATCATCAAGAATATCCATCAGATTTGCATTCAGTTCCTCGATGGTATAGGTATTGCTCGGATGGAACGGCATCGCGATCATCGGCCGGACCGCACCAAGGTCAACCGTTACCACACCATCATAGTAAGCAACAGCGCCCGGATTCAGTTCGCGATAGTCCTCACTTCTTCCATGAATCTCATAAAATTCTTTGATCGTATCATCCGTTTTCCAGATTGAGGACAGACAGGTTGTCTCGGTCGTCATAACGTCCACGCCGATACGGAAATCTGCACTTAAGTTTGCAACGCCCGGTCCGACAAACTCCATCACCTTATTGTTAACATAGCCGTTTGCAAATACTGCACCGATGATCGCCAGCGCGATATCCTGCGGGCCGACTCCCTTTATCGGCTTTCCGGTCAGGTAGATCGCTACGACACCCGGCATGTTGATATCATACGTCTGACCAAGCAGCTGTTTTACCAGCTCCGGTCCACCTTCGCCCATTGCCATCGTACCAAGCGCACCGTAGCGGGTATGAGAATCCGAACCAAGGATCATTTTTCCGCCGCCCGCAAGCATCTCTCTTGCAAACTGGTGGATGACTGCCTGATGAGGCGGAACGTAAACGCCGCCATACTTTTTCGCGCAGCTAAGGCCAAACATATGATCATCTTCATTGATTGTTCCGCCGACTGCACAAAGCGAATTGTGACAGTTGGTCAGTACATACGGAACCGGGAATTTCTCCAGGCCTGATGCGCGCGCCGTCTGAATGATTCCGACGAATGTAATATCGTGTGAGGTCAGCTTATCAAATTTTACCTTCAGCTTTTCCATATTTCCGGACGTATTGTGGTCACGGAGAATCGAATATGCGATCGTATTCTTTGCCGCTTCCTCTTTGGAAGGTACCTGAGCGCCAAGCGCCTGATGCAGTCTTGCCGCCGCATCCGCATTGTCTTCGATAAGCTCTGTGCCATTTAACAGATATGCCCCTGTGTCGTACAGTCTGATCATAATGCTCCTCCTCTTGTTGATTCCTTTTATATAACGATCCAGCACCAGACAAAATCTTATCAGCACGGATATTCACAGTTCATTTTGCTGCCCGCTTCATAACTGAACTGCTGCTGCAAAATGCCAAAACCGCTCTGTGATGTGGCTCCGAATCGGTATTTATTACAACACAGGGCTGCTTAAAAAGCAGCCCTGCCGTTTTGATTGTTTCTGCAATTTCCCACGACGCCTTACAGATGAGGAAATCCTTGCGTTATTTTGTTAAATATACCGCCAAAGTACAGCGTTTCTGCGCACCTGAAAGCTGTTTCTTCTATATATAAATAACGTAACTGTTCAGAGCCAACCTCCAAAATGCTACGCATTTCGTCGGTGTGGCGTATCCGCCAAATAAAATTTCAAAAACAGAAATCAAGCAGATATTCGCAATCCGCTTTCGCTACTTGCTCATAACCGAATAACTGCCTCGCAGTTTATTCGGTTAAAATGCAAGCATTTTCCGCCTGTTTTATGAAATTTTGCCTGGCTCTGAACAGTTTATTAAATAACATAGAAATCAGCTGCCCAGCTTCTCCTCAGCCGCAGCGAAGCCGAAACTTCTGTGCCTCTTTTTCACTGTGTACCATCTCGATCTCAGCCCCAAGGCTGCGCAGCTTCTCGTCAAACAGTTCATATCCACGCTGGATATAGACAATATCGTCGATCGTCGTGATACCGTCCGCCGCCAGTCCTGCAATCACAAGCGCCGCGCCTGCACGCAGATCCGGAGCGCTCACTCTTGCGCCGGAAAGCTTTTCCACACCGGTGATGATCGCGGTGTTTCCTTCCACACGCACCACGGCGCCCATCCGGGTCAGCTCGTCCATATATTTAAAGCGATTTTCAAAAATACTCTCCGTTACAATACTGGTCCCCTTTGCAAGTGCCAGCGCCACACCGATCTGCGGCTGCATATCCGTCGGATAACCTGGATACGGCAGCGTCTTGACATTCGTGCTGCAAAGACGTTTGGATGCCACCACACGAACCGCATTGTCAAACTCTTCCACCTCACAGCCGATCTCAAGCAGCTTCGCCGTCGTCGCTTCAAGATGCTTCGGAATGACATTTTTCACGGTAATATCGCCTTTTGTCGCCGCAGCGGCAAACATAAACGTACCGGCCTCAATCTGATCCGGGATAACGGAATATTCCGTACGGTGCAGTTTCTGTACGCCGCGGATACGAATCACATCCGTACCTGCGCCCTTGATATTTGCTCCCATGCTGTTTAAGAAGTTTGCCACATCAACCACATGCGGTTCACGCGCACAGTTCTCAATGATGGTATACCCCTCCGCCATCGATGCCGCCATCATGATATTGATCGTCGCACCGACGGAAACGGTATCAAGGAAAATATGGCTGCCACGCAGATGATCTGCCTGCGCCACAATGAATCCGTTTCGGATATCTACTTTGGCTCCGAGTGCACGGAAGCCTTTGATGTGGAGGTCGATCGGCCGGCTGCCGATGTTGCATCCGCCCGGAAGCGGCACCTCCGCCTTTTTATATTTGCCAAGCAGTGCACCAATCAGATAATAGGAAGCACGGATCCGCTTGATATAGTCGTAATCCACGCTTACCTCTCCGATATTCTCACTGTTCATCATAACCGCATGTCTTGTAATCCGCTCTACCCTGACGCCAATGCTTTCCATCGCCTCAAGGAGTACGTTGATATCTCGAACGTCCGGCAGATTTTCAATCAGTACCGTATCATCCGTCATTATTGCAGCTGCCAGAATACCGAGCGCCGCATTTTTCGCACCGCTGATCTCGACTTCGCCTGCCAGCGGATTGCCGCCTCTGATAATATACTGTTCCATAGGACACCTCTATCGTTTCTTTATACTCCGCCGTGAATAGCCGCCCCCTCTGCGGACATACTCTCAGCTAATAATCTATCTGTAAAGTATAACACATTCTGCCCGTTTGTAAACAAAAATTAAAGATTTAGACATTTTTTGGTTATTTTTACCCAACATTTGTTACTTTTTCCGCCTTACACTGTAACCAAACGTTCCAAGCTTTTTGCCAAGCCCAAAGTATTCTCCGTGAGAATATACCATCAGACCCGCGCGGTTCAGATCAAATTTGCCCTTTTGATCCATATAGGCGCCGTCAACTTCCACCGACACCACATCCGCGATAAACATATGATGGGAACCAAGTTCAAGTACCTGTTTCACACGGCAGCCGATATTCACCGGGCTTTCCTCGATCAGCGGTGCATTCACACCCTCGCATCTGCCTGGTGTCAAATGCATTTCCTTAAACTTATCCACATCTTTTCCGGAACGCACGCCGCAGTAGTCGGTAGCGTACGCCAGTTTTTCTGTCGTGAGATTGATTACAAACTCACCCGTTTCTTTTATTATATGGTAGGAATATCGCTCCGGCCGAACTGAGATCGATACCATTGCAGGAGAGCTGCAGATCGTACCGGTCCACGCCACAGTGATGATATTCGGCTTTTCCTCCGGCTTCTGACAGCTCACCATCACAGCCGGAAGCGGATAGAGCATATTGCCCGGTCTCCAGATTTCTTTTGCCATTTCTTTTACACCTCACTCATGCGGTTGATCGCCGCCATAAAGGACGGCACAAGCTGCTTTTTACGGGATACGACGCCAGGCAGCGGTGCACAGTTGTTCGTCACTTTCTGGTGGAAGGCTTCTTCTACCAGCTCATCCGCACCCTTGCCGTAGCACAGAAGCTCCGTTGACTCCTCGATGATGTCAGTAAGCATGAAGAACATCATATCCGTATCATGCTCTGCAAATACCTTTTCCATGTAGGGCATCAGGCGCTGTTTGATCGTTTCCAGCTCTTCCATACTCATCGAGGTGATCTGGCCGATTCCGATATTCCAGTCACCAAATTCAAATTTTTTGAAATCCTGATAAAAAATTTCTTCCGGTGTCCGGCTTCCAAGATCGCTGCCCGCCGCAAACATGCTGCGCGCATAGCTGTCACACTCGATCTGTGCGATCTGCGCCAGATTCTGTGCTGCATTGATATCCATTGGCGTGCACGTCGGAGAACGGAACAGCAGGGTATCGGAAATGATCGCCGAGCACATCAGTCCGGCAATCTTCGGTGGGATCTCCACTCCCTGCTCCTGATACACCTGATAGATGATCGTACACGTACAGCCTACCGGCTGATTGCGGAAATAAACCGGCGACATCGTTTCCAGCGAACCGAGTCTGTGATGGTCGATAATCTCCATGATCTCTGCGTCAAGCACGTTGTCTACCGCCTGCGATACCTCATTGTGGTCAACCAGGATCAGGCCTCGCTTGCGCACACCGAGAAGATTACGTCTGGAGATCATTCCCACATACTTACCGGCCTGATCAAGGATCGGGAAGTCGCGGTAACGTTTTTTTGACATGACATCACGGATAATCTCTGTATAATCGCCCAGACGGAATGTCTGAAGGCTTTCTTTTCTCATAAAGAAATCAACCGGCATGCTCTGGTTGATCAGCCGCGCTACAGCATACGTATCAAGCGGTGTCACGATGATCGAGCAGTTACGGTCACGTGCCAGCCGCTGGATCGTTCTTGATACCGGTGCGCCGAGACACACAACGATACAGCCTGCCTGCATTTCGATCGCACAAAGCTGTGATTCGTAGCGATTGCCCAGAATGACCATGTCATGCTCTTCAATATAATTCTCCATGACATCCGGGTTGGCCGCCGCGATCACAACCTTTCCCTGATCAAAATAACCCTCCTCATCTCCGACGACCATCTCCGCATCCAGCGTCTCGAGAATATTGCGGTATGGTGTCTTTGCCACGGACACGATTGCACTGTCATACTCTTCCATGTAGGACTTTGCAATATCGTTGACCGTGATCAGCCCCTTCAGCTGATTTTCTTCGTTTGTAATCGGAAGTGTGAACACATTCTGCGTCATCATGAGATTCCATGCATTTTTCAGAGAAATGTTGCTCCGCACACCCGGCACCTGCCGGATTGCC
This sequence comes from Lachnospiraceae bacterium, assembly GCA_902363665.1. GTDB lineage: Bacteria > Bacillota > Clostridia > Lachnospirales > Lachnospiraceae > Choladousia. The sequence goes on along the minus strand of CABJAW010000015.1, from coordinate 68,532 downwards.
ATATCTTTGACACGCGTCCCGATGTTGTCGAGAAATACCGGCGGCTCCACCTGAAAATGCTCCAGCACATACTGGGTTTCCGCACTGATCTGGCCTGCCCGCACCGGCACGTAATGAAATCCTCTCTCCTTTGAGTTTTTCAGATACGCATAGGAAATTGCGGCGCAGATGGAATCAGTATCCGGATTTTTGTGGCCGATCACGCAGACCGTGCGCTTCAGCTCCTCCGGATTTCCAAGTCCTGCTTCATCTTTTTTTTCTTCAATTTCCAGGAATTTGTCCTTGTTTTCCATTGTCACGCTCCCGTACATATTTCTTTATAAAATAAATGAGCTTTCTTACCGGACGCAAGCGCATAAGGCATCCTCCCGCAAGCGGGCGCTCATAAGGGATCCTCCCGCAAGCGGGTCCCTCCTTATGAGATTCCCTCCTTATGCGATTTCCAGGGCTACTTTCATCATGTCTGCGAAGCTGGTCTGGCGCTCTTCGGAGGTTGTGACTTCACCGGTTACAAGGCTGTCAGAGATCGTGCAGATCGTCAGGGCATTTTTACCGGTGCGGGCTGCGTTCATGTAAAGGGCAGCTGTCTCCATCTCTACCGCCAGCACTCCCATCTTCTGCCATGCTTCCATCGTCGGTCTCTCGCTGTAGAACACATCAGAGCTTGCCACATTTCCTACTTTATAGCCGACATTGCCCATTTTTTCTGCCTGGTCAACTGCCTTGCGCAGAAGATCAAACGATGCGATCGGTGCAAAGGTCCCTGGAAGCTCATACTGCGCCGCATAGTTGGAATCCGTGCAGGCGCCCATTGCAATTGCAAGATCACGGATCTTCAGATCCGGCTGCAGGGAACCGGCCGTACCGATTCGGATAATGTTGTCTACATCATAAAATTTAAACAGCTCATAGGAATAAATTCCCATGGATGGCATACCCATTCCACTGGCCATGACAGATACGCGTTTGCCGTTGTACATCCCGGTGTAGCCGTTTACGCCACGGACATTATTTACCAGTACAGCATCTGTCAGAAAATTCTCTGCGATATATTTTGCCCGGAGCGGATCGCCCGGCATCAGCACGGTTCTGGCGAAATCTCCCTCTTTTGCCGTGATATGCGGTGTTGGTATATTACTCATAATAAAATTCTCCTTTTCTTATTTTTTAACCGAGTCAGACAATTCTTCTGCTGCTTTTTGCCCTTCGAGTAAAAGCAGCACACTTGCCTGGCTCGTTTGAAGCCTATATCCGTGTTTATTTTACTACAAATACTGCCGAAAAGAAACCTGTTTTTCTGTGAACTACTCGGCAACTAAGTTGCCAGAGCATCTGAAATATGGCGGGATACCGCCTTTTTTCAGGGTGCGTCCATGACACCAATACTGCTTACCTTTCGGCTATACAGCTACTTTTATTATTTCTGAATTTTTCAGTCCGGTTACGGACAGTTTCTTCTGCTTTCCCGATACGGAAAGATATTTCCGCAGGATATTAAATGCGCCTACTGTATCTGCGTTAAATCTTACTCCGCCAGTTATATACATCCCCCGCTCTTTTCGATTTGACGCTTCTGCATATCTTTTTGATACTTCCGGTGATAACGGACTGCACTGACTGGTATAGCTTTCTTCCTGTTTTATCAATTGTATTCCATACAGTTTCAGTTTATATTCCAGCATGATGTACAGCCTGTTATATGGCAGTCCGTGAAACTTCTGGTTGGTCTTATGCCCCATATCTTTTTCTTTACGGATATTCCGGATGTCTCCCACAACCACACAGCGGATATCTTCTTTTCTGCAATATTCTGCAATCCATCTGGTCACTTTGTGAAGGTAATCCTTTACTGTATTCTGCTTTTTCCTGTAAAGTCTCTGAATATGTTTCGATGATTTTGGATATTTTATTCCTCTTTCCGATTGCTGCGCATACCATACAGACTGTACTCTGGCTATCTCTTTATGAAAATATCTTTCCAGAGAAAGATATTTTCTTCCCAGGATAAAAGTCCTGCCATTTCCAGAATCATAGCAGGTCATCAGATTATGAAGTCCCAGATCAATAGATAAATAATGTCCACTCTGGGAAAGCTGTCCCGGCTCTTCAATCTCATAGATAACAATAAGATCGCATGTTCCGTTTTCCGGTGGATAGATCTGCAGCTGTTTTATACGATCCATGTCCCTGAAAATCTTATTTTCAAGATATAGAAATTTTTCACAGATCCCGTATGTTTCTTCCATATAGCTTTTCAGATCCTTTGGCAGAGACAGCCGTAGCTGGTCTGAACCTTTCTCATGCCGGATCCCCATCTGCATGTATGTAACAGGTATATTGTCCTGTTTAAAACGGGGCGGATTTGGTTCTTTGATTCCTCCGGTCTTTTTCAGGACATAAAAAGATTTCCATGCCTTGTCCAGCTGTTTGCAGGTCTCCTGAGCCGTCTGTGATGGAAGCTGTCTGTACCACAAATTTCCTTTATGTGCTTTTTTCTGATAATACCAGTCAGGATACTTTTCCAGTCCCAGTTCTTTATAATGATGACGTTCATAGTTACAGATATTCCAGAGTTTGGAAGCCGCATAACACATATGCCCTATGATATTGGAATATTCCGGCTGGATTTTTACAGATGTTCTATGTGACAGCAGCATTCCTCTCCCCCCCTTCAGACAGTCACGCGAACCAGTATTCACAGTCCGCTGTCAAGCGGATATTCGCAATCCGCTTCGCTACTTGCTCATAACCGAGTAGCTGCTTCGCAGCTTATCAGGAGTGGCTTGTACCACTCCTGATACAAGCAAGTCCCTACCCACTGCTTATTGCTCCGCGCAATTGAAGCAGGGGACTTGCTTGACTCGGTTAAATTAATACGACTTGCTCTGATGTTCAATATAACGGCGGATATTTTCCTCAGATACAGATCCGATCGTTTCCACATAATAGGAATGATTCCACAGCTCTCCCTTCCATAGCTGGTTTCTTATTTCCGGAAAATGTTCAAACAGTTTTCTGCCGGTGATTCCCTTCAGATACTTAACGATTGCTGTTATGGACAGCTTTGGTGGAGCTGATACAAAGCAGTGGACATGATCACCTTCGCCACATTCGAACAAATGAACGGCAAACCCCTTATCCTCAGCAATCTGCTGCACCAGTTCCTGAAGATATTCTTCGATTTCTGGTTTTAATATCTTTCTCCGGTATTTCACTGACCATACCATATGGTAGTTGATATTACACACGCAAGTCCTGTAATGTATTAGATTTTCTTTCATACATATAGTATAACATAATGGGTAGAAACATGCAACAAATGTTTGAACATATTTTCGATTGTTTATATGTCGGTTACGGCATTCATATCAAGAGTTGGGAGATTATTATATTATTTTCAATGTGCAGATATGCACAATCCTGCGCTTTCATCTCGGTAATTGAATTGCCGAGGATTCCCGCTTATTGTCCTAAAGTTCTTTTATCCTAATCGCACAGCGCTTTACCATTTTAAAGCAAGTGTGCATGTGCATTTTTTATAGTTTTTATATAATTTTCTTCTTTTTTTATTGCAGTTTTACTATATGTTTACATTTTGTTCATATTTTGTTCACAAATGATTGTTATAGTATAATCAGTTCTTGAGAGAAATTCCAAGACCAGCGATGTAGTGGTTTTCATTACACATGTTGATAAATTTTTTCATAATAGCCTCCGGTGTACCAGACGCCGGGGGCACTCCTCATTTCCGGGGGATTTTTCGCAGCTCGCCTCGATCTTATGCCATACAGAAAAGGCCGCCGCCGCACAGATTATTTCTCTTCTGTACGGCAGCGGCTTTCTTTTTCTTTCGCAATACGATTTCACTGCCTGCCGGATTTTCCTGTAACCAGGGTTCCTGTGATATTTCACGCTTCGCAGTTCTTCACCCTTCCTCGATCACCTGTATCTCCAGATAATCAAACTCAATCTCCTCAATGAAACTGTCCTGGTAAAACCGCACCTTACTGTGCCGCCGGAACTCACTGACATTTTTTTCCAACCAGATCGGACAGCCCAGGTCAAATTCATGGCAGATTTCGTCCAGCCCACGGAATATTTTGTGCGTTCTCGTATCGTCGCTCTCTTCCTCATACACGGTGTCTTTTTCCATACGGTTGTCTTTCCAGATTTTTCCCCACAAACGAAACATGCTTTCCTCCTATTCTGCCGCGTCAGTTTCCGGATTCAGATACTGGTAGGTAATCCGCGACAGCTCTGCGATCCTTGAAATTGCCTGATCCTTGCTGCCCCAGTCACTTGAGAGCACAACCAGAATGTAATCGCAGTCTTTTCCGTAAATGATCGCCGCGTCGTTTTCCGTCGTATCCATCTCGCCGGTCTTGTTGCCGCAAAGCACCCCTTCCGGCAGTCCCGCCGGGATCTTGTAGCGCGTATCCTGTGAAAGCAGGAGGCTCTCCATCTCATTGCTCACGGTACGGTTCACCCAGGTACGGCGGTAAATATCCTCAAGAAGTTTGCCGCAGTCCTTTGCCGCGACCTGGTTAAAATGATCCGTACTCGTATTTGTCGCCGGGTCGTTGAAACCATTGTATTCAACCGTCATATCACTGAATCCATGTGAGTCAATAAATGCGTCAACCTTCGCAATACCGTCCGCATAATTTCCATTTCCAAGCTTTGCCAGAAGTGCGTTTGACGCGCTGTTGTCGCTGTAAACGATCATATTGTGAAGCAGTTCCACGATTTCATCCGTGCGGGAAAGCTCGCCGTTTTCAAATGCGGTATATACGGTGCCCATGATAAAAAGCTTCATCACGCTGGCCGATTTCATCGGACTGTCATGGATCACAAATGATTCTTCCGTGGTCAGATTCTTACAGTATACCGACCATTCTCCGTCATACCCTGCGATCTGATCCTCCAGCTGCTGTTTCAGATTCTGAAGCGTCTTCTCCGGCTTCCACTGGAGTACCGCATCATATCCACGGAGCTGCATCGTGTATTTTAATTCCGGAAGCGGCAGCCCATCCGGATCTGCAGCCGCGGCTGCCATCGGAAACAGGAAGTTTTCACCGTACTGCGTCTGAAGATGCTTCCATTCTTTATCAAGTGCTTCCGGGTTCAAACCGGCTGCCTCCGTGTCTGTTTCTGTTTCCGTTTCCCGCGCTTCGCTGCCGGATCCCAACTCGGTTTCTGACGCAGTCTCGTTTTCGGCAGATGTTTCACCGTCGGATTTTGCCTCGTCATCTGACTGGTTATCAGAAGAATCCGTGCCATCTTTCCCGAACCGTCCATTTTGATCGGAACTATTCCCTTCACTCAGGCCGTCCGTTTCTCCATCGGTTTCTTCCCGGCTCAAATCGTTTCCTTCACCGGTACGATCTGATCCGCTGTTTTCATCAGTGCCGTCTTTCTGGCCAGTATCATCATCTTCTGCATTTTCTGATTGGCCATCGGCATCCCCGGCCGCTGCATCACTGTCATCCCCGTGAGAGCTTTCTCCTGCCACAGCCTCCGCAGATTCCTCCTGACCACCGTCCGTCTGCACCTGACCACTCGATGCCTCTTTTACCGCCTCCGGCACGGACAGCGCCAGAAACGCAAGCACAAAACCGCCCATCAGCATCAGCTCCGTGCGGTTTCCTTTATTTTTTTCTTTTACTTCCTCAACAAAATTTTTTGTCTGATCTTTGATCCTGTCCAGAAATTTCTTCACGTGTTGTTCCTCTCTTTTTCTGTCAGTTCATCGGGTAACGATTACATGCCCATAGATTGGTATAGTATAACACATCGAGTGGATTCTGCCAAATTTATTTCTGGCTATTTCTCAGTGTGATAAAGCGGACATTCTCAGTCCGCTCCCCGCAGCCTCTCAGAGAACTGAATTGCTTTCTTTTTTTGGATTTGTCGCAGCTATCAGATTGTGGTATGATAAAAGCAAAGTCTGTGGCGGGCAATCCCGCCTGACCAAAGCGGATATTCGCAATCCACTTCACCACTCGCAAAATCATAAGGGAGCCCTTATAATATTTCACAACAACAGGAGGATTACATTATGCCTGATTCATCAAACCTTGGCCTGATCCATATTTACTGCGGCAACGGAAAGGGAAAAACCACCTGCGGCATGGGACTGTGCGTACGCGCAGCCGGATTCGGATTTCGCGTCCTGATCTACCAGTTCATGAAAAATAATTCAACCAGCGAACGGACCGCAATGGCACACATCGAAAATATCACGTTTCTTCCCGGACTGGAACAGGAAAAATTCAGTTTCCGCATGTCAGAGGAAGAAAAAGAGGAGCATCGCCGGTTTTATGCCGCGCAGCTGCAGCACATCGCTGAAATGGTAAAAGATGGCGCATTTGACGTGCTGTTTCTCGATGAGGCCGTTTACTGCGTCCGCAACGGGCTGCTTGAGGAAGCGGCACTTCTTGATTTTCTGAAAAACAAACCGGAGCACCTTGAGGTCATCCTGACCGGCCAGGATCCCTCCCCTGCACTGATTGAATGCGCAGATTATGTGTCGGAAATTCGGAAGGTGAAGCATCCGTTTGATAAAGGGGTGCGGGCGCGCAAGGGGATTGAGCGGTAAAGATTTCCACGATAAATAAGTATAGGCCGGTGAAAAACAAAATTTCGTTTTTCACCGGCCCGCCTTTTATAGTTTTTACAGCCTGCTCCTGCCCTATCCCGCCTCTGGCAGTACGTCCGCCAGAAATTCCAGATCCCGGCTGCTGCCGCCCAGAATATCATTGTACTCCAGAATGTTATACTCGTTGATCTTGTCGTAATACGGTGACTCCTGATCTTTCAGTTCGTAAAAGCTTCCATCCGCCGTCCAGTAGCCCTGCGCACAGAGCGCCGGAATCTCTTCGCTCAAATCCAGCAGATACTTCTGATACCCCGTCATCGGAAAGCCCAGACGATCCGCCAGAATGCTGTAGAGATAATTGAGACTCGTCTTCTCGACCGTCTCCTCCTGAATGTCATAATTCGCCCAGATCACAAACGGAATCTTATATTTTTCCATCCGCTCCTCCGGTGTGAGATCCTCGTCCTTTTTACCGAGCAGATACTCATACGTATCATCCCCGAGATTTGCCTGGTGATCGCCGAACATCACAATCACGACCGGCTCGTCCTCTTTGCTGAAGGTATCGACAAGATACTCAAACATCGCATCCGACTGGCGGATCAGATTGACATAGATCTTCGTCCGCGTCTGGTCAACCTCCGGATTTTCCACATTGATCGACATATCCAGATTTTTTGTGTTTTTCGCAAAGTAATCGCCGTGGTTCTGCACGGTCACATTCCAGGAAAAGAACGGTTTTCCCGTCTCCTTGTTTTTCTCAAACTCGGAAACGATGCGCTCCGCCAGCGTCTGATCCGAAATGTAATTTCGAATATACGACTGATTTTTAAAATCATCCCTCGTGTAAAACGTATCAAATCCGATCTGCGGATACACGATGTTTCTGCGGTAATTCGTGCCGCGGTACGGATGCATCGCAAGCGTCGTATAGTCCTCCAATTTCAGTTCTGATGCGATCGACGGAAGATTTCCCCGGACAAACAGATTAAATCCAACCGATGATTCCGGCAGAAAGCCCATCGTGTTGCCGGTCAGAAATTCGTACTCGGAGTTCGGCGTGTTGCCGCCAAAGATCGAGGCATACGCATAGCCTTTGATCGTATTTTCCGTCAGGCTGTGAATGAACGGCATGTTGTCTTCCGAAAGATCCAGACCTTTGCCGATGTTTTCGTAGTCGGCGAAGGATTCGTTCATGAGGACGATTAAGTTTGGTGTTTTCTGCGCGGTCGCCGCAGACGTTTCTTCCTCCGGTGCATTCCCTCCGCTTACATACGGCTCCGCGATCTCCTCCACTTTACTGACGGAATACCCGTCCGGCTTATCCACCGACAGATAAAAGCACGTCGTCAGCGTCGTAAAGATCATGTCATAATTTTTATACCGCAGCTGGTGCGTAAATCCGGTCGAGCGGATATCGTGTTCCTCAAGAAAATCTGTTTTGCAGCAAACGTAATAATAACTGCCGCCGATGATGCACCACACCAGCAGCACCGCAAGTCTGATCACCGGATTCAACACCCGGCCGCCGTGCAGCTTCAGGCTCACAAGACAGATTGCAAACGTCAGCACGACTTCCATATAAATGTACCAGTCTATTTTATAGGTGTAGCCACCCGCCACCGACATCGCAGTCCCAATGGAAAACAGGTCTGCGCCGGAAAGTGCCATCCCACGAAATGAGATCACAAAACGGTTCGCGATCCCGACCACCGCAATCAATATGGCCATCGTCACCGTCGAAAACCGAATGCTCCCTGTCACGATCAGCATGAGCGTTTCCAGCAGAAACAAAAAGACAAAGGTGAACAGCAGCGCAATTTTATTCAGCGCAAAAAAATTGATATGGAATTTCGCCGCGTTCAGATACAGCAGTGAAAAATAAACAGCAAATGGAGCCGCTGCAAACCAGCACCACGACAGGATACGGTTCCATTTGTCATTTAACCGCACCGGCATCAGTGTCAGGATCAAAAATGCAACGCAAAGCAGTATTACCACATACGTCTTTTGACTCTTCAAAATAAAAATTTTCCGGTCGTCTACCGCATACAGAAGCGGATGTGTACAGTAATAAATGAGCAGCAGGATTATAGTCACTACTCCAATCCATCGGAAAATGCGGTGCCGTGTGTCGTCCGCTGCCCCATCCTCCGGCGCCGTGCCATTGCCCGAAGCGCTCTTTTGAAAAAATGCAGCAGTGCGTGACAGCCATCCCCCCGTCCGGCTGTTTTTTTCATACTCAGTACGTGCAGACATTCCGTTTCTCTCCATTCTGGAAAGCTTTCAGATTTTTGTACACCTCATGCAGCAGACGCGTGCGCGCCTCGACTGCCGCCCATGCGATATGCGGCGTGATCAGAAGACGGTCGCCAACCTCCAGCTTGCGCAGCGGATTGTCTTTCCGCATTGGTTCTTCCTCGAGTACATCGAGTCCCGCAGCAGCAATTTTTCCTTTTTTCAGCGCCTTCGCCAGATCCTTTTCATTGACGATCGGACCGCGTCCCACGTTGATAAAGAGCGCCGTCTCTTTCATCTTTCCGAACGCCTCCGCATCCATAAGATGATACGTTTTTTCATTCAGCGGCGCATGACAGGAAACAATGTCCGACCCCTTCAGCAGTGTATCCAGATCAACCTGACGGTACTCGTCGCTGCGCTTCTTTCCCGATGCGGAATAATAGATAACCTCACAGCCGAACGCTGTTGCGATCTGCGCCACTTTTTTGCCGATCGCACCAAGGCCGATGATCCCCCAGGTCTTCCCGGAAAGCTCGCTGAATTTACGCTCCATATGACAGAACGAATCACTGTTTGCGTATTCCCCGGATCTTACGTAATCGTCGTAATAGCGTAGGTGCTCCAACAGATATAGCGTCATTGCAAATGTGTGCTGCGCAACTACCTCTGTCGAATACCCTGCTACATTCGTTACCGTGATGCCGCGTTTATTCGTATAATCAAAATCAATATTGTTTGTGCCGGTTGCCGTCAGCCCGATGTATTTGAGATACTGCGCGTCTTTTAACGTCTCCTCATTCATCGGCAGCTTGTTTACGATCACTGCGTCCGCCTCCGCAATCCGCCCTGGCAGCTCCTCCAGTGTCGTCTTTCCGTAAATCGCCACTTCCCCGATCTCAAAAAAGCGATCCAGCTTCATATCCTCGCCGAGGCTCTCCGCCTCCAGAATCACTATCTTCATTTATTTTTCCTTTCTGTGCTGTTCAGAAGCATTCTGTAAAACGGGCATTCGCAATTCGCGTTCACTGCCTGCTCATGAACACAGTCATTTCACGAACTGTGCTCAAAATTTTACCTGCCTCCAAGCGGTAGCAAAATGGGTGCCGCAGACATCGCCCGCAGCACCCACACTTTCTTACAGTCTCTTCAGAAGTTCTTCTCTTTCTTTCTCATAGCCCGGCTTGCCAAGAAGTGCAAACATGTTTTTCTTGTAGCTCTCAACGCCCGGCTGGTTGAACGGATTGACACCCAGTGTGTAGCCGCTCACGCCGCATGCAAACTCGAAGAAGTAGAACAGCTGACCAAGATAGAACTCATCCTGCTTCGGGATCTTTACCATCAGGTTCGGTACATTTCCATCCGTGTGTGCAAGGATTGTTCCGTTCATTGCGCTCTTATTTACGAAATCAACGGTCTTGCCTGCCAGATAGTTCAGGCCGTCCAGATCTACCGGCTCCTCGTTTACGGTCAGCTCACACTGAGACTCCTCTACATTCAGAACCGTCTCAAACAGGATGCGGTTGCCGTCCTGGATGAACTGTCCCATGGAATGAAGGTCTGTGGTCAGATCAACAGATGCCGGGAAGATACCCTTCTGGTCTTTTCCTTCGCTCTCTCCGTACAGCTGCTTCCACCACTCAGATACGTAGTGCAGGCTCGGCTCGTAGTTTGCAAGCACCTCGATGGTCTTGCCCTTGCGCAGAAGAATGTTGCGCAATGCCGCATACTGCAGTGCATCGTTCTCCTCAAATGCATCCTCAAGTGCGTGCTTTCTTCCGGAAGCTGCGCCCTCCATCAGTTTATCGATATCTGCTCCGCTGACTGCGATCGGCAGAAGTCCTACTGCGGTGAGAACAGAGAAACGTCCTCCGACATCATCCGGAACAACGAAAGTCTCATAACCTTCCTCGGTTGCCAGTTTCTTCAATGCTCCTCTTGCCTTGTCCGTTGTCGCATAGATACGCTTTGCAGCCTCTGCCTTGCCGTATTTCTTCTCCAGCATCTCCTTGAAGATACGGAATGCGATTGCCGGCTCGGTTGTCGTACCGGATTTGGAAATGACATTGACAGAGAAATCACGGTCGCCGATGACATCCATCAGGTGTGTGATGTAGGTGCTGCTGATGCTGTTTCCTGCAAAATAAATTTCCGGTGTCTTGCGTACCGACTTCGGAGCCATGTTGTAGAAGTTATGACGCAGGAACTCAATTGCCGCTCTTGCTCCAAGATAAGAACCACCGATACCGATTACTACCAGTACCTCGCTGTCGCTCTTGATCTTCTCTGCTGCCTTTTTGATTCTTGCGAACTCTTCTTTATCATAATCCGTCGGAAGGTCGATCCATCCGAGGAAATCATTGCCTGCTCCGTTGCGTGATACCAGCTCTTCTTTCGCTGCTGCAACGATTTTTTTCATTGACTCAACTTCCGTGTCTTTTACAAAACCGGATACTTTGGAATAATCAAATGTTACTTTGTTTCCCATGGCCTTATCTCCTATTCTTTGCTTTTGCCTGACTGAATCATTCTGTATCTGCCTCATTTTGGGACATCCACACGCTGTCCATTTTAGCAGAATGAAACGCCTTTGTAAAGCGCCCCACCTTTTATTTCTATCCGCTTTTGTGCAGAGTGTTTATTTTTTTTCTTTTATTTTGTTCAGCTTTTTTCTCCCATTTTCTGTTATACTTGATTTGCTTAACTGCGTAAAGTGGACATTTGCAATCCGCTTTGCTACTTGCTCATGAATGCAGTTGCTTCGCGCTCTGCGTTCAAACAACAACGTGTTCTGTAATATCCGGTTTAATTTTGTCTCACACAGGGAGATTTTTATGCTGAAAAAAAAGAAACGAATTTATCTAACACTTGGACGCCGTTTTGTCATTCTGGCATCTGTTACTTTTCTCCTGCCGCTTGCTATTTTTGCCTGTTTCTCATCCAGAAATTACAGCGACGGCATAAACCTTAAACTTCAGCAAATGACTGATTCCACACTTGCTCTCGTGGACAAGAATATTGATTACATTATCTATGACATAGAAAGTACTTCTGCTTTAATTACTACAAATGCTTCCGTACAATCACTTCTCCTCGAAAATGATCCGCAATACTCGTTAGCTTATCGCCGAAAAGAGCGTTCCGTTTGGAATACAGTGATTAATGTCACAAACAATAAAGATTTTCTGGATATTATCTTTCTCGCAAACGAGCATACTGCCATCACGAAATACCGCAGCAGTCTGGCCGGCGAACCAATCGAAAATTACGCAACACTGATTGCTTCCGATTGGTATAAGGATCTCCTTTCGCTTCGCGGAAAAGGTGCATGGTATTCTGGCGCAGAGATTCCAGGATTTTCTTCCAATCTTCTGGTTTATGCAAAAGCTGTTCTGAATATGAACAATCCGGAAACCATCGGGATTCTTCTTGCCGGAATTGGCGATTCTCCATTTTCCCGCATTTTCGAAAATCTTCAGGTCGACTTTAATGCCCAGATTCTTATCTCGCAAAACGGGCATACCATCTACGAATATACTCCTGCAACTGAAGAATTTCAGGCTTCACTGTCTCCAATGGAGAAACAGACTCTGCTCCATACGGATGGAATCGTTGAACTTACAAAAAAATATTATGTGCGTCATGTCGACAATCATTCTTCCGGATGGAAAATTACCTGCATTGTTCCATATACGCCATTTTTACTGGAACGGCAAAATTCCAGCCGTACAATCTTTACCATCGCTGCCATCTGTTTTCTGATCGGTGTCTTGCTGATGTGTATCTTCAGCAATGGAATGACACGCACGCTGCGCAAGCTCAAGAAATACGTAGAAGCGCTACGTGATGGACGTTCGACAGATTTCATCTCCTTTTCATCAAATGATGAAATCGGACTGGTTGGGAATGAATTGGTACGCGTTGTAGCAGAAAACCAACAGTTGATTCAAAATTTATATCAATCTCTCTACAAAGAAAAAGAAGCAGAACTTATGGCTCTGCAAACTCAAATTAATCCTCACTTTCTCTACAACACACTGGATTCTATTTTTTGGACTGCCCAGGAATATCACGCAGATGAAATTGGGAAAATGGTTGTTGCTCTGTCAAATGTCTTCAAGCTTAGTTTGAATAAAGGTGAAAAATTTATTACACTTGAAAAAGAGTTGGAACTTGTTACAAATTATCTTGCAATACAACAAATGCGTTTTGGCGATAGCTTGCACACAAAAATTGATGTTCCGTTCGAATTGTACAATCAAAAAATCCTGAAATTTCTTCTGCAGCCTCTTGTAGAAAATTCTCTGCAACATGGTCTTTCAGAACAGGGAATGAATGGTACAATTCATATTTCTGCCACAACAGACGGTACTTTTCTTCTGATTTCTGTTGAAGACGACGGTGTCGGATTATCCTGTTCTCCAGAAAAAGCCATAGAAAACGGATACGCCCTGAAAAATATTCGAGAACGAATCCAGCTTTGCTACGGAGCGGACTGTGGTCTTTCTTTTGATATGAGTTTTACCAAGGGTTGCCGAATTACCCTCCGTCTGACCCAATTAAGCATAAAGGAAGGTGTTTAACTTTGTATAAAATTTTTCTGGCTGATGACGAATTCAAAGTCATTACTGGTCTTCTTCGCAGCATCCGCTGGGAAGACCTGAACAGTGAGGTTATAGGATACTCTCAGGACGGGGAAGATGCATTAGAAAAAATTCTCAGACTGCGCCCAGATGTTGTTATGATCGACATTCAAATGCCAAAAAAAAACGGGTTAGAAGTAATGGAGCGTGTCCTTGAAATATATCACTGTGCTTTTATCATCTTTAGTGGATATACCGAATTTGAATACGCAAAAAAAGCGTTGCAGCTACAAGCTGTTGATTATCTAATCAAACCGGTCAATATTTCCGAAATCGAGTGTTCTATCCAAAAAGCCCAGCAAGCTTTAGAGCAGCTGCTACGTTCACCATCCCCCCACCAGGAAGCACGCAGGGAATGGGTGGAAGCTGTGCTCGACGGAAGCGTTCCTGTTCACAGCCCGTTCCCTTCCGCCAAGAACTTTTTTGTGACGGTCATCCATATCCCACAAAAAAAGACTGCTTCCCTTTCCGACCGTCTTTCTGATTTTTTTTCACAGCTTGATAATCGCCCTTCTGATTTTACGATTTTGAAAAATCACCGGGAATTCATTATTTTTTGTGCTGCCGCAGGTGCAACACCGGCCAGAGATGAATCTGACTATATAGCGCAGCAGTTAGCACTTATTTCCGATAATTTCCCTTCCAAGTGTTTCTGGACCATCAGTTCCATCCAGAACAGCAGTACTAAAATCTCCGAGGCTTATCTGGAAGCTGTCGACCTTACCGAAATGCGCGATTTCTTTTCAGAGCAAACTCATTATGCTCGTTTGCAAGAAGACAAGAAAAAAAGCTACAGAAATCGAATCGCCTCTATCACACATCAGTTACTTTATGCCGACTCAGAAAAGCAGACCAAAGAGCTAATCAATGACGCATTTACTCAGGCAATTGCCGAAGGATATACACCACAACGGCTTCAAGGTTTTTGTCTCGAGCTTTACTACAGCATTAAATGCGATACGCAGAAGGACTTTCCTGATATTGCTTCCGATGAATTGTTTGATCGTGACTTCTTCCCACATGTATCAGACCTAGCTACTCTGAAATCCATGCAGAACCACCTTCTGGATTTCTGTTCACAAATTCACCAGCTTCTCCAGAACAGAAATGCCGGCTACCAGCAGAGGGTAATTCTTTCCTGTCAGTCCTACGTAAAAAATCATTTGAAAGAACCCATTACTCTCAATGCAGTAGCAGCATCTGTCAACATGCACCCGGCTTACCTGAGCCATGCTTTTCACAAAGCAACAGGTGTCACTCTTTTTGACTATATCACAAACGAACGCATCCAAAAAGCAAAGCTGCTCTTAAAAACAACTCATCTGAAAATTTTTGAAGTTGCCCAGGAATGTGGGTATCAGGATCAGCGTTATTTTTGTCAGGTCTTTAAAAAGAAAACAGGTACTACCGCCGCAGAATACCGGAGCCAGCCATAAGCTCCGGTATTTCCGTGACAGTAGCCCTGTCTTATTTTTATCAATTCTCTTTTTCCTTCTGATCGACTGTCTGACACTTCAGATTCATTACTGTCACGCTTCCTCCCTCTGCAAAAATTCCAAAAAGAGGTCGGTCATAATGACTGCATCTTGCTGTCAATGCCACTTTTTTATCCAGATAAAGGATACAAATATCCCCATCTATAAACAGTTCCAGTTCTACCAGAATCCCCGCCTTTAACTGTACCGGTCTCTCCAGGCCTGCATCAAATGGGCGGTCATTTTCAAAATAATTGGGAATAACAGGCTCTTCCCACTGACTTCTTGGCCATTGGTCGAATACAACTCTCTGATACTGTGGTTCCATTCTGTAAAAATATCCTCTGGCAAGGCTTGTGTCCGCATGAAGATGAATTCCAAAAGCTCTTGTATTCTCAGAAAAGGAAAGTTTTCCCTGTACTAACCCGCAATGCGGCAGTTTTTCAAAAAAAATTTCGCTGTACTGATCTTCCGCCTGAATCTGCAGATTGTCTTTACTCCAAAGGTAACGTCCAATCATTGATTTACGCATAACAGACATCGTTTTTTTACACTCTGCTCTGATTGCTTCCGGCATTCGTACAGAAAGCGTTCCATCTTCTTCCTGATACAGTTCATGGACTCCAAGGCTTCCCGCCCACTCCCATTTTCCAAAGTCACTGTTTTCATTCCTGGTTGGGATCCATCCAAACAGCATTCTTTTTCCCTGAAGTTCTGCTGTTTTCCCTGCATAAAACGCTCTCCCGTCAAATGTATCATTCCCTGGAATTTTCCAAGGACCTGTTGGCGACTGACCAATCCGATAATGGGTTACATATTTTTCAGAAAAAGTGGAAAAAATAAGATACCACCTGTCTCCCATCTGAAAGCATTCCGGACACTCCAGCATTTCATAGGTATTCGGTGCGTAAAAGACACCTTCCCATTCCCAGCTTTTCAAATCTGTCGAACGCAGGCTGTAGATACACCCGGCTCTTCGCAGCAATCCATAAATTGGACGTGCCGAAACCAACATTCTCCAGATTTCTTCCTCTCTGCTCCGATAAACATATGGATCTCTCCATTCGCATGGATTAAATCCTTCTGGTGCCCTAAGTAAAAATTGGGGATCTTTTTTCCAACGCTTCCGATCTGTGCTCTCCGCATGTGTAATACACTGTATTGGTCGCCCGTTTTTCCAGTATCTTGGGTCTGCAGAATTCTGCGCTGTATAATACATATGCCAGATTCCATCTCCCGCATACACAATTGATCCTGTATAGCAGCTCCTGTCCACATCCTGTTCTCCTCCGGTCGGCAGCGCGATACCATATTCTTTCAGCTCCACAGGCGATGTACCTGTAAGAAGGTTCCACGTTGTTCGATTTGCCGGAATTCCGTCAATTCTCTTTTCTTTCAAATAGTAAAGAAAAAGTTCTTTTCCGTCCGAACACGGGATCACATCGCCTACCCAGCCATCCTCTGGCTCATAACAGAACCGGTATTTTACTTTCTTATTCATTCGTGCCAAAATAATCGGCTGCATTTGCCTCAATCGATGCATCAATCTCCTCTGCAAATTCTTCCGGTGTGATTGCACCAAGGCAAAGGGAAACTGCCTCACTTCCAAACAATTCATTTGTAGTTGGATCTAACTCAAGATCTGGGAGATTAATTACTCCGTCCGCTTGAGCCATATCTTCTGAAAGCTTCTCTGCAAGTGGATCATCTGACGGTGCCTTACCATCTTTTACGCAAGGGAAAGATCTTCCTTCGCATACTTCACCAATGTTGTGCGCATAGAAGTTAATAAAGCTTTCCATTTCTTCATCAAAAGAAGCTGCTGAAAAACCGATCGGCGTTGAGGAGTTTGAAATGAAATCGAGATTTCCGACCTGTGTCTCACCCTCATTTACTTTTGGAATCTTAAAATAGTCAATTTTTCCTTTAACATCTTCACTCAGATCGTCCGACACAAATTTTGCAAAATCTCCAGTCCCGATAAAGTACATTGCTGCTTTTCCAGAAAGGAAGTAGTCCCGGCTTGTGGTGTAGTCATCACTTGCGAAGCTCTCCTGGAAATAGCCCTTTGTACCAAGATCCGCCAGAAACTGTGCAGCCTTTAATCCAACCTCACTGTTCATTTTCTGTTTTCCCCTCGCAAGATCCAGAAGAAAATCATTTCCACCGTATCGATACATATACAAAAGTGGAAGGCGAAGCAATACTGGTGCCTCCAATCCAGATGTTGCAATTGGAACGGTTCCACTTTCTTTCAGTTTTGCACACACGTCCATGAACTCATCCCAATTTTCCGGTGGTTCTACCCCTGCCTTCTCAAAAAGTTCTGTATTATACCAGAATACTTCAATCTGAAAGTCATTCGGAATACCAATCTGTGCACCGTCCCTTGTTCGCCCCCATGCAAGCGGAGCTTCCTGAAACACATCCTGTAATCCATACTTTTCAATCGTCGGTGTCAGTTCTTGTACGTATCCTTTTTCCAGTAATGAAATCGCATAAGGATCCGTGTCAATATTCCACATATCCGGAACTTCATTACTTGAAACAAGGATCTTTAATTTCTGCAGATACGCCGCACGATCTGGAACATACTGAAAGTCTACATTGAAATTCGGATTCACTTCCTCCTGATATTTTTTCACAATATCTTCCATATTCATATAGCAGGACTGCTGTGGAGTAAATACGGTCAGATACGTTACATCTTTAGCCGGATGCTCCTGTATCTGCTCTGTTTCTGTTTCCTGCGCAAATCCAGTAATTCCACTTCCAAGACCTAATGCACACGCTGCACTCAGTGCCAAAGCCATCCATTTTCTTATGCTTTTCTTCATCTTAGTTCCTCCTTTGCCTTTCTGTATTTTTCATTTTGTTTTGTATTATCCGGGAGCTCCTTTAGATGTCACCAGTATAAGCAGATGACTATAAAAAGTAAATTCAGTTATTTTTGTATTTTTTTATATAATTTTATTGTTTTTCGCAAAATATTTTGTTCTCTTTTTTATTTTTATTTTTCTTAATTTTTCTAACATTATGTAAATTTTTTCAAATTTCTTTATTTTCCATCTCTTATTATACTAATAATTACCAAATGAAAAGAAAAGGGGGATTTTTATGGATCGAATGCTTCGCAATAAAAAAACAATTTTGCTTTTTTTACTGCCATCACTCATCATTTTTACTGCTACTGTTGTTATTCCTATTCTATGGTCTGGTTATTACAGCCTCTATAACTGGAACGGAATTGGAGAAATGAAATTTGTCGGACTTGATAATTTTAAAGCTATTTTAAAAGATCGGCATTTTTCGAATGCCTTTTCAAACAATCTAATTTATCTTCTGATTAACTTATGTGGACAGTTAGGCATTGCACTTCTTCTGGCATTGCTGCTTTCCCATCTGCCACATGGCAATTCATTTTTTAAAACCATTTATTTTGCTCCGGCAATTCTTTCCGGCGTCGCAGTCTGCCAGGCATTCAAGAATTTTTATTCGCTTGACCCACCTGGATTGTTCAATCTCCTTCTTCAGACAATCGGCCTTGGCGATCTGCAGAGGGTCTGGCTTGGAAATATTGATACCGCTCTCGGAAGTGTTGCGTTAATTGAATGCTATAAAAACATGGGAATTTATCTCGTAATCATCTATGCCGGGCTGCTTTCCATCCCGACCTCTGTCATTGAATCTGCCAAGCTTGATGGTGCAACCGGATTTCGTATGTTTTGGTATATTAAAATTCCCTACCTGAAGAATGTACTCGCTGCAGCCTTGATTATGGCAGTCAACGGCTTACTGAAAGCTTTTGATATCCCATATATCACTACATACGGAGGACCCGGAAATGCAACTGAACTTGTCGCCACTTATATGTATAAAACAGCATTCAGCAGCGCGAAATACGGCTACGGAAGTGCAATTGCCGTTGTAATAGCAATTGAATGTATTGTTTTTGTCTCTGTTCTTCAATTTATCCTGAAACGTCATCAGGACTGACCTGTCAGCCTTCTATCCAAAATCAGTTTTTCAGAAAGGAGTTCGCTTAACTATGAAAAAACAAAAATACCACCTTTGTCTGCTCTACATTCTTGCCAGTGTGATTCTTGTCATCGAAGCATATCCCATTATCTGGACATTTCTGACCAGTTTTAAAACCCAGGACGAAATCCGCTGGTCAAGTTCTGTTGCCCTTCCACAGTCCCTAAATTTTGATAATTACATTCATGTTCTTTCAGAATCCCAACTGCCTCTATATTTCCGCAACAGTATTATTGTCACGTTTCTGACCATTTTCCTTCTGATCATTCTTGCTTCAACCAGTGGTTTTGCACTGCAGAAACTGCGTTTTCACGGGCAGGGTCTGGTTCTTGGCTTTTTTATGGCTGGTATTACTATCCCAATTCATGTTACTCTGATTCCTCTGTTTCAGATCTACCGCCAAACCGGGCTTTTAAATACTCATTTTTCTTTGATTCTTCCTCAGATTGGATTTAATCTTCCTATGTCGATCTATCTGTTTACTGCATTTTATCGTTTTATTCCAAATGAACTACTGGAAGCTTCTGTCATTGACGGAGCCTCAATTACAAAAAGCTTTCTTCGGATCATTCTTCCAATGTCCAAAAACACAATCTGCACAATCGTCACAATGAACGCAGTTTTTACATGGAACGAATTCATTTTTGCCAATACTTTTATCAGTGATAAAGCACTGAAAACGGTACCGGTTGGGCTTTATGACTTTGTCGGTGAAAAAGGTGCCACTGACTGGGGCAGCACCTTTTCCGCTATTTCACTTGTACTGCTCCCCATTTTATTAATCTGCTTTATTTTCAGCAAACAATTAACCACTGGCATGGCCGCCGGAGCTATAAAAGAGTAAGACGCGTTGCCTTACTCTTCTATAATAAAACTTTTAATCCTTCTGAAATTGTATATTCAACAGAGTACTGTATACACTTTTCCAGAAAGCATACTCACGAATTCAGAAATTCTTTCAGCACCTCCTTCAGAATCCGTTCCTGATCCTTCGGATCCATCTGGCGAAGCAGCTCCGCGCGGCCGTCCCGTTCCCGGTCATGCTCAGCCGCTGCCTCCTGCATGCCGGTTTTCATCCGCGCAAGATTTTCCTTCAGTTCGCGCTTTTCGCGCTGTGCTCTCGTCTCCTGTGCGGCAGCGGCAGCCATTTCTGCTCTCGCGCGGCGTTTTGCCCGTCTTCCCTCCGCTACGGAAACGATCGGAGCAGCAGATGACGCTGTCTCCTCACAGGCAGATTCCATACCTGTTTCACTGTAATCCTTTACGACTCCGCTGTTCTGCAGATAATCTGTCAGAGAAATCTCCAGCGCCCTGCGCTGATACCCAGTATCCGAAATTCCATATGCTGCCGCGGTGAGCGCCGCAGCCAGCAGCCCCGTCCAGAAATAGGTGTTGCCCTTCACCAGTTCGCTGCCATCATGCCACAGAGACATCGTACCTGCAAATGCGCAGAGCACGCTGACTGCCAGACAGATCAGCCCAATCCTTTTCCACTGATGCAGGTTCATTCCCCAGAACCGGTACTCCATCAGATTTCTTCGAATCAGCGCCTGTACGTCGCCGACTTTCTCATTGAGGTGCGTGCAGTACTGAAAACGCTGGCGCAGCTGCACGAGGAAGCGCCCCGACGGTTCGCCGGTATTGCGGGTATCGCGGATCAGTCCAGCGTACACCTGCTTCAAAATCAGCTGGCTGACTACACCGACTGCGCAGGCTGCGGCCAGAACGTAAAGTAACACATTGCGGTCCATAATGAATTCTAACATACGGAATCCCCCTTCTTGGCTTTTTCACCGATCCGGATTCTCTTCCCGGATGGTTCTATGCTTTAAGCAGACCCCCGCGACGGCGCCTTCGCTTTCGCCCGCTCAAGTACCGCCATTATAGACGCAAAAATCTGATTTGCAAAGAAAAATCGTTCGACTTTTTCTTCCATTTCCTGCAGCGCGGGCAGTTTTCCAAGTGGAACTTCGTATCTTTTCATGCTCTGAACGCAAACTTTTATTCTGCGTTTGCTACTGAGATACGGCTGGTTTCACAGGCCTTTTCTATATACGTTCCAAATACCTTTTGCTTACTCATAAACGCAGCCATTTTGCAGCTTACGTCCGAATTTCTTCGTGCGTTTGACCTTCAATGCTGTTTTGGGATTTCTCCGTATGCTTCTCCAATCTTTCCTCCCTGCAGCACATAGGCCTTCATTTTCCGCTGCAGCGAAGTCTCCTCCGGCAGCTTTTCAAGCGGCAGATCCTTACGCTTAAACACCCACTCCAGATAAGCGTCTTCTTCTTTGTTCCAGCTTTTCACCTCAAAACGATTCTGAAACTGTAAAATACGGCTTTCTTCCGGCAGCAATTCCTTTAACGCCGGGCTTAACAGCCAGGAATCACAGGCAAATTTGCTGCCCGCCGTCTCCGGAAAATATTCTGCAAAAAACTGCTCTGCCATTCGAAATGATTCGTCACACCGCTCCGGCGACAAATCTGCATCCGACGGGATATGCACATGAAGAAGATAATGAAAATGTTTCTCATCCTCCGACAGCTCTGCCTTTTCACCATCCTCAGAAACGATCTCAAACTCCAGCTCTCCAAGCCGGAACAAAAGCAGGGAAAGCTGCCTTCCCGTCCAGAAATCACGGTCAAACCCACAGCATCCGAAACTCACCACATGCTCCTTCAGAAACCGTGTGAAGCACTTCATCGTATCCGCAAAAATCTTCTCCGGAATTTTTTCTTCTATATATAATGCATACGAATCCTGCATCGCCCGCATCATACATGCCAGGATCTTCATGCCATCCTCGTCCGGCGCGTATTTCTCTTTCAGGCGTGCCCGCGCACCCTGCCATTTTTCCCGATCGGCCAGCAAATGAATATCACGCATGGTTTCCT
This sequence comes from Lachnospiraceae bacterium, assembly GCA_902363665.1. Taxonomy (GTDB): domain Bacteria; phylum Bacillota; class Clostridia; order Lachnospirales; family Lachnospiraceae; genus Choladousia. The sequence continues at coordinate 46,646 of CABJAW010000015.1, read as the reverse complement.
CATCTTTATCCAGCTGCACCCGGCCCAGGCGCTCCACTACCTCTGCCGGAAATTCCAACAGTTTGTAAAGTTTCTCCAATGAAATTCTTTCCTTTTCCATGTGCTTCCTCCCAAAGAGTCTCACCCCACGTTTCCTCTTCTTAGCAGATCCCGAGAAATCCCTCTACCAGACGCACGCAATGCTCCGCCGCTTTCTTCTCAAACGACGGATAATCCTCGCTCGCGCTGTCGTCCGCCTTGTCGGAAATCGCACGCAGAATAACAAACGGAATCTCATTCAGGTAAGCTGCCTGCGCAATCGCAGCACCCTCCATTTCAGTACAGAATCCATGGAACTGCTCCGTGATCCGGTTCTTTACCGCCTTATCCGCTACAAACTGGTCACCGCTCACGATACGGCCGCGGAATACCTTGATCTCCGGATTTACCTTCTCGCATACTTCCTCTGCCAGATCTGCCATTGTTTTGTCTGCCTCAAATGAAAATACATCCATCTGCGGAATCTGTCCCGGCTCATATCCGAAATTAACCGCGTCCATATCGTGATGTACCACATCGGTTGAGATCACGATGTCACCGATGTTGATCTCCGCGTTCAGGGAACCTGCAATTCCTGTATTGATCACGCCATCCACGCCAAATTCATCTGCCAGAATCTGCGTGCAGACAGCCGCATTTACCTTGCCGATTCCACTTCTTACGACAACTACCTCTTTGCCGTTTAAAGTTCCCTCACAGAAATTCATCCGTGCCTTCTTTACTTCCCGCTTAATTTTCATATCTGCTTTCAGCCGCGCAACTTCCACTTCCATTGCACCGATAATTCCGATTTTTTTCATGGTTAAAATCCTCACTTTCTATTTCTCGTATTCGTTTTTTGCGTTTCATCTTACCGTCCATACTTATTTCTGACGGTAAGATGTTTATCATTGACGATTGTGAATATCTGCTTTCACCAGCCTCCACTTATTATAATAAATCGCCGTAAATATTACAAGGAGAAGCATTATATCTCCGTTTACCAAAGCGGATATTCGCAATTTGCTTCATTACTTGCCTGCATCGTTCAAAAACCACTTGATTAACTTTCTCAAAAACGCTATACTAATATGACCGGAAATATTTGTGAGGCTGTATCTTTTTTACCTCATGCCATGATCGGTGTTTCATAAAATATAGCGGTTCAAGCCTTTTCTATAGCAATTCAATAAAATAATGCAGACAAGACGATTTGGCAGAGCGCGAAAGACAAGGATGAAATCTGCAGGCGTGCTGACGCACGGCAAAGATTTCTGACGCAGTATTTCACGCTCTGACAGATCGGATGGGACGCATTATTTTGCAGAATTGCTATAAGTGTAATATTCGCAATCCATTTTTGCGGACTGCACTCAAAACATGGTGATTTTTATGTCAACCTTGTAAGCTTCATCTGGCTTTGAACTCTTACAAAACATAAGGGAGGACTTTTATTATGGTATATAAAACAAAAGGCACCTGCTCTTCAGAAATTCATGTAGATCTGAATGGCGATACAATCGAGCACGTAACATTCGTCGGCGGCTGCTCCGGAAATACACAGGGCGTTGCCAAACTGGTAGAAGGCATGAAGGCCGAGGACGCAATCGCACGTCTTGAGGGCATCCGCTGCGGCGTTCGTCCGACATCCTGCCCGGATCAGCTTGCAAAGGCTCTGAAGCAGGCACTCGGGAAGTAAAATTTATCAGGCACAAAAAAGACTTGCATAAAAACGATTCGTCGTTTTGCAAGTCTTTTTTTAATCTACATCCTCCGGAATTTTTTATATCTCTCTTCCCTGATCTCTTCCCCCGTTTTTCCCTCGTAGCGCTCCAGGAAACCCACAATTTCCGCTCTCAGTCGCTGTGCCAGACTGTCCATCCGCGCGCGGTCTGCAGTTATCAGCGTGTCTGCTTTTCTTTCTTTTTGTGCTGTGGCCACCTGACTTTTTGGCAACAAATTTTTTGTCTTTTGCTTCCCTGTCAATTCAGCCTGTTCCTGCTCCGGTACTTCTTCCAGTTCTTCACTTTCCGACAATACTTTGTCAATTACTCCAAGTTTTTTCAGTTCCGCAGCCGTCAACTTCATCACTTCCGCGGCTTCTGCCGAGCGCTTTCCATTCTTCCAAAGGATTGCCGCAAAGCCTTCCGGGGAAAGGATCGAATAGACGGAATTTTCTAGCATCCACACCTCGTTCGCCATCGCAAGCGCCAGTGCACCCCCGGAACCGCCTTCTCCGATGATAATCGAGAGCACCGGAACGGTCAGTCCCGCCAGTTCAAACAGGTTCCGCGCAATCGCTTCTCCCTGTCCGCGTTCCTCTGCCTCCACACCACAGAATGCTCCCGGCGTATCCACGAACAATAGGATCGGACGCCCAAATTTTTCTGCCTGCTTCATCAGCCGCAGTGCTTTGCGGTAGCCCTCCGGATTTGGCATGCCGAAATTGCGAAGTTTATTTTCTTTTGTGCTTCGCCCTTTCTGTTCGCCGATCACTGTCACGTACCGCTCGCCGATCTGCGCGATCCCACCGATCACCGCACGGTCATCTCCGTACAGACGGTCACCGTGCAATTCAAGAAAACGATCAAACACAGTACTGATATAATCTCCGGATACCGGTCGTGTCATGCTGCGCGCTGCCTGTACCCGATCCCAAGCTGAAACCTCCTGTGTGCATTTTCCTGTTTCCTCTGACTGTGCCATAATACCTCCTGTTTCCGATGTCTCCTTAAGCATTCCTGCTGTTCGCTCCGGTTTTTGCGTTCATCCGCACATTTCATCCACTGCTTCGCAGCAGAAACGAAAGTGTTCCTCTCATCTGATCTCTTTTTACAATCCGGTCAATAAATCCATGCTTCTGCAAAAATTCTGCGCTTTGAAACCCGTCCGGGAGCTTCTGTCCGATTGTCTGTCGGATCACCCGTGCCCCTGCAAAACCGATCATCGCACCAGGCTCTGCGAGGATCACATCTCCAAGCATTGCAAAGCTGGCCGTTACACCGCCCATAGTCGGATCTGTAAGTACCGGAATATAAAGCCCTCCATGTTTACTGTATCGCTGAAGTGCCTGTGATACCTTTGCCATCTGCATCAAAGACACGATTCCTTCCTGCATCCGTGCTCCTCCGGAACAACAAAACAGTATAACCGGAAGCGCTTCCGTTTCTGCCCGTTCGATCAGCCGCGTCAGTCTTTCACCGACTGCCCATCCCATGCTGCCCATCAGGAAGTCTGCAGACATTGCCCCGATTGCAACCGGAATCCCCCGGATCGCAGCCGTTCCTGTCAGAACCGCATCTGCGAGTCCTGTCTTTGCACGCAGCTGCTCCAGCTTTTCCTCATATTCCGGAAAATCCAGTGGATTCCCACCGCACAGATCCGCATCCCACTCCTGAAAAGAATGCACATCTGCCGTCATGCGAATCCGGGTCAGCGGATCGATCCTGAAACCAGTTCCACACTTTGGACAGCAGTACCAGTTATCTCTTACATCCTTTTCATACAGAATTTTCTTACAGGAACCGCATTTGCGAAACATCCCGTCTGGTACCTGCGGAAGGATTTCCTGCCAGTTTTCCTTTCCGGCTCTTTGCTCTTCCCTGCCAGTGTTTTCTCTCTCCGTTACAGCCGGTCTTTTGAATTTGTCTCTGAGCATCTGTTTTTCCTTTCTGTCTCACGAGTGTTCTCTTTGAACTTTACAGCCGTTCTCCTTTTACCTTCTCTTCCAGTATTTTATTGATCGCATTCATATCTGCCTTTGCAAACTCTCTGCTGCCCACAAGCTCATACTGAAAATCCGTATTCGTCGTGATCCCCTCTATGACCAGCTCACCAAGTGCACTGCGCATCTTCCAGATTGCTTCATCTCTCGTTGGTGCATGCACAATGACCTTTGCAAGCATGGAATCATAAAACGGCGGTACGGTATATCCCTGATACAGCGCTGTATCGACACGTATTCCATTTCCTCCCGGCAGATACAGGCCTGTAATCTTTCCTGCACACGGAAGGAAATTATGCTCCGGATCCTCCGCACTAATCCTGCATTCTATTGCATGACCGGAAAAATGAATTTCTGCCTGTCTGTAAGAAAGAGGGGAGCCTGCAGAAATAAGTATCATCTGTTTTACCAAATCGACACCAGTTACTGCCTCTGTTACGGGATGCTCCACCTGAATACGCGTGTTCATCTCCATAAAATAAAAATTCTGCTCATCATCCACAAGAAACTCAACGGTACCGGCGCTGAAATAACCGGCTGCCTTTGCCGCACACACCGCTGCCCTTCCCATTTTTCTGCGCGTCTCCTCTTTAAGGAAAGCAGACGGTGTCTCTTCAATCATTTTCTGATGACGGCGCTGAATCGTACAGTCACGGTCTCCGAGCTGGATCACATTCCCATTCTTATCTCCGAGTATCTGAAATTCAATATGATGTGCTCCGCCTAAAAACTTCTCCACATACATCCTTCCATCCCCGAAGGACTGTATTGCCTCCTGCTGTGCCACTGCAAACAGTTCCGCAAAGACTTCCTTTGATGCAGCCTCTCGCATTCCCTTTCCGCCACCTCCGGCCGATGCCTTGATCATCACCGGATAACCGATCTGATCCGCAAATGCTTCTGCCTCCTGTGCATCCTCTGTCGCTTCTTCCATACCAGGAATGACCGGTACTCCCGCCGCGATCATCGTCTGGCGCGCCTGCGATTTATCTCCCATCTTTTCAATACTCTCCGGTGACGGACCGATAAAATCGATGCCGCACTGCTGACACATCCGCGCAAACTTTGTATTTTCAGAAAGAAATCCAAACCCCGGATGTACTGCCTGTGCACCGGAAACGAGTGCCGCACTGAGCACCTGTTCCATATTCAGATAGCTTTCTGCCGCACGCGGCGGACCGATGCAGATCCGCTCATCTGCAAGCTGTGCATGCAATGCTTCTCTGTCTGCCTCTGAGCATACTGCTACCGTTGCAATTCCAAGCTCTCTGCAGGCACGAATGATCCGCACCGCGATCTCTCCCCGGTTTGCAATTAAAATTTTCTGATACATATTTCCTCCTGCTGCAGACACACTTGTCGCTGTTGATTTCTCCAAAAAGCGGCAGAAAACTGCTGCCTGATCTCCGTAGCGATCCTGTATTCTTGCTTTTTACTGTATCACAAATGTCAGCTCTGCCTCCGTGCAGAGCTCACCGTCTATATATGCCGTCGCTTTCGCCACACCTACCGGTCCTTTGCATTTGATCAGCTCAACCTCCATACGCAGAACATCTCCCGGCACTGCCTTTTTGCGAAATCTTGCCTTATTGATCCCGCCGAAAAATGCCAGCTTCCCTTTATACTCCTCACTAGATAAAAGGGCTACCGCACCCGTCTGGGCAAGCGCTTCACAGATCAGTACGCCCGGCATTACCGGCTCCTGGGGAAAATGACCCGCAAAAAACGGCTCGTTATACGTTACAGCCTTACAGCCCACTGCACGTTTTCCCGGCTCCAGCTCATCAATACGGTCAATTAGAAGAAACGGCGCACGATGCGGCAAAACTTCCATGATTTCTTTTGTATTCAATCTCATTTTGTTCCTACTCCTGTTCCCGGCGAATTTTGATCAGCGGCTGGCCGTATTCCACCATCTGCTCATTCTCGGCTACAATTGCTTCTACGATCCCACTGCAACCTGCATTTACTTCGTTCATCAGTTTCATTGCTTCCACAATTCCGATTGTCTGACCTTCCTTTACGACATCGCCCACCTTTACGAACGGCTCTGCGTCCACAGACGGTGCTGTATAAAACGTACCAACCATCGGACTCTCCTGCGTATAGATTCCTGCGGCCTTTTCCTTTGCTTCTCCGGCCTGTGTTCTTTCCTCCGAAATTCTTGCGCCTTTGCTGCCCTGCGGCAGCTCTTCTTCCGGCATTCTTGCGCCTTTGCTGCTCTGCGACAGCTTTTCTTCAGAAATCCTGCCGTTTCTGCTACCCTGCGTCCACTCTTCTTCCGAAATTTTGCCGTTTCTGCTGCCCTGCGTCCATTCTTCTGCCGGAATTCCGCCTGTTTCCTGTTTCCCCTGAATCTTAATGCGCGCATCCGCATCCTGATATTCAAACAGTGCCAGATCTGCCTCCTTCACACGGTCTATTACTGTAAGAATTTCTTCCAGTTGAAAATTCATATCGCTTATACTCCTGATTTTCTATTGTGTCTCTGCCAAACGTGCTCTAAGTATCTCATCCGATAAATTTCTTGACCAGCAGGCTTCCGTTATGTCCTCCAAACCCAAGAGAATTACTGATTGCTGCAGTCACTTCCCGTGACACTGCCTCTTTTGTATAATTCAGATCCATTTCCTCTTCTGCTTCTTCAAATCCTGCTGTCGCATGGATATAATTCTCCTGTACCGTTTTTACACATACAATAAATTCCACCGCTCCGGCCGCTCCAAGCATATGCCCGGTCATCGATTTTGTAGAATTAACATTCAGCTGATAGGCAGCCTCACCAAAGGCTTTTTTGATCGCACGCGTTTCAAAAAGATCATTGTGATGCGTTCCTGTTCCGTGTGCATTGATATACTGCACCTCATGCTCTGTCAGTCCTGCCTCCTGCATCGCAAGCTGCATGGCACGCGCTGCGCCCTCTCCATCCTCACATGGAGACGTAATATGGTACGCATCACACGTTGCGCCATATCCGCCAACCTCTGCAAGGATCTGTGCTCCGCGTGCCTGAGCATGCTCATATGATTCCAGAACGACCACGCCCGCTCCTTCTCCCATGACAAAGCCACCTCTTCGCTTATCAAACGGCAGGGATGCCGCCAGTGGATCTTCCGATGTGCTCAATGCCGTCAGTGCTCCAAAACCGCCGATTCCAAGCGGACAGATCGCCGCCTCTGTGCCGCCCGCCACCATCACGTCCGCATCGCCGCACTGGATTGCCCGAACAGCCTCTCCGATGGAATGTGTTCCGGTCGCACAGGCCGTCACAACATTGATACACTTTCCTTTCAGCCCGAAATGGATCGCCACATTTCCTGCAGCCATATTTGAGATCATCAGCGGGATCATCAGCGGCGGAATGCGCCCCGGACCTTTTGCCTCCAGTTTCTCATACGATTTTTCCATAATCGGCATACTTCCGATCCCACAGCCTACCGAGACACCGATTCGTGTCCGGTCTTCCATTTCCAGCGCAAGCCCTGACTGCGCAATCGCCTCTGCACTTGCTGCCACCGCATACTGGCCAAACAGTTCCATCCGTTTTGCTTCTTTAAATTCCATCGTCTCAAGCGGGTCGAAATCCTTTACCTGCGCCGCCAGCTTCGTTTTATATTTTTCCGTATCAAAACGGTCAATCCGTCCGATACCGACTGTTTTCTTTTTCAGATTTTCCCAGAACGTTTCCGTCGTATTTCCGATCGGGGAGATTACTCCGGTTCCTGTCACTACTACTCGTTTCATTTCATCATTTCCTTCTATTCCATTTCTACATGCAAGTACACTGAGTTAAAGCCGATATTCTACGTTTATTCAAATCCCCATGCCGCCGTCCACTGAAAGCACCTGCCCTGTAATATACCGGGCATGCTCAGATGCCAGAAAAGCAACTGCCTCCGCGATATCCTCCGGCCTGCCCATAGATCCAAGCGGAACCTGAGCCAGCACCGCTTCTTTTACTTTTTCCGGCAGCACCGCCGTCATGTCCGTATCAATGTATCCCGGCGCTACCGCATTGACTGTAATGCTTCTGCCTGCCAGCTCCTTTGCCAGGCATTTCGTCATACCGATCAGCCCGGCCTTCGCCGCACAGTAATTGATCTGCCCTGCGTTTCCCCGCACGCCGGAGATCGAAGAAATGCTGATGATCCTGCCGCTCCGTTTTTTCATCATCTGTTTTCCGGCGAGCTTCATGCAGAAAAATGCGCCCTTCAAATTTGTGTCGATTACTGCGTCAAACTCCTGTTCTGTCATCCGTACCGCCAGACCGTCTCTCGTAATTCCGGCATTATTCACCAGAATATCAACCACTCCAAGCTCCTGCTGCACACGCTGAAACAGTTCTGCACATTCTTCTTCTTTTGAAATATCCGCCCGAACCGCAATCGCACGCCTTCCAAGCGCACGAATCTCATCTGCCGTTTTCTCCGCAGCCTCTTTTGAACCACTGTAATTCACCGCCACATCCGCGCCGTACCCGGCAAGCGTCAGCGCAATCGCACGGCCAATCCCGCGGCCTGCGCCGGTCACAAGCGCTACTTTTCCACTTAACATTCTGTTCCACCAAGCTCCCTCTTCAGATTTTCCAGATCCTCCACCGTCTCTACATTGTAAATTTGCAGCGACCGGTCAATCTTCTTCGCGAAATTCCCAAGCGTATGTCCAGGTCCAATCTCAATAAAGGTATCGACCCCGTTTTGGATCATATACTCCATACTCTGCTGCCAGCGTACCGGCGAGCACACCTGACGGCCCAACAGTTCCTTTAATTCTTCTGCGTCTTTTACCGGTCCTGCCGTCACATTTGAAACGAAATCCACCCGCGGAGTGCGAATTTCATAGGACTCCAGAAGCTTTCGCAGCTTTTTCCCGGCACCTGCGAGCAGCGGCGAATGAAATGGTCCGCTCACCTGAAGCGGCACGACCCGCGATGCGCCCGCAGCAAGCATTGCTTTTCCTGCCTCTTCTACTGCTCCCGCTTCACCGGAAATCACTTTCTGTCCCGGACAGTTGTAATTTGCCACCCCGACAACACCCTCTGTTTTTTCACAGATTTCTTCTATCGGCACCGGTTTTTTCCCAATCACAGCCGCCATGGCACCTTCTCCGGCCGGCACTTCTCTTTCCATATAAACTCCGCGATGGCATACGATCTGTACCGCATCCTTTAGCGGCAATGCCCCTGCTGCCGTGAGTGCACAGTATTCTCCAAGACTCAACCCCGCCACAAAATCAGCCCGGATACCAGAGGCTTCCACTGCCTTAAGAATCGCACAGCTTGCTGTCAGAAGCGCCGGCTGTGTATATTTTGTCTCATGAATCTTCTCATTTTCCTCAAAGCAGATCTCCTCCATGGAAAATCCGGCCGCTTCCGATGCCTCTTCAAATACCTCCCGGCACTGTGGGAAACACTCATAAAACTCCTTCGCCATGCCCACATACTGTGCCCCCTGACCAGGGAAAACAAATGCTGTCCTGCTCATTTTTTTCTGCTATTTCCTCCGATATTTATATTTCCTTGTTCCAATCTCAAATATCCGTTCTGCCATGTTACCATGCCCGGTTCATCAGGCTTTCTGCCTCGTCCATCATTCCCTCAATGATTTCCCGGCAGCTTTTTTCCTCCTGAATCATGCCTGCGATCTGCCCTGCCATTAAGGTGCCATAATCCACATCCCCGTCAACGACTGCTTTTCGCAGTGCGCCGACCGTCAGCGATTCCAGCTCTTCAAATTCACAGCCTGCCTGCTCCCTTCGCAGATATTCCCGTGACATCTTATTGCGCAGTGCGCGCACCGGATGTCCGCCGGAGCGTCCCGTCACCACCGAATCGATATCCTTCGCCCGCAGAATCTGCTGCTTGTAACGCGGATGCACCACGCATTCTTTTGAGACCACAAACCGCGTCCCGACCTGCACCGCCTGTGCGCCGAGCATTCGCGCCGCTGCAAATCCGCGTCCGTCCGCGATTCCTCCCGCTGCGATGACCGGGATGGAAACCGCATCGGCGACCTGCGGCACCAGCGTCATCGTCGTGCTCTCACCGATGTGTCCGCCTGACTCGCAGCCTTCCGCTACCACCGCATCCGCGCCCGCCCGCTGCATCAGTTTTGCAAGCGCCACAGAGGCAACAACCGGGATCACCTTGATTCCGGCTTCCTTCCACTGTTTCATATAGGTTCCCGGATTTCCCGCGCCGGTCGTCACCACCGGCACTTTTTCCTCCACGACCACCCTTGCAACATCCTCCGCATGCGGACTGAGCAGCATGATATTCACGCCAAACGGACGGTCTGTCAGCTCTTTTGTCTTTCTGATCTCATCGCGCACATATTCATAAGGGGCATTTGCTGCCGCAATAATTCCAAGTCCGCCTGCATTTGAAACCGCTGCAGCCAGGTTATGCTCTGCTACCCAAGCCATACCGCCCTGAATCACCGGATACTCGATTCCGAGCAGATCACAAATTGCTGTTTTTCTCATGCTTCCTCAATTCCTTTCTGCTTCAGATAATCAAGCACCGCCTGCACCGTCGTCAGCTTCTCCAGATCCTCCGTCGGAATCTCCACATCATATTCTTCCTCCAGTGCCATCACCAGTTCAAACAGATCCAGCGAATCCGCCCTTAAATCCTCTTTAAAATCTGTCTCCGGCTTTACCTCTGTCTCCTCTACATGAAGCTGCTCTGCTACGATCTCAATTAATTTTTCTAACATGTCTGTTTCCTCCATTGTTCTTTTTTCTTCTCTTGCACCCTGCAAGATGACGTGCCTTCTATTGATAAAATCCCCCACGGTCATCTCTTTTCTTTACTGCCGCTTCCCATTTCTCTTCGCAATAGATACATGCGATCTGTCTTTTACATTACATGTGATTTGTTATATATGATACGTTACTTTAAAAAAGCATAAAAAATCCCTCATCCGCCTTATCGAAGCCGGACGTCCTTTTCCGCATCTGTTTCATTCTTTATATCTGCCGTAAAGCAAACCTTCCCAACTCACTTCACAGCCCGTCAGCGGGCGTTTTCAGGGGAATCGCATTCCTGTCTATCTTATGCCGCATGCATATTTTTCCCTGCTGCCCGCTGCACATGCCGCATCCACTCATGCTTCCTGCCCACCAGAAGTGCTACCCCGGTCAGCGCAAGAGAGCCTGCCGCCACGCCAGCTACCAGCACAGTGCGTTTTCTGCTGTGTTTTTGCTCCGTCAACGTCAGGGCTGTTTCCTTTTCCAGATCGCACTCCGGAAAATCTCCCTCCAGAAGCGCCGGATCTGCATGACCCATGATATCGATCAGCCGGTTTTCATTCCAAAGATTCATTTTCCCACCTCTTTTCTGTATCGTTTCGTAATCTTTTTGCGCAGACGCGACAGCTTGCTGTCCACTGCGTTTTCTGACATTTCCATTGCTGCCGCGATCTGCCTTGTGCTCTGAAGGTAGTAAAAACGGCGAAGCACCAGTTCCTTATCTTTTTTCTTCAGCTCCCGCAAAATCCGGTTCAGCGCCTGCACTTCCTCCTGAAAAATCATCTGCTGCTCCACGTTCTGCCTGTAGTCAATATACTCAGACTGAATCGTGTCCGACTCGTCCAGCCCTTCCAGCTCCTCCAGCCGTTTCAGCTTTCGCAGATGATTGAGCGCCGCATTGCGTGTCACAGCCTTAAGGTACGTTTTGAAAGATGCTTTCTCAAAATCATACAGATGTCCCTTCATCCAGATTTTCATATAGACATCGTTGATGCATTCTTCTACGGATTCGCTGCGATCTCCCAAAATTGTCACCGCAATGTACCGGATCAGTTTTTCATACCGATCCGCCATCAGCGTCACAGCCCGCTCGTCCTTTGCCGCAAGAAATTCAATAATATCGTGATCCACCGCTTCCTCCTTTCCCGGAATTTTATTGCCGTTCAGCACCGTGCAAAACTTCATAAAATACTTGTATTTTTTGTATCGTCGCATACTTATACACACAAAAACAGAGAACCTTGCAAAAAATTTTACAAAAATTCTCTGTTTTCTCTTTTTCATTTCCAGTAAATCGTAATCAGGCAAAACTCCTCTTCCGTGTGATAGCGGTAATTCCACGTCGTCACGCCGTTGATCTCCATCAGATACTGCCCCGGATCGGTCAGCATTCCATTTTCAAACAGCTCATATTTCGCGCTCTCGTACGCCTCACTGCTTCCGAATTTCATCACAATACTGGACTCCCCGTTCCAGACTGAATTCATCAGTGCATTGTAGATCGTGTTATAATCAAACGTTTCATAATAGAAACCATTCAGCTTGTAATAATTATAATCGTCCGACATGCACTCCGGCAGCTCCACTGCATCCGACGGTACATGTGTCCGGAACAGCTCTGTCTGTGTACAGCACAGATAATTATAATTGATCACCGTGTCGGTGCCTTCCCCGTCAATCTTGTTGACAAACACAGGATCGCCCCAGGTCACATCCACGTAATAATAATGATCCCCAATGCGCACCATATTCCAGCCATGGTCTCCGCCGCCTGTGATCGTTCCCGTAACGTACGTGCAGAACAGACCCATCCGGTGCAGAATGTACTGAAAGGCTTTCGAATATCCCGCGCACACCGATTTCTGATACAGCAGTGCACTCTGGATATTCTGGGTATCCACGCCATTCGCATCGTAATCTACTGTATTGATCAGGTACTCGTACACATATTTGATTTTTTCATAATCAGACGCCTCAGATGAGATCTGATCGATGCACGCATCTGCAGCCGCCTCCAGCTCCGCCTTCAAAGAAGCACGGTCCTTCTGCGCTACCGTCGTCTCCAGCGAATACGATACCACCGTGTGCGACAGCCCGGATTCTTCTACCTGCGCACTCGTCCCAATCCAGAAAATCTCCGGATGATCCGCCAGCACCGCATAATATGCACGCCAGAAATCGTCCACGCTGACCTCCGACAAAAAACTGCCCTCATCCTCATTCTTCATGAGATGCACATAAATCTCACGGTATGCTTCGTGAAGCTCCTCCGGCAGATGATCGTAATAATATTCTTCCACCTGCGTCTGCAGTCCGGCATCAATTGCAGCTTCCTCCCAGTGTGCCTCTCCGCCGTCCGCCCACTGGTACTGCACCCGCTCCACAACGCTGCAGCCGGTCAGAGTCCCTGCAAAAAGTACAGTACACAGAACCGCGGTCACGTATTTTTCTGGCTTCTTTAAAAATTTAAACATTCACTCTTCCTTACTGAACCAGGCATCCGCTGTTATCCACAGGCTTGCCAGTGATTCGGGGACTTATCCACTTACCTCTCCCTTATTGTACACGAAAGCGACTGAAAATACCAGCCGCTTTCCGCACCCTTTCCTGTTCATTTATCATTTGCTTTATTTTCCTGCAAAACCGCCCTGTCACAATACAGGCAGATTCCCGCCACTGCTTAATTTTCAGTTAATTTATCGATCCCACTTGTCACACAGTGCATGGATCTCCCGCGCAAACCGCTCCAGATCCCGGTTCGCACCGCCCTCATTTTTGCGGATCACGCCGACCAGCCGCTGACCGGCCGCCACAAGCTTCTGATACAGCTTCGATACCTTTGCGGCTGCAGCTACCGCTGTCGTCTTTTCAATCCGTACTCCCTGCGGCTTCCGGATAAATTCATTTGCTGCAAGGTCAAACTCGGTGCCCGAATACGGTGCATACGCATCCAGCCCAAGTTCATTTATCAGCCTTTCTGCAAACAGATCACAGACCGTATCCTCTCCATGCACCACAAATACACGCTGCGGTTTTACTTTAAAAGCGGAAATCCAGCACATCAGTCCTTGATTATCCGCATGGCCGCTGACGCCTGGCAGTCTGCAGATTTCTGCCTTTACCTCAATCTCCTCGCCGAACAGCTTTATATTCGCCGCCCCCTCCAGAAGCGCCCGGCCAGGCGTCCCATGTGCCTGATATCCAACGAACAGAATGGTCGATTCTTTCCGCCAGAGATTATGCTTCAGGTGGTGTTTGATCCGGCCCGCATCACACATGCCGCTCGCCGACAAAATCACCTTCGGCTTCGGATCTTCATTGATCGACCGGGAATCATCCGTCGTGACCGAAGTCTTCAGCCCCGCAAAGCCGATCGGATTGATCCCCCGCCGGATCAGCTCCAATGCCTCCTCATCAAAGTCACTCCACATGTGCTCGCGGAAAATATTGGTTGCCTCGATCGCCAGCGGACTGTCCACCCAGACCTCAAATCCATCGTGGTTTTTCACCAGCCCCTCTTCTTTGATCCGCCGGATAAAATACAGCATTTCCTGTGTCCTTCCAACTGCAAAAGACGGTACGACCACATTTCCGCCGCGGTCAAACGTCCTCTGGATCACCTTCGCAAGCTCCACCGCATAATCCACCGGCGTATCATGGCTCCGGTCACCGTACGTCGATTCCATGATCACATAATCTGCACTGTCCAGATACTGCGGATCGCGGATCAGCGGCTGATTTGTATTTCCGATGTCCCCGGAAAAGACAAGCTTCTTCTCCGTCTCTCCCTCCCGGATCCAGACCTCGATCGATGAGGATCCAAGTAAATGTCCCGCATCCGTAAACTGGATCCTCATGCCCTCTGCAATTCGAATTTCTTTTTTATATTCGCACTCAACAAAACACTTCAGCACTCCAATCGCATCATCCATATCATAAAGCGGCTCCACCGGCTCACGTCCTGCTCTTTTTCCCTTCCGGTTCCGCCACTCCGCCTCAAACATCTGAATATTCGCACTGTCACGAAGCATGATGTTACACAGATCCGTTGTGGACGCCGTTGCAAAAATCTGCCCCTGAAATCCCTGCCTGTAAAGCAGCGGCAGCTTGCCTGAATGATCCATATGCGCATGCGTCAGCAGCACCATATCTACATCTGACGCTTTGACCGGCAGTTCTTCATTCTTATAAATATCCGGTCCCTGCTCCATACCACAGTCCACCAGCACCCGTTTTCCACACGCTTCCAGCAAAAAACAGCTGCCAGTCACCTCATGCGTTGCCCCAAGAAATGTCAGCTTCATAAAATCTCCCCCTCTTTCTGGTTTATTCACCTGTATTTTTATTATATTGCCATCACTGTTCTGAGTCACCCCGCCCGGCAGAACTCCCTTCCATGTGCTCCCTGTGTTTTTGACCGGGTTCGGCGTTTTCTGTTTTCATTGCGGATACCCGCTTTCATTTTCTTTCTGCTCTACTTTTTCTCTGATATTGACGTTACCTTCTTCTGATTTATTTGAAATATCCGTTCTTTTTACTAATATTTTAACACTCTTTATTCTGATTATCCACACAAAAAAGGTGCAGAGTTTATTTTCTCCACACCTTTTTCATTGCTTTTATCCAATCAGATGAATGTATTTTTTATCTACCACGTCCACATTTACCCCATATACTTCGCGTATGCTCTCTGGCCGGATTACTTCATCCGCCCTTCCTTCATACGCCACATGGCTGTCACGGAGCATCACTGCCCGATCCGAAAACATAAGGCTGAGTCCCAGATCATGGATCGTCATGACCACACTGAGTTTTCTTGTCTGACAGATCCCCTGCAACAGTTTCAGAAGATCGATCTGATTGCGGATATCAAGCGCCGACGTCGGCTCGTCCAGTAAAAGTACCTTCGGTTCCTGCACAAGTGCTCTCGCCACGGACACTTTCTGCCGTTCTCCGCCGGAAAGATGCCAGATGCTTCGCATCGAATACTCTGCAATTCCGACCTCTTTCATCACCCGTTCCACCAGTTCCATATCCTCTTTTGAATACGTAAAACGCATATACGGTGTCCGGCCAAGCAGCAGGTAATCTATTACCTTGATATTCAGGTCGTGTTTGATCAGCTGCGGAACATATCCAATTTCATAAGACCGCTCTTTGCAGGAAAGCTTTGAAAGATTTTTCCCATTTAAAAGAACCTCACCCGAAGAAGCCTTCAGGCCTCCGACTACACAATTCAGCAGTGTCGTCTTTCCGGTACCATTCGGTCCGATGATCGACAAAATTTCGCCCTCATCCACGGAAAAAGAAACATTTTCCAGGATCTGTCTTTTCCGGTCATAGGAGAATGTCATATTTTTTACTTCAAACATCAGCTTCTCCCCCTCTTCCAGATCAGACTTAAAAATACCGGAACACCGAGGAACGAAATGATAATGCCGACCGGCAGAATCGCCGGAGCCATCACGCTGCGCCCGATGATATCCGAAAGCAGGAGCAAAACTCCGCCGATAATTCCGGAAAATGGAATCAGATACCGGTTGTCCTCACCGATCAGCCTTCTCCCGATATGCGGCGCAATCAGCCCCACAAAACCAATCACTCCTGTATACGAAATGATCGCCGCTGTCATCAGCACGGAAACAATCAAAATGACTGACCGGAGAAAATCCGTGCGGATTCCCATCGATTTTGCCAGCACATCGTCCCCCATCATCATCACGTTGATCTTCGGTGCCAGCAAAATAAGAAGCAGCGAACATACTGTCACAAAAAGTGCAACGATTCCATCCTGCGGCCATGTTGCCCCGTTTACCGAACCAAACGACCATCTCACTACCTCAGACAGTTTGTGTTCGTCTGCAAATATTTCAAGCAACGAAGTTCCAGCAGAAAACAGATAGCTTAATGCCGTTCCCACCAGAACCATCGTTTCCGGCTTCATTCCGGTCACCCGCGACATCCCGTACACCAACACAGCACATGCCATTGCCGCAGAAAATGCCGCCAGGACAATTCCCGTGTTCGTTGCCAACGCACCACCAAATAGAATCATAAGCGAAGCACCAAAGGCCGCAGAACTTGAGATACCCACGGTAAATGGCGAAACCAGCGGATTTGAGGTACAGCCCTGCATCGCAACTCCTGCAATTGCCAGACCAATTCCTGCCAGCACCGCCATGACCGTACGGGGAAGGCGCATCAAAACAATTACCTTATAATGCGCATTCCCCTCCAGGTTGCCCTGGAAAAAACTGATGAGCGCACGCGGAACATCCAGCGGAACGGTATCCATCACACCCACCGTCGTTGCAAAAAACGCAAGAAGTAATACCAGCACAATACCAAGAAGCAATACCAGGCCTTTCAGCGCATGATACTTCCGGTAAGAAACGTTCATTTTTTAGTCCTCCAGACCGTATGCCGGATCAGTATGTCCTGCGATATAATCTTTTCCCTGATACTCCAGCCACTTTGCAAAAATTGCTTCTGGGTGAAGATCTGGCAGTTCGTCCGGATACAGGAATTTTGCTACGTAGAAGGTACCTACCAGTTTTGCTGCGCCGCCCTGTACGTATCCGGACAGAAGCAGTGTATTGTCGTTCTTTACGGCATTGATCTCATCCCAGCCTGCGCGGGTGTAAAGTTCATCCTTAATTCTTGCGAAATCATCTGCTGTCGGCGGTTCATAAGTCCATGCCACATTCGGCTCAGATACCTTTACAATATAATCCGGATTTGCCTCAACAACTGCCTCAATATCAATGTCCTTCGTCTCAGAATCTGCGAACAGATTATCTGCATGCGCATACTCGATCATGTTATAGAAAGAATCTCCAGGAATTGTTACACGGCCCGGATTGCGGTACTCAAAGTATACTCTCTTCTTCTCGACGCCATCCAGCTGTTTATTCACATAATCGAGGTTCGATTGGAAGTAATCGCAGATCTCCTGTGCACGGTCTTCCTTATTGAAGATTTCTCCGAAAAGCTTCATATTATTGAAGAAATTCGTTGTATCGTAAGCCTTGCATACAACAACTTTGATTCCAAACGGTTCCAGCTGATCGATCGCTGTCTGATAATCATAGCACTCCGAGGTAATAAACAGCTGGCAGCCCATATTTACAACCGCCTCATAATTCACCTCATCGTTATCATTCGAAATTGTTTCATCCTGAGTAAATACTCTTCCCCATGCTTCCGTATCATTCGCAATGAAAGAATCTACGCCGGCAACCGTATCAACTGCGCCCAGAACATTGATGCACTCCATATTGTAGGAATCGCAGACTGCTACCTTCGTCAGATTCACCGGAATCTCTACTTCACGGTCAAAGTAATCCTTAACGATATGCGTCTCAGCGGAATCTGCCGCCTCTGTCGTAGCTTCTGTTGCAGCTTCTGTGCTCTCCTCTGCGTAGATCGTTGCACTGCCAAGCGAAAGGCTTACTGCAAAAGCAGAAATCAGCAGGGCATTTCTCAGTCTTTTGTAACTCATCTTTTTCCTTCTCCTTTTCCTTTTCTATTTCGCAGCTGTCTCGGATCAGAGTTGTACTTTATCCGGCCGTATTAAGCTCTCCTGTCGTTTTGTCTGACTGATTTTCCATCAAACTGATCTGATTCCCTGTCAGGATCATCATTTTCCTGAGTTGATATCGTCCTCGATTCGATCTTTGGACGAGTCTCCAGTTTGCGCAATGAAAGGTTTCTCAGCCTGATACTTATGATGAGACTGGCCGACACACATTTTTACATATAAAAAGCTGCCGTAAAAACTTCCGTTTACAGCAGCATTTGAGCGCAGAAATCTAATCGAATTGAGCAAGCGGCAAAGCAAATCGCGAATGCCCACTTTGACTCGCCGTTTTCTGATATTCCATTCCTATCGTTCAGATAAGCCACTTTCTTCGGAAGTCCTCTTACCTTTCATCACAGGCAGGTTTCCTGACTTACGGCTCATCGTCTGCTGCACCTTCTCGTTTTCGCAATGGTCTTTGCAGCATCCTCCCCGATTACAGTGACCGGATCGTGCAAGAATTTCACTTGCTTCCCTTTTATCTGATCGACAGCACCTGAAATGTGCCCCCATTATAGCACTTCGTTAAAACAATAGCAATCTGAAATCACAGTAAAATTGCCGCATAATTATCATAAAATTACCGTACCACATGAATCGGCTGCGGCACACAAAAAATGCCTCACACCGGAGACCCATTTCCGACATGAAGCATTTTCTGATTCAGTGTTTTGTGTTTATTCGTGAAGAATAATTTGGCGTATAACAACTTTGGTTTTTAGTTATGTGGTTTTTCTTTACTGCTTTTGTATTGTTGCTTTTGGAGATTTTAATTCTCTCCGTCGCTTTTTTGTCGCATCAGTGTTGATGCTTACAAAATAGAACATTGACGCTATGTCTGCTATAAAAATGAGCAGATAGCCTTCTCTTGCGATCAGGTTATTGTATGCTCGGGTTTATGGCAGACAGTTGCGGTGTGGTTCTTACTTGCTGACCCACATGCCGTCGGTGGAACTACTAGTTGACTCTGTAATCTTTCCTTTAACCGCTACATGGCTACCAGAAATTCGATAATAATATCCACCAGTTACCGTTACATTCTGAGAAACAGAAACATAACTGGTATTATATGCTATTTTAGTGCCAAGTGTTTTTACAGTTACCCACGTTCCATTTACCAATCTCTGAAGATGCAATGTTACCTTAACCTGATCACTGGTTTTATAACAGCTAGTATATCCAGACATATTCAGAACGTGATTTCCTTGATTTGATAACGTTGCACTACCATAACTTAAATATGTCCCTCGTGCACCAGAACGTGTATCTGTTGACAATTCTGTTTTATCAGTTAATACTGATCCATCCACCACCATTCCCAATTGATCATCAGCAGCCTGCACCACCATTGAAGTTAAGCACATACACACAATCAAAACACTCACTACTATTTTACATAACCGCTTCATCCTTTCCCTCCTCTCTAATTATGATATTAATTATAACGTATGAGGAGAAAGATTGTGACGCATTTCTTAAAAAGTAATATATTTTAAAATATTGATTACTTTATCATAGGATATTCTTGCATTAATTTGATAATAATCTTCGTTCTTTTTTAATATAGCAATATAACCATGTTCTACATCTGTATACAACTCTATTTTTATGTTTTGATCCGTAACTATTTCATCTATTTTGGTCGCATTTTGATCAAGTTGAAAATAAGCAACATTTTCAATGTTGCCCTCACCTTTTTTCATTAGAACATGCATCCAATTTTCCCCGTCTGTATATAGTATAAGAACATATTCTGCTTCTTTATTTATATCATATGATGAAAATCTCCATCCTTCTGGTAAATAATCAAATTTTATTGGTTGTATTTTAAGTTTATTTTTTATATCTTCTCGGGCTTTTTCCTCCTCTGTATCCCCAATACGAACGGGGGCATCTTCCAAATAATTTACTCCTGTCCTCAAGCCCAAACTCCCCGCTACCGTATTCCACGCCTCCAGCACATACCTCCGATTCGCGTCGCTCGTCATACTCACGCCAAACACCGCCACCAGCGCTGCCGCGGTAATTCCTGCTCGCTTTACAATCTTTCTTCGCTTTTTTCGGCGCACTTTTTTCTCGGCATCTTTCTGCTGCATCTGATAGCCGTATTCCATCGCACGGCGGTCTGCTTCTGAGAGCTGCGAATATGCTTCCTCAGAACCAGCTTTAGTTTCTCTTTCCTTATCATCTAAAAACGCCACGTTCTCAGTAGCATTCTTTTCTTCTGTCTCATTTGATTCTATTTTTCTTATTTTTTGTGTATTTTCGTCTGCACTTGCCGCTGTATTTTCTTCTGTATTTTCTTCTGTGTTCTCTTCTATATTTTTTTCTATCCTTTTTTTCGTCTTCTCTTCTGCAGCTTTCGCTTCCTTCTTTTCTGCAGGACTTCCCGTATTTACTCCCACAACTCTGTCTGTCTTCTCTGCCGCTACCACAGACTGCTGCTCCATTCTCTTTGCTCTTTTCGCTGCTTCTTTTTCCGGCTCTATCTTTTCTCCCGCACTGCTTTTCCCATTTTCGTATTCAGCTTCTGTCTCCTGAACTTCATCCTTTGTCTTTTCTGATTTTTCCGCATCTTCTTTCCCGGCTTCATCTTCCTGTGCTTTCACAGCTTTCTCATCCTCTTCCCACACGCCCTGCTCTTTGAGGGAACCAACGATCTTGGCAAACAGGTCATCGGAAGCACCGACACCGATGAGCTTTGGATCGCTGTTCAGACGAGCCTCCAATTCGTCCGCTTCCCGCTTGAGTTCTTCTTCGAGCAGCGCATCCAGTTCTGTATCCTCCAAGTCTTCCATCCCAGATGGACCTAACGGAAACTTTGTGATTTTTTCTGCTGTATTTCTGTTCTTTTTCTTTCCTGCTTTCATAGCACCTTAAAGTCCCTTCTTGACTTTTTTCTGTCATGGATTAAACTGT
Source organism: Lachnospiraceae bacterium (assembly GCA_902363665.1). GTDB lineage: Bacteria > Bacillota > Clostridia > Lachnospirales > Lachnospiraceae > Choladousia. Next base: position 25,656 of record CABJAW010000015.1, on the reverse strand, counting down.
AAGTAAAAGTATGTGAAAGAAAATCTTTGTGAAAGGAAAATGCAAACACCGATTCTTTCACTTTTTCGTTTGCGTTCAAATGCCTCACCGCATTTGAGATCTGGTATTTTTATGAAACGTATTGTACTCACCGGCGGCGGTACTGCCGGTCATGTGACTCCAAATATCGCACTCATGCCAAAGCTGCGTGAGCTTGGCTACGACATTCAATATATTGGCTCCTACGATGGCATCGAGAAGAAACTGATCGAGGAACTGGGCGTTCCCTATTACGGTATTTCTTCCGGAAAGCTGCGCCGTTATTTTGATATGAAAAATTTTACCGATCCGTTTCGCGTGGTCAAGGGCTTCTTTCAGGCGAAAAGCCAGCTGAAAAAGCTGAAACCGGACATCATTTTTTCAAAAGGCGGCTTTGTCTCGGTTCCTGTCGTACAGGCCGCAAAACAACTGCACATTCCGGTCATCATCCACGAATCCGATATGACGCCGGGACTGGCCAATAAGCTTGCGATTCCGGCTGCCACAAAAGTCTGCTGCAATTTCCCGGAAACGGTTCCGTATCTTCCTGCCGGAAAAGCCGTTGTTACAGGCTCTCCGATCCGCGCTGAGCTTCGCTCCGGCAATCGTCTGGCTGCCGCCAAATTCTGCAATTTCACGTTCGACAAACCGGTACTTTTAATCATTGGCGGAAGTCTCGGCTCTGTTGCGGTCAATCAGGCCATCCGTGGTATTCTTCCGGAACTGCTGAAAACATTCCAGGTCATCCATCTGTGCGGCAAAGGAAATCTCGATCCGTCCCTTGAGGGTACTGCCGGTTATGTTCAGTTTGAATATATCAAACAGGAACTGGCCGATCTGTTTGCGTTTGCCGATGTTGTCGTTTCAAGAGCCGGCGCAAATGCCATCTGCGAGCTCCTTGAGCTGCGCAAGCCGAATCTTCTGATTCCGCTTTCTGCTGCTGCCAGCCGCGGAGATCAGATTCTCAACGCCAAGTCCTTTAAAAAACAGGGGTTCAGCGATGTGCTGCAGGAAGAGGAACTTACTCCTGACGTGCTTCTCTCTCATATTTTAGCGCTGTATGAGAACCGGAATGACTATATCAATGCCATGAATAAAAGTTCGGCCAGCAATGCCGTGAATACAATCGTCACCATGATTGAAGATATCGTAAATGCCAAATAGCATCTTTTACAAATGGGGCTTCCACCAAACAGCGGCTGCCCCATTTTTTTAAAGCTTTTTGTATTCCTCTCCGAAATTCTCTCTGATATATGCCCGCGCCCGGCACAGCCGGGCCCGAAAGACTGTCTCGGAGATTTGCAGCCGTCTGGCCGCCTCTGCATGAGGAAGTTCTTCCACACAATGAAGTACAAGCACATCATACCACTGAACATTTACTTTCCGCACTTCACTTAAAATCTTCCCTGCCAGATCTCTCTGATCGATCCGCTCTTCCTGACGGTCTATGCTCTTTTCTACCAGAAGATTTCCAACTTCTGCCGGCGGAATATCTTCCGTATAAATTTCCCGCCTTACTCTCGCCTTGCGATAATGATCTGTCAGCGCATTCTTTGCGCATCGGATCAGCCACACCTTTTCCATTCCGGGTCTGACCTTATCCATATTTTTATAAAATCTCTCATATACCAGCTGACAGATTTCCTGTGCCAGCTGATAGTCACCCGAACCGTCTACTATCACACGGATAATCAGGTTCTTGTACTTTAAAAAATACTTTTCAAAACTCACATTTTTGTCTTCCATTTTCTACCCTTAGTCTTTCACTTGCAGGATATTTGCGGATACCCTGCAGCCTCACTAAAACAGGCCCAATATTTCTTTTTTATCATCCTCTGTCAGTGTACCCTGCGCCCATTTTACATCCACAGTGTCGTTTTTGTAGCGCGGAATGAGATGTACATGGAAATGCATCACCGTCTGTCCTGCTGCCTCTCCATTATTCTGTACAACGTTCAGTCCCTCTGCGTGCAGTCCCTCCTCAAGACGCGCACCAAGCTTTTTCGCAAGCGGCAGAACCTTTTTTGCAGTCTCTTCCGGCAGCTCAAACAGATTTGCCGCGTGCTTCTTCGGAAGGATCAGTGTGTGTCCCTTTGATGCCGGGCCAAGATCCAGAATTGCACGGAAATCCTCATCCTCATACACGGTCGCCGCCGGAATCTCTCCGTTTGCTATTTTGCAGAAAATACAATTATTCTCCATCAGAATCCCTTCTTTCTGTGTAGTCGAAACAGATCCTTTAAATCTGCTTCCTGTGTTTAACCGAATAACTGCTTCGCAGATTCGATGAAACAATATAATTCTATCTTAAAAATTTTTTCGTTCCTTGTCAACAAAATCTGTGTGCGCAGCCGCCTTTTTTTCCGCACCAAGCAGAAATGCCAGCACAAATCCGGCCGCAAATCCACCGATGTGCGCACTGTTGTCTACGCCGGTCGCCGTCATGCTCTGCAGGATCGAGAGTACTGCCATCAGTACCAGCCGCTTTCCGGAATAGATCCCAAGATTTCCGTGGTTTTTCAGCACAATAAATACAAGCGCACCGATTACGGAAAAAATAGCACCTGACGCTCCTGCTGACACGATCGATTCGCCCTTTTGTATCTCAATCAAAACCGATACAACATTTCCTATCAGACCGCCGCCAAGATAAATCACAAGATAGCGAACTTTTCCAACCGCCTCCTCAAGCGCATCTCCCAAAAAGATCAGCACAAGCATGTTGTAAAAAAGATGTTCCAGGCCAAAGTGCAAAAACATACACGTAAAAAGCCTGTAGTACTCTCCCTGCTCCACGTACGCGGTAACACTTGCCCCGTGCGCTGCCATAAATGCAGCATTTTCCGTGTCTCCAAAAAAACTCAGCACAAGAAACACAAGAATATTTGCCGCTGTTATGATCAGGTTCACCGGCTGCCTCGAACGAAGAAATGACTTTATTTCCTCCATAGAATTCCCCCTTTCCGCTATTTTCGGCAAGTCCAAACGGGTATTCGCAATCCGCTTCGCTGCTTACATGCACTGCATAGATATTCGCAATCCGCTTCGCTGCTTGCATGCACTGCATGGCTATTCGCAATCCGCTTCGCTACTTGCTCATAAGCACTATCATAAGTAAGCTTGGCTTACTTATGATAGTGCTTACATTATAGGAATTCTGCGTGGGCAAATCAAGCGTTTCTGACATCTCTTGCATTTTTTGCGTCTCCCATGATATGATAGGTCAAAAGTAAAAGGAGGCGCTTTTAATGGAACATTCTACTGAAACTTTTACAGAGGCTTCTGTGGAAAACAATGCTTACATTAAACTGATTGAAGAAATCTCGCTGAATGCATGGCCATCCCACAAAATCGAGCTGTATGACGGCTGGCTGATCCGCTTTTCACATAATTATACGCACCGCACCAACAGTGTCACGCAGGTGGGCGCTTCCCAGATTCCGATTGATGAAAAAATCCGCTACTGCGAATCTGTATATGCCAATTATCATACGCCGGTCATTTTTAAGATCAGCCCGCTGCTGGATCCTTCTTTTGATTCACTGCTGGATGGAAAGGGTTATGAGATCCAGCATATCACCGAAGTTATGACATTGGATATGAAAGATTTTGTCTGCTATCCTTCGATCGGCGCGGAGTACGAATATTATGGAAGAAACTCCGGACTTCCCTCTTTTCTTCTTTACCCCAATGACACGATCGTGCTGTTTCAGGACCGCATCACGGATGACTGGATCACTTCTCTCTTTCGCCTGAACGGCACTACCAACCCGACGCTGCGCCGTATCGTCCCGTCTATGTTCAAGGCAATCCCAAAAGAAACGATCGTAGCAAGCATCGAGATCGACGGGCGCATGGTGGCCTCCGGCCTTGGCATCATGGATCGCGGTCACGTAGGGCTTTATGCCATTTATGTCGACGCAAGCTGCCGCCACAAAGGATATGGCCGCGCAATCTGCAGCTCCATTCTTTCCGAGGCCCGCAAAAAAGGTGCCTCTAAAGCATATCTGCAGGTTGTAAAAGGCAATACTTATGCAAAAACTCTTTATACCTCGCTCGGTTTTCAGGATCTTTACACCTACTGGTTCCGCGTAAAAGCGAGCCTGCCGCAATCGGATTTTGACTGACAAACCGCAAATCTGCTGTGCAATCGTTTCGTCAGGCTCACATCCTTACAGCCCGATACTGAACATCCGCAAAGGCCACCCGGTCTCCATGGCTGACAATCCTGGCCTCCTGCGGCATCAGTCGTTCTCCATTTACGAATGTGCCATTGCGGCTGTTAAGATCTTTCAAATAATAGGCTCCCTGCCGATATTCCAGGCGTGCATGCATCCTGCTGATCGCAGGAGCCATCAGAACCGCCTCGCACTGCTGCCGCATCTTTCCAACAGTCACGCTGCCCCGCCGAACAATAATATCCGGAAATCCACCATTCACCGAATCGCTCCCCTCCGGCGGCCGTACCGGTATCAGTCTCAGTTCCTCCTCCGGCTTCAGATCTGACAGGCATCTTGTCTCCCCGATCTCTTCCGGCTGCACAGATGCTTCCGGTCTTTGATACATCTCATGCATCAGCGCCTGGTATTCCTCATCATCCTCTTCTTCAGCCGCCCATTGCTCAAATTTCTGTTTCTGTTTTTCTTCTTTCGCACGCTTCCAGGCACTGTTGATCAGCAGTTCCACTGACAATACCAGAAAAAACGCTCCTCCGGTCTCTGTCAGCTGTAAATAGCCCAGGTAAAACAAAACCTCCAGTGATGCCAGCAAAAAAAGACCGGAAAGCAGTACCGCCGGATGTACAGCCTGAAAAATCCGATCCACAAACCTCTCGCTGCCTCTTTCTTTCGCATTTCTTGTTCTCACTGTACTTTCTTTTTCAGTTTTTCCGCGGTTGTTTTTTCCCGCATCTCCTTCCCGCTCCTGAAGGAAATCTTCTTTCGAAACATTCCGATCCTTTCTTCTCGTCTTATGGATAACTTCCGGCTCTTCGTATAATGAAGCCCCACTGTATTTAGATGAAGCTGCATATCCGGATGCTTCACCATAACGTGTATTTTCTCCGTATCCTGACAAAACATCATAACGCATGTTGCCTTCCTTATTTCCCTCACGGCGTTTTGATATCTCGGCCTGCTGTCCATCTTTTCGTTCATCCGCATATGCACTCTGGTTTTGCGGATATCTCTCTGGCACTTTGCCACTGGTTTCTCTGTTCTGATACTCCAGAAGCAGCTCTTTTAAAGAACTTTGCAGGCTGAAATTTTCCTCCAGTGTTTTCCCGTAAAACCGATACCCGGCTGCCACAGCCCCCGCATCCTTATGATCCAGCCTGCGCAGAATAAACTCCGCGAGGGATCGAATTGACACTTCATTTTTTACCCCCGGAGCATAGCACAGAGACAGCTTTTTTCCATCTGGTTCCAGAAAAATGTATTCCGGATCAAAGACCAGATTCTCCGGACTTAAAAGATATTTCTGCAGCGTTTCAAGGATCTCTCCAAGTTCCGACAAAATCAATAAAATATCTGCACAGCCAAGCTGCTTTTGCTCATACAGACTGGCCAGCGGCTGTTTTCCTGTGATCTCATAGCTTAACAGAAGTGCACCGTCCATACGCGAGCGATGCACCGGAAGCAGCCCCGGGATTTTATTCTTTTCGACCATATAAATGCTATAATCGTCCTCTTCTTTTTCTTCCAGGGCGCTCAGGATCAGATAATTATCCCTCAGATCTCTTTTATATTCCGCTTTCACGTTCCACCTCCGAGGATCGATGCCACTCCGCGAATCTGCCAGATTGTTTTCGCAGGTTCTATGTCCTTAGTTTTCCAGCTGCACTTTACCGGCAGCGATCCTTTCGTAAAAAACCGTGTCACCATGCCGGGAATCGGATACGAAGCTTCAAGCTTTGCATTTACTTCCGTCTTTCCGCTCGAAGCACTGGCAGCCAGATTTCTGCTTCCTAAAAATCGCTGCTGTTTTACTTCCTGCCGAAGCTGCGCCACTCGTTTTGTGCGCTGCTCCTGTGTAATGCAGTTGCTTCCTGCAGATGCAATCTCACATGCCATTCCCTGCATACAGCTTCTGTCATGAATATAAAATGCAGCCAGAATCACCGCAGCTAAAATCAAAGCGGTAAGCGGAAGAATCACCGCAGCCTCCACGGTATAGCTGCCTTTCCAGGTGTCCTGACCGACTTTTTCTTCTCTGTGTTTTCTTTTCCCCATGCTCTGCATTTCATCCCGCCTCTCTGTTTTTCCCGCATTTTACCAATCGAATTTCCTTTTCTTCATCCTTACTCCCCCGGAAAATTCGTTTGCCTTTGTCACGCAAATATCATCTCCAGCACTGCCCCGGCCAGCAAAAACGGCACAAACGGAAACTCCTGCTGTACGTTTCCCTTCTTTCGAAAAAGCAAAGCAACCGCCCAGATACCGGAGAGTGCAAATGCCAGCAGCAGGATTTCAAGCTCCGCTTCTATCCCAACAGAAGCTCCAAGAAGCAGGATCAGGATACTGTCTCCGTAGCCGATCCCCTGCCTCGTCACAAAGGAGAGAAAAAGAAACAGAATCCCCGGCACAAGCCCGGTAAAAAGTGCTGCCAGCCCAGTTCCACCTTCAGCCAGCCTGCCTGCAAGCACTGCTGCCGCATAAATTCCGGCTATTCTTTTTTCTACTTTTCGCTGCCTGATATCCACGTAACTGCAAATTATCAGTACTATTACTGTCGCAATATTCTGAAACATCTTTCACCCTGCTTTTCTCATCCTCCACTACACTTCGAACATGGCCGCAGACCGCAGCTGCCCTTTTCCTCTGTATGGATTGTCCGCTTCAGGCCGCTGCAACCGATCGAACGGTGGTACCGGTTCCCTTCATCTGTGATATATACGGTTCCACTTCCGCCTCCGCAGCTCTCGCACGGCCGGTATTTTTCACCGCTGCGGTTGCGCAGGCCGCCGATCGCATCCTCATCAACCTCCCGGATGGAAGGGTTTAAATAAGAGCACTCCGGATCTTCATGATATACGCGTCCTGACTCAGTCACATAGACTTCTCCCTGTCCATTTTCATTTCCGGTACCGGAGCCGTCTCCTCCCTGTGCACCGCGCCCTGTCCAGGCCCGCACACAGGCACGCTGAAGGAAAAAATTTCCCGGCAGTTTTATGACCGCCACCGGAGTTTTGATCTGGTACGTCATCACAAGATCAATCTGTTCCTCCTCCTGTAAAAAAGAGGACAGCGCCATATTTACATTTTTAATCCGATCCGTATTCCCTGCTCTTCCAATCACTTTATGGTGTGCATACCCCGCTGACAATGCACTCACTCCAAGTCCCGGCGCACTGCCCTCCCCGCCATATTTCATTGCATAGGCAGCTGTCGCCATCGACTTTCCCGTCTCCGTCAGCGCGGTACCGATCTGTACCGCCGTACCCATGACCGACCCGTATTGGATCAGCGCCGTCATACAGAAAAGAAAGAGCGGGAGTACCAGTGCTGCCTCCACGGTCATGGCCGCACGAAGCGGAGTCAAAAAGAATGCTCTTATATCTCCTGGGACATTCGAGGAACATTCGAAATCATTTGGGGGAGAGATTCTGTCCTTTCCTTTTTTCTTTTTTGTAGTTATTTGCAGTGCTTGTTTCACGAAACTTTTTGCTGTAAATCTGAAATATGAGAGCATTCTTTTTCACCCCGCTTCTCTTAATAGGCCATCCCTGCCTGCTGCTCAAAGGTCATCGTTTCACCTGAAATTCCAAGAAACGCGGACGGAATCCGGAAAAATACCGGTGCGCACTTCCACTGCCCTGTCATTTCCGTTCCAACCACACAATTTGCTGCATAAAAATTTGCAGTCTCCGCATTTTCCCGCAGATTGCACTGGATCATGTCAAGCGCCCGCATCTTCTGTTCGGTCAGTGAGCCAAGATTCAAAAGGATTCTCAGATATTCCGAATAGCTAAGCCCCTGCGTTCCTCCGGTATTTCCCTGCTCCAAAATCTCGGTAATGCGTCCAAGATTTTCCAGTGTCAGTTTCCATGATCCGGCATCTTTAAAAAGAGGTACCTTCCCGTCATCCAGCAGCGTCCGCACATCGATCAGACTTTCTCCGTAAGCCCACGCCAGTAAAAGTGCGTGCTTTGTAGCTGCCGTAAGCGCCGGCATCCCAAGAAATCCGGTCAGCGTTACCGCAAGTCCTTCCGCCTTTCCGTTCATCTCCGGAGCTTCCAGCGCATACAGGTAGTTCATTCCCTCCCGAATCAAAAGCAATCGGTTCACCACATACTTCAGGTTCTTTTTATCCGACACTTTTCCGCCCAGTATGTATTCCAGCTGGTAATCCAGCTTACCCGTTTTTTCACTGCTTAAGTAATTTGGAAAATGAAGCATCAGATACTCCCGGAACAGTGCATTTGCCAGAAATCCGCTGTTTTCTTTTTTTAATTTCAGTGTACCGTTCCCGGGTCTGTGTTTTGACGGAAGTTTTCCTGTCTGTACCTTTTTCTTGGAAACGGTTTTTCCGCCCGTCACGATCTCAAGCGTACTTTTCCGGCGCAGCTTCGCGATCTCTTTCAGGGGATTTTCGGCTCGCGGCACTTCCACAATCTCAGTTCCGCTCTCCGTCGCTTCTGACTCCAGTTGTTCCATTTTCTGCTGCTTTTTATCTTCCAACCCGGAAAGCTGACCGTCGTTTTCTTTTCTTCGCCTTTCATATTCCTTTTCCCATTTCTGTATCGTACTGGTATTTTCCGAATACTCTGTCAGCCTGTCCAGCGCAAGCGAAGCCGCATTCGCCTTCATATAGCGAACCGCCTGTTGATAAAACGGTTCGCCAAACTCATCTGTCAGCAATGCATAGCCGGTAAGTTTTGTATCTGCCAGCGACAGATTCCAGGGGTCAAAACACCAGACGGAAAACACACCATCCTTTGGATTTGTATTGATTGTCAGGTAATGCTCCAGACGGCTTTTTACTTTTTCACGCTTAAAAGAGCCGCTGCCATACGAACCGTCCACTGCAAAAATTTCATACTCATCCAGAAGCGGCTTTTCAAACTCTCCAAGTATCGAAAACGTCGCCATTCCCGCTATATTTGCCGTCTGTGTCCTTGCCCCCTGGACTCTAGCTGACTCCACTGCCGTACAGATCAGACTGAAAAACAGGACGCACAGAAGACTCAGAAAAACTGTGATCGAACCGCTCCATATTCTGTTATTGGTACTGCATCTTTTTGTTTTCTGCATTCTGTTTCCTCACTGTTTTCCTGTCCTGTATTTCAGTTTACTCGTTTTCAACTCTTATCAGACATTATTACTCTGGCTTACTGCCTTGCTCAGGATACTCTTAACCAGACTCGTCAGCTGCTTTTTAAAAATCAGTACCAGGCTGATCAATACTACCAGGATCAAAATGATCTCCACTACGCCGACTCCGTCTTCTTCTTTCAAAAATGCCGTTACATGATCCATACTGCTCCTCCTCTTCTTTTCCTTCTCTTGTTTTGTTTTTCCTCTGCTCCCTCTGATTGGATTCCTCAAAATGCCAGAAATGCCGGTACCATCAAAATCACCATCACAATTCCCAGCATCAGAATCATCGGAAACAGAAGCTTCGTTCCTGCCTTTTCCCCAAGCTTGCGTGCATTGTTCTTTCGTTCTGTCATGGAGGAAAGCGCTTCTTCCTCCAGAAGTGCTGTCAGGCCGCGTGCACCTTTTTTCAGATTCTGCGACAGAACTGAGCCGAGCTGGATATACTCCGGAAGTCCGCACCTCCTGCCAAACCGCTCATATGCTTCCGCCTCCGAAACGCCGCTCTCCATCTCTCTGCAGGTATACAATACCTCCTCATACACATACCTCAGCTTTCGCCTGTCCCTGTAATACTGCTTCGCCATTCTCTGAAACGTTCCTTTGATCGTAAGCCCCGCCCCAAGCAGCATTGTCATTTTCCACATCAGATCCGGATAATCCAGCATCAGCTGATTTTTTCGATCTTCTGCCCGCGCATGCACCCGGCTGTCCATTTCCAGATACACAAGCACTGCTGCGATCAGGGCAAGCGCAAATACCGTCGCAAACGGGTTCTCTTCCTGGTACTGCCACACAAGCCTCCTTCCATCTACGTTCCCCGGCAATTCCAGTGTCTCCTCATGGCTTTCCTTTGCATCCCTTTGCTCCACTGCTCTTCTGATTTCCTTCTGCAGCTGCTCATCCTGCGTCAGAATCCGTGGAAATACCTTTGCATGTACCACATGGCGCATCTCATTTTCGCCGCAGGTGAGCGTCACCTGTATTTCCACCAGTACGCCATCTTCCTTCTCCACATCCAGCAGCACACCGCTCTCATCCACAATTCCGTACGGTGTCGTCACATAACTGGCCGTCACCGCTCCATCCATCAGCGTTTCCGGAAATACAAGATCTTCCCGTACCTCATCCAGCGACTTATTTTGTCCCGGCAGAATCTGTTCCAGTTCTTTAATTGCCTGCTCTGTCAGTTCTCGCTTTTCTTTCTCGGTATATTTTCGTTCCTGTATCGTTATCTCAAGCTGACGCACCTCCTTTCCATCTACCTCAACCGCCAGTTCCTCCTGTCTGTTTCCTTCCCCGTAGCCAGGCCGCATTAAGGTCTGATCTTCCACATCTGACGTTTTTCCCGCGTAGGCAAAAAAGCACACAATGGATAAAACCACCCCGATCGTCAGCACCATCAGCACTGTAGAAAATTTACGGATGTAATAGGACCTCACCGTCTCATTACTTCCGGTGCGAAGTGCCGTCAGTTCTTCCTGCAGCTCCTGCTTCCCCTTTCCCGGCTGATCTGCCTGAAACAGATCGACCAGAAACGCACCCATCTTTTCGTAAAATCCTCTGATTTTCTTCACACTATACCTCAATTTGCACGATCCGTTTTCCCCACAGACAGGCGATGACATAGACTGCAAAGCAGACTGTCATTACTGCCGTCCCGGTCAGATTTCCATACATGCCATCCAGAAATTCCGGCGAAGAAATTTTGACATACGCCAGGATCAGCACCGGCACAAGACTCATGATGTTCTGTTCCATCACTTTCCCGGACAGACACGTCTCGATCTCCTGCATCGTCTCATGCTTCTGACGGATACAGGATGCTGTGTTGCGGATGATCAGCAGAAGATCCCCTCCGCTTCGCTTCGCCGTCAGAAATACTTCCGCAAAGCTGATGATATCCTCCACACCGCTGCGCCTGCCAAGATCCATCAGAAGATCTTCGATGTTCCGGCTCACATCCATCTGCGTACTCAAAATCCGAAATTCCCGCAGAATAAATTCGTCTTCCTTATAAATCCGTGTCAGCTCACCAGCCGCTTCCCGGAATGCATTTTCCACCGAATAACCAGCCTGAAGGGAGGCGGACGTCATCTGGATTCCATCCAGAAACTGCCTGCGCATCTCACTCTCCCGCTTTCGTTTCAGTGAAACTTTCTGCTCTTTTAAAAACGGCCACAATCCCGGCAGAAGAACGAAAAATGCAATCGGCGAATAAAAGAACAGATAGCTGATTGCTGCATCCAGCATCAGATACATTGCCGCGTACTGCGCGATTTCTTTTTTCGAGAAGCGATATGTTGTATAATCGAGCCGCAGCTCACTTCTTACCCGGCTCTCCGCTTTTCCGGTGGGTATTCTTTTCTCTGCCATCCTCTGTCTTCCCTTTCATTTCGCAGATTTCTTCCATCTTCCGTTTTTTGCTCTCCCTTTTATCCACCACTTTCCCGCACCTTTCATTCCCTGTTGTCATCTGATCCGTCAAAATTTCCTCTTTTCAAAAATCTTTATTCTCTTTCCATCCGGTACCCTGCCCGCTCCAGCTTCTTCCTTCTGCTGATCTCTGCCTTCTTCACCAGACTTCCCTGGATCTTTCCGTTTTCATCCACACCGCTCTCTTCAAACTCATAGAGCACACGCGTCCTGATCTCTCCGACAGCTGAATCATATCCTAAAATTTCCAGAACCTGCAGTACCTTTCTCGAACGGTCACGCATACGGCCCAGATGCACGATTACATCGATTCCAGATGCAATCTGACGCCGGATCGCCGGAAGCGGAATCTCAATTCCCATCAGCACCATCGTCTCCAGACGCGAGAGCATGTCCTCCGGACTGTTCGCATGGCCGGTACTAAGCGAACCGTCGTGGCCCGTATTCAACGCCTGCAGAAGATCGACCGCCTCACTGCCGCGCACCTCCCCGATGATAATCCGGTCCGGGCGCATTCGCAGGCTCGAACGGATCAGGTCGCGGATTGAGATTTCCATCTTTCCTTCCGTATTTGCATTTCTCGCCTCCAGACGCACCAGATTCGCTACGCCCTGGATCTGCAGCTCTGCATTATCCTCGATTGTGATGATCCGCTCATCTTTCGGAATATAGTGCGACAACGCATTCAAAAATGTTGTCTTGCCGGAGCCTGTGCCACCGGAGATAAAAATGTTGTATCCCGCGCACACCAGCATCTGCAGAAATGTAACAACTTCCTGTGAAACCGCACCCCAGCGGATCAGCTGATCCATGCTGATCGGATGATCCGGAAACCGTCGGATCGTGATCACCGGCCCGTTTAACGCCACCGGAGGCATCACGATATTTACTCGTGCGCCGTTGTCAAGCCGTGCATCCACAATCGGAACAGACTCATTTACAATACGATTGCACTTCCCAACGATCTGCTGAGAAATATCTTCCAGCTTTTCCTGTGAGGCAAATTTTTTCCCCCATTCAAACAGCTGCCCGGCGCGCTCCACAAAAATGCCCTCTGTGCCATTTACCATGATCTCGGTCACACTGTCATCGTCGATCAGCTCCTGAAGCACATCGAGCCGCCGGATTGAATTGAACAGCTCTCTCCGCAGCGTATTACGGTCCGAAAGCCGGATATAATATTCCGCCCCTGCCTCCTGGATCAATGAATCGATCCGATAATAGATTTCCTCATCCTGGATTTCCCGGTATCCCTCCAGTCTCTCTATGAGCGTCCGCCGCATCTCCTGAAATTTTTCTTCCGTCATGAATCCATCTGTTCCTCCTCCCAGAGAAGCCGCCGTACAAATTTCCCCATATCTCCCCATACAAGCTGCTGTGTGACGTCACCGTCTTCTTTTCGCACACGCACCGCAGGCAGTGTAATCCTGTTTGTCTTTTCTGATAAATCCCGCAGATCCAGCATTCCAAGAAGCCGGTCGTACTGAGCCAGCTTTGCTTTTGCCGCCGCATCCTGCGCGATCGGCATATAGATCTTCTCGCACTTCTGCAGAAGCTGAAACAGCTCATCCACCTGGCTGCCAATATCCAGAATGATCACATCGTACTCACAGTACGTCATGATCTCTTTCAGAAAAGCCAGCCATTCCTCGCCGGAAACATCGCGCAGATCCGCAGAAAACAGAGCCGGAGGAATATACTGCAGCGAATGAAATGACTGGATCACCGAATTCAGCTTGTAGATCAGGCTTCCCTCTTTCTGCCTCGCAAAGTAGATCAGATCCGTAATATCTGTCCGATAATGCAGATCAAACAGATCTTCAAAACCGGAATACTCCTCCAGGTTCAGATACAGCACCTGCTTCGTTTCTGCAAGAATTTCTCCCAGAGCCAGCGCAAATGAAGTCTTTCCGCTTCGCCCGACCGGAGAGTACACACCGATCAGCTTCGTCTTTACCGTCGTTGTAAGCAGGCAGGTACTCGGATTCGTCCCGGCATAATACTCCATCACTTCACTGATCAGCTGATCCGAAGACTGATACTTATAGACAAACGGATACTCCAGATCCGTCTCCTGGAACTGCTCACCCTCAGAAAGGATCACAACCCGGCTGATCGGAAGTTCGCGGATCTCATTGCACATCGCCCGCGTGGAGATCAGCAGAATTTCAATCTCCTGCTCCGATGCAAATTCCTTCAGACTCTCCACATTTGTAAACGCCTGTACTTCAAACGGCGTACTTCTTTTTTCATTCAGATAGTCCATGAGATTGCACGCATATGACGAATCAAGATCACAGACCGCAAAAATACTCTTTTTCAAAAAATCCCTCCTATATACCCAAGTACGCTTAAGAAAACAGGAACGGAAAAACAAAATTTTGCACTTTCCGGCACCTCCGCCATGTAGCTTTCCCATTTCGCTCCCGCTGCCCGCCGCTGTGCATATTCCACGAAATACAGCATTCGGCCGGTAAAATTCCTCTGCCGCATCATGATCCACACCGAAATCACACCCGCGATCAGAATCGAAGCAATCAATGTTCGAAATCCGTCTGCCGGACCCAGAAACCCGCCGGTCACACACAGAAGCTTGATGTCCCCGGCGCCCGCCATTCGAAAATAGAACAGGCCGCCCATCAGCAGCAGCGGCAAAAGCAGTCCGCCTGCAAAAACCAGAACCCCCGCCACGCCCTCAGAAAGTACCTGATAAGATACGCCCATCGCCACACCCGCCACGATCAGTCCGTTTGGGACCTTTCCCGTTTTCAGATCCGCCAGCATCGCCGCCATCGTCATGCAAAGCAATCCCGTTATCGCTGCCGTTCTCACTTCATCTCTCCTTTCTTGTTTCTTTGTGATATGTAGTATATCACTTTTTGTTAGTTTGTAAAGGTATTATGATGCATTTATTCATCTTTGTGAAATGTATATAAATATAATAAGTGCTGTTTTATATATTTTTACATAAAAAAAGATCCCTGCACGAACGAGACACCTTTCGTTTCTGTGTCTGATTCGTGCAGAGATACCTAATCACCTGTTTGCCAATCAGTTCTGTTATAAGCACAATCTATAGCAATTCTGCAAAATAATGCATTCCATCCGATCTATCAGAGCGTGAAATACTGCGCCAGAAATCTTTGCCGTGCGTCAGCACGCCTGCAGATTTCATCCTTGTCTTTCGTACTCTGCCAAATCGTCTTGCCTGCATTATTTTATTATATTGCTATAAGCTGGCTGAATTATTACGTTTACCAGTTTGCAATCTGCCAACGCTCTTTGCAATATAATATTTTCTTTATCTGCCTGGAATCGGCCGCTTTCTATCCGCACCTCCAGACAACCTCTCAATCTCCTCCCGCACCTCCGTAAGTGACGGCAGAATATACTTCGCCAGCTGCTCCATTTCCTCCGTCGGCGGTGCAAGATCCGGCACCATCACCGGTACAGCGCCTGCTTTTGCCGCAGCACGGATACCATTATAGGAATCCTCGATCACCCAGGACTGCTCCGGGCTTACAGCAAGTGTTTCCATCGCTTTTAAGAAAATATCCGGCTCCGGCTTGCTTCTCTCTACCATATCTCCGCCGATCACCGCGTCAAAAAATGAAAGAAGCTTTCCCTCACACAGCTGTTTTCGCACCAGATCGCTTCTTGTAGACGATGCTACCGCCGTGCGGATACCTTGTTCCTTCAGAAACAGGAGAAGTTCACGGATACCCGGCTTCTGCGGCAGCCTGCCGCCATCCGCGCGCTCATGAAACAGTCTTCCCATCTCCTCTTTATAGCGGTCATACGGAAAATCCGCACCGTAATACTCCAGAAATACCTTCTTTGAGGCCGCTGCATTCAGTCCGAGACACATGCGGCACACCTGCTCCACATTTGCTACGCCATGGCGTCTCGCCGTCTCTTTCCAGGTCTCAAGGACAAGCGTCTCCGAATCAAAAATGACGCCGTCCATATCAAATATTACTGCCTGCATCACGTTTTACACCTGCTGCTCCATGTACTTCATGTAGCTTACTACCATCATTGCGATCTTGAATGTCAGTGCATCGTCAAACGCACGGATATCAAGTCCCGTGCTCTTCTCCAGCTTTTCAAGACGGTATACGAGTGTATTACGGTGGATATAAAGCTGACGCGCCGTCTCGGATACATTCAGGTTGTTCTCAAAGAATTTATTGATCGTCGTCAGCGTCTCCTCGTCAAACGCATCCGGCATCGTCTCCGTGAATACTTCCTTCATAAACATCTGGCACAGCGGGATCGGCAGCTGATAGATCAGGCGGCCAATGCCCAGCGTGTTGTAGGCAATGATCGATTTTTCCATGTAAAAGATCTTTCCGACATCGAGCGCCATCTTCGCCTCTTTGTAAGAGCGCGATACCTGACGGATCTCTCCGACGATCGTGCCGTAAGCGATGCGCACACTCGACATTGCCTCGGTGTTGAGCATGTCGCGCAGCATTTTCGCGGTCTGCTCCACCTCTTCGTAATCGTCGCCCTCGCGCAGCTCCTGCACTAAAATAATACTCTTTTCATCGACTGCAGTGATAAAATCCTTCGTCCGGCTGCTGAAAAGTCCCTTGACGATCTCCATCGCCGTATTGTCTTTTTCGTATTTCGTCTCAATGATGTAAACAATCCGGCGCACTTCCGTATCGATGTGCAGCTTCTTCGCGCGGTTGTACACGTCGATCAGGAGCATATTGTCGAGAAGCAGGTTCTGGATAAAATTATTTTTATCAAACCGCTCCTTGTAGGCTACGATCAGATTCTGAATCTCGCTGACCGCCACACGGCCAAGCATGTAGGTATCCTCTGAGGTGCCGTTTGACACTAAGATGTACTCCAGTGCCTTTTCATCGTATATTTTAAAGAAATGTGCGTTCTGCACAATCTGGCTGTCTGCCGGTGAATTCGCAAACTGTACTGCAGCCTGCTGCTGTACAAAACCCGGCTGCATCGTGGTGGCCACTTCATTTCCCTCCACGTCCATCACGGCAAAATCAACTCTTGTGATCGCGTGCAGTTCATCGATTGTATTCTGTAAAATCTGGCTGGATATCATGTATTTTCACGTCCTTTTCCAAGTATTTGCGCATATATGATTACTATAAACTATTTTTCTAAATTTGGCAATTACAAAACAAAAAGCACAGCCCACAGTTTCCATTTCACTGTAGGCCATGCCTGTCTGTCATTCTATTTTCCTGATGTCCTGTCTCAGGCGGCAGTTACAATCCGTTTCGCGACTTGCAGGATCATAAGAAATCCACCTATAAACGGGAGCCTCCCTGTGATAGTTCATAAACGCAGTCGATCTTTTCACCAAGTCCGCTCCGATCAGAATTTAAACACTGCTACTCCATACGCCGGCAGATCATACGCAAATGAATACGGTCTTCCGTCGCACTCACTCTTCACTGCCTTGTATACCTCCGGCTGAAGCTTTCCGCTTCCGCCAAACTGTGCATCATCACTGTTCAGAATCAGCTTGTACTGTTTACGCTTCGGTACACCGACACGGTAATCCGGTCTTGCTACCGGCGTAAAATTGATAACAAAAAGAAGGTTATTCTTTCCATCTGCACTGTGGCGCACAAAGCTGAAAATGCTGCGGAAACAATCATCGGCATTGATCCACTCAAAGCCCTCCGGTCTGCAGTCCAGCTCATACATTGCCTTGTTCTTTGTATACAGATGCTGCAGTGCTCGCACGTAATTCTGCAGCTGTTTGTGCTTCTCCTCCGCAAGCAGATACCAGTCAAGCTCGCGTTCCTCACTCCACTCACGCAGCTGTCCGAACTCCTGTCCCATGAACAGAAGTTTCTTGCCCGGGTGCCCCATCATAAAGGAATAACCGGCCTTCAGGTTTGAGAATTTATCCTCATACTCACCCGGCATCTTATTGAGCATCGAACATTTCAGATGGACAACCTCGTCATGAGAAAGTACAAGAATGTATTTTTCGGAATAAGCGTACGTCATGGCGAACGTCATCTTATTATGGTTGTACTGACGGAAATACGGATCCAGCTTCATGTACTCGAGGAAATCGTGCATCCAGCCCATGTTCCATTTCATTGTAAAACCAAGTCCGTCGTCTTCTGCCTTTCCGGTCACCTTCGGCCATGCCGTAGACTCCTCTGCAATCATCATCAATCCCGGATAACGCCCTACCATCAAACTGTTTAAATGCTTGAAAAATTCAATGGCCTCCAGATTTTTATTTCCGCCATACTTGTTCGGTACCCACTGTCCATTCTCTCTTCCATAATCCAGGTACAGCATCGATGCCACCGCATCTACACGCAGTCCATCGATATGGAACTGTTCAATCCAGTAAATCGCATTTCCGATCAGGAAATTTTTCACTTCATTTTTGCCATAATCAAATACCTTGGTTCCCCAGTCCGGATGCTCACCCTTGCGCGGGTCTGCGTACTCGTACAGGCATGTTCCGTCAAACGTTGCCAGCCCCTGCTCATCTCGCGGGAAATGCGCCGGTACCCAGTCAAGAATAATACCTATCTTATTTTTATGCAGATAATTTACAAAATACGCAAAATCCTCAGGTGTGCCATAACGGGAGGTTGGTGCATAATATCCAGTCACCTGATACCCCCAGGATCCGTCAAACGGATGCTCCGCAATTCCCATCAGCTCGACATGTGTATATCCCATATCCTTCACATACTGCGTCAGTTCCGGTGCCAGCTCACGATAATTATAGTATCCCGGTTCGTCATCGCCGTGCGGATGTTTTTTCCAGCTGCCCGGATGTACTTCATAAATTGATACCGGACTTTCATCCTGCACAAATTTTTCCCGCGCAGTCAGCCAGGCAGAATCTGACCATTTAATTTTGGAAATATCTGCAATTTTTGATGCCGTGCCCGGACGCAGCTCTGCCGAATTCGCAAACGGATCTGCCTTATAAAGCTTTCTTCCGTCCGGAGTTTCGATCAGGAATTTATACAGCTCTCCCTCTCCGATCCCCGGAACAAACAGCTCATAAATACCAAGTGGCTCTCTGCGTTCCATTTCATGAGATGTTTCATCCCAGCCATTAAACGTACCGATCACATGTACACTCTTTGCATTTGGAGCCCATACAGCAAACGCAGTTCCATTTTTCCCCTTCCAAGTCATCGGATGTGCACCCAGCTTGCGGAAAATATCATAGTGAGTTCCCTGCCCAAACAGATACTGATCCAGCTCTGTGATCAGATACTCCTCCTGCACCGGAGCTTTTGCCGCCTTTTTTCCTGCTGTATTTGATTTTGCCACTCCTCTTGCCGCTGTTTTTGTAGATGCTGTTTTTGCTGCAGCCGTCTTTTTCGTACCTTCCGTTACTGCCTTTGCTCTGCCTGCCATAATTACCCTCTCCTCCTGCATTATTTTGCCACTTTATCCATTTGGATTCCTTTATCTTCTTTTCTTAGTAAAGCGTACATTCTAATTTACTTTCAGCAGCGCACTTCCTCCTGCTTCCAGATGAATCTTCACCTTTCCGTTTTCTGCATTTACAGCCTGTCCTGATTCAAGATCTGTAATTTTCTCCGCTGCAATCGGAATCGGAACGTAAAGCTCTGCAGGATTTTCATCGTTATTAACTGCCACGATCACTGCCTCATTATCTGTGATTCTTGCAAATGCATACTGCCGGTTCGTCAGCAGAAGTTCACGATATTTTCCCTCTGCAATCACCGGATTTTCCTTTCTGCATTTTCCAAGGAATGCAAGAAACTCTGCAAGTTCCGGCACATTCGGATGACGCTCCATTTCCTCAAGCACAAGATGTGGACGCAGCGCCGGATCTCCACCGTTTGCCTTTCTCCCTTCGATTCCCCACTCGGAACCGTAATAAATGGACGGCACACCCGGAAGCGTATACAAAAGCGTGTATACCGGCCTTAAATGGCGTTTATCATTTAACTTGGAATAAATCCGATCCACATCATGATTGTCCACGAAAGAATACAGTACGCGTCCCCTGTAAATACCTCCGTTTTCATCGAACTGGCGACGGATCGTATGTGCAATCTCGAAATAATTATGATCGTTATGTCCGGAATATAATCCCTTGTGCAGCTCATAATTTGTGACCGAGTGCAGCATCTCCTGGTTTGCCCACCTTGCATAATCACCGTGAATTACTTCTCCCATCAGCCAGAAATCCTCTTTTTCCTGACCGGTCATCCACCGCATTTCTTTCATAAAATCAAAATCCAGACAATCTGCACAGTCCAGGCGAATACCATCAATATCAAATTCATGGATCCAGAAACGAATCACATCAAACAGATAATCCTTTACCTCTCGGTTCTGCAGATTAAGATTAACCAGTTCAAAGCAATTGCGCCATGCTTCATAACCAAACCCGTCATTATATGGATTATTCCATCCAAAATTAATCCCCTTATACCATCCGCAATAGCGAGAGTTCTCCCGGTTTAGCTGAATATCCCGGAATGCAAAAAATTCCCGGCCGGTATGGTTGAATACACCATCTACCACAATCCGCAGTCCCAGTGAATGTGCCTCTTTTACAAATCGTTTAAAATCTTCATTATCCCCCAGCCGCCTGTCTACCATTTTATAATCTTTTGTATCATAGCCGTGTGTAGTCGATTCAAAAAGCGGTCCGATATACACGGCACCGCATCCAAGCTTTGCTATGTGTGGAAGCCATTTTTCCAGCTCCTGAAAACGGTGTACCGTCTTCTCCTCGCGATTTTCAAACGGTGCACCACTCATTCCAAGCGGATACATATGATAAAATACTGTATTGTCATACCATTTGCTCATTTTCATATCTCCTGTTATTATATTGATTTCCTGCCTGTTATTATATTTCCTGCGGCAGCTCTGCCCGAAGCGTCTGCCTTTCCTTTACGAAAAAATTCCATACATAAACTGGCGCACTACCGCATCGATCTCTTCTTCCTGAATTTTCCCTCCATTTTCCTCCCCCTCTTCAAACTGAAGAATCAGATAATGATTGATTGTTCCGATAAATCCGATCGCAAACTGACGCTGACGTCCATTCATATTTCCAAGCTGATCCGCCGCCCGGCCAAATACATCAACAATCATATCATAAAACTCCGCCACATAAGGTTTTACTGCCTGATAGGCTTCGTTTTCTCTTGCTGAATAAAACAGCGCCATAAACAGCATATAAAACTCACGATCGCTTTCAAAAAACATGCAATATCTATGCGCCACCTGATACAAAGTCTCTTCAATCCGCTGCTCCATATCTGCAGCTTCATGCAGAATTATTCGAAACTCCTGAAAAGTTTCTTCAATCAAGGTCTTTAAGAGTCCAAGCTTACTGCCAAAATAATAATACAACGTCGGCTTCGTGACTCCTGCTTTATCCACTATTTCCTGCACGCCCACGGCATCGTATCCCTTTGCATAAAACAGTGTCTTTGCACACCGCATGATCATTTCTCTATTTTCCACAGGCGTACTCCTTTCTCATCCGTTTTCACTTTTATCAGTCATTCTTATTGATTCTATTCGTATTGTACCGAACGGTATATAAAATGTCAATCCATTTTCACAGAATCCACAAAACGCACAAAAGGGCATGCCTTTTTTCGGCATACCCTCTGAATTTGCTGTGACACCAGTACATCTTAGATTTCTTCTTAATCTTTTTTTACAATCTCTTTTTTGCAGCTCTTTCTGCTCACGCAGTCTTACTTCAATGTATTCATATCCACCAGAGAAAGACGAATTACAGTATCATTCAGCGTTACATCGATCTGATTGTCCACACCTTCCACATCTACAACAGTAAAGGAAACCTCAGCGCCTTCCGTAGTCGTAAAGGTTACGGTCTGTCTATCTTCACCTACCGTAAATGTGCCGCTTAATGCATTTTGTCCTTCTTCACTTCTCTCATCAATTGCCATTTCCAGATTGTCCCAGTCGAATCCCATTGTAATCTGTGTACCGTCCGGTTCAATCCCCGCATAAACAGAATAGTTCGGATTCTCGTTTACTATGTTCTGATCAACCACTGCAAGCTTTACTTCAGAATCAGTTGGCTCATACGTCAGGATCGTTTCTGTCTGTGAAACATCCTGATATCCAAATTCGTAATCCTGTCCGTCTTCCTCATCTGTGATTGTAAATGTGCCATCACCAAATGCAAGCGCTCCTGTAATATATGTTGTCTCATCACCTTCCGGTGTCAGCGCAACACATCCCATAGCATTCTCCGCATTCAGCGCAAGCGTCCATGTAATTCCATTATCATCCAGCCCCTGAAGTACTACTGTACTGGTATCTGCCGCACTCTCAGTTGTCATTTCTTCTGTCAGTTCTGTCTCTGCAGCAAAAGCGTTCACAGACATTGCCATGACACCAGCTATCAGTAATGCAAAAAGTTTCTTCTTCATAAATCTTACCTCCACATAATCTTTCTTTTACTCTACCTGCAGGTCTACCGACTGATCAGCCTTTCTTTTTCTGATCTCTCTTTGTATTCCCGAAGATATTCCAAAGTATATATGAAATTTTTTCCAATTGCAATTAAGTTGGGAGGAAGTATCATTTTCTGGGATAAAAACTCTGTTCTGGCTCTAAGTTATTCTATTTGCTACTTCACTTACAGCTTCAGCATGATATTCGAATAAAATTCATTTCCTTCTTCATGAAATTCTGCAAGTCCTCCATACTTTTCTGCAAGCATTTTCACCGAAGAAAGTCCAATCCCACTTTTTTCCTTTTTGCTTGACAAGAACACTTCTTTTTTCTTTATACTACATCCATCCGAGCTGTTCACCATTGTAATATACAGACACTGACCCTCTTCGCGATCCGCAGACAACTGAATATAGCGCTCGCCAATTCTTACCTTTTCACACGCCTCAATTGCATTTTCAACAATATTGCCAAAAATCACACACAGATCAATATCCGAAATACGCTCAGATTCCGCAATCTCAAAACTCCACCCTCCTATATCTATCTGCAGCTCTTCTGCCCTCGCTGCATAATGTGCCAGAAGCGCATTTAAGGCCGTATTTCTGCAAAAGTCAAAACGCCCTGCATTACCTGCGTACTCCTTACAGAATGAGCCGATATAAGCCTGCAGCCGCTCAAAATCCTTCCGTTCTGCAAGCTCCCTGATGGAATAAATCATCTGCCTGAAATCGTGACGCATCCGCCTCGTCTCCTCCAGATGTCGTTTCAGCACCTTATACTGTTCTGCCTGCATCTGAAGCATATAAGCAGAACGATCCATTTCGTACTTCTCAACCAGGTAACGAATAATAAGATACAACATAATCTGCAGTGTAACAAAAAGCACAAACAATGTAACAATTAATACAACTGAAATTCGAAAAATACGCCGAAACTTGATCGTACTATAATACCTTGGAACCATCATATAATTACAAAATAAAATAATCGCAGGGATCACTCCCGCAATAGCCCATACTGTCGTATTATGAAAATTTTCGATCACCCACGTCAGCTTTTTTCGGACTACCGCACAGAAAAACAGAACGATTAATAAATTTACAGTTATCTGTGCAAGCAGCCCCCAGCCTGATGAATCCTGCATCGTTCCTTCCGGATGAAATACCGCCGCTGTAATATGATAGACCAGCCCGCCAAAAGACATCAACGTCATATCACAAATGATCAGATACAGCAGCTTTACCTTTTCCAGATCGATAAGCAGCAAATAAAATAACAGCAATACTGTAACAAACGATACATCAATCAGACCATAAATAGGATGCTTATCAATAAAAACACTTAGCATTGGGCATACCACACAGACAGCACACAAAATTCCCATTATGAAGGGAAACATTTTTTTTGCCGGCTCGTGCATCCATTTTATCACCGGTGCTATTGCAATTATTGCTGCCGGAATATAAAAAAAGAACCACTCTCCAACCGCAATCAGCAATTCCTGCATCATCGCCCCATTCATATCCGTTTTCCAGGCAGGCATTGTGCCGGTCTCTCCGGTCTTATTTCCATTGTCTGTACCCGGCCTGCCTCCTTTTTCACAAAATGCTCCTGTATTTTCCCTGTTTCTGCCTTTCGCGACAGCTGTCTGTTTCTCTTTTCAAAACGATAGTATACCAGTTCCTGCCGAAGTATATCTGCACGTCTTGAATTCATCGGAAACTGTTCCCCGTTTCGCATCATGCAGATTCTATTTTCCATACTGCTCACAAAATCAAGATTTACAAGAATTCCTCTGTTAATCTTCAAAAACCTCCGCTCGCAGGAGAGCATCCGTTCCAGTTCCGAAAAAACAATACGCACACGCTGTTTCTGATCGGTCTGTATCACACAATAATTGGCGTCTGACACAACAAACCGGAGCTCTGAAAGAATCACCGGAACCTGACTCCTGCCAGCTGAAAGTACCAGATAGCTTTGATCTTCTGTCTGAGTTTCCAAAAGATCTGCCAGCACCCGCTCAATTTGTAGCGCAGTAACCGGCTTCTCCAGATAATCATATGCATGAACCTCAAATGCCTCTGCCCGATGATCCTCACTAATTGTCATAAAAATAATTTTACAATTTTTATCATATTTCCGAAGCATTCTGGCGGTATCAATTCCATTCAGCTTCTCCATATAGATGTCCAGAAATACCGCCTGATACGTTCCAGAAACTTTTAAAAAATCTTCGCCATCTGTAAATTCGTTACATACCATCTCATACTTTCGCTTTTCTCCCCATTCCCGCAAAAGAGTGCAAAGCTTTGTCCGTTCGCTCTCATTATCATCTACAACCGCTATCTTCACATGCTCACCTCACGTTTTTCATAATCGCTGTTCACATCTGATATTATTTCGTAATACAAAAAAAGAAGATCACCCATCATGATCTTCTTCTCTTCCATGAGACACCCGGGACTCGAACCCGGGACAACTTGATTAAAAGTCAAGTGCTCTACCACCTGAGCTAGTATCCCATCTGTCATCTGTTCGAAAACAGAATGCCCAGAACCGGAATCGAACCAGTGACACGAGGATTTTCAGTCCTCTGCTCTACCAACTGAGCTATCTGGGCATATGAATTTCAGTAAATAATTACCGAGTTGCGGGAGTAGGATTTGAACCTACGACCTTCGGGTTATGAGCCCGACGAGCTTCCAGACTGCTCCATCCCGCGATATGAAATTTAGAATCTCTATCTCATCAGATAGAAAATGGATGGAGGTGGATTCGAACCACCGAAGCTATCGCAGCAGATTTACAGTCTGTCCCCTTTGGCCACTCGGGAATCCATCCATAAAATTATTTAATTCAGAACTTCTTGAGTCCTGTAAGCCGATGATCGGACTCGAACCGATAACCTGCTGATTACAAATCAGCTGCTCTGCCAATTGAGCCACATCGGCATATGCCGGTCAAAACGGCAATTGATCTTTTCTTTGAAGTGGGGCCTATAGGGCTCGAACCTATGACCCTCTGCTTGTAAGGCAGATGCTCTCCCAGCTGAGCTAAGACCCCATATTTTCAAAGAAACGACCCAGACGGGACTCGAACCCGTGACCTCCGCCGTGACAGGGCGGCGCTCTAACCAACTGAGCCACTAGGCCATATGATTAATGTACCTTCAAAACCACATACAGCATAATACTACATCCAATCAATTTTTGCAAGTCTTTTTTTGACTTTTTTAACCCTACCGATTGCTTTGAAATTTCTTTCTCCGCGTTTGGATAAGCTTGCGACCGATTAGTAACAGTCAGCTCCATACATTACTGTACTTCCACCTCTGTCCTATCTACCTCGTGTTCTTCAAGGGGTCTTGGGATATCTCATCTTGAGGGGGGCTTCACGCTTAGATGCCTTCAGCGTTTATCCCTGCCCGACT
>CABJAW010000014.1 GCA_902363665.1 Lachnospiraceae bacterium | reverse complement strand
GATCCTTCAGCAGCTGTACGATGTTGCTCTGCAGTTTCGTCGTGTTTTCAAGGCAGTTCACATGGTTGCCGCTGCTGATAAACCTTGCACCGAGCGCATGGCCGTAACCATCATGGATATGGAGCAGGTGTCCGCTGTTATTAAAGCGGTAAATCTCCGACCGGTTTTTATTGTCCGTAAATTTTGTGCTGTTGTAACCGTAGGTAAGCGACAAACTCTTGCCAGCCGTCTCCCCGGCATACTCCGCGATCTTCTTCACGCGGTACGGGCTCCTTGTGTCGTAGGTGTAGCGCAGCTCATAGCCGTCGAAATTCTTCACGGAGGTGAGCAGCTTTTTGCTGTCATAGGCGTATGTGCTCTTTTTTCCGTCCGGGTCGGTGACCGTTGTCAGTTTTCCGTCCGTATAAGCAAAGCCCCATACCCTGCCGTCCGGCGCGGTCAGTGTCTTCATCCTCGTCTGCTTTCCGTCTGCATCGGTAAAATACTCCAGCTTTGCGACGCGTCCGGCGCCGTCAGTCACTGCGGTGATCTTTCCATCTCCCTTTCCAAACGTCACGGTAATCTGGTTTGCATTCTGGTCAATGATATGGATCAGATGGCCCGCCTTGCCGAATACCATGCGGCTGTGGTTTTTACTCTCAATCACATACGGCTCCTTGCTCGTACCGCCGTTTACTTTCAGCGTCAGCTCCTTGCCAAGCTCGTCCTTCCACTCTTTTTTCTCACTGTCATAACGGAAGTAACATCTTGTGCCATCCGCATCGATGTATTTATAATAATCCGTACCCCCGATCGTCTCTTTCTCGATCGTCTGATAGTAATTCAGGCGAAAACCATAACCGTAGCCCACCTCATCGGCCCGGTCATTTGTGTTATATATATGAGAAATCGACATCGGCATGCGGCTTCCACCGGTCGACATGTCATCGCGGATCAGGATCAGGTTTCCATTGTAATCATTGACATGCACCTCACCGGCACGGCCCGCGTCCTGGCTGTGGTAACTCCAATAGTCCTCCAGGCCGGAATTGTTTACGTAGGAAATCCGGATCTGCGGACGCATTTCTTTAAATGCATTGTCGCAGTCGGAAGCAAGGTACTCGGTATAACCGGAAAGTTCATAGGCATCCTTCACCATCAGGCCATAATTTTCCCCACCTATGTACCAGCTTTTCACCAGGTTCGTGATATCCAGGCTGATATACTGCTGCTTATCATCCGTATAGGTCAGCTGGTCTTCGATGAGCTCGTCGTATACCGGACGGTTGTTCCAGTCCAGGGTAGCCGAGGACCATGGCTGTTTTACGCGGTGTACTTCAACGGTATGTGTTTTCTTCTGGTCCTGCAGGGATACCAGCGAAAGGCATGCGCCCGTCACCATATCCCCGATCTTCAGGGTCGGAAGTTTGAACTTTAAAAAGCTGCGCTGGATGTTGTCCCCGCCCATTGTTTTCAGCAGTATGCTGTCATGGTAATTCTGTCCGAAGTTGAGGTTGTCCACATGTGCATCCTCAATCTCACTCACTTCAAGCGAAGAGGTTGTGAGCGGGTCTACCGTCACCGGATAAACGCGTGCTGCATCGCGCAGCCAAGAATGGTCCGGCGTCAGTGTGATGCGCCATGTATCTTTCTCTTCTGTATCCTCCTCCAGTGCCACTTTCAGCTGTTCCGACTTTGCCCCCGATGCGTCCTTCATCAGAGGCGCGCTCATGCAGAACACCTCTGTTCCGGTTTCGTCCGTAAAGAGGACACGGTTTCCTTTCTGCACCGCCTGTAATCCTTCTGCGTGGTACACAAAAGTAAAGTCTTCCGGCACCTGCGCCGCCCCTTTCAGGATCAGATTCTCTTTTACTGCCTGCCCTGCGGTGTGGTATTCTGCGTCGATCCCCGGCAGGATTTCCGGATAAACCAGCACCTGATCGTCCTTGCGGCACGCTTCCGACGGCTCTGCCTGCTCCAGATGCCAGGAGACGGTGTGGTCGCCGTCCCTGATTGTGATGGCTGACTCGCTGTCTGCGGATGCTGCGAAGGAGGCCTGCCAGCGGCCCTTGCGATTCACGAATGCCGTGGCTGACAGTGCAGCATTTTCTTTCTTATCCGGCGTATTTTTTTCAGGCTGTGACTCCACATCTGCCGTCTCATCGACTGCTCCACTTAACGCGACTGCCTGTGCTCTAAAACTGCCGTGTGCATCTGCAGTTTCTTCCTGCATATCCGCTGCATTTTCTGCTTTTTCCTGCACATCCGCTGTAGTTTCTGCTTCCGCCTGTGTCTCCACTGCCTCCAGCGTATCATCCATCTCCTCCCAGCTTCCGTCCTCCGCCTGATAATGGACCGGCGAAAGGTAAATCTCTGTCGTAAAGGAATGGTCGCTGTTTTCAAATGTCTTTGTGCTGCCGGTACGGCGGTTCTTTAATTCTCTTCTTGTCACTTCTCCGCTGCCCGGATTCTGTGTTTTATTCTGGTTCATATTTTTCTCCTCCTGTTCTCTCGCTTTTTCTGTCTCTTTTGTTTCTTCTGTCTTCTCTGCTGCCTTTTTTTCCATGTCTGTATACATGACGTCCTCTTTGTTTTCCATTTTTGTGTTCTCCTTGTCTCGTTGTCTTTTTTCTGTGTCATTGTTCTTTCTCTTTCTGTTCTTCAGCCGCACACCCGATCTCCTCTTTTGCTGTATCTGTTGTTACGGCTGTTTTTTGTCGTACCCTTTGTCGGAAGCACAGACTGCTTTTTTGTGTTCCTCACATCTGCTGTACTTCCGTACGCCCCGGCACTCTCATCGCCCTGTTTCTCCTGCGGCGCTATCCGTCATCCCCGCCGTCATCATCCTTCTCCGGGCTGATTCGGCTCCTGATATACCGGATGTCCTTCTTCATCTCGTCAAGGATCTCAAACTTCGCCGTCAGCTCCGTGAGCAGTGTCTGATAACGGGCTTCCCGCTCGCTCTGTCTCTGGTCTGCCTTCTCGTTTTCCTTCATCATCGAGATCAGCAGAAACACGGCCAGTGCCGCCCAGATCCCCTGCGACAACGCAGTCTCAAGAATCGTTGCCTCCATCGAATCCCTCCTTTCTGTTCCATCTTTTCCTTCCGCGCAGGAGTGATATTTTTCTCTTTTTCGCACCCTTTTGTCTTTTCCTCACCGGCTTGTCCGGCCTCCTGTCAAATCCGACAGCAGCCTTTTCCCAATCCGCTCATAGCCGCAAAAAGAACATATGTTCTTTCAAAAAGTCAAAAAAACAGGAACCCCATCAAACACCACAGTCAGTCCCAAAAGCCCGAACCTGCACACGTTTCGCATGCATGTCTCTGCTTTCGTTTCTGTCTGTTTTGTTTGTGGGATTCCTGATGATGCTCTGTCATACATACTTTTGTATGACTGTCAAATTCAATCCTGCTCTTTGTGTAACCGAAATGCCGATCGCTTGTTCGTGAACTTCCGTTCGATTACAGTCCTGAGTATATATCAGAACTTTTGTTCTGTCAAGATATTTTTTTACTTTATTTCCCTGCCAGCTCCTGCCGTACCAGCGCCCGTTTCAGCGCCAGTTCTGCTCTGGACATATTGATATTCGGGTCGTGTGCCTGCAGCCGCCGTTCGGCGCGCAGCTCGGCTTCCTTCGCCCGGTTCAGGTCGATCTCATCCGGCCACTCTGCGACCTCCGCCATCATTGAAATCTTATCCGGGAGGATCTCCACAAAGCCCGCGTGGATCGCAGCATCCTTGATTTCATTCTCCAGATGTATTTTCACAATGCCCGGCTGAAGGATCATCGTCATCGGAATGTGCTTTTTGTAAATGCCGACCTGGCCCTCTGTGGTATTCATCTCAAGCATGGAAGCTTTTCCTGACCAGAAAACGCGGTCAGGCGTGATGATCTCAAGATCAAAAAATCTGCTGTCGTCTGCCATACGTTTTCACCCCTTTTTCTGAGCTCCTGCGCCCATTTTATGCACGGGCGATTACGTCGTCGATGCTTCCGGCATTCAGGAAACAGCTCTCCGGAATGTCATCATGCTTGCCCTCGAGAATCTCCTTAAAGCCGCGGATCGTCTCAGAAAGCGGTACGTACCGTCCGTCCACGCCCGTGAACTGCACAGCTACGAAGAACGGCTGAGACAGGAATCTCTGTACCTTTCTTGCACGGCTTACGATCAGCTTGTCATCCTCGGAAAGCTCGTCCATACCGAGGATTGCGATGATGTCCTGCAGTTCCTTGT
Organism: Lachnospiraceae bacterium; assembly: GCA_902363665.1. Classification (GTDB taxonomy): domain Bacteria; phylum Bacillota; class Clostridia; order Lachnospirales; family Lachnospiraceae; genus Choladousia. Next base: position 111,332 of record CABJAW010000014.1, on the reverse strand, counting down.
ACTTCTGAAGGATCTCCTGTACGCCGCGGGCTACCGCATAGTGCTCCTCGCCGACGATTCTCGGATCGAGGATACGGGAGGTAGACTCCAGCGGGTCTACTGCCGGATAAATACCAAGCTCTACGATCGAACGGGAAAGTACCGTCGTCGCATCCAGATGCGCGAACGTCGTCGCCGGAGCCGGGTCTGTCAGGTCATCGGCCGGCACGTATACGGCCTGTACCGATGTAATGGAACCGTTTTTCGTGGATGTGATACGCTCCTGCAGCGCGCCCATCTCGGTCTGCAGCGTCGGCTGATAACCTACTGCGGACGGCATACGTCCAAGCAGCGCGGATACCTCAGAACCTGCCTGCGTAAAACGGAAAATATTGTCGATGAACAGAAGGACGTCTTTTCCTCCCTCGTCACGGAAGTTCTCCGCCATGGTAAGGCCGGTCAGACCGACACGCATTCTTGCCCCAGGCGGCTCGTTCATCTGTCCGAATACCATCGTTGTCTTGTTGATAACGCCGGATTCCTGCATTTCGTGGTAGAGGTCGTTGCCCTCACGGGTACGCTCGCCTACGCCGGTGAATACGGAATATCCGCCATGCTCGGTCGCAATGTTTCGGATCAGCTCCTGAATCAGGACCGTTTTTCCTACTCCTGCTCCTCCGAACAGACCGATCTTACCGCCCTTCTGGTACGGGCAGAGCAGGTCTACGACCTTGATACCGGTCTCCAGAACCTCTGCGGAAGTGGACTGTTCCTCAAATGACGGTGCTTCGCGGTGGATCGGCATCTTCTTCACGCCCTGCGGAGCCGGCTTGTTGTCGATCGCATCGCCGGTCACGTTGAAGATACGGCCAAGTGTCTGTTCGCCGACCGGAACGGAAATCGGAGCTCCGGTTGCGACTGCCTCCATGCCTCTTACGAGTCCGTCGGTCGGTCCCATCGCAATACAGCGGACGGTCTCGTCGCCGAGGTGCTGTGCTACCTCAACGACAAGGTTTTCGCCGTTTTTGCGCGTGATATTGATCGCTTCGTATATGGCAGGAAGGTGGCCTTCCGTGAATTTGATATCCAGTACTGCACCGATAATTTGAGTGATTTTACCTGTATTTGGCATGATAATTCACTCTCCTTTATCTTTTATTCGATTGCATTTGCTCCCGCTATGATCTCGGTTAGCTCCTGTGTGATGGAGCCCTGGCGCGCACGGTTGTACTGCAGCGTCAGCTTGTCGATCATCTCCTGAGCATTGCTCGTTGCGGAGTCCATGGCCTGCATGCGGGCGCCGTTTTCACTCGCCACCGCCTCCACCAGTGCTCCGAATAAAATACTTGTAATATACTTTGGAATAATAATTTCCAGTGCTTCTTCCTCCTCCGGCTCATAGTTCATCAGAGCGCCGGAAGCGGCAGATTTGAGGTCAGCTTCGTCGACCTCCACCGGGAGCAGCTTCAGAAGCTTTGGCTCATGCACGACGGTATTCTTGAAATACGTGTAGGCAAGATAGATCTCCCCGATCTCGCCGGACGCATACTTTCCAAGTACCTCCTCGCAGATCTCTCTGGCATCGGAAAACATCGGGTTTTCAATGACCTCGCTGTAATCCTTCTCCACATGATAGCCTCTGTGCTGAAAATATTCTTTTCCTTTGTTTCCTACTGTGTAAAGCAGAAGATCGGATGCTCTTAAATCAGATCCGGTAATCAGCTTTGTCACATTGGCGTTGTAGCCGCCGGCAAGCCCGCGGTTCGATGTGAGCACGATGACTGCCTTCTTTTCGGATGGCTGCGGCTTCAAATACGGATGGTCGATCGTTCCGGATTTGGCCAGCATGGAAGTCACGGTCGCGTACATCTTATCGAAATACGGCTTGGAACGTTCCGCGCGCGCCTTCGTCTTCTGCAGCTTTACCGTTGAGACCAGCTTCATCGCGTTTGTGATCTGCTGGGTGCTGGCAATACTGCTTCGGCGGCGTTTGATGTCTCTCATCGAGGCCATACTATCATCCTTTCCAGACTGTCAGTCTATTTGAAGCTCGCCTTGAATTCTTTCAGTGCCTGCTGCAGCTTTGCATCCGTATCATCTGAAATCTGCTTTTCGCTGATGATCGCTGATGGGATCTCCGGATATTTCGTATCCAGGAAGTCAAACAGCTCCTTCTCAAAGCGCAGGATCTCCTTTACCGGAACATCCAGCAGGTATTTTTTCGTTGCCGCATAAATGATGATGACCTGATACTGTACCGGCATCGGCTGATACTGCGGCTGCTTTAAGATCTCCTTGATGCGCTCGCCCTGTGCCAGACGCTCCTTCGTATCTGCATCGAGGTCGGAACCGAACTGGGAGAATGCCGCCAGCTCGCGGTACTGTGCCAGCTCGACACGGATCGGCGCCGCGATCTTCTTCATCGCCTTGATCTGCGCTGCTCCTCCTACTCGTGATACGGAAAGTCCTGCGTTTACCGCCGGACGGAAACCGGAGTTGAACATCTCAGTCTCCAGATAGATCTGGCCGTCTGTGATGGAAATAACATTCGTCGGGATATACGCGGAAACGTCGCCCGCCTGCGTCTCGATGATCGGAAGCGCGGTAAGAGAACCGCCGCCCAGCTCATCCGAAAGACGTGCCGCACGCTCCAGCAGTCTGGAGTGCAGGTAGAAAACGTCGCCCGGGTATGCCTCACGTCCTGGCGGACGCTTCAGGAGCAGGGAGAGGGTACGGTAAGCAGCTGCGTGCTTGGACAGGTCGTCGTATACGACGAGCACATCCTCCCCGTTCTCCATCCATTCTTCTCCGATCGCACAGCCGGAATACGGCGCGATATACTGCAGCGGAGCCAGCTCGCTCGCCGTTGCGGACACAACGGTCGTGTAATCCATAGCTCCGTATTCTTCCAGTGTCTTTACAAGGGATGCTACGGTCGATGCCTTCTGGCCAATCGCCACGTAAATACATTTTACGCCCTGTCCCTTCTGATTAATGATCGTATCGATCGCAATCGCGGTCTTTCCGGTCTGTCTGTCGCCGATGATCAGCTCTCGCTGTCCTCTTCCGATCGGCACCATGGAGTCAATCGCCTTGATACCGGTCTGAAGCGGTGTATCTACGGCTTTTCTTGAAATAACGCCGGATGCGACACGCTCTATCTTGCGGTATTTCTCCGCATGGATCGGTCCCTTGCCGTCAATCGGCTGTCCAAGCGCGTTTACGACACGCCCGAGCATTCCGTCTCCGACCGGCACCTCTACTACTCTGCCCGTGGTCTTTACGATATCTCCCTCGCCAATGCTGTTGCTGCTGCCGAGAAGTACCGCGCCGACATTGTCTTCCTCCAGGTTCAGGACCATGCCGTATACATCGCCCGGGAACTCCAGCAGCTCGCCCTGCATGGCATTTTCCAGACCGTATACACGTGCAATACCGTCAGCTACCTGGATAACAGTACCTGTATCTGACACTGCGATTTCGGAAGAGTATCTCTGAATCTGTTCTTTGATCACGGAACTGATTTCCTCTGGTCTTAAATTCATGAGGCCTGCACACCTTCTTTCTCGCTCTCTAGTGAGATCTTCTGAAGGCTCGATGTGAGCGCCGCAAGCCTGCTGCTGATCGTGCTGTCGACCACGCGGTCGCCGATACGGATCAGTAGCCCGCCGATTTTGCTCGCATCCACCTTGTATTCGATCTCCATTGTCTCATATCGGGTCGTATCCAGAAGCCGCTTTTCGATCTTCTGCTTCTGAGCCCCGTTAAGCGGAACCGCAGACGTTACCTCCGCAATTCCGATCCTCTTGTATTCCTTCACCCTTGCAATATAATATGCAAAAATACCGGGTAATTCTTTGTATCTTCCCTTTGCTGCCACAATTCTCAAAAAACCTGTGAGGGCGTCGGAAACCCGTCCCTTGAAAACCTCATCGATCACCGAAAGCTTCTGCTCCTGCGGAATCTCCGGATGCACCATGATCTTTTCAAAGTCTTTGTTTTCATCCAGTATCGCCTTTACCGCTTCGATCTCTTCGGTAAGGCTGTCGATCCGGTTCTCTTCCACAGCAAGCTCAAACAACGCATCCCCATAGGTTTTGGATACTAGCTTTGCCATGTCTTCTCACCTATCTCCTTTAATGTATCGTCAATTAACGAATCCTGGATCTCGATATCGATCTTGTCGCTGACCACTTTCTCTGCCACCAGCGCTGCCACCGAAATGATTTCTTTCTTGATCTCATCCTGAGCCTTCTTCATCTCAAGCTCCGCCTGCTTATTCGCACGCGCGATGATATTTGCCGCCTCTGCCTTCGCGTCCTCAATGATCTTTGCCTCATTGTCGAGCGCCTTTTTGCGGGCGGCGCCAAGAATCGCATCTTCTTCTTTGTGAATCTCACGCAGCCTGTTTTCGTATTCTTCTTTCAGCTTCGCAGCGTCCTCCTTGGACTTCTCTGCGGAATCGATCTCATCCTTCACCTTATCCTGACGCTTTTTCAGCATCTCGCGCGCCGGATTGAACAGCATATAGGACAGAAACAAAAACATCACAAACACTGCAATCGCCAGCAGTACCGCGTCATGCAGAAGCTGCGGGTCAAGATTAAACAAACGTGGTTCCAAGATTTCGCCTCCTTTCGCAGTCTATTTGTTCCTGTTCAAAGCCAGGCAAAATTTCGCAAAACAGCCGTCAAATGCCTGTATTTTTTTCATCAGAGCTTTCCGATCAGCGGATTTGCGAATAAGAGAATAAACGCGATTGCCAGACCGTAAAGACCGGTCGTCTCGGCAACGGCCTGTCCAAGAAGCATCGTGGAAGTAATGTCACCCTTTGCTCCCGGATTTCTGCCGACTGCAGATGCACCGTGTCCTGCTGCGATACCCTGTCCTACACCAGGTCCGATACCTGCGATAAGTGCAAGACCTGCTCCGATTGCCGAACAAGCTAATACTAAACCCTTGTCTGTAATACCCATAACTAGAACCCTCCTGTGTGATATTTTTCTTGATTTTTATTCTGTCTCCGGCAGTTTATCTGTTACATAAACCATCGTCAGCATACAGAATACATACGTCTGAATGGCTCCCGAGAACACATCAAAGTAAATGTGCAGAAATCCCGGCCAGCCGATTGCGAACTTCGCCAGAAGTGTATAAATCAGCGACATCATAACCGTGCCTGACAGTACGTTGCCGAACAGACGCAGCGATAATGAAAACGGCGTCGCAATCTCTCCGATCAGATTGATCGGAAACAGAAACGGAAGCGGCTTGAACAGTCCGGTAAACGCGCCGAATTTGTTGTATTTGATATTGTTGTACTGAATGATACCAAATGTCAGCAGACCTAGCGGCAGTGTCACACCATAATCTGCTGTAGGCGGCCGAAGTCCGAAAAGTCCTGATATATTACTGAGAAAAATAAAGATGAAAATGCTTCCGATGTAATTTCGGAACTTTTTTGCATAAGGTCCCATACTGCTTTCCACCATCTTGTCGAGCATCTCAACGATCATCTCGACGATGTTCTGGAACCCGGTCGGATACTTCTTTGCATGACTGATCGTAATCCTTGCCGCAATCGCAAATATCACAATCAGAAGCATGACGATCGCAATCGCCACATGCGTTGTCGTGATCCAGAAGGTCTGGCCGAACAGCTCATAACTGAACACGCCATGTATGAAAAAATCTACATCCTGGCCCGAAGATGCCAGCAAATTCGCAGCTCCCACGCTTTTTCCTCCTTTCTCCCATACTGACAGCCTTTCAGAGTCCGATCGCAAAATGCTTCTTCTTTTGTCTTCCGCGCCTTTTGCAAAATTGTAATAACTCCAATCGGTTGTATATAAAATCTGCCCGGCAGATTCTATCATAATTCATTTTCCGACACCGAATTTTTTTTCTCGGATAACGGCCGCTTTCTTTCGCAGCCTGATTCGTAAAAATCCCCGCTGCCGGATTGACCATTTCCGGTCACTCTTTTTCTTTGTCTGTTTCCATATTTTCTGTATTGTCTGTTTCCATATTTTCTGTATTGTCTGTTTCCGTTTTTTCTGCTTCTGCATTTTCCTCTGTCTGCGGCTCTTTTCCATGAATCACCCTGTGAATGACAGGCTGCAGAAACGCGCCGAACTTCAGACAAAACACTCCGCCGAACGTCGCCATCACATAACCGAGTTTGAAATACGTCACGATCCCGGCCACGATAAGGATCGCCGCCGCCCGGATCATATACGCTTTCCGCATATATTTTTCCGCATCATCCGGCTGCATATCCAGCGCATGATCGATCGAGCGATACATATGTGCGGCCAGTCCAATTGCCAGCACCAGTCCGATACAAAGCCCGGAAGTAAACGCTCTGGAATATCCGGTGATCACAATACAGCCAGCCTCAATCACCGCACCGGATAAAAGAATTCCGACGATCAGTTCCAAAAGCGTCTCATTGATCTGCTTTTTCATCCCGATGCCTCCTCTTCCTGTGCGGCATGCCTACCTCACTGGCCAGAATCCAGGTATTTCTCGCTCCCGCCAGAATCCCGAGCACCACAAGCACCGCCGTTGTCGACCAGCCAAACGTATCGTCCAGCCAGATCCCGACGCAGACACACAGGATCAGCGGAGCCAGCATGCTGATGCCGAGCTGTGTTACCATGGACAGGGAGCGCATGATCTCATTTCTTTTTTTAATCGTCAACGCCTCCTTAGCTGCTGCCGAAATTTTTCTTTCTGTCCAGAACATACCATACTTTTAACCAGGTCAGACCATCCCCGGCAGGGTTTCGTATATCTGCTTTGATGGTCAGCTCCAAACAGCCAAGATAGTTTTTATTCTAACAGAAAACCTCAAAAAAATATACACCCAGATGCAAAATATTTTGTTTTTTCTGTTCAAAAATTCTTACATTTTCCATCATTTGTCAGCACTGTTTACAATATAAATCAACTTGAGCTTATCCGCGTTCACATTCCCCCCATATTTCCAGAATCAAAAGCAGCGATACCGGACCAAGCGCGACCCCCGCAGGCCCGTAGAGATACAATCCTGCATAGACCACTGCCACCATCACAAACGGATAAATCCCGAGTTTTCCGCCGATCAGCTTCGGTTCCAGAAATTCCCGCGCCACGTACGTCACAAGAAACAGCGCTCCGTAACCGAGTGCCAGCTGATACTTTCTCTGAAAAATCAGATAGACAGCGATCGGGATCAGAAGTGTGCCGGTTCCGATAAACGGCAGCGCATCTGTCAGCCCGATCACAATACCGAGCAGCAGAAAATATGGATTGCCAAGCAGCCACAGTCCTCCGGTGCAAAGAAGCGTCACGATACCGATGATGATGCCCTGGGCTTTTAAATACATACCGCCTTGTTTCCACATCCTCCCCGCAATCCTCCGGCACTTCTGATACCAGTCATATTTCTGCAGCTTCTGCTTCATCTCATCATAATCCTTCATCAGAAGCACTGCCGACACAAAAATCATCAGCAGAAAAACCCCGGCATCGGCCAGCTTTTTCAGATAGCGAAACGAATAATTGACCACCCCTGGTACCAGATAGACCCGGATCTGTGATGCAGCGTGATCGATTCCCGCATAGATCAGTTCCTCCAGATCCTCTGAAGGCACCCCAAAGCTCCTTCCTGCCATTTCACAGCATTCCTCAATCACACCGCAAAAGCCACTGTAATACAGATCAAAATTCCCCGCAATTTTCCGGATCTGCTCCATCAGCACACGGTACAGCCAGTAAAATCCGCTGCCAAGAAGTACAACCGCCACCGCCATCAGTCCTGCTGCCACCACCTCTTTTTTCAAATGCAGCCTTCTCTGAATCCGTCCCGCCAGCGGATCAAGCAGACGCACCAGAATTATGGCGATCAAAAAAGGAACCACATACGGCAGCAGATATTTCAGCGCGAAATAAACCGCCAGTGTGATTCCCGTCATTTTCAGAAGCTTCTTCCCCTCTGCCATCGCACGTACCTTCCCTTCTGTCAGCTGTGCTGCCTGCGCCAAATCATGCGATATCACGTTTCAGATATTACATTTCTTGAACAGAAGTGTAATATCTCCTTCCTGCACAGGCCATTGCTTTCTCCGGTTAGTATGTTGACTTTGCGGATTTCTATTCTGATTTCAAATATTCTGTCTTCTTTTTCATGCCGTCTTTCATTTTGTATCGAACTGTTTGTTTCTTTCATTCCAGTCAAAACAGGTACTTGTATGTTCGCTCTTAATCCAATAATTCCCTCATATCTTATCCAGAAGAGTTTCCATCCGATACATCCAACGGTCCTTATCCCTGCATTATTTGTAACTGTTCAGAGCCAGGCAAAATTTCATAAAACAGGCGGAAAATGCTTGCATTTTTAAGCCTGTTTTTGAAATTTTATTTGGCGGATACGCCGCACCGACGAAATGCGTAGCATTTTGGAGGTTGGCTCTGAACAGTTACCATTATTTTTTATTTTTCGTCCTTAAAGCAGAAGTCTTTAAAAACCTCCAATTCCGGCTTCGTCTCAAACATCATCCTTTTTCCCGTGGCCGGATGCACAAATTCCAGCCTCGATGCGCACAGCGCCGGCTCCATTTTTTCAGAACGTCCAACACTTCTGCTCCCTGAAATCTTCCTCTCCGCTTTACTCGCTGCTTCACCACAGTCAGGCACTTCCGTTTTCCCGGTTGCTTCCACATCCATTTTATCAGCAGCACACCCAGAAGCGCCATTTCCCACATACTGTCTCCAGGCAGTATTGTATTTCACATCCCCATACAGTGGAAGCCCCGCATGTGCCATCTGCACCCGGATCTGATGGTGCCTTCCCGTATCAAGTGCAATCTCTGCAAGCGCCAGCTCCCCGCACCTGGCCACGATCCGAAACGACAGTCTGGCCTCTTTTGCTTCCTTTCGCCCTTTTTCCGTCACTGAAGACGTATTCGTCCTTGCGTCCTTAACAAGATAATCAGTAAGCGCATGCCATTCCTCTGCATTCTCCAGCCACCTCCGGCCTTTCTCCGTCACACAGCATACCGCCTGATACGTTTTCTTCATAGTGCCGTCCGTGACCTGCTTCGAAAGTCCCGCAGCTGCCTTCTTCGTCTTTGCAAAGACAAGCACGCCCTCCACCGGCTGATCGAGCCGGTGTACCACACGGATCGGCTCAAACGCTGTGCCTCCTGCCGCTTTCTTCTTCGCACCGTTTCCGGATGTTTCACGCAGTTTCGCCTGCTCCGCCAGATGGTTATTCAAAATACTCACAAGATCCTTTTCTCCGAGTCTTGCGCTCTGCACCGCGATCCCGGATGATTTGCGGCAGACAAGAATCTCTTTATCCTCATACAAAATCATAACTTTTTTCCTGTTCTTCTTTTTTATATCTTTTTCTCAATTCTTCAGTTGGCAGATTCCTTTTTCTCTACAAGAAGCTTTTTATACTCCTCTCGATCCTCTGCACTGATATCCAGCATATCCATTGCCTCCTCCGCAGATTTTCCTGTTTTCCCCACAATCTGCTGAATTGCATATATCAATGTCTCCACTCTTCCTTCTTCTCTTCCTTCCTCTCTTGCTTCTTCTCTCATCAACCTTCTATATTCCTCTGCTTTCATATAATCAGCCTCCACGTCCTCACGATTCTTCAGATCATTAATCCTGCCATACATCCTCTGAATTCTCCCATCCGCTGACTGTCTCGCTTCTTCCGCTGTACTATTTTCTACAAAACGCAGAAAAGAAATCAGTTCCGGCTCTACCTCAGCATCATTTTTCCCTTTGGTATTCAAAAAAACAGTGGTAAGTCCATTCTGTAAAACCAATTCCAGATTTTCACTGCACCGATTCTGAAAGGTATAGCGGTACTTTCCATCTCCAAAATAATCAAATCCACAGATCACGATGATATAAGTCTGCGGCAGCCCGTCAAACCCCTTTTCGCCTTTTTTAAGCAGCGGTGCATCCAGAAGCGCTGAATAATATCTCGTTCGTTTCGCCAGATTTCCTGTATTTTTCTTCTGCATCTCCACATTGAAAACACGGTCATCGGTATCTTTCACATAAAAATCCAGTCGGATTTCCCGATTTCCCGGAAGATTATGAACTACTTTCTGCCCTTCTTTCCACTCGATTTCCTGTATCCTGATATTCAGAGAAAGCTCAATGATTGCCTTACACGTCTCAAGATCCATGGTCGCCACATCGAACATATAATCATCGATCAGATTCAGCTCTCTTAGCGGCTTTATCCTTTTCATGGAAGAATCCATATTCTGTTTTTTCAGTTTTAAACTCTTTGTCTCTGTCAATTATTTTTATCCTCCTGTAATAATAACATGCTTTGTTCCAGCCATCAACTTCCCGTCTTTCTTAATTTTAACCGAGTCAGACAGGCAGCAAATCAGATTGTGAATATTCGCCTTCTATGGTATCATTTTATCTATTTTAATGCAACTCTTTATTTATATTTTAAAATAAATATTCACAGTCAGCTTCAAAGCTATTCGGTTAAAATAACAAAAAGCAGTGCCTTCGGCATTTTTTCTTCTGCCTTCGCACTGCTTTTGATTTCACTGTATTTTTTGCAAAACGGTCATTCTCAGTCCGGTTTCAAAGACGTTCTACAGCTTAAACCGATATCCCACGCCCCATATCGTCTCGATATACTGCGGCTTTGAGGACTGCTTTTCAATCTTCTCTCGAATCTTTTTGATGTGTACAGTGACCGTTGCAATATCGCCAACCGACTCCATGTCCCAGATCTCGCGAAACAGCTCTTCTTTCGTAAACACATGGTTCGGGTTCTGCGCAAGGAATGTAAGCAGGTCAAATTCTTTTGTCGTAAACGCCCGCTCCTCACCATCGACCCATACACGGCGCGCCGTCTTGTCGATCTTGATGCCACGCACCTCGATGATATCATTCTCCTGTACGCTGCTGTTTACCAGACGCTCGTATCGCGCCAGATGCGCCTTTACGCGCGCTACCAGCTCGCTCGGGCTGAACGGCTTTGTCATGTAATCATCCGCGCCCAGTCCGAGTCCCCGGATCTTATCGATGTCATCCTTCTTTGCCGACACCATAATGACCGGCGTGTTTTTCCGCATCCGGATCTGGCGGCAGATTTCAAAACCATCTACGCCGGGAAGCATCAGATCCAGAATGATCAGATCAAATTCCTCCTCCAGGGAACGCTTCAGCCCCGTCTCACCGTCATTTTCTATCTCCACCGCAAATCCGGAAAGTTCCAGATAATCTTTCTCCAGATCGGCAATCGCCACTTCATCTTCTACGATCAAAATCTTACTCATTTACAGGCACCTCCTGATATTTTCTGATAACAAAACTCATGGTTGTTCCCTCTCCAAGCTTGCTGTTTGCCCAAATCCGGCCTCCATGGTCCTCTATGATCTTTTTCACGATCGACAGTCCGATTCCACTTCCGCCCTGCGCAGAATTGCGTGATGTATCCGTCCGGTAGAACCGGTCAAAAACCGACACCAGTTCTCTTGTCGGAATGCCTTTTCCATTGTCTTCGATCTCTACCTGAATAAAATCGCCCGCGTCCTTTACACGCAGCTCCACCTTCTTTTTCGGCTTATCCATGTATTTGACGGAATTGCCGATGATGTTGTTGATGACGCGCGTCAGCTGCTCCGCATCTGCGATGATCATCGTTTCCGGATCAATCGTATTGATATACGTAAACGCAATCTGACGCTCACGCAGATCAAGTCCCACATCATCTGCACAGTCATCAAAATATTCCGTCACATTCAGCTGGTTAAAATGATACGGGATACGGTTCGTATCGATCTTTGAGTAAAAGGTCAGCTCGTTGATCAGGCGGTCCATGTCGTTTGCCTTCACGTAGATCGTCCGGATATAGCGGTCCATCTTCTCCGGTGTGTCTGCCACACCGTCCATGATGCCCTCCACGTATCCTTTCACCGCCGTGATCGGCGTCTTCAGGTCATGAGAAATATTGCTGATCAGCTCCTTGCTCTGCCGGTCAAACGCCTCTTTTTCCTCCGCCTGATTTTTCAGCCGGATACGCATTTCATCGAAATCCCGACACAGCTCGCTGATCTCGTCCTTTCCCGTCTCATTTAATTCGAAATCAAAATCCTCGTTCTTGATCCGCTCCGTCGCCTCGGAAAGCTTTTTCAGCGGCGTGTTGATTCCAGTGTAAATCCAGATCGTCAGAAGGGCTGCCGTAAAAAACAGAATGACCACGATCGAAATCAGCAGATCCATCAGCAGATGCTTCGTCTGTGTCACAATCTTTTTCGTTGATGAAATAATAAAAACACTACCCTCGCTTCCGTCTGAAAATTCTACATCCAGCTGTTTTACAAACGCCTTGACATCCTTGCCGATATAAGACCCTCCGTCTGAAGAACTGCTGAATTCCCGAAATGCCGGAAGCTCCGAGAACAGCTTTGAGACATTTTCTCCTGACCCATTATAATAAAGCTCATTATCTTTGCGCACAAGCAGATACGCCGGAAGCTCCCCCATCTCAAGGTTCATCTTTTCCAGATACGCTTCATCCAGAAAACGGTCCGGATCTTTCTCCGCCTGCGATTTCAGCTCTTTAAATACTTTCTCCGTCGATTTGCCGATTACCTGCATCGTATCTGACAGTGTATCCCATGACATCGGCACACCGTAGCTCTGCTCAATCGCCTGCATCTGATACTTCGAAAACCCGAAAAACGCAATCCCAAACATCAGAAAAGGCACAAACAGAATCACAAAAAAGGCGATGATCAGTCTTGTCTTTAATTTCATCTCACATTTCCTTCCGTTCCCATCATGTTATCCCTCTGAGTATAGCACACTCGAAACGCCATTTCCTCTAAACAATCAATATATTTATAAAAATTTTGTAAACCGGTGTTGCTGCTCTGAACGTCCTGACATCAAAAAAGGCGGCATCCTCAGATGCCGCCCTGCTCATTTCTCTATTCGCGATTCCAGTTCTTACAGATACTTCTTCAGCTCTTCCACCTTATCCAGCTTCTCCCACGGAAGATCCAGATCATGACGGCCGAAATGTCCGTATGCTGCCGTCTGCTTATAGATCGGACGGCGCAGATCCAGCATCTTGATAATTCCTGCCGGACGCAGGTCAAAATTGTCGCGGACGATCTCCGTCAGCTTTTCATCCGATACTTTTCCTGTGCCAAATGTATCTGCCATGACAGAAGTCGGTCTTGCCACGCCGATTGCGTAAGACAGCTGAATCTCGCACTTGTCAGCCAGTCCTGCTGCGACGATGTTCTTTGCCACGTAGCGCGCTGCATATGCTGCGGAACGGTCTACCTTTGTGCAGTCCTTTCCGGAGAATGCTCCGCCGCCGTGTCTTCCGTATCCGCCGTAAGTATCTACGATGATCTTACGTCCGGTCAGTCCACTGTCTCCGTGCGGTCCGCCGATAACGAAACGTCCGGTCGGATTTACAAAGAACTTCGTGTTCTCATCTACCATATCCTGCGGAAGGATCTCATCAAACACGTATTTCTTGATGTCTGCGTGGATCTGCTCCTGTGTCACTTCCGGATCATGCTGTGTGGAAAGAACGACAGCGTCCAGTCTTGCCGGCTTGCCATTCTCATCGTACTCTACCGTAACCTGAGTCTTTCCATCAGGACGAAGGTAAGTCAGTGTGCCATCCTTGCGCACCTTGGTCAGCTGAAGTGCAAGCTTCTGTGCCAGTGCGATCGGATACGGCATATACTCCTCGGTCTCATTTGTTGCATAACCAAACATCATACCCTGATCTCCGGCGCCGATCGCCTCGATCTCCTCGTCATTCATCTGGTTCTCTTTTGCTTCCAGCGCCTTATCAACACCCATTGCGATATCGGTAGACTGCTCGTCAATCGCTGTAATGACTGCGCAGGTATCTGCATCAAACCCATATTTTCCTCTTGTGTAGCCAATCTCACGGATCGTATCGCGGACGATCTTCTGAATGTCCACATATGCTTTCGTCGTGATCTCGCCCATAACCAGTACCAGACCGGTCGTCGTTGCTGTCTCGCAGGCTACACGGCTCATCGGATCCTGCTCCATCAGCGCGTCCAGGATCGCATCAGAAATCTGGTCGCACATTTTATCCGGATGTCCTTCTGTTACGGATTCGGATGTAAATAATCTCTTGTCCATATTTTTTCCTTTCTTTTTCCTCTGCTATGCTTTTTCCCTGAAAAAAGTCCGCCTCAAAAAGGCGGACTCAATAATCACTCATCAAATCCCCTTATTGTTCGAATTTACTCGCTCAGGTTGGCACCTTCCATAAACGGGGTTGCCGTGGCTTCGCAGGTCCTATGTACCTCCACCACTCTGAATAAGAGAAAAGCATTTATTTTGTTAGTTCGGATATAACCTACAGCGTTTCTGTCTGTTTGTCAAGTGGTTTCCTTTGACATTTTTTTCAAAACGTCAAATATTCTCAACTTTACCGCAATACCATTCAAAGCAGATATTCAGTCCTTCCGGCTATCTGATGCGGATACAAACCGATCCACGATATACCGGTTTGCCTCCAGTTCCTGTGTGTCATCCAGCGGGGCGAGCTCGTTTACGCCATACTTTCGCTCCAGTGCATTTGCCAGAAGCAGGTCGCAGACATGGGGGTTCTTCGGCAGAAGCGGCCCGTGCAGATACGTGCCGATCACATTTTTGTAAAGCACGCCCTCTGCCTTGTCCTTTTCATTGTTGCCGTATCCGTACAATACCTTTCCAAGCGGTTTGTTGCCATTGATATACGTCCGTCCGCCATGGTTTTCAAATCCGACGATCGGAACTTTAAGAGCATCATTTTGGATCACGATATTCGAGATCAGGCGCGGACTCCCCTGCTCCGTGTAAAGATCCACGAGCGAAAGTCCCTCGATCCGTCCGTCATCCGTATCGTAGTAATGGCCGAGCAGCTGGTAGCCGCCGCACACTGCGATCACACTTCCGCCATCCTCCACGTAATCCCGAAAGCTCTTTTTTATCCCGCGCAGCTTCTCGCAGACCAGCATCTGCTCCCGGTCTGAGCCGCCGCCGAGCAGCACGATATCAAGCGTGGAAAAATCCACCGGATCGTCAAGTTCAAATTCCTGTACCTCCGCCTCGATCCCGCGCCATTCACACCTTTTTTTCATGCACTGGATGTTGCCCCGGTCTCCGTACAGATTCAGCAGATCCGGATACAAATGCCCAATCTTCAGTTTCATGTTGATTCCTCCAGAATTCTTTGTCCTGCCCCGCTGCGCCATCCTTCTTCAGAAATCTTCTGACAGATCGTGGCTCATACCTCTCAGGAAACATTTTCCGTGCACTCTCGCGCTGTCACATCTTTGCCAGTATCGCTCTTGTTGAAAACAGCGCGGTGTAATTGACCAGCACATAAAGAGAACCGCAGCCGTCCTGCACACGTTTTTTGATCGCCGTCTCAACATCATTTTCCAGCTGACATGGAATATCCACATACTTCATGCGCAGCCGCATATCCTGGCAGCGGATGCCGCTGACCGTGATCGAACGGATCGACGGATCAGCAAAACGGTCAAAATCCACATCCCACAGCCATGAGATATCTGTACCATCCTGCGCGTTGTCATTGATCACGATGATGATATCCTTATCCCTTTTATCCTCCATCACTGCCGAGATGTTCTGATTGAAGCCTGCCGGATTTTTCGCCAGATTCAGCACCACCTCTGTAGTTCCAATCGTAAAATGCTCCATCCGCCCGTTCTGCGGATTGAATTCCTGCAGCACCTTTTCAAAATGCGCAAGTTCCAGTCCACCGGTACGTGCCGCACTGTATGCGGCCAGAATGTTGTAAATATTATAAAAGCCCTGATAATTAACTTCGACCGGCGTGACTCTTCCCTGTTTTTCCCGAACCTCAAATTTCAGTCCGTGCGTCATATCGATCGCTTCCGCCGCAAAATCGGCCTCCGGCCTTGCAAAGCCGCACTTCGGGCAGTGGTAGCTGCCCAGCTGGCTGTAATGGTAAAAGTCATAGGAAAGCCGTTCTCCGCACCGTTTGCAGAAGCGTCCCTCGCGAATCTCTCCGTTCTCCTTCTGGTCAAACACCTGACCCGGGATGCCATAGGTCACATACACATTTCCACTTTCCATCGCAAGATAAGCAGAAAGTGCATCGTCCCCATTCACGATCACCTTCATCTTCGGAGCCATCTTCATCGCGCGGTCTAAAAGCTTCATCGTGATGTCGATCTCACCGTAGCGATCAAGCTGGTCACGGAACAGGTTCGTCAGCACCATGTAATCAGGCTTAAAATGCGGGAACACACGCACCGTCGAGGCCTCATCGATCTCGATGCTCGCGTAGTCCGCATCCAGCTTTCCGTTATTTTTCGCTGCGAGGACAAAAGCCGCCGCCACACCATCCAGCATGTTGGAGCCGGTATGATTGCAGACCAGCTTTTTCCCCTCTGACTCGATTGCAGAGCACAGCAGATTGTTTGTAGTTGTCTTCCCGTTTGTGCCGCAGACCACAAAAATCTTTTCACGCACCTGTCCGGCAAGGTCGTGCAGTATCTTCGGATCGATCTTCAGCGCGATCTTTCCCGCCAGCGTCACGCCCTGCTTTCCGGCCAGCTTACAGCCGGTACTCACAAGCTTTGCAGTCCATATGGCAAGCAGCCTTCGTACCCTCATGTCTTATGATTCCTCTTTCTTCAGTTCCTCTTCCAGTGATTTCAGTGTATCCTCTTCCGTCTTCTTCGCAGAATCCTTTACGCGTGCGATGCTTGCTACCTTCACATCCTTCTCCGGATCAAGGCTCATCAGCTTCACGCCGCTCGTCACACGGCCAAGCACGGAAATATCCTCGCATGCCATCTGAATGATGATGCCTTCTGTGCTGATCATCATAATGTCATTATCCGCATGCACAGCCTTGGCTCCGACTACATTTCCTGTCTTTTCCAGGATCTTATAGCACTTGATTCCCTTGCCGCCGCGGTTCTGCGCCGTAAACTCAGACATTTCAGTCAGCTTACCCATGCCGTACTCCGATGCGATCAGCAGGTATTCTCCCTGCGTATTCATCTGCATGGCTACGACTTCGTCACCGTCTGACAGATTCATTCCGATCACACCCATCGAAGAACGGCCGGTCTTGCGCACATCCGTCTCATGGAAACGGATACACTGTCCGTATTTCGTCACAAGCAGGATGTCCTTTTTATTGTTTGTAAATTTGACCTCGATCAATTCATCGTCGTCACGGAGAGTAATGGCAGCCAGACCAGTTTTTCTCACATTTGCGAAATCTGTGATCGGTGTTTTCTTTACCAGCCCCTTCTTTGTTGCCATAAACAGGAAACGGCCTTCCTTGTACTCCCGGATCGGGATCAGCGCCGTGATCTTCTCGCCCGGCAGCAGCTGGAGCAGGTTGATGATCGCGGTACCGCGCGCCGTACGGCTCGCCTCCGGAATCTCATATCCCTTCAGACGGTACACTCTTCCCTGATTCGTAAAGAACATCAGATAATGGTGCGTGCTCGTCATCAGCAATTCTTCTATGTAGTCATCCTCCAGCGTCTGCATTCCCTTGATGCCCTTGCCGCCTCGGTTCTGGCTCTTGAAGTTGTCCGGTGTCATGCGCTTGATGTAGCCAAGCTTCGTCATCGTGATGACCACGTTCTCATCCGGGATCAGATCCTCGGTTGTCAGATCAAACACGTCGCGCTCGATGCTCGTGCGGCGGTCATCGCCGTACTTGTCGCTGATGATCTGAATTTCCTTTTTGATCACACCAAGCAGCAGGTTCTCATCTGCAAGGATTGCCCGATACTCTTCGATCTTTTTCAGCAGCTCCTGATACTCTGCCTCAATTTTCTCGCGTTCCAGACCGGTCAGTGTACGCAGTCTCATGTCCACGATTGCCTGCGCCTGCGCATCGCTTAAGCCGAAACGCTCGATCAGTCCAGCCTTTGCAGCCGGTGTGTTTGCAGATCCGCGGATGATCTTGATGACTTCATCGATATTGTCAAGCGCGATCAGCAGTCCCTGCAGGATGTGAGCACGCTCCTCCGCCTTGTTAAGCTCGTATTTCGTTCTTCTGGTGACAACATCCTCCTGGTGTCGGATGTAGTACGTCAGCATTTCTTTCAGGTTCAGCGTCTTTGGCTCGTTGTTGACAAGTGCCAGCATGATCACACCGAATGTATCCTGCAGCTGTGTGTGCTTGTAAAGCTGATTGAGCACCACATTTGCATTGGCATCCCTGCGCAGTTCAATGTTGATCCGCATGCCCTCGCGGTTCGATTCATCCGTAATTCCCGTAATTCCGTCGATTTTCTTGTCCCTTACAAGATCAGCCATCTTCTCAATCAGACGTGCTTTATTTACCATATACGGAATCTCAGTCACAATGATCCGGCTCTTGCCGTTCGGCATGGACTCAATATTTGTCACGGCACGCACCCGGATCTTACCCTTGCCGGTGCGGTACGCTTCCTCAATGCCGCGTCTTCCGAGGATCTGTGCTCCCGTCGGGAAATCCGGTCCCTTGATGATCTCCAGAATCTCCTCCATATCCGTCTCTCTGCCCTCATCGATGCGGTTGTCGATCATTTTAACGACCGCACCGATGACCTCCCGCAGATTGTGCGGCGGAATATTTGTCGCCATACCGACGGCGATTCCATTCGTTCCGTTTACCAGAAGGTTCG
The DNA here is from genome assembly GCA_902363665.1 of Lachnospiraceae bacterium. Taxonomy (GTDB): domain Bacteria; phylum Bacillota; class Clostridia; order Lachnospirales; family Lachnospiraceae; genus Choladousia. The sequence goes on along the minus strand of CABJAW010000014.1, from coordinate 92,640 downwards.
GAAAACGTGCCGGCAGTACGGTCGGCTCCTTCTCTGTTTCATCAAAGTTTGGTACGAAGTCCACGGTATCTTTTCCGATATCCGCCAGCATCTCCATTGAGATTTTGCTCAGTCTCGCCTCGGTATAACGCATTGCAGCCGCGCCGTCTCCGTCGACGGAACCAAAATTTCCATGTCCGTCAACAAGCGGATAACGCGTCGACCATTCCTGCGCCATATTTACGAGTGCACCGTAAATGGAACTGTCGCCGTGCGGATGATATTTACCCATCGTATCACCGACAATACGCGCACATTTTCTGTGCGGCTTGTCCGGCCCGTTGTTCAGCTCAATCATGGAATAAAGCACACGGCGCTGTACCGGCTTCAGTCCGTCTCTTACATCCGGAAGCGCACGCTGCGAAATAACACTCATCGCATAGTCGATGTACGACTCTTCCATCGTTTTTTTCAGGTCAACCTCATGGACCTGGTCAAATATTGTATCTTCCACGGATTTACCTCCTGTCTCGTGAACTTATACATCCAGATTCTTTACATTTTTCGCGTTCTCTTCGATAAACTCGCGCCGCGGCTCCACCTGGTCGCCCATCAGTGTCGTAAACGTCAGGTCGATTTCCGAGGACTGCGCCTCATCCATCGTCACCTTGCGCAGGATGCGCCTCGCAGGATCCATGGTCGTCTCCCAGAGCTGCTCCGCATCCATCTCACCAAGTCCTTTGTAACGCTGGATCTTGTTGTTCTGATCCCTTCCGACCTCATCAAGGATCTGCTGTAGCTGTTCGTCGCTGTATGCATACCAGACTTTCTTGTTTTTCTCCAGTTTGAAAAGCGGCGGCTGTGCCAGATAAACGTAGCCCTGCCTGATCAGTTCCGGCATAAACCGGTACAAAAAGGTCAGCAACAGTGTCGCGATATGCGCACCGTCGACATCGGCATCCGTCATGATGATGATCTTGTGGTAGCGCAGCTTCGAAATATCAAAATCCTCATGAATACCCGTACCAAATGCCGTGATCATTGCCTTGATCTCCGCGTTTCCGTAAATACGGTCCAGTCTTGCTTTTTCCACGTTCAGGATCTTTCCTCGAAGCGGAAGGATCGCCTGCGTCGCACGGCTTCTCGCTGTCTTCGCAGAACCGCCCGCGGAATCTCCCTCTACGATGTAGATTTCACATTTTGACGGATCTTTATCCGAACAGTCTGCCAGCTTGCCCGGTAAGGACAGGCCGTCCAGGGCTGATTTTCTTCTTGTCAGCTCACGTGCTTTGCGTGCCGCCTCTCTTGCGCGCTGTGACATGACCGATTTTTCCACGATAATCTTTGCAACCTGCGGATGCTGCTCCAGAAATACAGTCAGCTGCTCCGTCACGACGCTCTCTACCGCGCCTCTTGCCTCACTGTTGCCCAGCTTCTGCTTCGTCTGGCCCTCAAACTGAGGCTCCTCGATCTTGATGCTCACGATTGCCGTCAGACCTTCCCGGATATCGTCTCCTGTCAGGTTCTGATCTGAATCCTTCACAAGCTTGTTCACCCGCGCATAATCATTAAACGTCTTCGTCAGTGCATTCTTGAAACCGGTCAGATGGGTACCGCCCTCCGGCGTTGTAATGTTATTGACAAAACTGTAGCTTCCCTCTGTGTAGGAATCGTTATGCTGCATTGCCACCTCGACGTAAACGCCGTCTCTTGTTCCTTCACAGTAAATAATATCATCGTAAAGCGGCGTTTTTCCTTTGTTCAGGTAAGTGACAAATTCCTTGATGCCGCCCTCGTAATGGAAAATTTTCTCTCTTACGTTTTCCTCATCCCGCTCGTCCCGCAGCTCGATCCGGATATTTTTTGTCAGGAATGCCATTTCGCGCAGCCGCTGCTTGAGCACATCGAAATCATAAACGGTGTCCTCAAAGATCTCCGGATCCGGCTGGAACGTTACTTTTGTTCCTGTTTTTTCCGGATCACACTCACCGATCACCGTCAGTTTTTCCATCACCTTGCCACGCTCATACCGCTGCTGATAGATCTTACCGTCGTGGCAGATCTCAACCTCCAGCCATGTAGAAAGCGCGTTTACAACAGATGCACCCACACCGTGCAGTCCGCCGGATACTTTGTATCCCCCGCCGCCGAATTTTCCGCCCGCATGCAGCACGGTAAAAACGACCTCGACTGCCGGAAGACCTGCTTTTTTATTGATTCCGACCGGAATACCGCGGCCGTCATCCACAACGGTCACCGAATCCCCCTTATTGATCGTGACGAGGATATTGTGGCAGAAGCCTGCCAGTGCCTCATCCACTGCATTATCTACTATCTCATAAACCAGGTGATGGAGACCTCTCGACGAGGTGCTTCCAATGTACATACCAGGCCTTTTTCTAACTGCCTCAAGTCCTTCCAGTATCTGGATCTGATCTGCACCGTACTCTGCGCTCATGAAAAACCTCCTGTTAATTCTTCTGACTGACTGTTCCGTCTGTTACCTGGAACAGCCGGTTTATTTTAAAGTTATTTTCTACAAAATCATCGACTCCGGTACCGGTAATCATCGTCTGGATGTCATGAATGCTCTCCAGAAGATACCGCTGCCGTCTGCTGTCAAGCTCGGAAAGCACATCGTCAAGCAGCAGCACCGGTGTATCCTTTACGCTCTGCTTTACGATCTCAATCTCCGCAAGCTTCAAAGACAGTGCCGCCGTCCTCTGCTGTCCCTGGGAACCGAACCGCCGGATGTCCACTTCGCGGATCGCAAAACAGAGATCGTCGCGGTGGGGACCGCAGTTCGTCATTTTGGAACGGATATCGCGCTCCCGGTTCTGCTTTAATCTCGCAGCAAACTGCGAGATCTGTGTATCCTTCTCATACGTCACCTCGAGCACCTCCCGGTTGCCCGAAAGATTTCCGTGGATCCTGCCGATGATCCCGCCAAGTTCACGAACAAACCGCTCCCGTGCCTCGATGATCACCGTTCCATACTGCAAAAGCTGCTCATCCATGATATCCAGCATCGCTTCCGCTTCCGGATAACCTGCATAATCCTTCAGAAGCCGGTTGCGCTGCACCAGAAGCTTATTATAATTTGACAGCTGATATAAATAAATGCGGTCCAGCTGACACAGCTCCATATCAAGGAACCGCCTCCGCTCCGCCGGTCCGTTCTTGATGATATTCAGATCCTCCGGCGAAAAAAAGACAAAATTTCCAAGTCCCACCAGCTCGCTCGCCTTTCGCACCGGTGAACCGTTGATCGCAATTCCCTTGGAACGGTTCTTTTTCAGGTGCATATCGATGCGGTATGGTACGTCGCCTTTGCGGATCCGCATACAGATGTGGGCCTCTTCCTGGCCGAACCGGATCATCTCCCGATCCTTACCCGCCCGGTGGGATCTTGTCGTCCCGCACAGGTACACCGCCTCCAGGACATTCGTCTTGCCCTGTGCGTTGTCCCCATAAAACAGATTTGTTCCACTGTCAAATTCCAGCTCCAGTGATTTATAGTTGCGGAACTGGTCCAGCTTTACCGACTCAACAATCATGTTCTCTCACTACTCATTCTACTACGCTGTTGCAAGCGTTTTACGTTCGCTTTCTAAAATTTTACCTGATTCTGTACCGTATCTATTCTACAACTTTTACGGTAACATTTCCACATACGACTACATCTCCGGCAAAAAGTTTTTTCCCGCGCTGCAGTTCGGTCTTTCCATTTACCTGTACCGTGCCGTCCTGGATCCGATACTTTGCATCCACGCCCGATTCAGCAATTCCAGCTGCCTTGAGCGCCTGCCCGAGCTTGATGTACTCGTCCCTGAGTTTAATCTCTACTGTTTCCATTTTTTCTCCTGTCCTTATGTGATCTCGTGCTTTTCATTTTCTGCAATCCGTTTTGCAGATGCATTTCTTTCTGTCTTTTGTATTTCAAATGAATAATTATGCATTGTTTTCTGTCGTCATGCCACCTGGAATTTCCCGGGAACTCCTGACCTGCTGTCACTTTACTGCCTGCCGCGTTTTCCGTCCGTGTACTGCGGACTCTTTTATAAGTGACATGTTTCTTATTATAATGTCATTTTTCTTGTGTTTCCGTGGCGGACACTTTTACATTTTCCGTATCTGCCCGCCTGGAAATGCATAAATCTGCAGCAGACACGTATTTCATCAGTCGTTATCAATAAAGTTTACCGGAAGGATCAGATAGATATAGCTCTGCTCCTCATCCCGGATAAAGCACGGCGCCTTTGGATTCATGTAGTAAATATCGATTTTTTCATCATCAATAACACGGAGTGCATCGATCAGCAGCTTCGGATTGAAGCCGATCTTGATATTTTTGCCTTCCAGTTCGATATCGATCAATTCATCCATCGATCCGATCTGCGAAGAAATCTTCAGTTCCATCACATCTTCCGCAATATTCAGAATGATCGGACGCTTGTCTCCCTCTTTTACCATCAAGGTAGCACGGTCAATACAATCAAGAAATTCTTTTTTGTTGATCGTGACTTTCGTCTCATAATCATTGGTCAGCATCTGATCCACGCGGAAATAATTTCCCTCGATCAGTCTGGAAACAACAACCGTAGTTTCAAATTCAAACAAGATATGGTTATTTGTAAAATAAATATCTACAATATCTTCCGTTCCACCGGTCAGAATTTTTGAAATTTCCGTCAGAGTTTTTCCCGGAACGATCACTTTTTTCGGCTCATATTCTGACTTCAGAAGGATTTTTCGAATGGAAATTCGATGACCATCCAGGGATACGACGCGCATTTCACTGCCGTTAATATCAAATAATTCACCTGTCATGATTTTGTTGCTGTCATTTGCCGCAATTGAAAAGATCGTCTGACGGATCACTTCTTTCAAAGTAAACTGTGAAATTGTGATCTGATAATCTTTTTCTACATAAGGCAGGTATGGAAAATCTTCTCCGCTCTGTCCCATGATCGAAAATTTTGCTTTTTCACAGGTGATCTGTGTACTGTTGTTTGTATCAGAAGTAATAATAACGTCATTTTCCGGAAGTTTTCGGACAATTTCAGAAAAAAGTTTTGCATCAAGCGCAACCATACCTTTTTCCTGAATGGTTCCTTCCACAATGGTATCAATACCGAGTTCCATATCATTGGCGGTGAAATGAATTTCTGCAGCAGATGCATTAATCAGGATTGTTTCGAGAATCGGCATCGTTGTTTTTGAGGACACTGCCTTCGATACAATACTGATGCTCTTCTGCAGATCCGATTTTTTACAGATGATTTTCATAAATAAGTACTCCTTTCCGGAAGCGGATCTATTGATGTGTTTTATATTATTGTCTGTTAAAGGATCCTGAAGCTGACGGTGATAATCCACCGTGGAGATTTTGGGATCCGAATAGATAGATAAAAGAAGAAAAAAAATCCGCAGTATTCGCATTAGGGGGTGTGGATATGTGTAAAACTCCCGGAAGGGCTGGTTTTACGCATAAATTCAACCGAAATAACTGTGTGTATGCCGCCGTGATACAAGCAGGATAACAACGCAGTTATGCACATCCCCGTAACGAAATCCGCAGTTTGCCTGAAAAAAACAGAAAAGTTGTGAACAGACGTGAACAGCCTGTCCACAGCATTTCCCATGAGATATCCTGTGGATAAGTGGATAACTTTGTGGATAACTTTCAGCCTGGACTGATCTTTTTCTGTAGGATTTCGATTGTTTTCCTCATGTCATCCGAAGTTTTCATTTCGTCGGAAATCTTTTTAGAACCATGCAAAACGGTGGAATGATCGCGTCCGCCGATCTCGCTGCCGATTTTTTTGAGTCCGACGCTGGTCATCGTGTTGCACAGATACATTGCGATCTGGCGTGGAACGACAATTTCGTTGTTTCGTTTGTTGCTGCGAATGTCGTCTACACTGACGTGGAAGTGTTCGGCTACCGTATTGACGATCAGTGCAGGTGTTACTTCCTTTTTTTCATCCGGAGAGACAATATCTTTTAATGCTTCCTCAGCCAGCTCGACAGTAATCTCACGTTTTTCGAGATTGCTGAGTGCGACGAGTTTATTGAGCGCTCCCTCAAGTTCACGAATGTTGGACTTGATATGCATGGCAATATATTTGATGACTTCATTATCAATATTGTAGCCATCATTTTCTTCCTTTTTATGAAGGATCGCCATTCTGGTCTCAAAATCCGGAGACGAAATGTCTGCGATCAGGCCCCATTCGAAACGGGAACGGAGTCTGGCTTCCAGTGTTACGATATCTTTCGGCGGTTTATCGGAGGAGATGATGATCTGCTTTTTATTGCCATGGAGATCATTAAAGGTATGGAAAAATTCTTCCTGGGTTGCCTCTTTTCCTATAATAAATTGAATATCGTCGATAAGAAGAACGTCGACGCTACGGTATTTCTCACGGAATTTCGTCATGGCGGTGTTGTTTCCGTTTCGAATCGCGTCGATCAGCTCGTTTGTAAAGGTCTCACTTGTGACGTAGAGCACCTTTTTTTCCGGATTCTGGTTGAGTACAAAATGAGCGATGGAGTGCATCAGATGTGTTTTTCCAAGTCCGGCGCCTCCGTGGATGAAGAGTGGATTGTACATTTTTCCCGGAGATTCCGCCACTGCCAGGGAGGCAGCGTGCGCAAATTTGTTGTTGTTTCCGACGACAAAGGTGTCAAACGTATATTTCGGATTCAGGCCGGCGCGTTCGGCAAGAACGCTGTTGTCCACATTGTTGACAGCAGCGACCTTTTTTTTCGCTTCAAGCTGCGCAGCAGCCTGCTCCGGGAGGATAAATTCGATGTTGTATTCTTTTCCGGTGCACTCGGCGATGGCAACTTTGAGCGGAAACGTATATTTTTTGCTGATATAATCGATCGCCATCTGCTCGTTCGGGACGAGAATTGTGACGGTGGTGTCGGTAATCTCATGCAGCTGCAGAGGCTGAAGCCAGGTTTTGAACGAAATGTCGGATAATTCGTGCTCAACCTTGACGGTCTGCAGGATCTGATCCCATTTTTCTTTTAGTATGTCCATAGTATAATCTCCAAAAAACCATTTTTTCCTACGGTAATATTAACCCAAAAAGAGAATTTTCGCAATGGAAACTTTTGAATGAGATGTGCAAAACCGGTCGAATTCTGTGGATAAAAATTAAAAAAAGTTCAGCCCGGTGTGGATAAGCATAAAAAGAGTTGACATAAGATCGGAGTGCAGGAAGGGATGTACGCAGGATGTGGATAACTTCATCCAAACTGTGCACACAGGAAAAAGCGGGAGAAAATAAAGAAAAAATAAAAGTCGAAAAAATGCATATACACAGAAAAAGAAAATTTTGTCCACAGGTTATCAACAAATTGTGGATAAATTACGTTAACCGGATAAGTTATCCACTTCTGTTGATAAGTTTGTGGATAAAAAGAAGCCTGATTATCCACAGGTCTGTGCAGAAAATCGCTGATGTGGTGGATAAAATCCGAAATACAAAAAATTTAAGGATTTGCTTGACGAATCGAGGTTTTTTGAATATAATTGAGGCGATGTTTTCAAATATATACATGATAGACAACTACAAAGATACCAACTGAAATAGATTTGGTTCAGTAAAAAGGAGGTGCCGGAAATATGAAGATGACATTTCAGCCGAAAAAGAGATCCAGATCCAAGGTTCACGGATTCCGGGCAAGAATGAGCACAGCAGGCGGAAGAAAAGTTTTAGCTGCCAGAAGAGCAAAAGGAAGAAAAGTATTGTCAGCATAGGCCGCAGATATGTGGCCTTTTTTGTAACTGTCCGGAATTTTCCGGGCAGTTACACTTTTCTGAAAAGGAAGAATGTATGATTTTTTCAGAATCTCTAAAAAAATACGGGGATTTCCAGCGGGTGTACAGACGGGGCAGATCGTATGCCAACAAATATCTGATCATGTATATAAGGAAGCAGGACACCGCAGGAAACCGTATCGGAATTTCAGTCAGTAAAAAAGTCGGAAACAGTGTAATCAGACACAGAATTACAAGACTGATCCGGGAAAGTTATCGATTGAATGAACATTTATTTGTGAGAGGCCTTGACATCGTAGTCGTAGCAAGGCCAGGCGCGAAAGGGCGAAGCTTCTTTGAAATTGAGAGCGCGCTGCTTCATCTTGGAAGGCTCCATGGTATTTTGGAAAGTGGAGAGAAAAAGAAAGAAGTGAATGTCGAATATGAAAAAGATACTGATCTTTCTGATTAGATGCTATCAGAAGTATCTCTCGCCGTTGAAAAGTACAAGGTGTCCTTATTTTCCGACCTGCAGTCAGTACGGGCTGGAGGCAGTCCAGAAATATGGAGCAGTAAAAGGAAGCATTCTGGCTGCATGGAGGATCCTGCGATGCAATCCCTTTTCGAAAGGCGGATACGATCCCGTTCCATGAGGAGGAAATTAAAAAATGCTTTTGACCAAGACCTCAACATTCATTATCGGACCGGTAGCTACACTGCTTGGCTACATTATGAATGCGATTTTCTGGGTCCAGTCACAGATCGGAATTGAGAGCATCGGTCTGTGTATTATTTTATTTACGATTGTAATCTACATGTTGCTGCTCCCGCTCACGATCAAGCAGCAGAAATTTTCCAGGCTGCAGAGCAAGATGAATCCTGAGCTTCAGGCGATTCAGAAAAAGTATAAGGGTAAGAATCAGGATCAGGCAGCCATGATGAAAATGAACGAAGAGACACAGGCTGTCTATCAGAAATACGGTGTAAACCCGATGGGAAGCTGTCTGCAGATGGTTATCCAGATGCCGATCCTGTTTGCACTGTACCGCGTAATCTGGAATATTCCGGCTTACGTAACATCCGTAAAGAATTATTTTGTTCCGCTGGCAGATGCGCTGCTTAAAACAAACGGAGCGCAGGATTTTATGGCGGAAATTGCAAAGACGAATGCAGTTACATTCAATGACATGACACAGCTGACGCTGATCGATGTACTTTACAAATTCAAGCCGGATAACTGGTCTGCGCTTTTAGAGCAGTTCCCGGATCTGTCCTCTTTGATCACGAGTACGCAGAAGGATGTAGACCGCATGAACTACTTCCTTGGATTGAACATCGCTGATTCACCGGCGTCTATTTTCCAGACTGCGCTTGCAGCCGGTTCCATTGCACTGATCATTGCGGCGATTCTTGTTCCGCTTCTTTCCGCGCTGACACAGTGGCTGAATACAAAGCTGATGTCCACGCAGAATGACAATGCGACAAGTGGAAACGCGCAGGCAGATACAATGGCCAGCACGATGAAGACGATGAACGTTATGATGCCGCTGATGTCTGCAGTATTCTGCTTTACGCTGCCGGTAGGTATGGGTATCTACTGGATTGCCGGTGCGGTAGTACGTTCTATCCAGCAGCTGATCGTCAACAAACAGATTGACAAGATGGATCTCGATGAGATCATGAAAAAGAACATTGAGAAAGCCAATAAGAAGCGTGAGAAACAGGGGCTTCCGCCTCAGAAGATCACGAATACGGCAAAGCTGAATACCCGGGCGATCGAAAAACCTGCAAAGCCGGAGCTGACGCAGGAGGAAAAGGATCAGAAGATCCAGAATGCGACGGAGTACTATAAGAGCACAACGAAGGCAAAACCGGGAAGCCTCGCTTCCAAAGCCCAGATGGTACAGCAGTACAATGATAAGCATGCGAAGAAGAAATAGGGGGATTACAGGGTTATGGATTCTATTCGTGTAGAAGCAAAAACGGTTGCTGATGCAGTTACAGAAGCCTCCATCCAGCTTGGAACGAGCAGCGACAACATCGAATATACCGTCATCAGCGAGGGATCACGCGGATTTTTCGGAATCGGCGGAAAAAAAGCAGTGATCGATGCAAAGAAAAAATTCACGGATGACGATCTGATGAAGGAAGTCTTCGGCAGCAGTGACAAGCCGGAAAAGGCAAAGAGAGAGCCGAAAAAAGAAGTCCGCAAAGAAGAAGTCAGAAAAGAAACGAAGAATGACTTTAAGAAAGACTTCAAAAAAGAGTTTAAGAAGGAAGTCAGAACGGAAACGCCGCAGAAAAAAGAGGCTGCACCGGAGATGGCAGCTGAGCCAAAGAAAGAAGAGCGCAGAGAGCCGAAGAAAGAGTTTACAAGAGAAAAACGCGAGTTCCGGGAAAGTTCAAAAGAGAAGAAACCGGAGGCGGAAACTGCTTCTGCACCAGAGCAGGCAGAGACCGAGCCGAAGACACCGCGTGTACCGGCTGATCCGGAAGAGGCAAAGCGCAGAGCAGTTGATTTTCTGAAAGAAATGTTCCGCGTGATGGAGATGAACGTCGAGATCCGTGCAGAGTTTGCGGAGGATACGCTTTCTGTTGAGATCGAAGGCGAGGATATGGGACTTCTGATCGGTAAGCGAGGACAGACCCTTGATTCTCTTCAGTATCTGACCTCCCTTGTGGTAAATAAGGGAAAGGCTTCTTATGTGCGCGTCAAGCTTGATACAGAGGATTACCGCAGCCGCAGAAAAGCGACGCTGGAGAATCTTGCAAAAAACATTGCAATGAAGGTAAAGAAGACGAGAAGACCGGTATTCCTGGAGCCGATGAATCCGTATGAGAGACGGATCATCCATTCTGCACTTCAGAATGATCCGTATGTTACGACTCATTCTGAGGGCGACGAGCCGAACCGACGCGTTGTTGTAACGCCGAAGAAAGGCCGCAGTGAGGGAAGACCACAGGAGCGCAGCGGATATCGTCAGAGAAGACCGCGTCCGGAGGGCAGCTACCGCACAAGAAGAGAGCACGAAGCATTCCCGCAGCCGCAGGAAACAGCTCCGGCAGAAACCCAGACGGAAGCACCACAGGAGTAAGCATTATAAGTTGACAATGTAAGAGAGAGTGTTGCATAATTGAGGAGATTGTGCAGCACTCTTTTTTTACCGAGTCACGCAAGCCCCTGAGAGGTTGCGCAGAGCAATAAGCAGGGGAGGATTCCTTAGGGGCTGGAACCCTTATGAATCCTGCAAGGAGCGAAGCGGATTGTGAATATCCGCTTTGATTGAATTGGAGAGAAAAACATGGCATACAACATGGAAAATGATACAATAGCGGCGATCTCGACGGCAGTATCGAGCGCAGGAATCGGGATTATCCGGATCAGCGGAGCGGACGCGGTCACAGTAGCGGACCGCGTTTACCGTTCCAAAGGCGGCAGAGTGCATCTGAAAGATCAGGCATCGCACACGATCCATTATGGATATATTGTGGACGGCGATGAAGTGGTTGATGAAGTGCTTGTGATGCTGATGCGGGGACCAAAGAGCTTCACGGCGGAAGATACAGTGGAAATCAACTGCCATGGCGGTGTTTACGCTGTGCGCCGTGTGCTGGAGGCGGTTTTGAAAAACGGCGCACGCCCGGCAGAGCCGGGCGAATTTACAAAACGCGCATTTTTAAACGGCCGGATCGATCTGTCTCAGGCAGAGGCAGTAATTGATGTGATCCAGGCAAAAAATGAATATGCATTAAAAAGCTCTGTCAGCCAGTTAAAAGGCGCAGTCCAGGCGGCTGTACAGAAAATCAGGGAACGGATTCTTTACCAGATCGCATTTATCGAGTCAGCGCTTGATGATCCGGAGCATATCTCGCTGGAGGGGTATCCGGAGCGTCTGGAAAAAGAGGCACGGGAGCTGGAGCAGGAAATTACCCATCTGATTGATTCAGCGGACAATGGCCGTATCATGAAAGAAGGAATCCAGACTGTGATCCTCGGCAGGCCGAATGCAGGAAAGTCTTCACTTTTAAACGCAATGCTCGGCGAAGAACGGGCGATCGTTACGGAGGTGGCGGGAACGACGCGTGATGTGCTCGAGGAGAGCATTTCATTGAACGGTCTCACCTTAAATATGATCGATACGGCAGGAATCCGGGAGACGGAGGATGTTGTGGAGCGGATCGGAGTTGAGCGTGCGAAGGAAAAAGCACAGCAGGCAGATCTGATTCTGTACGTGGCAGATTCCTCGCAGGAACTGGATGAAAATGACCGGGAGATCCTGCACTCCCTTGGCGGCAAAAAGGCCGTTCTGATCCTGAACAAATCGGATCTTCCGCCAGCAGTGACGGCGGAGGATTTAAAGAAAATAACGGGGGAACAGTATCCGGTTCTTTCGGTATCGGCGCGGGAAGGAAACGGGATTGAACTTCTGGAACAGACAATCCGGGAGCTGTTTTACCGCGGAGAGCTTTCTTTCAATGATGAGGTGTATATTACGAATGCCAGGCAGAAAGCAGACCTTGTAAATGCCCGTGAAAGCGTTTTAAAGGTTCTTGAGAGCATTTCTCTGGGGCTTCCCGAGGATTTCTACTCGATTGATTTAATGAGCGCGTATGAGGCGCTGGGCGCAATCCTGGGCGAGTCCGTCGGTGAGGATCTGGTAAATGAGATTTTCAGCCGGTTCTGTATGGGAAAATAATGGAATATATGACGGGAAAATTTCGTCTGCATGGCCTGGAGCAATGCAGGCGGAAGGACACGGAAGGGTTCTGTGAAACGGATGTGTGAGCAGCATGAGCAAAAAGAAAGAGGAAGAAAGAAATGAGTAAAGTAGAAGAGTATGTGGATGTCGTGGTTGTCGGAGCCGGACATGCAGGCTGTGAGGCGGCGCTTGCCTGTGCAAGGCTCGGGATGCAGACGGCTCTGTTTACCGTGAGCGTTGACAGCATTGCGCTGATGCCGTGCAATCCGAACATCGGGGGCAGCTCAAAAGGCCATCTGGTGCGCGAGATCGATGCACTTGGCGGTGAAATGGGAAAAAATATCGATCGAACCTTTATCCAGTCGAAGATGCTGAATAAATCAAAAGGACCGGCGGTCCATTCTCTGCGCGCACAGGCGGACAAATCCGATTATTCACGCAGTATGCGCCAGGTGCTGGAGCGGACGGACAATCTGATGATCCGGCAGATGGAAGTGACGGAGCTGATCGTGGAGGACGGCGCTTTAACCGGTGTCAGAACGTACTCTGGTGCCGTATATCACTGCAAAGCAGCAATCCTCTGTACCGGTACGTATCTGAAAGCAAGATGCATCTACGGGGATGTGAGCGTGCATACAGGGCCGAACGGACTGCAGGCGGCAAATTATCTTACGGATTCTCTAAAGGCAAACAAAGTGGAACTGCGGCGCTTTAAGACAGGTACCCCGGCGCGAATCGCGAAAAAGTCCATTGATTTTTCAAAGATGGAGGAGCAGAAAGGCGATGAGCGGATCGTACCGTTCTCATTTACGACCGATCCGGAAAGCATCCAGAAGGAGCAGGTTTCCTGTTGGCTGACTTACACGAATCCGAAGACGCATGAGATCATCCGCAGCAATCTGGATCGTTCTCCGCTGTATTCCGGAATGATCGAGGGTACCGGCCCGCGCTACTGTCCGTCGATTGAGGATAAGGTTGTCCGGTTTGCGGATAAGGAACGCCATCAGGTATTTATTGAGCCGGAGGGCATCCACACGGATGAAATGTATATTGGAGGTATGTCGAGCTCTCTTCCGGAGGATGTGCAGATCGCGATGTACCGTTCTGTACCGGGACTGGAACATGCGCAGATCGTGAGGAACGCATACGCGATTGAGTATGACTGTATTGATGCGAGAGCGCTGTCGCTTTCCCTGGAATTTAAAAATATCTCCGGCCTGTTCAGTGCCGGCCAGTTTAACGGAAGCTCCGGCTATGAAGAGGCGGCGGCACAGGGACTGATCGCCGGGATCAATGCAGCGCGGAAGATCCAGGGAAAAGAACCGCTGATTCTGGATCGTTCCGAAGCGTATATCGGCGTGCTGATCGATGATCTGGTGACGAAGGAAAACAGGGAACCGTATCGGATGATGACCTCCAGGGCAGAGTACCGTTTGCTGCTGCGGCAGGACAATGCAGATATGCGTCTGACGAAAAAAGGCTATGAGGTTGGACTGATTGATGAAGAACGATATCAGAAGCTGCTGAAAAAAGAGCGGGAAATTGCGGAAGAAATAAAGCGTGTGGAGCAGGTGCATATTGGAGCGAATGAAGCGGTACAACACTGCCTGGAAGCGCATGGAAGCACCGCATTAAAAACCTCGGCAACGCTGGCAGAGCTGATCCGCAGACCGGAACTGACGTATGAGATGCTTGCGGAAATAGATCCGCAGCGCCCGGAGCTGGAGGCAGACGTTGGCGAGGAGGTAAACATTAATATCAAGTACCGCGGATATCTGGAGCGTCAGGAAAAGCAGGTAGAACAGTTTAAAAAGATGGAGCGGAAAAAGCTTCCGGCAGATATGGATTATGACGCAGTACCAAGCCTGCGCACGGAGGCCAGACAGAAACTGAAGCAGTACCGTCCGGAATCGATCGGCCAGGCATCCAGACTGGCAGGCGTTTCGCCTGCGGATGTTTCCGTGCTGCTTGTGTATCTGACCGGAGGCATGCACAGAAAACAGGGAGAAAATAATGAGTGATCAAATGAGTATGGGAGAGGAATTGCTGGAACGCTATGATGTGTCGCTTCTGGAGCAGAGATTCCTTGACTTTGGTATTACACTGACGAAGGAGCAGAAAATCCAGTTTCTGCAGTATTATGAATATCTCGTGGAGAAAAATCAGGTGATGAATCTGACTGCGATCACGGAATATGAAGCGGTTGTGGAGAAGCATTTTGCGGACAGCCTGGCAGCGGCAGCCGTGTATGATATCGGGAAAGCGAAAAGTGTGATCGATGTCGGGACGGGAGCAGGTTTTCCGGGAATTCCGCTGAAGATCGTGTATCCGCATCTTAAGATCGTTCTGCTGGACTCACTGAATAAAAGAGTACAGTTTTTAAATGAGGTGATTTCTCTGCTGCAGCTGAAAGACGCACAGGCGGTTCATGGAAGAGCGGAGGACTATGCGAAAAAAGAGGAGTATCGAGGAAAGTTTGACTTCTGCGTATCAAGAGCAGTAGCCAATCTATCGACACTTTCCGAATATTGCATCCCATTTATAAAAATCGATGGATTGTTTATTTCTTATAAATCTACAAAGATCGATGAAGAAGTGAAGGAGGCGGGCACGGCAGTCTCGCTTCTCGGAGGCAGAATCGAGGAGAAGAAAGAGCTGATTTTACCGGGCAGCGATATTCCGAGAAGCTTTATTTTGATTCGAAAAGAGCGTCCGACGCCGGCAAAATTTCCACGGAAAGCAGGGCTGCCGTCAAAGGAGCCGCTGTCCGAAAAAACGAAGCCAGGTGGAAAAAAGGGGAAGAAAGAGAAGCAGTAAAAGATGGAGAAGCCGAGTTTGCTTTGTTAAGTAAGAGCAGAAAAGTAAGAAAAAGGGAAGAGAAAAACTCCTGTGACAGGATGCACGAAGAAAAGGTGCGTTCTGGAGCAGGAGTTTTTCATTTTTCAGATACGCTATGGGCAGATCTGACAGAATAATTTAGAATGTGTAGAGAAGCTCAAGCATCTCCTCTTCATTTTCAAGCTGTGGAAGAAGTTTAGATTCGGAGATTGGCTCAATTACAAGATGCGGCTGAATTGCCCGGTACTCACGGATCAGAGTGTCTGCCTTTTTGTTCTGAGTGCCGATGACAAGAACAATTCGGTTGTCGGCAGCTTTTAATGCACGTGAAACATCCGCATACAGATAATTTCCAAACTGACTTGCAAGCAGATATTTTCCGTTGCCGTTTCCGGCATGTGCGGCATCATAGTAAGCTTTTACAACGGAAGGTTCCATGTGAAACGAATCAAAGAAACAGGTTTCAGTCAGATAATATTCCGTATTCATGCGGTTGGTGAATGCATAATACAGTGCTTTTCCTATAATCGGAAGCTCGAAAGCGCGGACAATAAAGCGGGAACGATCATCTGGCGTTTTCTTTAAGGTGGTCAGATCTGTCGGACTTACCATCATGATTTCATTAAAGAGGTCATGATTCATTGCATTTGCGAGCAGGAGAAAGGAATTGGAAAGACCGGTTGCAGCAACATTGGTTTTTTGACCAATCACTTCGGTTACGAAATCAGTGATCATCTGCACGTAAAAATAATTGGTATAGGTAATCCCCGGCTTGTCGGATTTTCCGCAGCCGACAAGATCGATCGTATAGATTCGATATGTGTCAGTCAGCTGTTTGGCGAGATGATGCCATTCATAGCTGGAAGAACCGACTGTCAGGTCGTGGATGAGAAGAAGCGGCGGATTCTCCTTTTCGCCATATATATGATAGAAGATATCGCCGTGTTTCCAATGATAATATTTGCCGCCGGTTCTTGTGTTAGTATTCACAATGGATGAAGAATCGATTACTTTATTAAAGATTTCAAGTGCCCCAAGAACGAACACGGAAGTTTTTAATAAGGATTTGCGTTTTTTCATAATGAGATCATTCCTTTCTACAGCAGGGATATAAAAACTGTTAAACAGATGCTGTTTTTCTTTTTAGTATAAACCATTCCCTGAAATGTTACAATAAAAAATCTTTCCTTTTCGGTGCAAGTGGGGTATGATTGTTAAAGGAAGAAAAAGCACTTGGAAAGAGAGGAAGTGATATAATGCTGAAAGAATATATTATAAACCTGATGGATGTAAATCAGGAAGAAATGGGACGTTATGTGGAAAAACTGAAAAAACTGCAGCAGGAATATCAGACAGGGCAGGAATGGATTGCAAACCTGCAGAAAGAAAATGATCTGGAACAAAATATTTTCTCACCGAGAATCGCAGCAGCCGGAGGACTTGAAAAACTGGCACAGGCACAGGAAAAACAACAGGCAATAGAAAAAGAGATCGAGGAAGTAAAAAAACAGCTTGGTGAGTTGAAAAAGAAAGAGGAAGAATATAAGGGACTGCTTCGGGAGACAGATGCACAGGAAGCGTCTTTGACGAAAGACGAAAAAGCAGAGAAGAAGGCAGAGAAAAAGACAGAGCCGGAAGAAGAGAAGAAACGGACAGGAGAGATTTTTAACGAAACAGGAGAAAAGCAGGAAGACGCAAACGGAAAGGTAAGACACACGCACAGCCTGGAGGCAGAAGAAAAACAGGATGAGAAGACGTTCGCCTCAAAGAATGACAATAATAAAGCGGAAGAGGGAGAGAATGGGGCAGAAGAAAACGAAAAAGAGGAGAAGGATGAGCCGGAGAAAAGCATGAAATCAGGAATCTGGATAGAAGAGCCAGAACAGGAGGAAAATGCTGAAAATAAATATGAAATAACAACAGAAAGCCTGGATACGGAGATGCTCAGCAAAGAGACGGACTGTCCGAAAGAAGCTACACCGACAGCAGCAGAAGAAAAACAAAATGTGCATACAGAAATCGCTGACAGTGAAAATCTGAAAGAAGTGGAAAAACAAAAAGAAAGCATGAAAAAATCTGCTCCAGATGTTCTGGAAGAAACAGCAGCAAGTGAAAAAACCAAAGCTGAGCAGATGGCGAAAGAAGAAACAGATAGAGAATCTGGGGCAGAAGAACAACATAGTACAGAAAAAACAGATCCGCCGGTTGACCTGGCAGCTAAAATCAGGGAAGCCCTTGATCGAAAAAATCGCCTGTTGCAGGCTGATCAGGAAAACGAAAACCTTCATAAACAGATCGCGCAGTTCCATACAATGCTTGCAAATTTATACAGTCAGACAGAGCTGTGCATGGCGTTAATGAATGCTGACCGCAATAAATGCAAGAGTGAAATGCACAAAATGAAAAAAATGATAAAGAAGTATGCAGATATGTTGAAATGAAACCAATGCAGAATATACAACAAAAAGAAAAAGAACAGTAAGAAAAAGATTTTTTAATTTGAACAGATATGAGCCGAGAGAAACAGGCATATATGTTTCACGTGAAACATATATGCCTGTCTTTTTGCGACGCAGAAAAAACTCTTTCTGATAAATCAAAGAGAAGAAAAGAGCTACACACAGAAACAAGAGGAGTTATCTGCGCTGTTTTTTTCGTTCAGGAAGAAATCAGAAAACAAATGGCAAACGGCCCCTTATGATATTTCGTGAACGCAGTCGCTTCGCGGCCTGTCAGTGGGAGTTTTCAAAACCCACTGACATAAGTATTCAATCCACCGCTTAGTGTTCCATGCACTTGAAACGGGGGGAGGGGGAATGCTTATCTGCGTTCAAAAAGTAAAAAATATAGTAACTGTTCAGAGCCAACCTCCAAAATGCTGCGCATTTCGTCGGTGTGGCGTATCCGCCAAATAGATTTCCATGTAAAAGTGTTCATTCATGCAAGCATGATTCACACTTTTGCATGAAAATCTGCTTGGCTCTGAACAGTTACAAAATATAACATGAAAACTTATGACATGTAAGAAGAGAAAAATAAAAAGAAAAATATCGAAAAAAATCGATATAATAGAGACGGAAAAAGAAAAAATATAGAAATAGAGAAAAAGTAATCATAAAGAAAATGATGCAAACGTTAAAAATATACGAAAAAACATACAAAAAAATATAAAAGCGGATGAGAGACTGATACGGAAAATGAAAACAGATTATGAGTATCTGCCTTTATCTAAAACCAAGGTAGATGTTCGCAATCAGCTTTGCTATTCGCGGAATTATGCACATGCAGTACATGAAAAACGTGCCATTGATACTGCCTCGGTAAACACGCCTGACGGAACAACTGTTTTGCTATCCATCCGGCTTAAAGGCAGTCTGATATATATACTACGCATCAAGGCGGAAGAACTGCACAGTGATTTCGCGAATATATGGAAAAACAATTGATGCCGAGTCTTGAGAAAGACGATGTTGCAATCATAGATAATATGCGTTCTCATCACGCCAAAATAGTGACGGAACTTTTGAACAAGACTGCTATCTCCTGTCTGTATTTGCTGCCATACAGTCCGGATTTGAACCTCGAACTTTATTGAGAAAATGTGATCAAAAATGAAAACTATTTTCAGAAAGAAGAAAGTCCGCCTTGCTGCTGAACTACCTGGGGTCGTAAAAACAGTCTTAGAAACAATAAGCACGAATCAATGATTGTCTGACGGAAAGCGTTTCACGTGAAACATGGTTGAACAACGGAAACTTACTCGCCCTGGTTGAATGAATCAACCCAAAGCGGATTGCGAATATCCGCTTTGCTACTTGCAGGATCATAAGGGATTCCAACTCATAAGGAATCACAACTCATAAGGAATCCCAACTCACAAGGGATCCTCACGTAAATGGGACCATCCTTATGAGATTCTGTAAACGGGACCCTCCTTATGAGATTCCGCAAGCGGGATCTGGATCTTCCTATAACCTCTATTATGAGTGAGCTGATCTCGTTATGATACAAGCAAGTTCTCTCCACTGTTTATTCTTTGCACAATTGAAGCAGGAGGCTTGGCTGACCCGGTTAAAAGCAGCTGAAAGCACTGACAAGTCTATGCGAGCAGGGAGGAAAGATATATTGATAAAACTTATTATTAATACATAGAAAGTTTCACGTGAAACATAAAAACTGATTTAAGCGAGTAGCTGCTTTACAACTTATCAGGAGTGGCTTGTACCACTCCTGATACAGGCAAGCCTCTGCCCATTGCTTATTGCTCCGCGCAATTGAAGCGGGGGCTTGCCTGACTCGGGTAAAACAAGAGTTTTGCCTGGTTTATTTAAGCAGGTGTGACTACATCATGAAGAAAGAACTTGGAAAGAACACTTGAAAAACAAATGCAAAGCTTATAAGTATAACTTCGAAAAAAATAGAATAAATCGAAAATAATAGAAAACAAAGAATAAAATATCGATACAAAACGAAAAATAACGGAAAACATCGATATAATAGCCCGGAAATGAAGAAAAAAAGAAAGATTTTGATAAGAGAAATTCTTAAACAATAACAAATGATTTCGCACTTATCAGGAGAATCTACAAACTGAAAAAGCCAATTTTGAACAACGATATACCTGTTCCCCTGTGTTCATCGAAAAACTGGAAAGTGGGTCAACGCGGATATTCGCAATCCGCTTCGCTGCTTGTAGGATCATAAGGGATCCCAGCTCATAAGGAATCCTAGCTCATAAGGAATCCTAACTCATAAGGAATCCTCCCGTAAACGGGACCCTCCTTATGAGATTCCGTAAACGGGACCCTCCTTATGAGATTCCGTAAACGGGTCCTTCCTTATGATATTTCATAACCGCTATCATGAGTGAGTTGATCTCACTTATGATACAAGCAAGCCTCCACCCACTGCTTATTGCTCCGCGCAACCTCGCAGGGGCCTTGCTTGACTCGATAAAAAATCTTTAATAACGGTAATCAGTCTTCCAACTTATCGAGAAAGTCCGGTGCGATAAGAAGAGAGAAAGCTTTTCTTAGCAAATCGCCAGGCTGGGCAATCACGGATATTTATCAGCATTTGTAATTGTTCAGAGCCAAGCAAAATTTCATAAAACAGGCGTAAAACGCTTACGTTTTTAAGCCTGTTTTTGAAATTTTATTTGGCGGATACGCCACACCGACGAAATGCACAGCATTTTGAAGGTTGGCTCTGAACAGTTACCAGCATTTATTATAGGGAAAGAAAAAGTGTGGGACATTATGAAATGGAAATACCATAGAAATATGTGTTTCATTTCTGCAATACAGAAAGATGTGCTTATAAAAACGAAAAGCATAGCGCCGCCTGCTGCTAAATCTATCCGCTCACCAGGCACATTTTATGTTTCACGTGAAACATTTCCTGAAATTGCCTAAATGAACCTGTTTTTTCTTATAAAATAAGCCGGAAATCTTTGACGGAAACAAATGAAAATGGTAATATAAGAAAAGCAGCAAAACGGACAAGAATCCGTTGATGACATAGCGTAAAATGTTTCACGTGAAACATTGCAAGCAGCGAAAGCGGATTGGGAATATCCACTTTACACGAATGAAGGGAGTTACACGGATAAATGGGAAGAACTATTGTCGTTGCAAACCAAAAGGGTGGTGTCGGAAAGACTACGACATCGATTAATCTGTCTGCTTCTCTTGCGAGTCTTGGCAAAAAGGTGCTTGTAATTGATATGGACCCACAGGGAAATACTACAAGTGGTCTTGGCGTAGAGAAAGATGAAGTAGAAAACACGGTATATGAATTGCTTCTTGGAGAGAAAACAATCCAGGAGTGTCTGCAACCGGAAATTTTTGAAAATCTTTCAATTCTTCCATCCAATGTAAATCTTGCCGGAGCGGAGATTGAACTGGTTGGAGTAGAAGGAAAGGAATATCTTCTGAAAAACGCATTGGATGAAATAAAAGGAGATTATGATTTTGTGATTATTGATTGCCCGCCATCATTAAATACGTTGACAATCAATTCTATGTGTGCCGGTGATACTGTGCTTGTTCCAATCCAGTGTGAGTATTATGCTCTGGAGGGATTAAGCCAGCTGATGCATACGATTGATCTCGTAAAAGATCGCCTGAATCCTGAACTTGAGATTGAGGGTGTTGTGTTTACGATGTACGATGCGCGAACAAATTTGTCTTTACAGGTGGTTGAAAACGTAAAGAATAATTTGAACCAGCGCATTTATAAGACCATCATTCCAAGAAATGTAAGACTGGCCGAGGCACCAAGCTATGGAATGCCAATTACGAAATATGATCCAAGATCGACAGGTGCGGAAGGTTATCGTCTGCTGGCAGAGGAAGTAATACACAGAGGTGAAGAAGAATGACGATAAAAAAATCGGGTTTGGGAAAAGGCCTGGATTCTTTGATTCCAAAACAGAGTGTGGAGAAAAAAACGGTGCCGGCAAAACCGGAAACGGTTGTGAAAACAGTAGTAAAAAAAGAAGAGATAAAACTGCGCATCAGTGAGGTCGAGCCAAACCGTGAACAGCCACGTAAAAAATTTGATGAAGATGCGCTGCTGGAACTGTCTGAGTCGATCAAACAGTATGGCGTGCTGCAACCACTTCTGGTACAGAAAAGAGACGGCTATTATGAAATTATTGCAGGGGAACGCAGATGGCGTGCTGCAAAGATGGCCGGACTGAAAGAAGTGCCCGTCGTGATCAAGGACTTTACAGATCAGCAGATCGTTGAAATTTCTCTGATTGAAAATATTCAGCGGGAGGATTTAAACCCTATCGAAGAAGCGCTGGCTTATAAGCGGCTTCTGACAGAGTTTAAACTGAAACAGGATGAAGTGGCAGAACGTGTTTCCAAGAGCCGTACAGCAGTAACGAATTCTGTTCGGTTGCTGAAACTTGATCCGAGAGTACAGCAGATGGTGATCGATGAAATGATCACGACAGGACATGCGAGAGCACTGTTGTCCATCGAAGACAAGGAACAGCAATATAAAATTGCGATGCAGGTGTTTGATCAGAAACTGAGTGTACGCGATGTGGAAAAACTGATGAAGACAATGCAGAATATAGAAAATAGAAAAGAAAAGCCACAGCCAGAAAATGCATTTATTTATGAAAATCTGGAAGAAAAGATGAAGGTATTGTTTGGCACCAAGGTATCAATCAACCACAAGGCAAATCATAAAGGAAAGATTGTGATCGATTACTATTCGGATGATGAACTGGAGCGTTTGATTGAATTGTTTCAGTCGATCCCGAGAGAAGAGAGCACTGCGCAGTGAAAATGTTTCACGTGAAACATTTAACCGAATCAGGGAAGTCCTCCGCGGGGGTGCGCGGAGGAATAAACAGTGGAGAACTTGCCGGCAGACTGCGAATATCTGCTTTGACAAGAAAAGGAAGCCGTTCGATGACCGGCGAGGGAGTTTGAGAAAAACAGGATGAGCTAAGACCAAAAAGGGGATCAAAAATGGAAAGCAATATTTTAAATTCACTCGGAATTGATCCGGGCATTATCGTTATTGCGATGATGGGAATTATGATATTCGTGCTGTTATATATGGTACGGGTATCCATGAAGATGACACGTTTTATGAAACGCTATCGTATTTTTATGCGTGGAAAAGACGCGGTATCACTTGAAAAAGCTTTCGCACAGCGTTTTCAGGAAGTAGACAAGCTGTCAGAACTGACAAAGATCAATACGGACGAGATCCGAAGGATTAAGGAAATCCAAAGCCGCACAGCAAATAAGATCGGGATTGTCAAATACGATGCATTTCCGGATGTGGGAGGCAGACTGAGCTTTGCACTGGCAATGCTGGATGAAAGTAATTCTGGCTTTGTATTAAATGCGATTCATGGAAGGGAAGGCTGCTATACCTACGTGAAGGAAATCGTGAAGGGAGAATCTTATATCGTACTTGGACAGGAAGAAAAAGAAGCACTGCGCCAGGCGGTGAATTATTTCAGCGACATGGGATGAAATCCTTTACTTGAATGATGAAATGGTATATGATAAAGAAAGTTTTTGAAACTGAGGGAAGAAAAAATTAGTCTGGAGGCAAAAGAGATGTTAGACATTAAATTTGTGAGAGAAAACCCGGAAATCGTAAAGCAGAATATCCGGAATAAATTTCAGGATGAGAAGCTTGTACTGGTGGATGAGGTTCTGAAATATGATCAGGAAAACAGAGATATCAAAAAAGAGGTAGAGGCACTTCGGGCGAACCGAAATAAGATTTCCAAGCAGATTGGTGTGCTGATGGCACAGGGCAAAAAAGAAGAGGCTGAGGCTGTGAAGAAGGAAGTAACACAGAACTCTGAGCGCATGGCTGAGCTGGATGCCCGTGAGAAAGAGGTAGAGGAAGAGATCCGCAAGAGAATGATGGTTATTCCAAACATCATCGATCCGTCTGTTCCAATCGGAAAGGATGACAGCGAGAACGTAGAGATCAAGCGTTACGGTGAACCGGTAGTTCCGGATTTTGAGATTCCGTATCATACAGAGATCATGGAGAAGCTTCATGGCATCGACATGGATGCAGCCGGAAGAGTAGCCGGAAATGGTTTCTATTATCTGATGGGCAATATTGCAAGACTTCATTCTGCAGTGCTTTCCTATGCGCGTGATTTCATGATTGGCAGAGGATTTACGTACTGCATTCCGCCGTACATGATCCGCAGCAATGTAGTAACCGGTGTTATGAGCTTTGCTGAGATGGATGCTATGATGTACAAGATTGAAGGCGAGGATCTGTATCTGATCGGTACAAGTGAGCATTCTATGATCGGTAAGTTTATTGACACACTGATCCCGGAGGAAGAGCTTCCGAAGACACTGACCAGCTATTCTCCGTGCTTCCGTAAGGAAAAAGGTGCGCACGGCATCGAGGAGAGAGGTGTATACCGCATTCATCAGTTTGAAAAGCAGGAAATGATTGTTGTCTGCAAACCGGAAGACAGCATGATGTGGTTTGACAAGTTGTGGCAGAATACCGTAGATTTCTTCCGTACACTGGATATTCCGGTACGTACACTGGAGTGCTGCTCTGGTGACCTGGCAGACCTGAAAGTGAAATCTCTGGATGTAGAGGCATGGTCACCGAGACAGAAGAAGTATTTTGAAGTAGGAAGCTGCTCTAACTTAGGAGATGCGCAGGCAAGACGTCTGAAGATCCGTGTGAAAGGTGAGGATGGAAAGAAATATCTTGCGCATACACTGAATAATACAGTAGTTGCACCGCCGAGAATGCTGATTGCATTCCTTGAAAATAACCTCAATGAGGATGGAAGCGTTCGGATTCCGGAAGCTTTAAGACCGTATATGGGCGGACAGGAAGTAATCAGATAAGACCGGCTTTAAAGGGGAGATAAGATGCATTCTTATTTAAGAGCAATCGGTTTTGCAAACATTACAAAAGAATCTGAAGTAGAAAAGCTGCTTGAGGATGTATATAAAAAGTTTGACCATCGGGAAGCTGTAAGAGAAGATGACACTGCATTTATCGAGATGGAGAAAGAGTTTGCACCAGATATGGGAATCAAGCTCTGCGGAGATGTTGACGGTGACGGGTTTCACCGACAGTATTATTTTCCTTATTATAAAGGGAGAAGTGTTACGACTTCAGAAGAAGTCAGCGTGGAAAGGCGTGTAAACGGTGATTCATTTGCAGGAATCTGTGACGATGGGCGTGTCGGCGTATCGTTGATCTTTTATCTGCAGAATGCGGCCAGGTATCGCCAGGAACAGATCCTGAATCAGTTGAAAGGGATTCCGGTCACGACGACATTCACCGGTTTGTCATCTGGCGGAAAAATTTTGTTCCCGGTGGCAAAAAAAGCGTCTGCGGAAAATATGGATTTTGAAAAGAAATCTGTTGCGCACCGCAGCCAGCTGATGAGTGCGGCGAAAAACGGTGATCCGGATGCGATTGAGAGCCTGACCATTGAGGATATGGATCTGTATTCGATGGTGTCACGCCGGGTTTACAAAGAAGACGTATTTTCAATTGTAGATACATTTTTCATGCCTTATGGAATGGAATGTGATCAGTATCAGATTCTTGGAAACATTGAATACTGTCAGAAAGTGCAAAATACGGTTACGGATGAATATGTCTACCAGATGACACTGGAATGCAATGACATGTATTTTGATATCTGTGTCAATGCAAAAGATCTCCTTGGTGTACCGGAAATCGGCCGTCGCTTCAAGGGCAACATCTGGCTGCAGGGTCAACTGAATTTTGACTTGTAATTTCCCGAAAAATATAGTATGATAGGTCTGTTCTGAGGCGGATAAACGCGCAGAGCAGACCTGTTTTGTTCCCTTAGTTTAATGGATAGAACAAGTGCCTCCTAAGAGAAAGCCGAGGCATTCCCCAAAGGGAAAAAATGAAAAACAACTTTCAGTTCGAATCTATTTTGAAAAATGCTAATGGTGACAACAAAGCATTCCCCAAATTGGGGAACGTTCTAATGTTACCAAATCGAAAAAATCTGTAGATTGACAACTCGAAATAGAGTTGATAATCTTATATATGGCCGAAGGGAAAAATCCCAGAAACCCAGTAAAATCAAGGGTTTGCGGCATGTGTCGTCATAGCTCAGCTGGATAGAGCACTCGCCTCCTAAGCGAGGGGTCGGAGGTTCAAATCCTCTTGGCGACGGGCTTCAAAGCGTTCGAAAATGTTAGCTGGATTAGCTGACAACGAACGCTTTTGTTATTTTCAAATCACGTTCGTGACACAAAAATCCATTCAAAATGATCAATTTCCAGCTAACGCAATCCGATTTTTGTTAGCTGACAGCTAATCAAAATTACCGGTTTGCAAACATGGGTTTTAAGAAGTCCAGCTAACATTTGGGTTCCGCTCCGTTGTCACCCCTTATTCGGGGATGTAAATCAGAGAAAAGGCGGGAAAAGAAACAATCTCTCCCAAACCTGCAAACATGAATTAGCTGAAACAGTATTCAATTCTATTAGCTACAGCTAATGGTCAAACAGCAATGTCTGTTTGGAACTTTACTATCTATAAAAGTTCCAGGCAGGCATTTTTTATTTCCTGAATCCTGGAGGAAAGGAGTCAAGATGACTGAGCCAAACAGACAATCAGGAGAAAGCGAAGAAAGAATCATAGAAATTGAGATTGAGCGTCTTCGTCCATTCAAAGAGCAGCCGTTTCAAGTGAAAGATGATAAGGAAATGTTTCTTCTGCAGGAAAACATTGAGAAATATGGCATTTTAAATCCGCTGATCGTCAGACCAGTACCGGATGGCTACTATGAGATCATATCCGGCCACAGAAGAAAACATGCTGCGGAGAAACTAGGATACCGTAAAGTACCGGTGATCATCCGAGTATTAAGTGAAGATGATTCCATTTTAAGTATGGTAGATTCCAATCTTCACAGAGAACGGATCAGTTACAGTGAAAAAGCTTTTGCTTACAAACTGAAGAATGATGTATTGAAAAGAAAAAGTGGTCGAAAAAAGAGCCAAGTTGACCACAAAACACCAAGAAAACGATCGATAGAGATTATCAGCGAGGATTGTGGTGATAGCCCAAAACAAGTGCAGCGTTATATCTCATTGACAAAACTGATACCGGAAATGTTGCAGAAACTGGATGATGAGATCATTTCTTTTTGTCCGGCTGTAGTGATACTGAAATGAATGATAATAAATCTAATCATATCATATCTGTGGATGAGAAAAGATTTGATAGCGATAATCGCTCTGAGGATTATCAGGCTTATGAAAACCTTGTCAAAGAGACCATTGATTATGAATCACTGGAAGTAACTCATCATGACGATATGCGGCAGGTAGATGAAATCGTGAACCTGATCGTAGAGACTGTGATGTGTAAAAATGACAAGATCTTGATTGCCAGCAACTGGTATCCGGCATCACTGGTGAAGAAAAAATTTCTGATGCTGACCTATTCACATATCGAGTATGTCTTACACTGTATGCGTGGTAACACCACCAAAGTGAAGAACATCAAGAAATATTTATTAGCAGCCCTGTTTAATGCAACGTCAACGATGAACGGGTATTATCAGGCAGAGGTGAACCATGATATGCCAGGACTGGTAAGATAGGAGGTGCACATGTTTATTTTAAAACTTGCTGGGAAGATATTATTACTGCCGGTATGGCTGATTCTTTTTGTGATCGGCCTGGCAGTGAAGATGACAGTACAGACTTATGCGGTTGTCAGAGGGATCCTTGGGTTTATATTCACTTTGCTGATTATAGCGACTGCATACTGTTATCATGACTGGGTACAGGTTGCATTTCTGTTTTCGCTGAGTGTAATTCTGTATCTGATCCTGTTTGCAGGAGTATTCGTGGACACTGTACTGGACATGACAAGAGAACGTATTATTGATTTTGTTATATCGTGAGGAGGATATGAAAATAAGCGAAAACAATGATTATATTCAGTTACCCCCACTTAAAAAAGACACACCGTCCGATGTGGTAGCATTTATGTGGGAGTACATGAAATTACCGGAGGATTCAAGAGAAAAAGTTAAGAATCTGCTTAAAGATGCAAATGAAAATGGCGTAAAATTAAGTCATCAGGCACCAACACTGTATGATGTTGTCCCAAAAGAAGAAATTACTGAATTTGAAGAGCTTATGCGCAAAACCATAGCTGACATTGTATCAGAAGCCAGTAGCGTTGCCTGTTGGGTGTATGTGCAGAAATATGTGAAACAGAAAACTCTTGACGAAATGCTGCAAGAATTGCCAGTAGCAGGCCAGTTCATCATTGCCATGGATACCTGGTTCGAAAGACTGATGGCGGATCAATAGAAGTTGTGATAGAATGAAGAAAACGATTTGATGTGCAAATCGGAATTTTTGAGGAGATAGATATAAAATGACCTTCCAATTAGTTTGTATAGAACCAAAAGAATTAACGCAATACAAGGCGGATATGCAGGAAGCATTTCAGAAAGGTTTTGAAGATGCTTTTGGGAAAACAGATGCTGTTATTCTGCCTGAAAAGGACATTGACCAGTCGCTGAATGCGGAGGGTTCTGCTGTCTATAAAGCCGTTGTCGATGGAGAAATGGTGGGCGGTGCTGTTGTTATTATCAATGAGAGTACACAGCATAACCATCTTGATCTGCTTTTTGTAAAGAACGGAGTTCAGAGCAATGGTATCGGTAAGAAGATATGGTTTGAATTGGAACGAATATATCCGAACACGAAAGTATGGGAAACCTGTACGCCGTACTTTGATAAGCGCAACATTCATTTTTATGTGAATGTCTGCGGCTTTCATATTACAGAATTTTTTAATGAAAAACATCCTATGCCGGATACACCGGACGATTTTGTCGGTGATGGCAATGAGGGAATGTTTGCGTTTAAGAAGCAAATGCGTTTATGAAATTCCAGTTTGGAGAATTGAGAAAATCGGGAGTTGTAGTAAAGGAGGTTTACGATGGGGTTTTGGATTTTTATGTTGATTATGGATTTGCTTCTTCCATTTACGATGATTGGTTTCGGAAGATATTTTATGAAAAAGGCTCCCAAGGAAATAAATTCAGTATTTGGATATCGGACTTCGATGTCTATGAAGAACAAAGACACATGGGAATTTGCTCATAAATATTGTGGTAAAGTCTGGTATGTCTGTGGAATGGTTATGTTGCCGATAACAGTAATCTTCATGCTTTTAGTGATTGGAAAAAATGAAGATTGTGTTGGGAGTATAGGAGGAATTATCTGTGGGGTTCAACTTATTCCTTTAATTGGGTCTATTCTCCTAACAGAAATAGCATTAAAAAAGAATTTTGATAAGAATGGAACAAGACGATAAATTCAAGTTTGTTGAACTGAATCCGAAAAGCATTAGGGCGCAGAGGAGATAGAATCCTTTGCGTAAAAGACTAACGAACATATTTAATGAAACATCGGAACCATCTTCTTTTTGTTGTTTACCTATAATAACGATTGGAGTAGTCGATTATAGACACTGCAATCAAAAAAATCTGAAAATATATTTATCAACATTACATAAAAGTGTGTAGATGCACATAAAATGGGAATACATATTGAAATTCAGGTCGTTCTGTGATGGAATCTCATTACTAAAAAGTGTGCAGATGCACGGAAAGGGGGAGCGTAATGATGGAGATTAAAAGAGACGCTTACCTAAAGCAGCTGATCGAGCGAAAAGATAATGGAATGATAAAGGTGATTACCGGCATTCGTAGATGTGGCAAATCCTTTTTGCTGTTTACCATCTTTAAGAGATACTTACTGGAGAACGGCATTGATGTTGATCATATTATTGAGATTGCATTGGACGGTATTGAAAATGAGGAACTAAGAGATCCTAAGGTGTGTTTCAAGTACATCAAAGATGCCATGAAAGACGATGGCAAATACTATCTGCTTCTTGATGAAGTGCAGTTTATGTCACAATTTGAGGAAGTGCTGAACAGCCTGCTCCGCATGAGCAATATTGATGTGTATGTCACCGGAAGTAATTCCAAGTTCCTGTCCAGCGACATTGTGACCGAGTTCCGTGGCAGAGGTGATGAGATTAGAATCTATCCTCTCTCCTTTGCAGAGTTTTATTCTGTCTATGACGGCGATTATGATGATGCATGGGATGACTACATGATCTACGGAGGATTGCCGCAGATCGTAAGTT
Organism: Lachnospiraceae bacterium; assembly: GCA_902363665.1. Classification (GTDB taxonomy): domain Bacteria; phylum Bacillota; class Clostridia; order Lachnospirales; family Lachnospiraceae; genus Choladousia. The sequence continues at coordinate 62,643 of CABJAW010000014.1, read as the reverse complement.
TCCAGAGCGAACGACAGAAAGCGGACTATCTGAAGAACATCTTTGCAAATGTCTATCTGAGGGATGTTATTGAAAGAAATAAGATTCAGAACGTGGGTGAGATTGGGATTTTGGTTGATGTGCTTGCATCTGCAATTGGCGCACCGACCAACCCTTCAAAGATTGCCAATACATTTGCCAGTGAGCGCCAGATGACTTATGCTAATAAAACCATCTCCAAGCATATCGACCATTTGACAGATGCCTTTTTGATTTCCAAGGCAAGCCGATACGATATTAAGGGCAGAAAGTATATCGGTGCAAATCTGAAATACTACTTTACTGATCTGGGACTGAGAAATGCACGTCTGAATTTCAGACAGCAGGAGCCTACTCATATCATGGAGAACATTGTTTATAACGAGCTGCTGATCCGTGGCTACAATGTTGATGTGGGTGTCGTGGATATCTTCGATAAGGATAAAGAGGGCAAACGTGTTCGTAAGCAGTTGGAGGTTGACTTTGTGGTGAATCAAGGAAACCAGAGATACTATATCCAGGTTGTATATGACATGACTTCGGAAGAAAAACAGACGCAGGAGTTCAATTCTCTGCGTAATATCCCGGACTCTTTCAAGAAGATCGTCATTGTAAATGGCAGCAAAAAGCCTTGGAGAAATGATGAAGGTTTTGTCATCATGGGAATGAAGTATTTCTTGCTGAATGCGAATAGTCTGGAATTTTAAGTCGATTTGAGTTGTTGCTGTGGTGTTGTTCTATTTCAAAAAAGAGTGAAATGATATAAATAAGGCCACGGCTGATTTCGTGTTGGAACAGCCGTGGCTCAGTTTATTTTTTTATCCGTACAAACGAGACTGTTCCGCAGATTATGTAGAACAGACAGAGTACGATTCCGATAGTGAGAACATACGAGAATAAAGATGAACTTAAGAACGAGATAAACAAAAGTTTGTTGAATTAAAATGAAATAAAGTTCCAGTAATCATAGAGTGTATGGATTCAATTCCATATGCTCTTTTTCTTTTACTTAATTTTAGGATAAATGCAGAAATCTAATGTTACGAGTTTCGTACGAGTGGCATTAAAAAAAACTCGCAAGAAGACTCGTAAGAAAAAAAGTAAAAAAATTTGCTTTTGACCACTGTAAAACATGCTCTGAGCGTTTCGTTATATGAAGGGATAATTTTTCTTTCATATTTCAAAGAAAAGAGGATAAAGAAATGTCAGAGAAGGGTTTTGTGGGAGATCCGTTTATTTCCAGGAACGGCAAAGAACTGGTAGAAGTCAGTATTCCGAATCCGGATAAGGCGGATACCCGTCCCTGGGAGACCTTTGTGATCTCCCCGAAGATGATCCATGAAAACAAGTTCGGCAAGGGTGTCTGGATGAAGCTCCCTGAGGACGGAATGACCCGCCTTTCCCGTTCTGTAAAGAATGGAATCGATGATGCCGGTCAGCCGATCTGGGGACGCGAGACCAGAGAAGTGACCAATGCGGAGCTGAAGGCTCTGATGGAACCCTACAAGGATAGATCCAGAGGCTCTGTCCTCTCGGACCTATCTGACCGGAAGGAAGAAACTGCGGCAGCGAAGCCTTCCTGGAAAGCCTTCAGGCATCAGGACGTTGCCAGATAAAACTCCAAAAGCATGCAGGCAGTGAATACTGCCTGTTTACATAGCCGGGACGGATGAAAAAATCTGCCCTGGCTATTTTTTATATTCTTTGCAGGTGCACATGCAAAGAGCAAAAAAGACAATCTCATTTTCAGCCCGAATGGGCGCAAAAAACAAGGAGGTATACATTTATGGCATTTTTCAACAGCGCAGTCACCGTACTGCAGACCCTCGTCGTAGCTCTCGGTGCCGGTCTCGGCATCTGGGGAGCCATCAACCTGCTGGAGGGCTACGGCAACGACAACCCCGGTGCCAAATCCCAAGGCATGAAGCAGCTTATGGCTAAGTAGATGTAATCAAGAAAAGAAAGGAAAAGCACAATCCAGACGGAACCGGCGGTTGTGTCAAGAAATATTTGTGGAATAGCAAGAACTTTGATATAATGGGAACAGAAACCCCGGAACCGGGAGAAAGGCAGGAGGATAAATGCACATAAGCTATAACCCCCTCTGGCACACGCTGGTTGAGCGCAATATGAGGAAAGAGGACTTGCGGATTGCCGCCGGTCTTACCACAAATATGATTGCCAACATGGGTAAAGGCAAAAACATCAGCATGGAAACGCTGGTTCGTATCTGCGAAGCCCTGAATTGTGGCATTTTGGATGTAATTGAATTAGAGCAGGACAAAGACGCTGAAAAATTAAATTGACAAGGAAGGCGCTGCGAAATGGACAATAGAGAAAAAATTATCAGACTTTGGTTTGATATGTGGCTTGCAAAAAAAGATTTGGGTATATTTAATGTATTTTCTGATAATGCCGTATATATTGAAAGTTGGGGGCCAGAGTACCACGGCTCCAAGAAAATAAAACTTTGGTTTGAGGAATGGAATACCCGTGGAACTGTCTTGCAATGGGACATCAAGCAATTTTTCCATAAAGGCAATCAAACCATTGTTGAATGGTATTTCAAAAATAAGATGGACGCCGGTAACGTAGAAGCGTTTGATGGAATGTCACTGATAGAATGGACGCCAGATGGCAAGATTGCTCTCTTAAAAGAATTTGGTTGTAACGAAAATCGGTATGACCCTTATAAAGATGGCAATATACCACATTTCAGAGATGAAAATGCAAAGTGGTTTTAACTGGAAATTCAGTTGCTGGAGGTAATTATGCGGAATGGATAATTGGTTTACCATTGAGCAAATAGACCGTGATACATTCTCTATTAGCGAATACAAGCACTGGGAAGAAACACATTGTTATCTATTATGTGGGGAAAAATATGCTATTCTCATTGATACAGGTTTAGGCGTTTCCAACATCAGAAAAATTGTGGACTCTCTGACAAAGCTGCCTGTTATGACAGTTACAACTCATGTTCATTGGGATCACATTGGCGGGCATAAGTATTTTGATAATATCGCCGTACATGAAGCGGAAAAGGACTGGTTATCGGTCAGGTTTCCGATACCATTGCAAGTTGTGAAGAATAATTTGACAAGGCTTCCTTGTGATTTTCCAAGAGATTTTGATATTAACGCTTATCAGATTTTTCAAGGTATCCCACAAAGAATTTTACACGATGGCGATTTTCTAAATTTAGGCGGGCGGGAAATTCAAGTTGTTCACACGCCGGGACATTCTCCCGGACATTGTTGCTTTTACGAACCAGAACGAAACTATTTGTATTCCGGGGATTTGATATACAAGGGAAGCCTGGACGCATTTTACCCAACTACCGACCCGAAGCTATTCTATCAATCTATAAGGCGAATACGGAAATACAATATAAAAAAAGTTCTGCCCGGACACCATCAGTTGGATATTCCCGTTTCTTTGATAGCCGATATTGAAGCCGGATTTGCACAATTAGAGAGAGCCGGAAAACTCAAACAGGGAAATGGATTGTTTAAGTTTCAGGATTTCCAAATTCATATATAATCAAAGCTGCCGTTGCAGGAACAACCATTCCCACAACGGCAGTTTTCATTTCCACGGCCTGCGCCGGAAGTTCATACCGGACTGTTTTATCAGCGGGGATTTCTTGAACAGCTTCTTCAAAAGGCTTCGTTCCTCTTGTGAGAGCCGCTTATATTTAAGCTGAAACGCCTTGCAGAATATCTCCGTGAATTGCTGAACCCTGTCCCCCGGCGATTGCATGGCCTTTTGTACTTCCCGTATCAGTTCATCGGCGGGCGTGGTATCCGGCGCACTTTCACTGTCATTTTCGTGCGCCTTGCGTATGTCGTGGAGAATGGCATCCCATGTTTTGTGCGTCACATGGCAGAAGAAATCTTCTTCCTCTACCTGACAGGCTTCCAATACTTTGATTGCCCGGTCTGCCGTAGCTTCGGGATGTTCTTCCAGTATCATAGCCCGTAAAGCAGCCAGTGAGCTGTTTGTGTCATGAAAGTGCATGGTTGCTATCCCGTCCACATAGATTTCTGCGTCTGCCAACAGTTCCCTGAATTTTTCATGGGAGATAATCTCACACAGCAGCCGGTTGTTGAAGCGTTCACTTTTCAGCAGTTCCACGACTTCATCACTCAAATGTAATTCTTCTATCGGCGTGTTTTCATATTTCCGATTGTTGGTAAGGCCGAGCAGATAGTCAACGGACACCTGATAAAAGTCTGCCAGCTTCAACAGGCTGCCGTGATTGATTTCCTTGTATTCATCGTTGTCGTTTTCATAGCTGCCGAGGGCTGATTTTGAAATGCCGGTTTCCTGCGCCAGTTCTTCCAGATTTAAGCCCCGTTCCACCCGTAAATCTTTCAGGCGTTCCTGTACGGAAATGCGGGTTTTCATAGATACATCGCTCCTTCCTGCGGCTGGCTGCCGCCGTCCATCCCATTATACCATACCCGTTCCGCAATCGTGGAAATTTTCGTTTTTGGGACGGTTTTCCTACTTTGTGGATATACGGGAGAAGGCTCAAAAATGTGCCATAATGGGCTTAGTTCATCGATGGATTATTCCAATCGAATGACCGGCCTGTATGGGATATGCTCCTCGGCGATGTAGCGCAACGACTTGCGGCAGGGAAATGGAGGAACCATGACCGCAACGAGCGTACCAAAGGGAGCGAAACGCCGTTGTGAGAGCCAGGGGCAGGAACGACATCAGGGAGAACCGGCGAAAATGAACACCGAATTGATACCGAAACACAACAATCCGATAGGGCATAGTCTACCCTATCCGTAATACTACGGGGGATTTCCGGGCGGCTCTATGGCCGCTTTTCCCTTGAAAATCGCCCCGAAACACAACACTAAAATCTGTTATCCGTCTATTGCGGCTGTTACGGCTGAAATGGGCGGATTTTTGTTTAAGGAGGCACCATGCCGAGAATGCCGAAAAAGAGGAAGCTGGAACTGTCTTTCTTCCTCAATGAACGGGGGCGGGTAACGTACAACGACCTTTGCCGGAAATGCCAGCGTACTTGCAAGCAGAGTTTCCGGGCGGTCATTGTGGACTGCCCCCATTATCTTTCCAAACGCTCAAAACGAAAAGTAAAGGAGGACACCGATTGAATGGAAGTTGAATTTATGACCGCAGACACCCCCTTGCCGCCCTGTATGCCGCTGCCGAGAGCCATGCTGCGGCTCCCGATCAGCAGCACCGCCAAGGTCATGTACGCCCGGATGTTGGATATTGTTTTTGTATCCGGCATAGAGGACACCAATGGGATTTTATTTATCCATTTCCCCATCGTGGAACTGGCGGCGGCACTTGCCCGCAGCACCATGACCGTGAAGCGTTCCCTGAATGAATTGGAGGACGCCGGACTGATACTGCGAGTGCGTCAGGGCTTCGGGGAACCCAACAAGATATATGTACTCATTCCGAAAAAGGAGGACAGCCGCCTATGAATGAAAAGCTGGAAGCACTCAATCAGGAGATAGAGAAAACGGAAAAGAAGCTGCAGAGGGCGCAGCATGAAGAAAAGATGTTGGAACACCAGATAAAGACGCTGACACGGAAGGAACGGACGCACCGGCTTTGCACCAGAGCCGCCATGCTGGAAAGCTACCTTCCCCACCCGGAAGCCATCACGGATGAACAGGTCAGTTTGTTCTTGAAGCTGCTGTTCCACAAAGACAGCACCCGTCAGCTCATGGAAAAAGTATTTGCCGGTAACGGTAATTTTCAGGGAGAGGACGCAGGCCGGAAACGGCCATGATTGCTTTCAGAGCCGCAGCCCGTGGACTGCCCCTCTGAAAGAGGGCGCAACTATACACCACCTGAAGGTAGTGTGTTGCGCCCTGCCGGGGCTTCCTGCGGAAAGCGGATGATTGCCCGCAGCGTTCCGGCTCCAGCCAATCATCACAGGGGAAGCTACACTTCCCCTGCGCTGGCTGCCGCCAGCTACCCCTTTGTGGACTTGCCGCCCGGAAACACCTTGCGCTGCAAGCTGTTCCCGTTCAGCAAGTTTATTCAAATCCAATCACAATTACATTTTTCAAGATTATTTTCAAACCGTCTCATTGCATGGAGTAGTCTACTCCACTATAATTAAGGCAGGAGGTGTTGAGAAATGGCGAATGAAGATAAAAAAGATTTTAATGCCATGCTACACGATAGCAAGGATATGCCTAAATTTCAGACCATTACCGACCAGAAAAGCATTGAGAAATATGGCGGAAGCAGAATGTATTTTGCCCCGCCAATCGATTATGACAAGGTAATGAAACTAATTCCTTATGGCAAAGTAATTACTGTCGGAAAAATCCGTGAATATTTTGCTGAACTGAATGGAGCGGATTTCACAGAGCCTATTACAGCAGGAATTTTTGTATCTATTGCAGCATGGGCGAGTTACCAGCGTTCCGAAGATGAAACCCCGTATTGGCGAACCTTAAAGGCAAACGGGGAATTGAACGCAAAATATCCCGGCGGTATAGAAGCACAAAAGGAAAAACTGGAAGCAGAAGGCCACACAATTATTCAGAAAGGACGCACAAATATAAAGTATTTCGTAAAGGACTATGAAAGCGTTCTTTTTGATTTGAGATAGGAATTTTGAGTTGTAAAATATCCCATCATCGGGCCAACCTGACCCGAACTTTCAAAACTGAATACCAGCCGCCCACCGGCGGCACCACCGAGCAGGAAATCTTGAAACAGGTTCCCTGCTCTTTTTTTGCCCGGACGCCGGGAGAAAGGAGGACACGACTTGCCATGCCCGCACTTTGATGTGAAAATCATCCAGCGCAGCAAGCGCCAGTCAGCCGTTGCGTCTGCCGCCTACCAGAGCGGGGAACGGCTGTTTTCCGAATACGACCAGAAACAGAAATACTATTCCCATAAAAGCGAAATCGTCCACACCGAAATCATGCTGCCGCCCCATGCCCCGCCGGAGTACGCAGACCGGAATACCTTGTGGAACGCCGCCGAAGCCATCGAAAAACAATGGAACTCCCAGCTTGCCCGGAGGTTCGTGCTTGCCATACCGAGGGAACTTCCCCGGTCACAGTACGCCGACCTTATCCGGGACTACTGCCGGGAGTTTTTCGTTTCCAAGGGCATGATTGCCGATTTTGCCATCCATGACAAGGGGGACGGAAATCCCCACGCCCACATCCTTCTTACCATGCGGGCGATGGACGAACAGGGCAAGTGGCTTCCCAAGAGCCGGAAGGTCTACGACCTTGACGAGAACGGCGAGCGTATCCGGCTTGCGTCCGGCAGATGGAAAAGCCACAAGGAGGATACCGTGGACTGGAACGACCAGAAGTACGCTGAGATATGGCGGCAGGGCTGGGCTGACACAGCGAACCGCTATCTGGAAGCCATCGGCAGCCCGGAGCGCCTTGACCTTCGCTCCTATGTCCGACAGGGGATTGATAAAATCCCCACTGTCCACATGGGGCCAGCGGTCAGCCAGTTGGAGAAAAAAGGCATACAGACCAACATCGGCAACCTGAACCGGGACATCAAAGCCGCCAATTCCCTCATGCAGTCTATCCGGCAGATGGTACGCAGCTTAAAGGGCTGGCTGTCCGGCCTGAAAGAGAAAAAGGCGGCGCTGCTGGAAGCGCTGGAACAGGCAAAGGAGCCGACCATCCCCGAACTGCTTTCCCGGTATCTGGATAAACGGAGCGAGGAACGTACCGGCTGGACTTCCAAGGGGAAGTTAAAAGGAACCGTTGGCGATTTCAACAAGGTTATGGAAGCCCTTGACTTCCTGCGGCAGAAAGAGATTTCCACCGTAGAGAGCCTTGACGCCTATCTGGATGAAGCCAGCGCACAGGCCGTTTCCATCCGTGAGGAAATCAGGCCGATGGAGAAACGTGTGAAAGAGATTGACCGGCTGCTTTTCCATATCGGGAACTTTGAAGCAAACAAGCCGGTTCATGCGAAATATGCCGCTATCCGCTGGAAGAAACCCAAGGAGAAATTTGCCGCCGACCATAAGGAGGAACTGGACGCCTACAACGCTGCCCTGCGGTATTTCAAGGTTCACCTTGATGGGGCGAAGTACAGCACAAAGAAGCTGGCCGGGGAACAGGCACAGCTTTCAGAGAATATCGCTTCCAAGACGGAAGCGCTGACTGCCGTACAGGAGGATGTAAAGATTTTGCGGGATGTGCGCCACTGGCTCAATCAGGTTTTACCATCCGAGCAGTACCGCCAGACCGCAGAGCCGGGAAAGAAACCGTCCATCCAGCAGGCGGTCAAAGGCCGGGAGCAGCGTATCCGGGAGGAACAGGCAGAGAAACACCAGCAGCCCCGCCGCCAGCAAAAACAGGATATGGAACTTTAACCAATCAGGCGCTTGCCATTTTCCCCGTGAGAATGACAGGCGCTTTTTCTATTTTCAGGAGGATTTGCCTATTGAATGTATTTGAAGCCGTGAAACAGTCTGTTACCACCCGGCAGGCTGCCGAGCATTACGGTATCCTGGTAGGGAGAAACGGGATGTGCGTCTGCCCCTTCCATGACGATAAAAACCCCAGCATGAAGGTTGACCGGCGCTTCCATTGCTTCGGCTGTCAGGCAGACGGGGATGTGATTGACTTTGTTTCCCGTCTGGAAAACGTCAGCCCCAGGGAAGCCGCCCTCATGCTGGCGCAGGACTTCTTCATCCCCTATGAGGATAAGGAGCCACCAAGCAGGAGCCGCCCGAAGCGAAATCCCCGGAAGGAAAGCCCGGAACAGCAATTTAAGCGCATGGAGCGATATTGCTTCCGGGTACTGTCCGACTATCACAATCTGCTGCGCCGCTGGAAGCGGGACTATGCCCCCAAGACGCCGGAGGAAGAATGGCACCCGCTTTTCGTGGAAGCCTTGCAGAAACAATCCCATGTGGAATATCTGCTGGATGTGCTGCTGTTCTCCGACATAGGGGAACAGGCTGCCCTGATTACCAGCTACGGAAAGGAAGTGAGGAACCTTGAGCGGAGAATGGCAGACCTTGCCGCCCGAACTGCGGCAGGCCGTGACGGACACCATCGAAGCCGCACCCCCGCCCCGGAGCGTTGAGGAAGTCAAGGCCATGCTGGAGGGCACCGAGAAAGGCGGCGTGCGGAACAGTATCCACAACTGCCTGACCGTGTTCCAGTATGACCCCATTCTTTCCGGGGCGGTTGCAAAAAATCTCCTGACCGAGCGTATTGACCTTCTAAAGCCCATCGGCAGGAAACGCAGAACCGGCAGCAAGGCCATGACCGACACGGACATGAAATATATCCGGCTGTATCTGGAAGATACCTACGGCCTGACAAGCGAGAAAAAGATAGCAGACGCCGCTGATCTGGCCGCAGACGCCAACAGCTACCATCCCATCCGGGACTACCTGAACGGCCTTGTCTGGGACGGGAAAGAGCGTATCCGCTACTGCCTGCGTCACTTTCTGGGAGCCGACACAGACAACTTCACTTACCATTCCCTGCGGCTGTTCCTGCTGGGAGCCATCCACCGGGCTTTCTGCCCCGGCTGTAAGTTTGAGGTCATGCTCTGTCTGGTTGGCGGTCAGGGAGCCGGGAAATCCACCTTCTTCCGGCTGCTGGCCGTAAAAGACGAGTGGTTTTCCGATGATTTGCGGAAGTTGGACGATGATAACGTGTACCGCAAGCTACAAGGCCACTGGATAATTGAAATGTCGGAGATGATTGCCACCGCAAACGCCAAGAGCATAGAGGAAATCAAGTCATTTTTAAGCCGCCAGAAGGAGGTCTATAAAATCCCCTACGAAACCCACCCGGAGGACAGGCTGCGGCAATGCGTGTTCGGCGGGACTTCCAATGCGCTGGACTTCCTGCCCCTTGACCGTTCCGGGAACCGGCGCTTCCTGCCGGTCATGGTCTACCCCGGACAGGCCGAGATACACATTTTGGACGATGAAGCCGCTTCCAGAGCCTATATTGAACAGGTATGGGCGGAAGCCATGACAACCTACAAAAGTGGCGATTTTAAGCTGTCTTTTACGCCCGAAATGATACAGTACCTCAAAGAACACCAGCGGGATTTCATGCCGGAGGACACCAAGGCCGGGATGATACAGGCATACCTTGACCGCTACACTGGCAGCGCCGTATGCTCCAAGCAGCTTTTCAAAGAAGCCCTGAACCACCCCTTTGACGAGCCGAAGCAATGGGAAATCCGGGAGGTCAATGACATCATGAACCACTGTATCACGGGATGGAAGTATTTCTCCAATCCCCGGATATTTGAAGGATACGGCAGGCAGAAGGGCTGGGAACAGGAAGCCCCGGCAACGGGCGCTGACAACGGACGTGAAAAAACGCCGGACGGATTTGTGGAAGTCACGGAGCAGATGGAACTTCCCTTCTGAAATATCCGGGAAAATCACAGCCGGTTGCCGACCCCGTTGCTATCCCGTTGCCGAGCCGGTTGCCGGGAAAAAGCCCGTAACTGCGGGCTTTTCTCCCCTCTGACAACCAAAGCAACAGAAAAATAAAAGAAAAAGTAAATAAACAATAACCCGCCAGACAGAGATTGTTTTCGAGGTTTTTTGAAGCCCGTTGCCGGACTTCGTTGCCGACCATCTCCTGTCTGGCTTATTTCATTTATGGAGGTAACTGCCTATGGCAAAAAACAAAACTGAAATCCATGTCACAACGGTATTTGACGGCGAACTGGACGCTACGGACGTTTTCGTGAGCCTGATTGCACAGAAATACAGCCAGAGAAATGATAAAGAATATCTTGCGAAAAAGCAAGATTTAGAGTATAATAAAGACAAGGTTCAGCATGACCGTGTTCCGTCTGGATTGTGCGGGTAAACGGTTATGATGAACGGAATGGAATATACAGGCATGGACGCAATACTGGCGGGCAGCTTCCGGGCGGCTATTTATTGCAGGCTTTCCAAGGACGATGACCTTGACGGGGAGAGCGCCAGCATTGCAAACCAGCGGGATATGCTGGAAAACTACTGCGAGAAGCAGGGATGGGAGGTTGTTGCAGTCTATCAGGACGATGGCTACACGGGGCTGAACATGGAGCGCCCCGACCTGAAACGGATGTTGAAAGCCATCGAGCGCAGGCAGGCCAACCTTGTGATAACGAAAGATTTATCGAGGTTAGGCAGGAATTATTTGCAGACCGGCTTCCTGATTGAAGATTTCTTCCCCCGCCACGGCGTGCGCTATATCGCCATGAATGACGGTATCGACACCATGCGGGACAACAACGACATTGCGCCGTTCAAGAACATCCTCAACGAGATGTACAGCAAGGACATTTCCAAGAAGGTTCATTCCTCTTATCTGCTGAAAGCGCAGAAAGGCCAGTTTACCGGCTGCCTTGCCCCCTTCGGCTACCAGAAAGACCCGGAGGACAAAAACCACCTGCTGATTGACGAGGAAACGGCACCCATTGTCCGGCGTCTGTTTGCGTGGGCGCTGGAAGGACACGGCCCCAACTACATCCGGCGCAGGCTGGAAGAAGAAAAAATCCCCTGCCCGACCTACTGGAACCGGGTACGGGGGCTGCGGAACGTGTCAACCAAGTGGGAAAAGAAAGACCCGGTAAATGGGCGGTATATCTGGGACTTTACCGTGATTAAGGACATCCTGATGAATCCCGTCTATACCGGCGCTATCGCTTCCCAGAAGAAGGAATACCGCTTCAAAATCGGCACCATCGGGGAGAAGAAGCCGGAGGAATGGATTGTCGTGGAGAACCAGCATGAGCCGCTTGTTGACCGCAAGACCTTTGACATCGTGCAGCGCAAGCTGAAATCCCGGCAGCGCCCCCGCCAGACCGGGGAAATCAGCCTGTTTGCGGGGCTTATCAAATGCGGCGAGTGCGGGAAGTCGCTGACTATCCGCTACACCAACGAGAAGCACCCGAAGCAGATTTATTCCTGTAAGACCTACAATGCCTACGGGAAACAGCACTGTTCCCAGCACCGGGTTGAGTACGACACCCTGTACCGGCTTGTACTGAACAAAATCCGGGAGTGTGCCAGAGCCGCCCTGATGGACGGGGAAGCCGTTGCCGGGAAGCTGTCCGACACCTGCGAAGCCGAGCAGAAAGGCCAGCGGGAAGCGTTGGAACGCTCCCTTGCCAAAGACGAGGAACGGATTGACGTTCTGGAAAAGATGGTTCTGCGGCTGTATGAGGATATGGTTGCCGGACGTATCAGCGAAGCAAACTTCAATCTGCTGATGGAAAAGACGCAGAAGGAACAGGCCGAGTTGAAGGCGAGGGTTGAGGAAGGCCGGAAGAAGCTGGCCGATGAAATCCGGCTTGCGTATGACGCCCGCCAGTGGGTAGAAGCCATTCAGGAATACGCCGACATCACGGAACTGGACGCAGCTACCCTTAATCGCCTGATTAAAGAAATCGTTGTCCATGAGAGCATAGACAGCGATAAAACAAGACACATTTCTATCGAAATTCATTTTAATCTCAAACCCCTCCCGGAAGTGGAGCAGGTCACAGCCTGACCTGCCCCGCCGGGGCGGTTCTAAAAAAACTCCATAGATATTTCTTGACACGCCGCCGCCCGCCATCGAGCCGGTTTCCTACACCTATTTGGGTATGAAACAGCTCATGGCCGGTGGCGGTGTGGCACTCATCGGTATCACGCTGGTACCTTTGCTTTCCGGACTTTTCGGGTAAACGACGGTATTCTGAAACTGAAAGGGACAGAATTCGACACAACCCGAAAAGTAAATGAAAATCAGCAGGAGTTGTGGTTTATTGAGCACAGAATATTAACGATGAGGGCGGCCGTGAGCCGCCCTTTTACATACTGAAAAAAAGTATGTAGAGAGAAGAGAATAAACCCGAAGAAACTGCAATTATAAAATTTAATTGTGATTTTTGCAGAAATTCAGCAAAAACAAGATATAAATATTGACCCGGGCATTTTTAACTGTTATAATATTGACTGAAAACTCGAATACTGAAAATGGATGGAGGTATTCATTTATGTTGATTCAGTTTACAGTAGAAAATCATAGATCAATAAAGAACAGTGCCGTAATCAGCTTTGCAGCCTCTAAGGATAAGTCATTCGAAGAATATTTGCTTCATCCCGACGAAAAAAAGGCATTGTTGTCTGTACTTGCAATTTACGGTGCCAATGCGGCCGGAAAAAGCAATGTATTGCACGCAATGATGACGATGAAGGAAATGGTTGTGGGAAATGCAGCAAAAGTCTCTAAGGGGCAAAAGCTGCCTTGGGAACCCTTTGGAGTAACAAAGGAACCTACTTCCTTTGAGATGACATTCATTTTTCAGGGAGTTCGCTACACATACGGCTTCTCTTTTGATGCAAAAAAGATTTACAGAGAATATCTTTATCATTGGCCTAATGGTCGTGAAGCCTTAATTTTTTCAAGAGAAAATGGAGTATATGAGTTCCGCGAAAATGTAAATGAGCAGGTAACTCTTAGCAATCGAACACCGGACAATAAGCTCTATCTGGTATCCTCTAACGACTGGAATCTGCCTCAGACGGAAAATGCTTATCGGTGGTTCCTGGAAAAGTTGACCCTCCTGATGGATGAAGAGCCCGCCACATCAGAAACCGTTGCTCAGATTGTCAGCGGTGATGATAAGAAAGCTCGAATCTTAAAAGAATTGCTGCTCGCCGATCTTGGAATTACCGATGTTACAATCAAGAACACTTCTGGTAAAATACCGGTCATTACGACAACACATCGAATTATTAACGAGGATGGCACAACAGAATACTTCCAGCTTTTAATGGAGCAGGAATCTGTTGGTACACAACACTTTTTTGCCCGCATTGGCGGATGGCTGCAGGCACTTGAAAACGGAGCTCTTTTAGTTGTTGATGAAATTGAAGATAGTCTGCATCCTCTTTTAACCAGACGATTGATTGAAATGGTGCAGGATAAGGCCATCAATACAAAGGGAGCGCAGCTGATTTTTACAACACATGACGCAATGCTGCTCGACCTGAATTTCTTCCGTAGAGATCAAATCTGGTTTGCTGAAAAAAATGATGAGACTTGTGCGACAGAGCTTTACTCGTTGGCATCTTTTTCGCCACGAAAAGGTGAAAACGTACGGAAGGGTTATCTCCAAGGGCGTTTTGGCGCAATCCCTTTTATCGGAGGTAATGCCTGATGAGTAAGATGCGAAAAGAGTATGATCCGAACAAAGTTAAGCGGCGTAAGCGTAAACCGATCGTTTATATTATCTGTGAGGGTAACTGAACATGGTGGATGAGGCAGACCTTTTTGCACTCATGGATGAAGAACAGGTTAAGGCCTTCCAGACGGCGCAGGACGCTGCCAATGCCGAGAAGGAGGAGCCTGCAGCAGCGACTCAGGCTCCCTCTGAAACAGAGAAGCCCGAACAGCAGGAGCCTCCAAAGGGAGAAAAGAAGTCCTTTCCCGTGCTGCCGATCATCGGTGTGTTCATCATCCTGATCGCCTGCGGCGGTGGATATTTCATGATGCAGGCTAAAAAGAAAAAGGCCGCTGAACAGCGACCTGATCCGGATGCGGATTATACCGAGGATGACGACGATGAGTACGAGATTCCGGAAGATGATGCGGAAGAAATCATTGAGGATGATGAGGATTTCGAGGTTGGTCCGGAGGATTCTAAAGAGTAAGCAGAGTGCTTACTTGGGGCGGCGTAAGCTGCCCTTTACATATTAGGTGTGCAAATACTTGTGCAACAAGGCGCTAACATGATAAAAATGATTGGATTATTGGAAGTTTTGTTATACAATAGTAATGATAAAATTGCGTGAAATATGTGCAAAAATAGGGGGATATCTAAATGGGTCTCTTAGAACCGATCACCCATAAAGAAGAAATAGAGGGACTGATTAATGAAGCTCAGTCCAAATATGATGCCGCACAGAAAAATTTTGAAGAGCAAAAAGAAAAAACCACGAAAAGCCTTGAAATTTTAGGAAAAACTAAAATCGATGCCTGGGCAAAAGGAATGGACTCTTTCGTGGAATGTTTCAGTTCTTTCAATAATATTGAGGTCGTTCAGACAATCGATACCAATATGAGTTTCATCGGAAGCGATGAGGAACCACAGCAGATGATGGTTAATATGCAACAGGCCTCGTTGACAGCCAATGAAGTTGCGAAAGCTGGAGTTGCTGCAATTGGTACTGGTGCGCTTGTCGGAATAGCTTCCTATGGTGGTGCGATGATGTTTGGAACTGCCTCCACAGGCACTGCTATTGCTGCACTATCGGGTGCGGCTAAAACAAACGCGACACTAGCTTTTTTCGGAGGTGGATCTAAGGCAGTTGGTGGATTAGGAATAGCTGGTGGAAAGCTTGTTTTAGCTGGAATTGTTGCGGTTCCGATTCTTGCTGTAGGTGCAGTTATTACAAGTGTAAAATCCAAGGAGCGCCTAGCTGAAGCAAAAAAGGTCCATGCAGAAGCAATGGATGCGGTTTCGAAGATGGATATCATGACAACTGGAATGAATGGCATTGAGAAAATGTCGAACAATTATTCCAGCTTTATAAAAAAATTCGGCAAGAAATTTAAGCCTTTTATCAAAGAAATGGAAAGAATAAGGGCGGAACATCCAAATGGCGATGGAGAAATGATTGACTTTAATGAGTTGTCGGTTGTTGAGCAAAAAACACTTCATTTGTCATGGCTAATGGCCCAGATTTATTACCACGTTCTTTCTACACCTATATTAACTGCGGATGGAAAAGTATCCACCGATGCTGAAAAAGTGATTTCCGTTGCTGAAAATGAATTCAAACAGTTTAAAAAAGATACCTTCAAAATGACTGGTGACGATGCTAAGGCAGCAAATATATTATGGGCTTCTTCGGCTCGATCAATGATGATCGTGAATTTCATTGCAATGGCTATCATGATTTTTGCTGGCGTAAGCCTATTTGCAACAAATGTTTTGGGAGGGCTGGCTCTATTTGTTGGAGCGGTTATTGCATTTCCGATTTTCTTCAAATTTAAGGCTACCTCTGCAAGCAAGCTATGGCTTTGGAGAATTGTACGACTGATATGTGCTGTTGTTTTTTCAATACTGATGTTCATTGTTCTTTAAGGAGGTGTGTGCATGTCAATCTTTCGTAAGGTTGCCAAAGATGCTTCAAAGCAAGCTGGATCTTTGCTTGGTAATGCAGTCGCCGAAAATGCTCGACAGGCTACATCCTCCGCTGTAAAAGGAATGGATCTTTTCAGGAAAGTGGTTGAAAAAAAGCAAAATGTAGCATTTGATCAAGCAAAAGGAAATCTGTTTGAATATATTGAAGCCGCAAAATTTAATACAACCGCTGCATATCAAAGAAGTACCCTTAATGCTGTTGTTACTGATTCTGTCGGAAGGCCGCATGATGCTGCCGATATTGAAATTATGCAAGGAAGTAGCGTGGTTCGTCAGGTTCAAGCAAAGTTTAGTGATTCTAAGCATGCGGCTGCGGATTCTGTTACTATGCAGCGAAAACCAAAATATCACGGAATGCAAAGGTTAATCCGAAAAGAAGACAATTACGTGGATTCTTCAACTGGAGAGACGACGTCTCTGCTTCACAAGGCGAAAAGCCTTGCGGAGGAAAGAGCCAGTCATGATGGGAATATTTATCAGGCAGACTATCAAGATGTCGCTGCAAACATAACAGATGAACTTCAACACGATGGCATAACATCTGGTGGAACAACTCTTGATGAAGTTCGAAGTGCTTATGATTCACCAGAGGCATATTCAAAGGCTTTTGAAAAAAGACAGGTTCGTGCAGAAATGCGAACGGCAGCAGCCAACATGGCAGCAGCTAGTATGGTAACTGGAGGTGTGGTCTCTGGAATATCCAATATGTTTGCTGTGTTTAGAGATGAAAAGGAACTCTCTCAAGCCCTAACCGACATTGGTGATGATGTTGTACATAGCGGTGTGAGAGGCGGCGCTACAGGTGCATTGAGTACTGCCATTCGATATCAAGGAATAAAATCCGGTAGTGCGTTTCTGAGCGACTCTATGGCTGCGACTGTAATGGCAGGCGGAATTATAGATGGTGGTGTTGCTCTTTATTCATATGCAAGAGGCGAAATTAACGCGGAACAGCTTAGAGATGAGTTGGTAGATACCACTGCAAAGGCAGCTACAACAATATATTTCACGAAAGCTGTTACTGCAATTATGGGAACATCTGTAAGTCCCTTTGTTCCAATGGCGGTTTATACTACAGCAAGTTATGTGATTGCTAGCACAAGAGAAATAATCAGAAATGCCAAGTTGAATACGGCAGAATATGAACGTATGACCGCCATTCTTGAAGAATCAACAAGGACTGCTAATGCAGCACACAAAGAGTTTGCTGCGCATGTTGCGAAATGTGAGGCAGTTCAAAGACAGATGCTTGAACAATTCATAGACTCTTTTGAGTACAATATTGAAACTGGCGAAAACTATGATCAGGCTCTTTTTACAATTGTCAGTTTTGCAAATCAAGCTGGAATTGCTTTACAGCATGTCGAATTTGATGATTTCAAGTCGGCAATGATTTCTAAAAAAACATTTAGATTAGAATAATATTCTTACATACCCCTCCCTTCCTCGCCGGATTGGAGGGGTTATTCTATGTAAGGAGGTACCCCACAATGAAACTCGTACTTGCCGAGAAACCCTCGGTTGCCCAGTCACTGGCCAAGGTTCTGGGTGCAAACAAACGATGCGACGGTTATCTGGAAGGCAATGGCTATATCGTCAGCTGGTGCGTTGGGCACCTGGTAGAGCTCTCTCCGCCGGAGGCCTACGATGAGACCTATGCGAAATGGCGGCTTTCAGATCTTCCTATTCTGCCAGCCACCTGGAAGTATCAGGTCTCAGCTTCCACCAGGAAGCAGTTCGGTATCCTGAAAAAACTGATGAAGCGTGATGATGTCGAAAGCCTTGTCTGCGCAACGGATGCCGGGAAAGCGAAGAAATCCCCGGATAAGACCCCGGCAGAGATTGGTTTCAGTTACTGCAACCAGTTATTTGAACTGGAAAAGGAGTATGCACAGCTGGATGCCGGGACCCGGAAAGCCAAACGTCTTGAGACGGAGCCTGCCATATGGAAGGCTTACTGGTCATGGCTTGAAACGGTGGGCTCAGCCGGCGGGAGCCGTCTGGCCAAAGCAGTGACCTATGCGAAAAACCAGAAGCCATATATGGAGAATTACCTGTTGGATGGCCGGTGCTCCATCTCGAATAATATCGCAGAAAATATCGCCCGTCCCTATGCAGTAGGAAGGAAAAACTTCCTGTTCCATGATACGGTAAAAGGTGCCCGGGCCAGTTCTGTCATTTACAGTTTAGTAGAAACTGCGAAACTCAATAATCTGAACATCTACGCATATCTGGAGACTGTACTGCTCTATATGCCGGACTACAAAAATGAGCCCGAAGGTATAGAAGAGCTGATGCCATGGTCGGACATGATACAGCAGAGATGCCGGATCAAATCGAAAAGTTAAAGTTGGAGTATTTTACTTCGTAAGCGCTGAATAATCGACCGTGTACGACTTACAGGACCTGCCTATGCAGGCAGATCCTCCCGGTTCTCTGGTCTGATTGTTTCGGTATCTGTTACGCCTGAACATCTTTCCTTTATGAAATCACTCCACGGCAGCAGCTGTTCTATGCCTGCGGGCTTCTCTTTATAGTCCGGCATATACAGGAGCAGCATGTACAGATACTGGTAAACGTTCAGGTTGTTTGCTTTGGCCGTTTCTGTCAGGCTGAATACGACCGCCGTGGCAGCGGCACCGTCTGCCTGGTCATGGAACAGAAAGTTCTTTCTGGCCATTACATAAGATTTGACGCTTCTTTCTGCTGCATTGTTTGAGATTTCACACCTTCCATCCTGCAGATAGTTCATCAGCATCTCCTTGTGGTTCCGGGCATAATTCACAGCCTTTTCCAGCTTGCTCCCGCCTGACGGCTCCAGCCCTTCAACCCATGTCCAGAACCGGTTCCATACATCCGGCTCTTTTTCCAGGCGTTTTGCTTTCCGTTCTTCTGATGGGAGCTCTTTATAAAGCTGTTCCAGAAAGAAAAGCTTATTACAGAAAGCAACCCCTTTTTCTGCTGGAAGCATATCCGGATTGCCTTCTATGTCTTCCGGCTGGTCTGGAATGGATTCGCTGGAATGGACATCCAGAAGTTTCTGTTTCCTGCGGCTCCCTGCCGGAAGTGCCTCGAAAAACTTCCGTCTGCAGTGTGCCAGGCAACAGAGACGGGTGACATCTTCCACACGGTTGTAACCCTGGTAGCCATCGCAGTGGAGCATTCCATGAAACCCTTTCAGGAATTCGGCAGGATAAGCCCCGCTGCGTCCGGGTTTATAATCATACAGGACGATTTTGGGCAGGCTGTCCGTTCCCGTGAGGTATACCCAGATATAGGATTTTGATGAGGCATCTTTTCCCTCTTCATGCAGCACCTGGCAGGGTACTTCATCCGCATGTACCACTTCCCGTTCAAGCAAATGCTTATGCAGAAGCTGGTATACGGGATCCAGATATTCCAGCGCACAGGTGTTGAACCAGTTCGCAGCTGTTTCCCGCGGCAGTGGTACGCCAAGCTCTTTCCAGTATTTTTCCTGCCGGTAAAACGGCAGGTCCATAAAGACCTTCTGGTACATGACTTCCGCAACCATATCCGGGGATGCAGGGCTGTGTTTCAGAAGTGCAGACGGTGTACGGGCTGCAAGGATGGTGGTGTCGCCTTCCTCTTCACATGCAGGGCACTTCAGTTTCTCCTGGTAATACTGGATCCTGCAGACCTTTGCCGGGATGATATGAAGCTCCTCACGGACAAATGAGTATCCCATGTGTACCATCGGTGTGTCACAGTCCGGGCAGAACCGCATCTCTTCCGGGACTGGACAGTCCACCCTTTTGATGGGCAGGGATTCATACAGGTCCTTACGTACCGATTTTGGCTTTGACGTGCGGGTGTGGGCTTTCACTTCCGTTGTTTTAGCCGGCCCTGTTTCCAGTTCTTCCTCCGCGGGCCTGTCTGCTTTTGGAAGTTTCTCGCTGGAAATGCCAAACAGTTTCCGTTTCATTTCCCCGATGCTTTCCGTCAGGTTTGCGATATTGCTATTCAGCTGTTCAATGGTTTTCTGCAGCTCATCTATCGTTTTGTCCTTGTCACTTATGACTTTGTATAAGAGCTGGATGATTTCATCTGAACTTTGCGTCATAATCCATTCTCCGTTTCTTTTCCTGTTTTTATTATAAGGAAAGAAACGCAGATCTGCAAACAGGCTGTTTTTGGGCCCCGTCATTTTGACGGGGACAATAAATGTGGACAGCCCGTGCCAAAATGGCAGACCATCCTGCCGGAAACTGGGATTTTCCAGGAGATATCCACTTTTTGCTCCCGGAAGGGCATGACTTTCTGGGATCTTTAACACACAGATACCGCTGCCGCAGCCGTCAGTGGATAACTATTTTTTCTGTTCTGCATGGAAGAAGAAAATTTTTTTCAGATTCTCTGTTTTGCACAAACATCAGATATCTTTTTTCTTTCCGGTTGCCTTGATTGCTTTTGGCTGGTCCAGGGACAGCCCCTCCAGAAGCCACCGGAGCTGCTGGCGCGTAATCAGCCTTGCCTCTGATGGGGAACGCGGCCACTGGAAGCGTCCTTCCCCATCCAGCCTTTTGTGCATCAGGACCCACCCGTCCCGGTCGTGGTACAGGGCTTTCAGCTTACTGGTGTCACGGCCGCAGAACAGGAACACAGATTTGGAATACGGATCCAGCTGGTAAGTATCCTGGATGAGCAGTATTAAGGAATCAAAACTTTTCCGCATATCGGTACGGCCTGTGATCACATATACATTGCCCATCCCGGAAATATCGCCTAACACAGGCACTGCAGAACGGCGATGGCATTCGCAATGGTTTCCCGTTCTGCATGGTTGGATATTTCAAGCTGTATGCCATGGAAGTTCATCCGGACAACAGCCTCCATTTGTGCTGGTGTTACTTCTGGAATACAGCTGCCCTGAGGTTCCCCAAAAGAAAGCTGCACAACTTCCTGCCTTTGGGCTGATAAGTGTGGATCCTTGTCCCGTTGTGTTATTTCACATGCCTTTGCTTTCAGGCGGCGTATGTGGTAATAGAATTTACTTGGCTGTATACCATGGTCCAGGCACCAGGTTTTATCTGGAAGCCCACTGGTACGGCAATCTTTGATAATGTTAAGCCATTCCTCATCCGACCTTCTGGGATGTCTTTTCAAAGTAAATCACTCCTAATTCAAAAGGATTTAGAGTGGCTGTCGAAACAAGTGCCCAAATGATTTGAAGTAAAATGGTCCGAAACTTGTATTTCGCATCGAAGATGCATAGATAATTCCACCCTATGCTGGTATTATCGCACAGTCTGATTATTTCAGCCAGTCGGTGGATTATTTAGCGCTTACTTTACTTCAACTATAGAGGAATACATTGTGAAAAGATAGCCATTATTTTATTAAGCGCTTACGTTTCATCTCCAGCCTCCTTCAAAATGGGTATAAAAAAACGCCATAGAGTTTTCTATGACGTTTAAAATATGAGTTCTATGGAGTTGGTATAGAAATTTTGGTTGTTGGTGTAATCTGAGTTATAATAGGAGTATATAAATCAGTGTCTGTTTTAGGTGTTGATAAAGAGACTATTAGGGAATATCTTACTTTTTTATCATATCGTTTAAGATAATCTCGTTCTCTCCACCAGCCAATAACAGGAAATACAGCAATATGATTACAGTCACATAAATCAACAGCATTTAGTTCACAAAAATCAGAGTGAACTGAACCAACATCTCGATTATCTGAGCCTAAATACCATCTATCACTTCCGCTACTTCCGTCGCCTTTATCCTTTTTATCATCACCACGCATTTTTACATTTATACGTTTTTTAAAATCATCTAAAGTCTCGTCAGAATTGATTACATCAAATCTAAGACCACATGACGGATAACGATATTTATCTTTCCACCCAACTTCTCCTGGACCTGGTTCGATAAAGTACGATAAAGTTACTTTCAATGTTACAGGTATTTCTCCTAAAGATTGGAGAACTTCTTTTGGCCAAGGCAATGTGTGTAAGTGCATTTCTTTCATGCTTTTTTTATCATAAGGTTGCAATTCACCTTGAATAACCATATTTACACTGTTATTTATGCACTGTATTGCCTTTTGAAGATTCGGAATACCATAACCACAAGTTCTTAAAAGTCTACGCCTTCCTTTGGTTTTTGTATCTTCGGTACAGAATTGGTTTTTCATTTCAGGAGTCCAACTAGCTGAATGAATCATAAGAGCACGAACTGTTTCGGGCCATATATTAGGATATTCATTTAAAATTTGTGCACAGAACCATGCAGCTTGTGCTGTAGCAGAACTTGTTCCCCAAATGGTAGAAAATTGCTTTATAAGTGGTCGATAATTTGTTGTTAGTAATGACAAATCAGGACATTCGGTATAATCTGTACCGTTCGAACAAATATTTCCTCCTTCGAATAATACATCAGGTTTTATAGGCCATTTACTACTCCATGTTTCAGAGGTTGAGCTATAAGGAGATAATGCACCTAATGAGGTAAGCGGAGTATATCCAGAAAAATCAGGATTACTGATTGTAACATCATTAGTATAAGCGCCAATAGTTATAGCATTCCAAGATTGTCCTGGACTTTCAACACAATGTAATGTATTTGCGTCAGGGTAGGGACTCCTTACAAATTCGTCAGGATAAACATTACCTGCACTGATTAAAAACAAACGTTTTTCATTTTCTTCATCAGCACCAGATGTAATACTATCTAAGGCCGCAGACCAAGATGTAGGGCTACCATCAAAAGTATTATGATCTGGAGCAGTTACGGCCATGCAAATAATACGTTTAGACTTTGGATTGGAGATTTCTGCCAAAGAAACAGCCTGTTCTGTTATTGCACCATACAATTCTGGTAAGTTTCCACCAGTAGGAGGTAGTATTTTCACTGATTCAATTTCATGAGATACTGAAATTGGGTTTCTTGATTCCAATGCCTTCTTTAAATCATAGAATAAAGCAATGCCGGCCATTTCAGTGCCATGACCTTGATGATCACCGTTTCCCCAGGTGGTATTTACTGATTGAATATGATTGATGTTTGTAGCCGGTGCTAATAAAGAATGACCAGATGTTATGCCTGTATCTAATAAACAAACCGAAACATCACCATTTTCATATGTAGTCCGAGAAAGTAATTCATCAACCCATTCAGTCTGTTCAGAATTGGACAGCTCGTCAAAAAAAGTAGTTGCCTCCGGAGCACGACGAATTTCGGTAATAAATGGGCACATACAGATTAAATTTTTTAAAGTATGAGCATTGGCACGAATTAATTTTACAATTCTTTCTGGAAAAACAATATGTTTTTCATCGATCGGAATATTGTTTTCTTGACAGATTAAAGTGATATTTTCTTCCGT
Organism: Lachnospiraceae bacterium; assembly: GCA_902363665.1. GTDB lineage: Bacteria > Bacillota > Clostridia > Lachnospirales > Lachnospiraceae > Choladousia. Next base: position 39,111 of record CABJAW010000014.1, on the reverse strand, counting down.
GATTTTCCAAGATTCAGGGTTAGTAGTTTGATAATCATATCTTAGCCACAATTCACACCAAATAGGGTCATCTGTAGGAGTGGTATCCGGTTTACCTACCCAAAATGACTCTAACATTGCTAATTTAACATTTTCAATGCTACTAATTAGATCGTTGTTTTTAGGTTTTCCTGATTTTGTTTGTTTAGAAGCATAATCCTCGACTTTTTGAATAAAATAATTCTCTTTTCCAGCAGGAATATAAACAGTTGCCTTAACAGTATCTGTTTCGGTATCTTCATGGACATTTAAAAGCCGAATACCCTGAGTTCGATTTTCCAAACTTTTTACAGCCAAGTCATATTGTGAAGCACCTGAAAATTCAAGATAAACTCCTTCTTTATATCGAATAGCAGCTACCTGTCGTTGCGTAAGTGATTCAGCGTAGCATTCTCTTAACTTGCGCTGAATGAAATTAGCATGTGATGTGGTAGTTCTATGAGGATAATTACTACCTATAGGGCGTGATACAGAGGAATAAGACAGCAACTCGGCTGTCTGAGATAAAAAAATATTCTTAGCCATTTGTCTTATGCTTCCTTATATGAATAGATATTTTTTCTTTCGTGCAAAAGAGCAGAGAGCCCCTTTGAAGTCAGGGGTTGGTTTCCTAAAATTGAGGACTTTATTGCATCATCACATACTTTTACAATTTCTGCATGATTGAGTCCGTTAGCAGCTTGAATAAGCTCCTTAGTTATTCTGAAATGTTTATCGTAACTGACTAGTTTGTATTTGAACAAACGCTGTATTTCATCTGTGGTCGGTAATGAATAATGAAGAACATCATCAAACCGTCTAAATAATGCTTGATCAAGCAATCTTTGGTTGTTAGTAGCAGCAATTATTATACTTTCAGAAGAGTCTTGTTCTATAAATTGAAGAAACGAGTTAAGAATTCTTCGCATTTCTCCTACTTCATTGTCAAGGCTTCTGTCTGCACCAATGGCATCGAATTCATCGAAGAAATAAACACCGGTAATTGATTGAATACTATCAAAAATTTGGCGTAACTTTGCGCTAGTTTCTCCCATGAACTTTGTAACAAGTTTATCCATTTGTACTGTATACAATGGAAGAGATAATTCAGAAGCAATAATAGACGCTGTTAAAGTTTTACCAGTTCCAGGCTGACCTTCAATTAGAATTTTTCGCCTATTGACTAAACCGTATGAATATAGTTTGTTTCTATTACGATACTCATTAAGAATACGTTGTATTTTTTCACTAATATCATCAGAAACAATAAGTTCGGTTAAGTCATAGTTTGGAGTGGACAGCAAAAGCATAGGATTTTGAGATGTAAGTTGTACAATACTCGCCCGCTTATTTCCAAGTTTATCAATTTGCAATTTTAACTCTCGCGCAAAGTTATCATGTCCAAGTTTGGCTTCATGAGCAGCTATTTGCAATACAACAGTTTTAAATTTTTCGTCATTACGGTCAACATATGCCTTTACAAGGTTTTTTATTTGATCAGCTGTTGCCATACACAAATCACCTCCCATAAATACAATAATTCATAATACATCATACTCTTTTCGGGTGCGATAGTCAATCATCCAGTAATAAATAGAATATGATTTAAGTCAGTTTGTATTGAGCAAAAACGCCATAGGTTTTTTGAGCCTACGGCGTTTCTTGCGATATTCACAATTCCAAACTTTCCAGCCACTCGTCAAAAGATTTCTTGGAAACGCGGATTGCATTTCCTATGCGGACGATCCTGAACTCCTCCTGCTTGACGAGCTGATATGCGGTTGTGCGGCCAATGTTGAGCATGGCCGCAATCTGTTCCACGGTATATGTGCGCGGTTCCGGCAGTGACTTTTTCTCTTTCTTGTCCATAGTAACCTCCATGTATTTGCCTTGTCATTTTGACTAAGGGAGTGAAGAATGGCAGTAGCAATCGGCTTTGGCTGGGTGTCCTCTTGCTAAGAATTTGCTAATAGGACCACCCAACGGACACATAAAACTGCGTCAGAATAGGTGTTTTGCACCATAAAGTTCGTTTACTACAAGTCATTCTGCGTAAGGGATGATATTGGAAGTTACATCCGAACCGTGTATCACATGGTAAGCCATACTCCTAAGCACTAGTTGAGGGTTCGATTCCCCCTGGGAACGTGCATTTTTTGCAGCAATGATCGTAAAAGCTCATTGCTGCTTTTTCTTTTTTCCGGTGCTCGTGAGCACCGAGAGAACACTTAAACGCAGATATTGAGCACCGAAATTTCTTAACGGGCACCAATGCAATAATTCAATCCTGGCACCGAACGGAGATAACTACAGCGTAGGATAAGGATTGGGGTGTCAATGAATGTAAATATGGTTTTCTTGCCTGAACAAAACAGGCCTGACGGATCTATCCGCTCAGATTAGATTAAGAATCTATTCTGGGCGGATTTTTTTCGTTACAGATATTTTAGAGGAGGATAGCTTATGGATAAAAAAACGGATGTAAGAGATCCAGATGAAAAAGTTGTTGAGATTGAAATGGAACGGTTAAGAGCATTTCCAAATCATCCATTTAAAGTGATCGGAGACAGTCAGATGATTGAGCTGCAGGACAGCATAAAAAAGTATGGTGTACTGAATCCATTGATTGTTTGTCCAAAGATTGAAGGCTACTACGAAATTATTTCTGGCCACAGAAGAAAATATGCGGCTGAGAAGCTGGGATATAAGAAAATCCCGGTAATCATTCGTATGTTGCAGGATGATGAAGCAGTAGTGATCATGGGCGATTCCAATTTGCAGAGAGAGCAGATTACACCAAGTGAAAAGGCCTATGCCTATAAGATGAAATATGATGCCATCAAAAAAAGGCAGGCAGAAAGAATTGTAGTCAAGTTGACCACAATACAGGAAAGAGGAGTATTGACGTAATCGGAGAACTTTGTGGTGACAGTGCGAAGCAGGTGCAGCGTTATATCAAAATAACAGAATTGATACCAGCATTGTTGGATAAAGTGGATGATGGAACAATGGGATTTATCCCAGCAGTACAGTTGTCCTACTTAAAAAAGAAAGAACAGCAGGAAATAATGAATGCAATTGATTCTACCCAATGCACACCATCACTTTCGCAAGCCATCCGGATGAAAAAACTGAGTGAATCCGGAAAGCTGACAGAAGCAGAAATAGAAGGGATTCTTGGAGAGGTTAAGCAGAAAGAAACTGATAGGGTGATATTTAAAAATGAGCAGTTATACCGTTTCTTCCCATCAACTTATACATCAGAAAGAAAATAACTCTGACAATGGGTGCAGATCTTTCTTACTTAGATGTGCAGGTACAAAAATGGGTGCATGAATATTTCAAGGAAAATGGTTTCTTAAAACCAGTGCAGGTTGAAGCATTAAAGAATCATTCAAATTTATCCAATGCCTCACAGCACATGATAATTACCATATTAAATATCAAGTATTTTGATGAAGCAGTGAAGGGATTAGAGGCACAGCTTGAAGAACTTGCGAAAGCACAAAAGTTTATCTTCATGGAATATCATGCGATAGAAGATGCTGAAGCTTGGCATAAGATTCAAGATGTTCTGGAAGAGAGAGTAAAAGCCGGTGTGGAAGTCAGGGTATTCTATGATGATATGGGGTCTATAGGTTTTATTAACACAGATTTTGTAAAAAAGATGGAGAGTATAGGAATTCATTGTCGTGTATTCAATCCATTTGTGCCAGGCTTAAATCTATTTTTGAACAATCGTGATCACAGAAAAATAACAGTAATTGATGGAAAAGTTGGATTTACAGGTAGATATAATCTTGCAAATGAATACTTTAATTATACGCATCCGTATGGGCAGTGGAAAGATACCGGTATTCGTTTAGAAGGAGATGCTGTTCAGTCGCTTACAGTGACATTTTTAGAAATGTGGAATGCTGTTAGTGAAAAAGCAACGAATGATACTGATTTTAGTAAATACATTATTCATTACGATTATAAAGCACAGCAAACAGGTTTTGTTCAGCCTTATGCAGACAGTCCTATGGATAATGAGCAGGTCGGAGAAGAAGTTTATATCAGTATGATAAATAAGGCCGAAAATTACTGTTGGTTTATGACACCATATCTAATTATAACAGACGAAATGACACATGCGTTATGTCTGGCTGCTAAGCGAGGGGTAGACGTAAGAATTATCACACCTGGTATCCCTGATAAAAAATTCATTTATAATATAACTCGTTCTTTTTATCATGGATTAGTTAAACATGGTGTTCGTGTTTATGAGTGGACTCCTGGTTTCTGTCATGCAAAAATGAGTGTGGCAGATGACTGTATGGCAACTTGTGGAACAATTAATCTGGATTATCGAAGTTTATATCACCATTTTGAAAACGGCTGTTTTATGGCAAATTGTCAGGCAGTTGTGGAAATAAAAAATGATCTGATAAGAACGATGGGAGAATGTCGTGATGTGACAGACCAATATCAAACCGGACGAAGTGCATATTTGCGACTGGGACAATTATTTATGAGATTATTTGCTGGATTGCTATAAGAATCTGATGAAACGACCTTTCAAAAAACAGTTGATTTAGAAGTTAACTGTTTTTGAAAGGCCGTTTTTGCTATATCTAACAGTCTGTTGTACAAAGAAGATTTTGCATGGATAGGGATTAATACAACGGAGTAAGAAAAGCTCCTTCATATATTAGAATAAAAATATGACTGTTTCTTTAAAAAGAAGCCGGTCATATTTTTTTATGAAAAATAAATTTTGTTGAGGTTAAATTGAGATTGACTTTGTATTGTATAAGTATGAAATAAAAAGGAAGCAGGTGATGTACAATGAAAAAGCATAAAATATGTAAAATCCTTCTTGTTATACTGGCATTTTTTTTATGTGTGGCTTTTTATGAATTGCTCGGAATCTGCGTTGCATATAAAAAGCAGCCGGAAGTGTCCAATACAACCAAAAAAGAAACAAAAAATGGGTCATGGAACGAATGCAGTGAAAATACAGAACGGGCAGTAATCATAGAAAAGAATCCAGAAGCGCTTTTACAAAGAGTGCGTTTGATCAAGAATGCAAAAAAGGAAATTATTCTTTCTACTTTTGCATTTCAATCCGATGAAAGTGGAAAATTGATTTTAGGAGCACTGCATGATGCGGCAGACAGAGGGGTACATATTCGTCTGTTAGTAGATGGAATGGAGAGCTGGATTGATATGGAAGGAAATCCGTATTTCTATGGATTATCTTCCCATGAGAATGTTGAAATTAAACTGTATAATAAGGCCAATCCGTTGAAACCATGGAAGATGATGGGTAGAATGCATGATAAATATTTGATTGCAGATGGAAAGAGATATATTCTTGGGGGAAGAAATACATACAATTATTTCCTGGGTGATTTTCCGGGACATAAGAACTATGACAGAGACGTGTTAGTGGTTTGCGATGAACCTGAGAAAGAAAATTCAGTTAACCAGTTGTTAGAGTATTTTGAAACGATATGGGAACAAGAAGACAGTGGCTATTTTCATGACAATAAAAAACTGGCAAATAGAAAATCTGTAAAGAACGCAGTTTTAGAGCTGCAGAACGGCTATCAGAAATATTTTGAAGAGAATAAGGAAAGAATCTGCGATACCGATTACACGGACGAAACTTTTGAGACAGAAAAGATTGCATTAGTGTCAAATCCTATTCACACAGGTTCCAAAGAACCAGTAGTGTGGTATCAGTTGGGAGAATTGATGAAAAATGCAAAAAATCGTGTGAAGATCCACACGCCATATATTATCTGTAATGATATGATGTATAATACATGGGAGGAGATTGCAGAGAACGTTTCAGATTTTTCTATCATGACAAATTCAGTTGCGAATAATGGGAATCCATTTGGGGCTGCCGATTATGCGAAAAACAGAAATAGAATCTTAAGTACAGGAATTAATATCTGGGAATATGAAGGCGGTTATTCATACCACGGAAAAAGTATTCTGATTGACGATGATCTGTCTGTAATCGGTTCCTTTAATATGGACATGAGAAGTGCATATCTGGATACGGAACTGATGCTTGTAATTCGCAGTAAAGATATTAATAAACAGTTGGAAGAGGGCATGATGGAATATGAAAAAGTGTCCCGCCAGATATTAGAAGGCGGAACTTATAATGATCCATATCATGTAGAGCCAATCGAATTAACAAAGAAACGTCAGAGAAAAATATTTTTGGTACAGCATCTGCTTGGATGGGCAAGGTATCTGTTTTAATAAGGAGGAAGGAAAACGTGTTTCAAATATTGATTGTAGAAGATGATAAAGAATTAAGCCAGCTATTCCAAAAAGTGCTTGAGAAGAATGGATATCAAGTCAAAAGTGCATCGGATGGAGCACAGGCATTAGAAGTATTGGATAAGGAATATATTGATCTGATCATTTCCGATATTATGATGCCGGTTATGGATGGTTATGAACTGGTGTCGGAACTCCGTTCAGCAGGATATCAGATACCGGTACTTATGATCACTGCGAAAGGTTCCTTTGATGATATGCGCCAGGGATTTCTTTCGGGAAGTGACGATTATATGGTAAAACCGGTAAATGTGAATGAAATGGTTTTAAGAGTCGGAGCACTGCTTCGCCGTGCACAGATACTGAATGAACACAAAATTGTGATCGGTTCAACAGAGTTTGATTATGATGCAATGACGGTTACAACTGATAAGGAAAGTCTTGTTTTGCCTAAAAAAGAATTCCTGCTTTTATATAAGCTTGCAGCTTCGCCAGGCAGAACATTTACAAAACAACAGTTGATGGATGAAGTATGGGGATACGAGACGGAGGCAGACCCACATACGATAGAGGTACATATAGGAAGAATCAGGGAGCGTTTGAAAGATAACCCGGATTTTGAAATCGTAACAATGCGTGGAATTGGATACAAGGTGGTGAAAAAATAATGGAACAAAAGAAAGAAAAAGGATTGCGGATCCGATCCTGTCTGACTGGTGCAATCTGGCTGGCACTTGTATTTTCAACAGTCATATCTGCGTTATTATTTGCTTTTTTGAATCATTTTTTTAATCTGCCGGGCAGCATACCTGTGCTTGGCTGGCTTTTGATTTTCAATACATTGATTGCAGGGCTGATCACTTCCTTTATCAATGCAAAGTTACTGGAACCAATTACCAGACTTAGTAAAGCAATGAAGGAAGTTTCTCAGGGAGATTTTGAACAGCATTTGGAAACAAACAGCCGTATAGCAGAAGTTGGAGAATCTTATCAAAGTTTTAACGTTATGACAAAAGAACTTCGTGCAACAGAGGTGCTGCAGATGGATTTTGTATCTAATGTTTCTCATGAGTTTAAGACCCCGATTAATGCCATTGAAGGGTATACAATGCTGCTTCAGGGAGAAGAACTGTCTCCGGATCAAGAGGAATATGTAGAAAAAATCCTGTTTAATACCCAAAGACTTTCCGGATTGGTTGGAAATATTTTGCTGTTATCCAAGTTAGAGAATCAGAACATACCAATGAAAAAAACAGAATATCGTTTGGATGAACAGATCCGTCAGGCATTTCTTTCCCTGGAGACAAAATGGACAGAAAAAGAAATTGGTTTCCAGGTAGAGCTGGAGGAAGTTAAATATACTGGGAATGAAGGACTTTTTATGCATATCTGGATGAATCTTTTAGATAATGCGATTAAGTTCAGTCCTGCAAAGGGGACAATTATGATGTTTCTGAAGCAGGAAAAGGATTCTGTAATGTTTATTCTAGAAGATGAAGGACCGGGAATAGAGGATGATGTGAAAACCAGAATATTTGATAAATTTTATCAGACAGACGGTTCTCACAAAGCAGAAGGAAATGGTCTCGGCCTTGCACTTGTGAAACGGATCGTAGATAGTGCTGGCGGGACAATCAAGGCAGAAAACCGGGAATATGGTGGATGCAGATTTGTTGTAGAGCTTCCAATACAGAAAGATGAGGCCATATAAGTTTAAGAAAAACAGATAGAGGAGGAATTATATGACATTTTATCAGGAGTTGCAGTTAAATCAAGCAGGTTCTAAAAACCTGTTGAAAAAGAGTGAAACAGTGAAAGAAAAATCATATCATATACTGGTATATTTGGTAAAGATAGCTGTTACAATGGCATTTTGTTTTTTATTTGTTACTATTTTCAGTATCTTATTTGGAAATGAGAATAGTATTGTGGGTGTAGTAGTTTTATTATGTCTTATGGTATTTCGGAATGCGGATCTGGGGATCCACACCGGACAATCTACGATGCTTTTGGCTTTGTTCTTTGTAATTATGACTGTATGTCCGCATTTAGCAAACCAGCTTTCACCGGTACTTGGAATGCTGTTAAACATTGCTGCACTGGCAGTGCTGATTCTGTTCGGATGTCATAACCCATTCATGTTTAACCAATCCACATTGGTTCTTGGTTATCTGTTATTGTATGGATATGATGTAACAGGAAAAAGTTATCAGATGCGATTAACCGGAATGGCATTAGGTGCAGCACTTACCTGCTTCGTATTTTATCGAAATCATAAAAACAGAACGTATAAAAGAAATTTGAATGATTTGGTACAGGAATTTGATATATCTTCTTCCAGAACAAAGTGGCAGTTATGTCAGATCATATGCGTACCGGCAGTACTCTGCATTGCGGAACTCTGCAATATGCCACGGGCAATGTGGGCTGGAATTGCGGCAATGTCAGCAATCTTACCATTTATGGAGGACATGCAATACAGAGTCCGCAAAAGGATTGTCGGAAATATTGCAGGTGTTATATGTTTTACAGTACTATATTTTCTGCTTCCGTCATCCATCTATACATACATAGGAATCCTTGGCGGAATTGGTGTAGGACTTTCTGCAAAATATGGCTGGCAGGCAGTATTTAACACATTTGGTGCTTTGGCCATTGCTACAGAGAGTTATGGATTAAAAGGAGCAGTTGGTCTTAGAGTGATTCAGAATGTTTTTGGCGTTGTATTTGCATTAATATTTTGTTCTATGTTTTATTGGCTTATGTCGAAAAAAAGGAAAGTGAGGTGACCGTACATGCAGAGTGAAGTGAATCAGGAAGAAAATTTGAATAGAATTATTACGGTTCCTAATCTTCTTTCTTTTTTTCGGCTTTGTCTGATTCCGGTAATTATATGGAGTTATTGTGTAAAGAAAAATCCTCTGTTAGCTGGTGAAATCTTATTGCTGTCTGGTCTTACGGATCTTGCTGATGGATATATCGCAAGAAGATTCCATAGGATTAGTAATTTAGGAAAAATACTTGATCCGGTGGCTGATAAGCTGACACAGGCAGCGATGTTAATCTGTCTGTTTACTCGTTTTCCGCATGCTTCTTTTAATCGTAATAATGGCAGGTAAGGAGCTGTATATGGTAGTCAGTGGATGTCTTGTGATACAAAAGACAGGAAAAGTACATGGTGCAGACTGGCATGGAAAGATAGTAACCTTTTTATTATATGGAACTGCAGCGGTGCATATTATATGGTTCCACATTACACCGATGGTATCAGATCTGTTGATTGGTTTGTGCGCTATAATGATGGTCATATCGGTCGCTCTGTATATTATCCAGAATACCAGGACTCTTAAGGGAGAGACTGTATAATTATGATGATCCGGATGATTTCGCTGATGACTGGGCTGAGGAATTTGGTGGAGGAAATTATGATGGCGGATATGATGATGCGTATGATTACTGGGAGGAGAACTACGGGAATTAATAATGCAAGGAAATTGTGGAGGTGAACTTGTTGAAAGAAAGTACATATCAAACTCCTTGTGGAACGATTCACTATTGGTCAAGTATTCTGAGTTTGGATACAATGACGCTTGTATTTCTTCCGGGGCTGACTGCTGACCATAGACTGTTTGATAAACAGGTTGAGCATTTCATGGAAAAATATAATATTATTGTATGGGATGCACCGGCTCATGCCTCATCCTGGCCGTTTCGGTTTGAATTTGATCTGTTTGATAAGGCAAAATGGCTGAATGGGATTCTTGAAAAAGAAGAAATCATAAAACCAATTATAATCGGTCAATCAATGGGAGGATATGTGGGACAGGCTTATGCACAATTGTATCCTGACCGGCTGGCAGGTTTTATTTCCATTGATTCAGCACCGCTCCAGAGGAACTATGTGACAGCAGTGGAAATCTGGCTTCTGAAAAGAATGGAACCAGTATATGCACATTACCCATGGAAGTTGCTTTTGAAATCTGGAACCGAGGGAGTTGCAACTTCTGATTATGGCAGAAACCTGATGAAGGAAATGATGCTGGTCTATGATGGTGATCAGCATCGTTATGCACAAATTGCCGGGCATGGATTTCGTATTCTGGCAGAGGCAATGGAAAAGGATCTGCCATATGAAATCAAATGTCATTCCCTGTTGATATGTGGTACAAAGAATCATGCCGGTTCATGCATTAGGTATAACAGAGAATGGCATCGAAAAACGGAAATTCCTTTAAAGTGGATTGAAGGGGCCGGTCATAATTCTAATACAGATAAACCGGAGATGATAAATAGTTTGATAGAAGAATTCCTTTCAAACATATAAAGACTATTGAAAACAATTGGTCAACCGTTATAAAAGGACAATAAACAAATCGGAATCAGTAGGAGGATCATTATGAGATTTTATAACATATTTTTCAGCCCGACAGGGGGTACAGAGAAAGTAGCAGATATTGTTGCGAAAGGGATGAAGCTGGATGCTGAAGAAATCGACCTAATTAAAGAACCAGATAAACTCATGAAGGTGAAATTTGAAAAAAAGGACCTATGTTTGGTTGCTGTACCGTCTTACGGTGGACGCATTCCATCAGTTGTAACGGATATGTTCCGCAAAGTAAAGGCAGATGGTACGAAAGCAATTCTTGTGGCAGTATTTGGAAACCGTATGATTGATGATACTCTATTGGAACTACAGGATGTTCTGGAGGCATCAGGATTTGTATGTATCGCAGGAATGGAGGCTGTCGCAGAGCATTCCCTGATGCACCAATTTGGAACCGGACGCCCGGATCGGCAGGATGAAAAGGAATTGCTGGAATTTGCCGCAAAGATTATGCAAAACAGCGAAGCACAAAGTACACCTGCATTTCCGGGAAACAGACCATATCGAGAATATGGTGGTGTTCCGCTCAAACCTGTTGCAAATGGAAAATGCACTTCTTGCGGTCTGTGCGCAAAAGAATGCCCGGCAGGTGCCATTCCGTTGGACAATCCAAAGATGACCGATAAGGATAAGTGCATTTCTTGTATGCACTGTGTAGCAGTCTGTCCGAAGAAAGCACGAAATTACAGTAAGCTTGTCAGTTTTATCGCTGGACTGAAAATGAAGAAGGTTTGTTCCAGTAGGAAGGAAAACAAATTGTATTTATAATAGGGCGAGCAATACAATGAGAAACATGTAAATTGATACGTGAACAATCGGCTCAGTATGATATTTAATTAAATATTGCAATGAAAAGATCATTTACCGTAAACAAGCAGTAGATGGTCTTTTTTATATCTTTTTGTGAACAAGTAGAGATTTATAGCCGGAAATCTATGTTTTATCATAATCCGTGAAATAAGATGGGTTAATTCTTCGATTTACATATTTTTTAAGGTGTTCCGGCATGGTATTATGATACTTATAAAGAAACAATTATATCTGTTGGAGAGAGCGGTGAAAAGTTATGAAGTTATTGTTTAAACAAAGGCTGTTTTCATGGTTTGACAGCTATGATATCTATGATGAAGCAGGCAACACTGTTTATGTAGTAAAAGGCCAGTTGTCCTGGGGACATAAACTTGTAATTTATGATGCCTATGGAAATGAAGTAGGAATGGTTGTTCAGAAAGTACTTACTTTTCTTCCTAAATTTGAAATTTATAAAAACGGCAGTTATATCGGATGCCTGAGCAAAGAATTCTCATTCCTGACGCCACATTATAATATTGATTACAATGGATGGAATATTGATGGAACCATTATGGAATGGGACTATAGCATTCTTAATCAAAGCGGTTATTCAATTGCACGGGTTAGTAAAGAACTGTTTCATATGACTGATACATATGTTATTGATGTGCAGGATCCAGGAAATGCATTGGATGCGTTGATGTTCGTACTTGCGATTGATGCAGAAAAATGTTCCAGGAATTAGATAGTTGATCTTGTTGTCGAAGATATTCGGAGATGGGGAGGTAGCATGGGATTATTCAAAAAGAAAATCGTGAAAAAAACATATGACAGAGAACATATGAAACCAGTTATTCGTGCAAGCATTTGTACTGGAGAAGAAGTAGCAGGGTTCAAAGACATACGGACCGGAAAAATCGAAGAAATCATGCTGATCAGATCGCCGGAGGACCTAGAAAGATTCAAAGAGATATATGAGATAACAGAGGAAATTGCAAAAGAATATTAGACATCTTCTGGGTCGTGGATGAACGCCAGGTATTCGTCTGTAAGTTTATAAGGAAAAAGGAGTTATTTTACACCAGTTTACAACTTTATAAATGATAGACTTGTTGATGAATCAGCTGTTTTAAGGCCTTTGTCATGGCACAGTAACTGATGTTAATCAGATTGACCAGCATTTCAATCCCTTTGCAGCTTCGCACCATATAGTTACAAAAAGACCAGAACGTTTTCTGTTCATAGTAGCTTGTTTCAATATTCCAGCGTAACGAATATAGCAACAGTGGAATGTATTTCATACGGTCACTTCCGGTCTGGTTCAATGGTGCTTTTTCCTGCTATGCACAGAAAATCTGCAGATCTTCCGGAAAAATGGTACTGAAAAACAGTCGTTTTGTGCCATGTTCTTTTTCTATGGCAGTGACATAGGCAAGGACTTCCCTATTGCCGAAGATCTTAGCGAGAACCCGGCGGACACCGGTATAATAATCACCAATCTTTTCATTGGAAAACGTAAAATCTGTTTCAACAGAAAGATGTTTTCCATGTTTGGCAGGACGGCCCCGACGACCGGTCTGTGCAGGTGCAAGATCATACATGATAGAATCAATCCTTGCATTGCCAATCAGATCCAGATTCGGATATTCATCAACGATGGATACCAGATTCTGTTTTGTGTACCAGCTGTCACAAAGGATGATGATATGATCTTTGCTGTGAAATTCAGGCATAACCTGCCGGATCATGGAGGCTGCCAGTTCCAGTTTAGATTCTTTTTTTCTGGATGTTTCTGTGATATACTTATACGCGGTCGTATTAGACCGGAAAGGAAATATTATGTTACAAAAATTATATGTTTTTTTCAGGAAAGAAACCGTTTTGTCAATTGCAGTGATCCTGGCGCTTCTTTCTATGTTCTGGGTCAGACCGGATAAGGCTTATTTTACTTATATCGATTTCAGGACTCTCGGGCTCCTCTTCTGTTTGATGGCAATTGTAGCTGGTTTGAAGGCTGTTGGTGTTTTTGATATACTCGCCAAAAAATTGCTGATGGGAACATCGGGAACTGTGGGTGTGATCAGGCTGTTGGTACTCTTATGTTTCTTCCTGTCAATGGTGATCACCAATGATGTGGCATTGATTACTTTTGTTCCTCTTGTACTGATCATTGTGCATAAACTGCCAAAGGAACTGGGCAATTACTGGCTTCTTAAAATAGTAGCCATGCAGACAATCGCTGCTAATCTCGGAAGCATGCTCACACCAATCGGAAATCCGCAGAACCTTTATCTATATGCCAGAGCAGGGATGTCCGCGGCAGAATTAATAACCCTGATGCTTCCCTATTCCGCCACAGCACTTATCCTTCTTCTGATATGGATACAGGTAGCCGCTGCCAAAGCACCTCACGTATGCGGTTCCGAAAAAGATAAAACTCTTTTGGGATTCTCTGACAGAAAAGAACTTAACATGGAATACCTGGCCGCTTACCTGATCTTATTTACAATCTGCCTGCTCACTGTTGCACGTATCATTCCATACCAGATTCCTCTTGTATTGGTTCTTATATATATGCTGCTAAGAAACAGGGAAAATATAAGCAGGGTGGATTACTCCCTGCTTGCCACCTTTATCGCATTATTTATTTTTATCGGCAACCTTGGAAGGATTCCGCAATTCAGTAGTTTTCTGGAAAGAATCATGGCAGGAAGGGAAACACTTACTGCTGTTCTTGCCAGTCAGATTATGAGCAATGTTCCCGCTGCGCTTCTTTTATCCGGCTTTACAGATAATTACCGGGCTTTAATTGTCGGAACCAATATTGGAGGTCTCGGCACTTTGATTGCATCCATGGCAAGCCTGATAAGTTTCAAATATATTACAAAAGAAAACAGGAATCTGAGAGGGAAGTATTTGGGAATATTCACAGCCTCCAATATTATATTCATGATATTCATGTTAATATTGTATTTTTTTCTTAGATAAAGGTTTTCCCGGAATTACAAAAGCTATAGCAATTCTTTCTTCGCAAAAAATTCTCCGCGGCACTCTCCCATCTTGGAAGAAAAGCCGCGGAGAAATAAATATATTTTTGGTGCCAATACAAAGATCATTAATCTTTACACCACTTTACAACTTTTTCATAAAAAAATATCGTACAGGGCTTTCTGATGTATAATGAGTTTGCTCTAAAACATTACAAAGGAAAGTGACCCTGTACGACAAAGACATTATACAACGAAAAGACTCTGACTGGTAGACTTCACAAATATTTTTTGATTTATTTTGAAACTTTTTCTGCTCCAACAGCAGATACTTTGTTTTTACTCGTTTTATCAATACTAACATTGGAATCTGTACATTCCATTCGATTTTTATATCAGCACTTTTTGTCTGGGATTACCACAAAATCCCTCAATACCTTTTACCACGCATGTTCCTATGCAAAAGTTGATTATTCCCACTTTATGAATATCACAGCTAAAGTTGCTTTGAGAATGATACCGGATTCACTGGCAACACAGCCGATATTTCTTTGTGTGGATGATACCATGGTAGCAAAGGCCGGAACTCGGTTTGAGAATGTTTCAAAACTCTTTGACCATGCCGCACATAATGGTTCCAATTATCTGAATGGACACTGCTTTGTAAGTATTATGCTTTGCATACCTGTATGGAAGAATGACAGGATGAAATATATTCCGCTGTTTTTGTACTCGTTCCGGTGGAATATTGAAACAAGCTACTATGAGCAGAAAACCTTCTGGTCACTTTGCAGTTATATGGTACGAAGCTGCAAGGGTATTGAAATGCTGGTAAATCTGATCAATATCTGTTATTGTGCAATGAAGATCTTACCCTATCAGGATGAGCAGTTTTCCGAATACCGTACAAAAAGTGTACAGGAGTTTCGTTTTGAATTAAGTCAGGGCATTCGCAGCCAGATATTTTTGACCAATTTCGTTAGAAACATCGAAACACATATAAAATCAAATGTTATCATAAAGGCTTTAAAACAGCTGATTCGTCAGCAAGTCTATTAATTATAAAGTTGTAAACTGGTGTAATAAACAGAATCAAAAAAAATTCGTCTAAAGAGAATAAGATATAAAAACAGAATATAAAACGTAAGAGCATGTAGAATCTATCTATGTGCTCTATTTTTTATATTTTTTCAAGAAAAGGGACTAACAGTCCGGCAGAAAGGAAATGGAAGCGATATTGCTTGGGTATAAAAGATGGACTGAGACTAAAAAGTACGGTAAAATCAGTATTAGAAATGAAGCTCTGAAATCGGGAGCTGATGGAGGATAATCGTTATGATCAGAAAGATGCAGAATACAGATATTAATAGAGTTGCTGACATATGGTTAAAGAACAATTTAAAAGCACATGATTTATTCCTGAGCAATATTGGACAAGTAATTATGAATTAGTGAAAGAAATGATGTCACAAGCGGAAGTCTATGTGTATGAAGATAATAAAATGATTCAGGGATTTGTAGGACTAAGTAACGAATACATTGAAGGGATTTTTGTTTCTGATGAAATGCAGTCCGACAAATGTGGATGCAGAGCGCCTGGCGAAGGTCCTTTCCAATCCGGAGATGGCGGCGCTTTTATCTACTTTGGCCAAGTCACTGGAGAGTAAATAAAGGGAAAAGTACTCTCTTTTCATTTGCGTCGAAATGGTAGCCAAGATGGCGACCAATAAATATGAGTCTCTTCGGAGGCTCTTTTTGTTATACCCATTATCCCCGCCTGTATTAAAAATAAGTGGGTATAATGGGTATAACGAATGCAAGGAACCGGACATTCACTCAGAAACGCAGAGGGAGAATAACGGAAATTTAACGGAAATACATTGCTGAAGTTTCCAATATATGTTATGATATTTCCGAAAGGGGCGATGATATGACCGATATTAGATATATTTCAACAAAAGAAGCTGCCGGGATCATGGGCTTATCAACCAGAAGAGTAGTTGGATTATGCAATGCGGGAAAACTGGAAGGTGCTTTAAGAAAAGGTCGCAATTGGATGGTTCCGGAAGAGACGGTATATGCATACCTGGGTACCGCAAAGCCTAAAGAAGAAAATGGAGAGATCCTTTCTTGCGCAGTCGGTAATACATCTTACATGGATGTAGTAAAGAATAGCTATTATGTAGATAAAACGCTTCTGATTCGTGATTTGATTGACGATCAGGTTCCGGTCATTTTGTTTACCAGACCACGGAGATTTGGCAAAACACTTGCTCTTGATATGCTTAAAACGTTTTTTGAAAAAACGAAAGAGGATACATCTATTTATTTTAAAGATAAACAGATTTGGTCATGCGGTGAAAAATATCAGAAGATGCAAGGGGCATTTCCGGTGATTTCCATCACTTTCAAAGATGCAAAGTTTTCGGATTGGGCCAGTACTTATGCGGCAATTAAAAATGTGATCCGTGATGAATTTATGCGGCACAATGAGCTTTTTACAAGCGATAGACTTAATCCGGTGGAACAGGATTATTTGTCCAGAATGCAGACGGATGAGCTGAGTGATGTGGAATATACCAGATCACTCCTGAATTTGGGACGCATGCTGGAAAAACATCATCAGTCGAAGGTAGTCATTCTCATTGACGAATATGATACTCCGATCCAACAGGGACATTCCAGAAGTTTCTATAATGAAGTGATTACATTTATGCGTAATTTTATGTCCGGTGGTCTTAAGGATAACCCTTCTCTTGCTTTTGGCGTTCTTACTGGTATCCTGCGTGTGTCAAAGGAGAACCTGTTTAGTGGACTTAATAATCCAATCGTAAATTCTGTACTTGATGAGAAATACAGCAAATACTTTGGATTTACCGTGGATGAAGTGAACACCATGGCAGCATATTACGGACAGGAGGCAAAACTGGAAGAACTTCGTGAGTGGTACGATGGATATCGTTTCGGAAGTACAGAAATCTATAATCCCTGGTCTGTTGCCAATTATTTCTATAATAACTGTCAGGCGAAACCATATTGGACCAATACCAGTGATAATGAGATCATTCGGGAGATCATTCGGGAGATCATGATATCTCTTACACCGGATATTGCAGAAAACCTTTTTGCACTGTTGCAGGGGCAGACCGTTCAGGCATCGTTAATTATGGATGTCATCTATCCGAGGATAACGGATGGAACGGATACCATCTTCAGTTTCCTGTTACTTGCAGGGTATTTAAAACCTGTAAGCGATGCGGTTGAAACAGAATTTGGGACATTTATGGAACTGGCGTTACCGAATAAGGAGATTCGCAGAGTTTACAATACAGAGATTTTATCCTGGCTCAGGGGGACAGTGGATGGCAATGTCATGGCAGGACTTGAAAAAGCACTGTATCTGAATGATGGGAAGAAACTTCAGGAATTCCTCCGGAAATATATGATTACCTGCATTAGTTGTTTTGATGGAGCAGCAGAAGGCTTTTACCATGGCATGATGCTGGGACTGGCAGCAGGCATGTCCTCAAGATATTACATCAGATCAAACAGGGAATCCGGAGAAGGAAGATTCGATCTTGTGTTGGAGCCTAAGGTACATTCTTTGCCGGGTATTATCATGGAATTCAAAGCGACAAAGAATGATGCAGGTTTATCTGCATCCGCCGACGAGGCTCTGAAGCAGATTGAGGATAAGCACTATGATACAGATATGAAGGACCGTGGAATCAAGGAAATCGTAAAATATGGCATCGCCTTTGCAGGTAAAAATGTAGAGATTGCAAATGGCTGAAGTTTCAAAGCAGGATGCATACAGGGGCAACTAAACGAAAATAATATTCCGCAATATATCAAAGTATAATTGATATATTGCGGAATATTTAATATATTATGCGAAATATATTGCGTAGTATGGGCTTAACTGGAACTTACCATTACAAAAACAGTGGTGGAAGTAACTCTTCCAAACCTTTCTACAACCGGTTGAATTCCGGTTAGTAATCAAATATAATATAGTTTTTTCCCTGAGATGCAGGATAAGGCAACGCTGAGGAGCGACCTGAGCGGCATTCAGGATTCCACAGGAGCAGCACTGAGCTCTTTGGTCCTATAGAAACACAAAGCGATAAATCTCGGGGTTTAAGGGGCAGGGCCCCTTCTGTTATAATCATCCTTTCAGCGGATTTCCGTATGGCAAATGGCCAAGAAGAAAAGCTATGGCAAAGAATGCATATCTGACATTTGATGAAAGACAACACGAATGTGAGAGCTTCTTCCGTCAGTTTGAATGTATACACACATATCGGGTTTGATGATGCCGAGGAAGAATCGAAACGGATGGAAGAGTTCTGGAAGGCACAAGCAGAAATAGAAAAGAAGAATGAGAAAACAATGTTGCAGAAAATGTTTAAAGTAGTGTAGCAATGCTATGCGACAGACACGCTCCAGTTATAATGGGGCATTTTTATTCAAGAGTTCGCCGAACGGCGAACTTTCCTATAAAGTAAAAAAAGAGCAGAAATCGAAAATGATTTCTGCTCATAAAAATCATGTAGACCCCACTTACAGACCCTACTAACAGCCCCCACGGAATATAGCGGTATAATTGGCGAGCCCCCACTGAGTGACCCTACTTAAGATTGGCAAACCCCACTAAAAATTGAATACCCTAATTTTTTTCTATTAACCCCATGAATTCTCTTCTATTGGCTTAATATACCCAAAATGTTGCACAAATCTTGAACATAAGACCTGTGACGATACCTCCGAAGCATCTTTTATATATGCAAACTCATTATCTTTCCACGCAACTATCCCACCATCTTTTGTTTCGGCATAATTGACAACGACTGTTTTAAAATCATCTCCTGACACAGCAACCTGTCCTGATGTACTATTAACTATCTCAAATTTGTCATCAATATTCTCCATTGTTCCAAACTCATACTTATTTTCTGCGTTACTTTCTGTGTTGCTACATCCTATTATACATATAGAAAATAAAAAAACTATCAAAAATATACAATATTTAATACCATCTAACTTTTTCATAATCCTTTCTCCTTACAATATTTTTTCTGCAGTTTCTTGTCCTTTTTTAACAAAAATTTTGTAAGCGCTAAATAATCCACCGACTGGCTGAAATAATCAGACTGTGCGATAATACCAGCATAGGGTGGAATTATCTATGCATCTTCGATGCGAAATACAAGTTTCGGACCATTTTACTTCAAATCATTTGGGCACTTGTTTCGACAGCCACTCTAAATCCTTTTGAATTAGGCATAGATAGAAAACAATTCGTGCAGAGAAATATAAGGACAGAATTCTCAAAATTCGAGAAATATAAAGATGCAATTCCTCATGGTGGATGTGTATTGTGAAAAATAAATTTGTTATAGTGACAATATCAACAAAAAAGCAGAATATAAATGAGGTGATCAGATGGAAGCAGCACAGAGAATTCGACTAATCCGGATAATAGAAAAGATGGAGAAAAATCCGGCATTCAGTAATAAGCTTGGTATAAAGAACACATCTGAATATTTAGCAGAAAAAGAACAGAAAAAATGAAAGATACATATCAGAATGAGTTTTAGAAGGAGTAAAAAATGTTATCGTTATTATTTACAATTTGTATGATTTGGTTTGTTGGAAAATTTTTTATATTTGGATTAAAAGCATCCTGGGGAATTATGAAATTACTTTGTACAGTTATTTTCTTTCCGGTGATATTGATTGGTATGGTTATAGGTGGACTGATGTACATTGCTTTTCCATTGTTGATTGTCGGTGGTATTATAGCATTGGTGACGTCACATTCATAATGGATCAGGAGGAGAAAACGAATGGGATATGATATTGAAAAAGAAAAAAGAGAAGCAATTGAAGCTGGGCGTAGAGCTTTGAACAGTCTTCAGACAGCAAAAGAAAATCTAAACAGTGCAAAGAACTGGGGACTGGTAGATATGTTTGGCGGTGGCTTTTTCACTACGATGTTAAAACATTCTAAAATGGATCAGGCCAAACGGAATATGGAACAGGCAAAGTATGATCTTCGTAATTTCAGTAGGGAATTAAATGATGTAAATATGGTATGTAACTTGAATATCGATACTGGAGATTTTCTTTCTTTTGCGGATTATTTCTTTGATGGCTTTGTTGTGGACTGGGTGGTCCAGGATCGAATCAATAATGCAAAAAGACAGGTAGAAGAAGCAATTCGAAGAACAGAAAGTATCGTAAATCAATTACAGTATATGTAAAGGAAAAGGCAATGAGTCAGAAATGGTTCATTGCCTTTTGTCGCGTTATGGATTATTTCAATTTTTCTTTCTCGGCATTTAAGAGCTCAAGATTAAGACCCTGTTCTCCGGCGGTCTTATCTACCCAAAGATTCAAAGAGTCTATGGCTAAAGAAATTTCATCAAGTTTTTTACTGATATAAGCAAAATCTTTCATTTCATCATCGCTGATCTTACCGTCACGGGCAATCTGGATCAGACGACCAGTAAGAGGATTGATTTCATTCAAACTGGCAATTGTCTCCAAAATGATATTTGACAGATCAGTCATTTCTACTTCCGGAACATAACGATGGCCGATTTCGCATTTGTGAGAGCAATAATAATTGCAAAGCTCTGGTCTTTTATAGGCATCTGCCATCTGAAGGATATCATAGGGCGTAGGTTCTTGTGTTTCATATTCAAATTTTTCAATTTTTGAATCAGAGACAGCATCCATTTTTTCACTGGCCTCTGCTCTTGTAAGTCCTGCCGCTTCTCGGCAAAGCTGGTAAATTGTTTTGTTTTCCCTGGTGGATTGCTTACCCATGAGAATTTCCTCCCCGTGTATCGCTAAACATGAGGATTATCAATATTTAAGTCCTCATGCAAGACGTGTATTTCTCGTATAGAGTTTATTATACTTGAATTATCAATTAACAACAAGCTCAATAATGAACATGAAGTCAAAAAGAGTGAAAGAGGAAAGAGAGGTTACAGAATGAGAAAAACAAGAAGTGATTGTAGAGTAGGAACATTTGAAAAGAAGAATGGATTACCACCAGGGACAGTAAAAAAGCCAAAAACACCGTCACCCAGTATTCCAGGAAGTGCAGCAGCTGTTGCTGTAACAATTGCATCAAGTCTAATTGTATCAAATACTATTAATAAATGGGGAGTTCAATTATGAGTGGGATTATGAAGGGCATGCTATTAATACTAATGGTTTTATATATTGTATCGCCGATCGATGCGTGTCCAGGGCCAATTGACGATATTATTGTATTATTAATAGGAATTGCGGTAACAAAAGGTAGCGCATCAGGAGAAGAATAGGAGATAAGGATAGAAGTATATGCAATGGCAGCGTAGCTGCGGAAAGGACGATAACGATTATGAATAAAGTGATTTTAATGGGAAGACTGATAAAGAACCCGGAGATCAAATATGCCGGAAAAGACAATGACATGGCAGTAGCAAGATATACACTTGCGGTAAATAGAAGTATAAACGTGACGGAGAGCAGGAAGCAGATTTTATCTCCTGTGTTATATTTGGAAAGAGTGCAGAGTTTGCACAGAGATATCTTCACAAGGGAATGAGAATTGTGATCGGCGGTCGTATCAGCACCGGCAATTATAAGGATAAGGAAGGGAAAACAATTTACATCACAGATGTGATTGTCGAAGAACATGAATTTGCCCAGAATAAGGATAACGGTGCAGGAGCGGATTCGTTGGAAACATCGAAAACAGATAAGGACGGATTCATGGAAGCACCAGATAGTGAGAATCCATTTGATTAATTCAGAGTAAATGGTTGGAGAGGCTGCCCTTTGCCGGGGTATCCTCTTTTCCATTTTACAGAAGAAATCAAAAATTACAGGTATTCAACCTAACGAAATCGTGATATAATGAGCGCAAGAGAGACAACATGCTTGCATGATTGGCGAACGGCGAATTGGATCATGATAGTTGCGAAGCAACGGTAAGCACCGAAGGTGCGAATCATGATATAATCAAAATAAGTATGAATGAGAAATATGGAGGTAGCTTATGGGCGTAAGTTATAACAGATTATGGAAAATGCTCATAGATAAAAATATGAAGCGGATAGAGATGCAGTACCTCACCGGGATCAGTGGAAACATTCTTGCCAGGATGGGAAAAAACCAGTATGTATCAATGGAGACGATTGAGAAGATTTGCAAGAAGCTGGACTGCACCGTTGATGAGATGATGGAGTTTATAGATGATGAGCAACAGGAGCAGACATGTCAAATTATTAAAACTGGCAGAATGCGTCAGAAGTCGAAAAAAGAAATTGAAAAAAGATAACACGCCGGATACGGCATAAATCTCTTAGCAAAGCTAAGAGCGCACTTCTATACAGGCAATTCCATCTGCCTATATCGTGCGACCTGCGGTGCCGTTCCCAGTTTTAAAAAATCTTAAAATGGGAAATACAGCGAAATCAGAGATTTCGTACAAGGGGAGTTTCCCCTTGCGGTACAGGTGCCTATCCCCGAAGTTTGTGACTGAATACCTCAGATACAAACATATAGGGTGAAAGCAAGCGTGAAATCGGAATTTGAAGGAGAAAAGTATAATGGGTATAGTTGTTAATATATATTATTCTGGCGAAAATGGTTCTGCGCGAAAATTTGCAAAGGAGATGATTTCAAGCGGTACTGTTGATGCAATCAGAAATGAAGCGGGTAACATTAGATATGATTATTTTTTCCCTCTGGGAGATGAAGAAACTGTGCTGCTAATTGACAGCTGGGAAAATCAAGAGAGCATTGATTTTCACCATCAATCACCCATGATGAATAAGATCGCGGAGTTAAGAGATAAATATAATCTTCACATGAAAGTGGAGCGATATCAATCAGAAGATACGATTCCTGACAAAGATCAAAAATATATAAGAAATTGACAAATTTTATTTTATTGACCAAGAAAAATGAGGAGGATTCATAATGAGTGAGAAAACAGAGATTACTTTCATGCAAACAAGATTAATCCGGCTTGCTTCAGAAGAGTGGCATTTACCTGTTGAACAGATTATCCACTTGTTTAAAGAAGCCGATGTTCTTGGATATATAGAAAAATGCTATGGGATTTTTCATTGTGAAGGCGATGAATGCAACATGGAGAGTTGGCGTATACTGCCGACTTTCCAAAGATGACGAACTGACCGGAGAGAGAAACAAAAGCAGATATCTGCTGTATCAGTTAAAGCTTAGCATGGCTCGGGCAAAGCAGATAGACATTATTGTGTTGTTCCTTATGGAATCAGGTGTAAGAATGCTGCTCTCAGACTTACAGGCAGTTTTGCATCGTGGTGTTCGAATTAGGATTCTTCAGGAAAAGAAGTGACCGTGAAAGCAGAGGATGCCACGCTCTATGAATGTAATATCAATGAAGGAGACAAAGTTTGTCTCGATGTAAATAATAAATTGGAAAAAGTAGAATGAAAGCTACCGGGAGAGAATAAGTGGTAAAACAAATCGTAAGAGACATTTTCTTTTTAGGTCAGCCATCCGAACCAGCCACGAAAGCTGATATCCAGGTTGGAAAGGATCTGCAGGACACACTGCAGGCGAACCGGGAACGGTGCGTTGGTATGGCTGCAAATATGATTGGCGTAAAGAAGAATATCATCATTGTGAATATGGGATTCATAGATGTAGTGATGTTTAATCCGGTGATTGTTTCAAAGCATGACATGTATGAGACAGAAGAAGGTTGTCTATCCCTTGATGGTGTTCGTAAGACAACCAGATACCAGGAAATTGAAGTAGAGTATTATGATTTCAACTGGAAAAAACAGCGTCAGAAATTGTCAGGATGGACGGCACAGATTTGTCAGCATGAAATTGATCATTTGTCTGGAAAAATTATATAACCGAATCAAGTAAGTCACCTGCTTCAATTGCGAAAAGCAATAAGCATTGAGTGGGGACTTGCTTGTATCAGGAAGCGTGTAAGATCCTTCTGATAAACTGCGAAGCAGTTATTCGGTTATGAGCAAGTAGCGAAGCGGATTGTGAATATCCGCTTAACCGCATGCGGATTGCGAGGTGACGGATATGCTAAAAAATGTACTGATCGTGGCAGATGATATAGAAAAATCCATAGAGTTTTACAGGGATTTATTTGGATTGCAAGTGATTCTTAAGAATGAAGGGAATGTGATCTTATCGGAGGGACTTGTTTTGCAGGATGCCGACGTATGGGGGAAAACATTGAATGAAACTTCTGCGCCATTTAATAGAATGATGGAACTGTATTTCGAGGAATTTGATATAGATGGATTGATTGCGAAATATGAATCTGGTAAGTATTCCGTTCGATATGCCACAGAGCTGACAGAACTTGCAGGTGGGCAGAAGCTTGTAAGGCTGTATGATCCCAGTGGTAATCTTATTGAGGTTCGCACTCCGTTCAGGAGCAATTAAAGGAGAGAATATGCAGATTTTTGTTGATGCGGATGCCTGTCCGGTAGTTGGTATTGTTGAAAAAGTTGCAAAAGAGCACAGTATTCCGGTAACGTTGTTGTGCGATACAAATCATGTGCTGTCTTCTGATTACAGTGAGGTGATTGTAGTTGGAGCCGGCGCAGATGCAGTGGATTATAAACTGATCGGTATTTGTCATAAAGGCGATATTGTTGTATCACAGGATTATGGAGTAGCGGCAATGGCACTTGGAAAAGGTGCGTATGCGATTCATCAATCTGGGAAATGGTATACCAATGGGAATATTGACCAGATGCTTATGGAACGTCATCTGAATAAGAAGACACGAAGAGCATCCGGAAAGAATCATTTAAAAGGCCCAAGAAAACGAACAGCGGACGATGATGAGCATTTCAGAAAATCCTTTGAGAAAATGATACATATGGCAATGGATAAGGAGAAATAGTCATGTAATTCCGGTGGAATGTAAAGCTGGAAATCATGTGAAAGCTAAAAGTAGGATGGTTTAAATAAAGTCAGTGCCATTATATAGTGTGCTTTACATTTAAAGTTCCTCATCTTATGGGGCGTGGATGAACGTTAGGTGTTCGGCTGTAAGCTTATAGGGAAAACGGAGTTATTTTATAAAGGTGATATGATGAAAATTACTTACATTAACCACAGTGGATTTTTAATTGAAACCAGAGGCTGCTACTATATTTTTGACTATTATAAGGGTGAATTACCACCTCTCGACAAGAAAAAAGAAGTAATTGTTTTTTGCAGTCATTTTCATAAGGATCATTTTAATCCCGTGATTTTTAAGATTCTTGACGATATGGGCATGACATATCAAGCAGTTTTGGCGAAAGATATACGCCAAAGGAAACATCTGTCGGATATGAAGGTTATATATGTTTATCATGATCAAACTTATAATCTGGATAATGGCACTCAAGTCGATACATTGCTATCTAACGATAGTGGTGTAGCATTTATTGTCAAAACAAAAGAAGGCACCATTTATCATGCCGGTGACTTAAATGACTGGTATTGGGATGGTGAGCCGAAAGCTGACAACCAGAGACTTACTTCAGCATACCGTGCGGAAATCAGGAAAATCAAGGGTATGCATTTTGACGCTGCATTTGTCCCCTTAGATCCGAGACAGGGAAATCACTATGCCGACGGAATCCTGCATTTCCTTAAAAATGTAGATTGCAATGTCATTTTTCCAATGCATTACTGGAATGATGCCAATGTAATTAAGCGGTTTATTACTGAATATCCACAATATAAGTCACGTATTAAAAACACAGAATGTACAAAAGGAGAAGAATTATGAAATTTAAGATGATTCATGAAAACTACAATGTATCAGACCTGGACCGATCTATTAAATTTTACAACGAGGCCCTTGATCTGCACGAAGTGAGAAGAAAGACTACCGATGATTTTATCATTGTGTATCTGAGCAACGATGTAAGTGATTTTGAGTTGGAACTTACCTGGCTTAAAGATCATCCACAGCCATATAATCTGGGTGAATGCGAATTCCACCTGGCATTCCAGGCGGAGAATTACGAGGCAGCGCACAAGAAGCATAAAGAGATGGGGTGCATTTGCTTCGAAAATGAAGCAATGGGAATCTATTTCATTGTAGATCCAGATGGCTACTGGCTTGAGATCCTGCCGTAAATCTGGTTGGGAAATCGAATAAAGCTGATGTATATCGGCGATTCACAGATAATTTGCGAAATAAATAGAGTTAATTCTCCAATTTATATATTTTTTGAGGTGTTCCGGCATGATAATATGGTACCTACAAAGAACCTATTATGTTTGTTGGAGAGGGTGGCGAAAAGTATGAGGCTATTATTTAAACAAAGGCTGTTTTCATGGTTTGACAGCTATGATATTTATGATGAAGCCGGCAACACGGTTTATGTGGTAAAAGGCCAGTTGTCCTGGGGACATAAACTTGCAATTTATGATGCCAGTGGAAATGAAGTGGGAATGGTTGTTCAGAAAGTTCTTACCTTCCTTCCTGAATTTGAAATTTATAAAAACGGCAGTTATATCGGATGCCTGAGCAAAGAATTCTCATTCCTGACGCCGCATTATAATATTGATTACAATGGATGGCATATTGATGGAACTATTATGGAATGGGACTATAGTATTCTTAATCAAAGTGGTTATTCAATTGCACGGGTTAGTAAAGAACTGTTTCACATGACAGATACTTATGTTATTGATGTGCAGGATCCAGGAAATGCGTTGGACGCTCTGATGTTTGTACTTGCGATTGATGCAGAAAAATGTTCCAGGAATTAAATAATTGATCTTGTTGCCGAAAATATTTGGGGCTGGGAGATAGCATGGGATTATTCAAAAAGAAAATCTTGAATAGCAAAAGAATATAAAGCCGGAGAATGATGAGCGATTAGCAGACATTGCTGCTGAGCTTGAACGGGGCAAAAAGAAGGTGCATCGGAGAAAACAGTGAACTACCATGAAAGGTACTGACAAAAAAAGAAGGGAGAATTGCGATATGCCAGGATATTTAATCAAAGATACCACGCGCGAGGAACGCAAAAAAATCGTGGAGGAATCGCTGGGAAATACTTCTGCAAACTGCGACGGTTGTATGGCCGGACTTGAGGAGATGTATCAAGACTACATTGACGGGAAAAAAGAGATTCGTGAGATCAATATGGAGTTCAATGCGCGGTACGTCAGAGGCGATATGGAAAAAGAGGAAAGGAGGAGTTGTCCATTGTAAAGAAAATAAAAATCTCAGATAGAAGAACGGATAGGGAATACCTGCTTTCCGGGAAAAGCAAATCTGAAGCGGGGGAAAGAAACGATAACAAAAAAGAGATGGGAGGATATCAAATGCCGGTATATACATATGAAGTAGTTGGAATTGACGGTGACTATGCACATTTGAGAAGAAAAGATATCGAGACGGATGAAACAAAACTGGTAGCACGGGCACTGTTGCCGTCGGAGATCATGGAAGGCTCAATCCTGAAATATGAGATGCTGGAGTATACGATCATTGGGTGAAGATAAAATGACTCCTGATAAAGATGAAATACGCTGGAAGATCTGTCAGAGGCTGGAAAAATTAAACATGTGATTTTGCAAATTAGAAAAAGCGGGGAGCAATACGGTGCACAGACAAATGTGCCATATCGCTCCCTTTTCTTATACATAGATGGTTTCACGTGAAACATTCATTCGCTATCCATCCGCAGCATGATCTGGGCGATAAATACGCCGTTCTCACAGGAAAAATTACTTGCTCCGCCGTTTTTTTCACAGATGCGGCGGACGGATTGGATGCCGATGCCGTCGGAACTGCGTTTGGAGGATTGAAATATGCCGCCTTTTTCCTGAATTTCACCCTCGAATGTATTCTTCACCTGAATCAGGAGGAGATGCGTAAAATGAGGATAGATGGTAAGGTCAATCCTTCGTCTGTCAGGGGCTGTTTTCAGGCTGGCTTCCAGAGCGTTTTCCAGGAGATTGGAGAGAATGAGACAGAGGTCGATCTCATCCGTGGAAAGCGACGCGGGAATATTGGCTCTGGCCTGAAACGGGATGCTGTCTCTTCTTGCCAGTGCACAGTAGTAACCGATGACACTGTCAGCGGCTTTGTTTTCGCAGAAATGCAGGTCGAGATCCGGAATTTTACTGACTGCGCCGGAAAGGTATTCTTTTATTTTTTCCAGTTCGCCGTGCTCGGCAAGAGCAGAAAGCTGAAGAAAATGGTGGCGCAGATCATGCCTCGCCTGTCTGGTTTCATCGATGGCAATGCGCAGGTTGTCATAGCGAGCCTGCTGCATGGAAAGAAAATGATTTTCCTGCTGAAGCCTTGCATTTCGGTTCAGACTGTTGGCCATAAGCAAAAACATGGTATAAAACAGGATCAAAATAGCAAGGAGTATGAGAGAGAGTACAACATACCCCTGCAGGATCCTTCCAGTATACAGGGTACCGCGGTATTTTGGCACCATAAAACAGTTCAGCGTGATAAAGATCAGCGGCAGAATCCAGAAGGTATACCAGGTCTGCGCAAAATTTTCATCCTGGATCATGTTTCGCGCGGCGTGGGTAGCCGGATACCAGGCAAACAGCACAAAAAGAAGACAGATGAGATTGTAAAGAAGACCGGCGGCAGGCCGGAACCACAACTCGTTTTCTGTCAGATCTAAAGAGGCGGTAAAGAAGGCGTTTGCGGCTCTGGAAAGGCTGTTGACACAGGCGAAAACGGCGCAGACTGCAAGGAAAATACTGCCCGATTTCCAAAGCTGGATGTGGAGCGCTTTGTGATAAAGCAGCATCACGAATGGCAGCAGCAAAAAGAGCAGAGGGGCAGTTGGAAGCTGCAAAACAAAGCACAATGCGCCGGAAAAAATACAGACGGCAAGAAGCAGCGGAGAGAGCCAGAATGCAAGACGGAGCGGTGCCTGTTTCAAATAAGGCTTTACGGGAAGGAAAGCAAGCAGGGTTCCAGGAAGAATGACGGTGAATTCGAGCACCGGACGAACCAGATCCTTCATAAGAGATTCCCCCTTTGAAAAAGAAATTCCATAAAGGTTTGGCGTGCAGTTTTGGAGAGATCACGGCTGACGGAAACCTGATTTCCATCAGCGAGCACAAAGGCAGTTCCATTAAGGTCAGCTGCGTGAGCCAGATTGATGATTACTCCGCGGCTGCAAAGAAAAAAACGCGGATCGTTTTTTAATGGTTCGATAAAGGAACCGAAAGACTGCCTGGTAATCAGTGTTTTTCCGGCAGACGTATGAATATGGATCATGTGGGAGAAATGTTCCGCATATACGATTGCCCCGAGAGGAATGCGTACATCGCTTCCGCTGATCTTTACTGTGATATAGTTTTCCTGCTTTGGAATACGGGACAGAATTTCATCAAGCAGTGCAGCAATATCACGTTCCGTATATGGTTTTACGAGATAATGCATGGCGCGGACCTGAAAGCCCTCTAATGCATGATCCGTGGAAGTTGTGGTAAAGATCAGCAGACAGGTCGTGTCTGTTTTGCGAAATTCTTTTGCCACATCGATTCCGTTTTTCCCATCCATATAAATGTCGAGAAACAAGACAGTAAACTGCTCTTTTGCGGCAGCGGAAAGAAACGATGTCCCGTTTTCGTATTCAAAAAAATCGGCCTGAACGCCGCGCTGTGCAAACTGGCGTTTCAGTCGCCTGCGCAGCAGTGCACGTTCATCGGCAAAGTCATCAACGATTGCAATTTTCATTTGAAAACTCCTCCTGGTGTGAATGTGATCGGTCCGGATCGGGCGGGGCATCTGCAAAATCACACAAAGTAATAAGCTGTAAATGGCGTTGGTGTGTCAGAAGTACGACAGTCCACTCCTGATAAGCGGCGAAACCGCGTCACGGTTATGAACAGGCAGTGAAGCAGATCTGAAATATCCATTTTGGCCAGAGAGCATTCGCCCTGACATAAGTATAGCATGAAAAATTCACTCCGTGTGCAGGACTGTGTTACGATTCGTGTTATTTTTGGGCGTTTCGTGCCAACTCTATTGAAAAGACTGGAAATTTTTTTATAATGGGGTCACCGAATAAGGAAAAGAGCAAACGGAAGGAGGGAGACCGTGTATCGGATTGGGGTATTGGCAGAGGAAAAAATGGAAGGGTGGGAGTATGAAAAAAAGATCCGGGAGTTTTGCAGTGGGCATGGGATATTTCCGGAACTGAAAACCTATTGGGATCAGGAAACATTTTTCAAACAGATCCAGAAATCAGAGCCGACGAGCGTGTTCCTTGCGCTTCATGGTGTGGCAGGCCTGAATGCGGCAGAGCATCTCCGGTCACTGTACCCACGCTGTGGAATTATCTGGTGCAGTGATCTTGATTTTTCCCTTCATGCGTTCTGGCTGCGGGTGGAATATTTTTTCAGGGAGCCACTTAATGAGAAAATGTTTGAGGAAGGGATGGATGTCTGGCTTGAGAGACGGAAGGCATTCCAGGAGCAGGGAGCTTTACAGCATCGAGCGGACAGAAAAACAATGGGATCGAATGAAAACAGATGGTCACATTTTATGAAAGATCAATAGAATAATCAACAGAATAAAAAATAAATCGATAAAATGCGATAAAATCGAAATAAATCGATAAAATAAAAACGCTTGGCTAAGCGATATCAAACATAGTCAGGAAACCTGCTTCAACTGTGAGGAGTAATGAGGTGGAGCCTGCTTATATCAGGAGGATTCAAAATGAAGAAAAAGAATGTAATGATGATTGCAATGATGTTTTCTGTATTTACAACAGCAACTGCACTGACTGCAGGCGCTCAGGAAATACAGGCCGGTACAGAGGAAACCAGGGCTGCGCAGGAAATGCAGAGCGGCTCAGGAGAAGCAGAGAAAGCGGGAACATATGTGCTTCCTGTAAAGGAACTCACAAAAAAGTCAGTTGACGAAAATCCATATATGGCAAAAGGAGATACGAATATTCACCATGACTGCTACAATACGGATACGACGGATGCGGTACTGCCGCTCGGTATTTATCCGGAAATCAATGTTTCATATGAAAAAGTAAATGCCAATGCGTCTCCTGCAATCTTTTTTGACTCACGCGGACATGCGGTGGTGCCGCTGCAGGGCGGACTTGCGATTCGTGACATTAACGCTGATGAGACGCAGACGCTTGGATATTTCTCACCGGCACAGCATGACGGCGGGGGCTATATGATCCAGAGTTCGTATTCTTTTGTGGATGAGAGTGACCGCCTGGTGTGCCCGACGAGCAATAATCATGTTCTGATGCTGCGGACGATGGATGAGGATGGAAATGTACTTTCGGAATTTGAAAAGGTGCTGGATATTGATATTAAGGCGGCAGCAGAGGAAAAGCTTGGGAAAACACTGGATCAGAACCTGCTGTCCGTAGTGTTTGATTACGATGGGAATCTGTGGTTTGCGACCGGAGGATTTCGAATTTATCCGGAGCGGAAACAGCAGGGAGCGTTTGGCTATATTTCCCGTGAGGCGATTGATGCGGTCTTAAATGGAGAAGAAGCAGATCTGTCAGATGTGGTATTTGTGTATGAACTGGAACCGGGCGAGGGTGCGGAAAACGGAATCGCAGCGTCAAAGGAAGGTGCGGTTATTTTAACGAATCAGAATTGTTATCTGCTTCAGGCAGACAGCGGTGTAAAGAAGGTATGGGAGACGCCATATGAGAGTGCAGGTGCGAAAGACAGCAAAGAAGGAGATGAGACGACGGGAGGCGGCCTTGCCTGGGGCAGCGGATGCTCACCGTCGCTGACAAAAGATCTTGTGATGTTTACCGACAATCAGGAAATCGTCAATCTGATCGCGCTTGATATGAAAACAGGGGAAAAGGTGGCCAGTCTGCCGGTGCTTGATGAACTTCCGGAGGGAACGCAGGTATCTGTTGAAAATTCTGCGATTGTGTATGACGACGGAGCAGGAACGGTCAGTACGATCGTCTGCAACTGGTTCGGGGCGGGAAGCGCAGATCTGGCAAATGCGGACAGCGATTCCTCAATCCAGAGCTATGCCAATATTTATGATATCAACTGGTTGAGAGAAGGAAATCAGAAGATCATGCCGGGCGTGGAACGCGTCGATACAGTAAAAACGGAGAAT
Source organism: Lachnospiraceae bacterium (assembly GCA_902363665.1). Classification (GTDB taxonomy): domain Bacteria; phylum Bacillota; class Clostridia; order Lachnospirales; family Lachnospiraceae; genus Choladousia. The sequence continues at coordinate 6,500 of CABJAW010000014.1, read as the reverse complement.
GGTTATGAGATGAAGAGTATCTGGTGCAGAAATGATCTGCGGGATACCTCGATCCTGAAGCTTTCTACTGCGACCGGCTATGTATATGGCTATGTGCAGGATCTTACGGCCGGTATGTGGCAGTATATAATCCTGGACTTTGAAACAGGTGAGACAGTCTTTACGATGGATGTGGCAAAGAAATATGGCTACAACAACATGGCGATCGGCATGTATGCGGGGAACAGTGGGAATGCGCTTTATTGCCCGACCGGATATCTGGAGCTGCTGCGCCTGCAGGACCGCTTCGTCTATCTGCCGGAGATGCCGTACCGCGAGGTGGATCTGGATCAGGCGACGCGGACGGTGCTGGAGCAGGAGACATTTGAGGCGGATGGCGGAACAGGCGGCGTGCTTGGCTGGCTGAATACCGTGACGGTGGAAAATGTGCATCCAAACACGACAATGGCTTTCCGCATGAATGGAATCTCCGGCGACGCAGGATCGTTGAAACTGTACGCATACGGTACGGATGGCACATTGCAGGAGGTACCGGGCGAGCTGTGGCAGATTCGGACGGAGGATGAAACAACACCGGAAACGCTCTTAGCGGATACGCTGTATGAAGTGTATGTGACGGTAGAGGACGGGGGAAACTTCGACCTTGACGAAAAAGAACGGGAGATCACAGTGTCTGCGGTTCTTGGCAGATAGAGAAGAAGGGGCAAAAATATAGAAAACGGGCAGAACTGGTGTGTATTTCCCGGTTCTGTCCGTTTTTGGTGTGATCAGGCAGAGATCTGCAGAGCCCTTTTCGCTCTTTCTTTTTGCAGATTGACATATTGTGTATGGATATTATAGAATACTACTGTATGTACAGGAGGGGGCTTGCATTTTCAGAGCCGATCTCCTATACTGAAACTCAAACGAAAACTGAATATAGAGGAGATTAAAATGAAGAGCTGGAAGTCTTTAATTGCAGGCTTTTTGATCGTCTGTCTGTGCATGTTTGCTCCGTGTCCGTATCTTTTTGCGGAGGAAAATTCGACGGAGGCGCAGGAGGAAGAAACAGAAGAAGCGATTCCAGAGTCCTACTATTATCCGATCGAGTCAAACGAGATCAAAAACTGGCCGCAGGGACCTGCGATCGAGGCCGCATCAGCGACCGTGCTCGACATGGACAGCGACACATTTCTTTACAGCAAAAATGCAGAAGAAAAGCAGTATCCGGCTAGTATTACGAAGATCATGACCACACTGCTTCTTGTGGAAAACTGTGATCTTGATGATGAGATTACATTTTCGGATATCGTCTATGACCTGGAAGAGGGAAGCTCGCATCTGGGCATACAGCCGGGTGAGAAGATGAAGCTCAGGGACGCTGCCTACGGGATTATGCTGGCTTCTGCCAACGATATTTCCAACGGAGTGGCCGAGTATATCGGCGGAAGCATCAGCGGATTTGCCGATCTGATGAACGAGCGGGCGAAGGAAATCGGATGCGTGAACACGCATTTTTCCAATCCGCACGGCTTGTACAGCGATGATCATTATACGTGTGCATATGATATGGCGCTGATTGCGAAGACGGCCTATGGAAATGAAACGTTCCGAAAAATTGTCACAGCACGGTCCTATACAATCCCGAAAACGAATCTGACGGATGAGGAACGGTACCTGGTCAACCATCACAAAATGATGCAGTCCGACGAGGAATATTACTGGGAGTACTGTACCGGAGGCAAGACGGGCTTTACATCGCAGTGTCTCAACACGCTGGTGACGTATGCAGAGAAGGATGGAAGACACCTTGTGTCGGTCATCCTCAGAGTAAACGGAGCCGGAAAAGCTTACGATGAATCACGCCAGATTCTGGAGTATGGATTCGACAATTTTTCTTCTGTAATTTACAAAAGAAACAGCACGAAAAAGACGTTTTATGATATAATGGGTCTGAGCTGTCTGGGAGACGCTGCAGCGTTTCAGTTAAACGCATGGAAGCGGCATCCTTACTCAGACTGTTATGTCGCACTGACACTGCCGGATACCGTTTCTTCGTCAGACCTCAAATATAAGGTCACGCAGGAAAACGGGGCTGCCAGAAGCGTTTCCTACCAATATGAGGGGATAGAAGTAGGAAGTTCCAGAGGAAGTTTTTATCCGATTAATGCACCGGCGCGTTCGATGTTTTCGCGTACAGCGGCAGTCGGAGAAGATACAGAAACGCAGGAGGGCAATCAGACACAGAGTATCCAGATCGAGGGTCTGGATGATGTGTTTGCGCAGACCTCGGCGATGTTTCGTGTGGGATATGCGAAGGTAAGGGCTTATGCACAGTCCCACATGATGCTGGTGATCGCCGGATGCGCGGTGCTCCTGGTACTGATTCTGGTATTTATTGTCATACTGATTTTCCGATGCACGTCGGATTGCCGGCTTCGCAGACGCCGGAAGCAGGAAGAAAAAGAACGCAGACGACGGGAAGAGGAGATCGAGCGGATGACAACTGCGGAGATCGAAGCGGAGCTTCGCGCCCATATGGAAGAGGAGCGAATCCGCAAGGAGCAGGAAAAGCTTGCACAGGCTGAGGCAGAAAGGGCTGCCGGACAGGCTGGGGAGCCGGAGAAGGCTCACAAGGGTATAAATAATTAGGATTGCGAAAGAACTGACTGAAGAAGGGAAGGAATAGTATGAACTGGGTTGCGCCAATCAAAGACGAAGAAACACTGGAAAAATTTAAAGCAAAGCTGCGGGAGATGGATGATAAATATTATATTATGTTTGAGATCGGAGTAGGGACCGGTCTTCAGCTTCAGGAGATTCTGAAGTTCCGCAACAAGGACATCCGCGGAAAAGACAGTATCGAGGCGAACATCGGCACAAAAAATATCCGCAGGACGTTCCAGATCCCGCCGGAACTCAAACAGATCATCAATGATTACACGGAAGGAAAGGATCCGGAGGCCTATCTGATCCTTGGACATGCCAGCTCACCGGCACCGCTTTCCAGAGAGCAGGCGTACCGTGCATTCAAAAATGCGGGAAAGAGTATGGGGTTGACTTCGATCGGTGCGCAGACGATGCGGAAGACTTTCGCATGGAGATACTACAAATCAACAGGAGATATTTACTATCTGCAGAACCTGCTGAACCATGCATCACCGTCGATCACCTACCGCTACATCGGAGAGAAACCAAACGTAGAGGTTTATCTCAAGAAGATGACACCGGAGGAAAATGAGCGCAGCCGTTATCTGCTTTACAAAAACGGAAACGGAAAGAAAAGGATCGAGGCGCTGCGCAAGCTGCTCGACGACATTAATCAGGAAATGGACAACCCGCTGAACAACGATTCCTACTACGGAAAAGTAGACTGTCTGCTGACCGAGATGGAAGAGCTGGTGACAAACTTCAACAAAACAAAATGAAATACAAAAAAGCACTTCATCACTGAGGTGCTTTTTTATACCCTGCTTTTGTTGTGTTGGGAATCTTTTCGCTGTGCGACTGCTTCTGCCTCTTCCGGCGTAACGAATCGGATGGTCTTTACTGCGTAATATTTTCCATCGCTGCGCTGGCGCAGACGGATCTTGCCTTTGAGATATCCGTGCTCTTCACACTGGCACAGGCAGAGATAATTGCGGCTGCCGGAAGAGAACCAGCGGATCTTTTTCGGCACGTTTTTTCTGCACAGAAAGCATGGCGTGGAGGTGACGACGCGATCCTTCATCGCCTGGATCTTTGACGGAAAGGGACGCGACACGTATTTGGCGTAGGTCGGATACTGAAGATAGATCTCCTCTTTTCGCTGCTGCGGCGTGTGGAAATAGTCTACCGAGGAATTCTCAAGGATCTCGCGGCGGGTCATGTGCTGCATGATCAAAGAGGTGTAGTGTGCGTCAGAAAGCGCACTGTGAAACGCGACCTCTTTTGGAATTGAGAGATAGTCTACGGCAGATTCAAGTGACCGTCTTGTCCGCCGGTCCTCATAGCGGATGCTGAAAATTTTCTGGATATCGTAATACAGAAAGGGGAACGGGAAGCTGTTTGGAATCTGGTGAAACGCCATGTTGCGCTGCAGTTCCATCAGGTCAGACGGTCCCCAGGTACAGAAATACGGGTCAGGACCGCACCAGTCAAAAAATTCCAGAATGACTTCGGGAAATACACGCCCGTTTTCAAGATCAATGGAGCGCAGGGAGACGATCTCACGCGTCTTGAAGTGGAGCGTGCGGTAGACCTGCGGACGGATCACTTCACGGAAGCTGTCCTGAATCGCCAGTGCTTCGTCAAGCTTGATGGCACCGATCTCGATGATCTCAAAGGGAAGCTGCCCAATGGTATCAGATTTTCCGGTGGGACACTGGTTCCATTCCAGATCGAGAACAATGAAATTCATGCTGCGGATCTCTCCTTTCTGCCGGACAGGGCGAATAATGGAAAGTGGCTGCCGTCTGATAGGCAGTCACTGTAACAGTATACACAATCTGAACGAAAAATACAAGACTTCGTCAAAATGCCCAGTAAAAGGTAAAAAAATCGTCATATTGCCACAGAAAGAACAGGAAAAAGGGGGTCGTAAGCAGAACCACCAAGGAAATAAAAAATCTTTGTACAGTTCTGGTATGGAAGAAAAAGTGGGAGTCTAGTATACTAAGAACATGCAGGATGTCCGGGTGGAAGTGCCTTTACATCCGGAGATGAATGAACAAAATCAGGAGGATTCAGAAATGGCAAGTTTATCATTACAGCATATTAACAAAATCTATCCGAACGGCTTTGAAGCTGTTAAAGATTTCAACCTTGAGATCGCAGATAAGGAATTTATCATTTTCGTAGGACCGTCAGGATGCGGAAAATCTACTACACTTCGTATGATCGCAGGTCTGGAGGAGATTTCTTCCGGTACACTGAAGATTGGTGACAGAGTCGTAAACGACGTTGAGCCGAAGGATAGAGATATCGCAATGGTATTCCAGAGCTACGCTCTGTATCCACATATGACCGTATACGATAATATGGCATTCAGCCTTAAGCTTAGAAAAGTTCCGAAGGCTGAAATTGACAAGATGGTAAGAGAGGCAGCTAAGATCCTTGACCTGGAGAAACTGCTTGACCGTAAGCCGAAGGCTCTTTCCGGTGGACAGAGACAGCGAGTTGCTATGGGACGTGCAATCGTTCGTTCCCCGAAGGTATTCCTGATGGACGAGCCGCTCTCCAACCTGGATGCAAAGCTTCGTGTACAGATGAGAACTGAGATCTCCAAGCTGCATCAGAGACTGGGCGCTACGATCATCTACGTAACACATGACCAGACAGAGGCTATGACCCTTGGTACCAGAATCGTTGTTATGAAAGACGGTGTTGTTCAGCAGGTAGATACTCCGCAGAACCTTTACAACGCACCGGGCAACCTGTTCGTAGCAGGATTCATCGGATCCCCGCAGATGAACATGGTAGACGCTGTTGTTGAGAAGAAGGGTAATGATGTATACCTTACTATCGGTAAGACTGCATCCATCAAGCTTCCGAAGGTAAAGGCTGAGAAGCTTGTTTCCGGCGGCTATGTAGGAAAGACCGTTGTTATGGGTATCCGTCCGGAAGATCTGAAGGACGAAGAAGTACTGGTTAACATGGCTGACGAAGCGATCTTGGAAGCAAAGATCGAAGTATATGAGCTGCTTGGTGCAGAAGTATTCCTGTACTTTGATGTAGAGGGTGCAAACTTCACAGCAAGAGTAAATCCGCGTACAACAGCAAGAACTGGCGATACCGTTAAGTTCGCACTGGATGTATCCAAGATCCACGTATTCGACAAAGAGACAGAGCTTACAATTACTAACTAATTGCAGGGTTTGTTTGCAATGGAGTTTGTCCGAAAAAAGATTTCTATTATAAATAAAATATAGGAAGAGAAGGGAGAACTGCCGGGAGACAGTTCTCCCTTTTGCAAAGTAAAAGAGACCTTGTCTGCCTCAGTAAATTAAGGGTATTTACTTTAACCGGGTCAAGTAAATCTCTTGCGTGGTTGTGCTGAGCAATAAGCAGTAGATAGGGAGCGGATTTTGAATATCCGTTTTGACGTAAAGGCGGGAAAAGTGGGAGAAAAAAGAAAATGCAAAAAAATGAAAAAAGTAGTTGACAAGAGAGGACGTTGTGCGTATAATAAGACATGCGCTGTGAGGCGTCAACTTCATAAAGATTAATAATCCGGGAGAAATACTCAAGAGGCTGAAGAGGCGCCCCTGCTAAGGGTGTAGGTCGTGTTAAAGCGGCGCGAGGGTTCAAATCCCTCTTTCTCCGTTTCATATAATCTGATATGAAAAAAGAAAATAAAAAAGTTGAAAAAAGTTGTTGACAAACTGAAAAAGCTGTGATATGATATCAAAGTTGCTCCGGTAGAGAGACAACAGAGAAACAACTTAAGAACCTTGATAACTGAACAGTGAAACAACCTTGAAAATTCTTAAAAAGTTTTATTCATGACAATAGAAAAGTGCGGAGCAGTTTTCTATTGTATT
>CABJAW010000013.1 GCA_902363665.1 Lachnospiraceae bacterium | reverse complement strand
GACACGGATGACTGGATGCATAGCTTTGCGGAGCAAAGGTATCGAGAAAACGGAGTTTTCGAGATATCCGGCTTTCGTAAATTCGAAGCAAGGTTAGGGTTAAATAAATCGGAGAATGATATTTGAAACAGACTGTATGTGGTTTTGAAGGTATGTAATGTAAGGCATCGTTAATTCGATGCTTTTTTTATTTGGGAGGATATAATAAAGCTGCAGAGCAAGAATGGCAGATTATAGTTGACTTTCCAGAAAGATTTTTTTATACTTTTTACATAATTGCGTATAGTATAGCCTTTTAAAGCGCTGTGGCTAGAAGATTACTTAAATTGAGGAGAAGTATAATATGAGACAAAAACCAGTTTTATATATTATTATACCATGTTATAACGAGGAGGCTGTGTTACCTGTAACAGCGCCGCTGTTTTTACAGAAATTGCAGGAGATGATTCAGCTTTCACTGATTCAGGAAGAAAGTAGAATTCTATTTGTGAATGATGGAAGCAGGGATAGAACGTGGGAAATTATTTCAGAATTGTCGAAGAAAGATCCACATTATATGGGGATTTCGCAGAGCCGAAATCGTGGCCATCAAAACGCAGTACTGGCGGGGTTGATGGAGGTAAAGGATATTTGTGATATCACAATTTCAATTGACTGTGATGGTCAGGATGATCTGAATGCAATGAATGAAATGGTGCAAAAGTATCTGGAAGGAAATGAGATTGTATATGGTGTGCGGAGCAGTCGGGCTACAGATACATTTTTTAAACGTTTTACGGCACAGTCTTTTTATAAAATTTTGAATTGGATGGGGGTAGAGGTAGTTTATAATCACGCGGATTATCGCCTTATATCAGGAAGAGTGCTCAAAGAATTTCAGAATTTTAAAGAAGTTAATCTGTATTTGAGGGGAATGATTCCACTTGTTGGATTTCAAAGTACGACTGTATCCTATGAACGTCACGAGCGGCTTGCAGGGGAAAGTCATTATCCACTTTCGAAAATGTTTGCCTTGGCATTTGATGGAATTACAAGTCTGAGCATTAAACCAATTCGAATGATTGCGGGACTTGGTATGACTGTGTCTTTTATTAGTTTTCTGTTTATTGTCTGGATTTTGATACAGTATTTTTCCGGGCATACAGTACAGGGTTGGGCGAGTATCAGCGCCATTGTATGTCTGATGGGAGGAATCCAGCTGATTTGTGCAGGCGTAATAGGGGAATATATTGGAAAAATTTATTTAGAAACAAAGGCGCGTCCACGTTATATTATCAGCGAACGGACAGAGCCTGCAGATGTCACTGAAAGTGAAACAGAGGATCGGAAATAGGATAAGATGATGGAAGTGATAAATATAACCCAAAAAAAGAAATTAAATATTGGGAAAAAGGCAATAGATCATCCGTTCTGTTTTGCAATTGCAGCAAATCTGTTATTGCTTCTTCTGTTATTGCTTATTTTTCGGCCGATTTTTGAAACTAACGATGATATAGGACTTATGAATCTGGTAAATGGTGCAAAAAAGGTATACGACCCGCATATGGTATATTCTAATTATGTCTGGGGTCTCATTTTGTCTGTTTGTTATCGGATATGCCAGTGGATGCCGTGGTATACGCTGGGAGAATATGCCTTACTTTTTTTGGCCTTTACGGCGATTGTATATGTGATTGTCTGCAGAGCAGGAAATATTTCCTCGCTTTGGATCGGAATTTTGACGATATCAGTATTTGGCTATGAAGGTTATGTCAAGTTTCAGTATACAAAAACGGCGGGAATTGTTTCCGCTGCCGGATTCTTTCTTTTATTTTATGCGTTGGAAGAAGAAAAAATTCGCTGGAAAGAATTGGTGTGTGGTTATGGCCTGGCGGCGTTTGGATTTATGATACGGAGCGATCAGTTTCTGGCAGAGGCAGCAGTGATTTCAGGAATCTGTGTGATGTTGCTGCTACAGTTATTTTTTTCAGAATCTGCGGTGCGAAAACGTCTCTTTTGTCATGACATTGTAGCGGCGGCAGTACTCTTCCTTTTCATTGGTGGATTATACGTGATTGATCAGCGGGCATATGCTTCTCAGGAATGGCAGGAGTATAAAGAGTATAATGAAGCCCGTACGGAACTGTTTGATTATGGATTCCCGGGCTATAGTTCGAATAAAGAGGTATATGAAAGCCTTGGAATTGATCAAGCAGCATATCGGATGATCAAAGGTTGGAATCATATGGATTCAGAGCTTTTTACAGTGGAGACTATGAAACAGTTGATTGCACTGAAAAAGCCGAAACAGATTAATCAGGATTTTTTTCAGCGATTTTTTGAGCGTTTTCCGTTCCGATTTACAACGATTCCTTCTTTTTGGAGCTTTTTGATTCTGTTTTTCTGTACATTGTGTTGGGGAAAACATACGAAAAAGGAAGTTCCGGCTTTAATTTATGAAATTTTTGTGATAATGGTTGTATATTTTCTGCTGTTTTACAGGGGAAGATATCTTTACAATCGAGTAGATGTCGGATTGTGGCTAGCTGCTTCCCTGGTAGTATTATGGACAATGACAGGAGAAAATGAGTGGTTTTCAAGCCGCAGCGGTCTCCTGTTAGTGGCAGCGGTACTATGCGTCAGCCAGAATACCGGACGAAGAAACTGGAAAGCGAATACAGAAGATAAATACAGTGAGATGCAGGAGGAAAAAGCTCTGCTGGAGGAGATACACAGTGATCAGGAACATTTATATTTGTTTAAAGTAGGAACGATTTCGCTGACAAAAGCATACGGTGTATTTGACAGTATTCCATATGGGATAGGAGAAAATATGTATCCGCTTGGTGGATGGTCTGCAAAAACACCGGTTTATAGTGCGGCATTAGACCAGTATCAGGTGAAAAATCCATTTCGTGACTTAATAAATAGCGAAAAGGTGTATATTATTGATAACAAGATTGATGACACGGTAGAATATATACAGAAGCATTATGATGAAAATGCACAGGCGATTATGGTCTCAGAAATTGGAAGTTATAAAGTTTATAGTATTCAAAGCAAATAACTGACGCACGGCAAAGATTTCTGACGCAGTATTTCACGCTCTGACAGATCGGAGGGGATGTATTATTTTGCAGAATTGCTATAATTTGAAATTATTTGCGAAAGGATACCAGGATGAAAAAAACGAAGGCACGAAGGGAGAAAAAATGTTCAAGGCGGAAAAAAGAGTGGTAGAGTTTATTGAAAAGCATGTAACGGTTTTATTTTGTCTGGCAGTTTTAGTGACAGGATGCCTGCTGCGAATTGTTGGCTTTCATTATCTTAGCGATGACATGCGGCTTTATCTGTTGAAATGGTATGGACGAATTGCAGAAGAAGGAATTTCTCAGCAGATTGGAAACTATAATATTCCATACCAGATTATTATCTGGATTCTGACAAAATTTCCGCTCAATCCGATCCATGCTTATAAAGTAGTGTCCTGCGCTTTTGATTTAGGCCTGGCAATTCTTTGTGGAGGGCTGACGTACTGGTTTGCCAGAGGAAGAAAAGAAATAAAAGCCGTTTTGGCGTTTGCATGTGTATTTTGTTCCCCTATCGTACTGTTGAATTCGGCTGTATGGGGACAGTGTGATTCGATTTATACATTTTTTGGAATATTGGCATTTGTGCTTTTATATAAGGAAAAGTATGCGCTTAGTATGCTTGCTTTTGGTGCGGCATTTGCCTTTAAGTTACAGGCAGTATTTTTCCTGCCGTTTTTCCTGATCTGTTATTTATGCAGAAAGAAATTTTCTATTGTACAGTTTTTGATCGTGCCGGCGACAGCAGTGTTTTTATCACTTCCAGGGCTTTTAGCTGGACGGAATGTGATGGAGTTAATTGATATTTATAAAAAGCAGACTAACACTTACAATCGGGTTTATGTGAATTTTCCAAATATCTATACATTGATTACAACAGAAAAGGGACACGGCGATTATGAGATGTTCCGCAAAGCGGCCATATTACTTACGATATTAATGCTCGGAATTGGAGTGTATATTTGTGTGAAAAAGGGGGCAGAGCTTTGGAACTTTAAAATATTTTTTGCTGTGGCGATGTGGACGCTTTATACCTGCAGCTTTTTTCTTCCAAATATGCATGAGCGATATGCATATGTACTGGAAGTGATGGCAATTTTTTATACTTTTCTGGAACCAGCTGGAATTGTGCTTGCAATTGGCACGAATCTGTTATCAATATTTACATACGGAAATTATCTGTTTGAATATAGAGCGATATCACTTCCAATTTCATCGTTGATCAGTTTGATACTGTATAGTGGTTTTACATACTGGCTGTTTGCAAGGCAGATGAAAGGAGGTGCCGGTGCGAGAGGGGCTGCGAATGAGAATGGATTAAAAAAAAGCAGGTAGTTGACAACATACTTATCAATACGGTAATATAGAAATGAACATACAGGGTGTCATGCGGAGATAGGAGGAGAGAAAGTGATGGTAAATAAAATGAAAAAAGGAATAAAGTCACTTAGCATGTTACTGTTTTTGCTGGTATTTGTTGGAATATTTGGCGTAAAATCTTTGGCGGCCGAGAATTATATACCGGGAAATGTAGCGAAACTTACGGTGACGGCACGGGCAGAAAATTCAGTGTCTTTGCGCTGGACAAAAGCAAATAATGCAGATGGCTACATTGTTTATATGATCGATAAAAAGAATAATGCCTATACGAATCTCACACATCAGGCGGGAACTTCTTATACTGTGAAGAACCTTAAGCTTGGTCAGCGTTATTATTTCCAGGTATTTGCATACAATTATCGAGCTGGAAAAGTTTATAAAAGCGTAAATGGCAGCCCAATTGTAATTGCGACGACAGCTTACCAGAAACCGAGGCAGGTTAAAAATCTGCGTATTGCCAGCTATGGCGATAAAAGTATGGTGCTAAAATGGAATAGTGCCAAAAATGCAACAGGATATATAGTGAAGGTTTATAATCCGGAAACAAATAAGAGAACGACAGTTAAGATTACTACAAATACATTAGTGCAGTTTCGGAATCTGACGGTAAAAAGAAAGTATTATTTTTATGTACGAAGTTATCGTAAAATAGGAGATCAGACGCTTTATGGCGAAGACTCTCAAATGGTAAGCGGAGTCGCAAAAGCGATTGATATGAGTCAGGTACATGGAAGGTACTATAACACAACACTCAGATGTAATACGACAGTTAAGATCAAGGCCAGTGGAAAGAAAGTAAATCTCAGAGCAGGCACAGCCATTGTAGCAAAAGAACGCAGAAGCGGAATTGTCAATGCAATCTGGAATGGTAAAGAAATAGAAGTTCCGGGAAGAAATCTTAGCTATAATAGCTTAAATACTTCAGGAAAGATGTACACTTTTGCACAGGCAGAAGCGTATGTAAATTCTATGGGATATAGCAGTGATACGAAGTATCTGATCTGGATTAATCAGTATTCTCTTTATACCTATATTTTCCAGGGATCACAGGGAGAATGGAAAGGTATTCGAAAAATGAAATGCGTTGTTGGTAAAAATGGCAATACGCCAATTAAAACGACGTATAAGCTTGTGCGGAAAGGCTATATGTACGGCGGCCCGATTATTTATATTGCGTGGTTTGGATGGAGAGGATACGGATTTCATCGAAGGACATCTTCGCTTGCCCAGGGAGCGGTTTCCGGCGGATGTATCCGGTTGGGAGATGACGATTTGTATTTCTTGGATCGCACCTGCCCGCTTGGAACAAGGGTAATTTCATACTAAATAGAAAAAAATAATAAGTTTGTAATGCAATAAAAATCAGGCTATCATAGATCACAAAAAATGAGTGATTTATGATAGCCTTTTATCATTGGGAGAGAAAGGTGTTATCTGCAGGCAGCCAGCGTCTCAAGTGCGAGCAGGATTTCATTTCGTTCCCCAAGTGCGGCTGCGTCTTCTCCGTTTTTGTAGGAGGAGATGCCATCTTTTAGATCTTTTTTCCATTCAACCACAACGTTTAAAATGCTGGCGGTATGAAGTCCTCTAAGCGTACCGACGGCGAACAGAGCGGCTGTTTCCATATCAGAGGCATAAATTCCTTTGCCGGAATAAAACTCGTCCAGTGCTGGTTTATTTCGCTGATAAAGGGCATCATGGCAGCGGGTCGGGCCGACGGCATATGGAAATTCAAGTTTTTTTGCCTGAGCTTCGCAAATGGTAAGCAGATTCGGATTGGAAAATGCAAACTGTATGGCTGATTCGGAAGATGTGGCAGTTTTGTCAAAAAGACTGGCTGTCGGGGCGGGGAAAACTGAGTTTGCAGTCAGGGAAGAAGAAGGCAGATTGAGCTCCGGCGCAGCGTAGCGCAGATAATTGGTATAAGTCTGACTGGTTCCATCGTCGCAGACTGCACGGTCGCAGAGTACGAGTTGTCCAAGCTGCAGATGGCTCTGAAGCGCACCACAGCTTCCGATGCGGATCAGATCCTGAAACCCGAGATCTGCGAGTTCTTCGACACAGATTGCAGTTGAAGCACCGCCCATTCCGGTAGAGATGGCCAGTATACGATGGCCTTTATAGGTACCGGTGATACTTTTATATTCACGGCTGAAACCTTCTTCTTTTACATCGGTCAAGAATGTGGCGATTGCATCCACGCGGGCAGGGTCGCCTGGCAGAATGGCGGCAGTGGCATTAACGGAACCGTCTAATTGAATGTGCGGCATTTTATTCATGATATAACTCCTTTCGTGATTGCAGAGATTTCTGGAACTTGTTATAATAAACTGTGCTTTTTGTCTGCAGGGATGCGAAATATCTTGAACGCAGATAAGCATTCCCACGCTTCAAGTGCGCGGAGCACTAAGCGGTGAGATGGGATGCTTTAAGTTATTATAGTTTGTGGTTGAAACAATTGTCAACTGCAAGGAACAGGATTTAGTCAAAGCGGATTATAAAGCTCCGATTTGTAATAGAAAGCAGGAGGAAAGAATATGAAAGAAAAGAAGGATCTTTTGCTTGTGATTGATATGCAGAATGTATACCTGCCGGAACAGGAGTGGGCCTGTCCGTCGATGGAAAGAACGTCTGTAGTAATACGGAAGCTGCTTGATACGTGCCAGTTTCAGGAGGTTATCTTTACGAAATTTACAGCGCCTGAGCAGCCGCAGGGAAGATGGAAGGCATACAATGAAGTCAATCAGCAGATAAATGAAGACGCGTGGCTGAATGACATTACAGAAGATCTGAAACCGTATCTGAATAAAGGAAAAGTCTGCGAAAAACCGGTTTATTCTTCGATGAAGATTCCGGAGGTTGTACAGGCAGCTAAAAAAGCAGGCCATATTGTGCTCACCGGTGTCGTGGCGGAGTGCTGTGTGCTTGCGACGATGATGGAAGCGATTGATCTTGGCTGCCCGGTGATTTATCTGACAGATGCTATTTCGGGGCAGTCAGAGGAAAAGGAAGCGCAGATCAGGGCGCTTGCAGAGAGTTTTGCACCGATGCATACGACGGTGGAGACGAGTGAAGAATATTTGACCGAATAAAATATCCGCTTTGATGCGAGGCGGACAGGACCTGTTGCATGACGGAATAAAAAACAGCGATGAGCAGGAACCTGCCTGCGGCAGAGAGGAAGAGGAGAAGGAAGATAAAATGTCATATAATAATCAGAAAAAAATTGCATTAATCAATGATTTTACGGGATTTGGGAGATGTTCTATCGCGGTTGCGCTGCCGGTGATTTCGATGCTGAAAGTACAGTGCTGTCCGCTTCCAACCTCAATTTTTTCCAATCATACAGGATTTCCAAGTTTCTTTTTTGATGATTATACGGAAAAAATGATACCGTATATGGAGGAATGGAAAAAGCTTGATTTGAAATTTTCAGGGATCAGTACGGGATTTTTAGGGTCAAAAGAGCAGATTCGTATTGTAATCTCTTTTTTGGAGTCATTTAAAACGAAAGAAAATCTGGTAATCGTGGATCCTGTCATGGGAGATTATGGGAAAACGTATGCGACGTATACGCAGGAGATGTGCCTGGAAATGAAAAATCTGGTGTCGTATGCAAATATTCTGACACCCAATGTAACGGAGGCGTGTATTTTGACCGATACGCCGTATCAGGAAAAATTTCGGTTGAAAGATTATGAGAGAATGGCGCGGCAGCTCTCATCGCAGGGACCAGGGAAAGTTGTCATCACTGGAATTGTACAGGGCGGCTTTATCGCAAATTACTGTTATGAAGCAGGCGTTGGAACAAAAGTAGTCCGGTCGCATAAAGTCGGGACGCAGCGCTCCGGAACCGGTGATATTTTTGCGGCGGTCATCGCGGCAGATGCGGTCAATCAGGTGCCATTTTCGGAGTCGGTAAAAAAAGCGTCTCGTTTTATCAAGAAATGTATAGAGTGTTCGATGCAACTGGAGATTCCGGTGACGGACGGGGTATGTTTTGAGGAGGTGCTTCATACGCTGCGCTGATGGAGATAATATTGGAAAACATAGGAGAAACCGAGTCAGTAAATAATCGTTTTAGCTTTAGCGGTTATCAGAAAGCGTAGATAATGATGGATATTCGCAGAAAAGGAGTATCAAAAATGAGTGAAACAGGAAAAGAAAAAACAAAAAGAGCAATGACCATTTTATATGAGGTGCATGGAAATCTTTACATTAATCTTACAAATAAATGTCCTTGCGCCTGTACCTTCTGCCTGAGACAGACACGCGATCATATGGAAGAATCTGGATCTTTGTGGCTGGAACATGACACTTCGTATGAGGAACTGGTTGCAGAATTTAAAAAGACAGATATGAATCCGTATCGGGAGGCTGTGTTCTGTGGATTCGGAGAACCGACGCAGGCGCTTGATGTGCTGCTTCGCGGAGCAGCTTATATCAAGGAACATTACGGTTTGCCAACGAGAATCAATACAAACGGGCTTGGAAACCTCATCAATGGAGAAAATATCGTTCCGAAAATGCACGGATTGATTGATACGGTGTCGATCAGCCTGAATACACCGAACGCAGAGGAGTATCATCGCCTCGTGCGCAGCAGGTTTGGGGAGCAGTCTTTTGACGCAATGCTTGATTTTGCGCGTGAGTGTGTAAAAGAGGGAATGCATGTGGTGATGACGACGGTGGACACAACGATCACGCAGGATGAGGAGGAGCAGTGCCGCAGGATCTGTGAGGAGATTGGGGCAGCGTATCGGATTCGTCCGTGGGAAGATTAAACAGGAAACATGCAGAAAACTGGAATAGCGTATAAGAAAAAAGATTCCGTCCGTAAAAAACAGTCGGAATCTTTTTATAATTCAGAGAAATTTTTTTCGCCTGAAATATTTGCTGCTTCGTCTACAGATTATTGTATGCATAATTTAAGAGTGTCCGGGAATCGTTCCATCTGGCAGTACTGCTGGAAGCGCCTAAAGTGACGGAAATGTAGGTTTTTCCGCTCTTTGCCTTTACGACCCCGGCGAAACAGTAGCCGGCTTTGTTGGTGTAACCTGTTTTCATGCCTTTTACACCGGGTGTCGTACCAAGCAGGGCGTTTGTTGTGTAGGTGGTGTAGGAGCGCCCCTGAGTGCTCCGGAATGAATAGGAGGAGGTGCCGACCACCTTCTGGAAGGAACGGGCGTGCAGCCAGGCATAGCGTGCAATTTTTGCCAGATCACTGGCTGTCGTATAGTGATTCAATCCATTATCCAATCCGTTCGGCGTCACAAAATGCGTGGAGGTACAGCCTAGCTGTTTGGCACGGGTATTCATTTTATCAGCGAATTTAGCGGTTGAACCACTGACGGACTCAGCGATTGCCACCGCAGTATCATTGTGCGATCCGAGCATCAGTGAGTACAGAAGATCTTTCATTTTGAAAGAATCTCCAGCCTGCATATACAATTTGGTCGGCTCCTGAGAAGCAGCATAGGCGGAAACTTTTACCCGGTTGTTAAGCGAAGCCGGGCTGTTTTCTACTGCGAGAATGTAGGTAATGATCTTTGTGGTGCTGGCATTGGCGTGCTTTTTATTACCGTTTTTGTTGTAGATCACTTTTCCGGTTGCAGCATCAATCAGCACTGCACAGTCAGAAGAAATGCTCAGGTTGGGACCGCTGTACAGCAGGGCTCCCTTGCTGCTGAAATAGTAATCAATTCCGTCTATTTTATGGTGTCCTTTATAGGCCCGGCCATTTTGATCAAAATAATAGCGGTTTCCGGAAATAGTTGCCCAGCCATAGGTAGGTGTACCGTCTTTTTTCATATAGAAAATGCGGTTTTTATAATATAGCCAGCCGCCGGTGTATTTGTATCCTTGATCTTCTGTGCCAAAGTAATACTTTTTGCCGTTTATGATCCGCCATCCGCTCGCACGGATGCCGTCTTTGTCAAAATAATAGGTATGTCCCTGGTAATTCAGCCATCCGGTAGCCCGTTTTCCGCTTTTTTTAAGCAGATAAGTGCCTTCCGGCTTTTTCAGCCAGCGAAGCTTATACATATACCCCTCAAGATACGTGCCAAAATAATAGTAATCATTTCCAATCTGCTTCCAGCTGAACTGACGATAGCCCTTTGGGGAAAAATAGTAGATTTTTCCATTGATATTCATCAGGCAGTCTTTGGCATAAGTGCCATCTTTTTGCAGATACTTGTACCACTGTCCGCTGATATGTACGAATTTTCCACCTTTTGAGATGCGGATGTCGTCTGTGGAAGTGACTGCTGCGTCTGCATGGAACGGAATGTTCACAAAAAAGACGAGCAGCAGAAGCGGCAGCAGGCGGCGCAGGAATGCGCGTATGCATGGTTTTGGTTCCTTCATTTTTCTCAGTTCCTCCTTGAAAATATTGCTGACTCAAGTGAATCAAGTGTTCTTTCATTATAATGGATAAGAAAGACAGAAGCAAGGAAAATGAAAAATCAGCGGGAAAAGCATGTATAGAAAGGAAAAGACCGGAGATACTGGAAAGAGAAGTCCTGTGATAAAAGAATCAGGTATTCCTGTCTTGAAGCAGAGAAAGAAAAGTCAAAGAAAAGACAGAAAATCAGAAAAGAAACGAGTGTCAGGGGGGTGGAGATGATTCAGAAGGTTCATACAAGTCTTTCGGAGATTAAAGAGTACATGAACACGATCCTGCCAATTCAGGAGAGCTTTGATCTGGTGGAACGATCCATCTGGGTAGGCGGAAAAGAAGGTGTTTTCTATTTTGTGGATGGTCTTTTGAAAGATGAATCTATGGTAAAGATCATGACGGCATTTTTTGCGGTAAAGGAGCAGGATCTGCCGGAGGATGCGGAAACGTTCGCAAAAAAATGTATACCGTGTGTGGAGGTTGACATTGTCACAGATTTTGAGGAGATCGTGAAGGGAATCCTTTCAGGTGTGCTGGCGCTGTTTATCGATGGATATGAATCCTGTATTATGATTGACTGCAGAACATACCCGGCCAGGTCAGTGGACGAGCCGGAAAAAGATAAGTCCCTGCGCGGTTCGCGAGATGGCTTTGTAGAAACGGTCGTATTTGATACAGCACTGATTCGAAGAAGACTGCGCGATCCGCAGCTTGTGATGGAAATGCTGGAGGTTGGCAGTTCTTCCCGCAGCGATGTGGTGCTTTGTTATATGAAGCAGCGGGTAGATGCAAAGCTGCTTATGAATGTTCGAAAGAAGATCCGCGAGGTAAAGACGGAGGATCTCTGCATGAATCAGCAGAGTCTGGCGGAAGCACTGATGGGAACGCGATGGTACAATCCGTTCCCCAAATTTAAATTTACGGAACGTCCGGATACAACGGCGGCCTGTCTGATGGAGGGAAAGGTGGCGGTTCTTGTGGATAACTCGCCGTCAGCAATGATTCTGCCAACCTCTGTCTTTGATATGATCGAGGAAGCGAACGATTATTATTTTCCGGCATGGACCTCACTTTATCTGAAGTTTTCCAGAGTGCTGATTTTGATTCTTACCGTTTTTCTGACGCCGGTCTTTCTTTTGCTGATGCAGAATCCGCAATGGATTCCGCCGGCATTTGAATTTGTGGCGGTTAAAGATACGGTGAATATTCCGCTTGTTTATCAGCTTCTGCTGCTCGAACTGGTGATCGACGGCCTGCGTCTGGCGGCGCTTAGCACTCCGAATATGCTGAGTACACCGCTTAGTATTTTTGCAGGACTGGTGCTTGGCGAGTTTTCGGTTAATTCAGGGTGGTTCAATCCGGAAGTGATGCTGTATATGGCATTTGTAGCGGTGGCAAATTATACGCAGCCGAATTTTGAACTTGGATATGCAGTCAAATTTATGCGAATGCTTATTCTGATCCTGACTGCATTGTTTAACTGGGGCGGATTTCTTGCGGGCTGTGTCATTTTGCTGCTTCTTCTGTGTACGAACCGGACGCTGTCGGGACGAAATTATCTGAATCTGAGTATGAAATGAAATATCACATTGAAAAAATCCCCGCGGAACCGGATGGGAATAGTTGCATCAAGATTCCACGGGGATTTTTGCGTTGTGAAAGAAGATAAAAATTTTTCAGGCAGCAAAGGAAAGTCAGGATTCTCCATTTGCGACAACCGGAGTCGGACGACTCTGGTCAAAGATTTCAGAAGCCGTGATCATATTGTCGAGGACGCTCGTCTGACCGGTGCTTGCCTGATAGAGCAGGTAACCGTCGAGGTCGATACGGCCCTGGCGGACATACTGATCGGTGATCTGTACCCAGTAAGGCTGCGAACTGTCTACATTGCAGTAGAAGTTGTAACCGACGCTTTTGAAGTAGTTGTAAATTTCGTTGTCGGAAGTGTAACCTTCCCAGGAGCCGATATCATTGCCGTGCGCGAAGATGATCGTATCGGTTGGACCGACGATATTCTGAACGGTGTTGACCCATTTTTCGTTGTCTGTGCGCAGAGCGTCTACAGATTTTCCGGTTACGCTTAAGTGTCCCCAGGTGTGGCTTGCGAAATCCCAGCCTTCCTCTTTGAGTGCATCGGCAATCTTCGTTGCTTCAGCTACATCTTCGTCCCAGTTAAAGTCCGGATGTTCATCAAGCCATTTGCGCTGATCATCCAGAAGGTTTTCCTTTGTCTTATAATCAGTATCCGTCCGGTATCCGAAGACTCCATTATAGCCAGTCAGGGCAATCGTGCCTCGTGCGCCCTTGTAGGCTCCGTCCGGGTGCTCCTTCAGGAACGTATTCAGGCGTGGAACCACGTCGAAATCGCCGATATTTTCACTGCCGTCGGTTTTTACATAGTGGCATTTTACATCACCGTTTTCGTCGATCACAAGCTTGTCCGGGAAGCTGGCCGGTTCATACGAATGATAATAGCTCAGGTCATCGACAGAAAGAACGATCGCTTTTTTTCCAGGAGGGAGCATCAGGCTCTGGTTCGGTGTAAAGTGAACCGTTCCGTCTGCATCAGTTGTCTCGGTGACAAGATCGTGGAGGCTGACGTAAACATATCCATTATCGTAGAGCTGCTGGGTGATCTTGTCAAATTCGTCTACGGTAGTCATCCAGGCGTTCATACCATCGGCCTGTGCCTGGCCGAGTGTGGATGCGTTGAAAGCAGCACTTGGGTCATTGACAAGCGAATGATAGAAAATATGTGGAATGGTCGTTACATCGACTGCAACACAGGATGATTTCGTAGTCTCATACTCCTGAATAGCGGCAGTTACGGTCGAATCGGACTCATAATCAGGGATCGACCGGAGCAGTGCGATAGCGCCGTCATAGTCGTATCCGGCAGCAAGAAGCTGTGCCTCAGCGAGAAGATCCTCCTCATTGGAAGCCGTCACGGTTTGTTTTTCTGACTGTGCTTCGGTCTGGCCTGGCTGCGCTTCTGTCTGAGCAGGAGCTGCAGTTTCTTTTTCGGTCTGGAGTACAGAAGATGGTTTCTGTGCCGGACTGGATGTGATTCCATTTTGCTTTTTCAAAATCAAACTGCCGGCAAAAACAGCTGCACCGATAAAAACAATCGCGAGTACAATTAAGGAAATTGTGCGGCGGATCATCGCCTGACGTCTTCTTTTTCGGCGGCGTTCTCTGCGTGCCTGGGCCGCACGTTCATATTCCGCGTCGTCGTAAAATTCATCGTTCATAAAAAAGCCCCCTCTTCGATATGGTAATTGTCCAGGCGTGTGTTTTGACCTGAAACAAAAGATAGATTCAGTTTATCATAGATAGCAGAAAACAGCAATGAAAATAAGTGGGGAAACGCAGAAAGGGAATCCTGAAATTTTGAGAAAAAGAGGAAAAGGAGATAACAGAAAAATAGAAAAGCAGGATAGCAGAGGAAAAGAAGTTTGCGGTTGACAGAACGACAAAAGTAGATGAAAATAAGAAATGGACAATTTTGTAAATGCCAGCAAAGCAGGAATGTTTTGATGTACTGTGGAGAAAATACCACGGATAAACACAGTGATGAAAAATGACGAAAAGATAAGGAAAGTAAGACAGGACAAAATTCGGCAATGCAGAAGGAAAAGAAAAGAGGACAGAAGCATGAATAAAAAAATAGAAGATGCCATACAGGAAGCAGAGTGTATTTTGATTGGGACAGGAGAAGAATTCACTCCGCAGGCACCGGCATGGGAAGGTCCGGATTGTCTGGAACCATTTTATAAAAATCGATATTATGCAGAACTTCCGGAAGAGGATGAGACACTGCAGGCGTATCGGAAGCTGCGGGAACTGATTGGGGAACGTCCGCATTTTGTTGTAACATTAAACACGGATGATCTGATCTTCCGGGCAGGATTTGCACGTGAGCAGGTGGTTGCACCGTGTGGAAGCTGTGGAAAGCTTCAGTGCAGTGAGCATATTGTGGATGCAGATGAGATTGCAAGACAGGTGATGGAGCAGTATCAGACAGCTGGACAGGGGAAAGGACGGTATGTGGACGAGGTTGCGAAGAGAGAAAATACGCAGGAGGCACAGAAGATTCTAAATAAATACGCAGTCTGTCCAAAATGCGGAAAGCCGCTTGCAGCGCATACTATCCAGACAGACGGTTATCTGGAGAGCGGATATCTTCCACAGTGGGAAGCATATAAAAAATGGCTGGCGACAACCTTAAATAAAAAGCTGTGTGTATTGGAACTTGGTGTTGGGTTCCAGTATCCGCAGGTGATCCGCTGGCCGTTTGAACGGACGGCATTTTATAATAAGAAAGCGGTCTTTGTGCGTGTACACAGCAAATTCCCGCAGATTGAGGCGGAACTGGCAGACAAAGCGATCACGGTGAAAGAATCACCGGTGGATATGCTGATTGAACGCAGATAAGCATTCCACTGCTTCAAGTGCGCGGAGCACTAAGCGGTGGATGGAATGCTTATGTCAGTGGGAGTTGAAAGCTCCCACTGACAGGTCGCGAAGCGACTGCGTTCATGAAATATCATAAGGGGGAAAACTCACATGTTCTCAATCTGCCAGTCGATCGGTTCAATGCCGTGTGCTTTCAAAAATTTGTTTGTCCGGCTGAACGGGCGGCTTCCGAAAAAGCCACGGTATGCAGACAGGGGACTTGGATGCGGAGATTCAAGAATCAGATGGTTCGGATTGGTGAGCATGCTCTTTTTCATCTGAGCAGGACGCCCCCAGAGAAGAAAGACAAGTGGGCGGTCGATATCATTTAAGATACGGATCGCTGCATCGGTGAATTCCTCCCAGCCAATTCCCTTGTGGGAGTTTGCCTGGTGAGCACGCACGGTGAGCACGGTGTTGAGCAGCAGTACGCCCTGGTCTGCCCACTTGGTGAGGCATCCATTGTTTGGAATGTAGCAGCCACAGTCTTCGTGAAGTTCCTGATAAATATTGACAAGAGAGGGTGGAATCTGTACCTGTGGCCGAACAGAGAAACACAGGCCGTGAGCCTGTCCCGGTTCATGGTAGGGGTCCTGCCCGAGGATGACGGCCTTTACTTTAGAAAGAGGGGTAAAAGCGAATGCATTGAAGATATCATCGGCAGGTGGATAGATCTCATGGGTGTGGTATTCTTTGTTGATCGTTTTATACAGCTTTGCGTAATAAGGCTTGGAAAACTCCGGCTTTAACGGAGCGAGCCAGTCGTTTGAAATTGGAGGCATGATACGTATCCTTTCTAAGAATCTGTTTCATCTATAATTTTAAAGCCGTACCGGCACATTCCGGTCACGCAGGTACTGCTTTACTTCATTAATTTCCAGCTCCTTGTAATGGAACAAAGAGGCGGCAAGAGCGGCGTCCGCATGGGCATCTGTCAGTGCTTCATAAAAGTGTTCCTTTGTGCCGGCACCACCGGAAGCAATGACCGGAACAGAGACGTGATCGGCGATGGTGCGGGTCAGTTCGAGATCATAACCGTTTTTTGTGCCATCACAGTCCATACTTGTAAGCAGAATTTCACCGGCACCGCGGCGGTCGGCCTCCATGGCCCACTCTACGGCATCAATTCCCATATCGATCCGTCCTCCGTTTTTGTAGATATTCCAGCCGGAACCGTCCGGGCGTCGTTTGGCATCAATTGCGACAACAACACACTGGCGGCCGAATTTGTCGGCAGCGTCACTGATCAGGGCCGGATTCTGGATAGCAGAAGAGTTGATGGAAATCTTATCGGCTCCTTCGCGGAGAAGAAGACGAAAGTCTTCCACCGTGCGGATTCCGCCACCGACGGTAAACGGAATAAAAACGGTTTCTGCTACACGCCTTACCATGTCAACGACGGTATTTCTGGCGTCGGAGGAGGCGGTGATATCAAGAAAGACAAGTTCATCGGCTCCGGCACGGTCATAGGCTGCAGCGATTTCCACCGGATCACCGGCATCGCGCAGATCCACGAAATTGACGCCCTTTACAACACGGCCGTTTTTTACATCGAGACAGGGTATGATTCGTTTGGTAAACATTCCGAGCGCCTCCTTTTTAAATAGAAAGAAAATTTTTCAGGATTGAAAGACCGGTGCTTCCGCTCTTTTCCGGGTGGAACTGGCAGGCAAATACATTGTCCTGCTCAATCGAGGCATGAATCCTGGTGCAGTAATCGGTGGATGCAGTGACAATGGAGGGCCTGGCAGCTTTCAGATAATAAGAATGGACAAAATAAACATAGGAATCTTCCGGAATATCACGGAACAGCCGTCCATTTGGGTTGCCGTGTGGCTCTAAGGTGCAGGAAAGAGAGTTCCAGCCCATGTGCGGAATTTTCAAACCTGGCGTCTCAGGGATGCGGAGAATGCTTCCGTGGCAGATACCAAGTCCTTTTACGCCGGGAGTTTCCTCGCTGGATTCAAAAAGAAGCTGAAGACCGAGGCAGATACCGAGAAACGGTGTGCCTTTTTTAACGGTATCCTGAATCACTTCGGTCAGCTGGTACTGCTGCAGCTTTGCCATTGCGTCGCCAAAGGAACCGACACCGGGAAGGATTACTTTATCGGCTGAGAGGATCTGTGCCGGATCGCGGGTAATGATAGGAGAAGCGCCAAGATACTGGAAGGCCTTTTCCACACTGCGCAGATTTCCGGCGTCATAATCAATAATTGCAATCATGCTGTCACTCCTTATTTTTAGTAATTGTTCAGAGCCAAGCAAAATTTCATAAAACAGGCGGAAAATGCTTGCATTTTTAAGCCTGTTTTTGAAATTTTATTTGGCGGATACGCCACACCGACGAAATGCGTAGCATTTTGGAGGTTGGCTCTGAACAGTTACTATTTTTATTTGTTTTCCGTTCAGAGCCAGGAAAAATGTGATAAATCAAAGGTCTTCTTTACAACTGGATCTGAACAGAAATATCCGTTTTGTTCAAAAAAGGGGAACGCTACCAGGCAGCATTCCCCTTTAATTTAGCATAATTTACAGAAACATACAAGATATTTGTCCGCTGCGCAGAAAGCGCAGAGTTATCTGGAGTTTTTATTCCGCTTCCTTATTCAGATTCTTTACAGCGGTGGAAAGCATCAGTTTGATTCGGTTCAGCTGGTTAACCTCGCTGGCACCCGGATCGTAATCGATCGCCACGATGTTGGACGATGGATACTGTCTGCGCAGCTCCTTGATGACACCCTTTCCGACAACATGGTTTGGAAGGCAGGCAAACGGCTGTGTGCAGACGATATTATTGACTCCGGAATGAATCAGCTCAAGCATCTCTCCGGTCAGGAACCAGCCCTCGCCGGTCTGATTGCCGCACGATACGATATCGGAAGCCATTTTGGCAAGTTCGTCAATATGGCACGGCGGATCAAAGTGTTCACTTTCAGCAAGTGCTTTTGCGGCGGTGCCGCGCAGCTTTTCCAGAAAGGCGATGCCGAAGTTTGCGATCGCAGCGGAGCTTTTTTTTGTGCCGAGATGCTCTGCCTTAAAGTTCTGGTTGTAGAAGCAGTAGAGCAGGAAGTCCATCAGATCCGGTACGACAGCCTGTGCGCCTTCAGACTCCAGCAGATCGACAAGATAATTGTTGGCTGCAGGAAGAAACTTGACGAGGATCTCACCGACAACACCGACTTTCGGTTTTTTCTCGTCCGTAATCGGAAGCGTGTCGAAATCGTGGATGATTTCACGGCATATCTTTTTGAATTCACGATAGGACGGTTTGCCGGAAACGAACTCACAGCAGCGTTTCTCCCATTTGCGATGCAGCTCATTTGCAGACCCCGGTACTTTTTCGTACGGGCGCATGCGGTAGAGACAGCGCATGAAGATATCGCCAAAGACAACAGCAAACATGCCGCGCTTTACGAGATAGTAGCTGATGGAAAAGCCCGGATTGCTCTCGAGGCCGCTTAAGTTGATTGAGATGACCGGAATTTGTTCCATGCCGGCCTTTTTGAGGGCGCGGCGGATAAATCCGACGTAGTTTGATGCACGGCAGCCGCCTCCTGTCTGGGACATCAGGACTGCAGTGTGGTTCAGGTCATAATTTCCCGAGAGCAGTGCTTCCATCACTTGACCGACAACCATCAGGGATGGATAGCAGGCATCATTGTTGACGTATTTCAGCCCGACATCAACTGATTTTTTGTTGTCATTCGGAAGAACGACAAGATTGTAATCGGATGCGTTGAACGCAGCTTCCAGCATTTTAAAATGGATCGGTGACATCTGCGGGCAGAGGACCGTGTAGGTTTTACGCATTTCCTTTGTGAAGATGACACGCGGAGTGCTTGAAGGCACGATCTTCCGATTGGTGCCGTGCCGCTCCTTGCGGACGCGGATCGCGGAAATCAGGGAACGCACACGGATTCTTGCGGCGCCCAGATTGTTGACTTCATCGATCTTGAGGCAGGTGTAGATCTTGTCTGAGCCGGAGAGGATGTCGTTTACCTGATCCGTTGTGACGGCGTCGAGTCCGCAGCCGAACGAGTTGAGCTGAATCAGATCAAGGTCATCGCGCGTCTTGACGAAGTTTGCAGCTGCATAAAGACGGCTGTGGTACATCCACTGGTCGAGCACGACAAGAGGACGCTCCACCGGATTTAAGTTGGAGACGGAATCCTCTGTGAGCACAGCAAGACCATAAGAGTTGATCAGTTCCGGAATACCGTGGTTGATTTCAGAATCAATGTGGTACGGTCTTCCTGCGAGCACGATACCGTGGCGGCCTGTTTTCT
The DNA here is from genome assembly GCA_902363665.1 of Lachnospiraceae bacterium. Classification (GTDB taxonomy): domain Bacteria; phylum Bacillota; class Clostridia; order Lachnospirales; family Lachnospiraceae; genus Choladousia. Next base: position 99,795 of record CABJAW010000013.1, on the reverse strand, counting down.
CAAGGTATTTTAAGGTTTCCTGTCCCTTGTCATACATGGCCTGACGTGTATGCGCGAGCTCTTCCCAGCCTGCCTTTACCGCGGTTTCCAGCTCAGAAGCCGGGATGTCCGGAAATGCCTTTTTCAGTCCGCTTGTCACGGTTTCAAGATTCGTGAACGCGATGAACGGATTTTCAAAACGGATATGCTCGGTGCGCAGCTCCTCAACGTTGTTTTTGATATTCTCTGCGTAGGAGGTGACGATCGGGCAGTTGTAATGGTTTCCGGCGTCTTTAAACTCTGTCCGTTCATACGGGATACACGGATAGAATATGTATTTGATGCCTTTTTTGATCAGCCATTCAATATGGCCATGTGCGAGCTTGGCCGGGTAACACTCGGATTCGCTTGGGATCGATTCGATGCCGAGTTCATAAATCTTCCTTGTGGACGAAGGAGAGAGTACAACGCGGTATTTTAACGTAGTGAAGAACCGGAACCAGAACGGATAGTTCTCATACATGTTCAGCACACGCGGAATGCCGACCGTACCGCGCACTGCTTCATCCTCGGAAAGTGGCTCATAGGAAAAGAGCAGTTTGTTTTTGAATTCAAACAGGTTCGGCACGTGGTCTTTGTTGCGTTCTTTGCCAATGCCGCGCTCGCAGCGGTTGCCGCTGATAAACTGGCGTCCGCCGGAGAAGCGGTTGATGGTCAGACGGCACTGGTTTGTACAGCCTTTGCATTTTGCCATTGAGGTCGTGAAAGTGAGCGCATTGATGCGGTCAATGGAAAGCATGGTCGTTTCCATGCCTTCTTTGTAACGCTCTCTTGCGACGAGGGCAGCGCCGAATGCGCCCATGATTCCGGCAATATCCGGGCGAATCGCCTCACAGCCTGCAATTCGTTCAAAGCTGCGCAGAACAGCGTCGTTGTAAAACGTACCGCCCTGTACGACGATATGGCGGCCGAGCTGGGTCGCATCGGAAACTTTAATTACCTTATATAATGCATTTTTGATGACAGAGTAGGCGAGTCCGGCAGAGATATCAGATACCTCAGCGCCTTCTTTTTGTGCCTGCTTCACTTTCGAATTCATAAATACGGTACAGCGTGTACCAAGGTCGATTGGATGCTTTGCAAACAGTGCGGCTTTTGCGAAATCCTGTACAGAATAGTTTAATGATTTCGCGAATGTCTCAATGAAGGAACCGCAGCCGGAGGAACATGCCTCGTTGAGCTGTACGCTGTCGACGGTTCCGTTTTTGATCTTGATGCATTTCATATCCTGACCGCCGATGTCGAGAATGCAGTCAACCTCCGGATCGAAGAACGAGGCGGCATAGTAGTGAGAAACGGTCTCAACCTCGCCCTCGTCGAGCATCAGTGCGGCTTTGATCAGTGCCTCGCCATAACCGGTCGAACATGAGTAGGAGATACGGGCTGTGGACGGAAGCTTGCTGTAAATATCCTGGACCGCATGGATTGCTGTACGCAGAGGGCTTCCGTTGTTGTTGCTGTAAAACGAATACAGCAAAGAACCGTCCTCACCGATGAGTGCTGCTTTTGTCGTGGTGGAACCGGCGTCGATGCCGAGAAAACAGTTGCCGGAATAGGAACCGAGCGGAGCCGTCTTTACATGATACTGATTCTGACGGCGCACAAAAAGATCGTAGTCCTCCTCGGAACGGAACAGCGGCTCCATGCGGGCTACCTCAAATTCCAGGTGGATTGCATGCGACAGACGTTCCTCAAGATCAGCGAGTGTCGTGACGGTATTCGGTTTTGCATTTAATGCAGAACCGATTGCTGCGAACAGGTGAGAGTTCTGCGGTACGATCGCATGCTCGTCATCCAGTTCCAGCGTACGGATAAATGCGGTGCGCAGTTCGGAGAGGAAGTGGAGCGGACCGCCGAGAAACGTGACGTGTCCGCGGATCGGTTTGCCGCAGGCCAGGCCGGAAATCGTCTGATTGACAACTGCCTGGAAAATAGATGCGGAAAGATCTTCCTTTGTCGCTCCCTCGTTGATCAGCGGCTGGATGTCGGATTTTGCGAAGACACCGCAGCGCGCTGCGATCGAGTAGAGGGACTGATAATTTTTTGCATATTCATTTAACCCGGATGCATCGGTCTGCAGCAGGGAGGCCATCTGATCGATGAAAGAACCGGTGCCGCCGGCGCAGATGCCGTTCATGCGCTGCTCTACGTTTCCGTTTTCAAAATAGATAATCTTTGCATCCTCACCGCCGAGTTCAATCGCGACATCGGTCTGCGGAACGAGATGCTCCAGGGAAGATGCCACCGCGATGACTTCCTGTACGAACGGAATCTCGAGGTGGTTTGCAAGCGTCAGACCGCCGGAGCCCGTGATGACCGGGGAGACCTGCAGATCGCCGAGTTTTTCACGCGCTTCACAGATGAGGGCGGCCAGTGTTTCCTGAATATTGGCATAATGTCTCCGATAATCAGAAAAAAGCAGCTCCTGCGTGGGAGAGAGAACCGCAACTTTGACCGTCGTGGAGCCGATATCAATGCCTAACGTATGTAATGTTGTAACTGCCATAAAAGTATTTGCGGGTTTCCCCGCGCCTCCTTTTCTCTTTATGTACGCTCAGATTCCGAGCGTACATTTCTTAAAACAAATTCTTTCAAAACTTTATTTTGGACATGCAGGCCATGTTTATGACAGACAGGACGTCTGAAAAAACAGAAATTCTGCATGATCTGGTTCAACAGCGTTCTGATTATACGACAAAAATTTTAAAATTTCAAATCGCTTGCATTCACCGGAATTTCCATATATACTGATGTTTCAGGGTGTTTTCATTTGGATGCGTCGTTTTTTTTCGGAAAATGTGCGGTGGAGAAAGCGATAATGAACAAAAGAAAGCAGGAAACAAAAGAAAACACTGGAGAAAACCGACAAAAATTTATCAAATTCGAAAAAGAAAATAACTATGTTAAATTTTTGTTAAGAACGGATGAATGGCCGGAGATCAGACAGTTCCGAAGTGCGGTATGAAGAGGAGCAGGGCAGACAGTTGAAATTACCCTGTGGTTCGGACAGACGGCACACCAGAACACCGGAATGGAGCTGAGGAAAAAATAGCAGCCATTCAAAGGAGGAACGATATGTACAAAATCTTAAAGACAGACGGCCGTGCGAAACGCGCGGAGTTTACGACGGTACACGGCACGGTGCAGACACCGGTGTTTATGAATGTCGGAACCGTAGCAGCGATCAAGGGCGCCGTGGCGACAACGGATTTAAAGGAGATCGGCACACAGATTGAGCTTTCTAACACGTATCATCTTCATGTACGTCCGGGGGACAAGGTGGTGCGAAAACTCGGCGGACTGCACAAATTTATGAACTGGGACCGTCCGATCCTGACGGATTCCGGCGGATTTCAGGTCTTTTCCCTTGCAAGTCTTCGGAAGATCAAGGAAGAGGGCGTGTACTTCCAGTCGCATATTGACGGACGGAAGATTTTCATGGGACCGGAGCAGAGTATGCAGATTCAGTCGAATCTTGGCTCCACGATCGCGATGGCATTTGATGAATGTCCGTCGAGCGTGGCTGACCGTGATTATGTGCAGCGTTCTGTAGAGCGTACGACGCGATGGCTGGCACGCTGTAAGACAGAGATGGCTCGCCTGAACGCGCTGGAAGGTACGGTAAACCCGCATCAGATGCTGTTCGGCATCAATCAGGGTGCGATCTACAAAGATATCCGTATTGAGCATGCGAAGCAGATCCGGGAGATGGATCTGGATGGCTATGCGGTCGGAGGCCTGGCGGTCGGTGAGACGCATGAACAGATGTATTACATTCTGGATGAAGTCGTTCCATACCTGCCAAAGGAGAAGCCGGTTTACCTGATGGGTGTCGGTACACCGCTCAACATTCTGGAGGCGGTTGACCGGGGCGTTGATTTCTTTGACTGCGTTTACCCGTCCCGAAATGGACGTCACGGCCACGTTTACACGAAGGACGGCAAACTGAATCTGTTTAATGCAAAATACGAACTGGACGATCATCCGATCGAGGAGGGCTGTCAGTGCCCGGCATGCCGGAATTACAGCAGAGCGTACATCCGTCATCTGCTCAAGGCAAAGGAGATGCTTGGCATGCGTCTTTGCGTGCTGCACAACCTCTATTTTTACAATCATCTGATGGAGGATATCCGCGGCGCGATCGAGGAAGGAAACTATCAGACATTTAAAAAAGAGCGAGTGGATCGGTATACGCAGGGGCAGGCTTAAAATTTTACTTGCGCTATGCAGACGGATTGTGTATTATAGTAGGGATATGTACAGTGTACAGAACCAAACAGGAGGAACAAAAGCATGATGAATCTTTTAACAGAGTCTTCTGGTGCGGCTGGTGGCGGAATTGCGCTGATGCTGATCTATATCGTGATCATTGGTGCAGCAATGTATTTCTTTGCGATCCGTCCGCAGAAGAAAGAGCAGAAGAGAATGAATGCAATGCTTTCAGCTCTTGAGATCGGAGATACGGTTGTAACGACAAGCGGTTTTTACGGCGTGGTAATTGACATTACAGACGAAGACTGTATTGTAGAATTCGGAAGCAATAAAAACTGCCGTATCCCGATGAAAAAGAGTGCGATCGCTGAGGTAGAAAAACCGGGCGAGGCATAAAAAGCACAGAAAAAATAAGCCGACCGCTGTTTTAAAGCAGTGTGCCGGCTTTTTCTGTATTCATTCAGAGACAGATAAAAGATTAAAAGAGAAGATTTAACGAATTAAACAGTTGAAATCTGTTTAAAAATGCATTATGATAATGAGAAAGCTTTCGGCAGACATACGCTTTACGCGTCCGTCTGTCAGAAACGGCTGGCTGACTGAGAAAAACAGCCCGGACAGAGGGCAGGCTGCAACGGTGCAGTGATAACCGACACACCAGAACATTTGGTAAGGAATGGTTACAAGCAGAGTGGAAAAGCGAACCGGGTTCGCTGAAGAAAAACATGCGGCAGGCTTCTGACAGCAGACGGGCAGAGGAACTGCCGCTTTGCATTAAGGCAAGAAAAAGGGCAGATGGGCAGCGGGCAGAAAGGATGACAGAACATGAATTACAGAATTGGAGTCATTCCGGGAGACGGAATCGGACCGGAAATTGTAAAAGAGGCACAGAAGGTGCTGGACCGGGCGGCCGAAAAATTCGGTTTTACGCTGGAATATACGGAGCTTTTGATGGGTGGTGCATCCATTGATGTAAACGGAGTGCCGCTGACAGATGAGACGATCGAGACAGCAAAGAGCATGGATGCTGTTTTGATGGGATCGATCGGAGGAGATGCGAAAACCTCTCCGTGGTATCAGCTTCCGCCGGAAAAAAGACCGGAGGCAGGACTTTTAAAACTGCGCAAATCCTTAAATTTGTTTGCAAACCTCCGTCCGGCCTATCTGTATGAGGAACTGAAAGCGGCATGCCCGCTGCGCGACGAGATCATCGGCACCGGATTTGATATGCTGATCATGCGTGAGCTGACAGGGGGACTTTATTTCGGAGCAAGACAGACCGTTGAGAAAGACGGTGTGAAGGAAGCAACCGACACACTGGTGTACAATGAGAATGAAATTCGCAGAATTGCAGTCAAGGGATTTGATATCGCGAGAAAACGCTGTAAAAAAGTCTGCAGCGTTGACAAAGCGAACGTTCTGGATTCCTCCAGACTGTGGAGAAATGTCGTTGAGGAGGTAGCAAAGGATTATCCGGATGTGGAGCTTTCCCATATGCTGGTTGACAACTGTGCAATGCAGCTGGTCAGAAATCCGGCACAGTTTGACGTGATCCTGACCGAGAACATGTTCGGCGATATTTTGTCAGATGAGGCGAGCATGGTCACCGGATCGATCGGAATGCTTTCATCTGCTTCACTGAATGAGACGAAATTCGGTCTGTATGAGCCAAGTCACGGTTCTGCACCGGATATTGCAGGACAGAACATTGCAAACCCGATCGCGACCGTTCTTTCCGCAGCGATGCTGCTGCGTTACTCTCTGGATCAGGATGCTGCTGCAGATGCGATCGAAGCGGCAGTAAAACAGGTATTAAAGGATGGTTACCGCACCGTGGATATCATGTCAGAGGGCTGCATGAAGGTCGGCACCGAAGAAATGGGAACACAGATTGCACAGCGTGTCTGAAAAATAAAACAAAAAGGCTGACGGAAAAGAGTTATTCCGTATCCGGCAGCCATAAAAGAATAAATGATCGAAGCTGGCTATAAAGCCGGCGTAAGATACAGTGAGGAGTGACATTATGAAAAGTGATGCAGTAAAAAAAGGAATTCAGCAGGCGCCGCACCGGTCCTTGTTCAATGCACTTGGACTGACCGAGGAGGAGATGAAGCGGCCGTTAATCGGTATCGTAAATTCCTACAATGAGATCGTACCGGGACATATGAATCTGGACAAGATCACAGAGGCTGTAAAAATGGGCGTGGCAATGGCAGGCGGCGTACCGCGTGTATTCCCGGCAATCGCAGTGTGCGACGGTATTGCAATGGGACATGTAGGCATGAAATACTCTCTCGTTACAAGAGACCTGATCGCAGACTCCACTGAGTGTATGGCGATTGCACATCAGTTTGATGCACTGGTTATGATCCCGAACTGTGATAAAAACGTTCCGGGTCTTCTGATGGCGGCGGCAAGACTGAATATCCCGACTATTTTCGTCAGCGGCGGACCGATGCTTGCCGGTCATGTACATGGCAGAAAGCGCAGCCTTTCGAGCATGTTTGAGGCAGTAGGAGAGCATGCGGCAGGAAAAATGAGCGATGAAGAAGTCGTAGAGTATGAAAATAAAGTGTGCCCGACCTGCGGTTCCTGTTCCGGTATGTACACGGCAAACAGCATGAACTGTCTGACCGAGGTGCTCGGCATGGGATTAAAGGGCAATGGTACGATCCCGGCAGTCTATTCTGAGCGTATCCGTCTTGCAAAATTGGCAGGCATGCAGATCATGGAGCTGCTGAAAAAAGACATCCGCCCGAGAGATATCATGACGGAGAAGGCATTTATGAATGCACTGACTGTAGATATGGCGCTTGGTTGTTCAACAAACAGCATGCTTCATCTTCCGGCAATTGCACATGAGGCAGGAGTTGAACTGAATGTGGATATTGCAAATGAGATCAGCGCACGTACCCCGAACGTATGCCATCTGGCACCGGCAGGTCCGACCTATATGGAAGACCTGAACGAGGCAGGCGGTGTTTACGCTGTTATGAATGAGCTTTCTGAGAAAAACCTGCTGAACCTTGACTGCATGACAGTTACCGGGAAAACCGTAGGAGAGAATATTAAGGGCTGTAAGAATCTCAACCCGGAGGTGATCCGTCCGCTTGACAATCCGTACAGCACGACCGGCGGCCTTGCAATCCTGAAGGGCAATCTGGCTCCGGATTCCGGTGTCGTAAAACGTTCCGCAGTCGTACCGGAGATGATGGTACATGAGGGACCGGCAAGAGTCTTTGACTGTGAGGAAGATGCAATCGCAGCGATCCTCGGCGGCAAGATCAATCCGGGAGATGTTGTTGTCATCCGGTACGAGGGACCGAAGGGCGGACCTGGTATGCGTGAGATGCTGAATCCGACTTCTGCAATCGCAGGTATGGGACTTGGTTCTTCTGTGGCACTGATCACAGACGGCCGGTTCAGCGGTGCATCCCGTGGCGCATCTATCGGCCACGTTTCTCCTGAAGCAGCAGTCGGCGGTCCAATCGCGCTGGTAGAAGAAGGCGATATCATCAAGATCGATATTCCGAACTGCAGTCTGCAGCTGGATGTCAGTGATAAGGTACTGGCCAAGAGAAGAAGCAAATGGCAGCCGAGGGAGCCGAAGATCACGACCGGCTATCTGGCACGCTATGCATCCCTGGTAACTTCAGGAAACCGCGGAGCGATCCTTGAGGTACCGAAGAAAAATTCATAAAAAAGAAATACAGAAAGGATGTACGCGATGAAACTGACAGGATCAGAGATTGTTATTGAATGTTTAAAAGAGCAGGGCGTAGATACGGTTTTCGGTTATCCGGGCGGAGCGATCCTGAATATATATGACGAGCTGTACAAACACAGCGATGAAATCCATCATATCCTCACGTCGCATGAGCAGGGCGCGTCTCATGCGGCAGACGGCTATGCGCGGGCGACCGGAAAAGTAGGTGTCTGTATAGCAACTTCCGGCCCTGGTGCCACTAATCTGGTAACAGGTATTGCAACGGCCTATATGGATTCCGTTCCGATCGTAGCGATCACGGCGAACGTTTCTGTACCGCTTCTTGGGCGTGACAGCTTTCAGGAGGTTGATATCACCGGTATTACCATGCCGATTACGAAACATAATTTTATCGTAAAAGAAGTGGATAAACTGGCGGACACAATCCGCGACGCATTCCGTATCGCACGCGAGGGAAGACCGGGTCCGGTGCTCATCGATATCACGAAAGACGTGACGGCTGGTAGTGCAGAGTACACGCCGGTGAAGCCGGAGCCGATCGAGCGCAGTGTTGAATACATCAAAGAGACGGATATCCAGCAGGCAGTAGACATGATCAACGAGTGCAGCCGTCCGTTCGTATTCGTCGGCGGTGGAGCAGTGATCTCAGATGCGGAGGAGGAGCTGAAGATCTTTGTTGACAAGCTGCATGCTCCGGTTGCAGATTCCCTGATGGGAAAGGGTGCTTACAGTGGAGAAAACGAGCTGTACTGCGGTATGCTCGGTATGCATGGTACAAAAGCAGCAAATCTTGGTGTTACAAAGTGTGATCTTCTGATCACCGTCGGTTCCAGATTCAGCGATCGCGTTGTGGGACAGGCAAAGAGCTTTGCAAAAAATGCAAAGATTATTCAGATCGATGTGGATCCGGCTGAGATCAACAAAAATATCCTGGTTGACTGCAATATCATCGGCGACGTGCGCGAGGTACTGAAACGTCTGAATGCACGGATCGAGGATCATCGTCACGATGAATGGGATGAGGAAATCAAAGAGCTGAAGCAGAAATATCCGCTGAAATATGATCATAGTATTCTGACCGGACCATATATTATGGAAGAGATCAACCGCCAGACAAAGGGCGATGCGATTATCGTGACAGAAGTCGGACAGCATCAGATGTGGGCGGCACAGTATTACAAGTACTTAAAGCCGCGCAGACTGCTGACCTCCGGCGGGCTTGGAACGATGGGATACGGACTCGGCGCTTCGCTTGGTGCAAAGATGGGCTGCCCGGATAAGACCGTTATCAATATCGCAGGCGATGGATGCTTCCGCATGAACATGAATGAGCTGGCTACAGCGGCGCGTTACAATATTCCGGTGATTGAAGTGGTCATCAACAATCACGTGCTCGGAATGGTACGTCAGTGGCAGACACTGTTTTATGGTGAGCGGTATTCACAGACGATTCTGGATGATTCTGTTGATTTTGTAAAGCTGGCAGAGGCACTCGGTGTGGAGGCATGCCGCGTGACGAAGCCGGAAGAATTTGGGCCGGCGCTGGCACATGCAGTTTCGCTTGGAAAGCCATATCTGATCGACTGCGTGATCGGCAGTGATGATAAAGTGTTCCCGATGGTTCCGGCAGGAAAACCAATCGAGACCGTATTTGATCAGGACGATCTGGATAAATAATCAGGAAAACAGATCTGGGTTGATCAGAAAAAACGGGGAGTGCCGCACCGGATGGGGCGGTATTTCCCTAAAATGAGGAGGATGAAAACGTGAGCAGAGTTTATAATTTTTCGGCTGGACCGGCGGTATTACCGGAAGAAGTGCTGAAAGAGGCACAGGAGGAAATGCTGGATTACAGGGGATGCGGACAGTCCGTGATGGAGATGAGTCACAGATCCAAGGTATTCGATGACCTGATCAACGAGACAGAAGCAGACCTTCGTGATCTGATGCAGATTCCGAATAATTACCGAATTCTGTATATGCAGGGCGGCGCAAGTCTGCAGTTTGCAATGATTCCGATGAATCTGATGAAAAACGGTGTTGCAGACTATATCATTACGGGACAGTGGGCAAAGAAAGCATGGCAGGAAGCACAGAAGTACGGCCAGGCGAATGCCATTGCGTCCAGTGCAGACAAAACGTTTACGTATATCCCGGACTGCAGCGATCTGCCGATCGATGAGAAAGCCGATTACGTTTATATCTGCGAGAATAATACGATCTACGGAACGAAGTACAAAAAGCTTCCGAATACGAAAGGAAAGATTCTCGTGTCTGACGTGTCCTCCTGTTTCCTTTCTGAACCGGTCAATGTATCGGATTATGGTATTGTTTACGGTGGCGTTCAGAAGAATATCGGACCGGCAGGTATGGTCATCTCCATTATCCGGGAGGATCTGATCACGGACGATGTAATGCCGTTTACACCGACTATGATGAAATTTAAAACGTATGCAGATGCAAATTCCATGTATAACACGCCGAACTGCTACTGCATTTATATGTGCGGCAAGGTATTTAAATGGATCAAATCCATGGGTGGTCTTGCAGCCATGAAGGAGCGCAATGAGGCAAAAGCGAAGATTCTTTACGATTATCTTGATGAGAGCGCACTGTTCCACGGAACCGTTGTGAAAGAGGATCGCTCTTTGATGAACGTTCCGTTTGTGACGGGTGACAAAGAGATGGATGCAAAATTTGTAAAGGAAGCAGAGCAGGCCGGTTTTGTCAACCTGAAGGGACACCGGACCGTTGGCGGGATGCGCGCAAGTATTTACAATGCAATGCCGGTCGAAGGTGTGGAAAAACTGGTAGCGTTTATGAAGGAATTTGAGAAGGAGAATGCGTAATGTTTCGGTATACATGCCTCAATCCGATCGCTCAGACTGGTCTGGACGGATTTTCGGAAAATTATGAAAAAACAGAAGAACTAAACGATGCGGATGCGATTCTGGTGCGCAGCGCTAAAATGCATGAGATGGAACTTCCAAACAGCGTGTGTGCGATCGCACGTGCGGGAGCAGGTGTCAATAATATTCCGCTGGGTAAATATGCAGACCAGGGTATTGTTGTGTTCAACACGCCGGGTGCAAATGCTAACGGCGTAAAAGAACTTGTGTTTGCAGGAATGCTGCTGGCAGCAAGAGACATCATCGGAGGAGCAAACTGGACGAAGAGCCAGGCAGAAAATCCGGATGTGACAGCTGCCGCGGAGAAAGAAAAAAAGAAATTTGCCGGCACAGAGCTTCTCGGAAAGAAGCTTGGTATCATCGGACTTGGTGCGATCGGTGTAAAAGTAGCAAACGCCGCGACGCATCTTGGCATGGATGTTTATGGTTACGATCCGTATATTTCCGTTGATGCGGCCTGGAATCTTTCCAGAAACATCCATCACATCAATGATGTGGAGGATATTTACCGCCAGTGTGATTATATTACGATCCATGTTCCGCTTCTGGATTCCACGAAAAAAATGATCAACAGCGATGCCATCGCGAAGATGAAGGATGGTGTTGTGATCCTGAACTTTGCAAGAGATCTTCTGGTAGATGAGGAAGCTGTTCTTGCGGCAATCGATGCCGGAAAAGTACACCGCTACGTTTCGGATTTTCCAAATCCGACAACTGTCGGAAAAACGGGCGTGATCGTGACTCCGCACCTTGGAGCTTCTACAGCGGAGTCAGAGGAAAACTGTGCAGTGATGGCAGTGAAGGAGCTTCGTAATTTTCTGGAAAACGGAAATATCAAAAATTCTGTCAACTATCCAAACTGTGATCTTGGTATCTGTGAGTCGGCATCCCGCCTTGCGATTTGCCATAAGAATGTAAAAGGTATGATCAGCCGGTTTACGGATGTGCTTGCTGATACGAATATCCATAACATGAGCAACGCAAGCAAGGGTGACTTTGCATATACGCTGCTGGATCTTGATTCTGCGGTATCTCCGAAGGAGCTTGCACAGGTGGAGGCGATTGAGGGCGTATTGAAGGTAAGAGTGGTAAAATAAAACCAAAATGGCAAAGAGGGCAGCTGCAGCAAAATGCGGCGGCTCTCTTTTTTGTAATTTTTGACTGAACCAGGCCTGCTTTTTTGTACATTCACGATAGTGACCACTGGTCAAAAGAAAGAAAAATTTGGAAGATTTTCCAATTATTCTTGAGTTTGTTCGGATAAAATGGTAAACTATACAGTGTTAGATTTTTGACTATATTCACGAGTCTTGGAGGGTACCATATGGATGAGAAGTTATACGAGTTAATGGACTGGGCAGGCGTTGAGGCGATTGTTTATTCAGAAGAGGATCATCCGCAGAATCTGCTCGGAGCACATGTGACGGAAGATGGCATCACGATTCAGGGATTTTTCCCCGGAGCCAGAGAAGTGGCAGTCAAGGTTAACGGCGGAAAAAAGGGATACCCGATGGACCTTGAGGATGAAGCAGGGTATTTTGCAGTATTGATTCCCGGAAAGAGGATACCAAATTATGTGTATCATGTGACGTATGAGGACGGAAGTGAGGAGGAACTGCTCGATCCGTATATTTTTGCGCCGCAGATCACAGAAAAAGAGACAAAAAAATTTAATGCAGGAATCTGCTACGATATTTATAAAAAGCTGGGTGCACATCCGATGACGGTAAACGGCGTGCCAGGCGTGGAATTTGCAGTATGGGCGCCGAATGCACTGCGCGTCAGTGTTGTCGGTGATTTCAATCTCTGGGATGGCAGAAAGCTGCCGATGCGCAGGCTGTGGGATTCCGGTATTTTTGAACTGTTTGTGCCAAACCTCCCGGATGGCGCACTGTATAAATATGAGATTAAGGCAAAAGGCGGCCTGACCTATTTAAAAGCAGATCCGTATGCAAATGCAGCGGAGCTTCGGCCGAACACAGCGTCCGTTGTAACTGATCTGTCAAAGTTTGAGTGGTCGGATGAAAAATGGATGGAGCAGCGGAAAAGGAAAAACGAGGATGAGGAGCCGATGGCTGTTTATGAAGTACATCTTGGTTCCTGGAGAAAACCGGACGACGGACGGGAGTTTTACAATTACCGCGAGCTTGCTCCAATGCTGGCAGACTATGTAAAAGAAATGGGCTATACGCATGTGGAGCTGATGCCGATGATGGAGCACCCGTTTGATGCATCCTGGGGCTATCAGGTGACCGGGTATTATGCACCGACCGCGCGCTACGGTACGCCGCAGGATTTTATGTATTTCATGAACTATATGCATGAGCAGGGGATCGGCGTGATCCTTGACTGGGTACCGGCGCATTTCCCGCGCGATACTTTTGGATTGAGTGCATTTGATGGCACGTGTCTGTATGAGCATCTTGATCCGCGTAAGGGTTCCCATCCGCACTGGGGCACGCTGATTTACAATTATGGTCGTCCGGAGGTATCAAATTTTCTGATCGCAAATGCATTGTTCTGGAAAAACGTATACCATGCAGATGGAATCCGGATGGATGCAGTGGCTTCGATGCTGTATCTGGACTACGGAAAGAATGACGGCGAGTGGGTTGCAAATATTTACGGCGGCAACGAGAATCTGGAGGCAGTAGAGTTTTTTAAACATCTGAATTCGATTTTCAAAAAGGATAAAGACGGCGCTCTGCTGATCGCAGAGGAGTCGACCGCATGGCCGAAGGTCACATCGCCGGTAGAGGAAGACGGACTTGGTTTTGACTATAAGTGGAACATGGGCTGGATGAATGATTTTCTTGGCTATATGCAGCTGGATCCGATCTTCCGCTCTTATCATCACGGAGAGCTGACGTTCAGTATGATTTACGCGTACAGTGAGAAATTTATTCTGACACTGTCTCACGATGAAGTGGTACACGGAAAGGGATCCATGATCGGAAAGATGCCGGGCAAACGAAAGATGAAATTCGCAAACCTGCGCGCAGCGTATGGATTTATGCTCTCGCATCCGGGCAAGAAGCTTTTGTTCATGGGTCAGGATTTTGCACAGTTTGCAGAGTGGAGCGAGGCAAAGAGCCTGGAGTGGGATCTTCTGCAGTATGAAGAACATCAGCAGCTGAACAATTATGTGAAAGCGCTGCTGAAACTGTACCGGGAGCAGCCGGCACTGTATGCGAAGGATTTTGATCCGGTCGGTTTTGAGTGGATCAATAATATTTCTGCGGATGAGAATATGCTTGTCTTTATGAGAAGAGGAACGAAGGAGCAGGACGATCTGCTTGTCGTATGCAACTTTTCTCCGCTTGTTTATGAAAATCATAAGATTGGCGTTCCGTACAGTGGAAAATTTAAAGAGATCTTTAACAGCGACAGCACGGAATTTGGCGGAGACGGCAATACAAATCCGCGCTCTAAGAGTTCAAAGAAGAGCCCGTGCGATGACCGCGAGGATTCAATCCGGATTTTAGTTCCGCCAATGGGAATTTCTGTTTTCAAGTGTACACGGACAGAAGAAAAAGCAGCGGCTGGAAAAAAGACGAAAGAGACAGCATCTGCAGAGAAAAAGAGTCAGAAGAAAACAGAGCAGAAAAAAACACCGGTAAAAAAGGCAGCTAAGGCAGCTCCAAAGGGAGCAGCGAAAGATGAAGCGGCAGTTACCGTTATAAAAGAGGAGACGAAGGTGGCAATAAAACCGGAACCGAAGGAAACCAAGGTTACGGTAAAGCGCGAGCCAAAGGAGACGAAGGTAGCGGTAAAACGCGAGCCGAAGGAGACGAAGGTAGCGGTAAAGCGTGAACCGAAGGAGACAAAGGTAGCGGTAAAACGCGAACCGAAGGAGACGAAGGTAGCGGTAAAACGCGAGCCGAAGGAGACAAAGGTAGCGGTAAAACGCGAACCGAAGGAGACGAAGGTAGCGGTAAAACGCGAACCGAAGGAGACGAAGGTAGCGGTAAAATCGGGAACGAAGGAAAAGAAAGCAGCCGGGCTGGAGTAGAAAACAGAAATGCCAGAGCAGTGTGTGGGGGAAAAGCGAAGCACAGTGATTCTGCGAGCAAAGCAGGGGATCATGTAGAGAAAGGATTTTCCGGCAGGCAGAAAAGATCATACAGCAGCAAACAGATATCTATGTGGCAAAACAGCTTTGGATATTATATTGCCTGCAAAAATAAAAATGCACAGAGAGACGGAAAATGAAAAAGAAAAAAAACAATACAGTACATACACACATACTGGAAGATGGCACAGCAGTGACACATACCCATGAAGCCCATCATGAGCACAGCTCTGGAACGGAAGTACATGAGCATGATCATGGCCACACGCATACACATGAAAATACGAAGGCGGTTTTAAACCGCCTTTCCAGAGCAATTGGGCATCTGGAATCGATTCGAAGGATGGTGGAAGATGGACGGGACTGCAGTGAAGTGCTGATTCAGCTTTCAGCGGTCAAGTCTGCAATCAACAATACCGGAAAAGTGATCCTTCAGGATCACATTCAGCACTGTCTGGTGGATGCGATCGAATCAGGGGATATGGAGACAATCGAAGAATTAAATAAAGCAATTGACCGGTTCATTAAGTGACGGCGGAGCGACAGCAAGGGCGTAACATCAGGACTGCGGACGGATGATCGGGAAAAGCGGTACGGAGGTGTCAGTTATGAATGGAAAAGAATTGGCTGGAGTTTTGTACAAAAGCAAATATACTGTATGCATTTCCGGGCGGGAAATGATCGTGGAAGATGGAATTGATTCCATGCGGAATCTGGAGACTGCCTATGAGATTGAAACAAAGTATGGGTATTCTCCGGAGGAGGTTTTCAGCGCCCGTTTTTTTAACACACGTACGGAGCAGTTTTATGAGTTTTACCGGGAAGAGGTGCTGGCCCAGGACAAAGAGCCTGGACCTGCTTACCAGGCACTTGCAAAAATGGAGGAGCTTGGTGTGCTTCAGTGTACGATCACAAGGCAGTTGTTTGACTTTCCAAGACGTGCCGGCTGCCATCACGTCTACAACCTGCATGGAAACATCTTTGAGCGCAATGCCTGCCCCAGATGCGGGAAGCTTTATTCAATGGAATATTTAAGGGACAGCGGAAAAGTTCCGCTTTGTGAGAAATGCCGTGTGCCGGTTCACCCGGGTGTGACGCTGCTTGGAGAGATGGTGGACATCGGGTTGATGACGGAAGCGGCAGATGAGGTGGCAAAAGCAGATACTTTGCTTCTTGCCGGTACCAATCTGTGGACAGAGACGGTACAGCAGTTCCTGAAATATTTCCATGGGACAAATATTATTCTGATTCATGACGGGCATCATTTTGCAGATAAGGATGCAGATATTTTCCTGAGTGGAAAATGCTCGGAGATTCTGCCGGAGACGGCAAAGGAACTGGAGCGGCTGAAGAAGACGGAAGCTGCGAAAGCGGAGAATATGGAAAAGGGAGAAGCTGTGGAAAAAGCAATGCGGCCGGGGAGGAAAGCTGACTGTATGGAATCATAGGCAGAGTGACGGCCTGTTTTACAGAATCCGAGCAATCCCATGCAGGGGCACGGAGCAAAATTGCGTTACGGGTGCCGGAAAGCTGGACGTTAGTGATATGCACAAAATGCCAGGAAAAACTTCCGATTTCGATTTCGGAAGTTTTTTTGTGCAGAATGGTGCAATTTTGCGTCAAAAAGGTATAGAATTGACTGGATTTGGGTATTCCCAAAAGGCAGGACTTGATATATAATTAGATATTGCGAAAATCTATTTTTACAGACAAAAGGCTGGAATGTACCTTTCGTACATTCTCTTTTTGTGATGAAGAGCAAATATCTATAAGAAAATAAGATACAGGAGATATGCCATGGCAAAATCAAAAGGCAAGCGGAAGAGACGGAATGATTCTCTTGTACTGCAGCTGATGGTCTTGGTGGCGGTCGTGCTCGTCGTATTTGAAGGAAAGCTTGTAATTACGATGGTCACACACCGCGCGTCCACCAGCGGAACGCAGTCCGCCGGTTCGAAAGATAAAGGAACCACAGCAGACGGCACAGAGACAGAAATACAACAGGATAAAGATCTGGCATTGGCGTCGGCAACAGACGGAAATGGCGATTTTTCTGTTCTGGCAGGGCTTCCGTCGGGAAAGGGAACGGTGACAAAACAGCAGGAATCAGAATCATCTTACCAGACAGTATCCGATCCGAACAGTCCGGCGATTGTCAAAGAGGCGGCAACTCCGGTCGATGATTCTTATTTTTCGGATGCAGTCTTTATCGGAGATTCGCGTATGCAGGGATTCCAGAATGCATCGGGTATCACACAGGGCACCTTTTTTACCAGTGTCGGCATGTCTCTGGCAACTATGCAGAGTGAAGCGGTAATCCCGACATCAGAAGGAAATGTGACGGTTGCATCAGCTCTTTCAGGGGGCAGTTACGGTAAGGTTTATATCATGCTTGGTACGAATGACCTGGGTGAGTACGACTGGGATTCTTTTAAGGAGGGATTTATCTCCTGCACAAAGCGTTTCCAGGAGATCCAGCCGAATGCAATTTTTTATATTTGTAGTGTTATCTATGTAGAAGAATCCAAGATTACGAGCGGAAGCAGTTATGTCACAAATGCAAATGTGGATAAAATTAATTCGATTCTGCTGGACATTTGCGAAAGTCAGGGATATCATTATCTGGATCTGAATGAGATCCTGTCAAACGGCTACGGTTCTCTGACCGAAGGCGCATCCAGTGACGGTGTCCATGTATATGAAAAATACTGTAAGCAGATGCTGGCATACATGAAGTCTCATTATGTTACAGCAGATGACGGTTCATCCGCAGATTCCGGAGAAGAGAGTGAAACGGAAGAATCCGAGACGGAGACGGCTGCGGAAGAGTAGAAAGATACCGGGTGATTAAAACAGGATCTGTTCCAGGTGAAGAAAAAAGACAGAAAATCTGAAAGGAGATAAACATATGAAAAAATTAACAGCAGTGATCTGTACTGCAATGATGGCACTTAGCCTGACTGCATGTGGAGGAAATACAAAGGAAGTATCGGTGGATCCGGATAAGCTTGCGCAGGAGCTCCTGACGGCAGTGACCTCGGATGATCTGTCAAAAAGCACGATGGATCTGTCGACCGTTTATTTCTATGATGCAAACAATGTAAGCAGCGCAGTAGCATATGCAAGCTCCGGTGCAACCTCGTGTGAGGTGGCAGTCGTAGAGAGCAAGGATGCATCTGAGACAGCGGACGTGGAAAAGAACTTCAAGACCAGAGTGGAGAACCAGAAAAACCTGTACGCTTCCTACAACGCAGAAGAAGCAGGACGTCTCGATGATGCGATCATCAAGAGTGCCGGAAAATATACGGTTCTCTGTGTCTGTGATGATACTGATAAGGCAAACGAGATCTTGAAGGAGAACGGTTTTTAACACGAATGTATTAAATAAGACGTAGCCGCCTATTCTTTACCAGAGAGCAGGGCGGCTGCTTCTTTGTCTTATTCTCTTCTCTTCAAGTTCCTGATTGGATCCACGATCCAGCATTCACGAATACCAGCAGTCCAGTACTTGAACAGCTTTGTGAAGTAGTTTAGCCTGCTTTTATCAAAAAAACAGATTCTCAGAACAACAAAAAAGCCCGTAAACACGGACTTTTTCAAACCAGCTGGAAATGGGACTTGAACCCACGACCTACGCATTACGAATGCGTCGCTCTACCGACTGAGCTAATCCAGCAGATCGGCTTGTTCAGCCGACTCAGACATTATATCTGATTTTTAATGAAAAAGCAAGTCTTTTTTTCCGATTTTTAATTTTTTTTAGAAACTCACGTGGCAGCTTGTGAACATCCGCTTTGACTAAGGCCTTCACCCCAGTGCCGTATCGAGCACCATCATTATACTGAACCCGACCGCGAAAAAGATCGTGCCGATATTAGAATGGTTTCCCTCGGACATTTCAGGGATCAGTTCTTCGACGACAACGTAGAGCATGGCACCGGCGGCGAAACTGAGCAGGTAGGGCAGGGCGGGGACGAGATAGTGCGCGGCGAGAATGGTGAGCACGGCACCAATCGGTTCGACGATGCCGGAGAGGACACCGCCGGTAAAAGCCCGGCCTTTTTTCATGCCCTCTGCGCGCAGGGGCATCGAGATGATTGCGCCCTCCGGAAAGTTCTGAATGGCAATGCCAATGGAGAGCGCAAGTGCGCCGGTAGAGGTGATTTGTGTGCTTCCTGAGAGAAATCCTGCATAGACGACACCGACTGCCATACCTTCCGGAATGTTGTGGAGCGTTACGGCAAGCACCATCATTGTGGTGCGCTGCAGCTGGCTTTTCGGACCCTCGGCGGCATCACTTCCAAGATGGAGGTGTGGGATGATGTGATCGAGCAGCAAAAGAAAGAGAACTCCAATCCAGAAGCCGATCGCAGCAGGAAGAAAGGAAAGCTTTCCCATCCAGGAGACCTGTTCCATTGCAGGGAGCAGAAGGCTCCAGATGGAGGCGGCAACCATGACACCGGCTGCAAAACCGGTGAGTGCCCGGGAGATGGATTCGTTCAGATTTTTTTTCAGGAAAAACACGCAGGCAGCCCCGAGCGTCGTTCCGAGAAATGGAATGAGGATTCCGTAAAATGTTTGCATGGTAAACTCCTTTCTTGCAGAGAGTGTGAACAATTGCCCTGATAGTTAGAATAAACTAACTTTCGGAATTTATTATACGCAGATGTTTTTGAAATGTCAACAAAGATCAGGCATCTATAGAGAGATAAAAGCTTTTTGGAAATAAATTGTCATACAGACAAAAAATTAATTTGCTTCTCGTGACGTCTTATTATATACTAGACCGTGATTTATAACCAAAGAACAAAAGGAGAAGGATCAATGATTTTCAGCAGTCTGTTATTTTTGTTCCGGTTTCTTCCGGCGGTGCTGGTGCTGTATTATCTGGCACCGCGCCCGCTGCGCAATCTGGTGCTGCTTCTGTGCAGCCTGGTATTTTATGCGTGGGGAGAACCGGTCTATATTATTCTGATGATTGTGTCGATTCTGGTGTCGTATACGGGCGGTATTCTGGTTGACAGATTTAAAACGCAGGGAAAACGGAGAGCAGCCAGAGCGGCGCTGCTTGGTTCGTCAGTAGTCAGTTTGTCGCTGCTTGGATTTTTTAAATATGCGGATTTTTTGATTGGAACGGTCGACAGTCTGACGGGAGCAGGAATTAATCTGTTGAAAATTGCTCTGCCGATCGGAATTTCGTTCTATACGTTTCAGACGATGTCGTATACGATTGATGTGTATCGTGGTGAGGCGAAGGTTCAGAAAAATCTGATTTCTTTTGGTGCGTACGTGACGATGTTCCCGCAGCTGATCGCAGGGCCGATTGTACAGTACAAGACGATCGATCGCCAGCTTCGTACGAGAAAAGAAACGGCGGGGCAGTTTGCATATGGCATTCACCGCTTTATGATCGGACTTGGAAAAAAGGTGCTTCTGGCAAATAATGCCGGAGCGCTATGGGATACGGTCAGCAGTATGGAACATACGCAGATTCCGGTTGTGATGTCCTGGATGGGACTGGCCGCATATACATTTCAGCTGTATTTTGACTTTTCTGCATATTCGGATATGGCGATCGGACTGGGACATATGTTTGGATTCCGCTTCCTGGAAAATTTTAATTATCCTTATATATCAAAAAGCATTACGGAATTCTGGAGAAGATGGCACATTTCGCTTAGTACCTGGTTCCGGGATTATGTGTATATTCCACTTGGAGGAAATCGAGTCGGGGTATGGAAACACATCCGCAATATTCTTGTGGTCTGGATGCTGACCGGTATCTGGCATGGAGCAAGCTGGAATTTTGTACTCTGGGGCCTCTATTATGGTATATTGCTTTTGATTGAAAAGTTTGTGCTTGGAAAATATCTGAAAAAGCTTCCGGGTGTGTTTCAGCACATTTACTGTATGTTTTTTGTGATGCTGGGCTGGAATCTTTTCGTATTTGACGATATGAGTGCCGGAATTTCATTTGCAAGAGCACTGTTTGGAACGTATGGTGCCGGTTTTTGCAGTAGGGAAACACTGTATCTTCTATATAATAATGCAGTTTTGATGGTTCTGCTGATCCTTGGCAGTACACAGCTTCCGGCGCGGGCAGGGAACTGGATCTGTGCGAAGCTAAGAGGAAAGGAAACGATTCTGACGATTGTGAAAAATGTATTTTACGTTGGTATCTTTCTGCTGTCAGTTGCGTGGCTGGTGGACGCATCGTACAATCCGTTCCTGTATTTCCGCTTCTGAACGCAGATAAGCATTCCTCTCGCTTCAGGTGCGCGGAGCATTTTTTGATATGCGCGGAGAAAAAAATAAGACTTACCAAAATAATGTACTCTCGGAGTCTTTCCTGCACTTGTTTTTGTGACCGGTTTTTTGCCAGTTGCACCCGAATTTCATTAACGTACACACCGTGTACGCCTCAGAAATTTGGGCACAACTGACAAAAAATCTTCTCACAAATCAAGCACAAAAAGATTCCGAGAGTACATAATACAAAAAAGGAGGAACGTTATGAGCAGACGACAGTCGTGGAACACGATTCTGGTATTCTGCATTCTGATTTTTGGCATGACGATTGCGACGATGCTGAAGCCATCCACAGAATTTTCGGAGACAGAAAACCGTTCACTGGCGCAGAAACCGTCGTTCAGCATTAAAACACTTTTAAATGGCGAATTTGAATCTGATTATGAGTCATATCTGACCGACCAGTTTGTGCTGCGTGATCAGTGGATCTCACTGAAAACAAAGGCGGAGCGGGCGGCGTTTAAGACGGAGAGTAAGGACATTTATTTTGCGGATGACGATTATCTGATCGAAAAACATACCGGTTCATTTACTTCAGATACGGCAAAACAGAATATCCGCGTCCTGCAGCAGTTTATAGAAACATATGAACCACAGTTTGGGGCAGAACATATGTCGGTAATGATCGTACCGAATGCGGTGGATATTCTTCGTGATAAGCTGCCGGCACTTGCGTCGCCGTACGATGAGGAACTATATTTAAATCAGGTGGCAGGGGTGATGCCGTCCGGTGTGTGGTTTGACAGTGCTTCTGTATTGCGCAGCCATCTCGGCGAGGATCTTTATTATCGAACGGATCATCACTGGAAGACAGGTGCAGCATTTGACGTTTATCAGGAGTGGGCAGCTGTAAAGAATCTTACCGTTCCTTCCGCACAGGATTATCAGATTGAGACGGTGACGGACAGCTTTGAAGGGACGATCCAGTCAAAGCTTGGCATTCACACAGTGAAGGATACGATCGAGTTGTATCAGCCGGTCGAAGATCTTTTTTATACGGTGCAGATGGACGGCAGTGATGAGGTATCCTACAGCATTTACGATCGGACAGCGCTGGATACGAAAAATAAATATGGTGTTTATTTCGGCGGAAACCATGCGCTTGTAAAACTTCACACACGAAATACGAACGGGCGGAAAATACTCATCATCAAGGATTCCTATGCACATTGCTTTGCACCGTTTCTGCTGACCGATTTTGCGGAGGTTGATCTGCTCGACATTCGGTATTATAATCAGAAAGTGAGCGATCTCATCGCGCAGGGCGGATATACAGATTTTCTGTTTCTGTATAATGCAGCAGGATTTGCAGAAGATACAAGTATTGCGAGATTAATATCATAAGGGAGGATTAGATATGAAAATTCAGAAGGCAGGCTATGAAATTCTGACGCCGATCTCGGAAGGCGGAGTGAAGGAGCTTCAGCATATCGAGCGGATTGGAAGAGTATGTTATAAATCAGAAGATAAGATCACAGAGGACGGCGAGAGTGCAAAAAAGTTCGTAAAAATGCTGATCAATGCGCATCATGAGGCGATGATCGAACACAGCACGCTCTCAGTAATGTTTACCGTTGACCGCGGCGTGTCACATGAAATGGTACGTCATCGGATCGCAAGCTTTGCGCAGGAGAGCACGAGATATGTGAATTACTCCAAGGATAAGTTCGGGAATGAGATCAATGTGATTGACCTCAGGCCTGGAATTGAGCTTGACCGGAAAATGTCCGGGATGTCGGCAGAGGTGATCGATGCGGTGTTAAAAGAGTGGGAGCAGGCCATGATCGATGCGGAAAAGCATTATATGCGTCTAATCGAGCTTGGGGCAACGGCGCAAATCGCACGTTCTGTTCTGCCGAATTCCACAAAGACGAACATCACGATCACGGCAAATTACCGGGAGTGGAGAAATTATTTCCGGCTTCGCACGGCAGATGATGCACATCCGCAGATCCGGGAAGTGTCCGTGCCGCTCCTGATGGAACTGAAAGAACGGATTCCGGTTATTTTTGATGATATGTAACCGTTCAGAGCCAGGCAAAATTTTACAAAGCAGGCGTAAAATGCGCAGCATTTTGGAGGCTGGCTCTGAATAGTTATGACGATGGAGGATGAGATGAATATCATAGTGGCAGCAGATAAAAACTGGGGGATTGGGTATCAGAACAAGCTGTTGGTCAGCATTCCGTCTGATATGAAATTTTTCCGGGAAACGACGACCGGAAAAGTGGTCGTGATGGGCAGAAAAACCCTGGAAAGTTTTCCAAACGGACTTCCGCTTGCGATGCGTACAAATATTGTCCTGACGAGAAAAACGGATTATCAGGTGAAAGGTGCCCTGATCTTCCATTCAGTGGAAGAGGTGCTGGAGGAACTGAAAAAATATGATTCCGAGGACATTTATGTGATCGGCGGAGAGGAGATCTACCGCGAGTTTCTTCCATACTGCGATGTGGCGCATGTGACGAAAATTGATCATGAATATTTCGCAGATGCATTCTTCCCGGACCTTGACCGGGAACAGGACTGGGTGGTCACGGCAGACAGTGAGGAACAGACGTATTTTGACCTGGAGTATACGTTCCTTCGCTATGAGCGCAGGCCGAAAAACTGAGGCCATGCGGCTCCCTGTGCGGCCGGATTTCCTGTGGGCTTATGAGCAGCAAAGCGAATTGTAAAGATTCGCCTTTGCCTGAAGCAATACAAATAGAAATAACAAGATCAAAAAAGGCGTGCACGTCCATATGGAGCGTACATGCCTTTTTGTGTGCTGTTTGAACTTTTTTACTGTTTCTTCCGGCTGCTGCGGTATTTCTCCTCACAGTATTTGCAGCGATAAGTTTCGGTTTCCTCATCTGCAAGCAGGAAGACCTGATCCAGACCCTGTTCGATCGAGGTGATGCAGCGCGGGTTCTTGCAGGAGATGATATTGACGAGCTTCTTCGGAAGAGTCAGCTCTTTTTTGTCTACGATCACACCGTCCCTGATGATGTTGACGGTGATGTGATGATCAATGAAACCAAGTACGTCCAGATCGAGCTCATCGATCGGGCATTCTACTTTAATAATGTCTTTTTTGCCCATCTTGTTGCTGTGCGCATTTTTGATGATCGCAACGCAGCAGTCCATTTTGTCTAATTTCAGGTATTTATAGATCGACATGCTTTTTCCAGCCTCGATATGGTCGAGTACAACACCTTCATTTAACCGTCCGACATTTAACATACCTCTACCTCCAGTAATGTGAGAATCAGTGCCATTCTGACATAAACGCCATACTGTGCCTGCTTGAAATAGATCGCTCTCGGGTCATCATCTACCTCAGGTTCGATCTCATTGACACGCGGAAGCGGATGCAGGATCTGCATATCCGGTTTGGCAAGTGCAAGCTTTGCCTTATCCAGAATGTAGAAGTCTTTCATGCGGACATAGTCTTCTTCATTGAAGAAACGCTCCTTCTGAACACGGGTCATGTAAAGAAGGTCAAGCTGCGGAAGTGCATCCTCAAGACGAACGACTTCCTCGAACTGCTGGTGATTGCGTACGAGCACGTCGTCACGGATGTAGTCCGGGAGACGGAGCTCATCCGGAGAGATCAGAACAAATTTGATGTTCGGATAACGGATCAGTGCCTTGATCAGGGAGTGAACAGTACGGCCGAATTTCAGGTCGCCGCAAAGGCCGATCGTGAAATTGTCAAGGCGTCCCTTTTCGGAGCGGATCGTCATCAGATCGGTCAGCGTCTGGGTCGGATGCTGATGGCCGCCGTCTCCGGCATTGATGACCGGGATAGATGAATGCATGGAAGCTACGAGCGGAGCGCCTTCTTTTGGATGGCGCATCGCGCAGATATCTGCGTAGCAGGAGATGATCCGGATTGTATCGGCAACGCTCTCTCCCTTTGAAGCAGAGCTGGAATCGGCCGAAGAAAAACCAAGTACACGGCCACCCAGATTCAACATTGCTGCTTCGAAACTGAGTCGCGTTCGGGTACTTGGTTCATAAAATAACGTCGCTAATTTTTTACCTTCACAGGCATGTGCATATTTTTCAGGATTGGCTTTGATGTCAGCTGCGAGATCGAGGATTCGATCTACTTCTTCCACGGAAAAATCCAGTGGGCTCATTACATGTCTCATAGTATCCTCCTTTTGTATGGTGAAGTAAATGATAATGCAAATTGCACTTTTCCTATAGTATACTATCAGCTTTAAAAATTCAAGAGAAAATTTATGAAAAAAAATTATCGGAAGATTTATTGAAGCGGAATGAAATTTTCGGTATAATAAAGAAATGAAACTGATAAATGCGGGACGATTAACCGGAGCGGTACAGAAACGCAGTTGACTGCCCAAAGGAGAGAAAACGATCCGCACCTAAAAAACGAGGAGAGAAGACAATGACATATATTGAGAAAAAAAGATGGCCGTTTCTTGGACTGCCGCTTACTTTTACAAAATACACGATCACAGATGAAGTCATTACTGTGAATTCCGGTTTTTTAAGAAGAGAGGAGAATGACTGCTATCTGTATAAGGTGGTGGATGTCCGCCTGGAAAGGACGCTGTGGGAACGGATGTCTGGGCTTGGAACGGTGCACTGTTTCAGTGGTGATGTGACCGATTCGGATCTGAAGATGCAGCACATTCGAAATGCAAAACAGATCAAGGATTTTATTTTAAGACAGTCGGAGGAGGAGCGCATGAAGCGTAAAACGCTTCACACGCAGAGCCTGGATGGCGGTCCGGCACTTGGTGCGATGGGAAGCCAGGACAGCTGCCGGTGAAAAAGAAACTTCAGTAAAAAGTGTTATGGAAAATCAGCAGGGAACGCTGCCTGATCGCTTCGATGATTCCAAATCAGCAGGAATGAAAACAAATATTTGTAAATCGCTTTGTTGCCTGCCTGATTTTGGTCAAAGCGGATATTCGCAATCCGCTTCGCTACTCGGTTAAAAAGCCCGTTGACAGCTATCCGAAGGCTTGGTAGAATAGGCAGGATGGACTGAAAATGACTGAAGACAGATAAAACGGGAGCAAGGCACCGTTTAGGAGGAAATAACGTTGGGCGATATCAGAAAAGAAATAGAGAAACGACGCACGTTTGCGATCATATCACATCCGGATGCAGGAAAGACGACACTGACTGAGAAGTTTCTGCTTTATGGAGGAGCGATCAATCTGGCCGGATCGGTAAAGGGAAAAGCAACCGCACGCCATGCGGTGTCCGACTGGATGGAGATTGAGAAGGAGAGAGGTATTTCCGTTACCTCCTCGGTGCTGCAGTTTAATTATGATGGTTTTTGTATCAATATTCTGGATACGCCGGGACATCAGGACTTCTCAGAGGATACGTACCGTACGCTGATGGCGGCGGATTCCGCAGTCATGGTAATCGATGCTTCCAAGGGAGTTGAGGCACAGACAAGAAAGCTGTTCAAAGTCTGCGTCATGCGTCATATCCCGATCTTTACATTTATCAATAAGCTGGACCGTGATGCAAATGATACGTTTGAACTGCTTGATGACATCGAAAAAGAACTTGGGATTGCGACCTGCCCGGTTAACTGGCCGATCGGTTCCGGAAAAAATTTCCGCGGCGTTTACGACCGCAACACCGGAAAGGTGACGACGTATACCGATACGCAGAAGGGAACAAAGATGGGACATGCCACGGAAGTGGATGTGCATGATCCTGAACTGGAAGAGTTTATCGGAACCGAAAATAAAGAAAAGCTGCTTGAGGAGATCGAACTGCTGGATGGTGCGTCAGCGGAATTTGATCAGGAGTTGGTCAGCAAAGGAGAGCTTTCGCCGGTATTTTTCGGTTCTGCACTTACGAACTTCGGTGTGGAAATTTTCCTGAAATATTTTCTGGAGATGACATCCTCACCGCTTCCGCGAAAAGCGGACTGCGGCGTGATTGATCCGATGAGCGAGGATTTTTCCGCGTTTGTATTTAAGATCCAGGCGAATATGAACAAAGCACACAGAGACCGGATCGCATTCATGCGTATCTGTTCCGGAAAGTTCGATGCGGGAATGGAAGTTTATCATGTGCAGGGCGACCGCAAACAGCGTCTTTCCCAGCCGCAGCAGATGATGGCATCGGAGCGCCAGATGATCTCAGAAGCGTATGCCGGAGATATTATCGGCGTATTTGACCCGGGCATTTTTTCGATCGGAGATACGATTTGTATGCCGGGCAAAAAATTTCGCTATGAGGGGATTCCGACGTTTGCGCCGGAGCATTTTGCACGTGTCAGACAGCTTGACACGATGAAGCGGAAGCAGTTTATCAAGGGAATCAGTGAGATTGCGCAGGAAGGTGCGATCCAGATCTTCCAGGAGTATAATACCGGTATGGAGGAGATTATTGTCGGCGTGGTCGGCGTCCTGCAGTTTGACGTGCTCAAGTACCGTCTGGAAAATGAATATAAGGTAGATATCCGTCTGGAAGAGCTTCCATATGAGTATATCCGCTGGATTGAGAATGAGGATATTGATCTGAACCGTCTTGTGGGTACCTCTGATATGAAGAAAATCAAGGATCTTAAGGGCCGTCCGCTGCTGCTGTTCATCAACAGCTGGTCTGTCGGCATGGTGCTTGACCGCAACGAAGGTCTGGTGCTTTCCGAGTTTGGAAAGAACTAAAACTGACGAATATTTATTTGCAAATATACATTTCTCTGGTATAATGGGGAATAATCATAAACCCTACAGCGGTGAACAACGGAGGTGTTCAATTTAATGGAAAACACAGAACTTCATACACATAAAATAGAAACAGAAGAAAAATTCGGTGAGGTTCGGATTGCAGATGAGGTAGTTGCGATCATTGCAGGCCTCGCAGCATCTGAGGTGGAAGGCGTGGCATCCATGGCCGGAAACGTGACGAGAGACCTGATCGAGAAGCTCGGCATGAAGAGCCTTTCCAAAGGCGTTAAGATCACGATGGATGAGGACACGGTTCGCGTGGCACTTGCAATCAATATCCGCTATGGTTACAACGTACCGTCTACCTGCACGAAGATCCAGGACAAGGTTAAGACTGCGATTGAGACGATGACCGGGCTGGAAGTTGCCGAAGTAAATATTAAAATTGTAAACGTATTGATGGACAATCAGAATTAAGGCGGAGGGGCTGCTGCAGAACATGAAATACGGTCAGACCGGTTTATGCTTTGTGGCAGTCTTTTTTTCGAAACAGAGGAGAAATTATGACCAGAAGAGAGATCAGAGAAAATATTTTTAAGCTTGTGTTCTGCGGGGAATTTCACACGAGCGACGAACTGCAGGGACAGGTGGATGCGTATTTCGAGGCACTTCCGGAGGCAACGGAGGCAGAACGTGCGTATATGACGCAGAAATTTAACGGCATCAAGGACCGTATCACGGAGATTGATGCAAAGATTAATGAAGTGGCAAAGGGCTGGAAAACGGGACGTATGGGAAAGGCAGAGCTGGCAATTCTCCGGCTTGCTGTTTATGAGATGCTCTACGATGAGGAAGTACCGGTAAAGGTTGCGATTAACGAGGCAGTTGAACTTGCAAAGACGTTTGGCGGAGATGATTCCGCTGCATTTGTAAACGGAATCCTGGCAAAACTCGTCAAGACAAACGCATAGTGATCGGATGATAAGCTGCGAGGCAGATTGTGAAGATCCGCCTTGACAGAGTGCCAGGTGGTGACCTGAGCATGCTCAGATCAGGAAAAGTGAGGGAATATGCAGAAAGTATATTCAGTCGGCCAGATTAATACCTATATCCGGACCATGTTTACGCAGGATTTTGTGCTGAACCGCATCAGTGTGCGCGGGGAGGTATCAAACCTCAAATATCATACTTCCGGGCACATTTATTTTTCCTTAAAGGATGCAGGCGGTACAATCGCCTGCGTGATGTTTGCAGGTATGCGCGGCGGACTTACATTCCGGCTGGCAAACGGACAGCAGATTGTTGCAGACGGCAATGTAAACGTCTACGAACGGGATGGGAAGTACCAGCTGTATGCCTCACGCATCCGGCTGGATGGTGCGGGAGAGCTGTATGAGCGCTTTCTTGCGCTCAAGGCGGAGCTGGAAGAAATGGGCATGTTTGCGCCGGAATATAAAAAGAAAATTCCGGTTTTTGTGCGCAGGCTTGGAGTTGTCACGGCTCCGACCGGTGCGGCTGTGCGGGATATTATCAACGTTGCGACGCGCAGAAATCCTGGAATCCAGGTCATTCTTTACCCGGCGCAGGTGCAGGGGGAAGGTGCAGCAGCGAGTGTGGCGCGTGGCCTGGAAGCATTGGATCAGATGGAATGCGATGTGATCATTGTCGGGCGCGGCGGCGGCTCCATTGAGGATCTCTGGGCGTTCAATGAAGAAGAGACTGCGAGGGCGATCTTTGCGTGCCAGACACCGGTGATCTCAGCGGTCGGGCATGAGACGGATACGACCATCGCGGATTATGTGGCGGATCTGCGTGCACCGACGCCTTCGGCGGCGGCGGAGCTTGCGGTACTGGATGTGAGGCAGATCCTGCAGCAGCTGGATGCGGCAGAAGAAGAGATGACGCGCCGGATGCGCCGGATTATTTTTACAAAAAGGCAGGCTCTCTCACAGATTCATCTGCAGCGGCAGATGGAGCAGCTTCTGAGAACAAAAAGGAACCGTCTGCAGCAGTATCAGATCCATCTGCGGTATCTGGAGCCAATGCAGCGTGTACGGGAGCAGCGTCAGCAGATTGCGGATGTACAGGAACACTTGCAGCGGAGCATGGAGCAGAAGATCCTGCAGGATCGGAACCGGCTTCGCCTGTATGCTGAGCAGATGCGGAGGTGTTCTCCGCTTGAGAGGCTGACACAGGGATATGGGCTGATCACGGATGAGAGCGGCGGACGCGTACACAGCGTTTCACAGGTGAAGGAAGGCGGGCTGTTGAATCTGTACGTATCCGATGGAAAGATTACGGTACAGGTGCAGAAAATAGAACAGACAGACAGGGAGTGATACTTTGGCGGGAAGAAAAAAGACAGAGACGCAGGAGAAGGAGCCGACCCTGGAAGAATGCATGCAGGAGCTGGATGCGATCTTAAAGGCGTTAGACGGTGAGGAAATCTCGCTGGAGGATTCTTTTGCGATGTACCAGAAGGGCATGACACTTCTGAAAATCTGTAACGAAAAAATAGATACGGTAGAAAAGAAGATTCTGATCATGAATGGGGATGGCGGTCTTGATGAATTTTAGCAGTGAAATGAAAAAAAGAGTGACGGAAATAAAGAGCATTATCGAGCGAAATCTTCCGGAGGAGGAAGGCTTTCAGCGGACACTTTTAGAGGCAGTCAATTACAGTATGCTGGTAGGGGGCAAAAAGCTGCGTCCACTTCTGATGCAGCAGACGTATGCGATGTTTGGCGGAAGGTCAAAGGCGATCGAACCGTTTATGACGGCAATTGAGATGATTCACACACATTCTCTGATCCACGATGATCTTCCGGCAATGGACAACGACGAGTACCGCAGAGGGAAAAAGACAACTCATGTCGTATACGGAGAAGCCATGGCGATTCTTGCAGGCGATGCACTTCTGAATCTTGCCTATGAGACAGCATCGAAGGCATTTGAACTGGAACCGGCAAATCCTGTGGTCGGCAGGGCATTTGGGATTCTGGCGGCAAAGACCGGAATTTACGGAATGATCGGCGGACAATCGGTGGACGTGGAATACGAGGGAAAGCCGCTGACGGAGGAGCAACTCTGCTTTATCTACCGTCTGAAGACAAGTGCTCTGATCGAGGCGTCAATGATGATCGGAGCAGTACTTGCGGGTGCATGTGACGAGGATGTGGAAAAGATCGAACAGATCGCGCACAAAGTCGGAATGGCATTTCAGATCCAGGATGATATCCTTGATGTGATCGGGGATGCAGACACGCTCGGAAAAGCGACGAAGAGTGATGAAAAAAATAATAAAACAACGTACGTTTCGGTGAAAGGCCTGGAACAGGCACAAAAAGACGTGGCGGAGTATTCAAAAGAGGCAGTGACACTTCTGGAGGAGCTTCCGTATGAGAATGAGTTTTTGAAGGAACTGATCCTCAATCTGATCCACCGCAACGCATGAGGAAAGGTGGCGTTTACACTGTTAGAGCAGATTGAAAAGGTAAACGATATCAAAAAGATCGAGAAAGAAAAACTGCCGGAGTTGGCACAGGAAATCCGGGATTTTCTGGTCGAAAAGATCAGCACAAACGGCGGACATCTGGCATCCAATCTGGGCGTCGTCGAACTGACCATGGCACTGCATCTGTCGCTGAATCTGCCGGAAGACAGACTGATCTGGGACGTCGGACACCAGTCGTATACGCATAAGATTCTGACAGGACGCAAGGACGGTTTCGACCAGATGCGCAAGTATGGAGGAATGAGCGGCTTCCCGAAGCGAAAAGAGAGTGACTGTGATGCGTTTGATACGGGACACAGTTCGACCTCGATCTCAGCAGGACTTGGATACGTGAAGGCGCGTGACCTGCAGGGAGAAAACTATACGGTCGTGTCGGTGATCGGAGACGGCGCACTGACCGGCGGAATGGCTTACGAGGCATTAAACAATGCTTCTCAGCTGAAAACAAATTTTATTATCGTGCTCAACGACAACAACATGTCGATTTCAGAAAACGTGGGTGGAATATCCTCCTATTTAAGCAACATCCGGACGGACCGTTCCTATGTGGAGCTGAAAAATGGGGTGGAGCAGACGTTAAATAAGATACCGGTTTGCGGGGACCGGCTGGTAAAGGGCATCCGTTCCACGAAACAGGGACTGAAGCAGTTTCTGGTGCCGGGCATGTTTTTCGAGGAGATGGGAATCAAGTACTTAGGTCCGGTGGACGGACACAACATCGGTCAGCTGATGCGCGTGCTGCGGGATGCAAAGCGCGTGGAGGGGGCGGTGATCGTCCACGTGGTGACGAAAAAAGGCAAGGGTTTTGGTCCGGCAGAGCGGATGCCGTCAAGATTTCACGGGGCAGAGCCGTTTGACCCGCAGACCGGACTGCCAAATGCCAGACGGAAAAAGGCGTCCTATACGGATGTCTTCTCGACGGTGATGTGTAAGATGGGCGCACGGGAGCCGAAGTTGGTGGCAATCACGGCGGCAATGCCGGATGGTACCGGGCTGAAACGCTTCCGGAATATGTACCGTGACCGGTTCTTCGATGTCGGGATTGCGGAGGAACACGCGGTGACATTTGCGGCGGGACTTGCTGCGGGTGGGATGAAGCCGGTTGTGGCGGTCTATTCGTCGTTTTTGCAGCGCGCGTACGATCAGATCATTCACGATGTCTGTATTCAGAATCTCCCGGTTGTCTTTGCGGTAGACCGTGCAGGTCTCGTCGGAAGCGATGGGGAGACGCATCAGGGAATTTTTGACCTTTCGTATCTGTCAGGTATTCCAAACATGTGTGTGATGGCGCCGAAAAACAAATGGGAGCTGGCGGACATGCTCAAATTTGCGATCGCGTATGACGGGCCGATCGCATTGCGTTATCCGCGGGGAGAAGCGTATGACGGCCTGCAGTCATTCCGT
The DNA here is from genome assembly GCA_902363665.1 of Lachnospiraceae bacterium. GTDB lineage: Bacteria > Bacillota > Clostridia > Lachnospirales > Lachnospiraceae > Choladousia. The sequence goes on along the minus strand of CABJAW010000013.1, from coordinate 66,953 downwards.
GCACCGGTCGTTTTTGGAAAGAGCGAGATTTTATACGATGAGTGCTCGCTGGCACTTGTGGCAGTCGGAAGTATGGTAAAGACGGCTATTGCGGTGCGGGAACTGCTCAAAGAAATCGGCTATAGCTGTACCTTGGTCAACGCGCGGTTCGTCAAGCCGGTGGATGAGGCGATGCTTTCTTACCTTGCAAAGGATCATTCGATGGTTGTGACGATGGAAGAAAATGTCAAAAACGGCGGATTTGGTGAAAAAGTACTGGAATACTATAACGAAACGGATGCGGATGTGAGAGTACTGCAGATCACGCTTCCGGATGATTATATTGAGCATGGCAATGTTGACCTGCTCAAAAAAGAGGCCTGCATCGATGCAGAATCCGTATTCAAGCGGATTATTGCCGGCTATCAGGCGTAAGGCTGTGTTTGAAAAATCGTTCCGCCAATCTGAAAGAATCGTTTTGTGGTATAGTTTGCAGAAGAGATTTTGAACATGCTCCGGCGGAGGCAACAAGAGAAAACAATAAGGAACAGGAGTTTGATATGAAGGAACGTTTGGATGTTCTGCTGGTAAGTCAGGGGCTTGCCACATCAAGGGAAAAGGCAAAAGCGGTCATTATGGCCGGAAATGTGCTGGTAAACGGTCAGCGTGAGGACAAGGCCGGGACGATGATCGATGTGAAAGCACAGATCACAGTGAAAGGCACTCAGTTAAAATACGTCAGCCGCGGCGGCCTGAAACTGGAAAAGGCCATGAGTCATTTTGACCTGACGCTTGATGGAAAGGTATGTATGGATGTCGGTGCGTCGACCGGTGGATTTACGGACTGTATGCTGCAAAACGGGGCAGTAAAAGTCTATTCGGTGGATGTCGGACACGGACAGCTCGACTGGAAGCTGAGAAATGATGAGCGGGTCACCTGTATGGAAAAGACAAACATCCGTTACGTGGTACCGGAGGATATCGCTGAGCCGCCTGCGTTCGTCTCGATCGATGTTTCCTTCATCTCTTTGACGAAGGTGCTGCTCCCGGTGCGGAATCTGATGACAGCAGACGGGGAGGTCGTCTGCCTGATCAAGCCGCAGTTTGAGGCTGGCCGTGAAAAGGTTGGAAAAAAAGGCGTGGTGCGTGATCCAAAGGTGCATGAGGAGGTCATACATAAGGTGATCGATTATGCGGCGGAGATCGGGCTGGAGAGCCGAAAGCTGGAGTTTTCGCCGATCAAAGGACCGGAAGGGAATATCGAATATCTTCTGCATCTGAAAAAGAAGGAAGGGCCGGAATCGGTGCAGCCGTTTGAAATGAGTGTGGAAGAGGTCGTGAAAAAGGCGCATGAGACACTGGATACGAAAACGGAGTAAAAATGGATACCTTTTATATTATAACGAATTATCAGAAGGATCCGGAGATGACGGTGGCACATGAGATCCGGGAATATCTGAAATCGAAAGGAAAAACGTGCTATATTCAGCAAAAAGAGGTGGAAGATCCGCAGGGAAGGTACCGTTATACGGATGCGCAGCACGTTTCGGATGAAGTGGAGTGTGTGCTGGTACTCGGTGGGGACGGAACCCTTTTGCAGGCGGCGCGCGATCTGGTAGACCGCTCGATCCCGCTTCTCGGCATCAATATGGGAACACTTGGCTATCTTGCGGAGATCGACCGGAAAAACATTTTTCCAGCGCTTGACAAGCTGATCGGAGGGGAATATACGGTGGAGCACCGGATGATGCTGACCGGTACAGCTTTTCATCAGAGCCGCAGAATGCTTGCGGATATCGCACTGAACGATATTGTCATCAGCCGGAATGGGCGGCTGCGTGTAGTCGATTTTAATGTGTATGTTGACGGGGCGTTTTTAAGCTCCTACACGGCGGATGGCATCATCATTTCTACGCCAACGGGGTCGACCGGATACAATCTGTCTGTGGGAGGTCCGATTGTTGCACCGGAGGCTTCTCTGATTTTGCTGACGGCAATCGCACCGCATACGTTAAATTCCAGACCGATCGTGCTTCCGGATTTTGTGGAGATCACGATTGAGATCGGCACGAATCATGGCACCGATATAGACGGGGCGGAAGCGACATTTGACGGTGATACGTCGGTAAAATTAAGTTCCGGCGACCGGATCGTCATCACGCGCTCCATGCGGGAGGCGCTGATGATCAAGACGAAAAATACCAGCTTTCTCGAGATCCTGAGAGAAAAAATGAGCAGATAGCAGCAGAAAGGAGATACAACATGAAAATCGGCAGACAGGCAAGAATTGTGGATCTGATCGCAAAATACGATATAGAGACACAGGAGGAGCTGGCAGATTATCTGAAAAAGGAAGGCTATCGCGTCACACAGGCGACGATTTCCAGAGATATACGGGAACTGAAGCTGACCAAGATCGCAACGAATGATGGGCGGCAGAAGTACGCGCTGATGCAGCCGCAGGGAGCCGGAATGAATGAAAAGTATCTCCGGGTGCTCAAAGATGGATTCGTGTCGATGGATATGGCACAGAATATTCTTGTGATCAAGACGGTATCCGGTATGGCAATGGCCGTTGCGGCTGCAATTGATGCAATGCACTGGTCGGAGGTGGCAGGGTGTATCGCCGGGGATGATACAATCATGTGTGCAATCCGCAGTGCGGAGGATACGTTGCGGGTGATGGACAAGATTGGAAGAATCGCAGGCAGGCAGTAACCACAGTCCGGAGACGGAGACAGGAAAAGACAGTCGGGGAGAGTACAGGAAAACAGATGTTAGTAAGTTTACATGTGAAAAACATGGCGCTGATAAAAGAAGTAGAAGTAGAATTCGGCAGAGGATTAAATATCATGACCGGAGAGACCGGCGCTGGAAAATCGATCGTGATCGGAGCGGTCAATATTGCGCTCGGCACCGGAAATTTTCGCGATTATGTGCCGGAAGATGCAGACTATGCGCTGGTCGAGCTCGTATTTGTGACCGACAATCCGGCCGTGCGCCGGAAAATGCTGGCGCAGGAGCTGCCGTTTGAGGATGGCGAGATCATCATTACGAGACGGTACCGCGGTGGTCGTTCCTCCAGCAAGATCAACGGGGAGACAGTATCAGTTTCTTTTGTGCGGGAGCTTGCAACAGAGCTGATCGATATTCACGGACAGCATGAGCATCAGTCGCTTCTGTATGAGAAAAATCATCTCACGATCCTGGATGAGTTTGCGCATGATGCACTGGGGAACCGCCTGACGCGATGCAGAGAGCTACACCGCAGTTATCAGAAATGCCGCAGAAAGTGGCAGGATGCGCAGGCAGATGAGAGCCAGCGGGCGAAAGAGCTTGATTTCCTTCAGTTTGAGCTTGAGGAGATCGAGGCAGCGAATTTAAAGCCAGGAGAGGATGAAGAACTGGAGGGCAGCTACCGGCTGATGGCAAACGGTCAGAAGATCATGGAGGCGCTCTCGGAGACCGGGACACTGACCGGGGCAAACGGCTGTGCCGGGGCAGAGGACGAGATCGGCCATGCGGTGCGTGCGCTTGCGGCTGTGCAGTCGTATGATGACGGTCTGGAGGAGCTTGGCACTTCGCTTGGGGAGATTGAGGCGCTGCTCAACGATTTTAACCGCAGCCTTTCCGGCTATATGGACGAATTTACGTTTGATGCGCAGGCGATGAAGGAGACGGAGGAACGTCTCGACCTTCTGAACCGCTTAAAGACAAAATATGGAAATACGCTCGAAGAGATTCTTGAGTTTGCCGAGGAAAAAAGGCAGCGGATGGATGTTCTGATGAATTACGAGACGTACATTGAAGGGCTGCAGCGTGAATATGAGCAGAAGAAAAAAGAATTTCTGAGGCTCACGGATGAAATTTCACAGATCCGCAAAGACTATGCGAAGAAACTTTCAGATCAGATCGTGGCGGCGCTGGTAGACCTGAATTTTCTGGATGTCCGTTTTGAGATCGCATTTAAGAAGCTTGCCGAGCCAAATGAAAACGGAGGAGACGAGGTCTGCTTTATGATTTCCACAAATCCGGGGCTTCCGCTCCGGCCGCTTGCGAGTGTGGCATCCGGCGGTGAGCTGTCGCGAATCATGCTGGCGATCAAGGCAGTTATGGCAGACAAGGATGCGGTGGAAACGTTGATTTTTGACGAGATCGACACAGGAATCAGCGGCCGTACGGCGCAGAAGGTCTCCGAGAAGATGGCTGTGATCGCAAAAAATCATCAGCTTCTGTGCATCACGCATCTGGCGCAGATTGCAGCGATGGCGGATCAGCATTACATCATCGAGAAAAAGCCGGCGAACAGCAAGACCGTCACGAACATCGGACTGCTCTCCGAGGAGGAAAGTGTGCAGGAGCTTGCAAGAATCCTCGGCGGTGCGCGGATTACCGACACGGTGCTTGAGAGTGCGCGTGAGATGAAAGAGCTGGCAGAGAGTATGAAAAAAATGGGCACGGGTTTGAAGTGATGCAGAGCAAAATACCGGAATCAAAAACGGATAGTGTATACAAAAAATAGTTGCAGATTTGAACGAAGATAAGCATTCCTGCATCTCCAGTGCGCGGAGTGACTGCGTGCATGAGTAAGTAGTGAAGAGGGATTACTTGTCGTCAGAAAGATACAGAAAAGAAAGAACTGGCAGAAAACACAAAAACATACCAGAGTTGGAATCCCTTCGATTCCACATACTGAAAGCAGAGACGAAAGTACTCTGCTTTTTCTGTGCACGAAAGTTCGGAATCCTGCCTGCCATTTCCGAAACCGGCGGAGAAGGCGGCAGGCGAGTGGACGAAAGAGAGGTGCAAAGGATGAATGCAAGAAAAAAGTACAGGATTCTGGTAAGTGCGCTGCTGGTGCTGTCCGTCATGCTGACAGCCGGAGCTGGCATGGCGGCGCTGAAACGGCAGATCCCGGACCACATGACAGTGAGAGAGCGAGGGGAAGCGCCGGTTTTTTTTTCCGGGCTGATTGGAAACTGGATCGAGACAAAGGTGGAGGAAAGCATGGAATCTTCTGAAACGAGTGGAGAGAAATACGAGATTCTCTACTCTCTGTTTGGCAGGATTCCGCTGAAAACGGCGAGTGCCAGCGTAGCGGAATCCAAAACCGTCTACGTCGGCGGCGCACCGGTTGGAATCTACCTGGACACAAAAGGCGTTTATGTAGTGGATACCGGGATGATTCAGACTGCTGCAGGAGAAAGCCGCTGTCCGGCAAAAGGCAGTGTGAAAAGAGGCGATTATATTGAGCAGGTGAACGGAAAAGAGATTGCAACAAAAGAAGAACTGGTGGAATGTATCAGTACTTCCGGCGGAAAAGAGGTAGAGCTGGAACTGCGGCGGGACGAACAGAAAGTTTTCTGCACGGTTCTGCCGGTGGAGGATGATACCGGCACCTACCGCGCCGGTATCTGGGCGCGCAACAACACGCAGGGAATAGGGACACTGACATATGTCGATGAGGAGGGACATTTTGGAGCGCTCGGACATGGAATCAGCGACATCGACACCGGCGAACTACTGGAAATCACAGATGGTGTGCTGTACGATGCAGATGTGCTCTCAGTCGTGAAAGGAACGCAGGGCTCACCGGGGGAGCTTTCCGGTATCATCCACTACAAGGAAGGCTACCGGATCGGCGTGATCGAGGAAAATAACAGCAACGGAATCTACGGTACAATTTCCGGTTTTCCCCTGCTGGCCGAGCATCTGACAAAGTACGAGACGGCCAACCGTCAGGAGGTAACGATCGGAAAAGCATCGATTCTCTGCTTTGCGGGCGGCACGACGAGAGCCTTTGAAATTGAGATCGAGGAACTGCGGATGAACGGCAAAAACATCAACAAAGGCATGGTACTTCGCGTCACTGATCCCGAACTTTTAGAGCTCACCGGCGGCATCGTCCAGGGCATGAGCGGCTCCCCAATCCTCCAGAACGGCCGCATCGTCGGAGCCGTGACGCATGTGTTTGTGAATAATCCGGAGAAGGGGTATGGGATTTTTATTGAGGATATGCTTTAGAGTTTGGAAATGCAGGACGGAAAAACAGGAAAGAAACCGGAAAAGAAACTGCGGCAGCCTGTGGGCTGCCGTTTTCTTGGTGAAAGAGCATAAAATGGATGCAGAAAAACAAGGCTTAACCGATAAGGGGGTATAAAAAGCTAATCACATATAGCTGAAACGGACAGCTGCTGCCACTGGTAAGGCAATTTTGGAACGGTGATTCTGCTGCTGTATCCGCTTTTATTCGGATTTGATGACAGCCTTGCCGGAGGCAGGATCACAAAGAGAAGAAACAGTGCGGCACCTGTGTCATTCGCTGCCAATCTTCCTGCGTATCAATATCTTTCAGTTCATAAAGGGAAGAAGCCGGAACCGTTTTTACCGCGTCAGGATGCTCCTGAATGATGAGATTACCTCCCTTTTTCGACGGAAGAGTTTTCAGATCCTCAAAGAAGGAAGCAGGAAAAATGACAGGGGATCCGGGAAGCGCTTCATAACAGGGACGCCATATAAAATCCGGATGATTTTTGGCACACAAAAGCAGTGAGCAGATGGATTCAGGTTTAAGAAGAGGCTGATCGGAAGGCAGAAAAGCACAGCGGTCAACATCATTTCCGATTTCTTCCAGACCGAGCCGTATCACATCGTTTCGAAACGGAAGGTGATGGAGCAAAACGGGGATTGCCTGTTTTTGGCATAACTGTTCAATCTCTTTATGTACCGTCACGACAAGACGTCTGGAAAAGAGGCCAGCCGTAGCATCGAGCGCCCATTGGATCAACGGTTTTCCGTGAAAGGCTTCCAGAAGCTTATTTCCGCCAAAACGTGTTCCCTGTCCGGAAGCCATGATGATACAGCCGGCATTTCCATATGGCTGATCCAGGTCTACAGCAAAAACATCGCTGCGGTTTTGCAGCTCGTTTAAAAAATCGAGATCTTGTTTTCGAATGACCATGAGAACATGTTTATGTGCCAGTAGTTTTTTGACAGCGTTCTGATAGCTGTATGCATGATTTTCAAGATATCCGATCTCGTCAATGGTGATCCACGCTTCAGAGGAATTCAGAAAGAAATTAAAAAAAGAAGTTCCTTTCTCACAAAACGACTCCAGAACAGGCTGCATTCGATTTTCCGTACCTGACAGGTTCGGATCGAACCGGCCAATCTGAATTGTTTCACTGGTCCGGTTGTTTTTCAGGTAGACTCCTTTTCCAGGAATCGCCCATGTAGTAAGGCCTTCCGTACCGGCCGGAAAAAGAGCGTGAAAGAGGGTGGTTTTACCGCTCCCCCGGCTGCCAGTCAGGACAAGATGTTTTTTCTGACTGCTCCGAAAAGATTTCCAGATACAGTCTGCTGTTGGCCTGAACACAGGCATCATGATATTGTTCATATTTTTTCAGCCATTCCTTTCCTTCCGGCGTAAGTGTGCTTCCCCCACCGGATTTTCCGCCGGTGCTGCGCCAGGTCAGCGGAAATCCGAGTGCCTTTTCCGCATTGCGTATCATTCGCAGTGCTTTCGTATAGGCAAGCCCCATGGAGGCAGCGGCTGAGCGAAGAGAGCCTGTTTCCTCAATCGTGCACAAAAGACGATATGGACCTTCGCCAAAGAATTTTTCGTTGTTCTCATCAAAAAAAATAATCTTTGTAACTGCTTTCATGAGATAACGTCCTCCTTCATCATAGTGAGCCATCTTTTACCGCTTCGGTTCGAAAGAACTGTGATGCTGACAGGACCATATACTTCAGAAAGCAGCAGTTCCAGTTTCCGAACAGGAGTGACGGCAGGCTCCAGAATGCCGGAAAGCCTGGAATCGGACAGTACCAGCAGCGTGTCACAGTAATTTAAAGCCAGAGAAGAATCGTGGAGTGTTACCAGAGCGGAAGACTGATTTTTTCTGACATGTTCATGCAGCAGTTCCATGACCTGATAGCGCAGACGAAAATCAAGGGCGCTTTCCGGTTCGTCCAGAAGTAAGAGCTTTCGCTTTCCGGCAAAAGTGCGTGCCAGGAGCACCAGCTGTTTCTGACCTTCGCTCAGGTGCTGAAAATTATCATTTTTCCGGTGCGCAAGCCCTACCATGGAAAGGGCATGGAGCGCTTCTTTTTTCATCTGGCTGCTTGGCTGCTGAAAAAACTTCAAATCCGGATTAAAACCCATAAGGACAACGTCCAGAAGTGTCAGATCGATCGAGATACCGCTTCTTTGCGGGATGTATCCGCAAAGGGCTGCGAATTGTCTGGAAGAAAGGGATTTTGTATCTTGTCCTTCCATGCAGCAGCTGCCCTGGTGAGGAATCAGGTTTGCAACGGCTTTGATCAGAGTTGTTTTCCCGCATCCGTTCGCGCCGAGAAGCCCGGTGATCTTTCCAGATTCCATGGAAAAACAGATTTCTTTTATGACATTTTTCCCGTCATAGCCGGCTGACAGGCCATTTACGGTTAACAGATTCATTCGGGATGCCTCCTCCTCAGGCTGAGACTGATCAGGAACGGAGCGCCGATCAGACTGGTGAAGATACTGACAGGGAACTCGGTGGAAGTCAGGCTTCTTGCAAAAATATCGCCAAGTGTCAGCAGGCAGCCGCCCGCTATTCCACTTAAAAGCATGGCAGAGGGGCGATTGTTTTTTATGAGAAGTCTGGCTGCATGGGGGGCGAGAAGCGAGAGAAAGCTGATGAGACCGGTCATGCTGATCACGGATGAAGTTGCCAGGGTTGCGGTCAGAAGAACGATCAGACGGATCCGATGCACATTTACACCGAGGAGAAATCCCTCACTATCATCAAGGGACAGAAGTATGATCTGACGGTACAGTAAAAACAGGACAGCCAGACAGATCAGGCATAAAAGAATGTTCCCACCGATGGAATAGAGGCTGATTCCGCTAAGGCTTCCCATGATCCAGTATTCAATGGACGCAAGCTGTTTTTCGGGATCTGCAGTTAATTTCAGACAGACAAGGGCGGTCTGTGACAGGCTGTGGACGGCAATCCCTGCAAGCACGATGCTCCGGCCGTCTCTGACAGACGAAAGAGAGGATAACGTGAGGGCAAGGATTACTGCACAAACAGCCCCTGCAAACGCAGAGGCTGTAACTGCCATGGAACCGGACAGAAAAAGAATGCCGAATGCGGCTCCCGCGCTGGCACCTGAGGATACACCGATGATATCGGGAGAGGCCAGCGGATTCTTAAATACGGTTTGATAGACAAAACCGGTTACGCCAAGAACAAAACCTCCGACGGCTCCGATGACTGCACGGCTTGCGCGCAGTGTTAAAAATACGCGCCACTGCAGGCTGTCCCCGGACAGAAGTCCGGTCAGAGTCAGGGGGTATTTGCCGATAAAAAGGGAGGTAATGCTCAGCAAAAGCAGGAAAAAGATCCCTGCGGTGAGAAACAGCGTGTTTTTATTCCTGTATGCCATAGAAGGTTTCATAATAACTGGTCTTTTCCTGTGTATAAGTGTCCGGGGCTACCTGCTCCGGATGGAGGATCCCTGCGAGCCAGACGGAAGCGAGAATGCTTGCCGGAACCGGGCTGTCCAGGGCTTCCACTTCGCCGGGAATCGCATATACATCTCCATTTTTCACTGCAGTACAGTCTTTCAGATTTGCATCGTTTAAGACGTCATCAACGGTGTACTGGGCATCTGAAGCAAGGATAATATAGGAAGGATCCCATGCAAGAAGCTGTTCATAGCTGATGTCCGTCCAGTAAGTATCCGAAATTTCAGAAGCTGCATTTTTTCCACCGGCCAGTTCGATGAGGCTGGACTGATACATAGCTTCTCCGGCGGTGGAAAGCAGGGAGGAATTTCCGGCCAGATAAACTTCCGGTGTCTCGACGTCTGCAAGTGTGTCGGAGAGCATGGCGGTCTGTTCATCAATGTAGGCCAGAAGCTCTGCAGCCGGTTCTTCTGTATCAGTAGCAGTGGAGATGAGACCGATCATCGATTCCAGAAGTTCCTGGCTTTCCGGATTTACCAGCAGAACCGGAATCTGAAGTTCGGTCAGGCTCTGTGCGGCATCTTTTAATTTTAAAGGAAGGATAACAAGATCAGGAGAAAGTGAAGCGCATGTCTCCAGATCAAAATCCTTTGCGCTGCCTACGCTTGGCAGCTCTGTCAGTTGCGGAGCAGCGAGGCTGTAAACCGGACGTTTGTCCGCTTTTGCTTCGATGCCGACAATCTTGTCTTTTAAGCCGAGGGCGATCAGAAGGCTTGACGGAATATAGTAACCACTGACGATCCGTTCCGGTTTTTTTTCAATTGTAACTTCGCGTCCACTCTGATCGGTAACGGTGATGGGATACGCCGTTTCTGCCGCCGCAGCACAGAGGCAGGATCCGATGACGGACAGAAGCATCAGGTAAATGAGTGACATGGATAAAAATTTGCTGACTGTTTTTCTCATAAATCGCTCCTTTCGTTGTGTATAAAATAATACAACGGTATTGTAGCAAATCGTCTTTGCAAAGGCAAGCCATTTTATTATAATACATCTGAACCAATAACAAAAAATAAGGAAAGGGAACTTTTTATGGTGACAATCCAAAATTATGTACGTGCGGGGAGTCTGGAAGAGGCCTATGAGCTGAATCAGAAAAGGACCAGTCTGATTCTGGGGGGAATGTTGTGGACGAAAATGCAGAACCGGAGAATCCAGACAGCGATTGATCTTTGTGATCTTGGCCTTGACAGAATCGAGGAAAATGAGGAAGAATTTTCGATCGGCGCAATGGTGTCTCTTCGGCAGCTGGAGCTTCATGCCGGACTCAATGAATATACGCATGGTGCTGTAAAAAATGCAGTGAAGGATATCGTTGGAGTGCAGTTCAGAAATCTTGCCACTGTGGGAGGAAGCATCTGGGGCCGCTTTGGGTTTTCGGATGTTCTCACGGTTTTTCTGGCTATGGATACATATGTGGAGCTGTTTTGTGGCGGAATGGTTCCTCTGCGGGAGTTTGTGAACCGAAAACAGGACAGGGATATCCTGGTTCGTGTGATCGTTAAGAAAAGGGCGGGATGTTTTGCATACCTGTCTGTGCGAAACCAGAGTACAGATTTTCCGGTGCTTGCATGTGCTGCGTCCTGCATAGAGGGAGAATACCGTCTGAGTGTCGGTGCAAGACCTGCGCGGGCAATGCTGCTTCTGGACGATCAGCATCTGCTGGATGAAGAATTAAGTGAAGATTCGGTAGAAGCATTTGCCGGATGGGCGAAAATCCGGATTCCGACTGGAAGCAATCTGCGCGGCAGCGCGGCGTACCGCAGCCGTCTTGTCGGTGTGCTGAGCCGGAGATCATTGAATCAGTTGAAGGAGATGCAGGGATGAATATCAGTATAGAAGTAAATAGAAAAAGAATCACAGAACAGATTGAGCCGGATCTGCTGCTGATCGATTTTCTGCGCAGGCATGGCTGCAGCAGTGTAAAGCGTGGCTGTGAGACGGCAAACTGCGGTCTGTGTACGGTCCTGCTGGATGAAGCGCCGGTTCTTTCCTGTTCGGTTCTGACCGCAAGGGCAGATGGGCATAAGATCGAGACGCTTGAGGGGCTGCAGGAAGAGGCAGAGGAGTTTATCGGCTTTATTGCAGATCAGGGAGCAGATCAGTGCGGCTTCTGCAATCCTGGGTTTGTTATGAATACAATCGCCCTGCTTCGGGAAAATCCGGATCCGACCGATGATGAGATACGGGCATACCTTGCGGGAAATCTTTGCAGATGTTCCGGATACGAAGGACAGCTTCGTGGGATCCGGGCCTTTCTAGACAGCAGAAAAGACAGGGGAGGACATTGATGGAACACAGGAAATACAATGCGATTAATCAGTCAGTTCGAAAAAAGGATTCCAGGCAGCTTCTTCTTGGAAAACCGGTTTACGTCGATGATCTTACAGGAGATGCTCTTGTGGTAAAGCTTTTAAGAAGTCCGCATGCAAATGCAGTTATTGACGAGATCAATACTTCTGCGGCAAAAAAAGTTCCGGGAGTCGTCAATATCTATACCTGGGAGGATGTTCCGCAGCAGCGTTTTGCGATCGCCGGCCAGACGTATCCGGAGCCGTCCCCCTATGACAGACTGATCATGGACCGCCATGTGCGTTTTTCAGGGGATGTGGTTGCCATTATTGCGGCAGAGGATGAGAAGTCTGCATTAAAGGCAATGAAGCTGATTAAAGTAAAATATAAAGTGCTGGATGCGGTTCTGGATTTTCATAAGGCAAAGGACAGCGGGATTCTTGTACATCCGGAAGAGGACTGGTTTCCGCCAGTAGAAGTGGGCGGAGATCCGAAGCGAAATCTGGTTGCGAGTGAGACAGGAGGAGACGGGGACGTTGATGCAGTGATTCAGGACTGTGAGGAGGTACTTGACCATACCTATCATATGAAGTCATTTAATCAGGCCATGATGGAGACGTTTCGCACTTATACCGGTTTTGACCGGTACGGGAGGCTGCATGTGATCTCATCCACCCAGATCGTTTTCCACGTGCGCAGGATCCTGTCGAGGGCGCTTGGCATTCCAAAGAGCAGGATCCGGGTGGAAAAGCCGCGGATCGGTGGAGGCTTTGGGGCAAAGCAGACGGCAGTCAGCGAGGTGTATCCTGCATTTGTGACGCTGAAAACAGGGCGTCCGGCAAAACTGGTATTCACGAGAAAAGAAAGCCAGATCGCCGGTTCACCGCGGCATGAAATGGAGGTACGGGTGCGTCTTGGCGCAGACAGAGACGGTCATATCCGTGGCCTTGATCTTTACACGCTCTCAAATACCGGTGCGTATGGAGAGCATGGACCGACTACGGTAGGACTGAGCGGACATAAGTCGATCCCTCTTTATACAGGCGGACTGGAAGCCTTTCGGTTTGGTTTTGATGTGGTGTATACGAATACGATGGCGGCCGGAGCATACCGCGGATACGGTGCAACACAGGGAATCTTTGCACTGGAGACATCCGTAAATGAACTCGCCGAGAAACTGGGGATCGATCCGACGGTGCTCCGCGAGAAAAACATGCTTCGTGAGGGCATGAAAATGCCGGCTTATTACGGGGAAACGGCAAATGCCTGTGCCCTGGACCGGTGTATGGAAAAATGCAGAGAGCTGTTTGGATGGGAAGAAAAATATCCGGTGCGGGAAATGGGAAACGGAAAGGTGCGGACGGCCGGTGTTGCAATGGCAATGCAAGGTTCGTGCATTTCGAATGTCGATGTTGGCTCTGCGACGGTAAAGCTGGCAGATGACGGCACCTTTAACCTGATCATCGGTGCTGCGGACATGGGAACCGGGTGCGATACGATTCTTGCCCAGATGGTAGCGGAATGCATGGACTGTTCGGTGGATGATGTGGCGGTGTTTGGAGCGGATACAGATGCGTCGCCCTATGACTCCGGGTCATATGCTTCATCGACTACTTACATTACGGGAAAGGCCGTAGAGCTTGCCTGCACGCAGTTAAAAACAAAGCTCTGTGCAATTGCGGCCGGGATGCTTGGATGCAGTCCGCAGGAAATGATCTTTGAGGAGGGAAGGGTACGGCGCATTGATACAGACCAGAGTGTTTCTCTGGCTGAGATCAGTGTAAAAGAACAGGTGGCAAACGATATTGCGGCAGTTGCCACGGCATCGCATTCCTCTCCGGTTTCTCCGCCGCCTTACATGGTCGGAATGGTGGAGATTGAACTTGACCGGTATACCGGAGAGGTCAGGATCCTCAATTATACGGCAGTTGTGGACTGTGGGATCGCAATCAATCCGGCCCTGGCGCGGATTCAGGCAGAAGGGGGTATTGTGCAGGGGATCGGGCATACGCTGTTTGAGAATGTTACCTATGACAGAAACGGACGGCCGATTGAATCGAGTTTTATGCAGTATAAAATCCCTACCCGTCTCGATATGGGACATCTTCAGGTAGAATTTGAAAACAGTTATGAGCCGACGGGACCGTTTGGCGCAAAGTCAATCGGTGAGATCGTGATCAATACCCCGGCGCCCGCGATTGCGCATGCCATTTACCGGGCAACAGGGGTATGGCACAGGGAACTTCCGATCACACCGGAAAAGATTCTGATGTCCATGCCGGAAAAAGATGCATAAATACGAATGAGGAGAGAAAACAGATGAAAAAAAGTTTAAAGATTTCAGAAGCGGCTTTTAAAATGGAAGGAAAAATGCCGCTTGTGCAGGCCATTCCGCTTGGCCTGCAGCATGTGCTGGCAATGTTTGTCGGAAATTTAACCCCCCTTCTGATCATTACCGGAGCCTGTGGGCTGGCCGGCGGTGAATTTGCAGATTTACAGCTCAGCCTGCTTCAGAACGCAATGCTGATTGCGGGTATTGTGACACTGGTACAGCTTTTCGGTATAGGACCGATCGGCGGAAAAGTGCCGATCATCATGGGGACTTCTTCCGGATTTATCGGAGTGTTTAATAGTGTTGCGGCGACGATGGGCGGCGGCGTTCTGGCATATGGTGCAATTATGGGGGCATCGATCATCGGCGGTCTTATGGAGACGGTCCTCGGCTTTTTCTTAAAGCCGCTTCGAAAATTTTTCCCGTCTGTCGTAACAGGCACAGTAGTCATGTCAATCGGACTCAGCCTGATCTCAGTCGGTATTAATTCGTTTGGCGGCGGAAATAAAGCAGAAGATTTTGGCTCTATGGAAAATCTGCTGCTTGCTGTTTTTGTTCTTGCGATGATTCTTTTCTTCAAACATGGAACAAAGGGCTTTTTAAGTTCTTCCTCTATTCTTTTTGGCATTATCTGCGGTTATATTGCTGCTATCATTATGGGATTTGTGCTTCCGACTACCGGGGTGAATGCAGATGGCGTGGAATATACGAAAGCGTGGGTGCTGAACTGGGATAAGGTTGCATCTGCTTCCTGGTTTGAAATTCCAAAGCTGATGCCGGTGAAGCCGGTGTTTGACATGCGTGCAATTTTACCGGTGCTGATCATGTTTGTTGTGACTGCGGTAGAGACAGTCGGAGATATTTCCGGTGTAATGGAAGGCGGTCTTGGGCGGGAAGCGACCGATAAAGAGCTTGCAGGCGGTGTCATGTGTGACGGACTGGGTTCCTCTTTTGCAGCCCTGTTCGGCGTACTGCCGAATACTTCGTTCAGCCAGAATGTGGGACTTGTGGCCATGACAAAGGTTGTGAATCGTTTTGCACTTGCGACCGGCGCAGTGTTTCTGATTCTCTGCGGACTTTGCCCAAAGCTTGCGGCGCTTGTTTCCATTATGCCGCAGTCTGTCCTTGGCGGTGCAGCGGTTATGATGTTCTCGTCGATCGTATTCAGCGGAATTTCCCTGATCACAAAGACAGAGCTTAATGCACGGAATCTCTCTGTCGTATCGGTGGCACTCGGCGTAGGCTATGGCATGGGAGCCAATCCGGATATTCTTGCACATGCACCGCAGCTTGTACAGCTTGTGTTCGGCGGCTCCGGGATCGTGCCGGCGGCGATGGTAGCGATCTTACTGAATATCATTCTTCCGAAAGAGGGGAAAGAATAATAACAAAAATAATTTCGACATTTTTTTACTTTTTTCTCCAAAATCTGTTACAAACCGGCTTTTCAAACGTTAATATTCTGTGTGGATTCGGACTTTCCGTGTAAAATTTTGGCGATTGGTGACGAATGGACGGGACAAGATTTTGTTGCGGATATAAGGGATTGTTATATAATACAGTTAGTGTTTATTCGTGACAGTTTTTGAATTGGGCCCACGGAAAATTCGGCGAATCAACAACAAAATAGAGCGGAAAGCGTATTTTTCGGAGAAATGGCTGGATATTGGCAGGCGTCATTTTTTCGGTAAAACGTCGACTGCTGAGGGTGAGGAGAGGAATACAGGATGGAGAAGCTGAATATTGCGATTGCCGATGATAATGCGCTGATGGTGCAGCTGCTGGATCAGATCGTCAGCAGCGACGAAGAACTGAGAGTGGTCGGAAAAGCCGGAAACGGGGAAGAACTGATCGATATCATCAAAGAAAAGAAGCCGGATGTGGTTTTGATGGATATTATCATGCCGAAGCTGGACGGACTTGCGGTGCTGGACCGCGTCAATCATGAGCCAGAGATGAAAAAGCCGGCCTTTATTGTGATTTCAGCAGTGGGTCAGGAAAAAACGACAGAGGATGCGTTTGAACTGGGGGCGGATTACTATATTTTAAAACCATTTGACCGGGATACAGTTCTGAAACGGATCAAGCGGGCGCGGGTGAAACGCCCGGGAGTCCCGGTGAAAATAAAAGCGGCAGAAACAAATGTAAATGAAAAGGAATACCTGGAACGCAATCTGGAAACGGATGTCACCAACATTATCCATGAGGTCGGCGTACCGGCTCATATCAAGGGATACCAGTATCTGCGCGATGCGATCATCATGTCGGTCACCGATATGGAGATGCTGAATTCGATTACGAAAATTTTATATCCGACGATCGCGAAACAGCATCAGACAACACCGAGCCGTGTGGAGCGTGCAATCCGTCATGCAATCGAGGTGGCATGGAGCCGCGGGAAGATGGATACGATTGAAGAATTGTTTGGATATACGGTGAGCGGTGGAAAAGGAAAGCCTACAAATTCAGAATTTATTGCGCTTATTGCTGATAAAATCAGGCTGGAATATAAAAATCGTAGATAAATTTCACAAATATGCTTTTCATTACGACGAAAATGAGTTATAATTTTATAAAACTCAGGGGTCTGGCTCCAGGCTCATCGATGGAGGTTCGTGTATGAAAAAAGTATTATTTGTAGCGTCTGAGGGAGTGCCGTTTATCAAAACAGGCGGTCTGGCAGACGTAGTAGGTTCTTTGCCAAAATGTTATAATAAAGAAGAGTACGATGTCCGCGTTATTCTTCCGAAGTATATGTGCATGAAGGAAGAATGGAAAAATAAAATGAACTATGTGACGCATTTTTATATGGATCTGGCATGGCGTTCTCAGTATGTCGGTGTGCTGGAGATGCAATATGACGGCGTACAGTTCTATTTTATTGATAATGAATACTATTTTGCAGGGCCGAAGCCGTATGGCAATATCTATCAGGATATCGAAAAATTTGCATTTTTTTCAAAAGCTGCGCTTTCTGCACTTCCGGTCATCGGTTTCAAGCCGGATATCGTACATTGTCATGACTGGCAGACAGGACTTGTTCCGGTGCTTTTGAAGGATAAGTTCCATGAAGGGGAATTTTTCCGTGACATGAAGTCAATCATCACAATCCACAACCTGAAATTCCAGGGTGTCTGGGATGTAAAGACGGTTCGTGACATCACAGGGCTGCCGATGTATTATTTCGCACCGGATAAGCTGGAGGCATACGGCGATGCCAATTACTTAAAGGGCGGTATCGTTTATGCAGACGCGGTGACGACAGTCAGCGAAACGTATGCGGAAGAGATTAAGACACCGTTTTACGGAGAACGTCTGGATGGTCTGATGAGAGCTCGTTCCAATTGTCTGCGCGGTATTGTAAATGGTATTGATTACAATGAGTATAATCCGGAGACCGATCAGCTGATCGAAAACAAGTACAACATTCGGAATTTCCGTAAGGAGAAGATAAAAAATAAGCGGGCACTTCAAAGAGAACTCGGATTGGAGCAGAACGATTCCACTTTCATGATTGGTATTGTTTCTCGTCTGACCGACCAGAAAGGATTTGATCTGATTGCTTATATGATGGATGAAATGTGCCAGAATAATCTGCAGTTTGTAGTACTTGGTACTGGTGAAGAAAAGTATGAAAACATGTTTCGCCATTTTGCATGGAAGTATCCGGGCAAGGTGTCGGCCAACATTTATTATTCTGAGCCGATGTCCCATAAGATCTATGCAGCCTGTGATGCGTTCCTGATGCCATCCTTATTTGAGCCGTGTGGTCTGTCTCAGCTGATGAGCCTGCGCTACGGCACAGTGCCGATCGTGCGTGAGACCGGAGGACTGAAGGATACAGTTATGCCCTACAATGAATATGAGAGTACGGGTACCGGCTTCAGTTTTGCAAACTACAATGCGCATGAGATGTACAATACCATCCGCTATGCGATGGATATTTATTACAATCACAGACGCGAGTGGAATAAGCTCATCGACCGTGGTATGGCGGCTGATTTCTCCTGGAACAGTTCCGCAAGAAAATATGAGCAGCTGTATAGGGATGTGCTTGGATGGTAGAAAGAGTGAGCTGACAGAAAAGAGCGGAAATCGAAGGATTTACTGTGAAGCCAGATTGTAAAAGCGGACTTAGAAGGGCTGTTTTGATAAAGAAAAAACATAGTCAATAGATTGTTATAAAAAGAAAATTCAGTGATAAAATCAGATAAAATCAGATAAAATCAGATAAAATCAGATAAAAGAGATCCCCGGGGCAACCGAACTGCAGCAAAGAGCAGCAAAGTCCCCGGGATTTTTGCTGCTTTGGAGTTAATGAAAATGGTTATCTGTCCGTAGATTTTCTGAGACTTACATACGCTGAAAAAAACAGCGCAGAGCAGATTGTGCTTTCTGTAAGCAGATTAATCCACTGTCCGGATGCGAACCCCAGCCAGTTCCTGAGCACGAGCCCGCCGCAGATGGTGACCGCGCAGGCGAGCAGCAGACGCGGCAGAGTCTGCAGAAAATCATGCGGAAGACTGCCAATACGGAAAAGTGTCAGAAGGGCGAGAAGAAAGGAGACACTCTGACCGGAGAGAACTGCGAGCAGATAGCCGGAAAGACCAAGCTGCGGAATCAGTATCAGCAGAAGTACCAGGCGCAAGGCGAGACTGAGCATGCTCTGAAGTGAGACAACAGCTGTTTTTCCAAGACCGTGCAGAATTCCGATCAGGATCGTATTGGCATACAAAAGCGGACAGAGAAAAGAAAAACGGCGGATGCACATACCGGCGGAGCTGCTGGAAAAAAGCAGAGTTCCAAGTTCGCCGCCATAAAGAAAAAAGAGTGCGAAAAAATAAAGACCGAGCAAAAGGCCTCCTGACAGGGAAGTGCGGACGGCAGTCTGGATTTTTCCAAAGTGCCCAAGTGTGTGTGCTTCTGAAACGACTGGAAGCAGCAGTGTGCTTACAGAGGAGGTAAAAACAGTCGGAAAAAGGAGAAGCGGAAGAACCATGCCGCTTAAGACTCCATAAAGGGCAAGTGCATCAGAATCTGTCATGCCAGAACGGATGAGCAGCAGCGGAAGCAGGGCTGCTTCGGCCGCCTGGAACAGGCAAAGGACGACTCGGCTGAGATTTAAGGGTGCAGAGAGGCGAAGTACTTCAGCAATGCCGCGCGGAATAGTAAGAAATGGCATTTTTTGTGGAAACGGGGTTTTCAGAAAGAGAAAAAACAGACAGAAAAGTCCGGCTGAGAGCTCTCCTGAAAGCTGCCCAAGAGCCATGACCGTGCTGTCCGGCTTTTTTTCAGCCCTCAGAAACAGAATATAGAAAAAAAGAACGGATGCGATCCGAAAAAACTGTTCAAAGAGCTGGGAAAGTGCAGGAACCGCTACCTGCTTTTTCCCTATGAAATATCCGGAGATACAGGCATGAAGGGCAGCAAGCGGGAACGTGAGTGAAAGAATGCAAAGAAGCGGGGTACAGGCATCATTTTTCAGAAGGCGCTGTGCGAGAAAGGCGGCATTATAATAAAGGAGGAATGAACAGAAAAGAGAAAGCAGCAGCGAGCCAAGCAGGGAAGCAAGGAGAAAGCACTGCTCTTTTTTGGACTCTTTTTGTGCCGTGTACTGCGCGGCAAGGCGGGAAAGAATGGTTGCAATACCGCCGCCGGAAAATGTGACGCATAGGGTACACAGCGGCAGACAGAGGTGAAACAGACCGATCTCCTGCGCACCGATCGTGCGGGAGAGGAATATTTTATAGAAGAAGCCCGCGATTTTACACAGAATACCGGCGGCGCCAAGAAGGAAAGTGCCTTTCAAAAGATAAGCTTTCCGGTTTTGGAGAGAATGAAAGAGCGGATGCATAAAAAACTTTGTAAAGGGGCCGAAAGAAAGAGTCATAGAGGGACTTCCCACAAAAACAGTGTTGGTTCAAGCATATGCGAATATGCTTTGTGCTATAACCGGGATGCAGCTTATTGAAAGAAAATTTCAAAGACCCTTGACAGATACAATGTCAGATGCTATTCTTTCTAAAGAAATCCGAGCAAAACGCTCGGAAATGAAAAGACGGAACTGTATGAAGCAGAAAACTTTAAAAGCAGTTTCTGTCGGCAATGATAAAGCGGGGTATGAGATGAAAATTTCTACGAGAGGAAAGTACGGATTGCGGGCGATGATCGATCTGGCTCTTTACAGCGAGCAGGAGGCGGTTTCCATCAGCAGCATTGCGCTTCGGCAGAATATTTCCGAAAGTTATCTGGAGCAGCTGATGGCGAAGCTGAAAAAGGCAGGCCTTGTGATCAGTACCCGCGGAGCACAGGGCGGTTACCGGCTGGCTCTTCCCATGTGTGAGATCTCGGTCGGCGACGTGCTCAGGGCTTTGGAGGGTGACCTGCGGGCAGTGGAGTGTACGGCGCATACAGACGAGGGCTGTCAGGGAGAGGAACTCTGCGTGACCAAGTATGTCTGGCAGCGGATCAATGAGAGTATTGCCAGAACTGTGGATGAAATGATGCTCGACCAGCTCGTCGCTGAGAGCAGGAAAGCACAGGAAAAAGCGAAGGCTCACTCCGTAGATTACAGTCAGAACAGTTGCTCAGGCTGAATCGCATCCACCAGAAGGAGAGTAAAGAAATGGGAAAATTAATTTATCTTGATAATGCGGCAACGACAAAGACGTCGGAAAGTGTTCTGCAGGCAATGCTTCCGTATTTTACGGAGTGCTACGGCAATGCGTCCAGTATCTACAGCATTGGTACAAAGAGCAAGGAAGCCATCACAAAGAGCCGTGAGACGATCGCAGCGACACTTGGCGCAAAACCGGAAGAGATTTACTTTACGGCAGGCGGCTCTGAGTCTGACAACTGGGCGCTGAAGGCGACAGCAGAGGCATATGAGTCAAAAGGAAAGCACATCATTACTTCAAAGATTGAGCACCATGCAATTCTGCATACATGTGAATATCTGGAGAAGCGCGGCTATGAAGTGACTTATATTGATGTAGATGAAAATGGTACAGTAAAGCTTGATCAGCTGGAGAAAGCAATCCGCCCGGATACGATCCTGATCTCTATTATGTATGCAAACAATGAAATCGGTACGATCCAGCCGATCAAAGAGATCGGAGAGATCGCAAAGAAGCACGGCGTTCTGTTCCACACCGATGCAGTGCAGGCTTATGGCCAGCTGCCGATCAATGTAGATGAGTGCCACATCGATATGCTCAGCTCCAGCGGACATAAGCTGAACGGTCCGAAAGGAATCGGTTTCCTCTACATCCGTAAGGGTGTAAAAATCCGTTCTTTCATTCATGGCGGAGCACAGGAGCGCAAGCGCCGTGCGGGTACGGAGAATGTACCGGGTATCGTCGGATATGGAAAGGCTGCACAGGAAGCAGTTGATTCGATGAAGGAGCGTACTGCGAAAGAAGCAGAGCTTCGCGATTACCTGATTGACCGCGTACTGGCAGAGATTCCGTATACAAGACTGAATGGCCACAGAACGAACCGCCTTCCGAACAACGCAAACTTCAGTTTCCAGTTCATCGAGGGTGAATCCCTGCTGATCATGTTGGATATGGAAGGCATCTGCGGTTCCAGCGGATCTGCCTGTACATCAGGATCTCTGGATCCGTCACACGTACTGATGGCGATCGGACTTCCGCACGAGATTGCGCACGGTTCTCTCCGTCTGACGCTCGGCGCAGATACGACAAAAGAAGATATTGATTTTGTAGTAGAGAAAGTAAAGGGTATCGTAGCGAAGCTGCGCAGCATGTCACCACTGTATGAGGATTTTGTGAAAAAGCAGAAATAAAAATCAGTCGGCATAACAGCCGATAAGCCGGAATCATAAAGGCAATAAAATCGAAAAACAGGCGCAAAAGCGCATAAAACAGAAAATGCCGCTGCGTCGGAGAAACACGGTTGTGAAGCAAAAACTGGAATCGCACCGCTTTTCCGGTACAGCAGCGGACAGAGGAAAGGACACAGGAATTATGTACTCAGAAAAAGTAATGGACCACTTCCAGCATCCGAGAAATGTAGGAGAAATTGAAAATGCAAGCGGTGTTGGCACCGTCGGCAATGCAAAATGCGGCGATATCATGAGAATGTACCTTGATATCGATGACAACGGAATTATTCAGGAAGCAAAATTCAAGACGTTTGGCTGCGGCGCTGCTGTTGCGACAAGCAGCATGGCGACGGAGCTGGTAAAGGGAAAGACAATCCAGGAAGCGCTGGAAGTCACCAATAAGGCAGTTATGGAGGCACTTGACGGACTTCCGCCGGTAAAGGTGCACTGTTCCCTGCTTGCAGAGGAGGCAATTCATGCGGCGCTCTGGGATTACGCAGAGAAGCATGGCATCAAGATCGAGGGACTGCAGAAACCGAAATCCGATATTCACGAGGGTGAGGAAGCGGAAGAAGAGGAATATTGATGAGTCAGCTCAGCTGTGGCAGACAGGAAAGGAGATAAAGAATCTCCTCTTTGCTCTGCCGGAAGCGGGAAAAGAAGCGTATGAATAGAAAAAAAGCAGTAGTGGGAATGTCGGGCGGCGTTGATTCTTCCGTTGCAGCTTATCTGTTAAAGCAGCAGGGCTACGATGTGATCGGGGTTACGATGCAGATCTGGCAGCAGGAAGACAACCAGACGATGGAAGAAAACGGCGGATGCTGTGGTTTAAGTGCGGTGGAAGATGCGCGCCGCGTGGCACAGATGCTGGACATTCCGTATTATGTGATGAATTTCCGCAGGGAATTTGACGAAAAGGTCATTCAGTATTTTATGAAAGAATATCTGGAGGGGCGCACGCCGAATCCGTGCATTGCATGCAACCGCTATGTGAAATGGGAGTCTTTGCTGCAGCGCAGCCTGGAGATCGGAGCGGATTACATTGCAACCGGTCATTATGCGCGGATTGATCTGCTGCCAAACGGCAGGTATGCGATCCGGCAGTCAGTGACGGCGCACAAGGATCAGACGTACGCGCTGTACAATCTGACACAGGAGCAGCTTTCCAGAACTTTGATGCCGGTGGGAAATTATGAGAAGACGCAAATCCGCGAGATCGCGGACAGCCTTGGACTGTACGTGGCGCACAAGCCGGACAGTATGGAGATCTGTTTCGTGCCGGATCAGGATTATGCGCGCTTTATCGAAGAAAACAGCGGAAAAAAAGTGCCGGAAGGAAATTTTGTGACGGCGGACGGCAGGGTAGTCGGACGCCACAGAGGCATTACGCACTACACGGTAGGGCAGCGTAAAGGACTGAACCTGTCGATGGGACATCCTGTATTCGTGCTGGAGATCCGGCCGGAGACGAATGAAGTCGTTGTCGGGGACGGATCGGAGGTCTTTACAGACCGTCTGATCTGTGACCGTCTGAACTTTATGAGTGTGCCGGATTTTGTGGATGATTTCCCGGTTGTTGCCAAGATCCGCTACAACCACAGTGGTACGAAAGCACGTGTGCGCCGGATCGGTGAGGATCTTGCGGAAGTGGTATTTGAAGAGCCGGTACGGGCAGTGACACCGGGACAGGCAGTCGTTTTTTATGACGGAGAGTATGTAGCCGGAGGAGGAACCATTATCCGGTGACGGGAGTCAGATGAAAAAGACATTCAAAAAAAAGAGTGCGATGCACTCAGAAGTGATTTCCGGATTTGACAGGCCGCAGGGCGGAAGCCGGTACGCGGACAAGCAGCCGGAACGAAAAAAAGGAATACCGAAAAGACAGGCAGCAGGCAGAAGACGCAGACGGGACAGCCGTCTGCTCATCTGGCTGCTTGTTATACTGATGACGGCTGCCGTCTGTCTGGCCGGGGCGTGGATTTTTTCATTGTGGAAGGAAAAACAGACAGGGAAAACGCAGAAGTTGCTGGATCAGATCCAGGTGGATCTTACGAAACTTGACAGCCCCTATGCAATCCTGTTAGATGATGAGACCGGTACGGTGCTGGCATCTAAAAACGGAGATGACAGGATCTATCCGGCATCGATGGTGAAGATTATGACGGTGCTCACGGCAATCGAAACGATCGATGACCTGGACGTAAAAATCCAGATGTCCTATGACATATACGATGCACTGTATGAGCAGGATGCGTCGCGTGCCGGATTTGAACCGGGGGAGCAGGTGACAGCAAGAGAACTGCTTTACGGGGCGCTGCTCCCGTCAGGAGCAGAATGCTGCGTACAGCTTGCACTGGAATCAGCCGGATCTCAGGAGGCGTTTGTGGAGAAAATGAATGCAAACGCTGAAAAACTGGGGCTGACAGGGACTCATTTTACAAATGTGACAGGACTGCATAACGATGATCAGTATTCGACACCGCATGAAATCGGAAAGATCCTGCAGGCAGCTGTGAAAAACAAGACGTTCTATGAAGTCTTCACGACCCATTTTTATACGGCACCGGCGACGGAGCAGCATCCGGATGGTTTTACGTTCTGGAGCACAATGTTCAAAAATACGACAGATGAGGCAGTAAACGGCGGCGAGATCATCGGTGGAAAGACAGGCTATACTGATGAGGCAGGCCACTGTCTGGCAAGCGCGGCAAAGATTGACGGCCGGATCTATATTCTCGTGACAGCCGGATGGGCGCAGGACACCAATTCGGCGACGTATCATATCAGTGATGCGTTTCTGGCGTATAATCAGATTGCACCGACAGAGAGCATGAAATGAGATAAAAATGCTCCGGTTTTACAGCCGGAGCATTTCTGCGTTTCTTTCGGAAAAAACAGTGTAGTAGTGAAAATCAAGATCAAGGAGCATGTTAAGCACGACCGGAAAATCATAAGCAAGATGTTCCGGTGCGTGAGCATCCGAACCGACCGTGAGCAGCTCACCGCCAAGCTCGCGGTATCGCCTGAGCACGTCCCTGGCCGGGTTTGTTTCGCCGAGGCCATATTTTAATCCGGCACTGTTGACTTCAAGGCATTTTCCATGCGAGATGAGGTGGCGAAGAACAGGATCGATCACATCCGCGTAGCGCGCGTAGGAATAGAAACGGTTCTGGTTCGGGCCATAGCGTACGATGTAGTCGAGGTGTCCGAGGGTATCAAAATCCGGATACAGATCGAGAAGAGCCCGGACCTCCCGAAAGTAGTCCGCATAGGCTTCTTCCTCACTTTTTTTCTCAAAAAATGAAGGATAGTAAGGATCCTTTCCGTCGATAAAGTGCACGGAACCGATTACGAAGTCAAATGGATGGCTGCGGACAAGACCCTGAAAATACGCTGCATGAGGCCGCTGCATTCCGAATTCGAGCCCGGTTCCGATGCGGATCTGGCCGCGGTACCTTTGCTTCAGCCGGTCAATTTCCGGAAAATAGGCATCCAGATCGAGGGCGAAATCGGGCCCTTCCGGCGGGCAGTCCAGATCAAGATGTTCAGTGAAGCACATGCCGTTAAGTCCAAGGGCGACCGCACGCTCAATCATCGAAGCGGGAGCGGCGTCGGAATCGGCGGAAAAAGAGGAGTGCAGATGAAAATCATGGCAGATCGGCATAAAATTATTCCTTTCTTTTGGGGGCAGGGCAGGCGGAGATCCGCAATCCGTGCGGCAGCCGTCCTGATTCAGTAAAAAGATACCAGCAAAATGCACATTTGATAAACATATTATCGGATGAGATGCAAAAAGTCCACAAAAATTTGAAGATAACACAGATTGGGGCTTGAATTTTTGGAACAAATTGGGTAGAATACATATAGGTTGGGAGAAATTTAACAATGTATTTTTACAATACATCGAAGATTCTTACGGGTAATGTATCATTGCAGGCTGCCGACCGGAAACGGACGGTTTAGGGACAGCTGATGCATCGGACAGAAAGCCGTGTTCAGCAGTAGGTATCGGCGGTATGCAATGGTACACTACACGGTACCCAACATACTATCAAATTACATTTAGGAGGAATTGTAATCATGGCAGTAAAAGTTGCAATCAATGGTTTTGGACGTATCGGTCGTCTGGCATTCAGACAGATGTTTGGCGCTGAGGGTTATGAAGTAGTTGCAATCAACGATCTGACAAGCCCGAAGATGCTGGCTCACTTATTAAAATATGATTCATCACAGGGTAAATACGCTCTGGCTGAGACTGTAAGCGCTGGCGAGGACAGCATCACAGTTGATGGCAAGACCATCAAGATCTACGCTGAGAAAGATGCTAAGGATCTTCCGTGGGGAGAGCTTGGAGTAGATGTAGTTCTGGAGTGCACCGGCTTCTACACATCCAAAGAGAAAGCTTCTGCTCATATCGCAGCAGGCGCAAAGAAGGTTGTTATCTCCGCTCCGGCAGGAAATGATCTTCCGACCATCGTTTACAATGTAAACCACAAGACTCTGACAAAGGATGATACAGTTATTTCTGCAGCTTCCTGTACAACAAACTGCCTGGCTCCGATGGCAAAAGCTCTGAATGACTATATGCCGATCGAGTCTGGTATCATGTGCACAATCCATGCTTACACAGGCGATCAGATGATCCTTGACGGACCGCAGAGAAAGGGTGACCTCAGAAGATCCCGTGCAGGTGCTGTAAATATCGTTCCGAACTCCACAGGAGCAGCTAAGGCAATCGGTCTTGTTATTCCGGAACTGAACGGCAAACTGATCGGTGCTGCACAGCGTGTACCGACCCCGACAGGATCAACCACAATCCTGAACGCAGTTGTTAAGGGCGAGGCTACTGTTGATGGTATCAACGCAGCTATGAAGGCTCAGACTACCGAGTCCTTCGGATACAACACAGACGAGATCGTATCTTCTGATATCGTTGGTATGAGATTTGGTTCTCTGTTCGATGCTACTCAGACTATGGTAGTAAACCTTGGCAACGGTACTTCCCAGGTACAGGTTGTTTCATGGTATGACAACGAGAACTCTTACGTAAGCCAGATGGTTCGTACAATCAAGTACTTCGCAGAGCTTGCATAATCAGTTTTTAAGTAAGACCTGAAAAGAGGTCCGGTCTGATTGGACCGGACCTCTTCTTTTTGGCTAATTGACAGCATAAGGAGGAAATACCAATGCTCAACAAGAAAACAGTTGATGACATTAATGCAAAAGGAAAACGCGTCCTTGTAAGATGCGATTTTAACGTTCCGCTCAAAGATGGCGTGATCACAGATGAGACACGTATCGTTGCAGCACTTCCGACGATCAAGAAGCTGATCGCTGACGGCGGCAAGGTAATTCTGTGCTCTCACCTTGGAAAAGTAAAGAATGGCCCGAACGAGGGCGAGTCCCTTGCTCCGGTTGCGAAGCGTCTTTCCGAGAAGCTTGGCAAGGAAGTAACCTTTGTTTCTGATTATCACGTAACCGGCGAAGCTGCTACAAAGGCAGTAGAAGCAATGAAAGACGGCGACGTTGTGCTTCTTCAGAATACCCGTTTCCGTGGCGCAGAGGAGACAAAGAACGGCGAAGAGTTCAGCAAAGAGCTGGCTGACCTGGCAGATATCTACGTATGCGATGCATTCGGTTCTTCTCACAGAGCACATGCATCCGTTGCAGGTGTAACAAAATTCATCACTGCAAAAGGCGGCGAGAACGTAGTTGGATACCTGATGCAGAAGGAGATCGATTTCCTTGGCAATGCAGTAAACAATCCGGTAAGACCGTTCGTAGCAATCCTTGGCGGTGCAAAGGTGGCAGACAAGCTGAATGTTATCTCCAATCTGCTTGAGAAGTGCGATACCCTGATCATCGGCGGCGGTATGGCTTACACCTTCCTGAAAGCAAAGGGACTGGAAGTAGGTACTTCCCTCGTTGACGATACAAAGCTTGATTATTGCAAAGAGATGATCGAGAAAGCAGAAAAGCTTGGCAAGAAGCTTCTGCTTCCGGTAGATACCACGATCGCAAAGGCATTCCCGTCACCGATTGATGCTCAGATTGAGGTTTCCGTAGTGAAGGCTGACGCAATCCCGGCTGATATGATGGGCCTTGATATCGGAGCAGAGACAGCAGCTCTGTACGCAGACGCTGTAAAGACTGCAAAGACCGTTGTATGGAACGGACCGATGGGCGTGTTCGAGAACCCGATCCTTGCAAAGGGAACAATTGCAGTGGCAAAGGCTCTTGCAGAGACAGATGCTACCACGATCATCGGCGGCGGCGATTCCGCAGCAGCAGTCAACCAGCTTGGCTTTGGTGACAAGATGAGCCACATCTCCACTGGCGGCGGAGCTTCCCTCGAGTTCCTTGAGGGCAAGGATCTTCCAGGCGTTGTAGCTGCAGATGATAAATAAAGAGGAAGCTTTCTCAAATAAAATAAAGAAAGTAAATGAGGTGCTGGACGAGCTTGAGTCTTATCTCAATTCTGCAAAATACGCGCTTTTTTCCAACACGCAGGTTACGGTTGACCGAATCCGCATGGAAGAGTACGTGCAGCAGCTCCGTCAGTATCTGAAAGAAAATTAACTGAGGGTGCTTTGTTATGAGCAGAGGCGGATTGGGGC
The DNA here is from genome assembly GCA_902363665.1 of Lachnospiraceae bacterium. GTDB lineage: Bacteria > Bacillota > Clostridia > Lachnospirales > Lachnospiraceae > Choladousia. Next base: position 38,373 of record CABJAW010000013.1, on the reverse strand, counting down.
AAGTCCGATTCGCCTGCCGCAGAACAGGCAGCAGATACCAGATGAGATCCATAAAGGATTTGTAATCTGAGAAAAAGAGGATACGAAAATGGCAAGAAAGAAAATTATCGCTGGCAACTGGAAAATGAACATGACTCCGAGCCAGGCAGTAGAATTAGTAAATACTCTGAAAGATCTCGTAGTAAATCCGGATGTAGATGTTGTATATTGCGTACCGGCAATCGATATCGTACCGGTTGTAGAAGCTGTTAAGGGTTCCGACGTAGCAGTTGGCGCTGAGAACTTCTACATTGAGGACAAGGGAGCATACACAGGAGAGATCTCTGCTCCGATGCTTCTGGATGCAGGCGTTAAGTATGTCATCATCGGACATTCCGAGCGTCGTGACTACTTCAAAGAGGATGATGCGCTTCTGAACAAGAAAGTGCTCAAGGCATTTGCTTCCGGCCTGACTCCGATTCTTTGCTGCGGCGAGTCTCTGGAGCTCCGTGAGAGAAATGCATACAAAGACTGGATCAATCTTCAGATCAAAGCAGATCTGGAAGGCGTAACTGCTGATCAGGTAAAGACCATGGTAATCGCATATGAGCCAATCTGGGCAATCGGAACCGGCAAGACTGCAACGGCTGACCAGGCACAGGAAGTTTGCGCAATGATTCGTCACACCATCGCTGAGATGTACGATGAGGCAACTGCAGAGGCAGTTCGCATCCAGTACGGCGGATCCATGAATGCAGGCAACGCAGCTGAGCTCCTTTCCAAGCCGGACATCGACGGTGGTCTGATCGGCGGAGCGGCTCTGAAGCCGGACTTCGGTAAGATCGTAAATTATAACAAATAAAAAAGCCATTTTTGGCAAATGAGTCCAAACGAGAAATAAAAAGACGCCTCCGGATGCAATGAAAGTTGTGTTCGGGGGCGTTTTACAATTCATCTTGATAGTCTGACATATCTATGGCAAATCGATAACAGGGAGGATTTATCTTTGGAAAAAAACCAGATTATTAAAATATACGGAGAAGATTATAAAGAAATGACGAAGCAGCTGCTTGAGGCGGCAGATTTGATCGGAAGGCTTCCAGATAAAAACTGCCGGATCGGAATCAAGCCGAACCTCGTCGCGCCGACACCGGCGTTTCTCGGGGCAACGACGCATCCGGAGGTGGTTTCTGGAATCATCGAGTATCTGCAGGAGCACGGCTGCCGGAATCTTACGATTGCGGAGGGCTCATGGGTTGGAGACTGTACAGCGGAGGTGATGGAGGTCTGCGGATATTATGAGCTGGCAGAAAAGTACGGCGTTCGTCTGATTGATGCGCAGAAGGAAGGCTCCTTTGAAGAGGACTGCGGTGGTTTGAAACTGCGTCTTACAAACTGTGTGAAAACGTTTGATTTTCTGATTAACGTGCCGGTGGTAAAAGGGCACTGCCAGACGAAAATCACCTGCGCACTGAAAAACATGAAGGGGCTGCTTCCGAATGCAGAGAAACGCCATTTTCATGCAATGGGGCTGCACCGGCCGATCGCACATCTGGCGCTTGGCATTCATCAGGATTTTATTGTCGCAGACCATATCTGCGGCGATCTCGATTTTGAGGACGGCGGCAATCCGGTGGTGCGCAACTGCATTATGGCAGCAGCCGATCCGGTGCTTCTCGATGCATACGTCTGTAACCTGCTGCACTATGACTGCAGTGAGGTGCCATATATCGGGATGGCGGAAGCGCTCGGCGCGGGCAGCGCGGATCTGACAAATATACAGGTGGCGGTGTGCGAGCAATGCCATACAGCCAATATGGATCTGACAGAGGAAAGAACGGAAACAGAGAAATCAAGCGGTACTGGGAAACTTTCGGGAGAAGCGTGTGACGAAAGTGTGCAGTTACGTTTTCTATCCGGCGATGAGATCTGGGACGAGGAGATTCCGTATGCGCAAAAAGTAGTGACAGTGCGTGACGCGGTTGAGGAGGTTGAGTCGTGCAGTGCCTGCTACGGGAGCCTGCTTCCAGTGCTCGATCGTCTGAAGGAAGAGGGACTTCTTGAAGCGCTTCAGGAAAAAATCTGTATCGGACAGGGATACCGCGGCAAGAGCGGTAAGCTTGGCGTCGGAATTTGCACGTCCGGATTTGCATACTGCATCAAAGGATGTCCGCCGTCAGAAGAGGAAATTTATGAGGGGCTGAAGCGGTATCTGGCGGAGCGATGATGATATCATAAATTGTCTGCATAAACAGGCTGCCTCTTCATACACTGTAAAAAAAGCTGCGTTGGCCTGGTATGAAAATCAAAACACGTCAGGGAATTTATCTGTGTCTGGCAGCCGCCCTGCTTTTCGGAATCCTTGCAGGCGTGGCACTTCCGGAAGTGTTTCGGATGCGGGAGGGAACATATGCCGGATTTTTCAGCCTGTACGGAATGAAAAAGATGCAGGAGATGGAGGTTCTGCTCTTGCCCATTTTTGGATACCTGCTCAGCAGTCGGCTGCGCACCCTCCTTTTTCTGTGGATGAGCAGCTATACTCCGCTGGGACTGTGGCTGCATCTGTTCTTTACAGGGTGGCTTGGGTGCTCCGGCGGCATGCTGCTTTCACTTTTTGCATTGAGGCAGGGTGTGCAGGGGATCGGTCTCTTTTTTTGCTGCACGCTGCCGCAGTGGATTTTTTACGGGCTGCAGTGGAAAAAGGAACTGCAGCTTTTCCTCTCACACACTCTGCCGCGGGAAGATTTCAGCGCAGGGGTATTCCCGTATCCTTCAAGAAGAGCGAAGATTGATTGGATCGCTATGGTACTGTACTGTATATCCGGCTGCGCGGCGGAAACATTTCTCGGGCTTTGGAGTGTAAAAATTTTTCTGAAAATCCTGACAGGAGCGTAAAGGAGCGGCTGTATTCAGGAAGCTGAATAAGCAACGGAGCGGGTTTCGAATATCCGCTTTGATTGGAAGAACTTTAGTAACTGTTCAGAGCCAACCTCCAAAATGCTACGCATTTCGTCGGTGTGGCGTATCCGCCAAATAAAATTTCAAAAACAGGCTTAAAAATGCAAGCATTTTCCGCCTGTTTTATGAAATTTTGCTTGGCTCTGAACAGTTATGAACTTGATATAAAATTACAGGAAAACAGACAGCAGAAATCAGTGCGGCAACTATATCTGGTGCCATATGGAAGAAACAGAACGAAATCTTGTAAACCCTTGAAAATGCTGGATTTTTTGACAATTTTGCGTCATTTTTACCGTTGATTTTACATCATAAATTGCGTATAATACATTTACTTATGAAATTCGACAGCGCAAAAGACAGACGGGATAACAAAAGACAAAATGTGCCATACAGCTGTCTGAAGAGATCGAAGCGCGTGTAGGGGATTTTTGGAAAGCTGGGGAAATGGGTATGGGATTTGAACTGCCTCTGTTTATCGACTATTTAAAAGAGACAAAAAACGCATCACAGAGTACGGTCAGTTCGTATCAGCGTGATCTGAAAAAGATGGAGAATTATTTTGAGGAGCAAGGGATTGCGGATGTGGAGAGTGTGACTTCCACAAGCCTGAATTCGTATGTACTCTATCTGGAAAAGCAGGGATTGTCGACTGCGACAGTTTCAAGAAATGTGGCTTCAATGAAAGCTTTTTTTCATTATGCCTGCAAAAGCGCCCAGATCAAAGAAGATCCGGCAGAATCCATCAAAGCGCCGCATATCGAAAAAAAGCTTCCGGAGGTACTGAGCATGGAAGAGACGGTACGCCTTCTGGAGCAGCCGTCCGGGTCAAGTCCGAAGGAACTTCGGGACAAGGCGATGCTGGAGCTTCTGTATGCGACCGGTATGCGTGTGTCTGAGTTGATTACCGTAAAGCTTTCCGATGTCAATCTGATCCTGAACTATGTGGTGTGCCGCGATGGGGAAAAGGAGCGCGTGATTCCGTTTGGCGACAATGCCAAGGCAGCACTGGATCATTATCTTCAGCATGGCCGCATGTATCTGGTGCGGGAAGATGGCAGTGAGTTCCTTTTTGTGAACTGCTCCGGTTCCGGGATGAGCCGTCAGGGCTTCTGGAAACTGATCAAGCAGTACGCGTCGAGAGCCGGGATCACAGCGGATATCACACCGCATACGCTGCGCCATTCCTTTGCTGCACATCTGGTGCAGAACGGCGCGGACTTAAAGAGTGTTCAGCAAATGCTGGGTCATTCCGATATCGCGACGACGCAGATCTATCGGGATCTCAATTTCGAGCAGGTGCGCCGCGTATATAAAGAGGCACATCCGAGGCGGTGAGATTTTTTGCACCAGGTATGAGTGCGAAGAAAGAGTGTGAACAGAGAGATACGAAGCAAAATGAGACGCTCTCCTTTGGCTGTAAGGTTATTTGCAGGTTGAGCAGGAACAAAATAAAAGAGATGAAATAAGTTTAACCGAAAAAGCTCCCCGCACGGCGGACAGTGAAACTGCTGTCTGCCATGCAGGGAGCTTTTAAAAACGCTTATTTTAATGCATCATAAATATCGTAAATCAGCTGCTCTGACTTCTCCCATCCAAGACACGGGTCGGTAATCGACTTGCCATAGACGTGATTTCCGGTGCCGATCTTCTGCGCACCGTCCTCAATGTAGCTCTCGATCATGAAGCCCTTGACGAGTTTTTTGAGATCCGGGCAGTAGCTCATGCTGTGCAGGACTTCCTTTGCGATACGGATCTGCTCGATGTACTGCTTGCCGGAGTTGGAATGGTTTGTATCGATGATCGCGGCCGGGTTTTTCAGGTCACGCTCCTGATACAGCTTGTTCATCAGCATCAGATCCTCATAGTGGTAATTTGGGATGGACTGGCCGTGCTTGTTGGTCGCACCGCGCAGTACGACGTGTGCGAGATCGTTGCCGTCTGTGTAGACCTCCCATCCGCGGTAGATGAAGTTGTGCCTGCTCTGTGCTGCCTTGATGGAGTTGAACATAACGGAGAGATCGCCGCTCGTCGGGTTTTTCATGCCGGCCGGTACGTCCATGCCGCTGACCGTCATGCGGTGGTGCTGATCCTCGACAGAACGCGCACCGATTGCCACGTAGGAGAGCAGGTCGTCGACGTAGCGGTAATTTTCCGGATAAAGCATCTCATCCGCAGAGGTAAGACCGGTCTCTTCGATTGCGGTTGCATGGAGCTTGCGCATTGCCACGATACCGGCAAACACGTCTGGCTTCTTCTCCGGATCCGGCTGATGCACGAGTCCCTTGTAGCCCTCTCCGGTCGTACGTGGTTTGTTTGTATAAATACGAGGGATCAGGATGATACGGTCGCCGATCTTGTCCTGAATGGAAGCGAGACGGTGGATGTAATCGAGAACAGACACCTCGTTGTCTGCAGAACACGGGCCGATGATCAAAAGAAATTTATCAGAAGCTCCGGTAAAGACATCACGGATCTGAGCATCGCGCTCTTTTTTGATCTGTACCACCTTGTCGGAAAGCGGATACATTTTCTTGACCTCAGCCGGAATCGGAAGTTTTTTGACGAAATTCATTGACATTTTTTTACACCTCTGTTGTAAGATTTTGAACTGTTCAGAGCATTTTGGTGGTTGACGCTGAACAGTTACGATAATTATTAATATTATAGTATAAGTATAAAAAAATGTCGATACAATTTTATGTTTTAAATTTAGAAAGCATATGATACAATAGAAAACGGGAAAGAAGCAGAATAAGTGAGGCAGTAGTATGAAAAAGAACGGAAAACCGTATTTTCCGATGTTTGTGGATCTTACGGACAAAAAAGTAGTAATTGCGGGAGCAGGTACGATCGCAAAGCGGCGGATTCGTTCCATGATCGAATTTACAGATCATCTGTATGTGATCGCTCCGGAGGTCAATAAGGAATTAAAAGAGATGGAAGAAGCAGGAAAGCTTACGATTCTCCGAAAGACGTATGAGAGGGAGGATCTGTATGATGCATCGCTCGTCATTGCGGCGACGAACGATCATAAAATAAATCAGGATATTTATGCAGCGTGCAAATGCCTTGGCATTCCGGTCAACGTCTGTCAGGACAGGGATCGCTGCGATTTTTATTTTCCGGGACTTGCCATGCAGGACAACCTCGTGGTCGGCGTGAGCACAAGCGGACAGGAAAAGAAGCGGCAAAAAGGAATTGCAGGGCGGCTGCAGCAGTTTTTAGATGAGGATCAGGCAGGCATTTTGCAGAAAAAAGAAGCAGAAGGAAAGGAATAAAGTATGCTGGTAAAAATCTTTACGGATGGCTCGGCGCGCGGAAATCCGGACGGACCGGGCGGATACGGGACAATTTTGCAGTATGTGGACGGAAAAGGCACGCTGCATGAACGGACCTATTCGCAGGGGTATGAAAAAACGACGAACAACCGTATGGAACTGATGGCGGCGATCGTCGGGCTCGAGGCGCTCAACCGCCCGTGTGAGGTGGAGCTGTATTCGGATTCTCAGTATCTGATCAATGCGTTTAATCAGCACTGGATCGATGGATGGATCAAAAAAGGCTGGAAAAGAGGAAAAAGTGAGCCGGTGAAAAATACCGATCTGTGGAAACGGCTGCTTGCAGCCGCGCAGCCGCACACCATCCGCTATATCTGGGTGAAAGGACACGCCGGCCATCCGGAAAATGAACGGTGCGATCAGCTGGCGACGACGGCGGCAGACGGAGACAATCTTTTAAAAGATATCATCAGGGAAGGATGAAATAATAGGCTGAAATAATTCACAAACGGCTTGAAATGCCAGGTCGGCTGTGCTATGATGGTGAACAGACTGGCATAGTCTGCCATTATCATGCAGGAAAGAGTCAGACGGGAAAGGATGATACAAAACCGCCTGAAAACAGGAAATGGAAAGCCGCATGGAGGAATGAAGATTCCTCTTTGCAGAATCTTTGAGGACAAAATCATACAAAGAAAAGGAAGGGATGACGGGATGGCAGCATTTTTTATCGAATTTTCAAAAGAATTGATTGAACTGATTATCTTGGCAGGAGTCTCTGTGGCAGCAATTTTCTGTGGAAAGAAGCTGCGTGACAGAAAGGATGCAAAGACAGCGTCCGAACAAAAGAGTAACTGAATCTGGAGGAATTATTGTGGAAAAATACGGAGTTAATGAGTTGAGAAAAATGTTCCTTGACTTTTTCAAGAGCAAGGATCATCTGGTAATGAACAGTTTTTCACTGGTACCGCACAATGACAACAGCCTTCTGCTGATCAACGCAGGCATGGCGCCGCTGAAGCCGTACTTTACGGGAGCAGAGATCCCGCCGAAGCGCCGCGTTGCGACGTGCCAGAAATGTATCCGTACCGGTGATATTGAGAATGTCGGAAAGACGGCACGCCACGGCACGTTCTTTGAAATGCTGGGCAACTTCTCATTTGGTGATTACTTCAAGCGCGAAGCGATCCACTGGTCCTGGGAGTTCCTTACTGAGGTAGTCGGACTGGATCCGAACCGCCTGTATCCGTCCGTATATCTGGAGGACGATGAGGCGTGGAATATCTGGCACGATGAGATCGGCATCGCAGAGAACCGTATTTTCCGTTTTGGAAAAGAGGACAATTTCTGGGAGCATGGTGCAGGACCGTGCGGACCGTGTTCTGAGATTTACTATGACCGTGGTGAAAAATACGGCTGCGGCAAGCCGGGCTGTACCGTTGGCTGCGACTGCGACCGTTACATGGAAGTATGGAACAACGTATTTACCCAGTTTGAGAATGACGGAGAGGGTCATTACGAGCTGCTGAAACAGAAAAATATCGATACCGGAATGGGTCTGGAGCGTCTGGCAGTCATTGTACAGGAAGTGGATTCCATTTTCGACGTGGATACGATGCAGGCACTGCGCGACAAGGTATGTGAGTTTGCAAAGACTGTTTATAAGGCCGACGAGAATAAGGACGTCTCGATCCGTCTGATCGTAGACCACATCCGTTCCGCAACATTTATGATTTCCGATGGCATCATGCCGACAAACGAGGGAAGAGGATACGTACTTCGCCGTCTGATCCGCCGTGCCGCACGTCACGGAAGACTGCTTGGTATTGACGGAGCATTTCTTTCCAAACTGAGTGAGACTGTTATCGAGGGATCCAAAGACGGTTATCCGGAGCTGGAAGAAAAACGCGATTTCATCGTGAAGGTTCTGGCACAGGAAGAGGAGAAATTCAACAAGACGATTGATCAGGGCCTGAGCATTCTTGCAGGAATGGAAGCAGATCTGGCGGAAAGAAATGAAAAGGTGCTCAGCGGTGAGAATGCATTCATGCTCTATGATACGTACGGATTCCCGCTTGACCTGACAAAAGAGATCCTCGAAGAGAAGGGCTACGAGATCGATGAGGAAGGCTTCAAATCATGCATGGAAGAGCAGCGTAAGAGAGCCCGCGGTGCAAGAGCGGTAACGAACTACATGGGCGCGGATGCGACTGTATATGATCAGATCCCGGCAGCGGTGACTTCTGAATTTGTCGGCTACGACAGCCTGACCTGTGACTCTGAGATTACCGTACTGACAACCGAGACCGAGCTGACTGAGGCACTGACCGAGGGTGTGCGCGGTACCGTTATCGTAAACAGGACTCCGTTTTACGCAACGATGGGCGGTCAGAATGGTGACAAGGGTGAGATTGTATGCGAGGCAGGACGCTTTGTAGTAGAAGATACGATTCATCTGCTCGGCGGAAAGATCGGCCACGTCGGATATCTGGCAGAAGGCATGATGAAAGTCGGCGACAGAGTGACACTTAAGGTAGATGAAGTTTACCGCAAAAATATCTGCAAGAACCACAGCGCGACGCATCTGCTTCAGAAAGCACTTAAGACCGTGCTTGGCTCTCATGTAGAGCAGAAGGGTTCCCTTGTGACACCGGATCGTCTGCGTTTTGACTTTGCTCATTTTCAGGCAATGACACCGGAAGAGATCGAGAAGGTTGAAGCAATCGTCAATGAAGAGATCGCAGCAGCACTTCCGGTTGAGACAAAGATCATGAGCATCGAGGATGCGAAGAAGACCGGCGCGATGGCACTGTTCGGAGAGAAATATGGCGACGAAGTGCGCGTGGTATGCATGGGTGACTTTTCCAGGGAGCTCTGCGGCGGTACTCACGTTGCAAATACTTCTGAGATCGCGACCTTCAAGATCGTTTCCGAGGCAGGTGTTGCAGCGGGCGTAAGACGAATCGAGGCACTGACCGGTGATGGTGTGTTCGCATATTATAAGACATCAGAGAAAGAGCTGGCAGAGGCAGCGAAGCTGCTGAAGACCGTTCCATCCGGAGTGCTGGAAAAGATCACAGCACTGCAGAGCGAGCTGAAGGCAGTGATGAGCGAGAACGAGTCCCTGAAGAGCAAGCTTGCAAAAGATGCACTTGGCGATGTCATGAATCAGGTCTGCGAGATCGGCGGCGTGAAGTTCCTTCCGGCGAAGGTAGAAGGCGTTGATATGAACGGACTGCGTGATCTGGGTGACCAGCTCCGCGAGAAGATCGGTGAGGGTGTCGTACTGATCGCATCCGTCAATGACGGAAAGGTCAGCCTGATGGCAGCTGTAACGGATGGCGCAATGAGGAAGGGCGCACATGCCGGAAACCTGATCAAGGGAATTGCAGCACTTGTCGGGGGCGGCGGCGGTGGACGTCCGAATATGGCACAGGCCGGAGGAAAGAACCCGGCAGGCATCGATGCCGCACTGGAAAAAGCGAAAGAAGTACTGGCTGGGCAGCTTTCATAAAAACTTTTCTTGAAAATTTTTATGAAAATGTGTTGACGAAAGTAAAAAATCTGGTATAATACTTGTTAGTGCAATAAAATACCCAGACAGTTGTATTCTGCACAATCTACAACTGGAGGGAGGTTAGGTGTGAGACAATGTCAAATGTTATCGTAAAAGAAAACGAGACTCTGGACAGTGCTTTACGTCGTTTCAAAAGAAACTGCGCAAAGGCAGGTATCCAGCAGGAAATTCGTAAAAGAGAGCATTACGAGAAGCCGAGCGTAAGACGTAAGAAAAAGTCTGAAGCAGCTCGCAAGCGTAAATACAATTAATGTGCAATAAAATTCCCGGTCAGGTTTATGCCAGACCGGGAATTTTTTTTGTACAGGTCAGAATAAAGAGCCGGTCGGATGAATATGGATAAAGTAAAAGCCATTCTGGACGGTAATCATGAAAAGAGCGATAGAAAAGGTCACGAAAAAAAGAAGGCGGACATGGTTTCTGACGGTGCTGATGGCAGTCGTATCTGTGGTGTCACCTGCGGCAAAAGCGGCGGAGCCGGAAATCCAGACGCCGCATGCCTGTGTGATGGAAGTGTCTACCGGTGAGGTCCTATATGAAAAGAAGGCGGATGAACAGCTTCATCCGGCAAGTGTGACGAAGGTGATGACGATCCTGCTGATTTTTGAGGCGCTGGATGCGGGAAAGCTGAAACTGGATGAAGAGGTGACGACAAGTGCGCACGCAAAATCCATGGGCGGTTCACAGGTTTTTCTGGAAGTGGGAGAAAAGCAGACGGTAGAAACACTGCTGAAATGTATCATCATTGCCTCCGGAAACGATGCGGCAGTCGCGATGGCGGAGCACATTGCCGGGAGCGAGGAAACGTTTGTTGAGATGATGAACAAAAGAGCGGAGGAGCTTGGCATGGAGCAGACACATTTTGTGGACTGCTGTGGGCTGACGGAGTCAAAGGAGCACTATACCTCCGCACGGGATGTGGCACTTATGTCGCGGGAACTGCTGCGAAAATATCCGAACTGTGTGGAATATTCGGACATCTGGATGGAAGACATCATGCATGTGACGGCAAAGGGAAGCAGTCCCTTTACGCTCACCAACACGAATAAACTGCTGCGCAGCTACGACGGCTGTGATGGACTGAAGACGGGGAGCACCAGTTATGCAAAATATTGTCTCAGTGCGACGGCACGGCGGGATGGGATCCGTATCATTAGTGTTGTGATGACTGCGCCTGACTCAAAGACCAGATTTGCGGAGGCGGGAAAACTGCTGAATTATGGATTTTCCAGATGCTCAATCTACTATGACGGAGAAATGCCAAAGCTTTCCCCGGTACCGGTGAAGGGTTCCATCCAGACGGAAGTGAGTGTGCGGTACCCGGATGAATTTTCCTATCTGAGTACGACGGGCGAAGATTTTTCGCAGATTACAAGGGAAGTGCAGTTTTCCGGGGAGATAATGGCGCCGCTGGAAGAGGGAGAGGAAGTGGGAAGCCTTGTATACAAAATCGGAGAGCAGGAAATTGGAAGAATGCCGATCGTGACGGCAGAGGAGGTCGAGAAGGCGGGATATCTTGACTGGGTGAATGCGGCGTGGGGCGCGTGGATGGTTTGAACGCAGATAAGCATCCCCTGCTTCAAGTGCGCGGAGCACTAAGCGGGAGATGGGATGCTTATCTGCGTTCATGAAATATCATAAGGGGGGACCCGCTTGCGGGAGATTCCTTATGATCCTGCAAGTAGCGAAGCGGATTGCGAATGTCCGTTTTACAAGGGATCGTATGATGCGGTTACAAACAATTTGCCACAGCCGATAAAATATGTTACAATATGAAAATGGCTATATCGTAACAGGAAAGGACAGAACCATATGTCAGGATTTAAAGTGACGCGGTATAAACTGCGGACAGGTGTGCGGACGAGAGGAACGGACCGCCCGTTTTCCGTGGTTTTTCTGAGCGATCTTCATAATATGAGCTATGGCGAAGACAACAGTGCCCTGCTTCTGGAAATTCGAAATCAGAATCCGGAGGCAGTGTTTGCAGCAGGAGATATGCTGGTAGGCAGCACGGAGCCGCAGATGGATGCGGCGATGTCGCTGATGGATGAGCTGACCAAAAAATATCCGGTCTACTGTGTGAATGGCAATCATGAACAGCGGCTGAAAGCGTTTCCAGACCGCTATGGGGAGCAGTATCAGAAATATTCTGACGCGATCAAGAGCTTTGGCGTGCATCTTCTGGAAAATTCGTGTGAGCGCCTGGAAATCAACCGCATGCCGATCACGGTATGGGGTTATGAGCTTCCGATCGAGTATTATCGCAGGGGACGAAATGCGGAACTGCTGGAGATGCAGATCACAGAAGTACTTGGAGCGCCGGATGAGAATTCATTTAATATTTTGCTGGCACACAATCCGGTTTATTTTCCGACATACGCAGCATGGGGGGCGGATCTGACTTTATCAGGGCATCTGCACGGAGGTATTGTGAGGCTTCCGTTTGTCGGGGGCGTGATCAGTCCGCAGATCCGGCTGTTTCCGAAATATACACATGGAATGTATACGGAAAACGGAAAAAAACTGATCACAAGTGCCGGCCTTGGCAGCCACACGATCAACCTTCGGATCAACAATCCGCCGGAGCTTGTTGTGATTGATTTTATGTAGACGGGAGCTGTCATGGGAATACCGGTAAAACTGGAAGCGTTTGAAGGACCGCTGGACCTGCTGCTTCATCTGATAGAAAAAAACAAGATCAATATTTATGACATTCCGATCGTAGAAATTACGGACCAGTATATGGAATATATCCGTCAGATGAAGACGGAGAGCCTCGATGTAATGAGCGAATTTCTTGTGATGGCAGCGACGCTCCTCGACATCAAGTCCAGGATGCTGCTTCCACCGGAGGTGACGGAAGAGGGAGAGGAGATCGATCCGCGCGAGGAGTTAGTTGAGAAGCTTCTGGAATACAAAATGTACAAATATATGTCGTTTGAGCTTAGGGACCGGCAGGAGGAAGCGGAGTTCGTTCTTTACAAGCCACCGACCATTCCGGATGAGGTAAAGGCGTACCGCGAGCCGGTGAATATTGATGACCTGTTGGGGGATATGACGCTTGCAAAGCTGCATGCGATCTTTCGGGACATTATGAAACGGCAGGAAAACCGTATGGATCCGATCCGCAGCAAATTTGGCAATCTCAAAAAAGAAGAGATTGACTTAAGCGGTACGATGCAGGAAGTGGAGCACTATATTTCTGAAAAAAAACACTGCATGTTCCGAGAGATTCTGACGCGCAGGCGTGGAAAGCTTTATAAGATCGTGACATTTCTGACGCTTCTGGAACTGATGAAAGAGGGAAAGGTTGAGGTAGAGCAGGAAGAGACATTTGCGGACATCCGCATTGAATGGACAGGAAAAGAAGGAATGGAACCGGTGTCGGATGCCCAGGGAGATTATGACTGATTGTGCGGCAGCTGCCCGGTTATGAGCAGGCAGTGAAGTGGCGAATATCCGCTCTGACCCGAATCAGACAACAGATGACAGAAGAAAACAGGACGGGAGAATAACTGTGGGAATAAAAGAGGCAGAAGCCGCCATTGAGGCGATTTTGTTTGCGATGGGGGATTCCGTGGAACTGGAAAAGATCGCAAAGGCGATCGATCAGGATACGGCGACTACCAGAAAAATCATAGAGGGAATGATGGATCATTACCGCGCAAAAAACCGAGGGATCCAGATCGTGGAGCTGGACGGTGCGTTTCAGCTGTGTACGAAGAGCAGTCTGTATGAATATCTGATTCGCGTTGCAAAGCAGCCGAAGAAGATCACACTGTCAGACGTAGTGATGGAGACGCTCTCGATCATTGCCTACAAGCAGCCGATCACAAAGCTGGAGATTGAGAAGATCCGTGGTGTCAAATGTGATCACGCGGTGAACAGGCTGGTTGAATATGATCTTGTGAAGGAACTGGGAAGACTGGATGCGCCGGGACGCCCGCTGCTGTTTGGCACGACAGAAGAATTTCTGCGCCATTTTGGCTTGCAGTCTCTGGAGGATCTTCCGATCATCAATCCGGTACAGCTGGAGGACTTCAAGGCAGAGGCGGAAGAAGAAGTGCAGCAGAAGCTGGATGTGGAGGTATAGCGAGAGCCGCTGTTTTGCAAAAACAAACAGGAAGTTCTCACAGGCAGAACGAGAGCATATAAAAAGAAAGAGGACAAGATGCTTTGGAGGTGCCTGAGTATGCGGACAGTGCAGGCGAGATGGAAGAAAATACCAGCCATAGAGAGAATGAACAGGCAGGAGAGTAAACAAGATCAGCAACGAAAGCGAAAAGAAAATTTAGGCAGAAAGAAAAAACAGACAAGTATTGTTTTTGCCGTACTGCTGGCGGTATATTTGCTGCCGGGAAATTTATGTCTGACAAAAGCAGAAGAGGAACTGAAACTATACGCCCGCAGCGCCGTATTGATGGACGGCAGCAGTGGGCGTATTCTTTATGGAAAAGAAACGAAGGAACCGCTTCCGATGGCGAGCACAACGAAGATTATGACGTGTATTGTGGCACTGGAGGAGACAAAAGAGAATATGGCCTGTACAGCGTCGGAGCAGGCAGCGCACCAGCCGCAGGTAAAGCTTGGCATGCAGACGGGTGAAACATTTTATCTGAAGGATCTGCTGTATTCTCTGATGCTGGAATCGCACAACGATACGGCGGTCTGTATCGCGGAAAATGTGGCCGGGAGCGTAGAAGATTTTGCAGAGAAAATGAATGCGAAGGCCCGGGAGATCGGTTGTGAAGATACGTATTACATCAGCCCGAACGGGCTCGACAGGGAGGATGCAGAAGGGGTGCACCATACAACGGCGGCAGATCTGGCGCTTGTGCTGCGCTACTGCATTACGCAGTCGCCGCAGGCAGAGGCTTTTCTGGAGATTACGGGTACGGCGCAGTATACGTTTACGGATATAAGTGGGAAACACAGTTACAGTTGTGCCAATCATAATGCCTTTCTTTGGATGATGGACGGGGCACTGACCGGAAAGACCGGATTTACCGCAAAAGCGGGTTACTGCTATGTGGGTGCGCTGCAAAAGGATGATCGTCTGCTGATCGTTTCCCTGCTCGCGTGTGGATGGCCTGGGCACAGATCATGGAAGTGGGCAGATACGAGGACACTGATGGATTACGGGCTGGAACAGTATCATCTTTCCGTGCTGGAAAGCGGAAAAACACGCATTGTGCCGGCAGCGGTAGAAAACGGGATAAAAAATCAGGTGGAACTTATAGAGGAACACAGGGACTGCCGTCTGCTGCTTCGAAGAGATGAAAAAGTGATACGTGAAATGCAAGTGCCGAAAGTGCTGCGGGCACCGGTGGAAGAGGGCGCGTCAGTAGGGATCGTCCGGTACCGGGTGGGAGATATGGTCGTACTGGCTGCGCCGGTGCGAACAGCGGAGGGCGTGAGAGGGAAAGACTTCTGGTATGGGGTGGATGCTGCATTTGAAAAACTGCTTCTGTAAAAATTGAGGAATAGAAATAGTTTGCTGCTTTTTTGTGCAGCGGTTGGGAAACGTATGCGGGTATGGAATGAGCTGTCAATAAAAACAGGCTTGAAGAATGCAAAGTTGAGAGGAAACCATACAGAAGGCGAAGGAGAGAAGAATGCTTGTAAGATAATGGAGAATATTTTATAATGATACTGAAAAGCGAAAGCAGAAATACGAGAAAATGAAACATGAAACATGAAAAAGCCGGGCGATCCATACAGATGAAAACGTATGGCAGGCAAAGAGGAACGAAAAATAAAAGTGGGATATACAAGTTATAAAAAGCCTGAGAAAGCAGAATCAGCTGAGAAACAGACCGAAAATCAGACAGAAGAAAGGAATATCGATGGCACGAAAAAAAGAGAACCTTGAATTTCGCTACTATGACATCCCGCACGGCGAGCCGCTGCTGGCGCTGTATGGAGAGGACTGGATCCGCCCGTATGGGTATGATAAAAATTTAAAACCGATCGTGGATCTGCATTTTCACAATCTGATGGAGATTGGCTGGTGCTGCTATGGTGCGGGTGAGATCATTCTGGAGGGAAAAAGTGTGCCGTATCGCGACGGGACGCTGACCGTGATCCCTAAAAATTATCCGCATACGACGAACGCGGCACAGGCGAATCTGAACAAATGGCAGTACCTTTTTCTGGATATGGACAAGACGGTACAGGAACTGTATCCGGATAACCACCGTCTGGCGCAGCGGCTGCTTTACCGGATCAACAAAACACCGTGCTGTACGTCAAAGGAGGAGCAGCCGACCCTTTTTATTCTGATCCGTCAGATTTTTAAAGAAATGCAGGAACACGGTGAACTGTATCGCGAATCGGTGAGCGGGCTGCAAAAAGCGCTCGTCATTGAACTGGCACGGCTCAATCAGGAGCTGATCCCGGGTACTTATCTGATGGAGAATTTCAAAGCGCTGATTTCAAATCAGAATCTGGCGCGTGCATTGTGGAATTCGTTCCGCAACTCTTCCGTGCTCACGATCCTCTGTCTTCTGGTCTGCTCCCTTGCCGGATACGGATTTGAGATTTATCATGACAAGGCAAAGGACATCGTCTTTACGATTTTGCTTACTGCGATGATGGTTCCGTTTGCGGCGATCATGATTCCGATGTTCCGTATGTTTTCTCAACTGAAAATGGTCAATACAATGGCGGCCTTCATGCTTCCGTCGATCTCGACCCCGTTTATGATCATGATGTTCCGCCAGGCATCGCGTTCCTTCCCGAAGGATATTATCGAGGCCGCCCGGACGGACGGACTCAGTGAGATCGGAATTTTCTTCCGGATGTTTGTGCCGACGATGAAGTCCACATATTCCGCGGCGCTTATCATTACTTTTATGAATGCATGGAACAATTACATGTGGCCGAAGATCATCCTTCAGACGAACGAAACGATCACGATGCCGATGCTGGTATCGAACCTGCTCAGCGGCTATACGGTAGACTACGGTATGCTGATGCTCGGTGTACTGATCTGTACGCTGCCGACCGCAATCGTATTCTTCTTCTTCCAGAAGAGCTTTACAGAAGGTATCACAGGAGCAGTGAAGTAAAGCGGTTTATAAAAATCATTTGACTGAAAACGAAAACTCTCCCGCAGCATGGCGGGGGAGTTTTTTGCTGCCGGTTATGAAATTGTCAAAAATGCTTGTATTTTTGCTTGCAATTTTGAAACAAAAAGGGTACTATAGACTAGGCAGAAATTGGATAAACATTTTAATATAACATGGAGGGCTGAGAGAATGAGTAATACAGCACAAAACTTGGCAAGTACAAGAATTGCTTCTTTACTTGATGAGAACAGTTTTGTTGAAATCGGCGGATATGTAACTGCCAGAAATACTGATTTCAACATGCAGCAGACAGAAACACCGGGTGACGGCGTTGTGACCGGATACGGCGTGATCGACGGACATCTGGTATATGTTTACAGCCAGGATGCATCCGTTCTGGGCGGTACCATTGGAGAAATGCATGCAAAGAAGATCGCAGGTCTTTATGACATGGCTATGAAAATGGGCGCTCCGGTGATCGGATTATTGGATTGTGCAGGTCTCAGACTTCAGGAAGCTACCGATGCGCTGAACGCATTTGGCGAGATCTATCTGAAGCAGACTATGGCATCCGGTGTCATTCCGCAGATTACTGCCATCTTCGGAAGATGCGGAGGCGGACTTGCGCTTGTACCGGCACTGACTGACTTTACCTTTATGGAAGGCAAGAAAGCAGAGCTTTTTGTAAACTCTCCGAACGCACTTGACGGAAACAATAAGGACAAATGCGATACTGCATCTGCAAAATTCCAGAGCGAAGAGGCTGGTCTTGTAGATTTCATCGGTACGCAGGATGAGATCCTCGCAGGTATCCGTGAGCTGGTTGCAATGCTTCCGGCAAACAACGAGGATGATATGTCTTATGAGGAGTGCTCCGACGATCTGAACCGTGCATGCAAGGATCTTGAGAATGCAGCAGGTGATCCGGCGGTTCTTCTTTCCAATATCGCAGATGACAACAACTTCGTAGAAGTAAAAGCTGCTTATGCAAAGGATATGGTAACCGGTTTCGTTCGTCTGAACGGCACGACCGTAGGTGTTGTTGCAAACCGCAGTGAAGTTTATGGTGAGGATGGCGAAGTGACAGAGACTCTTGGCACCGTGCTCAGCGGAAAGGGCGCTCAGAAGGCTGCAGATTTTGTAAACTTCTGCGACGCATTTGAGATTCCGGTACTTTCCCTGACAAATGTGACAGGCTTCAAGGCATGCAAATGTTCTGAGCGTATGATCGCAAAGGCAGCTGCAAAACTGACCTATGCATTTGCAAATGCAACGGTTCCGAAGGTAAATGTCATCACAGGCAAGGCATTCGGAAGCGCATACGTGGCAATGAACAGCAAGGCAATCGGTGCAGACATGACATTCGCATGGGAGAATGCACAGATCGGCATGATGGATGCTCAGCTGGCAGCCAAGATCATGTATGCTGGTCAGGATGTAAAGGTTATCAACGAGAAAGCAGCTGAGTACGCAGCACTTCAGTCAAGCGCAGCGGCAGCAGCAAAGAGAGGATATGTAGATAACATTATCGCAGCAGAGGACACCAGAAAGTATGTCATTGGTGCATTTGAGATGTTATTCACAAAGAGAGACGATCGCCCGGCCAAAAAGCACGGAACAGTCTAAGCGAGGTGAATCACATGAAACGTAGATTAAGCGCAGTATTGCTTGCTCTGGGCCTGACCGTATCCGCACTCTCCACGGGCGTATATGCGGCAGAGACGGAGACAACGGCAGCGACCGAGCAGGTAACAGAGGCAGCACAGACCGAAGCGGCGACGGAAAAAGCAACTGAAGCACAGACGGAAGCTGCAGTAGCAGCTGCGGAGGAAGAGCTGACGGAGCTGGCATCAGAGGCAGCGGAAGCAGAATCAGCAGCAGCTGAGGCAGAATCAGAGTCTGAGACAGAAGCACTTTCTCAGGAAGAGCAGCAGAAGCAGTCGATGGCGCAGATGCTGGCACAGTTTAATAACTATACGGATGAGCAGCTGGATCAGATGCTGGAGAGCGATAATGCTTCCACAAAACTGATCGCAGCCAACTGGAGTTCCGTAAAAGAAGAAGTCGGCAACTTCGTAGAGGTGACAAGACTGGAGAGCAGTATGGCTGAGGATGGCTCTGCTTATATTGTTACCTGTCATGCAAAGTATGAGAAGACAGGTGACACCGATGTCGTTGTTACTTATGAGTATAATATGAAGGATCAAAGCACTTCACTTTCATGGGATATCCAGTATTCCATGGGCAAGCTGATCGAGCGTGCGGGACTGAATACCGTGATGGGTATCGGTATCGTATTCCTCGCACTTCTTTTCCTGAGCTTCCTGATCGGAAGACTTCACATCATTCCTGATCTGATTGAGAAGAAAGAAGCAGAAAAAGCACCGGTCACACCGGCAGCACCGGCACCTGTAGCAGCACCGGCTGTGGAAGAAGAGGAAGACCTGATGGACGACCTTGAACTGGTAGCCGTAATCACCGCAGCGATTGCTGCATCCGAGACAACGTCCGGTGACGGATTTGTTGTTCGTTCTATCAAAAAAGCAAACAGAAGAAACTGGCAGAGAGCCTAAAGACAGGAGGACATCAAAATGAAAAGCTATACAATCACAGTAAATGGTACTGCATATGACGTAACTGTAGAAGAAGGAACAGGAGCAGCAGCTCCGGCAGCAGCACCAAAGGCAGCTCCGAAAGCAGCACCGAAGGCAGCTCCGAAGGCAGCAGCTCCGGCAGCAGGCGGCGCAGGCTCCGTAAAGGTAACTGCTTCCGTACCGGGCAAGGTATTCAAGGTAGAGGCAAGCGTTGGACAGGCTGTAAAGAAGGGCGACAGCATCGTAATTCTTGAGGCTATGAAGATGGAGATCCCGGTTGTAGCTCCGCAGGACGGCACAGTAGCAAGCATCGATGTTGCAGCAGGCGCTGCAGTAGAGAACGGCGACGTTCTGGCTACTCTGAACTAATGATTTTGTGCGTCGTGCCGGCGTGATTTGAATCCGGCAGACGAAAGTACAAACTGGGAGGTAAAAGAATGTCTTACGTAACAAATACGTTGGCGAACTTATGGGGACAGACTGCATTTCACAACCTTGAGATCGGAAACTACGTTATGATTCTGGTTGCATGTGTGTTCCTGTATCTGGCGATCAAACATGGTTTTGAGCCGCTTCTTCTTGTACCGATCGCATTTGGTATGCTGCTCGTCAATATCTATCCGGATATCATGGCTGAGCCGTACACCGATGCAGCTGGTATTGAGCATGCAGGCGGACTGCTTCATTATTTCTACATCATGGACGAGTGGTCCATCCTTCCGTCCCTGATCTTCATGGGTGTTGGTGCGATGACTGACTTTGGCCCGCTGATCGCAAACCCGATCAGCTTCCTGCTCGGCGCAGCAGCACAGCTTGGTATCTACGTTGCATACTTCCTTGCAATTGCACTTGGATTCAATGGCAAGGCAGCAGCAGCAATTTCCATCATCGGTGGTGCAGACGGCCCGACTTCCATCTTCCTTGCAGGTAAGCTCGGGCAGACGGCACTGATGGGACCGATCGCCGTAGCGGCATATTCCTACATGTCACTGGTGCCGATCATCCAGCCGCCTATCATGAAACTTCTCACCACGAAGGAAGAGCGTGAGATCAAGATGGAGCAGCTTCGTCCGGTATCAAAGCTGGAGAAGATCCTGTTCCCGATCATCATTACGATCGTTGTCTGCCTGCTTCTTCCGTCCACCGCTCCTCTGGTTGGTATGCTGATGCTTGGTAACCTCTTCCGTGAGAGTGGTGTGGTAAAACAGCTGACAGAGACAGCTTCCAATGCAATGATGTACATCGTTGTTATCCTGCTTGGTACTTCCGTAGGTGCAACGACATCTGCAGCTGCATTCCTGAACATGAACACAATCAAGATTGTTGTTCTTGGCCTGGTTGCGTTTGCATTTGGTACTGCAGGCGGCGTACTGCTTGGAAAACTGATGTGCAAGCTTTCCGGCGGCAAGATCAATCCACTGATCGGTTCCGCAGGTGTATCTGCCGTTCCGATGGCAGCCCGTGTATCTCAGAAGGTCGGTGCAGAGGCTGATCCGACGAACTTCCTTCTGATGCATGCGATGGGACCGAACGTTGCAGGTGTTATCGGTACTGCAGTAGCAGCCGGTACTTTCATGGCAATTTTCGGAGTATGATGAAATCACTGCTTTGCAGCGATTCGATTATGTGGGCGGACTAAAAAAAGGTCTGCTTTGACAGTGAACAGTTTATGGCGCCGTTTGGCGGCGCCATTCTATACAGGAGGAACAAAATGGCTGAACAGGCAAAAAAACCAATTAAGATTACTGAGACCATCCTTCGTGATGCGCATCAGTCTCTGATTGCAACACGTATGACGACAGAGCAGATGCTTCCGATCGTTGACAAGCTGGATAAAGTTGGCTATCATTCCGTAGAGTGCTGGGGTGGTGCAACTTTCGATGCATCTCTTCGTTTCCTGCATGAGGATCCGTGGGAGAGACTTCGTAAATTAAGAGCAGGCTTCAAGAATACGAAGCTGCAGATGCTGTTCCGTGGACAGAACATCCTGGGATATCGTCCGTACGCAGATGACGTAGTAGAGTATTTTGTACAGAAATCTATCGCAAACGGTATCGATATCATCCGTATCTTTGACTGTATGAATGATATGCGCAACCTTCAGACAGCAGTATCTGCTGCTAATAAGGAAAAAGGTCATGCTCAGGTAGCAATGTCCTATACACTGGGTGATGCTTATACTATGGAGTATTGGGTAAGCCTTGCAAAGCGTATCGAGGAAATGGGAGCAAACTCCATCTGTATCAAGGATATGGCTGGTCTGCTTCTTCCGTACAAGGCAACTGAGCTGGTAAAAGCACTGAAAGAGAACGTAAAGATCCCGATTCAGCTGCATACTCATTATACATCCGGTGTCGCTTCCATGACTTACTTGAAGGCAGTAGAGGCTGGCGTAGACGTGATCGACTGCGCAATGTCTCCGTTTGCACTTGGTACTTCTCAGCCGGCTACAGAGGTTATGGTTGAGACCTTCAAGGGTACACCGTATGACACAGGCTTTGATTCCAAGCTTCTGGATGAGATTGCTGATTACTTCCGTCCGATGCGTGATGAGGCACTCAAGAGCGGTCTGCTTAATCCGAAGAACCTTGGTGTAAACATTAAGACGCTGCTGTACCAGGTACCGGGCGGAATGCTTTCCAACCTGACCTCACAGCTGAAGGATCTGCATGCAGAGGATAAGTACTATCAGGTACTGGAAGAGGTTCCGCGTGTACGTAAAGACCTCGGTGAGTGCCCGCTGGTTACCCCGTCTTCTCAGATCGTAGGTACACAGGCTGTTATGAACGTTATCAATGGCGAGCGTTATAAAATGGTTCCGCAGCAGACAAAAGACGTTCTGTGCGGCAAGTATGGCGCAACGGTTAAACCGTTCAACAAAGAAGTACAGAAGAAGTGCATCGGCGATGCAGAAGTTATCACCTGCCGTCCGGCTGATTTGATCCCGGATGAGCTGGATACTCTGCGTGGTGAGATGGCTCAGTGGTCTGAGCAGGATGAGGACGTACTGTCCTATGCACTGTTCCCGCAGGTAGCTACTGACTTCTTCAAATACAGAGAAGCACAGCAGAAAAAGGTAGATCCGACCGTAGCGGATGAAAAGAATAAAGCTTATCCGGTTTAATCATACAGATAGGCAGAAATAAGACAGAGAGGCTGCCGCGTTATGCGGCGGCCTTTTTGGGCAGAAAGGTAAAAGAAAAGATATCCGTTTTGATATATGCATTACGATGAGAAAAGAATGGATGAAAACGAAAATAATGAAAACGAAAATAATCTTCGGGGAAATTTGTTTACAGTAATGAAGTTGGCTGGGAATATTTGTTTTGCAGGACAGTTAATTCAAAAAGCTGATAATAACAGAAGAAACGAAGGCTAAAGATAGAAAAATAAAGAAAAGGAAGCGTATGTGATGCAGAAGGAGACAGGGAAAAGAACAGTGGGAGAGGGAAGAGAACAACAGAAAATTTCGGAGAAAGCGTGTTACATCGTTGGCGCCGGAAGCTTTGAAAAACTGGATTCGCTGCCGCAGGAGGACGATCTTGTAATCGCGGCGGATGGCGGCTATGCGTATCTGAAACAGCTTGGAATCCAGCCGGACGTGCTGCTCGGTGATTTTGATTCTCTGGAGTATGTGCCGGAACACGACCATATCCTGCGCCACTCACCGATCAAAGATGATACAGACATGGCGCTTGCAGCCTTTTATGCTCAGGAAAAAGGATACCGGCTCTTTTATTTATATGGAGGGCTTGGCGGAAAAAGACTGGATCATACGATGGCAAACTTTCAGCTGCTGACTGGATTGTCGCGTGCAGGAATGAAGGCTTATCTGATCGGAGAAAATAATATTGTGACAGCAATCACCGGTGAACGGATTTCGTTTGCAAAAGAGGCAGACGGCATGATTTCTGTGTTCAGCATGACAGATGTATCGACGGGAATCTGGGAAAAGGGACTGAAATATACACTGGATGACGCTGCGCTGAAAAATGATAAGGCGCTTGGTGTCAGCAATGAATTTATCGGTGAGGAGAGCAGTATTTCCGTACAGGAAGGCACGCTTCTCGTGATGTGGGAAGAACATAATGGGCTGCCGGTACAAAGAGAAATATTAAAAAAGACGACGAACTCTGAATCAGCGACGACAAAAAATGAAACGCTGGAAAAAACAGAAGTGGAACTGTCAGTACAGAATGCACATGGGGAAGAGGAGTAGGAAATGGCGGGTAAAACCAGAAAATGGACGGATATTTTCTTTGTGCTGTGGCTGATTCTTGCAGGGGTGGGGATCGTTTTCCTTTCTGTGAGTACACTTCCGGTAACTGTTTTTGGAAAATCAAAAGATTTCGGGCTGGTGTGTCTTGGTTTGCTTGACGTGCTTGGAATTTTAATGCTTCTGACCGGGCGGAGTGACTGGGCCGGAATGAGCGGAAAAAAGAAACGGGGACGTGCAGAAGCGTTTCGGTTCCTGATTTTATTTTTACTTGGAACAGCAGTTTATGTAATTTACTGTATTGCAGACAGCCGGTATTATTTCTGGGGGAATGACGTCCGGAATGCACTGGTTTCCGGCGGAGTCATCTGCGCAGCTTTCTTTTTGGGAAGAAAACAGGGATAAAATCAGGGAAAGTGTTTTTTTCTGCTTGCATAATTAAAAAAATAGGCTATAATAAAACAAGTTCATTCAAATTTTATAAATATGCATAGATATGCAGGGAGGAAAAGATCATGAAAAAGAGATTATTTGCACTTGCACTGGTTGGATGCATGGCATTTTCAATGACTGCATTCGCAGAAGAAAGCACAGAAGGAACATCCGAGGGAAGCGTTGACCTGTCCGCGGTAGAGACGGTCACAGACGGCAAGCTGACTGTAGCAACGAGCCCGGATTTCGCTCCGTATGAATTTTATGCAATTGACGAGGATGGTACACCGTCACTGGCAGGTTTTGATATGGCGCTTGCTCAGTACATTGCTGATTACATGGGACTGGAGCTTGAGGTTGTCACCGTAGATTTTGATGGCGTACTGACCGAGCTGCAGACGAAATCGGTAGATCTTGGCATGGCAGGTCTGTCACCGGATCCGGTACGTGAGGCTGCTATGGATTTCTCTGATATTTATTATGAAGGCGGACAGTCACTCGTTACCGTAAAGGACAATGCAGATACGTACAATTCTACGGATGCTGTCAATGATCCGTCCGTATCTGTAGGCGCACAGACTGGTTCCATTCAGCTGGATCTTGCACAGAAGAATTCTCCGGATGCAGATATTGTATCGCTTCCGAAGGTAACAGATATCATTTCTGAGCTGCTTGCAGGCAAGCTGGATGCGGCATATATTGAGACAGATGTAGCAAAGAGTTATCAGAAGAACTATCCGGATCTGGAAATCGTAGCAGATGTACCGTACGATGTAGTAGGATCTTCCATCGGCGTATCCAAGGGTAATGCAGAGCTGCTTGCAGCAGTCAATGAAGCAATTGCAGCTGCAAAGGCAGATGGTTCTCTGGAGGAGTATATTGCAGAAGCAAATGCACTGGCTTCCGGCGAGAAGTACGAAGGACTTCTGGATGAAAATGGAGAAGTTGCAGCAGATGAGACAGAGGCTGTAACAGAGTAAGGAAGAAATGTTCCGGCAAGGTATGAAAAATTGCCGAAAAACAGATAAAAACTGCGGAAAAGCTGCTGCACGATGCGAAACAGACAGAATGCGGCAGCTTTTTGTGACATACGATTTTCAGAACCGGGATTTTGTCCGGATGCAAATTGCTGCATGGGCAAGCTTTCTTCGCCGGGTATACAAAAACGGATTGGGAAAGAAAAGAGACAGAGAAAGAGAAAGGAATTAGAATGGACGGTTTTATCAAATTGAGTAATTTTTCATTGATTGCGCCGTATGCGGAACTGTTCCAGCAGGGCATGCTGGTCACAGTGCTGCTGTCTTTATTTACGGTTGCGATTGGTTTTTGCATTGCACTTTTACTGGCGCTGATGAGGCTGTCCAATTTCCGGCCTCTTCGTTTCCTTGGCCTTGACAGGGACGGACATCAGAGAGAGGGCGGCGTGCTGGCAGTCATCAGCCGTTTCAATCCGCTCAGCTTTCTGGCAACGGCATATGTGGAGATTCTGCGTTCCACGCCAGTCATTGTTCAGATTTTTATCATTTATTATGGCGTATTCAGCATGATCCAGCTTCCGTCATTCCGGATGTTCGGCTTCATTAAATTTGACCGTTTTTTTCCTGGTGTCGTTGCACTCGGTATGAACTCCGGCGCTTATCTGTGTGAGATCATCCGTTCCGGTATTCAGTCGATCGACGGCGGACAGACAGAGGCTGCGAGATCACTCGGTCTTTCCCAGGCACAGAATCTGCGTTATATTATTCTGCCGCAGGCACTCAAAAATATTCTTCCGGCGATCGCAAATGAGTTCGTAGTGATCATCAAGGAATCTGCGATTACCTATACGATCGGTGTGCAGGATATCATGTCTGCCGTAAACGCAGTCAAGGGTGCGACGTTTGTTATTATTGAGCCGCTTCTGGTGGCAACGGCAATCTATTTCTGCCTGTGCTTCCCGACCTCGAAGCTGATCGCATACTTTGAAAGGAGAATGAGCCGTGGCGACAAGAGATAGTCTGATTCAGGTGACAGATCTGAAAAAACATTATAAAATGGGCACAATCAAGGCCCTGGACGGAGTGACAACGACAATCAACAAAGGTGACGTCATGGTGGTCATCGGACCGTCCGGCTCCGGAAAATCAACATTTCTGCGCAGCCTCAATCTTCTGGAAGAACCGACCGGAGGTTCGATCATATTTGAAGGTGTGGATATCACAAAGAAAAAGTATAAAAATGCACAGGGAAAAACTGTGAAGCTCGATATTGATGCGCTTCGCCAGAAAATGGGCATGGTATTCCAGCATTTTAATCTTTTTCCGCATATGACGATTCTGGAAAACATGGTGCTGGCTCCGATGAAGGTGCGCGGCATGAGCCGTGAGGAGGCAGAGAAGAAGGCACGTGCATTACTGGATCGTGTTGGACTTGCAGACCGTGCAGACGCGTATCCGATTCAGCTCTCAGGCGGACAGAAACAGCGTGTAGCGATCGTGCGTGCGCTCGCAATGGAGCCGGAGGTTATGCTGTTTGATGAACCGACCTCGGCATTGGACCCGGAAATGGTCGGTGAAGTACTCGACGTTATGAAAGAACTTGCAAAAGAAGGCATGACGATGGTCTGCGTGACTCATGAGATGGGATTTGCGCGGGAGGTCGGAAACCGCGTTCTGTTCATGGCAGACGGAAAGCTGCTTGAAGAGGGCACACCGGAACAGATTTTTGAGCATCCGCAGAACCTGAGACTGCAGGATTTTCTCTCAAAAGTGTTGTAAAAACTGGAAGAATCAGGTAAGATAAAGGCTGTCGGAGTAATCCGGCAGCCTTTTTAACCGAGTCAGGCAAGGTTCCCTGCGGGGCTGCGAAGAACAGTATGGCGGAAAACGTGGCAAATTCAAAGTTCATTTTATGTAACTGTTCAGAGCCAACCTCCAAAATGCTACGCATTTCGTCGGTGTGGCGTATCCGCCAAATAAAATTTCAAAAACAGGCTTAAAAATGCAAGCATTTTCCGCCTGTTTTATGAAATTTTGCTTGGCTCTGAACAGTTACCATTTTATAATGAAAAACGGGAAAATAAGAAAAAGGAATAACAGAAGACAGTGGAAAGAAGGAAAAAAGATGCAGCAGGAAAAAAAGACAGCGATCGATGCAATTGAGCAAAAGGCGTCCCTGGTTTGTGAGGTGGCGGATCACATTTGGGATTATGCGGAATTGTCACTTCAGGAGGTACGCTCGGCAGCATTGTACTGTGAGGTGCTTGAAAAAGAGGGGTTCCATGTGGAAAAGGGAATCTGCGGGATTGAGACGGCGTTTTCGGCGTCGTATGGAAGCGGCCGTCCGCTGATCGGAATCCTGGCGGAGTACGATGCACTTTCCGGCCTGTCCCAGGAGGCCGGGAGTCTGGTACGGAAAGAACGGATATCTGGTGGAAGCGGTCACGGGTGCGGCCACAATTTGCTCGGAGCCGGCGCATTTGCAGCGGCACTCGGTATAAAAGCATTTCTGGAACGAAGCAGCTGCCCGGGAACGGTGATACTGTATGGCTGTCCGGGCGAAGAAGGCGGAGCGGCCAAGGCATTTATGGCACGCGATGGCGTATGGCGCGATCTGGATGCAGCGCTGACGTGGCATCCGGAGGATGTCAACGAGGTGGAGACCGGTTCTTCCAACTCCTGTATTCAGGTGCAATATAAATTTACAGGTATGGCATCCCATGCGTCAGGTGCTCCGGAAAAGGGAAGGAGCGCACTGGATGCGGTGGAACTGATGAATATCGGCGTTCAGTTTCTGCGGGAGCACATGAGTGACCGTGCGCGGATTCATTATGCAATTACAGACGCGGGCGGATGCAGTCCGAATGTTGTTCAGCCGCGTGCCAGTGTTCTGTATATGGTACGGTCGAATCATGTTTCGGAGGCGGTGGAGCTTCAGGCAAGGGTTGACCGGATCGCCGAGGGAGCAGCACTGATGACTGACACGACGTTTGAACGCAAGTTTATCGACGGACTGGCTGATACTGTAACGAACCATACGCTGGAGCGTGTGCTGTATGACAATTTCAGTGCACTTGGCGTGCCGCAGTATACAAAAGAAGAGCTGGAGTATGCAGATGCGCTGGCGAAGACGTATCCGGGCAGTGAAGGGCTTCCTGGCGTGGCGGCGGAAAACGATGAAAAGCTGCGGGAAGAAGTGGCGGTGCTTCGGAAGGAATACGGCCATGCGATGAATGCATTTCTGGCACCCTTTTATCAGGGTGAGGCGTTTAAAGCAGGATCTACGGACGTTGGCGATGTCAGCTGGCTGACACCGACGGCTCAGATCCACGTGGCCGCCTGGCCGAATGGCTGCCCGGGCCATAGCTGGCAGAATGTTTCATGTGACTGCACGGAGATTGGCCATAAGGCGGCGGTACATGCAGGTAAAGTGCTGGCTGCGTCTGCAGTGGAACTTTTCCTGCACCCGGAAATCCTGGAAGAGGCAAGAAAAGAGTTTGAAAAGCGCACGGCGGAAGGCTATACCTGTCCGATTCCGGCAGATGCGGTGCCGGTGATCCCGGACTGATGCAGCCGGCATTGGAAAGCTTTTTACATTTTTACAGAAGAACAGATAAAATGTATGGCAGCTGTTCCATGTGGGGTTATGGAGCGAAACGGATCGTTTCAGTCCGTTTTGGCTCCGGGGCATGCTGAGAAATGTTCCGAGAGTGAATAAAGAGAAAAAGGAGAGAGAAATGAAAAAGGTAAGGCAGACATTTGTGCGTTTGTTTTCTGCACTGTTTTTGCTGGCAGTGATCTGCATCCTGCCATCTGATCATGCAGATGCGGCGACGCGGATCAAAGGAATTGATGTGTCACGGTATCAGGGCACGATCAACTGGAAAGCAGTAAAGCAGGACGGCATTAAATTTACAATGATCGGCGTCGGATACGTCATCAATGGAAAAGAGCAGAGTGATCCAAGATTTGAATACAACATCCGCAATGCGATCCAGAATAATGTAAATGTCGGCGTTTATATTTATTCCCATGCACACAATGTAAAAGAAGCGGAAAAAGAGGCTGCATTTGTACTAAAGCAGATCAAAGGCTACAAGATCGCTTATCCGGTGGCCTTTGATATCGAAGATGAAATTCATATGAAGTTGACGACAAAACAGCGCACGGATATTACGCTGGCCTTTCTTCGCAAGATTGAAGCGGCCGGCTATTATCCGATGATCTATGCGAGTCAGAACTGGCTGTATGAGCGCATGGATTTAAGCCGCCTGACAAAGTATGACAAATGGGTGGCAAGATGGGCATCGTCCTGTTCTTTCAGTCCGACTTCCATGTGGCAGTACAGCAGTACAGGCCGTGTGAAAGGAATCAGCACAGTGGTAGATCTCGATTATGATCTGAGAGACTACACAAAAATTATCCGGCCGCGGACACAGCCGGGTCCGAATGAAAAAGAAACGCCGGGCTGGCACAGCGACGAGTACGGCACATGGTATGTGAAAGCAGACGGCAGCCGCGTGACAAATACAAAAATGACAATTAATGGGAAAACCTATTATTTTGATTCCCTTGGCTACCGGAAGAGCGGCTGGCAGAAGCTTGGAAAGAACTATTATTATTTCAGCCGTCAGACAGGTGCGATGAGAAAGACGCCGGGCTGGTTCCAAATTAACGGAAAAACGTATTATCTGGACAAGAACGGCGCGAGACAGACCGGCTGGCTTAAGGTGGGAGCAGATACGTATTATCTGAATGCAGACGGTGCGAAAGCGTTTGGCTGGCTGAAATTAAACGGCAGAAAATATTTCCTGAAGCTGAAGACCGGAAAGCTGCAGAAAGGCTGGCTGAAATACCAGGGCAAGACCTTTTATTTTGCACAGCAGGACGGACGGATGCGCACGGGCTGGCTGACGTTCGGCACGAAAAAATATTACATCGCAAAAGATGGCAACCGCGCAGCCGGCTGGACACAGATTGGCGGAAAATGGTATTACTTTAATAAAAAAGACGGCGTGATGAAGCGAAACTGTAAGGTAGGAAGATACATCTTTGGGGCGGACGGCGTATGCCCGAATTATAAGTAGTACCCGTTGCGTTTCAAAACAGCGCGTGCTATAATACATTGCCGGGACACCTCGTAAGGAGGGACCCGTTTACGGGAGGATCCCTTACGAGTCCGGATTCCTTACGATCCTGTTGGATTGTACAGATAATTTTTCAAACACAAACCGGCAGCAAAAAGAAAAATTCAACCCCAGACGGGACCCGCATGCAGGCATTTACCTGACCCGGGGTGATAAACAAAAATGGCGCACAGCCAGAGTACAGAACAGATAAGGAGAAGAAAGATGAGTAAAATTCCAGTAGTTTTAATGATTCTTGATGGATATGGACTGAACGAAAGGACAGAGGGCAACGCAATTGCGCTTGCAAAAACTCCGGTGATGGATGAACTGATGGCAGATTACCCGTTTGTAAAAGGATATGCGAGCGGACTTGCCGTAGGTCTTCCGGACGGACAGATGGGAAACTCCGAGGTAGGACATCTGAATATGGGCGCAGGCCGCATTGTATATCAGGACCTGACCAGAATCACAAAAGAGATCGAGGACGGAGATTTCTTTGAGAATGCAGAGCTGAAGCGTGCGATGGAAAACGCAAAAGAGAATAATACAGCACTTCATATGTACGGCCTGCTCTCCGACGGCGGTGTGCACAGCCACATTACACACGTTTATGCACTGCTTGAGATGGCGAAGCGTTATGGTCTGACGAAGGTATACGTACACTGCTTCCTTGACGGAAGAGACACACCGCCATCATCAGGAAAAGATTATGTACAGCAGCTTTCCGATAAAATGCAGGAGATCGGTGTTGGTGAGATCACAACGGTGATGGGACGTTACTACGCAATGGACCGCGACAACCGCTGGGATCGTGTTGAGAAGGCTTACCGTGCCATTGCATACGGCGAGGGTGATCAGGCAGCTTCCGGTGTAGAAGCAGTTGCACAGTCCTATGCGAAAGAAGTAACAGATGAGTTTGTAGTTCCGACTGTAGTAATGAAAGACGGAAAGCCGGTTGCAACCGTTCAGGACGGCGATTCGATCATCTTCTTCAACTTCCGTCCGGACCGTGCAAGAGAGATCACCCGTACCTTCTGCTGTGATGAGTTTGACGGCTTTGACCGCGGCGCACGCAGAAATGTCGTATACGTATGCTTCACAGAGTATGATGTGACGATCCCGAACAAGAGCGTTGCATTTAAAAAGATTTCTCTGACCAACACATTCGGAGAGTATCTGGCAGCGCATCACATGACACAGGCAAGAATCGCTGAGACGGAGAAATACGCACATGTTACCTTCTTCTTCAACGGCGGTGTAGAGGCTCCGAACGAGGGTGAAGACCGTATTCTTGTAAAATCTCCGAAGGTAGCGACCTATGACCTGCAGCCGGAAATGAGCGTTTATGAGGTTTGCGATAAAGTAACGGCCGCAATTACTTCCGGAAAATACGATGTAATCATCACAAACTTTGCAAATCCGGATATGGTAGGCCATACCGGTGTGATCCCGGCAGCTATCAAGGCGATTGAAGCTGTGGATGAGTGTGTCGGCAAGGTAGTAGCAGCAGTGAAAGAGACCGGCGCGAAGCTCTTCATCTGCGCAGACCACGGAAATGCAGAGCAGATGATCGATTATGAGACTGGCGCACCGTTTACCGCACATACGACGAATCCGGTTCCGTTTATCCTTGTAAACTGCGATCCGAAATATACTCTGCGTGAGGGTGGGCGTCTGGCTGATATCATTCCGACGCTTATCGAGCTGATGGGCATGGAGAAGCCGGCTGAGATGACAGGAGAGTCCCTGCTCATTGAAAAATAAAAAACACAGATTTCCTATATTCTTTTCACATTTCCGTCACAAAGATTGCGTATAGTGGAAGAAACCAAACGAGAACAGGAAAGGGGATTTTTCCATGACAGGCCATAAAGAAAACCGTGAAAAGAAATTCGATAAGAAAAACAGAAAGCAGAATGCGTGGAAACGATATGGAGTGATTATGATGGCAGGCGTGCTGATCGCAGGCACGTCTGCAGTATCAGCATCCGTATATGCCGGAAATGTGCAGGCGGAGGAAGAGACGGAAGCCGAGACAGAGAAGCGCGTGACTTTAAATATTGCAGGCGGCAAAAAGGATGATGCTTCTGCAGAGGAAGCGACAGATTCTGAGACAGAGACGGAAACTGAAACAGAGACTGAGACCGAAACGGAGACCGAGACAAAAGAAACGTACGAGCCGATCGGGGAGGCATCCTCATCAGATGGCAGTGGGATCGTTACGACCGATGTCTCTGAAGTTGTAGAAAACGCTATGCCGTCGATTGTTGCAATTACCCGTAAATCCGTGCAGGAGATTGAAACATACTACTATGGTACACAGGAGTATGAAGTCAGCGGTGCAGCGTCCGGTATTATCATTGCACAGAACGACGAAGAACTTCTGGTCGCGACCAACAGCCATGTGGTAAAGGATTCGACTGAATTAAATGTCTGCTTTTCCGTAGATGCGGAGAATACCGATGATCTTGTTGCACCGGCAAAGATCAAGGGAATGGATACGGGAAATGAACTGGTAGTTGTAGCGGTTCAGCTTTCTGACATTCCGGAAGAAGTAAGATCCCAGCTGCGGATTGCAAAGCTTGGCAGTTCGGATGATCTGAAAGTCGGCCAGGCGGCAGTTGCAATCGGAAATGCACTTGGATATGGCCAGAATGTAACGAGCGGTATCATCAGTGCGCTGAACCGTCCGATCACAATCGACAATTTTTCAAAAGAGGTTATTGTGACGGATGCAGCGATTAACTTCGGCAACAGCGGCGGAGCACTGCTGAATGCAAAGGGAGAAGTAATCGGTATCAATGTGGCAAAAGAGGCCGGTGAGGGCAGTGACAGCATCGGCTATGCGATTCCGATCGACACCGCGATCCCGATCCTGAATGAACTGGTCAATCGTGAGACGAGAGATCAGCTCTCCAACAGTGAGAGAGGTTACATGGGTGCAACGGTAGTCAATGTTTCCGATGATGCAAAAGATCTTTACAACATGCCGGAGGGAGCGTTCGTGTATGAAGTAGCTGAGGGTTCTGCAGCTGAAGCCGCAGGCATTAAGAAAGGCGATATCATCACGAAGTTCGATGGAATGAGTGTATCCAGTTCTTCCGATCTGATTGATAAGATGAGCTATTACAAGGTCGGTGAGACTGTGACGGTGGAAGTGCAGACTGCAAATGGCGGTGACTATGAAATACGCGAAGTAGAAGTTACCCTGCAGGAGGGCGGAAATGATGTACAGGATGAGACGGATGCGCAGGAAGCACCGTCAGACGGACAGGATGATGAGTTCGGAACGGATGGAAATATGTTTCGGATGATTCCGGACTGGGATTCATCGAATGAGGAGAACGGGGTGTTCTGACTAAGAATACTCAAGAGACTCAATAAAGTTGAAATCAGTAACTGTTCAGAGCCAACCTCCAAAATGCTACGCATTTCGTCGGTGTGGCGTATCCGCCAAATAAAATTTCAAAAACAGGCTTAAAAATGCAAGCATTTTCCGCCTGTTTTATGAAATTTTGCCTGGCTCTGAACAGTTACTGAAATCATTCGTTTTAGGCCATATTGTGAAAATCAGGAATTTAAACACAAGCAGAGTGAAAAAACTTTCGCAGGACATACTGTTCATAGAGAACTGATGGATCATTGCGAAATAGTGATAGTATACCTGGACTTATCACTATTTACGGAATGAAAGATGAGATATGATGCAGGAGGTTTTTTATGTGCAGCTATATGGCAATTACGGATGTGTTTGCGCGGGAGATCCTGGATTCAAGAGGAAACCCGACAGTGGAAGTGGAACTTATGACGGAGGATGGCAGCGTCGGGAGAGCGGCGGTTCCGTCCGGTGCTTCGACAGGGGAACATGAGGCGGCGGAACTGCGGGACAGGGAAGCCCGTTATGGGGGGCTTGGCGTCACGCAGGCGTGCCATTATGTCAATACACAGCTTGCGGATGCGGTGATCGGGGAAAACGTATATGCGCAGCGGACAATCGATCGGATTTTGTGCAGGGAGGATGGAACGCGCACGAAAGAAAAACTTGGTGCAAACGGGATGCTTGGCGTGTCGATGGCAACGGCGGCAGCAGCAGCGAATTCTCTGGAACTGCCATTGTTTCGTTATCTTGGTGGTGCCTGTGCAAACCGCCTTCCGGTACCGATGATGAATATTTTAAATGGGGGCTGTCATGCCGATAATACAGTAGATCTGCAGGAGTTTATGATTATGCCGGTCGGAGCGGCAGGATATGCGGATGGACTGCGGATGGGGACGGAAATTTATCATGTTTTAAAGACATCGCTGAAAGAACGGGGGCTTGCGACAGGAGTCGGGGACGAAGGCGGGTTTGCGCCGGATCTTCCGGATGCTGATGCGGTGCTTTCCTTAATCTGTGAGGCAGTGCAGCGTGCGGGATATGAGCTGGAGAAGGATGTTGTGCTTGCGCTTGACGTAGCAGCCAGCGAGCTGTATCAGAAAGAAAGCAGGCGTTATTATTTTCCGGGAGAGAGCCGTCTGAGAGGGCAGGAAGTAAGCAGAGATACCGGACAGATGATTACTTACCTGGAGCAGCTCTGCAGCCGTTTCCCAATCCGGTCGATTGAGGACGGGCTGGATGAAAATGACTGGGAGGGCTGGAAAGAACTGACAGACCGGCTCGGAGCACGTGTGCAGCTGGTCGGTGACGATCTGTTTGTGACAAACAAGGAGCGGCTTTCAGAAGGAATTGTACGCGGTGCTGCAAATGCGGTACTGGTCAAAGTAAATCAGATCGGGACTCTGACAGAAGCGTTTGATACGATGGATCTGGCAGGACAGAATGGTTATCGTTGTATCGTTTCCCACCGATCGGGCGAGACAGAGGATACGGCGATTGCGGATATCGCGGTGGCAGTTGGAGCCGGTCAGATCAAAACCGGAGCGCCGTGTCGTACCGAACGCGTGGCAAAGTACAATCAGCTGTTGCGGATCGAGGATGCGATCGGATATGGAGCTGTGTATGAATCTCCGTTTTACCGCAGATAAGTATTTAATTCAGTATTTAATTCATAGAAAAAACAGTTGAAATATTAAATGGCCTGTGATACACTGAACATGTTTGACGTAGGAGGTGTAGTGTACCGTGAGAACTTTTATTACCATTATTTTTGTGCTGGTATGCATTGCATTGACGGTGGTTGTTCTGGCTCAGCAGGGAAAAGACGCAGGACTGGGCGCGATCGGTGGTATCGGAGATACTTACTGGAGCAAGAATAAATCACGTTCCATGGAAGGAAAGCTGGTTCAGTTTACGACGGTTTTGGCCGTATTATTTGTCGTGCTTGCCGTTATTCTGAATTTGAATTTCTAAATCACAGGTTGGCTTTGTTAAGCTGGCAGGCAGAGCATTTTTGATCTGCCGGTTTGAACCTGTGTTTCCAAAGAAGCGGAGGACTGATGCAGATGCACCGGTCCTTTTCTTTTTAACCGAGTCAAGCAAGTCACCTGCGGGGTTGCGCGGAGCAATAAGCAGTGGGTGGGGACTTGCTTGTATCAGGCGTGGTACAAGCCACTCCTGATAAGCTGCGGAGCGAATTGTGAACATCCGCTTTGATATCAGAATCAGTCGGGCTGTAAGAGAAGAAAAAGAAAAGTAGAGAGAAAGATATGAAACAGACAGAAGAACAGTTTGAACGCCGGAAAAAGGTGATTCATGATATGTTATGTGACAAACAGTATGTGCCGATGAAGCTAAAAGAGATGGCAATGCTGCTTCAGATACCGAAAGAAAACCGCCAGGAGTTGAAGGATGTGCTGGATGCATTGATCCTGGAGGGAAAGGCGGAGGTATCTGTAAAAGGAAAATATCGCAAATCTACTGCGAAATATGTTGTCGGGCGTTTTATCGCGCATCCGCGTGGATTTGGATTTGTGGAGGTGGAGGAACGCGAGGAGGATATTTTTATCGCGGAAGAACATATTGGCGGTGCGCTGCATGAAGATACGGTGCGGGTACTGCTGCTTCCGCCGTCTTTGGGAAAAAGGCAGGAAGGTGCGGTTGTGCAGATTCTGGAGCATGGCATCCGTGAGCTGATCGGTACGTATCAGAAGGGACGCGGCGGTTATGGCTTTGTGATTCCGGATAATCAGCGCATCACGACCGATGTTTTTGTGGCAGAAGAACGCAGTAAAGGCGCAGTGAGCGGCCATAAAGTGAAGGTGGAGATTCTTTCCTATGGGGATAAAGATCATAAGCCGGAGGGAAAGGTGACGGAGATCATCGGCCACATCCAGGATCCGGGCACCGATATCTTGTCGGTCGTATATGCGTACGATCTCCCGAATGAATTCCCGGAAAAGGTAATGCGCCAGGTGGAGCGCGTTCCGGATAAGGTGCAGGAGAGTGACCTGGAAGGCAGAACGGATCTGCGCGGCATACAGATGGTGACGATTGACGGGGAGGATGCAAAAGATCTGGACGATGCCGTTTCCCTTACGTTTGACGGAACACATTATCATCTGGGCGTGCATATCGCAGATGTGGCAAATTATGTACAGGAGAAAAGTGCACTGGACCGGGAGGCATTCACGCGCGGAACGAGCGTGTATCTTGCAGACCGCGTGATCCCGATGCTGCCCATGCGGCTCTCAAACGGCATTTGTTCGTTAAATGCGGGAGAAGACCGGCTGGCAATGAGTGTGCTCATGGAGATTGACGAAAAAGGAACCGTTCTTTCCCATGAAATCGTGGAATCTGTGATTCGCGTTGACCGGAGAATGTCGTACACGGAAGTGAAAAAGATCCTGGAGGATCATGACGGGAAGCTGTGTGAAACGTGTGCGGAGCTTGTGCCGATGTTTGAACAGATGGCAGTGCTTTCCGGAGTTTTGCGGGAAAAGAGGAGAAAACGCGGAGCCATCGACTTCGATTTCCCGGAGGCGAAGATTATTCTTGACGAAAAGGGGATTCCGGTCGAGATCCGTGCTTATGACCGTAATGTTGCCACAAAAATGATCGAAGATTTTATGCTGGCGGCGAATGAGACGGTGGCGGAGGATTTTTACTGGCAGCAGGTTCCGTTCCTTTACCGGACTCATGATACGCCAGAGCCGGACCGCATCCGGCAGCTGTCCGCATTTACTGCCGGCTTTGGGTACGGGCTGAAAGGTGTTTCGGATGAAGTACATCCGAAGGAGATCCAGAAGCTGCTTGAGAAAATTGCGGATACGCCGGAGGAGCGGATGGTCAGCCGGCTCGTGCTGCGCTCAATGAAGCAGGCACAGTACACACCGGAGTGCAGCGGTCATTTTGGACTTGCAGCGAAATATTACTGTCATTTTACTTCTCCGATCCGCCGTTATCCGGATCTGCAGATCCACCGCATTATGAAGGAAGTGCTGCGGGGGCGGATGAAAGAAGAGCGGATCACGCATTATGCGGAGCTTCTGCCGTCGGTCGCGGAACATTGCAGCCAAACGGAACGCCGTGCGGATGAGGCGGAGCGTGAAACGGTAAAAATGAAGAAGGCTGAGTATATGGAGCGTCACATTGGTGAGGCGTTTGATGCAGTTGTCTCTGGCATTACATCCTACGGCATCTATGCGGAACTTCCGAACACGGTGGAGGGGTTGATCCATGTAAGCAAAATGTACGATGACCGTTATTATTACAAAGAAGAAACGTATGAAATGTACGGAATTGACACGGGGCGCGTCTTCCGGCTCGGAGATCCGGTCCATGTGCGGGTGATCGATGCAAATAAAGCGCAGAAAACCGTGGATTTTGAACTGGCGGAGGAACCGGAAATCTGAGTGCAAAGCGCTAACACTCGTCAGTAAGAAAGGAAGGCGGATTGTGAATGTCCGCGTTATTGTCAGCTTTACAAATATGGTAACTGTTCAGAGCCAAGCAAAATTTCATAAAACAGGCGGAAAATGCTTGCATTTTTAAGCCTGTTTTTGAAATTTTATTTGGCG
Organism: Lachnospiraceae bacterium; assembly: GCA_902363665.1. Lineage (GTDB taxonomy): Bacteria > Bacillota > Clostridia > Lachnospirales > Lachnospiraceae > Choladousia. The sequence goes on along the minus strand of CABJAW010000013.1, from coordinate 204 downwards.
GATACGCCACACCGACGAAATGCGTAGCATTTTGGAGGTTGGCTCTGAACCAATGTCATTTAGTTAACGTTTAATAGGGAGCGAATTCTTACAGAATAAATTACAGATGAACCTTAGTGAAACCGTTTTACAGATATGTTTACGATTTACCCGTGAAGGAAAGCACGACAAAAAGACAGATTGCAAATCTGCCTCAAAACGGTT
>CABJAW010000012.1 GCA_902363665.1 Lachnospiraceae bacterium | reverse complement strand
GAGAGCGGCCGCACATTTTGATTGATGTGTCAACTATAATTTATAAATTTTTGTTAGAGGTTTACCTCATAGTGAACCAATAAGCTTAACTAAGTGACATTGGTTCTGAACAGTTACCCCGATTTAAAGATAAATGTAGAAACGCAAAAATCCCCGAAGCGCGTACCTTCGGGGATTCTGTGAGTCTTACTTAAGCAAGTTTTACCGGATTGAGCTTTACGCCCGGTCCCATTGTCGGAGCCAGCGTTACGCTGCGCATGTACTGACCTTTCAGTGCTGCCGGTTTTGCTTTATTAATTGCCTCAATAAGCGTCTGGAAGTTGTCGGTTAACTGCTCCTCTGTGAAAGAAGCTTTTCCAATTGGCACATGAATGATGTTTGTCTTGTCCAATCTGTATTCAATCTTACCAGCCTTGATATCGTTGACAGCCTTTGTTACGTCCATGGTAACTGTGCCTGCCTTCGGGTTCGGCATTAAGCCCTTCGGTCCAAGGATACGGCCAAGACGTCCTACAACGCCCATCATGTCCGGTGTAGCTACAACTACATCGAAGTCAAGCCATCCCTCGTTCTGGATCTTCGGAACGAGCTCCTCAGCTCCAACGAACTCAGCGCCTGCAGCCTTTGCTTCGTCAGCCTTTGCATTCTTAGCGAATACAAGAACACGAACCTGCTTACCTGTACCGTGCGGAAGAACTACCGCGCCACGGATCTGCTGATCAGCATGACGGCCATCGCAGCCTGTTCTGATATGAACTTCGATTGTCTCATCAAACTTTGCTACTGCAGACTTTTTCACAAGAGCAATAGCGTCATTTACATCGTAGAGTGCTGCACGGTCGATTGCCTTTGCAGCCTCAGCGTATTTCTTTCCTCTTTTCATATTAAATAACCTCCTGGTGGTATTCGCGGGAATAACCCTCCCACTTGTTCAACGTTTACTCTTCAACCGTAATACCCATGCTGCGTGCGGTACCTGCGATCATGCTCATAGCTGCCTCAATGCTGCCTGCATTCAGGTCCGGCATCTTCATCTCAGCGATCTCTCTCACTTTATCTTTGGAGATCGTAGCTACCTTCGTCTTGTTCGGAACTCCGGAACCAGATTTCAGGTTGCAGGCCTTCTTCAGCAGAACTGCTGCAGGCGGAGTCTTTGTGATGAAGCTGAAGCTTCTGTCTGCATATACAGTGATAACAACCGGGATGATCAGATCTCCCTTATCAGCTGTTCTTGCATTGAACTCTTTTGTAAACTGAACAATATTTACACCATGCTGGCCAAGAGCCGGTCCAACTGGTGGTGCTGGTGTTGCTTTGCCAGCAGGAATCTGTAATTTAATATAACCTGTTACTTTTTTTGCCATGTCAGGCACCTCCTATGTGGTAATGTCGGGAGTTCTCCCTCCCACGTCCGACGGACTGCTCCGCGGAAGATTAACTGTTACATGATTTGGGTCTCAAAAAAACACAGTTTATGCTTTTTTGATTTCTGCGAAACCAATCTCAACCGGTGTTTCACGGCCGAACAGTTCGATGTTGATTGTGACGATCTGTTTGCTTTCGTTGATAGACTGGATGACACCTACCGTGTCTTTCCACACACCGTCTGTGACGGTCACCATATCTCCTACGGCAAAGTCGATGGAAATGTTGTCTGCCTGGATGCCCAGATTGAACATCTCCTGGTCAGTAAGCGGCACCGGCTTGGATCCCGGGCCAACAAATCCGGTCACACCACGCGTATTTCTTACTACGTACCAGGTGTCATCGTTCATCACCATGTTGAGAAGTACATAGCCCGGAAACATCTTTTTCTGAACTATTTTCTTCGCTCCATTTTTCACTTCGACAACATCCTGAAGCGGTACCCGAACCTCCAGTATCTGATCTTCCAGATGCCGGTTCTCGATTGTCTTCTCGATGTTGGCCTTTACTTTGTTTTCATACCCGGAATAAGTATGAACTACATACCAGCATGCTTCTGCCATACAATCACCCTTGTCCTCACTCATCTTTTAGAAACTGATATTCACCAGAATGTCGACGCCATACTGGAAAATAAAATCCAGAAGCGCGATCATTACCCCAAGTACGATAGAAACGGCAACAACGGCACCGGTCTGCTTTACCAGCGTTTTCTGATCCGGCCAGATGATCTTTTTGAACTCCGCTTTCAGGCCGTTCATCCAGCTCTCCATTTTCGAGCCTTTTTCTGTCTTCTCTGTTTTTGCCATACCTTCACTTCCTTTGCTCGAATCTACCGATTATTTGGTTTCCTTGTGTAATGTGTGTCTCTTGCAGAAACGGCAGTACTTCTTCGTTTCCATTCTGTCCGGATGAGTTTTCTTATCCTTCGTCATGTTGTAATTACGCTGCTTACACTCCGTGCATGCCAATGTGATTCTAACGCGCACAACTTCCACCTCGCTCTCCTATTTAATGTACGCCGGCAGCAAACGCTGTCGTTTTTTGTTTTAGGCACAAAAAAAAAGCCTGCTTCCATAACGCCTGTTTACTATATCACAGGGCGCTATGGGAAGTCAAGCTTTTTCTGTCAGTAAAGAAGACATTCGCCATCCGCGTTCACTGCCTGCTCACGAACAGTTACAGGTAGCGGATTTCATACACCGGCGCCTTATTTTCTTCCAGGTCCATTGTAATGTAGCTTGGGCGGCGCCCCTCCTGACGCGGAAACGAAAGGCTTCCCGGATTCAACACCGTCAGCTCCGGATCACTCTGATCCACGAATGGCTTGTGTGTATGTCCGAACATCGCGATCGTGCAGTGGTTCACTTTCGCCTCCTCCACAAGATCACGTGTACCGACCGACACGTAATAATAATGACCGTGTGTGATCAAAATCCTCTGTCCGCCAATCTCTATGATCTGTGTTTTCGGAAGATTGGAAAAGAAATCACAGTTTCCGGCTACCATATGCAGCGGGCAGGTCACAAGATTCCGGATCGCATGCTCGCCTTTTTCTGAATCGCCAAGGTGAATCAGATGATCCGGCATCCCCTCTTCCTGCAGGATCTTCTCCAGATTTTCTTCATGGCTGTGTGTATCACTTATAATCATAACTTTCATCATCTTATCTCCCCTGCTCCGCTATTTTCCCAGACAGCCTGCAAGCTGTTTCTTCATTTCCCGAAGCGCTTTTCCGCGGTGACTCAGCTCGTTTTTCTTCTCCGGAGAAATTTCTGCGGACGTACAGCCCTCCTCCGGCAGATAAAAGACCGGATCATATCCAAATCCATTCTCTCCCCGGATTTCATGGGCGATCAGTCCCTCCATCGTGCCGCGGCTTGTCAGAATCCGTCCATCAGGAAACGCGCACGCAATCGCACAGACAAAACGCGCCGTCCGCTTTTCTTCCGGTATACCTTCAAGACGGTCGATCAGGTTCTGGTTTTTAATATCATAAGAAGTATCTTCGCCCATATAGCGCGCTGAGTAAATACCCGGCTCCCCGCCAAGTGCGTCGATCTCAAGTCCGGAGTCGTCCGCCATCGTGATCTCACCTGTCTTTTTCATGATCGTCCGCGCTTTGATGATCGCGTTTTCTTCAAAGCTTGTCCCGTTTTCTTCGATATCTGCCGCTGCTCCAGCTTCCTTCATCGATACAACCGGAACGCCGAGATCTCCGAGAATCATTCGGATCTCCCTCATTTTCCCCTCGTTTCCAGTTGCAAATATAATTCGCTTTTCCACACTTTTTCTCCTTTTCTTACTCTTTGTGCCTCTCTGTACGGTCTAAGCTGCATATGACAGTCAAAGCGGAGCTTTGCAATCCGCTGCTGTTTGCTCATAACCCTTATCATGAGCGAGTCTGTTTCGCTTACGAGATTCCGCATGCGGCCTTTCCCATAATAGTTCATAACCGAGCAGCTACTTGATCAGAATCATTTGCTCACTCTACTCATCTGCTCTGTGAGTATACGCTTTCAGGCACACGTTACTTCCATATTTTTCTTCTGTATGATCCCAGTCATTTCCATCCCGGCTGATAAAACCGTATTTTCCGTCTGTTGTGACATTTTTCGCATCCGGGTCTCCCCGATATTCCACCGCCACCGGATTTTTGACATCCGGCGTATTGATATGCACGAGAAGTGCAAACCGTTCTCCATCCCGCAGCGGAATCTCCTCCGATAACTCCACCGTATAATAACCGCTCCACCGGAATGTACCGCGTTTCAAAAGCCGCCGCTTTGAAAAATCAGCCGTTCCAGAAGGTGTCTCCACCAGGTACAGTTCATAGGAAGTATCTTCTCCAACCGCATAAAATCCGGCCGCCGCGAGCTGTTCTCCTTCGCCTGCGCGATAAACATTTGCAAACCAGCACTCTCCGTCATCGTACCCCTGGCGCCCCCGCCAGCCGCAGTCATCCGTCTGGTAAATCCTGTCATAATTGTCTGCCGGTTCGATCTTTGTGTACGCCATCGCTGTTCCGGCAATGTTTGCGTCCGCATAGGAGACATAGAAGATTCCCTGATCTCCAAAATCCTCTCCCCAGCTGTTCTGGCAGATAAACGCGCCGTCCTGATCCGGAGTCTGTGCAAACAGAAACCGGGAAAAGCTGTCATCCCACCCAAGGATCAAAATTTCGTGGTTCTGAGTCTCCTCCTGTGGGTCATAATAAGCTGCTGTCCATTCATTATAATAACCTGCTTCCGGTAAAACCGTTTCACGGCTCATGTAAAGGGAGGTCTGTATCGCCCCATACTTTTGCACCGCCTCCTTGATTTCCTGACGGTTCGCTCCGTCCAGCAGCTGAATTTCCTGCACATGAACTGCCGGAGACAGATTGCCCGGAGAATAACCGTCACCATAGGGATCTTCCTCTTCCGTCACAGGTCCCTGCCAGCCGTTTAAATACGCCATCGTCATCCGTGCATCCCCGCCGTCATTTACCGGCACGGTAAACGCATTGTTCAGCGCCAGATGATCCGCTGAGAAAACAATCCGCTGTTCTGGCAGCAGTGCACTTTCCAGCGCCGATGTCGCCGCCAGTGCCCAGCAGGTGCCATAGCTGCCTTGGCTTTTTACGGTTGGCTTCCGGCCGCAGTCGACGGAGCTGTAACGAGAAGGGAGAATGCCGGGCAAATCCGGCAAAATCAGGTCTGGAAATACCGCCGTTCTCTTTCCTGCCGTGGTTCTTATCCCGTTTGAAACTGCAAAATGTCTTCCCCTGGCGGAAAACGCATTCACGGATTCAACATTCAGCCACTGCAGCATTCCAAGCACAGCCGCAGCGCACCAGGTACCGCACAGCCATCTGCTCTTATTTTTCGCGCTTTTCAATCGCATTCCCCGTTTCACGGCGTGGCGGGCGAGGTCCGATGAACTGATAATAGTACGTTTTGATCATGCCATTATAGATCTTACGGTTCTTGTCCGCCTTGCGTCCAATGTATTTCTCTGCATCCTCATAAGAAGTGATCACATATTCCGACCAGCTGTCCAGTCTTGAGAATGCCTGCCCGATCTCTGTATACAATGCCGGAAGGTTTGCCCGGTCCTCGATCCGCTCACCGTACGGCGGATTCGTGATCACAAAGCCGTACTTTTTCGGATGATTCAGTTCACTGACACTGCGTTTCTGGAAATGGATCAGGTGATCAACACCAGCCAGTCTTGCATTTTCTCTCGCGGCCCTGATCACCTCGCCGTCGATATCATAGCCCTGAATATCCGTCTCTATTTTATCATCGATCAGATCCTGTGCTTCCTCCACCGCATGATACCAATGCTTGCGCGGCACCAGATTCTTCCAGTTCTCAGCAAGAAAACTGCGGTTCATGCCAGGTGCAATATTAGCTGCCATCATTGCTGCCTCGATCGGAAAAGTGCCGCTTCCGCAGAACGGATCAACCAGAATTCGATCCGCCTTCCACGGTGTCAGCATGATCAGTGCTGATGCCAACGTTTCTGAAATCGGAGCCTTTGCCGTCAGCTTCCGGTAGCCGCGCTTATGCAGCGATTCGCCTGTCGTATCCAGCCCGATCACCGCCTCGTCCTTCATCATAAAAATACGGATCGGATAGCTTGCTCCATCCTCCTTAAACCACTCGATTCCATAAATTCCTTTCAGGCGTTCCACAATCGCTTTTTTTACGATCGACTGGATATCAGATGGGCTGAACAGCTTGCTTTTCACAGATGTTGCCTTCGTCACCCAGAATTTCGCATCACTTGGCAGACAGGCCTCCCATGGCAGTGCCTTCACCCGGTCAAACAGTTCCTCAAATGTTGTTGCATGCACCGAGCCAACCTTCAGCAGGATACGCTCTGCACTGCGCAGGAAAATATTCGCTACTGCGATCGCCTCTGCATCCCCGAGAAACGTTACCCTTCCATCCTCCACACTGCTGATCTCATAGCCAAGGTCCAGGATCTCTCGTTTGAGCACAGCTTCCAGGCCGAAATGGCACGGCGCCATCAGTTCATATAATTCTCTCATGCCTTCTCCTCATCTAAGTGAAGCTTCACTTCCTTTATTACCGTACCATCAAACGTGAGAATTCGAAATACGCCATCCTCCAGCACCGCATACGTCGGCGGATTGCCCTCCTTCGGAATCGAAACAGAACCTGGGTTCAGGATCAGAATCCCGTCTTTACGTTCCGCCCGAAGTACATGCGTGTGACCATGCAGAAGCACATCACCTTTTTTCATCGGCGGAAGATTCTTTTCATTATAAACATGGCCATGCGTTGCATAGATCGCACAGGTACCATCAAATAACAGCATATAATCAGCAAGCACCGGAAATTCCAGTACCATCTGATCCACCTCGGCCTCGCAGTTTCCGCGCACTGCATAAATCTCATCTTTATGCCCGTTCAGCATTTTGATGACTTCTTTCGGTGCATACTCCTTTGGCAGGTCGTTACGCGGCCCATGATACAGAATATCTCCAAGCAGTACCATTCTCTGTGCATTTTCTTTTTCATACGCTTCCAGCAGTTTTCTGCAGTAAAATGCAGAACCATGTATATCAGATGCAATCAACAGCTTCATGTTTTTTCCTCCTGATAAAACGGATTGTTTTGTTTTTTCGAAAATCGGTTTATTCTTTATCTTAATGCCCACCCGCTTTGCTGTCAATCCCTATCTGAACGCCACATCCTTCTTTGCTGCGTCTCTCCTGGCTGACCGCCTGCGTTTCCAGCCACTCTGTCACACGTCTTTTCAGATATCCGGATATCTGCCCGCCACAATATTTCTCCCGCGGTACGCCCGATAGCCGCCCACCACACTTTTCACCTGATATCCCTTTTCATCCATACGGCGCGCCGCTTCCAGGCTGAACCCTCCGCGGTCACAGTACAGAATCAGCAGCCGGTCCTTCCCCGGACGCAGCAGTTCAAATTCCTGCGGCGGCACATTTAAGGCTCCTGCGATATGTCCTGCCTCATACTCTTCCTCTATCCTCAAATCCACGATCAATACTCGTAAATCATGAACATACTGATCCAGTTCTTTTGCCGGAATCGTCTCCAGCATCACTTCCAGCCTCCCATCACCTGTACCTCTGCTGTATCATATGTAAGAAACCAGGGAAGGTGCTGCCGTTTTTTGTTCCATGCAGGTACAGCAGCCGACTTATGTAAAACAGGCATTCGCAAGCCAGTTTTTCTGCTTACCGTGCTTATCTGTCTCTATATAACAGAGATTAAAACGGGCCGGGATTTTCTCCCGGCCCGCACCGTTTTGCAGCTGCATAATCACAGCAGAGATCGCACTTACTCTTCTTTCTGCTCTCCTGTACTGAAAAATTCCTTTTTTCTTTGCTGCAGTTCTCATTCAGGATCAATACTCATCTTTTTCGCTCTTGTACGAATTGTGGCAGTCTTCCTCATACTCAGACTGTTCGTTTCTCGCATTGCGTGCTTTCGTATTCTCCGCATTCCTGTATGCAGCCTTGTTTTCATACTGCATTCCTGATACGTCTTCTCTTTTTGCCTTTGCATTTGATGTCCTTGAAGTGGTCGTATTTTTTGCCATTTTCACAGCCTCCTGCATATTATTGCACAGCCGCACGGGCAGTGCCGCAGATGCCTGAAATCCTGCATTTCAACGGCTTCTGCATTCTCTAGTATGCCGATAAAATTATAAAATATGTATTGCAATTTTCTGGAAACTGTATTATAATTTGACTTGTAAAAAAACTTACCCTTCAAAACATTTTTTTACAAACCCCTTATTAATTATTTATACTCCCCTCGAAGCGGTCGGCAGCTCCCCTGTCGACCGTTTCACTTTGTATTTTGCAGCCGTTCAGAACAAGGCGACCTCTGAGCGGCACTTTTTTTCACGAGTCAAAGCAGATATTCACAATCCGCTTCGCTACTTGCTCATAACCGATCAGCTGCTTCGCAGCTTATCAGGAGTGGCTTGTATCGGTTAAAAAGACAGCCGGACGTTTTCCCGGCTGTCTTTTTTGTCGTATTTGCCAAATGAATGTAACTTCTCCACAACCTGTCTTTTTCCGCGTTCACAGATCACAGGTTTCTCCGGTTTTACTGCACTCCGCTCTTATACCGCTTCACTGTGATGCGTTCCACCTTTGCGCCCTCTCCGATGGCCTGGCACCATATCCTCACCGCCGCGTCCTGCAACCACTCGCCAAGCACCAGCGCCGTATCCACTGTGCCGCCACCGACCACCGGTGTGTCTTTCTCGGAAAAATAGATTCTTCCCATCACATGATCTCCGGCGTAAACGGTAATCTTCACATTCTTTCCGGCAAAAAACAGCTTCAGATCCTCGCCTGGTGCCGCATCTGCTTTCACCTCAAGCATCTTATTTTCGCCCTCCGAAAGTGCAAGCGGAAGGCGCGTTCCTGCCTTTTCTCCCCGCTTCGGTTCAACTGCTCCATACTGGCACTCTCGCACTTTCCTTCCGGCAAAAAGCGTAACGCTTCCCATCTCATCCGTGTAATACCGTCTGTAAACGTACAGGGTAAGTTCCAGTTCACCCTGACCGGCATAGGCGGAAAGATCCACATATGGATCATCCTTTACCACACTTGCCGCTTTCTTATTATTAACATAGACCGTAATCATGCACTCTGCCTTTTCAAACTGAAGGAACAGCCCGTCCTCTCCCTTCGGCGAGCAGATCGTCCGGTTGATCAGTGTCACCAGCGGCGAGGCAGCACGGTTGTAACCGTCCGCATTCATGATGGCATTGTACGGTGAATGGCGGAAATAGCAGGTCTGCCGTGGCATTTCATCTGTCTCATACCCCCGCCAGTCATTTGTCAGATCCTCTGTGCGCGTGATCTGCAGTAACGTCTCCATTCCTTTTAACGAGCCCATCCGAAGGCTTTTTACACGGATGTCATCAAAATTTGCATGCCCCCAGATCTCCGTCATTATCTGAAGTGCTCCTGCCTCAAAGTTCCGGACCGCAGTGCTTCCGTTAGCATAAAAAACCTCCTTTTTTTCCTTCTGGGTTATCGTGACAATATCCGCAAGACCAGACAGAAGGTATGCCCCCTTTTCGGGAAGTTCCATCTCGTATCGCCCAATTCCCCGGTACTGTCCGAAATACTCCATCGGAACAATCTCTCCATTCTCGCACTGCTTCGTTTCCAGTTCACAGTCATAAATGGTCGTCCGCACACCGGATACATTTTCTTCCTGTTCTCCCGGCGATACTGCAAGCGGCGGTAAAAACGGCAATCCGTGCTCAGAGACGTAATCATAGCGGCCAAAGCAGAACAGCAGGCGGCCCTTCTGTACTCTCCGTCCATTTTCCGGCTCACCGATACAGATCGTATCGCTCACCCCTTTTTCCTCAACCGTAAGAACTGCATTGCCGATTCCATAAAGCCATACGACAGTTCGTCCATCCTCCTCTAAAATGGAAGCCAGTTCATAATTCGAAAAACAGATCTTCGCCGTCTCTGTAACTTTTACATTCACCGGCAGCAGCTTCGTCTCGCGGCAGTCCATACTGATTTCATACGTCTCACCGTCTAACAAAAGTCCTACCGTCTGTTTTTCCCCAAGATTCGATACATCAAGCAGGCTGCCCATATCTGTTTTCAGCTCCGGCACAACTTCATTGACGCGCACACCGGAAAGCACAGCGCTGCTTTTCTCCGGCTTCCCGGTCCCGATCGCCGCACCAAACGTATGCAGCAGACCCGCAAACAGCCTCGCCTTTAAAATTGCCTCATCATAATTTCCCGCTGAACCGATCATGGACTTAAAATCATAATCCGTCGCCATAATTGCTACCGGCGCATCCTTTGGTCCCCAGTTCGTAATTCCGGTATAAAAATCCATCGTAGTTCCGGAGGTCTGATTGTACGGACCAAGCAGTTTTGCGCCGCACGCTAAAAGCCTCTTCAGGAAATCGTGCTCCCTGTTTGTCTCCGTGATCATGAACGGCATTTTACGAAGTGCAGCGGCTTCATTCAAATGCAGTGCCCGCTGCTCCAGTCCCTTAAAATCTCCCGGTGAATAAACGTTAAATGCAGAGTACAATCCATCCGTGAGTCCTCCGCTCTTTACAATATCATCCTGGCCGCAGCAATAAAACAGAGGGATCTCCATGCCAAAAGACTCCGCCATCTTCTTGAGCTTGCCCATGTACGTGACCGGACTCTTGCAGTCATAAAAATCCAGCTCATTTTCGATCTGCATGCAGATAATACTGCCCTGCTTTGTAATTTGATACCGATCAAGAATCGGAAGAATATGAGAATACCAGGTACGCATCGCATTCAAAAATGCCGGATCGTCCTGTCTTACCGGAATTCCATCTGCGTAAAGCCATGCCGGAATCGCACCGCCGTCCCACTCTGAGCAGATGTACGGACCCGGTCTCGCAATCACAAACAGCTCATTTTCTTTTGCAATCTTCAAAAACCGCTCTACATCTCGGTTCTCCTCAAAGTTCCATTTTCCCGGCGCCGTTTCATGATAATTCCACGGGAAATAAACGTCGATCGCGTTATATCCCGCCGCCTTTAAAAGCTTCATCCTCTGTTCCCAGCGCTCCTGCGGAATCCGGAAATAAAATAAGGAAGATGCCAGAATCACCTGACAGCTCCCATCGATCCAGATTCCATTTTCATTCAGTTCAATCTTCATATGTACCTCCCATCTTCTGCGTACCTGTCCGTCTGATTTAACCGAGCCAAACAGCGAAACGGATTACAAATATCCGAATGCCCAGGGACCCCTTTGACTCAGGGGCGGATAAACCACCCCTGAACCACCCTGAAATCCCACCAAAACAGATCTTCACAGTTCAACTTCGCCAAAGTTTCGTTACTGCTTTTATTGTATCTGATTTCGTTTTACTGTGCAAGATTGTCAAACGCCGTATCCAACTCGCCAAGCAGTGCATCCACATCGAAATCGTCACCCATGCACGCATTCATCATTGTCTCAAACAAAACATCCTGATGCTCGGAATCCAGTCTTGTAAGTCCTGCTTCGCTGAAGGACTCTTCCGACGGATAATTCATGATCTCAGCCAGTGCCGGAAGCATATCATAATCGCCTGCTACGGACGGCATCTGATGTGCCTGTTCCGCATAAACCTTCATGGAATCCTGAGAATAGATCAGATTGTAAAGATTGCGTGCTGCTTCCTTTGTCGCCTCATCCTCGAAATTATAAAGTACAAGCTGCTGTCCCGGCTCCTTGATCATCAGCGCTTCTTCCGGATTCTCGCTTACCGGCATCGGGAACACACCAAGATTGATGTCCGGATTGTAAGAACTAATACCATCTACTGCCCAGGAACCGTGTACACACATTGCTGCCTCTCCGTTTGCCACCATCTGCTGTGCAGAATCCCAGGAAGTACCGAATGCATCGTCATTCCAGTATTCATGCAGTGACCACGTGGTCTCCATCTGCGTCTTGAAGCTCTCAGAATCGGCAAATTTCATGCTGCGATCCATCAGCTTCGCCCAGAAATCGCCGTCCTCATGCCAGCACACCTCGTCATAAAGCGCACGTGGATAACAGCTGAAGGCCCACGCTTCTGCGAATGGGGTTGCAAACGGGGTAACACCGTTCTCTTTCAGCGTATCGCATACCTGCTTTAACTCAGAAAGTGTCTTCGGTTCTTCCAGTCCATACTGTTCAAACAAATCCACATTGTAAAATACACCGTAACCGGACAGTTCAATCGGAATGCCAAGCTGTTTTCCGTCTACCACGCCCTCTTTTAAAAGATCGGCATCCACATTGTTCAGGCACTCAAAATCGCTTAAATCTGCGAGATAACCGGATTCATTGTAAATCGCAAGATCCGCATTGCTTGCAAGGTCAAAAATTGCCGGCGCATCGTCTGATGCGAGCTTCGTCTGTAAAATGGTCTTGTGATTGTCTGCATCTACCGTCTCAATATTCAGAACAACGTTGTCATATTTTGCCTCAAACTGCTCCTTTACGCTCTGTAGCCACGCCTGTTTTCCTGCCTCCGCATAATGATTCAGCCAGGTCAGCGTAATCGTATCGCCGGAATCTCCCGCTGCCATTCCTGTAATGCCCATTGATGCCGCCATTGCCGCTGTCATCATGACTACCACTGTTCTTTTGGATCCGTTCCGTTTTTTCATGTTGTTTCCTCCTTAAATAAATTTTTATATTCTTTCTCTGCAGTTCATCCATTCAGGAACAATCTGTACAGAGATATTTCCTCCGCTTTTTCACGACTTCACTGCGCCTACCGTAATTCCATTTACAATATACTTCTGCATAAACATGAAACAGAGCACCACCGGAATCATGGAAAGAATCGCTGCCGCAAAAGCCATTCCATAATCAGCCGTATACTGGCCGAAAAAGTAAAACTGTTTGATTGTAATCGTCCGCACCGCCTCTTTCTGAAGCAGAATCACGGAAATATTAAAGTCATTCCAAAGCCACATGACATGCAGTGAGGCAACCGTCGCCGAGATCGGCTTCAGCAGTGGAAACGTAATCAGCCAGAAACTTTTCATCTCGCTGCATCCGTCCATATACGCAGATTCCTCAATTTCTCTTGGAATGGACTTCACAAAACCAACATACAGAAACGACGCGTATGCAATACTTGTGCCCACCAGCATCAGTATCATGCCCGGCAGAAAATTCAACATATGTAACGTCTTATAAATCTTGTAGACCGGAATCATCAATATCTGAAACGGAATCATCAGCGATGCCAGATAGAGCTTATCCAAAGCACGGAACACTCTTTTTTCCTTTGCATAACGCGCCACCGCATATCCGCTCATCGACGCACACAGTACAATCAGTACCACGGACGGCAGCACAACAAGCGCTGTATTTCTTAAGGAATGGACGAAATCGCTTCGGATCATCGCTTCACTGTAATTTTTCAGATAAAGCGTTTCCGGCAGTCCGATAACCGATTTTGCCAGATCCGGCTTGCTTTTAAAGGAAGTAAGGACTGCAAGGCTGATCGGAATCACAAAGACTGCCATCGCCAGAAGTATCAGAATCAGATAAACAATAGTCCAGATGCTCATTTTTCGTTTTTTCATAGCTCAACCTCTCTTTTTCGGAAGAAAGAGGACACCAGAAGTCCCACGACGATCAGAACGAATGCAAACAGCAGCGATACTGCCTGTCCATATCCCGCCTTATAATATTTGTACAGATTTTCAAATACGTAGATCGACACAGTCCGCGAAGAACCGCCCGGACCGCCGGAAGTTGCTGACAGTGTTGTGGCAAACTCCTTCAGCCATGAGGTCAGGGTGAGCGTTACGCACACGGAAAACGACGGCATCAGAAGTGGAAGTGTGATTTTGAAAAACCGCTGAACGCCGGACGCACCGTCCACCGTTGCCGCTTCATACAGTTCCATTGGAATATTTTTCAGTCCTGAGAGGTAGATCAGCATATTTGTACCAGCCGTATTCCAGACGCCGATGATAACAATGCCGAGAATAACATACTTTGAACTGCCGAGTATATTCTTCCACCCAAAGATCTTCGGAAAAAATTCATGATACAGAAACTTCCACAAAAACGCGGTCAGCACGGAGCTTAAGCAGACCGGTATAAAAAATGCCACCCGTGCCACCGTATTGAGCTTCTGGTATTTTCCATTTACAAACATAGCTAAGGTAAGCGGAATCACATTTCCGAAAATTGTGCCGAGCACTGCAAATTCCAGCGTATTCAGAAACGGACCACGGACACGAATGTCCTGAAAAATCATCTGAAAATTTTTCAGACCGACAAAATTGTATTTGATTCCTACGCCATCCCAGTCGGTAAATGCAATGTGAAATCCCATACAGAACGGAATCAGCATCGCAAACGCAAAGAAACAAAATCCCGGCAGCACGAACAAATACTTTGAAATGTTCTTTTTCTTTCTCATATCAGCCCCTTCTTTCACACATCCAGCAGCACACGCACCACACCGATATCGCTCGATACCCACAGTCCCATATCGCACTCATCACCGGTGCGCTCTCTGTCCGCTGTAAATATGCCGTTTTTATCAAAATGTCCTTCATCTACGCACAGATAGCAGCCATTGTTCGCATTCAGTCCTTTCGTTCCACGCAGGACGGAGGCCTGTCTCGTCGCATCCTGTTTTGGAAAGAGCACCAGCTTGAACCCCTCTCCCGCCAGATAAAGTTCCTGCTGTTCCGCGGTTATAATCAATCCTTTGCCACGGTATTTTGTATATTTTTCATTTTCGTGGCAGTTGTCAAGGTGAATATATGGCTCATCCGGTATGTGATTCAGGAAATAAACCCTTCCGTACATCGTGCCCAGATCAAGAAACATGGAGTCCGCGTATTCCTGCTGGACGACGCTGTGAATCTTTCCGGTTCCACGATACCGCTCAAGAAGCGGTTTTACTGAAGATAAGATCTGTGTCGTACGCCGGTAAGCCTCACCTGCCGGCGTCAGCGCCCCGTTTTCTTCCTGTGTCGCATCAACTGCAAATACATGAATTCCAGTCAGACCATACTGCTCAATCGCTTCGAAAACATGCAGGGAATTAATCGCGTCCGCATGCGATTCCGGAATGTAGAGTGGATTGTCCTCCCGTGCATAAGAGCGGCACACATCCAAATACGTCTCCCTGTCATCAAAATAAACATCCGGGCAGATACAGTCGATGCTCGGCGCAAACCGTTTCCAGAGGCCAAGTACAAGGCTCGTCGCTCCGCCGCACGGATAATCGACACCTGGAATCCGGTTCTGCGTCTCCATCACCCAAACATTAACGTAAAGAGGAATATCAAAGCACTGCTTTCCGGCCGCCGCAACCTGCTCCACGTATTTTGCAAAATAATAAGCAGAAAAAAATTCTTCGGCCTGATTTCCAAAAAATGCACGCCAGTTTCCGTTTCTGACCGCCCCCGCCTCCTGCCAGACAGTCGTCGCAACCGCATCTCTTTTTTCAAGTACAAATTCCGAAACCTCGGCCGGAAGCTCTGCCTGAAACAGTTTCTCTGCCGTCTCCGAATAATCTCTTGGCGCTGCATGGATTCCAGGCTCATTTTCCACCTGAACCGCCACTACACAGCCCGTTTTATCATATTCCTTCACATGCGCCAGAAGTCTGGAAAACGCCCTGGCATCCGCCCTGCAGCTCACCTCTGAAAACGGAGACAACACCATCGACTCATTTCCAAGCGCATCAAAAATATGCGGAAACCGCACATGATCTTTTTTCACCCAGCGGGGCACATAATGAGAAGCTCCATTCTTCCAGGTACCGAACCATAAAAGCGTCAGCTTCAATTCATTTTTCACTGCTCCGTCGATGATGTAATCGACCTGGCTGTAATCAAAGGTGTTCTCTTCCGGCTCCAGTGTACTCCAGTAGATCGGAAATGCTGCTGTATTCATCTCGTATCGTTTGATTATCGAAAATGCACGGTCGATGGATTCCCTGTCTCTGGAACTGCTGTTGTTGACCTGACCACCGATCGTAAAAAAATTCAGACCCTCTTTTTGAAACATAGCATCTCCCTTCCTTGCAATCGTTTTCATTTTTTATTTTTAAATAATACAGTAAAATAAAGGAATTATTCACTGTATTTGTCACGTTCCTTCGATTGCTTCTGTCTTAAAATTGCAATCGTTTACAATAAGAAGTATAAACCTGAATTTCTTTTTTGTCAATCAGTTATTTTCTAAACCTCTGCAAAAGCCAAGACGGATACTCGTATTCCTCTTTGCTGCCTGCTTAACATAAAAAAACCCGGCCTCTTTTCCAGGCCGGGTAAAACATCATTTCACAATTCTCCACTAATTTTTTTGCTTCTCGTCCTATAGCAGGAACCTGCCTCACTTAAACTCTCTCGCAGGATCTGCGAACAGAAAACATCAGCGGAACATCATAAATATCTTTCGTTTCTTTTTTCTCAATCATGTCAATCATCGTATCAACAATCATCTCTCCTAGTATTTCATAATCCGTGGAAACCGACGTAAGCTCCGGCTCCAGCATTTCTGCGATGTACGTGTTGTCAAAAGAGACCACCGAAATATCCTTTCCGCACTGCAGACCATTCTCACTTAATGCCTGTATCACGCCCATCGCGCACGTGTCCGTGATTGCAATAACTGCTGTAAAATCTTCTCCTCGCCGCAGAAGGCTTTTTACCGCAAAATAGCCGTCCTCTTTTCCATAACTGCCCTCACAGATAATTTCATGCGCAATTCCACGCTCTTTCAACACTTCTGAATATGTCCGCCGTTTCTCCATCGTGGACCAGACATCGCTTCTTCCGCCGACAAATGCAATTCTGCGATGTCCAAGCCCAATCAGATATTCCAGAAGTGTCCGCATGCTCCTGGTATTGTCCACGTAAATGCAGCGACAGTCCGTATTTTTTACCGGAACAGACGTAATCACTGGTATCTTTTCCGCCGTGGATTTTATCTGGCTGTAAAGCTGCGGCGGAATCATCTGACGGTCAAGTGAGCCTCCAATCTGAACAATTCCACAGGCATGCTGCGCCAGAAGCTGTTTATAAAAATGGGTTTCCAGTTTCAAACTGTTAAATGAGTTGCACAATGCCAGAACATATCCTCTTTTTAAGGCTCTCTGCTCACAGACTGAAAAAATTCTTCCATAAAAAGGAGTCCGAATATCCGGAATCAGCATACCGATCATATTACCAGATGATGTTCCGAGACTCCTGGCCAGATAATTTACCTGATAGCCAAATTTTTCTGCTGTATCCTCTACTTTTTTTCTCGTCTCTTCTTTTACCGAAGGATGGCCGTTTAACGCCCTCGAAACAGTGGCAACCGACAGCCCCGTCTTTTTTGCGATATCCACGATTGTTATATTCTTTTCCATGTGAAATTCCTCAGTTGTATGATTTCACAGAATCTCGGATTACAAAAACGGATTCTATGATCTCTGTTTTCTTTATAAGATAGTAATCTGGCTCGTTGATTGCATCCAACGCCGTATAAGTAAGACGCTGTGCAAACTTTTCGTAATTGCAGCCAACCGTGGTAAGACGCGGTGTGATACTTTCTGAAATAAAAGAATTGTCAAAGCATACGATCGAAATATCCTCCGGAATGTTCAGATGCATTTCTTTTATCGCCCGTATTGCGCCGATTGCAACAATCTCATTGACCACAATCACCGCCGTCGGGCGCTCTTCCTCTCGCAGAATGCGGCGCATCTCCTGATAGGCGCGTTCTTTTTCATAGCCGCATGTATTGATCATACTTTTTTCTTCTGGAATCCCATAACGCCGCATCATAACAGAAAACTGTTCCGCCTTGTCCTCATAGGAGCGTGAATTTAATAGTCCCCCCAGAAAAAGAAAATTTTTATGTCCCAGCCCGATCAGATATTCAATCAGCGTCCGCATCGCCCGCCCCTCATCCGTAATCACATTACAGACATTTTCACACTCCATGCACCCCATTGTAATAACCGGTGTACTTTTGGCAATCCGTTTCACACAGTTGTAGTATTCCTCATCAATCCGTACCCAACCCGATTCTCCGCCCAGTAAAATGATTGCTTCCATCTTCTGCTCAGCCAACAGATTCAGAAATTTCATCTCGATCTCCGGCACATCGTGCGTTTCATACGAAAAAACTAAGTATCCATTTTTCTCCGCGATCTGATTGCATCCGTACAGAATCCGTGCAAAAAATGGATTGCATACATCTGACACAATAATCCCGATGCACTTTGTCCTCTGCTTTTTCAGAGATCTCGCAAATTCATCCGGCACATAATTGTATTTTTCAAGCAATCCTTCAATCAGTTCCCGCTTCGCCCGTGAAACCCCAGGCTTCTGATTGTAAACTCTGGATACCATTGAAGGTGAGACATTTGCTTCACGGGCAATATCGTATATCGTCGCATTACTTTTTTTCGTCATAGCGTTTTCCTTTGATAATTTTC
The DNA here is from genome assembly GCA_902363665.1 of Lachnospiraceae bacterium. Classification (GTDB taxonomy): domain Bacteria; phylum Bacillota; class Clostridia; order Lachnospirales; family Lachnospiraceae; genus Choladousia. The sequence continues at coordinate 105,739 of CABJAW010000012.1, read as the reverse complement.
GGTCTGCTGCCCGGATGCCGCAGACTTTTTTCTTATTTTGCTGGATTTTTCCTGCAATGTCAAGACAAAAGCAAGCGGAAGATTTCTACTTTATCCAAATCAAACACTTCCCTGTTTTATACGTACAAAAAAAGACAGCCGGACGTTTTCCCGGCTGTCTTTTTTATCGTATTTATTTGTTTATCCGTAAATCTGCTCCTGCAGCTTGGTCAGCGTCTCATCCCAGTACGGCACCAACATATCCTGGCCTTTTACATAGATTACGTCATACATATTGTCGTACGGCACACGGCTCTGCTCAAACTCATAACCGAGCATCTCCGGAACTTCTGTAATCATGCTCCATATCTCGGTCTCTGGAATATTCATCGTCACGTGCTGAAGGATCTCCTGCATTTTCTCCGTCATCTGTGCAAGGCTCATCTGTTTTGCCTCTGCCATCAGCTGTGTCATAACGTAACGCTGACGCTCCGTACGTTCAAAATCGGAATTGCCGACGTAACGGTTTCTTGCAAACGCAACTGCCTGTACACCGTCACAATGAACCATGCCGCCCTCGGACGGAATCATATGCTCAGAACCGTCGATGTCCATAATGTTGCACATATCCATAATATAGCCATTTGCTACTTCTGCCTCTTTTGCACTGATCTCAAGATCTACACCGCCGATGATATTGATGATATCGATCAGATCAAAGAAATCAACGGCCACATAGCGATCCACCTTAATCCGGAACGTATCGGTAATTGTCTGGCACAGAAGCGGTCCTGCTCCATATGCGTACGCTGCATTCAGCTTCGCGTAACCGACCCCTTCAATATCCACATACGTATCACGCATCAGGGATACCATAGACACTTTATTTTTTGCTTTATTGATCGATACAAGGATCATGCTGTCAGAATTGCCATTCCAGGTCTTGTCCCGGCGGTCCACACCGATCAGAAGCAGATTATAAATGTCATCGTCCGACTTCGTCTCTACATCTGTCGTACTCTTCTTCATTTTATCATGAATGCTCTCAAGCTCGCTTTCATTCACTGCGACACCGGTACGTTCTTCCGTGCTGAGCGTTTCTTCCACAGCTTCCTCCGGAAGCGTCTCTACGGTCTTGATGTCCTCATCTGCGACATAATTCACATTGCTGTAAAGGTCGTGTCCAAACTTGTAGATCACGCCGCCGCTAATCAGTACTACACCAAGTACAATGCAAAAACTGATTGCGAACACTTTTTTCATATTCATTCCCGGCTTTTTCCTGTTTCCAGAACCGTTCTTTCCATCTCCCATGGAACCGGAACGGTCATCTCTGTTCTTTGGCATCTCAGAGTCCCTCCTGCGTTTATCACTTTTCTGCCCGGTAAAAGCAACTGACATTTCTATAAGATACTTCTTTCATTATCACAGTATCCCCGTAAAATGTCAAATAAATTTTACGCGAATTCTTTTACCAGAATACTTCCATGCAGAAAAAAAGAGCTTTCTGATTCACTCAGAAAGCTCCATGCGGAGAATGGGACTTGAACCCACACGATGTTGCCACCACAGGCACCTGAAGCCTGCGCGTCTGCCTATTCCGCCATCTCCGCGTCTTTGTGAGTGCTGCACTCGCAACTCACATTCGATATAATACCTTATCTTTCTCAAATTGTCAACACCTTTTTTGAATTTTTTTAAAAAAATATTTTCTTCGAATTTTTTTAACTTTTTTGAAATTTAGTGTTGACAATATCAAAAACCGATGCTATAATTCATCTTGTTCCTGCGGAAGTGTCGGAACTGGCAGACGAGCAAGACTAAGGATCTTGTGAGCATTGCGCTCGTGTGGGTTCAAGTCCCATCTTCCGCATAACTGATGAAACGTGGAAAGCTTGATTTTAAGCGAGTTTTCCACGTTTTTTCTTTTGTGAAAAACTGATGATTCTGGTGTTACACTCTGTTACACTAAAGTCTTCAATGTTTTTATCTGCGTTTAATGCTTTGACTACTTTATTATAAGTCTCTTCGTCTGTGTACCTATCAAAGCAGTAATTATGAAGTGTGGTTCTTTCATCTGCGTGTCCTACGATCTTTCTGATTGCTTCCAGAGGCACGCCGTTATTCTGTCTATCAATTCACTGTTCCCTTTACAATTTATAAAAGGGCCGCAAAACATCAGCCCTTTATTGGAACAACCTTTTTCCATAAATATTTTCATTTAATCTGTCTTAATTCCGTTGTATTTCTTACAGTCTGTCTTGAATAAATCGCAAACAAACTCTGCATTTCTTCCATCTGTTCCTGCTGTGCTGCATTATACTCCTGCTGCTTTCCATAAAATTCAAGTGTTTTGTCATAATTTCGACTTACAATATCCTTCACTTCCAGTATATCCTTTTTAAGGCCGGATACATCCGATTTCACCTCTACCATATCCTTCTTAAGGCCAGATACATCCGATTTCACCTCTACCATATCCTTCTTAAGACCGGATACATCCGATTTCACCTCTACCATATCCTTCTTAAGACCGGATACATCCGATTTCACCTCTACCATGTTCTTCTTAAGGCCAGATACATCCAATTTCACCTCTACCATATCCTTCTTAAGACCGGATACATCCGATTTCATCTCTACCATATCCTTCTTAAGACCGGATACATCCGATTTCACCTCTACCATATCCTTCTTAAGGCCGGATACATCCGATTTCACCTCTACCATATCCTTCTTAAGATCGGATACATCCGACTTCATCTCTACCATATCTTTCTTAAGACTGGATACATCCGATTTTACCTCTACCATATCCTTCTTAAGGCCGGATACATCCGATTTCACCTCTACCATGTCCTTCTTAAGGCCGGATACATCTGCCTTGATCGGATCAAGTTTCACATCCATCAGCTGTGAAAGTGCCTGCAAGTCTTCTTTTGTTAATGCCATGATTTCCCCTCCTTTTTCCTTCCCGTTCATTCCTTCCCGTTCATAATTTTTCATTCGATATTTAAAATATAACATATTATTTATAGATTTTCTACCATTTTCTTATTAATTTTATTAAGTTTTTCTTTCCTTCACACCCCGTCTGACTGAACTATCTCCAAGCCATCACACCATTTCTCTCAATTCCGCCAAAATTCGCAGAAGCAGATTGATCACAGCATCGGTCAGCTGGCTGATCATCCGGATACGCACAAAAGAATCTCCGTATATTTTCCGCAGATTGTCCACTGCATAATTGCCGCCCCAGAAAATTGCCGCCACACGCATTCCTTTTTGACGCAGAGAACGTACTGCTGCGCAGGTGTCTTCCACCGCAAGTGCTTCATCATAGTCCCTTGAGCTGCGCAGACGCCCCGGCACAAACGCTTTATAGGCATCAGAAGGCATCGCATCTGTCAGCACGAGTACAATTCGTTTCTGCCTTTCATAACCAGACTGTTCCATCAATGCACGAACCGCCTGAAATGCCAGTCCATCCCTGTTATTTCCCGCCGTATAATAATGAAAGATCCCCTCCGCACTTTCCGCCGCCTCGTATCCCTTCAGGCGCTGCAGCACTGTGTAGCCTCGCACACTGCGAAAGCTCACTACCTGTACCGGAATCTGGAGATTCATCAGGCTGCGTGCAATCATGTAGGCCTGCGCAGCGATCCCCTCCTGCTCGCGGTATCTGGAGCTTGAAGCGTCCAGCACAAGATCAACCGTAAAATCCGGTAATGGATACACGATCTCCCTGCAAAAAACATTCAGGTCATGCATGGCCCGGATCCGATAAACGGCGCGTGCGTCCAGACGACCGCTGTTTGTGTGAACGACATCCGGTTCCTGCTGTTCCTCCAGTGCATTCTTCAGGTGTGTTGTAATTCTTGCAATGCAGCGCTCATAATATTGCCGGTCTGCATGGTAGTAGGCGCGGTTCTTCATCATCTGATCTTCCTGCTCCCAGCCAAATATCTGATCTGCCGTCCCCGACCCCGAATACCACAGGCGACAGCGTTTATGATAGCCCACACAGTATTCTTTTTCAAGCTGCCGCATCACTATGTCGGAATAAATACACGGTCCAAAGGCATCCCGGACAAATGCACGATCCTCCGCCTGCGTTGTTTCACTGCGCAGATGTTTCCAGGCTACCTGCCATCTGGATAGTTCCTCTCCGTCTCCGTTTTCGTTTTTTACGGATCTGCGCACATGAAATTCACCCGCAAGAAGATGACGCATCAGGACAAGCAGAAGTCCCGCTCCGACAAATGCAGTCTCCTCTGATTTTCGTGCCTTTACCGCCTGATAAAAATAAAAATGGCGAAATACACTTTTCGTTTTCGCTACCAGCTGTGCATCCGGAAGAGAAGCTGCTTCCTCAAGTGCCGCCGACAGTTCCAGCTCTTTTTTATGAAATTCCCCAAGGTTCATTCCGAGGATCTTCCGGCAGCGCAGCATCGACTGGCGCTCCCAGCTAAGTTCCCGGTAACGGTCCAGCGCACGAAATTCTGTCAGATGGACTCTGGCGTATTCTTTCCTCAGTTCCAGAAGCGCCGGACGCTCTTCCTTTTTTCGCTCAAATATTGCCTGTTCCAGGACAAGCTGTGCAAGCGCCCGGAATTTATCCGGGTCGCGTCCGAACTCCAGTCCACGCAGAAACGGTATCAGGATTTCCTCATCCATGCAGCTATACGCCAGTCCCTCCAGTGTATTCAGATACAGATCCGGCTCCCCGTTCCCGTGAAAAAAAAGATACTGCGGTTCAAAATCATAGCGGTCCGCCGCAGTCCATACCATATTTACCGCCCGTTTCCGGCGGGCGTCGTTTAATTCCATGACTTCGGTATCCTCGCCGCGATCACATCATGGATGATCGATCGCTCCGTACTGTCAAATACCTTGTTTGTGATGCCCATATCCATCGCCTCAAGCGGAGAAAGTCCAAGCTTCATGACACTGACTGCATCCAAAAGCCCGCGCAGATCTACCGCACGCGGGCTGATTTCCAGATTGCCCGCCTTTTCATCCAGCTCATAAAAGATCGCGCACAGCTGGCGGCACATCGCTTTGCTGATCTCCGGATATTCCCGCCGCAAAAGTTTTTCCAGCTGCTTTTCTTCGATGACAGGCATCTGCAGTACCAGAAAGCGCGAACCGAGTGCCTCATTTAGTTCCCGCGTACCGGCATAGCCATAATTCATTGTTCCGATAAACCGCGTCGCCGGATGCAGCTCCAGGCGGTCATAACCGGAAACCTCCAAAATCCGCCGATAATCCAGGGTTGCATGCAATACTGCTATCGCCTCATTTTTCGCCATGTTGATCTCATCCAGGATTCCGAAACCTCCGTATTTCGCACACTGGTAAATCGGTCCCGGCCGGAACACAACTTTGTCTCCGTCAAACGTATCCGTACCGACCAAATAGGAAGCGTCTACATTGACATGAAAAGAGACATTCCAGTACGGACGCCCAAACAGATACGCCAGATTTTCCGCCAGCACGTTTTTTCCAGTTGCCTTCGGTCCACAAAGGAGCAGATTTTTCTGTGCAAGCAACGCACAGATCGCCTTTTCCATCATCTCTGTTCCATAATAATGAAACCGCGGCACCAGCACCTCTCCCCTGTTTCCAGAGATCGTCTCTCCCTCATATTTCCTCTTGAATTCATCGACCGCCTGCCGCAGGCCAGGCCGTATTCCTTCCTCTTCTACCCAGTTCATGTTGCTCCTCCTCATTTTCTCTCCGAGTGTGTTTGAAAAATGCTTTCTGCAAGATGTTAATATACCGAAAAGCAGGACATACATCTTGCTGGAATAATGTTCCAAAGAAGCTCTTAGTGCGTGTGTCAAAGCGGAGATTTCAGTTTCCATTTCGCTGCTTATAAAAGCAGATGCCTTCTTTATACAACAATTCAGAACGCCCTTCCATCAATGATGCGCTGGACGTTCTGAATCCATTTTCCTTTTATTTTTTCACTGGAACTGCTTCTTCCTTACTCCACCAGGAATAATATCTCTGCCCGTCAATCATCTGATACGTTCGAATGCTGATCCGGTAGGTTGTTCCTTTCTTAAGTCCTGTCAGTACCGTTGACAGTTTGGTATCGCCAACCCTCGTCCGTATCTCAGATGTTTCGCCGGTGCGCAGACGAATCTGATAGCCGGAAACGTCTGTTACCTTTTTCCAGCTCAGCTGCATACACCCGGAAGCGCTGCTTTTTGCCTGGACAAAGCTGGTCCCCTTCGGCTGAATTTTAAACGTAAGCGTTCTGCTTCCGCTGTAACGTTCCTTTCCCTGTATTACCACGTATGCCTTTCCGATCTCCTTGTTGCTGCGGTAGGTTACTGTATAATCTGTTCCCTTTTTCAGCACTTTTGAGCCGTTTTTAACTGTCACTGTCGGTCTTATTTCTGATCCACGGTAAGTGTACGCAGAGGAAGAAAGTGAAGCCGTACACGTACGAAGCGATATTTTCTGCCATGCTCCGCATCTGACGCATTTGCCGTTTGCGTACTTATGGCCGAGTGCGTTGACTTTGACTTCTTTTTGTCTGCCGCAGTCACTGCATTTCATATAATTTATGCCCATCTTTGTACAGGTCGGTTTCATTTTCACTCCGGCAGCTTCCCACACATGCGTATGCAAACTCTTAAATGTCAGATTATGCGCCTTCGCATACGCTTCTGCTGTGGAATCACTGTATCCACAAACCGTAAAGCTACCGCAATCCGAAAAAGCACTCTCTGCAATTGTTGTTGTCTCCCCTGAAAATGTAACAGATTTCAGCCTTGTACAGCCTCTAAACGCCGAATTTGCCACATGCGAAACACTCTCCGGAATCTCAATTTCTTTCAAGTTGACACAGTTTTCAAAGGCCTCTATCCCGATTGTCTGCACTCCATTTTCTATAGTTACATTTCTCAGTGAAGTACAGTTTTCAAACATACGCATCTCGAGTGATTCCAGGCTCCCAGGTATTAAAATATCCTGTAATTTTTCACATCCGGAAAACACCGCATATTCCATTTCTGTCAGATTTTGCGGAAGCCGGACTTCTTCCAGGCTGCTGCACCCCTCAAAGGCACTGCATCCAATTTTTGCTACAGTATCCGGAATTTTCATTGTTTTCAGAGATTGACACCCATTAAACGCAACCTGGCCAATCTCTGTAATTCCATCCGGCAGAACTATTTCTGAGAGACTTGTACATTCGCTGAACGTCCAGTATTCTATTTTCTTTATAGAATCCGGAAGTTCCACCCGAACAAGGTTCGGATAGGAATGATAAAACGACGCGCCTTGCAGGGAGGTAATTCCAGCTTCCACCACTACCTTCTTTACTCTGTTTGCAAACGTATACCAGATATTACTTTTCTTTACCTCACCACTTCCACTGATTGTTAATGTCCCCGTATCTTCATCAAATTTCCATACTGCATTTTTCCCACATGTGCCATCCAGAAGCCCTTCGGTCTCCGCACCGCAAATGGTACAATACCAGCATTCCTGTGCTGTTCCGATATGATACGATTTCTGGTAAGTATGTTCGTGCCTGGAAAGGCTTTTGAACTCAACATCCTTCTCCGCCGCTAAATGCTCCGCAGCGGTTCCTTCATTTCCATAGACAGTAATTCGGAAAAGCGAATCGTAATACGTTATACTGCTGTCCGGAAGCGTAATCGTCTCCAGGCTGCTGCAATTAGAAAATGCTCCATTTCCAATCCATTTTACTCCGTCTGGCACAATCAGCGACTGTAAAGCCGTACAGTTTGCAAATGCACGCTCTTCAATACTGGCAACACTTGACGGCAATTCCACCCGCTTCAATGCAGTAAATTCTGAAAATGCCTGATAACCAATTCCCGTAATTCCATTTTGAATCACCAAAATCTCTGTCTTGCCTTTATAAGCACTCCATGGAGTATTTCCATAATAATTTTTGATTGCTCTGCTTCCACTTATCGTCAGTGTTTTTGTCATTTCATCATAAGAATATTCGATTGCAGGAACATACCCCTCGTCTCCGGGCTGCAGTGTACCAAGCAGTTGAATCTCTACACCGGTATCATAAAAATACCAGTATGCGGAAGAATATTCGTAGCAGGCTACTTTCTTTAACGCATAACTGTCCCCGGTGATTTCCCCCTCTTCAAAAATACATGTTTTTGACCGGACTATGATACGTTCCAACGATTCACACCTTCCAAATGTTGCTCTGTGAATTTCTTTTACATTGCCTGGTATTTCAATCTGTTTCAAAGCTTCGCAGCCGGAAAATGCAGCCAAACCAATTTCTGTAACAGAATCTGGAATTGTAATTGCTGTAAAACCACTGTATGCAAAGCAATCTCCCCCGATACTTTGCAGGGAATCCGGAAGTTGTATCTCCGTAGCGTTTTTAAGTTCAGAAAAAATTTCATCTCCCAAAGCGGTAATTCCTTCTTTTACTTCAACAGAGGTAATTTCCTTCTTATAATCATTCCACGGAAGATTTCCGTTTCCAAACGCATGGTAGGAAAATGTTGTTCCTGTTCCATCTAATACCAGTTTCTTCGTCTTTGGATCATAATTCCAGTTCACTTGTTCCCCGCAGCTTCCACTGTCGCCATCAGTTTTCGTCTCATAAAGCTCGATTCCTGATTCGGTTTCCGTTTCAGATTCTGCTTCAGCATCCCAAATTTCAGATTCCTCTTCAGACATTTTCGGTTCCGTTTCACTTTCACTTTCCAAAACTTCACTTTCCGTCTCCGTCTGTTCTTCGGATTCTGTTTCCTCCGGTAAAAGATCTTCAGGTTCATCCGTAACCGTGATTTCTTCAATCTCAATTCTTCCGGCTGGGACTACTTCCGTTTCTTTTTCTGTACTTTCATTCAGGAGCGTTTCCGGCTCCTCCAGCAAAATCTCCTCCGCATTTCCGTCGATCCCGACATACGAAATGTTTGTATAAAGCATCAGTGCTGACAACAATATTGCAATTTTTCTCTTCTTCATTTTGCTTTATCCCCCTTTCTTTCATTTTAATATACCGCGCAGTATTCTGCAATCGTGAAATGCCTTCCATTCTCCGGAATCAGGCCCTTTTGCGTTACCGCCCCGCAATGTTTACAACTTGGCAATCTCCGTTTCATTGAAAATTATTGTTTCCTATATTACAATGGGGCTGCCTGATTTCTGATACAGGCAGGGCACCCTCTACTTATTGCTCTGCGCAGCCTTGCAGGGAACTTGCCACACTCAAAGTCAAAGCGGATATTCGCAATCCGCTTCGCTACTTTTGTGATTTTGCTAATTTTTCTATAGGTAATTGCGAAACATGTTTGCAAAATTGATTCCAACAAGTAAAACTCCGACATAACCGGATTTTCAGAGAGAAGGTGTAAAGAGCAGGGTTTTATGGCACAGAAATAAAGCAGACAGGGATATCTGCTGGTAAAACATATGCAGTGTATGGGATTATGCAATCAGTGGCTTTAAGCTGCGGATATATTGGTGCTTATGGATTTTGTCAGCAACTAATACAGTGATAAGCTGTGTAATACCGGCAAGCAGCAAATCCGCGTGCAAAGTTTTTTCGTTCTGGGTTTTGCGTCCGGCAACACAAAAGCTGTCCTTGAAATGGTTGATTGATTTTTCTACATTCACACGGATTTTGTAGGTGGAATCCCATTCCTTTGTACCACGCAGCGTTCCGGGATAAGCACGCAGGTTTTTCTCTGGATAAAGATAAAACATCCTGCCACAGGAAGACTCCGTACAAGGGTTTTCACAATGGCAGACGCGTTTTGATCTCTTTGTAAGTTTGTCATATTTCCATTTCATTTTGGGGCATACAAACTTCACGGTAGGGAGGCCACAGCGCAGGTGGGATTTGCTCCCTTCCTGCTTCATCGGAAGGGCAGGGTTTTTTGGACAGCAGGGGATTCCATCCTCATTTAAGGGGCAGTCAGCTTCTGGGAGGGAAATCCTGCCATTAAGTGGAATATATGCTTTGTCAAAGGGTGTTTCCAGAAGCAGGTATTTATAAATTTCAACGGAATCGAAAGCTGCATCCCCGAGAAAAATCTTTGGGTTGATAAGGGGATGTTTTTGAAAAAAATCTTTTAATACAGGGATTAGCGCTTTTGAATCTGCAAGAGATTTATCCTCATCCGGAGAATCCGATTTCTTTTCTCCGACGATATCAGGATGAGCCTTTAGAAAATCCTTGTTGTAGAAAGTAATGTCACGGACAATGCCAAGACCATTTGTAATGATTCCGAATTTATAGGCGTAGCAGAAATGCCCGTTAATGTACATCTGCTGGACAGCCGGATTGGCGGCGGCGTGGGAAGGCATGGAGCCATAAGCAGCTTTGTAAGGGTCATAGGAATCATCAAGGTTATGGGATTTCTTAAAGGCTTTCAGCTGTTTGATGATACGGTTGGCATATTTGGGATTGTTCTCAGCCACCCAAGCTTCGATACCGGAAGTATCAAACAAAAGCATGGCAGCTTTATCGGTGTCAATCTGCTGGCGACCGGTTCGGTCAAATCAACAAGATGGCCGAACATGGATCGTAAGTCCAATAAAAAGTCCTGTTTGAAGCGGGTGAACTTAGAGGCATCCGGGACAACATCAAACCCACAGAAATCCCGTAATTCCTGGGAGTATTTAAGAAAAATAATCAAAAGGGACGTTGTTGGGATCGAAAAGATAAGCTGTAATAACAGAGCCTTGAGCATCGGATAGAGAAGATGCTTGCGGGGTCTGCCGGTGGCAGCGTGAAAATAGGAAATAAAAGAAGCCGGGACAAATTCATCAAGGTTAATGGTATTTTCGAGAAGTTCAAGGAACGCATATTTATCATTATCAAAATTATTTTGGCAATCGGTAAAAATATCTGCCAAAGAAAGCTGTTTGTATGGTATCATATAGATACAACTCCTTTCTGGTGGATGGCTGATTGTTACTAGGCATCTCAATTTTACCATAAACCAGTGAGGAGTTGTTTTATTTTGTAACAAAAAGATTTCCGCATTTATGCGGGGTCTGGCGTTTCGCAAACGCCTATAATTTTTCTACTGTGAAAGGATCTTACTTTTATGAATACAACCATACTGGTCATCGAGGATTCGCTTCCGATCAATGAACTGATCTGCATCAACCTGGAAACCGCCGGGTATGAGGCAGTTCCATTTTTTGACGGAGATGAGGCTGCTGTTTATCTTGACGGACTTTCTCGCGATTTTCCTGCGCTTCCATCTGATAACAAAAATTCAGCCAGTTCCCGCACACTGTCTCAGGATTTCACCACATCAGCGCCAGATATCAGAAATTCTTCCGGCAGTGTGACAGCTCTTAAACAAAACGATGCCGTACACTCAGGCAAAGTTCCTGCGCCATCTGCCCAAAGACTTCCCTCCCTCGCCCTTCTCGACATTATGCTGCCCGGGCAGGACGGCTTTACGCTGCTGCCAAGATGCAAAGAGCTTGGCATTCCAGTCATCTTCCTGACGGCGCGCGGCGATCTGGCAAGCAAGGTGCATGGACTGCAGGGCGGTGCAGAAGACTATATCGTCAAGCCATTCGAAATGCTTGAGCTGCTCGTGCGCGTGGAAAATGTGCTGAAACGCCACCGGCCAGCCGAGGATGTGCTGCGCATCCGTGATGTGGAAATTTTTCCAAAGGAACGAATCGTAAAAAAGAACGAAGTCGAAATCCCGTTTAAACCGATGGAGTTTGACTGCCTGCTGCTTCTGTGCAAGTACAAAAACATCGCGATCAGCCGTCAGCAGCTCCTTCACGCACTCTGGGGTGTCGACTTTGAGGGCGAAACCCGCACGATCGATGTGCATATCGCACGCATCCGCAAAAAACTGGATTTTCAGGACGTCATCAAAACGATTCCGCGTATTGGCTATCGACTGGAGGATCACTCATGAAGCTGCGTACCAAAATCACTGCAGCGGCCGTCTCTCTTCTTCTTTTCTTTTCGGCTGCCTTCTCTCTCTGGAACCTGTCCCTCATGCAGACATCCATTCTGCGCGTGCTCATCAAATCCGAATGGCAGCAGTTAAATACGGATGCCAAAAACTTTTCTGCCCGGCTTTCTGCTCTCCAGCCATCTGACTCCTGGTATTTTCCGGCCGCCCGCTGTATTTTTCAAAAAAGCTTCAGTGAAAATGCCGTTCTTTACGGTTCTGGCGAAGAGCTGTACAATTCCTCTCCCTATACCTTTGATTTCTCCCATGCACGTCCGCTTCCCGAACGTCTGACCAGAGATCCAAGCATGCTCACTCGCATAGAAAGCAGCCATGTCTTTCTTGCCAGAAACAGCGATACCTGGCTGCTCATCGTTTATACGGATATCCATGCTAAATTACGGCTGCTGCATTACCGCGATATCACAGACACGTATACCGGGCTTCGCACCAGCTTTCTTCAGGGACTTTTTCTCAGTCTCCTTTTCTCGGTGCTGCTGTCTCTTCTGCTTTCTTTTCTGATCCGTCGTATTCTTGTCTCCTTTTATCAGCTCCGCGATGCCGCAAATGTTATTGCTTCCGGAAATTACTGCGCACGCGTTTCCTGCAAAGGAAGCGATGAGACAGCAGAGGTGGCCAGAAGCTTCAATCATATGGCCGAATGTGTGGAACAGCATGCCAATTCACTTGCCGCCGCAAATGAAAAACAGCGGCTGCTTCTCGCCGCACTCTCCCATGAGCTGAAAACACCGCTGACCGGGATTCAGGGGTATGCGGAGCTGCTGCAGCGTGTCTCGCTTTCCGGAGCGCGCCAGATACGGGCACTTCAATACATCGAATCTGAGGCCATCCGGCTCTCCAGACTCTCCGCCAAAATGCTGCAGCTCGTCGGACTCTCCCAGGAAACCTCCATCGAAAAAAAAGAGGTCTTTCTCATTCCGCTTGCCGGCCATGCCCGCGCACTGACGGCAGCACGGTTCAAACAGAAAAAACAAATCCTGAGCATCCAGATTTCAGGTAATCCAGCCTTTATCGGAGACGAGGATCTGCTTCTGAGCATGCTCACAAATCTGATCGATAACGCATCGAAAGCATCTCCGGATGAAAGCGAGATTACGCTTATCGGAAACGAATACGGTTTCTGGGTGGAAGATCACGGCTGCGGCATCGCACCGGAGGAAATTGCAAAAGTCACCGAGCCTTTTTATATGGTAGATAAATCCCGTTCCCGGGCAGCCGGAGGCGCCGGGCTTGGACTTGCACTATGCGCTCAGATCGCAAGGCTTCATGACGGCGAACTGGAGATTGAAAGCACCCCCGGTGTCGGAAGCCGCATCGGTTACAGTTTGCTTACATCCCGCTGAATACCTGGAAACAAGGAGCATGCTATACTCCTGAAGAATATTCAACCAGGTTACATTCTCAGCCGTGTTACACGGCGCGATAATCAACAGGGGATTTGCATTCAGCAGTGGTGCAATCAAATCCTGAGCGACCGAAAGTATCACTCTGACACCGATTTATGCCGCCATAATTCAGGCGGCGGAATGGAGCTTTTATGAAAAAACGTCTATCTTTTCTGATTACCTTATTTAGTCTCTCGCTTCTTGCCGGATGTGCGGCAGCTCCGGATGAAACGATCGTCCGCCAGAAAACCGGCTCGGCAGCTGCTTATCAGGAGGCCACCGAAGCAGACAGCAGCAGCTCTGCCCAGGTCTCTTCTGATGCCTTACTCTCCGCCAGGCTTTCTGTGCCGGATACCTACACGGCGAATGTGACCTCTTCCGACGGAGTCCTTCATCTCACCTGCAATGCCTCCATCTCAGTCCCCGAGACAGACCATGTCAGCATCTGGAACGTCAAAGCAAAAGAGTTTTCTCAGGACTGGATCGATTCCATCACTCAGGCTTTTTTCGGCGATGCTCCGATCTATGATTACGAAGCTTACACTCAGCCGACCAAAGCGCAGATTCTGGAAAAACTGGACGAGCTGAAAGCATACCAGCAGCAGGGAAATCTGGATCCCTACGGTGTTATCGCATCAGCCCGGAACGGCAACTCTTCAGGCGATGTTCCGGACGATCAGATTTACAGTCTTCAGCAGGAAATTGATTCCTGGGAAGAGGCCTATCAGACTGCCTCGGAAACTGTGGAAAAAAAGCTGATCACACCTGGCTTTTCCACCTCTGATGATTCCGGCAGCCTGCAGAGTGACTGTGCCTTTTTCGGACTTGCCGAGACGGACGATGGTTCCTATTATTACAGTCTGACCAGAGATACTGCAGGTGATGCCACAAAAATTCTGGTCAACCGAATCGCAGACGGAAACCAGACCTGTTACTGGAATGTACTCGATATCTTCTCTGATTCGCCGGAAGTGCCCTCCGCGGAAAAAGTAAAAGAAATGGCCGGTATCCCGTCCGATGAAGCCACGGCTATCACAGATGCCCTGATGAAAAAGCTCGGCCTGACCGATTTTTCACCCAGAAGTGTCGTCCTCGCAGTCGGAAGCCAGGTTGACACTTCCGGCAGTGAAAACCTGACCTCCTACCCGTATGGCGGATGGATGGTTTCCTACACGCGCAGCGTCGACGGCTTTCCCGTCACGGATGAAGACAATTACGGCGGCGGACTGGAATCCATGGAGAGCACAATCGAGCCATGGTGCTACGAAAAAGTTACCTTTTATGTCAACAAGGAAGGACTCTGGTACGCAGAACTCTCAAATTTCTATGAACTCACCGGGCAGCAGACCCAGAATACACAGCTGCTCTCATTTTCGGAGATTTCCTCTGTCTTTGAAAAAATGCTGCCGATCCAGCAAAGCAGCACTGAAATGACCGAAAATGACATCTCCATTGACCATGTGACGCTCGGCTACATGCGAATCTACGATCCGAATACGGATCCCTGCAGCGGTGTGCTTGTGCCGGTCTGGGACTTTTTCGGAAGCAGCACTCAGATGTCTGTTTATGAGGGAACGGAACTTACAAGTTCCTTCTCCAATCCGCGCAGCAGCTATCTGACCATCAATGCAGCCGACGGCACCATCATTGACCGTTTTCTCGGGTACTGATATGAAACAGGTCATTTCCACCCTGCGCTGCATTTTCCTCGGCTTCTTCAGGGATTCTCGCACCATTGTCACCTTTCTTATCAGTGTCGTTCTGTGTTTTCTTTTAAGCTCCCGCGTCACAGAGCTGATCGCCCGGTACGGCACTTCGGTGCAGGCAGCAGAGCCGTTTCTGTGGACCTTCGGCGATTCCACATCGATTCTGCTGATTTCCCTGATGCTCGTCTTTCTTTTTTCCGATCTTCCAAAGATCACACCATTTACACCATTCTGTCTTGTGCGAATCACGAGGCGGAAATGGCTGGCCGCCCAACTGCTCTACATCACAGCCGTTACGTGTCTCTATATCGGTTTTGTCCTTGCTGTGACCATCCTGCTGTGCATGAAGCATGCCTTTCCGCAGAATCTCTGGAGTGAAACCGCCGCAATCCTTGGCTACTCTTCGGTCGGTGCAAAAATGAACATTCCATCAACTGTAAAAATCATGGAAAGCATCTCACCCTGCGGCTGCATGCTCCAGGTCTGCCTGCTGATGCTCGGCTACAGTCTGACGCTTGGCTTTCTGATTCTTACCGGGAATCTGCTTCTTGGTGCAAAATCCGGTATGGTGCTTGCTCTTCTCTACAGCCTGTACGGATTCCTGCTTGACCCGGACGTTCTTGGGAACCTGCTCGGTCTGGAAAAACATGAGTTGTACCGCGTCCGCTCGATCGTCGGCTGGATCAGCCCGCTGAATCACGCAGTCTATCAGATGCACGATTTCGGCTACGACAATCTGCCGACCATTGCACAGTCTATAGGATGCTTTGCACTTTTTATTCTGCCCTGCATTCTGCTTTCCGTGCACACACTGAAACGCTATTCCTTTTCTTTTCTCGGGAGCTGAACAACTATGGATTTTAATCGTCTGTTTCACGAAAAAAATTTTTATCTTTCCATCCTGCTTGCGCTTGCTTCGATTCTCATTGGTACCGCCTGGCCGTCCATCCCTCCGGGGACTGTACTGCCGTCCGACATCTCTTTTTCCCTGCTTGAAAGCGCCCTGCAGTCAAAGGCGGTGCTGTTTGCACTCCCCGTTGCCGCAGCACTCCCCTTTGGTGACGCATATCTGAAAGAGCGTCAGTGGAATTACCTGCGTTTTCTGCTGATCCGCCAGAGCCGCGGCACCTACTGCCAGAGCCGGATTCTCGTCACCGCGGTTTCCGGTCCGCTTGCCTGGTTTTTTGCAGCCTGCCTCGCCCTGCTCTTCTTTTTTTTAACTTTTTTTACCCGGAAATCTGTCTCTACCTGGCCGCCGGACTGTCTTTTTTCACTGCTTGCCATGTCGGCAAGGCTTTTCTTATGCGCCTCATTTCTATCCAGCCTAAGTGCGGTGTGTGCTGTGCTTGGCGGCTCGGCTTATCTGGCGTTCGGGCTTCCATTCCTGCTCTGGTACAGCTGTATCATCCTGCGGGAACGATATCTGGAATCACTTTATTACCTGGATCCTTCCGAGTGGCTTTCTCCACAAAATGACTGGGGGACGGTGCAGACAGGATTATGGATTCTTCTCGTTTCGCTTGCACTGCTTGGTGCCGCCGCGCACCGGATGGTTCTGGAACGAAAGCTTACAGAATCATAATAAGGAAATATACTCTCGGAATCTTTTTATACCTGATTTTGTGAGAAGATTTTTTGTCAGGTGTGCACAAATTTTTGAGGCGTACACTGGGTGTACGTTGCTGAGATTTGTGTACGGCTGACAGCTAATCGGCCGCAAAAGCAAGTGCAGGAAAGACTCCGAGAGTACATGAAACAAAAAGGGAGGTTTTCTGAAATGAAATCTGATTCTTTATATGTTGATCTTCATCACGTCCGAAAATGCTTCGGCAAAGACGAGATATTAAAACAGCTTGATTTTCAAATGATACGCGGTCAGGTTTACGGCATTATCGGAAACAATGGATCCGGAAAAACGGTTCTGATGAAATGCATCTGCGGTTTTCTGCCGGTCACAGAAGGTACGGTAATAGTTGGTGGAAAATACATTGGAAAAGAAATTGATTTTCCGGAGAGTCTCGGTGTGATTATTGAAACGCCCGGCTTTCTTGCCTCGCTTAGCGGACGCAGAAATCTGGAAATTCTCGCCGGACTGCGCGGAAATCTGACCGGCGCTGACATCACCGCCATTCTTCATCGCGTCGGTCTTGATCCGGATCTGAAAAAGCCGGTTGCCAAATATTCGCTCGGTATGCGGCAGCGGCTCGGCATCGCGCAGGCACTCATGGAAAATCCTGAGCTTTTAATCCTTGATGAACCGTTTAACGGCCTTGACCGGCACGGTGTCGAAGAAATCCGTACCCTGCTGCTTGCCGAAAAGGAAAAGGGAAAAACCATTTTGCTCGCCAGCCACAATACCGAGGATATCCAAGTTCTCTGCGACCATGTCTTTGAGATGGACGGAGGCGTGATGCGGAAGAGGTGAACTGAGCACTGGAAAGGACTCTGATTGTATGAAATTCTCTGGAAAAAAATTGATCTTTTACTGGCTGCACTGCATTTTTTCTCCGCTTTTCTGCGGAATTGCCCTGATTCTGATCGGGGCTGGCGTGCTTCTGGTTCTGGCGTTTCAGCTGTACCGGTAAGAAAAAAAAGTCTCCATCAAACACTGTCATCTCTAACTTTGACATTGTCTGACGGAAACCCCTAAGTCTACTTATAAGGCAGATAGTAAAGCGTTCATAATCAATCTTACCAACTGTATTTTCTGTCTGCCTCTTCTTATATACAACTTTTCGCAGCCGTACTTCACAGCACTTTCATGCCTCATTTTACAAAAGCTCTTCCCGGAACGCATCCAGATCCCTTGCCAGGATCTCTTTGGCGGTCTCCAGGTCTTTTTTGCGCAATGCCTGCACAATCCTCTCGTGATTCCCGGCGCGCTCCTCCTTACCGCCTTCCCAGGACTTTGTGTAATACTGGTTGGAGATGCCGGTACACAGGCGCAGTGCCTCTTCAAGTGCCTTCTGCAGGTAGCTGTTGCCGCAGAAGCTGCACAGCTTGCGGTGGAATTCCAGATTGCACTTCCAGTGGATCTTATAGTCGTGAATTGATTCGATCTCCTGCACTTCATCGTTTAATTTTTCCAGCTCAGACAGATTTTCCTCCGTCAGAACAGGAAAGCTTGCCGCCAGTGCGCCCAGCTCGATCACTTTTCGGTATTCGACAACCTCCCTTATCTGCTGCGGCGTGATCGCAACGACCTGATAACCGTAGCGCGGAATGTTGCGCAGGATGTTTTCCCCGCACAGCTGCACGAGTGCTTCCCGCACAGGGGTCTTGCTGACGTGATATTTTTCAATCATATCCTTTTCTCTTATCACACTGGTGACATCGTACACTCCGTCGAGAATGTCGCTTAAAATGCCCTGATATACCTGATCTTTGATTGACTGGGTCTGCATTGTGGTTCCTTTCCTGAATCTGATTTTCGCTGAGACTTCCTGGCGTCTCGCATCTCTGCCGCAGCCACGCCCTTCCAGGCTATCCGCTGCTGCGCAGCTCCTGTCTGCGGCGAGGTGGGCGTCCCGCCCACCTCCGAAAATGGCTATACAGCTCCAGGAAAATAAATTTTCCTGGAGCTGTCTCGCCATTTTCACAGATGCGAGACTGTTTTATTCTATCATTATCTTTATAATCTCATCATTTGTCCCGGCCATTCCCTCTTTTCCGAGGCGGCCAATGTTGCGGATCGTGTTGTCGGCGCCCTTTGTCACAAGGCCGTCTCCGTCATAAAACTGCTGTCCCCTGACATACATCTCATATCCGAGAATGCCTGCATTCACTGACGCTGCAATCTTCGCCGCACAGGACGGCTTTGCGCCGTCGCACACGATTCCGGAGACGATCGCCAGTCCGTTTACGACCGTGTGCGCGATCTCCTTAAAGCCGCCGCCCCGCAGGTACGCGATTCCCGCTCCGGCTGCAACTCCTGCACAGACCGCACCGCAGAATGCCGACAATCTTCCGATACCCGTTTTCTGATGAATCGCCACCAGATTAGAAAGTGCCAGTGCACGATACATCTTCTCATCACCGGAGCACAGCTCCTTGGCATACTCAATAACCGGAACAGAGCATGTAATTCCCTGATTTCCGCTGCCGGAATTGATTACAACCGGAAGTTCACAGCCGCTCATACGCGCATCGGAACCGGCTGCAGCCATGGCACTGGCACGATTACGAATCTCGTCTCCATATGCATCGAGCATCACCTGACCGATGCACGCACCATAAGGATGTGTCAGGCCTTCTTTTGCGATCGCCATGTTGCAATCGATCTGATGATCGAGAATCGCTCTCACATCTTCTATCTCACACGTCATTGCGAAATCCCAGATGTCTTCCATATTCAGAAGGCTGCGGTCGGTCAGTCCTTCTTCCTGGTCTCCCTCCACGACCGTCTCCAACAGCTTTTCACCGTTGTGCTCTTCCAGTACGATATTCGTGTGATAGTTGGCAATCCGCACCTTTGCCGTATCCTCTCCGGCAACTGCTTCAATGATGATATCGAACACTCTTCCGCTGTCCAGGTAGCAAATCTCCATATCTGCCTGCTCTGTATATGCCTGAATCGCTGCACGCTCTTCATCGCTGACCTGCGAAATCACTTCAAGTTTTTTCTCCGGCCGTCCGGCTACAAATCCCGCAGCCACCGCTGCTCTGATTCCCTTCATACCTCCGGTGTTCGGCACAACGACTGATTTTACATTTTTAATAATACTGCCGCTCACTTTTACGATTACTTTTTCCGGCAGTTTTCCAAGCAACTCCTTACATCGCGCAGCCGCATACGCAAGTGCGATCGGCTCCGTACATCCCATTGCTGTAATCAGTTCTTCTTTCAGAATCTGTACATAGGCATCGTATTTTTTATTTGCTTTTTCCATCTGTGATTTCCTCAGCCTTTTACGGCTCCGGCCATCAGACCGGCTTTCTGGAATGTCTGCAGTAATAAATATAGCACAACAATCGGAACAATTACAAGTGTTGTTCCGGCAAGAATCACCGGCCACGGCGTAGAAAGTCCTTCGCTGACCGGAAGCAGTGAGATCGTTACCATCAGTGTATATTTTGCCTGCTTTCTCAGGTATAACAGTGGCCAGAAGAAGTCATTCCATCTCGCAATCAGTGTGACGGATGCCCAGGAGGCAAGCGCCGGTTTGATGACCGGAATAATGATCCGAAGAAAAATCTTAAAATCGCCGCATCCGTCGATCTTTGCCGCTTCAATCAGTTCATCCGGTACGTCCTTGATATACTGATGCATATAAAAGATACCGACTGCCGTCGCAATACGAGGAATGATCAAAGACCACAGGCTGTTGATCAGCCCTATTTTTTTCATAATAACAAACAACGGTACTGCGCCTACCTCAGGCGGCACCAGCATCGTGCCGATCACAAAATAAAACAGCGCATTTCTTCCCGGAAACGAATACTTTGCAAACGCAAAGCCTGCAAGTGAACAGAAAAACAAAGAGGTTACGGTTCCAAGAATCGCCGTAAACACACTATTAAACGTATTCTGAAGCACCGGAATCATTTCGAACAAACGCTCAAAATTGGCCATCGTCGGAGACTCAACCAAAACCGAATGGAATCCACTGATGCTTTCTGATGCAGGCTTAACTGCGATTAAACACATCCAGAGGATTGGCAGCACGCAAAGCAGCGTGATAAACACAATAACAATATGCAGCAATGCAGACTCTGCAAACCGTTTCTTTTTTACTCCCATAATGTAATGCCCTCCTTATATTTCGCCCTGTCTGCGGCGGACTGCCAGCTGAATCACGGAGATGATCGCAAGAATCACGATCAGAACCACTCCGATACTGGACGCATAGCCCATGTTGAAGGTATTAAATCCTGATTCATACATATACTGGAACAAGGAGGTATTCGAGGTACCCGGTCCCGGCAGAATGTAAGATTCATTAAACAGCTTCCAGGAATCCACGGTCAGAGTCACAGAACAGAAAAACAGAATATTTCCAAGTGACGGCAATGTGATATAGCAGAACTGTTTCCATTTACCGGCACCATCCATTGTTGCTGCCTCATAGTAATCACGCGGAATATTCAGCAGACCGGATAAGATAATCATTGTAAACCATGGCGTATTTCTCCATACATTCAGAATGATGACCGGTATCTTTGAAAACTGTGTACTCGTCAGCCACGGCACTCTGGAGAGTCCAAACGCCTGCAGTGCCTCATTGATCAGGCCGGCATTTTCATCAAAGAACAGGCGGAAAATAAGACCCATTGCAATCGCCGCACAAACATTCGGCAAGAAGGTCACGGTTTTGAAAAATACTCTTCCCTTCAGAAGATCTGAGTTCAGGATCGTTGCGATCAAAAGTGCAAAAATCAAAATCAGCACCAGACCGGAGATCCAGTAAACAACCGTATTTTTGAGTGCTTCCCAGAACATATTGTCAATCAGAATTTTTTTGTAATTATCCCAGCCAATAAACTGCGGATCACCGATTCCGCGCCACTGTGTAAAGCTGATGTATACGGTCCAGATGATCGGAATCAGCTGAAATACAAGAAACAGTACGAAAAACGGCAGAATAAACAGATACGGCATTTTGTATTTTTTGATTGTTTTCAGCATATTTTTTCTCCCATTTATCATGGTAAAGGATACAAAAAGCCCGGGCGGCCATTGTCACCCGGGCTTTCCGCCTTTTGTGGCTTTCCCTGATTATGTTTCTATTTTTTACTGAATGATCGTTGCAGAACCGATCTTCGCCTTCAGGTTTTTATCCATATTTGCAATTGCTTCGTCCATTGTCTGATTTCCTGCCACATAATTCTCAAGCTCTGCTGAGATGATCTCATCTGCCTCTGCATCCTGCGGAGTTACAACCAGATTTTTAGAACCATTCTCCAGGCACTTTCCTTCCATCTCTCTGAAAGACATTCCGCCGTAGAACTCAGACGGCTCTTTCCAGAAATCATCTTCCAGCATAGAAAGAGAAATCGGGTTTGCATACGGTGCATTCTGAGACTCCATGGACTCTACCCATGCATTTCTGGACTCAGTATCAAAGTGGAAATCCTTCCACAGCTGCTCAAGCAGTCCCTGATATACGTTGTCCCCCTTATTTACGATACAGAAATAGCTGGATACCGGTGCGCCTGCTGTTCCGACTTCCTCAAATACCGGAGAAGCCATTACTCTCCACTGACCGGAGGTTGCCTGGCAGTTCTTTCTAAGGAACTCATCCCAGAATGCGCCAATGTAGAACGTTGCTACTTCCTGATTATTGATTGCATCGTAAAGCGCCGGCTCCATAATTTCAGTCTTCATCAGAAGTCCTTCGGAATTTAAGGTATCCAGGGCACCAAGTGCAAGCTTTGTACCTGCATCCTCACCGATCACTACATTTCCATCCTCATCCCAGATTTTCGCATCTGCCTGCGGCATCAGACCACGACGTCCCCAATATCTCCAGGTCTTGCTGCTCGGGCTGATGTAGGAAAGGTAAACTTTTCCTTCGCTCTTTTCCTTCAGCTGGCGTCCTGCCTCAATGTAACCGTCAAACGTTGTCATCATGGACGGATCCACGCCATATTTGTCAAAGATCTCCTGGTTGTAAAACAGCACGTTCGGACGAACGGAACTCGGAAGGCCGTAAATACCGCCGTTGATCGTCGCATCATCCGCTGCTCCATCTACCATCTGATCGATGTACGGAGCCAGAAATTCACTTTCGTCTACCAGAAGATCTGCCTGGGAAAGATCCATGATGTTAACTGGATCAAGCCATACTGCATCCGGAAGATCCTCCATTGCCCCTGACAGTGCGGTCATCGTAATATTCTCACGGCTCTGTGCATGACCCTCTGTCTGTACAATGTCAAACGTAACACCTGCTGCGATATCCTGATGGCGCTCTACCCATGCGTCCATGTACTCCTTTAAGTACTGCGGCTGGCCGGTTCCGTAAATGGTGATCGTACCTGCCGGGTATACTGTCTCCTCTGCCTCTGCCGCAAATGCACCGCCAAACAGTCCCATTGTCATTGCTGCCGCCAGCAGTCCGCTGATCATTTTCCTCTTCATGTTTTTTCCTCCTTTGATCGTGTAATTTTTATATTTCTCTTGCAGCCTGTACAACTGCATTGATTCGTGAATATGGAATTTCTGTCGGAAGTGTGCAATCCGCTCCCAGAATAAATTTCGCCTTGCCATAATCAGAAATAACTTTCTTTGTCGCTTCACGCAGCTCTTCTTCTGTACCATCAACCATCACACCGCTGCGGTTTGCCAGTCCACCCATGATTGTCTTTCCAGCAAACAGCTTTTTGCCGTCCTCCAGACTGAAATGCGTCTCGTAAACACCCCAGTTTACAACATCCGCCAGATCTGCATAGCTTGCATAGCGATCCATGTTCAGACCATCCTTACAGATATGAAGTACATTTACATTGCCCACCTCTTTGGAAACCTTCAGGATTTCTTTGTCAAAGCCTTCAATTGCTTCTGCAAACTCTTCATCCGTGTAATACCGTCTCTCACCGCCGAGCGCCGCATAATAAATACCGTCCAATCCAAGCTTTTTGTAGCTCTCTGCCAGCTGGCACATTCCTTCTGTGATTCTCTTAAATGCATCCAGTACCGGAACCTTGTTCTCTCTTAAGTGTGCACACATGCGCTCTCTTGTTCCCTCATATCCGTATCTTGCTTCGATCGGATGGATCGCTGATGCGCAAATACCATGAAGCGTTCCAAGTGAAAATGCATTCGGATCTGCCTTTGCAAGGATCTTTTCTGTAAGCTCCATCTGCTTCTGCATGAATCCATCCTTCATTGAATAGGAAGGAATCTTTTTCCAGTCTTCTGCCGTTCTGATCTCGCCAACGTCCGGAACAAGATTTTCATTCATAATCTTAATAATATCCGTATCCGTTTCTTTGAAAAAACGCAGATGAGCTTCCACCGAAGCATCACCGAATGCACGGTCATGTGGAAAATGAAGGGAAAATCCGCACGGTACGTGATCCACTTTCTCTCCGCGAATTGCTGCAAATACTCTGTCTCTCTTTTTCATACATAGTCCTCCTGTTTTTCATCTGGTTGCTGTAAAGCGGATCTTTGTCTTCCGCCTTCCCTTTTTATGAATGCTTATGAACGCAGTCACTTTATTTCTCTGCGTTTAGGTCAGACTTTTATTTCATACTTTTCCTACTGAATAGGTGGATTATATGATATCTGTGTGATTTTGTAAAGTCCTTTTTGCATATCATATATAATTCTTTTTAGAATTTCTGTAAAATTCTTTTTATTATTTTTTTCTGTGATTACTTGTAATATTATCACAGTGATTATTAAACGTCAACAGCTTTTGTGCAAATCTCCTTAATATACAGTTTTATATGTTCATTTTTATGCATATGTTACAATATCAATCTGTATATATTTACCAATCACAAAGCTTTCTCTGTCAAAGCAGACGCTTTCCATGTAAGATACTTTATCGATTTCTCAGACAAAACAGCTGTTGCAATCAAGCTCATCCCCGCAGGAGACTTGCCTGACTCGGGTCAAAGCGGATATTCGCAATCCGCTTCGCTACTTGCTCATAACCGAGCAGCTGCTTCGCAGCTTATCAGGAGTGGCTTGTACCACTCCTGATACAAGCAAGTCCCTACCCACTGCTTATTGCTCCGCGCAATTGAAGCAGGGGACTTGCCTGACTCGGTTAAAAAAGCAGCCTCCAGAGTTTCTTTCCTCTGATTGCTGCACTCTCATGAACTACTTCTATCCTCGATCGTATCCGAAAAATGCATAATGCAAAAAAGCCCCGGATTTTCATCCGGGACTCCTCATTTTCAAAACTATACTAAAACGGACATTTGCAATCCGCTTCGCGACCTTCGTTCAATTAAGCAAGCTTTGTCTTTGCAAGCTCTACAAGAGAAGCAAATCCTGCTGCATCATTAACTGCCATATCAGCCAGCACTTTTCTGTTCAGCTCTACGCCAGCCAGCTTCAGGCCGTACATAAATTTGCTGTAGGAAAGGCCGTTCAGACGAGCGCCTGCGTTGATACGAGCGATCCAAAGCTGTCTGTACTGACGCTTCTTCTGCTTTCTTCCTGCGTATGCGCTTGTAAGTGCACGCATTACAGACTGCTTTGCTACTCTGTACTGTTTGGATCTGGCTCCTCTGTAACCCTTAGCCAGCTTTAATACTCTGTTATGTTTTTTCTTAGCGTTTAAACCGCCTTTGATTCTTGCCATGTCTTGTTTTCCTCCTTAGATAATCCATGTCTTTACACGTACAGCGGAGTGCTCCGCCTCAGACTGTCGCAGCCGTCAGACTTTCGGCCACAGTCTCCTGTTTCCTGATTTCTGCCTGCTGCTTACAGATACGGCAGGATCTTCTTCATGTTCTGAGCATTCGTAGCGTCTGTGATTGTAGACTGTCTCAGATTTCTCTTTCTCTTAGTGGATTTCTTTGTTAAGATATGGCTCTTATAAGCTTTATTTCTCTTTAATAATCCTGTTCCTGTCTTTTTAAAACGTTTTGCAGCTGCTCTGCTTGTTTTCATTTTTGGCATCTTAAAGTTCCTCCTTGTATTTAGAATATCTGAATAACGTTATGAACGCTTTTCCATCAAAAACAGGGTGAGGCTTCTGCCTTCCTGCTTGATTGGCTTATCAATCACAGCCACATCTTCCAGAGACTTTGCGAAATCTTCAAGGATATAACGGCTGGCCTGCATATGAGCCATCTCACGTCCCCTGAAGCGAAGGCTGATTTTTACCTTATTGCCCTTTGTAAGAAATTTACGTGCACTGCTGATTTTGGTATTCAGGTCATTTACATCAATATTTGGTGACAGCCGGATTTCCTTGATCTCTATCGTCTTCTGCTTTTTCTTCGCTTCTTTTTCTTTTCTTGCCAGCTCGTAACGATATTTTCCGTAGTCGATGATCTTGCACACCGGCGGCTTCGCGGTCGGGGCAATCTTTACAAGGTCAAGCTCTGCTTCTTTGGCAAGCTTCATTGCATCCCTTGCTGACATAATGCCAAGCTGCTCTCCGTTTTCACCGATTAAGCGGACTTCGCGGTCCCTGATCTGTTCGTTAATCATTAATTCGCTAATAGTTCTGCACCTCCACACATTGATATAAAACTCTGCTCCCTTCGGCCTCGCCGTGGAACAACCCTGAATAGAAACATTAAAAAAGTGGATAACGCACAGCTATCCACTTCAATCATCACATCTGACACATCAAAACTTCCTGCAAAACTGCCGGAATCAAACTCTGAATCCATACTGCCTTTTGGCAACTCAACCGCATCCCATCGAACGAAATCTCCGGTCCGCCATCCAGATAATAAACCCGATCTGTCATCTTTTATGAACCTCTGGTCACCATACTTCCTCGTGCCAGGGTGAGAGTGGATACTCTGCTTTCCTGTTTTACAACCTGATTTATTCTACTACATGGGATGCGGTTTGTCAATTACTTTTTTGAGGTATTTTTAGCGCTGAATTCCGGCTCAAGCTACGCTTTGATTCCTCTTGCAATCGAAGCATTTGTTACCTCAAGCGTTCCGTCTGTCACAAAGAGACTTAAGGAATCACCCGGCTTTTCATATGCTCTCGTATTGAGTGCAACACCGTTCACATACAGCGTTGCGATATCATCATCGAAAATAATCTGAATATGGTACGTCTCTCCGGCATTCAGATCAATTGGCCGCTCCAGTCCGATGTTCATACAGCCAAACCACGGCCAGTTCGGATTTTTCTCAAAGACATAACGATTTTCTTTTACATGGAACAGGAACTGATATGCCTGCGCTTTCTCCTCACTCTCAAGAATGCGCACACCAAACGAACGGGGATCGCCGGAAAACTTCACATCTGCCTCAAAGGAAAACAGATCGCCACACTCTCTCGCCACTACCTTTTCCTCTCTTGCATACGGGGAATCGATCGTAAAGTCTGCAATCTTTTCCCGCTCGTTAAATGCAGCCCATACGGTATCCGGAATCTTTACACCGAGTGTTCCGTCTTCTCTTTGATAGATTTCATGCGCCACGAAAGTACCTGCCCACTCAAAGTTCGCATGGTCATCGCTGTTTTCTTTCGTTGGCACCCAGCCAAACAGAATTCTCTGTCCGTTCAGGCAGAACGTTCTTCCTGCATAGTATGCACGTCCGTCAAACGCATCATCCGCCGGTGCAATCCACGGGCCATTGATACTCTTGCTCATACGATAAACCATCTTGCTACGGTCACTGTACTCTGTCACTACATGATACCACCAGTCGCCAATCTGGAACAGGTCTACCATTTCATGCATCGTGAAAAGTCCCGGTGCCCAGAAATCTCCCTCAAATTTCCAGTTTTTCAAATCTGTTGATGTAAACTTTACGGTACGGCCAGTCTGCTGTGTCTTTGGTCCGATCTTTCTCGCGCCAAGGATCAGCATATAAACCTGCTCCTCTTCATTCCACAGTACAAACGGATCACGCCAGTCATCCGGGTCATATCCCTCCTGTGGTGTAAACGTAAGTGCCTCCTTCGTTTTAGTCCAGTGATACAGATCATCTGAAACTGCATGCATCAATACCTGTGATGCCTTCCCCTGCGCCGGATAATCCCGGTTATAACCGGTATAGAAAATATGATACTGTCCCTCGGCCTCGAATACACTTCCTGCAAAAATAAACTGATCCTGCTCCTCATCCGTTCCCCTCGGAACTGCTACGCCGCAGTCCTTATAATGAACGAAATCAGAGGTTGTTGCCAGATCCCAGCCAAACGGTTCCCCAAATGGTCCCGGTTTTCTGGTATCTCTTTGATGATACAGGAAAAATTCATTTCCATGGCCAAACGGCATGCAATCACCAAACCACGTATTCGGAAACTGATAATATAATTTGTGCATAACTTTTCCTCCTTTGATCTCAGCCTTTTACAGCGCCTGCTGTCAGGCCGCTTAACATGTACTTGTTCGTAAAGAAATAGAAGATAAATGTCGGAAGCACCGTCACAACAATCGCTGCAAAAGTTGCTCCCCAATCCTTCGTACCCATAAATCCAACGAAGTCGTTCAGTCCAAGTGTAACCGTTTTCATCGAAGTCGATCTTGTAAACGTATAGGCGTTGATGAAATCATTCCAGGTAAACACGCCCTGCATCGTCGCCACTGTCAGCAGTGAATTGGTCGACATCGGAAATACAACCTTGAAAAACGTACGGAACGGGCTGCAGCCATCGATGATTGCCGCTTCTATGATCTCATCTGGCAGAAACTTGCTGAATGAATAAAACAGCTGGATGGAATACGACAGAGAAAATGCAATCTGTGGTAAAATCACCGCCGCATACGTATTCAGAATATTCAGCTTTGAAAAAATCGTAAACAGCGGGATCAGCGCCACCTGAAACGGAAGCATCAGGCCAAGCAGGAAATAAGACAGCAGCTTTTTATTCCATTTAAACTGAATCTTACTGAGCGCAAATCCTGCCATAAAGCTGAACAGCAAAAGCGGAATCAATACACCCACAGTGATGATAATACTGTTCTTGAAATAATTCAGCATCGGACTGGTCGTAAATACTTTAATATAATTATCAATATTAAACGCACTCGGCAACGCCCAGGACGGCAGATGTCGGAAGTCGTCCTTTGTCTTCATGCTCGACATGATCACGTAAAAAATCGGATATACCATGAACACAAGAAGGATCCCCGCAACAATGACTCTCACGACGGCCGAAACCGCTCTTTTTCTGCTGGTACTCATCACTGCTCTCCTCCTTCCGTTACTCTTCGGAAAACGCCTCCCACGATCAGACAGATCACTACGATTGCCATTGCCACCGCGCTTCCATATCCATATTTCATGCTGCTGAACGCCTGCTTATACATATAAGTTGACATCAGCTCCGATGCATTTCCCGGTCCTCCCTTTGTCAGAAGGAAGGAAATATCATATGACCGCAAAGATCCATTTAATACCAGTACGCAGTTTGCGATAATAACCGGTTTGATGTACGGGATTTTTACATGCCAGTACTGCTGCGGTACATTTGCACCGTCTACGATCGCTGCCTCCGCCAGTTCCGACGGTACGCCGATCAATGCCGCATAAAAAATAACCATGTAAAGTCCCAGATATTTATAGCCTTCCACAAAGGCTGCGACATACAGAGAAATGGATGCATTTGACGTCCATTCCATATATAGCAAATCCGGATTAAAGAAGCCTATTACTGCATTAATAACACCGGTCGGCGTTACAGAAAACAGTTTTGAAAAAATCTGGCAGATCGCCACAGATGAGATAACAACCGGTACATAATACAGTGTCTGAAGTCCTGCCCGGAAATGTTTTACTCTCGTCAAAAAGATTGCAAATAAAAGTCCTCCGAATACTTCTATCGCCACGCAGATTACTGTGTAAATCAACGTATGTGCCACTGTCTGCCAGAAAATTTTATCTCCGGTCAGCAGCTGCTTATAATTTTTTATTCCGACAAATACCTTGTCTCCTACTCCGCTCCAGTCAAAAACACTATAATAGCCGGCCCATATGACGGACACTACCACAAATAACGTATAAATAACAAATGCAGGGAGCAGGAACATCAGGATTACTTTTTTCTTTCCAAAGGTTTTCTGCATGTTATCCCCTCTTTCTGAGCATCCCCGGGTACGCTTCCACATACCCGGGGATGTTTTTTATGACAGTAGAAAATTTCATTTTTATGTCATAAAAGCCTCCGGCAGAATGTGCCGCGCACATTCTTGTCCCATTCATATCAATCAGTTGCTGTTATTTACAATAAACTGATCCGCTGCCGCCTCAAACTCTTCCGGTGTCTCGCTGCCCTGTGCAAGCTTCTGCTGCTCATCAACCAGGTTGGTCAGTGTTGCGGAGTCAAGCTTGTCATCCCAGGAAACCCATGCATCGGTCGCCGTCTCAAACAGCGGCTGGAGATCATAGAACATCTGATCCACACCGTCCGGAATCTCTCCATTGAACGGTGAAAATACCTGTGCATCGTTGTAGCATGCATCGCTGTAATTCTCGCACATATACTGGAAGAATTCCTGCATGGTCTCATCATAGGTCTGTGCGTTAAATGCGGTTCCGAATCCACCGTGAATCGGTACATTCGTATCCATATTTTCTTCTCCGTCTACATCCGGTACTGCAAAGAAACCAAGCTCTCCGTTTGCATACATCTCGCTAGCCTCTTTGATCTGACCCGATCCGCTGTACCACATACAGCCTGTGCCTCCAAAGAACAGATCCGTTGCAGCTGTATAATCTGTGCTCAGGAAACCGCCCTGGAAATATCCTTCCGTTCCGAGTGTGTACAGAAGCTCTGCACCTTTTTTCGCAGCCACGTTTTCTGTAAACTTCTCTTTCTGATCCATATATCCTCTGATAAAGCCGTCTTTTGTCATTCTCCACGGGGCAAAGGACAGATATCTCATCAGCTGCCAGTTCTCAGATCCTGCAACGATAAGCGGAACCTCACCGTTCTCTTTGAGCGTCTTGCACACGGTCAGGAACTCATCCCAGGTCTTCGGCGCTTCCAGTCCGTACTCCTCGAAAATATCCTTTCTGTATACGAAGAACTCACAGTTCAGGCTCTCCGGAAACAGGTATACATTTCCATCATCTGCATCCTTGAAGAAATCATAAACTGCCTGGTTCATTTCCTCCTTCATGCCAATCCGCTCAAGTTCATCGCCGATATTCACCATACCGTCAATGTCCTGTGCTGCACTGGAAAGCGCACCGTTTGCACAGCCGTAAATATCCGGAAGGGAATTGCTGTTGATATACAGCTGAAGCTTTGTCACATAATCTGCATCGCCGCTTACCAACTCGAACTCCGGCTCTTCCAGTCCGTGCTCTTCACTGAACTCGGTCAGAAGCTTCTTCAGAATAATATACTTCGCTGATGTCTCACTTGCACGAAGAAGTGCCGTAATCTTCGTTCTCTCACTGCCGGATTCCGCTGCACTTACTCCCGTGCCCACCAGCAGTGTCGATGCTGCCATTGCACCTGTCAATACGAGTGCTATCAGTTTTCTTGCCTTCATTTCTTTTCCTCCTTTGATTGGTTTCACGTTTTTGATAATCCTATTTTACCTGAAATCTGACACTCTCCCTATCAGACATTTGAAAAAAAATCGGATTTTCGAATACAAAAAAGGAGAAAAATGCACATCACAAATTTTGTTCTGTTTGTTTTTCTCCTTTTTTCGGATCTTGTTTTAAATTTTTTTATAGTTATTCGGGGTTGTTCCATACTTTTTCTTAAACACCCGGATAAAGTAACTGAAATCACGATATCCCACCATTTCCGCAATTTCATATACCTTGTACTCTCCTTCCTGTATCAAACTTTTCGCTTTTGCCATCCGAATATCTGTCAGCGTTTCCAGAAAGCTTTTCCCAGTATGGTTCTTAAGAAGGCGGTTCACATACGTCTTGCTGATTCTAAACTGCTCAGCCAGGCTGTCAAGAGACAAATCGTTCGCATAATTTTCCCGAATATAGGCTTCTATTTCCTCACCTATTTTCTGATTTCTTGATACATGCAGATCCAGCTGCTGATTTCCACCATACAGAAGTGCTTTTCGAAGTGCCTGCAGCAGTGTCTTCCGATTGCGGCTGTTCATGATCTGCTCCATTGTTTCAAGGAAAACTGCATCATTTTCCACTCTTTGCTCTCCGGACAGTTCGCGCTTATCAACACTTAAATACCGCATGCACTGTGTCAGCAGTTCCATTGAATCATATCGAAGAATATCAATATCTTCGCATTTTTCAAAAATCCGGTTTGCGAAGCGTAGTGCCGTCTCCCCATTGCCTCTGGCAAGTTCCGAAAGAATCCTTCTCTTTTCTCCATCCGTCATACTGCGTATGTTGCGCTGCACACAGTTGATATCCCTGTATTTTGTCACATTTCCGGTATCATCCACGAAGCTGCTCTCCTCGCATGCTTCCATCGCTTCCCGATAAGCCAGGTTCAGTTCACAGGCGTTCTGACTTCTGTTACTGATTCCAAAAGAAAGATTTTTTCGAAGAATTTCCCGGATTTTCTTTCTGGCCGTTTCACACGCAGCCTCGCAATGCGCCATACAGTCTTCCTCAGCAAAATATTCTGGATAGGAAATCACAAAGCAATATCCCATTGTATCTGTCACTGAAAAGACACGCAGCTCCTCTCTGTCAGTCCGAAATATTTCTTCGCATACATTGCAAATAATAAATTTAAGCAGGCTCTGATCCAGATTTTCTTCCGGTATTTCCACATCTCCCACAATTCTTGCATAGGCCACATAGGAACAGTCCAGCCGGATACGCAAATTCTTCAAATTTTCCAGCAGTTCTTCTTTCTCTTCATAAATTCCGAATAAGGCATCTGAAATTGCTTTGGATACGATCTGAGGACGTGCCTTGCGATACTGTTCTTTCAATAAATCATAATCCGTTTTCTGCTTCTGATGCTTTCGGATCCTGCCGCATATTTTCTCTACAACCGCCTCCAGTTCCTTAAAATCAATCGGCTTAAGCAGATACTCTGCGACTCCGATCCGAAGCGCCTGCTGTGCAAACTCAAAATCATCATATCCGGTCAGAAGGACGATCTCTGTTTCCGGAAATGCGCTCTTTACCTTTTCAGAGACTTCCAGCCCATCCATCTCCGGCATCTTAATATCACTCAGTAAAATATCCGGATGAAGCGTCTTCGCCAGTCTCAGTCCCTCCTCCCCGTCCTCCGCACTTCCCACAACTTCACAGCCATAGGATTCCCACGGAAACACGCACAGCCCTTCCCGGATAATAAATTCATCATCCAAAATCAGTACTTTCAGCTTCATACGTTTCTCCCTTCTGCCTGTTTTTGATTTTTCACCTCATGTGGAAGCCTCACCGTAAAGCAGGTTCCTTTCCCAACCTCAGATTCCACCATAAGCCCATATGGTTCTCCATACATATACTGCAGCCTCTGATGCACCGCATAAACACCAAGTCCGGTGTGTGCCCTGCGCACATCCACCTCTTTTCCGTCGTTTCCGTTTCTGGTCAGCAGGTGTTCCAGAATCTCCTTTGGGATACCGACTCCGTTGTCCTTTACTTTAAGAACAACATCCGCTCCCTCGATATGTCCCGAAATCACGAGCAGTACTTTTGCTTTACTCACCTCAACGCTATGTACAATCGCATTCTCCACCAGTGGCTGGATCGTCAGTTTTGGAATCAGCTGTTCCATCACAGCTTCCTCTACATCAAACTCCACAGTAAAACGATTCTGAAATCTTTTTTTCTGAATATACAGATAGTCGTTTACATAATCCAGTTCCTTACGCACTGTAAAAATATTTTCCTTATTGCTGATGCTGATGCGGAGCAGATTTCCGATTGCCTGGACCATCTCACAAATTTCATCTTCTCCTTTAATTCTTGCCATCCAGTTAACCGTATCCAGTGCATTATACAGGAAATGAGGATTGATCTGTGCCTGAAGCGCTTTAATCTCCATCTCCTTACTCAAAAGCCTGCTGTTTGATATCTCCTCGAGCAGCTGTTCCACCTGCCTGATCGTCTCATTGAAGACGTGATTCATTTCCCCAAACTCATCTTTTCGCGTCTCATCCAGACTCACGCCGAAATCTCCCGATGCAAATGCCCGGAGCGCCCGGCTTGTATTGTGCAATGGGCGAACCAACACCCCTGAGAGTATTGCACATAATAAAAGACCTAACAGGAGCCCTACTATCATTGCTGCTCCAATACCAAGCAAAAGCGGCGTAACTGAATTATTGATTTCTTTCCTCGAAATAATCCCAATTGTTTTCCACCCCGTCTTTGACACGGTGTGATAGAGTATTTCATATTCTTCTCCGTCTATCTGGCTAATAAAAGAGCCATTTCCTGCCTGAAACAATTTATCTGCATTTTCCAATAATTTGGATTCTTCTCCGCAAATAATTTTATTCTGATTATCAAGAAGCAAAATACTTCCTGAAAATGCAAAATCTACATTCTTTTGAATATTTTCCAGAGAGGAAAGCCGAATTGCATTCCGCATCACTCCAAGTGATTCCATCGATAATAAATCTTTTATTTCCTTTACCAGCTGAATATCTCCGCTGTTTTGGATATCATTTATGCATACAATAGCCCCTCTTTTGGATTTTGCCAACGCTTTTAATTCTTCTTCATTATCAAGTTTAGGTTCCTGATACATCGTTGCGCAAAAATAATTTTTTCCGTTATCACCGTATATTTCCAGATCCTTCATATAAACACTGTTATAAATCATCACCATCTGGCGTTTTAATTTTCTGGTTTTACTGTAGTAGCCTTCCTCTGAGTCCTCTGATTTTCCAAGCCTCAGTTCTTCCTGTACTGCCGTATTAAAAGCCAGAATATCCAGTTTATTATAGATCATGGTCATAAAAGTGTCATAATTTTCCGATATCTGCCATACCGTTTCCTTTGCCTGTGTAACGGTTTTATCCAAAATAATATCCGATGCAATATTGTATACAATAACACCTGAAATTAGCGCAATTGAAAAACAGATCGCAAGGCAGAATAAAAAAAGTTTTGTAAAAATATGCATATCATTCAGGCGGTGTTTCAGAGTATTTATCATATGCACAGCTGCCACTCAAAATATGATTAAATATACCCACATCGAGATAATGTAGACTCTCACGAGTTCTACTTACTGCTTTATCGTGTATGCTTTGGATTGACCGAAATCATATCTACTCACAAGTTCTTGTACACTCCACAGTCGTAAATTCCCGAAATAGCCTTCGGTACATACCTACGTTTGCGTTTATTTATGCAACTTCGTAAGTCATAGCATCTCTCAAATTAAGTGCAGCATTGAGATCTCTGTCTTCGATATAACCACAAGCACATTTGAAAATTCTATCTGAAAGTTTTAAATCTTTCCTGATATTTTTGCAGTAATGGCAGGTTTTAGAAGATGGATACCATCTGTCTGCCACACGAAGTTCAATCCCATTTTCGTTGCATTTAGCTTGAAGTTTTATTCTAAACTCATAAAACTTCTGTGACGCAACTGCTTTTGAAAGATGTCTGTTTTTCATCATGCCTTTTACATTTAAATCTTCAATCGTAATGTAGGATGGTTTGGTTTTCACTATCTCTGCGATTGTTTTGTTAATGTAGTCGGTACGGATATTATCTATCCTATGATGAAGTTTCTGTACCTTGAGCTTTTGTTTTTGTATATTCGCTCTTTGAGTGGACTCTCCTTTCTGTGAATTTTCATATTTTCGAGAAAGACTTCTCTGTTCTCGTATAAGTTGTTTTTCAAGTTTCTTTAATTTTGCTGATTTGTTAATGTTCTTATAAGTTTTACCATTAGAAACAGTGGCGAAATCCTTTAATCCAAGGTCAATGCCAATTCCTTCATTGGAATGATCAGCTGTCTTGTTATCCGTCAGTTCTACAAGAACCGAAACATAGTATCTGTCAGCTTTTATTGAAACTGTACCGCTTTTGATCACATATCCATCTTTTGTTGTTGGAATATATCCTTTCTCTTTGATGCGGACCCAACCCAAAGCTGGAATCTTAAGTCTATGCCTTTCACACACGCAATCCTTTGGGTTATTTCTGACGAAATACATTTTTACATCTGATTTACCTTTCTTTTTAAATTTAGGAAAATCACTCTGATGTTTAAAAAATCTTGTAAAAGCAGTACATCCGTCTTCGATGGATCTTTTCACGGCTTTTGAATACACTTCCTTAATCCATGCTTTATCCGGATTATCCGGAATGTATTCATTGTTAAGCCATACACTAAAGCTCTTACCACTCATAAACTTTTCACCTTTATCATACAAGGCTTTGTTGTGACAAAGGTAGAAGTTATAGACATATCGGCAAGTGCCTATCGTCTTATGAATCCTGATTTTCTGCTCTGGTGTGGGATGGATCTCCGTCTTGAAGCTCTTTAACAATTTCTTCATCCCTTTCTATTTGTTTTTTATACTTACGGAGTCCATACAACCTGCAGGAGAACACATGAAGAATAGAAACAATATCCTGCACGAGTTCTTCTTGTGGTGATAGTTCTTCATTGTTTACGATCACTATGGTCGTATGGAACTTCATGCAGAATTTTTCAAACCAATCATAGCCAAATCTGATAAATCTATCTTTGTGCGTTATAATTATGGTTTTGATTTTTTGTTCCATTACTTCATCCAATAATTTATTCCACTTCTTACGATTGTAATTCAGACCACTTCCATAATCTTCAATACATTGGTCTACAATAATGCCTCTGGCATTACAGAATTGACGTAAAAACGATACTTGATTCTGTAAATCATCCTTTTGATTCTTTGTAGAAACTCTTGCATAAATAACTACCTGGCGTATATCATTTTGGGTTTTTATGCCTTTAAAATTGAAGATATTGGTCGTAAGTATAATAACGCCTGTCAGTGGGAGTCCGATTTGCCTCCAGAATTCCTTCCCTGTCCCAACGCTGTAATGTTTTCACAGAAACACCTGTTAATTCAGCAAAATCTTTTGGTTTATAATTCGTGATATTTGATGTGTTCATAATAATACCTCCATAGATACATTTAAACACATTTAACCATATTAAGCAATATATTTAGTTACTTATAAGTTTCTCCTTTGATCCATATAATATTTAACAATCATTCATTTTTCACAAAATAAA
Organism: Lachnospiraceae bacterium; assembly: GCA_902363665.1. Lineage (GTDB taxonomy): Bacteria > Bacillota > Clostridia > Lachnospirales > Lachnospiraceae > Choladousia. The sequence continues at coordinate 68,937 of CABJAW010000012.1, read as the reverse complement.
TGTGTGTTTTCGCAAGCCATCCTATACTGACTTTATTCTAACATCGAAAAACGAGATTTCACAGCTTTTTTTGCTGCAAAATCCCGTTTCTTCTTGTAAAGCAGACACTCAGAACTTATTTTTATTTTTCTTCAAATGTCACACATTCCGTCTCATCGCAGCGACACGCCGCCGCTCCCGCGATATCAACCTTCTCTGCATGGCAGACGCAGTTCTGGTTGTGCATGCAGTTTGTCGCCTCGCAGCGGATATCAGATTGCGTGCAGGTACAGCCACTCTTCATCGTATTTTTTGCGCTGTCGCCGCTTCTTCCCTGAAAACTCTCACAGCACGTATCCTGGCAGACCCGCGCATCCGCGCCGCCAACCTCAATATTTCCTCTGCTGCAATACATTGCGTCGTTGTATACACAACTCTGTGCGGAACAAACCAAACCCGGCATATTCGTACCTCCTTCATTTCCTCTCCCGATGATTCCGGGAGAATCTTCAGATTTGCCGAACCAGCCGCAAAGACTGGATCTGCTACAGGAGATAGTGTGCACAGGGAAAGTAGAATTTATTCACGCCATTTTTCTGACAGGCCCAAACAAGGATGAAATCTGCAGGCGTGCTGACGCACGGCAAAGATTTCTGACGCAGTATTTCACGCTCTGACAGATCGGAGGGGATGCATTATTTTGCAGAATTGCTATAGATTGAGCCATCTCATTATCTTTTCATATTGATCGACATAAACACAAAAAAACTCACCCGCGCCTGAAATATTCTCTCTTCATTTCAAACCTCGGATGAGTTTTTTATCTGATAATGCGGACATTCTTAATCCGCCTTCATCACCTGCTCATGAACGCCTCCGCTTTTCGAAGCGTTTCTGAATATCTTTCCATTCTCTTTATTTTTCTTTTTTCTCTTCCTCTACGACAACGGTCTCACGCAGTGTTCTTGTGCGGACCTCTTCTTTGATGCTGTCAACAAAGGATGCAAGCTCGGTCTGGCCCTCATCGCCTGCGAAACGGCTGCGGACGGATACAAGACCCTGTTCCTCTTCTTTTGCACCGACGATCAGCATGTACGGTACCTTCATCAGACGTGCGTCACGGATCTTGTAACCGATCTTCTCTGCACGGGAATCTACGCTGGAACGGATACCTTCCTCATTCAGCTTTGCATTTACCTGGTTTGCGTAATCCAGATATTTGTCGGAGATCGGAAGGACGCGTACCTGCTCCGGTGACAGCCAGGTCGGGAATGCGCCCGCGAAATGCTCGATCAGGATTCCGATGAAACGCTCGATGGAACCGAATGCAACACGGTGAATCATGATCGGACGATGCTTCTCGCCGTCTGCTCCGATGTACTCGCACTCAAAACGCTGCGGCAGCTGGAAGTCAAGCTGAATGGTTCCGCACTGCCAGGTACGTCCGATGGAATCCTCCAGATGGAAGTCGATCTTCGGACCATAGAATGCACCGTCCCCTTCGTTTACGACGTAATCACGTCCAAGGTCATCGAGTGCTCCGCGCAGTGCATCGGTTGCCATCTCCCAGTCCTCATCGCTTCCCATGGAATTCTCCGGACGGGTGGAAAGCTCTACGTGATATTTGAATCCAAACAGCTGATATACTTCGTCGATCAGTTTTGCAACACCTTTGATCTCATCACGAATCTGCTCCGGCATCATGAAGATGTGCGCATCGTCCTGTGTGAAGCAGCGTACTCTCATCAGACCGTGCAGCTGACCGGATTTCTCGTGGCGGTGTACAAGGCCAAGCTCACCCATACGGAGCGGCAGGTCACGGTAGGAACGCGGCTCTGACTGATATACAAGGATTCCACCCGGACAGTTCATCGGCTTAATCGCGAAATCAGTATCATCAATGACTGTGGTGTACATGTTCTCTTTGTAATGATCCCAGTGTCCGGAGGTCTCCCACAGATGACGGCTCAGCATGATCGGTGTGGAGATTTCTACATAGCCTGCTTTTCTGTGGATCTCTCGCCAGTAATCAAGCAGCGTATTCTTCAGAATCATTCCGTTCGGAAGGAAGAACGGGAATCCCGGTCCTTCATCACGCATCATGAACAGGCCCAGCTGTTTGCCCAGTTTTCTGTGATCACGCTTCTTTGCCTCTTCGATTCTTGTGAGGTAAGCTTCCAGATCTGCTTTCTTTGTAAAGGAGGTACCATAGATTCTGGTAAGCATTTTGTTCTTCTCACTGCCTCTCCAGTAAGCGCCTGCGAGGCTGGTCAGCTTGAATGCCTTGACCGGCTTTGTGTTCATAAGGTGCGGACCTGCACAAAGGTCAACAAACTCGCCCTGCTGATAAAAGCTGATCTCTGCGTCCTCCGGCAGATCCTCGATCAGCTCTACCTTGTACGGCTCGTTTTTCTCCTTAAAATATGCGATTGCATCCTCTCTTGACTTTGTGAAACGGGTGATTGCAAGATCCTCTTTTACAATCTTCTTCATCTCTTTTTCAATTTTTTCAAGATCATCTGCAGTCAGCGGTGTGTCGCTGTCCACATCGTAATAAAATCCTTCTGCGATGGAAGGTCCGATTGCAAGCTTGATATTCGGATACAGACGCTTGATCGCCTGTGCCATAATATGGGATGTTGTATGGTGGAATGCGCCTGCTCCTTTTTCATCGTCAAAGGTCAGGATATTTAAATTGCTGTCTTTCTCAACAACCGTACGAAGGTCTACGACCTCACCGTCCAGCTCACCTGCGGTTGCCACGCGTGCCAGTCCCTCGCTGATATCCTTTGCAATCTCATATACGGACATCGGCTGTGCGTATTCTTTTGTTGATCCATCTTTCAATGTGATAATCATGATTTATTCCTCCTCTTCTTCCTCATCGTAACATTCATCACCCGGTACTTCATAAAATTTCCCGCCAAAGGAATTGTCGCAAAACCAGCGAATACCCTTTTTCAGCGGCGAAGTCAGCCATCCGATCAGAATACCTGCAAGAAATACATCGGCTACCAGTAAAATTTTTTCGGACGGTGTCCAGCTGGTAAGTACAAACTCTTTCAGTTTTTCTTTCATGAAAAACACTCCTTTCTTTTTTGGAAAATCGCCCGGAACGCAATTGTCCATGAAGTAAAATCCACAGAAACAGTATTCTCGCGTGAACAAAAAACGCCCCTGCAGACCTTTACGGACTGCAGGGGCGGGTAATTCAGTTACTCGCGGTTCCACCCTGATTTCAGGTGCGATGATGCTTCCGTCTGCCGCAGATTCTGCCGCCTGAAAACTCAACGCTCACCACTTCATTTGACGATAACGGGATCACCGGACCGGATTGGGGTCACTCCGAGTTAGTTTTCAAATGGTTCCGCATAAGGACTTTCCAGCTGCCGCCCTCTCTCTGAATGCTTCCGCATTTTACTCTTCTCATCAGCGTGTTTGCTTTCTGAAATCTTTTACCAGTATACCATTTTGAATGCGTTTGTCAACTATCAAAATTGTGGCATTTTGCTGTTTTCACCACAGCAGTTCCTGCTCTCTCACAAACACATCAAACCGAGGCAGCGAAAACGCAATTTTTCCATACTCTCTCGTATCAATGACGCCCTTTCGCTTTAATCGGTCACGATATACGGAAAACAGGCTGGATGTCATTTCGAGTTTCTCCCGCAAACTTTTTACAGGTGCCGTTCCTCCCTCTTTTGCAAGTGTGATCAGGACACTCTGATCCGTTTCTGAGAGTTCAGACCAGATTTTGTTGTATACATATTCATCCAGATACTGATCGTACTCCGGCAAAATCTCTTCCAGTAATTTTTTCTCTTGTGCCTGCCAGTACAGATAACCAAGCACCTGAAAAGCAAACGGATATCCTTTTGTCAACAGACTCATTTCGGTTGCTTTTTCAAAATCAAGCGAAAAAATTTCCGCATACTGCTTTCGGATAGCGGTAAGATTCAATGGTTCCAGCATGATTTTAGGCGCACGGTACAAAAATGTAAGTTCCTTATGATTCTCCAGTTCATAAATATTTTCATACAATCCGGTCATCAAAAGATAGATCGGCGCTTCCTGGCGCAGAAATATCTGAAATGAGCTTGCAAAAATGCGAATGTGCTCAGAGTTTGTCACCTCATCGATCGTAATAAGCAGTTTCTTGCCCATTTTTTTGATCTCACTTAACATAATTTCAAGTACATTTTCAATATCTGTCACAGGTGCTGCATTTTCAATCGAAACGCCAAGGCCAAAGGCTGAAAAATCCAGCTTTGCATGCAAAAATTTTGCATGCAGTTCCGGAATACTGTAAATTTTAGCTGCAAGACTTTGCAGAAGATCCCGCATCGGATTCAGCTCAATCACAAGCCAGTCTGGTTTTTGACGCATTTCCATTGCTATATTTGTCAGCATCACCGTCTTTCCCGCCCCTCGTACACCGGTAATCATAAAAAACTGGTTCGTCGGATTTTTTTCCTGAAATGCTGTCAGAATCTGATTGGTCTGCGCGAGACGTGAGATGTACTGGACCGGTTTTTTGCCAAACGATAAAGTAAACGGATTCCCCATTGTGTCTTCTCCTCTCGTTTTCTGTCTAACCTTATATAAGTCTTTATAACTTTTTCAGCTTATATAATTATATATAATTTTATATAACTTTTCTATATTATATAATCTTATATAACTTTTTGCAACAGACAATCTCCACAAAATGAAAAGCAGGAAATACCACTGCTTCATTCAGCGGTATCTCCTGCTTCATTCTCGAACAAAATTGTTTCTCTGTTTCTGATCATCAGTCTTCTGCATGTTTCCCCTGCAGCTTCTCCAGATCATTCATCCATACATTCCGGCTGGCATCGCTTGGCATACGCAGATCACCACGCGGGGAGACCGCCACGCTTCCGACCTTCGGGCCATCCGGCAGACAGGAACGCTTGAACTGCTGTGCAAAGAAGCGGCGGTAGAACGTGGTCAGCCATTTCAGGATTATCTCCGGATCGTAGACGCCTCCGAAAGCATAGCAGGCCACACGATAAATTTTGGATGGCGCATAGCCGAAGCGCATTACGTAATACAGGAAGAAATCATGAAGTTCATACGGTCCGACAAGATCTTCTGTCTTCTGGGAAATCTTTCCGTTCTCCGGCGGAAGAAGCTCCGGGCTGACCGGTGTATCGAGCACATCATACAGGATCGTGCTGATTTTTTCATCGCCGCACGTATCCGCATAATAACGCACCAGATGGCGCACCAGCGTCTTCGGCACGGAACAGTTCACACCGTACATCGACATATGGTCGCCGTTGTACGTTGCCCAGCCAAGCGCCAGCTCCGACATATCACCGGTTCCGATCAGAAGGCCGCCCTTTTTGTTTGCCAGATCCATCAGGATCTGTGTGCGCTCACGTGCCTGGCTGTTTTCATACGTCACATCATGAATGCTGCTGTCGTGTCCGATATCCTTAAAATGCTGATTAACCGCCGGACGGATATCGACCTCCAGAAGCTCTGCTCCAAGTCCTCTTGTGAGTTCACAGGCATTCTGATACGTGCGGTCAGTTGTGCCAAAACCTGGCATCGTCACTGCCGTAATTGCACTTCGCTCCATGCCCAGAAGATCGCATGTTTTTGTCATGACAAGCAAAGCCAGGGTAGAATCAAGGCCACCTGATATTCCGACCACGACGTGTTTGCTTCCGGTGTGCTCCATACGCTTTTTCAGTCCCATGGCCTGCATCATCAAAATCTCCTCGCAGCGTTTCTCACGGTCTGCTTTTCCGGACGGAACGAACGGTGCCGGATCAAATACGCGTGTCAGTTTCGTCTGACATGGGGTAAGGTGGAATGCGATTTTTTCGTATCCGTCTGTTTTGGATTCAAAGGTCGTCATGCGGCGGCGCTCCGCAATCAGGCGGTGAATGTCCAGTTCGGAATAGATTGCCTCATGGCCAAAACGTCTTGATTCCTCCAGCACACGGCCATTTTCTGCGATAATATTATGGCCGCCGAAGATCAGATCCTGCGTTGACTCTCCCTCTCCGGCACTCGTATAAATGTAGCCGCACAAAAGTCTCGCGGACTGGGAAGATACCAGCATCCGGCGGTACTCGCCCTTTCCGGTCGCCTCATCGCTCGCGGAAAGGTTAACGATCACTGTCGCACCTGCAAGCGCATGGTTTACACTTGGTGGATTCGGTGTCCAGAGATCCTCACACAGCTCGGCCGCTACGGTAAGTCCCTCCATTTCCTTACAGCAGAACAGCAAATTCATGCCAAACGGTACCGGAACACCGTTCACCTCAGCCCAGTCCGCCTCCGGCGATCCTGCCGTAAAGTGACGCTGCTCATAAAATTCATTGTAGTTTGGCAGATAGCGCTTCGGTACCAGTCCGAGCAGGCGGCCGTTGCAGATCGCTGCCGCAACGTTATAGAGCTTGCCGTCCTTTTCCCAGGGAAGTCCCACAAAGATCAATGCGTCCTTTTCTCTGGAATGCATCATGATATGGTACAGCTCATGCTTTGCCTCCTTAAGAAGCGCCTCCTGCCAGAAGAGGTCGGCACACGTGTAACCGGTGATACAAAGCTCCGGAAATACCATGAGCTTCGCTCCTTCTTTCCACGCCTCATCGATCATCAAACAGATCTTTGCCGCATTGTAATCACAGTCTGCCACACGGATCTTCGGTGTGAGCGCCGCCACTTTTATAAATCCATCCTTCATTGTTTTTCCTTTCTGCAGAGGTTATCCGCCGCTTTCGCCTGCTGTTATTCTCTTCGCGTTCTTTTTCTTCCGGATATGTCCATGCACAGCTGCCTTTTATCTGCTGCTTCTTGCCAGAAGTCCCTTCAGCTCGTCCACCGTGACCTGGTATTTTTTATCACAGAACTGACAGCCGACCTCGATCGGCTCACCGTCATTAATCATCTCCTGCAGATCCTTTTTCCCGATGCTGATCAGTGCCTTCTCAATCCGCTCACGCGAACAGTTGCAGTGGTATTGGGTCGGAAGCGTATCATTGATCTCCAGTCCGAATTCACCGAGCAGCTCTTCGAGGATCTGCTCCGGTGTCATGCCGCCATCAAGCATCGTCGTAACGCTTTTCACCTCAGAAAGCTTCGCCTCCAGGCGGTCGATCACTTCATCCGAGGTAAACGGCATCAGCTGAATGATGAATCCGCCCGCCTGACGCACCGTATTCCCTTTATCCATGAGGACACCGACACCAACAGAGGACGGCACCTGCTCCGATGTTGCAAAATAATAGGTGAGATCATCTCCGATCTCTCCGGTCTGCAGTTCGCACTGTCCGACATACGGTTCTTTCAGTCCCATATCCCGGATCACATTCAGAATACCGGCGCCGACTGCGCCGCCGACATCCAGCTTTCCCTTCTCATTTGCATGAATGAGCACCTCTGGATTGTTGACGTATCCTTTTACGTTTGCCGCAGAATCCGCCGTCACGGTAATGCCGCCAAGCGGTCCGTTTCCCTTGACCTGCAGTGTCAGGAGATCCTTCTCTCCCTTCATCATCGCGCCCATCATTGCGCCTGCCGTCAGCAGCCGACCAAGCGCTGCCGTCGCCACCGGGCTGGTGTTGTGGTACTGTCTTGCCAGCTCCACGGTCTCTTTTGTCGTTGCCGCAAAGGCACGGATCTGAGAATCCGCTGCGGTAGCTCTTACGATATAATCCATTTTTGTCCTCCTGTTATTTTCGCAGCAGGTAAAGCGGATATTCGCAATCCACTTTCAATTCTGCATCTTATCCCACGTTGTAATTCTTTTTGATCCCGGTAAAGCAGATATTCGCAATCCGCTTCGCTGCCTGTAAGCTCATAAACTCATAAACTCATAAATTCATAAGCTCATGAGGGATTCTCTCAAGAGTCTCCGCCTTATGATACTGCCTACGCTCACAGTATGTGCATCATCCCAAGCAAAATCCCCGCAAGCACACCGCTCACATAAAGCACTCCTGTCAAGATCAGACTCTCCCTCCGGTTCTGATTTTCGCGGAACAGTACGAGAAGTCCCGTTCCGGCTCCGCATAAAAGTCCGGCAAAGAGTGCGCCGCTGCCGAGAAATCCACTTATATAAAGCTGCGTGATCAGTACCGATGCTGCGCAGTTCGGAATCATGCCGACAAGCGCCGCCGCTGCCTCCTCAAGTCCCGGCACTGCCAGAAATGACTGCGCCACGCCGCGCTCCTGCAGATATTCCATTCCAAATCCAAGCACTACAGAAATCACGAACAGAAAGACCGTGATCTGTGCCGTGTGATTCAATGCAGAGCGGAAAATTCCCTGCTCTGAACAGTGGCAGTGCTCATGCTCGCACATTTCCTGGGTCTCCGGAATCTCCCGTTTCATGCCAAGGAGGTGCTCTGCCACAAGATCAACCAGCACTCCGACCACGATACCAGTCGCAGCTTTTGCCGCCAGCACCTTTACGATCATCATTGCCGGAAGTCCCTCCGAAAGCATGATCGGCAGCATTTCATCGGAAGTCGATAGAAATACGGCAATCAGCGTACCAGGCGTTACGATACCGCCTGCAAACAAGCCGGCCGCCGCCGCGGAAAACCCGCACTGTGGAATGATGCCAATCAGTCCGCCAAGCACCGGGCCTGCCTTTCCGGCCCGGTAAATCCAGTTCTTTGTCTTTTGGCTCATCCTGTGCTCCGTGTATTCCACGGCAAGATAAGATAAAAACAAAAACGGCAGAATTTTTACGCAGTCAAGGGCTGCGTCCCATAAGATCTCTGTCATTTTCGTCACTTTCTCCTTAATTTATGGTATACGGCTGCACCTCGATCGCCCGGCTCATCAGTTCCGTGCGCTCCTGCGCCGTCATTTTTGCCAGCACCGCATTGATCTGGTTTTTCAGCTTCGTATCACCTTTTTTAACAGAAATGGCAACGTTCACTTCCTCATCTGCCATCTCAAAATCGTCGTCCGTGCCGGAAAAATCAAGGATCTTCAGTCCCGGGTATTCCGCACACGCTGCGAGCGCCGTCGGCTCATCCGTCACGACAATGTCATACTCCTCTTTGTCAAGGCCATCAAACATCTCCTTTACGTCTTCTGTGGCCTCCTTGATCTTTGCATCCGCAATCTGCTGCAGACACTCGTCATACCAGACCGTATTCTCCTGTGAGGAGCACGAAGCCCCCGTCAGATCAGATAACGTCTGCGCATCCGCGTAGTCGCTGCCTTCCCTTGTCACCGCCACGATCGAAGCCCGGTAATACGGCTGTGTGAAATCTACATAGGAAAGCCGATCATCGGTCACGGACTGCCCCGCGATCGCACAGTCCACCGTACCCGACACGACAGCAGGTACCAGCGCATCCCAGTTGAACTTCAGAATTTCCAGCTGCCAGCCGTACGTCTCACAGATTTTCTGTGCTACCAGCACGTCATAACCAAATGCGTAGCTGTCCTCATAATGAATTGGAACCGCTCCATTCTCAGCGGTATTCTGCTCCCAGTTGTACGGTGCAAAATCGCACTCCATCGCTACAGTCAGAATCTGAGAAGCCGGAGGCTTTCCAGCCGGTGTCCACTCTTCCGTCTCATCGGACGTACCGGATGCGGTGGTCTTATTTCCGGTTTCTTTTTGTATCAGCAGCTGCTCTGTCTCCGGTTCTTTTTCTCCCAAAAGAACAGTTTCAGACAAAACACCTTTTTGATTGTCTGCTTCCTGTGCTGCTGCGCCGCATGAAAAAAACAGACACATGGCTGCGCACGTAATTGCAGAAATACGATTCATCTTGCTCCTCCTTTTTCATTTTGCGAATATCTTTCATAAAGCAAATATTCGCAATTCGCTTCGTGACTTGTCACCAGAAGCTTTCAGATCTCCCTGAAATAAGCATCCAATCTGCACTTATTGCTCCGCACACTTGAAACTCCGTGAATGCTTATCTCCGTTCTATCGCAATGAACCGGATTGTCAGCATCCTCATCAATCACCACAGTCCCGCAAACACCGACGCTCCCAGTACGGTCAGAAGTCCTGCCACCGCGATGGAAAGGCTGCTCATCGCACCCTCGATCTCTCCAAGTTCCATTGCCTTGGCCGTTCCGATCGCATGGGATGCACTTCCCAGCGCCACACCTTTTGCGATCGGCTCATCAATGCGGAAAATGCGGAATACATGCTCACCGATCACATTTCCGAGAATACCGGTCACGATGATGACCGCAACCGTGATCGTGACGATACCGCCAAGTTCCTCGGAAACACCCATTCCGATCGCCGTCGTGATCGACTTCGGAAGCAGGGTCACATACTCCTCATGGCTGAATCCGAAGACAGCCGCAAGCGCCAGAATCGAAATCAGGCTTGTGAGCACGCCGGAGATCAGACCCGCCATGATCGCCTTTACATTGTTTTTCAGAAGCTCCAACTGCTCATACAGAGGCACCGCCAGACACACCGTCGCCGGTGTCAGCAGATAGCTTAACAGGTCTGCTCCGTTTGCATAGCTTTGATAATCGATATGAAAAACAGCCAGAATCACGATCACCACCGCGATGGAGATCAGAAGCGGATTAAAAATGGCCAGTTTAAATTTCTTTTTCAGAAGCATTCCCAGCTCATAAGCAAGGATGCTCACCATCACTCCGAAAAATACGGAATTTGTAATCATTTCTTTCATTTTTTGTCGCCGCCTTTCTCATGTCTGATCACAAACTGCGTAATACGGCCGGAAATGGCCATGACAAGTACCGTCGAAACGGCAGTCACGATGATCAGCTTCCAGAAAATAGGACTGATCTTGTCCCAGGATTCCGTCAGCCCTACAGCAGCCGGAATAAACATCAGCGGCATTACTTCCACCAGAAATTTTGCCGTATCTTTTACCGAATCCAGCGGAATAATATGCAGCACGAGTCCCAGAAGCATCAGGACCAGCCCGTAAATGCTTGCCGGAACCGGCAGCGGAAGCAGTGCCCGAAGCACCTCGCCTGCAAATGAGAAGGTGATGATAATGGCAAATTGTTTTATGTACTTCATAAATCTCCTCCAAAGTCCGTTCTTTTCTGTCAGTTTTTCTCCCGTCAGGTCAGGATGGATACACCTATTAGAACCTGTTTCGTTCAGCGAAAACGATTCCCAGAATTTCGTTTTCTGCGGCATATCCCTGCATTCTTCCGGATATGATGTCATTCGGACTTTATAACACAGGCGCAAAGCAGGCATTCCCCGTTTCGCGCCTTTTTTGTTTCTTTTTTTCTGATAATTTTCCTGTTGTTTAACCGAGTCAGGCAAGTCCCCTGCTTCAATTGCGCTGAGCAATAAGCAGTGAGTGGGGACTTGCTTGTATCAGGAGTGGTACAAGCCACTCCTGATAAGCTGCAAAGCAGCTACTCGGTTATGAGCAAGTAGCGAAGCGGATTGCGAATATCCGCTTTGACCCGGGTCAGGCAAGCAGCGAAGCGGATTGTGAATATCCGCTTTGACGGAAAATGAGAAGCCTTGTATTTCTTTTCACAGTCGCATCAGTGCTGCGCTCTCCCCTCCCGTCTTACATTCTCTCCGGTGCGGAAAATCCGAGCAGATCGATGCTCGTCTCAAGAACTTCGCGTGTCAGATCAAGCAGCTCGATGTAGCTTCTCTGACGGTCTGCATTTTCCTCTGCGAGGATCTTTGTCTCGTGATAGAAATGATTGAAATCATTTGCCAGCTCATAGATAAACGCGCAGATCTTGTGCGGTGCAAGCTCCTCATACGCCTGCTCTACCGTGCTGCTGAAGTTTGTCAGCGCCAGCATCAGCTCTTTTTCACTCGCTCCGGCCGGTGCCAGCAGATGTCCTTTCTTTACGGTGCCGCCGTTTGCACGGTACTTGTTCAGAATCGACTTGATCCGGACGATGGTGTACAGAATATACGGACCGGTGTTGCCCTCAAAGGAAGTAAATTTGTCCAGATCGAACACGTAATCCTTCGACGCCTGGTTGGAAAGATCGCCGTATTTGATTGCGGAAAGGCCGACCAGCTTTGCAGTCTCGCGTGCCTCTGCCTCGTCCACCTCATGATTCTCGGTGATCTTGCGGAACATTTCCTCATTGATATCCGCGATCAGATGCTCCAGACGCATGACACCGCCCTCTCTTGTCTTAAACGGCTTTCCGTCTTTTCCGTTCATCGTACCAAAACCAAGGAATTTCAGGCCGGTCTCTTCTTTTACAAGGCCGGTCTTGCGTGCGCAGCGGAACACCTGGATGAAATGCATCTCCTGACGCTTGTCCACCACATAGATGATTTCGTCCGGATCAAACAGCTTGCGGCGCTCGATGATGGTCGCAAGGTCGGTCGTCGTATAAAGCGCAGCTCCGTCGGATTTCAGAATGATGCACGGCGGCACTTCCTTCGTGTCCGTATCCTCTGCGATATCCACGATCAGTGCGCCCTGATCCATGTACGCATAGCCTTCTTCTTTCATTTTTTCTACCATCTCCGGTATATACGGCTGCGCGTCAGACTCTTTTTTCCAGAGATCAAACTCTACGTTCAGATTTCCGTAGTTCTTCTTCAGGTCCGCGATCGAAACATTTAAAATATGCTGCCACAGCGCACGGTAGCCGCGGACACCGCTCTGCAGTTTTGCCGTCGCATCCAGGGCAGCCTTACGGAATTCCTCATCCACCTTTGATTTTCCGCTTGCCGTCGGATAAATTTCCTCCAGTTCAGAGATCGTAAACGGAGCCTCCGCCGGATACTCTCCCTCATACGTATCATCAAAGTAAACGAGATCCGGCTGGCGCTCCTTTACTTCCGTGATGATCAGTCCCATCTGAAGGCCCCAGTCGCCAAGATGGACATCACCGATCACCTTATGTCCGACAAAACGGCCGATCCGCTTGATGCTCTCGCCGATGATCGCAGAACGCAGATGCCCGACGTGCAGCGGTTTTGCCACATTTGCTCCACCGTAATCGATCACGATTGTTTTCGGCTCGGTTGTCTTTTCTACAGACAGATTTTCATCTGCCTGCATTTCCTTTAAATAGCCTGCGAGATAATCACCGGAGATCCTGATATTGATAAATCCAGGATTTACCGCTGCCACCTCCGCAAAGAGCGGGCTTTCCTGCAGCTTTGCAACTACATCATTTGCGATCATAACCGGCGCTTTTTTGTATTTTTTTGCACCGGCCATCGCTCCGTTGCACTGAAACTCGCACAGATCCGGTCGGTTTGAAATGCCGACCTTTCCATAAGAAGCGTCATACCCGCAGGATTCAAACGCATTCATCACTTCCTGACTGATCAGGTCCAGAACTTTTTTCATGTTTGTTATCCACCTTTTTCTCTCTTATGTACCCTCGGAATCTTGTTTGTAAAAAACTCCGGAATACATCTTATCATTACTTTGTCACTTTTTTATACGGCACACGTTTCTGCAGCGATCCCGGGCCGGTCCTTTCATCTGGCACAGGTGACCTGACGGACATCATCCCTGCGTTCACTGCTTTTATGAACACAGTCATCTCACTTATCTGCGATTCTGTGCTGCTGCCAGCCGTCTTCTATTATATATGTACCGTCGGCAGCCCCACGCGTGTCAATACTGTAGTATAACACACACCTCTTGAGGGCTGTCAATAGCAGAAGAAACAAAATCGGCGGGCTGTAGCGGATTTCTTTGTACAACTGTGTGAGAATCGGAACCCAGCTCACTGAATAAAATCCAGTCTTACAAGAAGCCACGCAGCCACCATTGTAAGCGGCAGCACACACAGATCCACCGCTGCATAGTATCCGGTCACACATGAGATATCCTGAAATCCAACCGCCGCAAGAAGTGAAACACAGATACCGACCGCAAACGGAAGATACCGGCGGTTATCGTTTTTTTCTTCTCTCTCGCCAAACAGCCAGAGCCAGATGGCGGTGCTGATGCGTTTCATCACACAAAGCAATGCCACGGAAAGTATAAGAAAAAACATTACCAGAAGCAGAATTCCTGTCACATGCACAATCGCAGACATGGAAATTGCAAACGTAATCCCCTTCAGCCGCCTCACCCCAACCTCCCACGCCAGGCGCCAGAACACCGCTGTACTGGTTATCCCATACAAAAATACCAGGCTGTACAAAATTACATGCCACGGATGCTGATGGAGGCTTTTCACGGACAGATCCGGAAATGTGCCTCGCAAATTCTTCTTTTTTGAACTTATTTTCTCCGAGATGAATGCTTTTTCCGTTTCGCTGAACACTGATTTTTTCATAGTCTGCTTCTCCTGTCGTTTTCCGTTTTCTGTGGCCGCTGTGGTTTGTCACATTCTTTTTCTACTTCTTATTACTATATCTTTTTTCTCCTCCATTATGCATTCATTCTGGCTTTTCCTTCTATCAAACAAAGCGGATATTCGCAATCCGTTTTTGCTGCTTACAGCCTTATTATAATTCCCATCCTGATGATTCACATTACCAGATATTACCTTTTCTTTTCGGAAAATTGACACCACAAAAAAAGGATACCCCTTTCGGAATATCCTTTCACCTTCTGCCGCTTTACTTTTTCCTGTCGCTTTGCTTTTTCCTCCCGCTCACTTATGCTGCAGCTGCTGGATAATGTAATCTCTTTGCCGCTCGATGTGGCTGTTTGTCACGCGCAGCGCACGGTCTGCATCCCGTTCGGTCAGTCCCTGCACGATCTCCTCATGCTCTTTGACGAGCAGGCTGTGTGACTGCCGGTCCTTGAGATATTCCATGCGGTAGCGGTACATCTGCTCACGCAGATTATTGAGGATCTGAACGAGACGCCGGTTTCCGGTCGCCTCATAGATCGCATCGTGAAATGCCATATCCGCCTGCGCACAGGCCGCCACATCGTCCCCGTACAACGTCTTGCAGAATTCAGCAGAGCGCCGCTTAATTTCCTCCAGCTGCTCCTGCGTGATGCGCTTGCACGCGATCTTCACCGCCAGCTCTTCAAGCGCCATCCGCACCTCCAGCACATCCTCCAGATCCTGCACAGTGATTTCCGCTACGATCGCACCCTTGCGCGGAATCATCAGCACCAGTCCCTCCAGTTCCAGCTTCCGGATCGCTTCGCGTACCGGCGTCCGGCTCACACCAAGCTTCTGTGCCAGATGAATTTCCATCAGCCGCTCACCCGGCTTCAGTTCTCCTCTCAAGATCGCCTGGCGCAGTGTCTGAAACACCACATCGCGCAGCGGCAGATATTCGTTCATCTCCAGTTCAAAACCACTCACTCTAATTTCCTCCGCATGTGTATTATACCCGCTTAAAACAGCAGTCACAGGCAGAAGCTGCCATTGGCAGCGGATCACCTGCGCGGCAAGTGGGCCTGCGGCCTGCGTTTTAAATGTCCACATTATAGTTTGTTTATCTACTCCTGCTCTCTCCTGTTATGGAAAAACTTTGTCAGGTATACTTCCCGCGCGATGCTTCCGTTTCTTAAGCGCACATACGCCTGCTTCGCCTTTTCCCGGTCATCAAACAGTCCAAACACAGTCGGGCCGCTTCCGCTCATCATCGCGTTCACCGCGCCGCAGTTCTTCATGCAGTCCTTGATCTCCTCGATCACCGGATACGCCGGGATCGTGACCGTTTCAAGCACATTTCCCATCTTCTCTGCCATCGCATAAAAATCACCGTCACGGATCGCCTCCACCTGGCCGTCGATATCCGGGTGGTACGAAAGTTCGTTCGCCTTCAGGTTTCCGTAAACAAACGCAGTCGACACGTGGATCTTCGGCTTAGCGATCACTACAGAGCAGTCCGGCGCTTTCGAAAGCGGTGTCAGCACATCACCGATCCCTTCTGCAAGCGCTGTGCCGCGCAGCAGGCAGTACGGAATGTCCGCCCCAAGCTTCACGCCGCGCTCCTGCAGTTCTTCCAGGGTAAGACCGAGATGAAACAGCCGGTTCACCCCGATCAGAACTGCTGCCGCATCCGAACTGCCGCCCGCAAGTCCCGCCGCCACCGGGATATATTTCTGCAGATCGATCGCCACGCCCTGCGTGATGCCAAACTCTTTCATCAAAAGATCCGCCGCCTTATAAACAAGATTTTCCGGACCGGCCGGAAGATAGCCAAGGTTCACACTCAGGCGGATGCCCGGTTTTTGCGTCTGCCGGATCCGAATCTGATCATACAGATAAATGCTCTGCATGATCATTCTTAAATCATGATATCCATCCTCTCTCTTTCTGAGCACATCCAGTCCGAGATTAATTTTTGCCATTGCTTTCAGCTTCAGTTCTTTCATGTTGGTACTCCTATATTGTATTTCGATGCACTTTGTATACAATTTACTCTATTTTACTCTGATTTCATGCTTCTGTCAATGAACAGCCACTGATATTTTTCATCAAAATCAGCCGGTCTCCCTTTTTAATTTCCCCGCTCTCCAGCTGGTTCATTTTCACGATCTGCTCCGGTGTCAGGAAGTAGCTGCGTGCGATTTTCCAGAGGGTATCGCCTTCCTGCACAATGTATCCGGTAATGCCCGGCACTGCAGCCAGCTCCTGCGGATCGTAATCCTCCTCCTCAACCTCACAGATACATGTCTGCCTCTGCGGCCGGATCACCAGCAGGTCGAGATTTGCCGTAAATTTCACCTCGATCTCCTCACTGTCTGCCATCGTTGCCGAAAGCTGGTCGATCGCAGTCCGAAGCGTAAAACGGCAGCCCGCATCGATGCCCGGTACTTCCGCAAAATGCGTAAACGGAAGCACGCCGTCCAGCACCGCAAATGGCATGGAATCCTCAGCCGAAATGTACAGAATCGACACCGGCACAGCCCCCTCGATTCGGATTCCGTCTTTTTCAATCTCTGTTTTGTCGATCTTTACACTGCCGCCCGCGTGACAGATCTGCAGGATCCTCGGCTTTGTGCCCTGAATACGGATTTTGCCGGAGGCTTTGCACCTCGATGCATTTTTCATCAGAAGACTTTCATACTCCTCCTCCGATACAGCCGGGATCAGCTTCTTCTGCGGCGAGTAAAGGTCCTCCAGAATCTCTGCCTCCTCGTTTCGGTAAAGACGGATCTCCAGCTCGATCACCCCCTCCATGTGAAGAAGGCGCAGTTCTCCGTCCGTGTCCTCCCGCGCCTGCAGTTCAACCTGCGCAAGCGACATATCAATATCCTGAATCATTTCCTCGCTGCAGCCGCCGCACTCCAGCTCCCCCTCAAACGGAAGTACCTGCTCGCTCCACTGCATACTTCCCGTCTCATCGTCCCCACGATACAAAACGAACATAAATAATTTTCCCTGCACTGAAAGCTTCTCCTGGCGCTGTACCGCCCGGCAGCTGCGCAGCTGGATATTTTCCCACAGGATTTCCCGGATATTCGGCTTGCCGGAAGGAATCACCGCCTCTTCTTTCAGACGCAGGATATCCTTTTTCTGCACTTCAATCTGCATCATCTCCAGCTTTCTGCGCTGCTTTATCACCAGCACATCGCTTCGGATATCCGCTGCCGCGGACATATCATAAATTTCCTCCACGGAAGCCTCAAACCCCAGTACCGCACGCACTGACAGCTTTCTGGAATTGATCAGCGCCACATTCACATCCTCTGCCGTGCACGACAGACGCACCGTCTCCCCCTGCTCCAGCCCCTCCATTGCAATACGCTCGTCGAACGGAAGTTTTGTATCCAATCGATGCAGCTGACGGTCTTTCGTATCATCCATATACAAAATGCTCACTTCCAGAAACCCGGCTGTGACCACCTTTCCGTTCTCTGCACGGGTCTGCTCCACCACAATGCGCTCTTTGCTCTGGATGATCTGCTCCACGTCCGGCCTGACATCTGGGACATTGAAATCCTCTTCCAGCGTCACCGGAAGTCCTGCCTGCTTTCCCTGCCTGCACATATGAATATTTTTCATCAGAAGCTCCATAAAAACACACTCCTTTCCAATCTGCCGCAATCAATGCCAGAAGCTGCCATGTTACCAGTTCCTGCCCTTTCACCTCGCAGGAAAACAGTTCTGATTCGAACAGCCCGCTCAGTCAATCTCCACATTTTTGTCCGTCCGTGCCGTCTTTGCCACCAGATATGGATACGACGGATCTTCCGAAAGACCTTCCGGATCCTCCGGCCCGATCAGCTGCGTCAGAAAATACAGATTCTCCTCATCCTCACTGCACTCCACCACCGAAATGCTGTACCCCCCCGTCTTCTGTTCTCCGTACCCACGTATCAGATACAGCTCCTCCCCGTCCTGATACGTCATCCGTATCTCCCGCGCCTTATTCTTTTCCAGAATCTCCGAAAGCTCCTGCGGCACCTCTTCCACCGACACTACGGTAAATTCCACATCTGCCCGTTCTCCCATACCGCCCCCCGAAGTGCCGCAGCCACAAAGTGTCAGCAGAAAAACCAGACACAAAAGCCAGCACGTTCCTTTTTTCATCGCTGTCCCTGCCTTTGTACTTTCTATTATGATTATTAGCGCCGTTCCAAAAAAATACCAATTCCACAAACATTTTTATTGTTTTCTTTGTGAAAATTAGCTATAATTAGCAAAGTGACCTATTACTGATAAAGGAGATACCTTATGAATACCAAACTTGCACAAACAGAACCGGAGCAGATCAAAAAAGAAGAACCGGTACGCATGTCGGGCATCCTGGTCCATCCGACCTCTTTCCCGTCCCCGTACGGCATCGGTGATCTCGGTCCGGGTGCTTACGATTTCATTGATTTTCTTGCCGGGTCCGGCCAGACACTGTGGCAGGTGCTGCCGCTTGGCCCGACCGGCTTCGGCGATTCCCCGTATCAGGGTTTTTCCGCATTTGCCGGACAGCCGCTGATCATCAGCCCGGATCTGCTGATCAAAGCAAATCTGCTGACAAAACAGGACATTGACGAAGAAGGCCCTCAGAATTTTGACCCGCGCAAGGTCGATTACGGTCCTGCGATCGAGTTTAAGACAAAGCTTCTGAAAAAGGCCTGGAGATCCTTCACCCACACGCCGGATAAGACCATGCTTGAGGAATTCGAGCTGTTCTGCCAGGAGGAGAGCTACTGGCTCGATGACTATACACTTTTCATGGCCTGCAAGGACTACCATGAAGGCCGCTGCTGGCTTGACTGGGAAAAGGATATCTTAAATCCGACCGACAAGACGAAAAAGGCGTACACGGAAAAGCTGGAAAAAGAGATCGGTTACTATCGCTTCATCCAGTTTATCTTTCAGAAGCAGTGGATCGCACTGCGCGACTATGCTCATGAAAAAGGCATCCAGATCATCGGTGATATCCCGATCTTCGTCGCACTCGACAGCACCGATGTCTGGGCAAACAAGAAGCTGTTCCAGCTCGATACGAAGGGCTACCCGACCAGCGTAGCCGGAGTGCCGCCAGATTATTTCAGCGCTACCGGACAGCTGTGGGGCAACCCGCTCTATGACTGGGATTACCACAAAACAACTGGTTACAAATGGTGGATCGACCGTATCCGCCGTCAGCTGACTCTGACCGATTACCTGCGGATCGACCATTTCCGCGGCTTTGAGGCTTACTGGTCCGTTCCGGCTGAAGAAGAAACTGCCATCAATGGCAAATGGGTCAAAGGTCCGTGCGAAGATCTCTTCCATGCCATCGAAAAAGCGCTCGGCAGCAATCTTCCAATCTTTACCGAGGATCTTGGCATCATCACGCCGGAGGTAGAACACCTGCGCGACAGTCTGGGCTTCCCTGGCATGAAAGTGCTTCAGTTCGGCTTCGGCGATCTGAACGACAAAAACTATGTGCCGCATTTCTACACCAGCCCGAACTGCATCTGCTACACGGGTACGCATGACAACGACACGACAATGGGCTGGTATGCGCAGCAGCCGGAGGTCATCCGTGACCGCGTCCGCCGCTACGGAAATACCGACGGAAATATGGTCAGCCTGGATTTCATCCGCTTCTGCATGGCTTCGATCGCTAAATATGCTATCTTCCCGATTCAGGATCTCTGTCTGATGGGAAGCGATGCACGCATGAACACACCGGGAGTAGCCGCCGCCAACTGGGCGTTTCGTTATGTAAAAGAAGACCTCACGCAGGAGCGCAAAAACTGGCTGTTAAAGACAACCAGGCTCTTTGGCCGCTGCCCGCTTGGTCCTGAAGATTATACGGTCTGACAGCCAGTAAACGGAGGGGTTTATGATTCGTGTTTTTTTGATCGCAGTTTTTCTGATCGTATTTTTTCTCCTCTCGATCCCGGTCTTCCTGATCGAATGGATCATCGGAAAATTCAATCCGCGGGTGCGCGATATCAGCTCGCTGCGGATTGTCCAGGAGGCGTTTAAAGTCGTGATCTTTCTCTCCGGCGTAAAGCTTACCGTGATCGGCGAGGAAAATGTTCCAAAAGATCAGCCGGTGCTTTACATTGGCAACCACCGAAGCTACTTTGACATCGTGCTCACCTATGCACGCTGCCCGGGTCTGACCGGATACGTTGCCAAAAAGGAAATGCTGAAGATTCCGCTTTTATCCCGCTGGATGAAATTTCTCTACTGTCTTTTTCTCGACCGCACCGATATCAAGGCCGGTCTGAAGACGATCCTCACGGCGATTGATTATGTCAAAAACGGAATTTCGATCATGATCTTCCCTGAGGGCACACGCGGCAGAGGCAGCTCCGAGCTGGAGCTGCTTCCGTTCCATGATGGTTCCTTCAAGATCGCAACGAAGACCGGATGCCCGATCATCCCGGTCTGCATCAATCATTCGTCCGAGATTTTTGAAGATCACATCCCACGCATCACACCGGTTTCTGTCACGATCGAATATGGAAAACCGATTTATCCAAAAGAGCTCTCCAAAGAAGAGCAAAAATTTATCGGAAAATATGTGCGTGAGCTCATGGTGGAGACACTGAAAAAGAACGAGTAACAAAAGGAAAGGCGTTGTACACAAGACCAGTTTTGTGTACAGCGCCCTTTTTCATTTGCCTCGTTATTACGGAGTTTCCATGATGCCTAACCTGTGATGTCTTCTTCCTCCGGAAGGTTTGCCGCTTTCCCGTATGCCTCCAAAATTGTATTCTGGATGACTTCCCGTGTCTGCGAATTGATCGGATGCGCGATATCGCGGTACTCGCCGTCTGCCGTCTTGCGGCTTGGCATCGCAATAAAAAGCCCCTTCTCGCCTTCTATTACTTTGATATCATGCACCACAAACGCCTCATCCAATGTGATGGACACTACTGCTTTCATTTTTCCATCCTTCGCAACTTTCCTAACTCTAACGTCGGTTATCGTCATACATCTTTCCCCCGTGGTTCCTTTTTTCTACAGTAATCTTTTCTCTTTCCGGAACACGGCAGCCATCGGCCGCCGCATCCGTCCCCCCGTTTTGATGTACGACAAAAGTCTTTTTGTGCTTGATTTTACAGGAAAGGCTTCCGTCGTACACCCATTACAAAACGTATCTCTCGTTTGATTCCAGTACGATCCGGATTCCATCCTCTCCCACATAGCGGGAGTTTGCACGGATAGTGTCACGGCTCTCCACGATACAGTTTTCAAGGTATACATTATCTCCAAGATATACGTCATTCAAAACAATGGAATTCTTTATGACGCAGTTTTCACCGACAAAAACCTTTTTGAAGATCACAGAATTCTCCACATAGCCATTTACGATCGTGCCGTTTGCGATCAGGCTGTTTTTCACCTCACAGCCCGGATTGTACTTCGCCGGCGGATTATCATCCACCTTCGAATGGACGTCCGGATACTCGCGGAAGAAGTAATCTCTCACTTCCCGCTTCAGAAAATCCATATTTGTCTTATAATAGGACTCTACCGATGCGATGTTGCTCCAGTAGCTGTCCAGATGATAGCCATAAATGCGTTTAACATCTTTGTAACGGATCAGCACATCCCTTACAAAATCATGCCGTCCCTCCTCGATCGATTTCTCGATCAGCTCGATCAGCTGCCGTCTGCGAATGACATAGATGCCGCAGGAGATCGTATGCGATGCCGCCGCCATCGGCTTTTCATCAAACTGCACAATCCGGTTGTCACTGTTCATTTTCAAAATACCAAATCTCGTCAGATCTTCTGTCGCCGGAACTTCTTTACATACCACGGTAATGTCCGCTTTCTTCGCGATGTGGTACTCAAGCACTTTCGCATAGTCCAGTTTATAAATGCAGTCACCCGACGCGATCACTACGTAAGGCTCATGGCACTGCTTTAAGAAATCCAGGTTCTGATGGATTGCATCGGCGGTGCCGCGGTACCAGAAATCATTATCCGAGGTGACCATCGGCGGAAATACGAACAGTCCGCCCTGTTTTCTTCCAAAATCCCACCACTTTGAGGAACTCAGGTGCTGGTTTAGTGATCTGGAATTGTACTGTGTCAGCACCGCCACCTTTTGAATTCCGGAATTGGACATGCTGCTCAATGCAAAGTCAATGCTTCGGAAGCTTCCCGCGATCGGCATCGCCGCAATCGCACGCTTGTTGGAAAGCTCTTTCATCCGGTAGCTGTTGCCGCCGGCCAGAATCATACCTACCGCTCTCATTCCACATCACCTGCCTTATCTAAGATCTCTCCGCCTGCAAGCAGGCCATCCGGATAATCCTCCGGCACCGTCACGCCAGTGACCGCCGTATTTTTCCCGATCTTCACATCCGGCGGCACAACCGCCTTTTCACCGATTACGGTAAGACCAAAGGAATAGATCGCCGGTTTTACTTTATTCGGTACCTCCCCGCCGACGCCAAGCTGAGCATGCTCACCGATCTCAGCCTGCTCGGCAATGATCGCTTTATCAATCACCGCTCCGGCATGGATCACCGCATTCTGCATGACAATAGAGTCACGCACGACCGCACCCTCCTCGATCACAACGCCGCATCCGATGATAGAATTGTGCACTTCTCCATAAATCTCCGTGCCGTCGCCGATCAGGCAGCGGTCAAGTACCGCTTCCTCAGAAATATACTGCGGCGGAAGGATATCATTTTTCGTATAGATTTTCCAGAACTCCTCATACAGGTTGAACTCCGGAATGATATCGATCAGCTCCATATTTGCTTCCCAGTAGGATCCGAGTGTTCCGACATCCTTCCAGTATCCGTTGTACTCATACGCAACGAGCCGTTCGCCCTTTTCATGACAGTACGGAATGACATGTTTGCCAAAGTCGCAGTTGCTCTGCTCGGAAAGGGTCACAAGTGCTTCCTTCAGCGCTTTCCAGCTGAATATATAAATTCCCATCGATGCGAGATTGCTCTTCGGATGCTCCGGTTTCTCCTGGAACTCCGTGATACGTCCCGTTCCGTCCGTTACCACGATACCGAAACGGCTCGCCTCTTCCTGCGGCACCGGCATCACGGCAATGCTCACATCCGCATTGTGCGCTTTGTGGTAATCCAGCATGACCTCATAATCCATCTTGTAAATGTGGTCACCGGAAAGAATCAGCACATAGTCCGGATTGAAGGATTCCATGTATGCAAGATTCTGGTAAATAGCATTTGCGGTACCGGTATACCACTCCGTCTTTCCCACCTTCTCATAGGGCGGAAGCACCGTAACGCCACCGACATTTTTATCCAGATCCCACGGAATACCGATCCCGATATGTGTATTCAGACGAAGCGGCTGATACTGTGTCAGCACACCAACTGTATCGATTCCGGAATTGATGCAGTTGCTCAGCGGGAAATCGATGATCCGGTATTTACCGCCGAACGCAACCGCCGGTTTGGCCACCTTCGAAGTCAGAACGCCAAGCCGGCTTCCCTGTCCCCCGGCCAGAAGCATTGCTATCATTTCTTTCTTTATCACATAATCACCTCTTTAACTCAGTCTCAAACAGCCAGTCACACAAAGAGTCCTGCCTCTGCTTTGCCATGCTGCCCTCACATAGCTGTCAGGCTGTAAAATCGTCATAATATTTCTGCTTAACCAAAGCAGTGTATTACGTATCTGCTTTGACCACTGAACAGTAACTACGATTTTAAGTATTATATCACATGTCCTGTGAATAGTGAACATTTTTTACAATTTTTTCTTTGCTTCGAGACTCTTTTTGCTATAAATAGCTCAACTTACCGAATTTGTCGAAAATAAGGGCTATCATTTATGCGCGATTATCTCCTTGAAATTCCTATATTTTTTGTGAATTTTTACCATCCCTCTTTTTTATTTCTGTACATCGAGACGGTAAAACACTTGTGTTTGTGCGGTTCTTTTCACTATTCTGCACGATAATTCTATGCAGCTGTTCTGGGGCAGTCTTCAAATCGTTGAGCATTTTGAAGGTTGGCTCTGAACAGTTACCATAACCTATATCATGAGTGAGGTACCTCACTTATGATACAAGCAAGCCCCCACCCACTGCTTATTGCTCCGCGCAATTGAAGCAGGGTTCTTGCTTGACTCGATAAAATTCTGCCTGGCTTCGAACCGTTATATTCTACATATTATAATATGGTTGGCAATTTTCCCGCAGAAGTGTATAATGAGAACGAAAAACAGTAATTCTCGTCAAATTTATTAAAGGAGACTTTTAAAATGTATCAGATAAAATATGACCAGCCCGTACATATTCATTTCATCGGCATCGGCGGCATCAGCATGAGCGGTCTTGCTGCTGTCCTGCTGCGCCGCGGCTTTACCGTATCCGGTTCGGATGCGCGCCAGTCGGAACTGACACGCTGGCTGACCAACCTCGGTGCCGTGATCCACTATCCGCAGGCCGCTGCAAACATCACCGATGACATCGACGTCGTTGTCTACACAGCAGCCATCCATCCGGACAACCCGGAATTTGCCGCAGTAAAAGCAAAAAATATCCCGATGCTGACCCGCGCCGAGCTGCTCGGTGAGCTTATGACCAACTATGAGATGCCGATCGCCGTCTCCGGTACGCATGGAAAGACGACAACGACCTCCATGCTCTCCCACATCCTGATGCACGCAGATATGGATCCGACTATCTCGGTCGGCGGCATCCTGCCTTCCATCGGCGGAAATGTGCGCATCGGCCACTCTGAGAACTTCATCACAGAAGCCTGTGAGTATACGAACAGCTTCCTGTCGCTGTATCCGAAGATCGCGATCATCCTGAACATCGATGCAGACCATCTCGACTTCTTCAAGGATCTCGATGATATCCGCCTCTCCTTCCATCTGTTCGCAAAGCGTCTTCCCAAGGACGGTACTCTGATCCTGAATGCAGAGATTCCGAACCGCTCTGAGATCACAGAGGGACTGACCTGCCGCGTCGTTACCTTCGGTGTCGGAAAGGGCGATTATCAGGCAACAAACGTAACGTATGATTCAATCGGCTGCGGCAGCTTCGATCTGATGAAGGACGACAATCTGATCGGACACTTCTCCCTTGCCGTTCCGGGTGAGCACAATGTAGCAAACGCAGTCTCCGCACTGGCTGCCGGTGATCTGCTCGGAATCGCGGCGGACGTCATGGCAGAAGGACTGCTCAGCTTCCACGGTACCGACCGCCGTTTCCAGAAAAAGGGAGAGATCGGCGGCGTGACGATCATCGACGATTACGCGCACCATCCGACGGAGATCAGGGCGACACTGCAGGCAGCACGGAAAATCCCGTGCAAGAATCTCTGGTGCGTCTTCCAGCCGCATACCTACACCCGCACCAAAGCGCTGCTTGATGAGTTTGTCGAAGCACTCTCCCACGCGGACAAGATCGTTCTCGCCGACATCTACGCGGCAAGAGAAACCGATACACTCGGAATCAGCTCCGATGATATCCGTAAAAAGCTCGAGGCACTGGGAAAAGAAGCCTATTATTTCCCAACTTTCGACGAAATTGAAAATTTTCTTCTTGAACACTGTATCCCCGGGGATCTGTTGATAACTATGGGTGCCGGAGACGTAGTAAAAATAGGAGAAAACCTGCTCGGCATGTAGTTATCCACATTATCCACACGGTTATGCACATTTTTCATGCACACCCGTGTGGATTTTTTTGTGGACATCATGATTTACATAACATTACGCAGAATTCTTCTTTTTTCGTGGTATTTCGCGCATCTTACCTGTTATTGTCAACCACTTATCCACACTGTCCACATTATCCACAAAAATGGAACGGATGAAAACTGCCTGAGTTTTACCTGTTCTATTTTCAGGGTGGATATGTTATGATATGACTACTAATATATAAAGAGAGTTGAACCCACTATGAAAATTTACACAGATACCCCCGAAGGTGTCACCGTCGTGAAAAATGCTTTTATCGACCAGTATATGCCGCAGGCAAACGGGGAATTTGTCAAAGTATATCTCTATCTGCTCCGGTGCGCCAACACCGGGCGCGACCTGTCTTTATCTTCCATCGCCGATGCGCTGGAGCACACGGACAAAGACATCCAGCGTGCACTCTCCTACTGGGAGAAGCAGGATCTGATCCACATCAAGGCAACACCTGGCGGTGTGATCCATTCGATCACGTTCTCGGATCTGCCGTCCGCCTCGGACGAGCCTGAGATGCGAAGTGCTTCCTTTTCTGGTGCATCCACTGCAGATACAAGGCAGGCATCCGGCAGCTACTTAAATAACAGTCGGTCTGCCGGAGCTGAAACGGCAGTTTCCGGAGCCGCCTTCTACCAATCAGAAAACAGCCGCATACCACGCACCGAAACGTCTGGCACCTCTGTCAAAGACAGTCTGGAGGCCGCTGCTTCCACCAGTGCTCACTCCGGAGACGGTCCTGGAAACGCCGCCTCTGCCAACAAGTCCTCTGCCCCAAGCCGCGACCGCATTGCCGCGCTGGCTGACCAGAAGGATGTCCGTCAGATCTTTTTTGTCGCAGAACAGTACCTGAAACGGCCTCTGACCTGCGCGGAACAGGAAGATTTCGTTTACTATTACGACACCTTAAAGTTTTCCTCCGACCTGATCATCTACCTTCTGGAATACTGCATTTCAAAGGGTTCATTCAGCCGCCATTACATGCGGAAGGTTGCGCTTGGCTGGGCAGAATCCGGTATCACCACGGTTGTGCAGGCCAAACAGGAGTCAAATCTTTACAACAAAAATTATTTTACGATCCTGAATACGTTCGGCATCAAGGGCCGCAGTCCGGCAGGTCCTGAGATTGAGATCATGTCGCGCTGGTTCAATGAATATGATTTCACTCTCGATATCATCGTCGAGGCCTGCAACCGCACGATCCGCCAGATCCACCAGCCAAGCTTCGAGTACGCAAACAAGATTCTGCGCCAGTGGAACAAAAACGGCGTTTCCTCACTTGATGACGTGAAACGGCTCGATCAGATCCGCACGGAAGAACAGCAGCGCCGCGCAGAGCAGAAAAAAGCGGACTCTCAGCCTGCAAAGTCCTCCGGCAACCGCTTCAACAACTTCACACAGCGCGAATACGACTACAGCCAGCTGGAAAAACAGCTGCTGGGGCATTCATAAGGAGTAATTTATGGGACTGACCAATACACAATACGACACGATCATGCGCGATTACCAGCGGCAGCAGGCCCGGGATCACGATGAACATGCCAGAAGACAGGCAGCGGTCTATGAAAAGATTCCGGAATTTGCGCAGATTGATGCACAGATCGCCTCCGCGAGCACAGCCTGCGCGAGACGGATGCTGCTGGATGGAGACGTTGCTTCATCTGCGTCCGAAAAAAACGCTACCGGTAAAAACAGCCGTGTTCTCTGCCAGCTGCGTCAGACCATTGATCAGCTATCAGGCAGACGCGCCTCGCTCCTGCAGGAAGCCGGTTTTCCGGCTGACTACCTCGAACCTGTCTACCGCTGTCCGGACTGCCGCGACACCGGATACATCGGCAATGAAAAATGCCACTGCTTCCGTCAGGCTATCATTGACCTTCTCTATATGCAGTCCAACCTGCGCGAGACGTTAAAATCCGAGAACTTTTCTGCTTTTTCGCTTGATTATTACCCGGATCTTGTGCCGGACGCGCTCACCGGCCTGACTGCAAGACAGACGGCGGAACACGCCCTGAAAACAAGCCTTAATTTCGTCCGGAATTTTGACCATGCGTTTGAAAATCTCTTTCTCTATGGCGATACCGGTCTTGGCAAAACATTTCTCTCGCACTGCATCGCAAAGGAACTGATCGAGAGCACCCATTCTGTGATTTATTTCTCGGCGTTCCGCCTGTTCGAGCTTTTTGCGGACAGCACCTTTGGGCGCACAGATTCTGCCTCACAGCAGGAACTGGAACAGCACATTTTCGAATGTGACCTTCTGATCATCGACGATCTCGGAACAGAACTGGTCAATTCGTTCGTTTCCTCCCAGCTCTTTCTCGTCTTAAATGAACGGATTCTGAGGCGGAAAAGTACATTGATCTCGACAAATCTTTCGCTTGGCACCTTTGCAGATACGTATTCTGAGCGGATTTTTTCCCGCATCTCCAGCACTTATACGATGCTGCGCCTGATTGGGGACGATATTCGTATTCAGAAAAAATTATCAGCGGGCAGGGGTTGACCGATTACTTTTTTATGATAAAATGGAAGCGCAGCAGCTGCTGTTTTATAGAACGGCAAACATTTTCTACCGAAGTCCGCATTGGGCGGACGCACTGTGCCGACTGCACCGCAGGCTTTTGCCCTCGGCACGAACCGGCGGATTTTCCGCCTGCTTTGCTGCATAACCTTATCATGTAACTGCTCACCCATACACACAGATACAACATCTTTCGGTGGTGTTTCATACCTGCCCCGTCAGACGCTGTATCCGCTACTTTTGGAGGATTACTATGGAATTCCAATCTGGCTATGAACGCAATGTGGAAACAATTCCGGTCGGAGAACTTGGTATCATCGCACTGAAAAGCTGTGAAACGCTCGGCAAAAAAATCGATGCCCACATCGTCAAATGGCGAAAAGAACGCGAGCACGAACATCTCGGCACCCCGGAGCTTCGCTCTTACGCAAGAGACTCCTACCTGATCGATGCAAGCGTACCTCGTTTCGGTTCAGGCGAAGCAAAAGGCATCATCAACGATACCGTCCGCGGCGATGACCTGTACCTGCTGGTTGACGTCTGCAACTACAGCCTGACCTACTCTCTGTGCGGCCATACCAATCATATGTCCCCGGATGATCATTTTCAGGATCTGAAACGTATCATTGCCGCAGTAGGCGGAAAGGCAAGACGTATTAACGTCATCATGCCGTTTCTCTATGAAAGCCGTCAGCACAAACGCAACGGCCGTGAATCTCTGGACTGTGCGCTGGCACTTCAGGAGCTCGTATCGATGGGTGTCGATAACATCATCACTTTCGATGCACATGACCCGCGTGTCCAGAACGCGATCCCGCTCCACGGCTTTGAGACCATCCAGCCGGTCTACCAGTTTATCAAAGGTCTGTTCCGTGCCGCTCCTGATCTGAAGCGCGATCCGGAACATCTGATGATCATCAGCCCGGATGAAGGTGCCGCAAGCCGCGCGATCTACATGGCAAACATTCTCGGTGTAGATATGGGTATGTTCTATAAAAGACGTGATTACGCGCACATCGTAAACGGCGCAAACCCGATCGTCGCCCACGAATTCCTCGGCGCTGACTTAAGCGGCAAGGATGTCGTAATCATCGACGATATGATCTCCTCCGGAGACAGCATGATCGATGTTGCACGTGAACTGAAAAAACGCAAGGCCGGGCGAATCTTCATCTGCGCAACGTTTGGTCTGTTCACCAACGGTCTCGAGCGCTTTGACCGTGCCTATGAGGAAGGTCTCTTCTACTCCATGCTGACCACCAACCTCATCTATCAGCCGCCTCAGCTTCTTGAGAAGCCATATTACACGAGCTGCGACCTGAGCAAATACATCGCACTTGTCATCGATACGTTAAACCATGATGGTTCCATCAGCGACCTGCTGAACCCGTCCGACCGTATCAACAATTTCCTGGCAAAGCATCAGAACTAATAAAAAGCATCGACGAAATGTGCGGCATTTTGAAGGTTCGTTCTGAACAGTTACCATAATTAAGAAAAGCGCAAAAAAATCGCCGGTCATTTTATGGCCGACGATTTTTTGCATACATTTATTACTGTTTTGAAATTTCATCTAACGCAAAGCGACAGCTGTCCTATTCCGGAATAAAATCCGATACCTGCTTTTCTCCGAAGGTTTCCTTCCATGCTTTTCGGAACCCTTCCATTGAAGCATCCGTCGATGCGTGTGCGATCAGCAGATCAAACATTTCCGGTGTGATCGTCACCGCCTGACAGCCGACGGTTGCAAGACGGCGAATCTGGTCTGCTGTACGAAAGCTTGCTCCGAGTACCTTGCACGGATATCCACCGTTTTCAAATGCCATTACCATTTCTTCCACAGCAGTAACTCCGTCTGCACCAATATTATCGATATGTGAAATATACGGTGCCACAAAATCCGCTCCCGCCTTCGCTGCTAAAAGTGCCTGCGTCATGGAATGAACAACTGTTACACATACACAAATCCCCTCTGCCTTGCAAAGACGAACCGCCTTATAGCCTTCCTTCACTGCCGGAAGCTTCACAACCAGATATTCGCCGTAATAAGCTTTCAGCTTCTTTGCCTGATCCAGCATATCTTCTGCCTTTTCCGCTGTCACCTGAAAAAATACTTTTACATCATTTTCTTCCGCAAACTTACGGTACTGCGGAATCAGCTCTTCCACTTTCCCTGCTTCTTTTGTCAGAATCTTCGGATTTGTTGTGAATCCATCGATTGGATAGTACTCCGCAACTTTTTTTATACTCTCAAGAT
This sequence comes from Lachnospiraceae bacterium, assembly GCA_902363665.1. Lineage (GTDB taxonomy): Bacteria > Bacillota > Clostridia > Lachnospirales > Lachnospiraceae > Choladousia. The sequence goes on along the minus strand of CABJAW010000012.1, from coordinate 38,206 downwards.
CTGCAATATCTACATAAAATTCCATTTCTGTTTCCTCCAATCCACAGAAGCTTATAATTACTTTGCCTTCTTTGTCCTTGTATCCATAAGTACCGATACAACAATGATAACGCCCTTGATAACCTGCTGCCAGTAAGAGTTTACATCAATCAGCGTCATTCCGTTTACCAGAACGGTCAGGAGAAGTACACCAACAATCGTTCCTGAAATCTTACCTTTGCCGCCTGCCATGGAAGTACCGCCAACAACTGCCGCCGTGATACAGTCCATCTCAAAGCTCTGTCCTGCAGACGGCTGTCCGGAACCAAGGCGGGCCGCCACGATGATACCTGCTACTGAGGTCAGAACACCCATGAATACGTAAACCAGAATTTTTACTTTATCTACATTCAGTCCGGACCATTTACTCGTCTCTGCGTTTCCGCCGACCGCATAGACGTAACGGCCGAAACGCGTCTTGTTCATAATGAAGGAACCAATAACAATGCAAATCACCATGATGATAACCGGGATCGGGATGACACCGAGATAGCCGGTACCAAGTGCGGTGAAGGTCTTATCCATAACGGAGATCGGGTCGCCGCCTGTGATGATATATCCAAGTGCGCGAAGAATTGTCATACTTGCCAGTGTTGCAATGAATCCCGGCAGCTTTCCTTTTGCGCAGAGCACGCCGTTGAATAATCCAACCAGCACACCGCTTATGATTGCTGCTGCAAATGCCAGCACAATGTTTCCGGTGCTCTTATAAACTGCCGCTGCGATCATACCGCTCGCTGCGATCAGGGAACCTGCGGAAAGATCAATCTCACCGATAATGATGACCATCGTCATACCCACAGATGCAATTGCTGTGTAGGATGCCTGCCTTACTACATTCATGAGATTGTTCATGGTCAGGAAATTCGGTGACATAATTGCCCATACAGCACACATCGCAATCAAAATAATCACAAGAACCATCTGACGGAACGTATCAAATTTAATCTTTTTCATATCTTTGCTCCATTTCTTTCGTGTTATGTTACTTTAGTTTTCCATACCGATTGCCGCATTCATGATTGTTGCCTGCGTTGCCTCGTCAACAGACATCTCGCCTGTCACACTACCTTCATGCATAACAATAACCCGGTCGCTGACCTTTTGAATTTCTGCCATTTCAGAGGAAATCATTATGATACTCATTCCCTCTTCTGTAAGTTTTCTCATAATTGCATAAATTTCACTCTTTGCACCGATATCAATACCACGCGTTGGCTCATCCATAATCAAAATTTTTGGATTCATCGCCATCCACTTTGCGATAACAACCTTCTGCTGATTTCCGCCACTTAAATTTTTTACTTCTTCCTCTTCACTGGCAAGTGCAATGCTTAAATCCTGAATGTAAGTGCCGGTGATATTGCTAATATCTTTTTTATTTAAAACAGGGCTCGTAAATGTTCCGAGTTTCGGAAGGAGCATATTGTCCTTTACACTCATCCCTAAAATCAGCCCCAGATCCTTTCGGTCCTCCGGAACAAGCGCAATCCCTGCCTTGATTGCATCCAATGGACGAGTAATTTTTATTTCTTTTCCATCCACCAGTATCCTGCCGTCTCTGACCGGATCAATGCCAAAAATTACTCTGCTAAGCTCCGTTCTTCCTGCTCCAACCAATCCGAACATGCCAAGAATTTCCCCTTTGCGCAGTTTCAGATTTACCGGAGTGGAATTTTTATATACTTTTATATTCTGAACTTCGAGGGCTATCTCATCACTGCTCCCTTTAATAGCTCTTGCCGATACGTCCTCCTGAAGTTCCCGCCCGATCATCATTTTGATAATCTCGTCTTCTTTAAAATTTTTTCGTTCTACTGTATCAATATAGGTACCGTCCCGAAATACCGTAATTCGGTCTGCCAGATTAAATACCTCTTCCATTCTATGGGAAATATATACGATACTGATATTATTTCTCTTTAATTCATCAATAATTGAAAATAATGTCTCCGATTCTCTGTCTGTAAGACTGGCCGTTGGCTCATCAATAAAATTGGGCATCCCTCTCCCAGCCCTCTAAAACACTGGCTTTAACGTCAGAGACACGAGTGTATCGTGTTCACTATTGTTCTCAAAGCGTTAGCTCTACTCCTTCTTGTTCCAGTGCAGCACTCAACTGTTTTGCATAAGTCACCTGTCCACACTTTTTCATTCCATATAAGATTCTTAAACATATATTTCTTTGTTTTAGTTTTCTTATGAGATATGTTCCGTCAAACGCCTTAGAGACTATGTCATCATGAACCTCTTCCAAATGTTCAACCGCTAAGAAACTATTACTCATCTCACTAAAACATAATAGTGTATTTAATGTATTCATAGAAATGCTGGATAAATATTTTTTCAAAATCTCCCCATTCTTTTGTATTTTGCGTAAATCGAACCCTATCTCTTTACCCTTGTTGTCAGATTTACTTTTCTCAGAATAGTATCTAACCAATGAAGCGTATTCTTTTAATTCATTTTCTGTAATTGACCCGAATACTTTCTCGCATCCAATATTTACCGAAAACTCTCTATTTTCCTTAATTAGATTTACAGCATCTGAAAATTCTTTACTTCCGAGATGATATTCTTGCTTAATCTCATCTTTGACTTCTTTGAATTTCTCTGTTCTCCATTCTTCATATACAGGAAGCCGCTTCGAAATATCCCATATATCTGCTCTCGACAAGCTCTTGGTAAATGTTCCTAGCGAATATTCAAAGATACAATTATCCAGAAAATATATCAAATCATCAAATTTTTTCATTACTTCCTTAAATTCTGTTTCTAACAATTCAATACTTACATGAGAAATTTTGTTTTTTATCATATGTGGTTCATCTTCTTTATTTAGTTCATATTTGAAGGCATCCCCCTCTTCATCGAAATAATAAAAGTAAATCATATCTTCTATATTCTCAAAATATGCAGGAATTCTTCTGTCAATATTCTTCTTATCACATGCTAATTTATATAGGCATTCAATACTATGCGTGTGTAATTCTTTTTTTCTTTCCTTTAAGACTTCCTCAGAATAACATATCCCTTTCTTTTCCTCTATTCGCCATAACATTTTTATGACAATCTTCAAAGATAGCTCAATACTGTGTCTGGCGTTATAAACGATAGGATATACTAACAGATCTTCAACTTCGGAACCTGTTTTCAATGATTCCGTCAGAAGTTCAACGGTACGCTTGAACCCATTTCTTATATCCTCATCGGTAGTTCCCCCATTGTCACCTACGCATGCAATAATTGTATCTTCTTCATGAAATTCAAACGGATTTTCCATCTTCTATCATCCTCTTTCTTCGAATTTAACTTATCGATAAGTATATCATAAATACAATTTATGCACACCTTTTGTTATCTACACTTTTATATTCCAACCACAACAACCGGGAAATTCTTCCCGGTCGTTGCAGATTATTTTCTAATTCAGATTATAAAGTTTTTAATACGTTCAGGTCTTTCTTGTTTAAGGCTTTTCTCAATCTTACATTTTCTTTTTCCATTTGCTCTTTTTCACGTTTCAGCTCCCGGATCTGTTCTTCTAATACATTGATCCGATTCTTCAGTACAATGTCACCTATGTATCTTTTGGGGTCTATCATTCCTGCCTGCTGCTCCAGAGCACGATCCATTTCTTTTCTGACCGTTTCATTCTTATAAAAGAATCCTCTGGACAATCCTGTCCTCTTTGTCAGTTTTGGGACCGTCACTTTTTCCCGTTCTGTCAGCATCTGCCTGATTTCTGTCACTGCCCTGTTTACTTTTTCTTCACTGGCTTTTTTATTGCAGGCTATCATCGAATCGTATTTGTTCATATTCTTCCTCCCATCCTTCCAGACATTCCAGTACCATCTTAGATAATCGGTTTCTTGTTTTTCGTGTATCATCTGCCAGTATTTTGTTGCTCATCTTTCTGTAATACTTTACATTTCTCAGGCTTCTATGCCCCAGTAGTCTTGCGATTGTCCAGTCATCCACATGCATCTCGGCAAGCTTCATGCCATAAATATGCCGATACATGTGAGAACCGAATCCAAAATATTCTCCCTTATCATCTCGGAGATTTTCCTGATATATTTTATCTGTAATTTTTTGCTGGACTGTAGCATATTTCATTGGTTTTGAAGGATCACTTAAACTTGTAAAAATGTATTTACCTTTTCCGTGCTCCTTTTCTCTGTATCGAATCGCTTCCTTTATTAAGGCAGCCAGTTCCTGACTAATCGGTTTTTCATAAAAATGTGTTTTCATTTGGTGGATCTGTATTATGGTTTCACCGTCTTTTTCAATCAGGCAGTCTGTCCTGAGTGTCAGTGTATCTGACATTCTTGTTCCAAGCATTTGATGAATAAGCATAAGTCTCGCCGTCTGCACATCCACTTTCGTAAGGAAAGCATTAAATCGCTTTAATTCCTGATCGGAATAAATTTTGATTTCTCCCCTTATATCTGGTGGAATATCCCGATTCAAAATTAAATCCTTTACCTGCGGATATTGATAGACGTCAGCTACCATATTCAGCAATGCCCGCAGTCTCGTCAGCTCCGCCCGATATCTTTTTGTCCCGGTATCTTCTGTTTTCATGTATATCAAATACTCTTCCATGATTTTCCTGTCCAGCTTTGAGCAGGAATCTACTTCTTTATTGTTTTCCTTCAGATATCTTGAAAACCTTCGAATGGCAGTCATTTCTTTTTTTACAGTACCGATGCTTTCTGTTTTCAGTTGAAAATAAATTGCCTTTTTTACTTCCTCTCTGAGATCCTGTTGGGAGATTTCCTTAAAATTTATAATTCTGGTCGTGCGCGTCAGATCCTGTTTCACTTGTATATCAAGTTTTTCAAGTTGCCAGACATCCTTTGTCATCTCATCTACATCAGCATCTCTTAAATCAAGGAAATAATCTATTAATCGGTCAATATAGTGTAATGTCTTTGCCTGTGATACCGTTTCATTCCCACAATGGGATTTTGAAATTTCTGTCAGGGGCAATCCCTGCTGTAAAAGCCATATTTTCATCTGCTGCTTCCATTTTTCTTTGTCCCAGTCCAAAAAACTTTCCGGTCTGTCTCTTCTGGTTTGCAGCATTTTACATAAATGATGGTAAAATCTTCTCTCAGTATAAAATTTTTCCGCCCCAAGCTGTTGTCCTCTGTATTTCAGGAACTTCCTCATTTCTTTCTGCATCTGTACAGACGGCAGTAAATCAAGGTCATACGAAGGTTCTGTTCCCATTCGTATTTTTGAAATTTCACTTGCTTTCTCATAGGAGTCCAATTTTTTTATGTAAAATTTATTTTCCACGTTTGCACTTCTTGATTCCTGATGCCAGGCTGTTTTCTCCTTTCCTGAAAAACTCCTGATTCGCTGCTGAAATTTTCTTTGGCATAAAATCCACATACTGCTGTGTCATCTCTTCATAATCATGTCCCAGATAGTCCCGGATACTCTGAAGAGGGACTTCGTCATCATATAACAGAGTCGCTATCGTATGGCGGAAATCATGTGATTTAAAATCATACCCTTTGAAAATATCCTGCCTCTTATTAAACAGTTCTTTCATTTGCCACTTAAACGAACCATACTGATATGCCCCTCCCCGTTTGTTTTGAAAAACATAATCCTCACTTCCAATATGATATTTTTCCAAATATCTTTTCATAATCTTATAAAGAACATCTGGAATCGGTACTCTTTTGTATGTTCGCATTTTCATCTGATAAACCTGTATCCACGCATCTCTTCCCTGCCAGGAATAAGCATCCCCTTTCAGGGTGCATACTTCACTGATCCTTAGTCCAATCAGCATAGAATGTAAAAGGATCAATCTTGGAATTTCAGGGAAATTTTTTAATTCTCTCAGAATCCTCTCATATATTTCCATCTCTACGCTTCGGTTATTATGACAATGTATTTCTTTTTTCAAATAATACTCATAACGAAATGGTATCCTGTCTATGATTTCTTTCGTCTGCAGATATTCATATAGCTGATAGATTGCTATAACAATATCATTAAAATAAGAAGCTTCTTTTAACTCAATTATCTGGAAATATTTTTTTATTTCGGTTTCTGATGCAAGTTTCAGCTCCATCGCGGTTTCTTTTTCCATCCACATGACAAATGCCAGAATCCTGTAGAATTCGGCTTGTATGCCACTCATTGCCAAATGTGTAACACCCAGACAGTATTTCATGTATTCCTGCAAAATTTCCCGGTTCTCTCTTTTTTCTATGCCCATAAAGGAAAATTTTTTCACAGGATTGGATGGGTTGACTCTATATTGTTCCAGATGCAGTCTTTCCAAATACCAGACTGTTGAATCCCATAAAATATTCTTGGCATGGCAGAAAAGATATTTCTGACATTCTCGGAGTTCTCTTTCTGCAAGCTCTTTTGCATATGTCGTATCTGCATATTTTTCAAGTTTATCGGCCTGTACCTGTGTAATATATCTTAAATCCTCAATATGTTCCTGCATACAAAATTGATATACCACCTTCAAACCGTTTAACCGCATTGTGCATTCTCTCAGCATTATGTCACGCAGTACGACATCTTCGATAATTTCTAAAAGCTGACGCTTGCATAGCTCTGAGCCGTTTACACGAAAATCCCAAACTAATTTATCAATGGCAACTTTGCAGTCATATCTTTCTGCGATTGCCGGATTTGGGTGATATGGTAAAAAGAGCAGTTCGTGGATTAAATCTGTATTCTTTGCTATCTCCTGCTTTCCTTTTAACGTATTGGCATGCTTTCTGATTGCATATAATTTTGCCTTATCCATTCCACGTAAATAACTGCGTACTGCTGAATCAGAATAAGTGCTTTTCAGATATTTCCGATAATCCACTCTAAGCTCATAATCGATGTCTGCTATATGCCACACTTCATTTTTTACCAAGTATGCTTTCAGACAGCCTTTTCCAGAGTTGCTGTCCATGCTTTCATCTAATTCCCGGCTCAGTTCTTCTATCTTCTTTTCCCGTTCTTCACTTGATGTCCATTGTTCTTCCGGCTCCCAAGCAAACACCCTTCTTGCCGGCATCTATCTTCACCTCCTGCTTTCCAAAAACTGTTCTACTCCGTAAAGTTTGGAATATCGGCGGTAAAATTCCTGACTTGCTGTTTTCAGCTTGTCATCTAAAACATTCAGATATCGTATGGTTGTATCGAGATGCTTGTGTCCCAGTGCCTGGCTGATCATTTCCAGCGGCCAGTCTGCTTCCCACCTCGTATTTGCATAATATCTTCGAAGCATGTGCGGTGTGATCTTGATCCCAGTCTTTTTCTCCATGCGTTCAAACATATCGTAGACGCTGTCTACTCTTAACGGCTTCCCTATGGTATCCCCTTTGATGTTAATAAACAGGTATTCCTGTTTTTGCAGGATGTCCCAGTATTCCCCGATATAATAAAGCAGGAATTCAAAGGTATCATCGCTCACCCGTCCTCTTCGCTCTTCGGCATTTTTTGCTCTTGCATCGTTTTCATTATCATCCCGGAAGTCTACCCGGATCTCATGGTTTTCGTAATCGATGTCTTTGGTATAATCAATTCCCAAAATTTCACCGATGCGGAATCCCAGTTCCGATGTCAGTAAGATCAACACCTGATCCCTGCAGTTTGTACAGGCTTCTAAAATCGTTACGATTTCGTTCCGTTCGGCTGCCCGGACGTTTCGTTCCTCTTCTTTTAAGTATCCTTTAAATGACCGGGAGCGGATGGTTCTTCTGACCCCGATGGCATTTGCCTTTGTGATCGGCTGATTATAGGATAATACCGACAGGCAGGAACCGTTATTTCTGACTACTTCTAAAAAAGAATAAAACCTGAACACTTCTTTTAAGTAAGCGTTACAGGTTTTATTCTGCGGTTCTTTATCCAAATTGTCGGTATGTTTCCCAGCTTTCAGCCATTTCAGATATTCTGCGAAAAAATCATATTGCGTTTCGTAATCCATTCCATAGACATCTTCTGCTTCATGTTCTTCTTCCAGCAGATATTCCCAGTAGTAGGCAAGGGCAAATGCATTTCTCCGTATAGTATTCGGGGAACGGTTTGCCCGCACCTGATGCATTAGATACTTGCTTGGCAGCAACACAATTTCCAGTGTTTCCATATCCCGTATAAAGAAATATTTTACGGAACCTTCTCGCTGCATTTCCACTTTATATCGCTTCATGTTGTCTGCCTCCTTTCCTCTAACGCTATACACAGTATACCCAACTCATGCCAATAAAGCTATCACCAATACCACCAATTCGCTCCAAACCGCCCCTGAAATACCACTAAACTTTTTGTCCTGTCTGCTACCCGGATCTGGGCAGAACCAATAACGCCACGGATGTTCTCAGCTATAGTACCGCTCCACTTTCCGGCTTCGGATAAAATTTTCTACTTCTTCGATCCGTTCTGCCATTTGGCACTTTGGCAGTGCTTCCAGAACATCACTCCGATACCTGCCTTTCTTTGCTGTCCGGTGATCCAAAATGGACACAACGCAGGTGTCCTGCTCCGTGCGGATTGCCCGGCCGAATCCCTGCCGCAGCTTCTTCTGCATATCCGGGACTACGATGGTCTGGATGTAGGATTCCAGGGATCGGTACTGCTCCTTTTGTGCTTCATGGATGGGGTCCGGAACAGAAAATGGCAGTTTTACGATGATGAGAGACGATACCATGTCCCCCGGAAAGTCCACACCTTCCCAGCAGGAGCCGGCTGCGAACAGCACTGCATTCTCCATCTTCTTAAACCGTGCAATCTCTTCCTGGGAGTTTCTCCATACCTGCACCATCGGGAACGGGATCTGATCCCGCAAAAGCTGATGCACATTTCCCATCAGGGTATAAGATGTGAACAGTACCAGCGTATGCCCGTAAGTGGAACACACCAGATCACGGATCTGCCCGGCAAGCTGCTCGGCCTCTTCCCTGCTTCCCTTTTTCATAGGTCTTAAATGCTCCGGGATGTAAAGCAGACAGTTCTCTTTGTAACAGAATGGGGATTCTGCCACACACTCCCGGACGCCCGTTTCTTTTTCCAGCCCGGTCATCTGTCTGGTTCTTGCAAACCCGTTCCCGGCTTTTAAGGTGCCGCTGGTTAAGATCGCCGGAAATCCCCGGCTCCATAAAGTCGCATCCAGATACTTCGGGATCTCCCGGTTGACTGCCATAAAGGTTAAATGTCCCCGGCTGTCCTGCTGTAAAAACAAAATATATCGCTTGTCGTTCTTTAAAAACCATCCGAACAGCTCTTCCATCTCTTCCATCCGCCGAAAGATCCAGTAAGGAATATTCCCGGCAAGCCTTTTGATCATAAGCTGAAGCCTTTCCTGCATCTGGGCTAAGGCTGTGCCAGCTCCCGGCGGAAAATAAAAACTTTCTTTTCCAGCCATGTCCTCTGTGCCATCTTTCCGATGCTTTCGGATCTCCGCCTGAAGTGCAGAAAACCCTTCCATCAGCCGTTTTCCATCCGTGCCTTTATGCTCTCTGCCTAAAAAGTAAGCAATCTCCTGCACATCTTCCCTTCCAATGCTTCTTCCATACATCTGGCTGGCGGCTTCCGGGAGTTTATGGGCCTCATCCACAACCAGAGCCCTGTAATCTGCCAGAAGCGGCCGGTACCCATTTGCCCGGTGCATGGCATCTGCCAGAAGATAATTGTGATTGCAAATCTGTAAAAAAATGTCCTCTTTCCTGGAACTATCCAGATGCTTCTGATAACGGCATTCTACTTTTCCCGGACACTCCCTAGGGCAGAATTTTGGTACGCACACCAGCCTGCGGTCAAAACCGCTCAGGTTATGTACGGAATCTAAATCAAAGTTATGCCGGAGGGACTTCAATGCCTCCATCTGTGCCTGATTTTTATTCTTGTCCCGGACTGCCTCTAATCTCTGGGCCAGCCTGTAATCGCATACAAAATGTTCCTTTCCCTTGCGGACGACTGCTTTTAATTCTCCCTGAAGCAGATCTGCTTTTAACAGTACATCCGATAAGAAAGGAACATATTCCTCTATGATGGCTTTCTGTAAGGCGATACTGGAAGTGGATACCACTACAGACCGCCTGTCACATCCCGAATAACCGGAATGCAGTACACTATATTTCCGCATCAGGATGCAGGCTGTCAGATAGGCATAGGTCTTTCCGATGCCGACGCCTGCATCACAGAGCGTGATTTCATTTTTCATAAGGGCATCCAGCATTTCATGGCAGAGACGGATCTGTTCTTCCCTTACATGAAGCCCGGCTTCCGGGAGAAGCTCCCGAAAGATCTGTTCCACTTCGCCATGTGCCCTTTTCTGATATTCATTTTTATAACACATTACTTCTCCTTGCCAGAAAGCTTATCTTACCGTACCCTTACGGACGGGTCTGGTCGCTTCCGGTGTATTCTGTCCCTGTTCCTGCATTTTCTTTATGGCAGCATTCCCTCTTGCCATCATCCTTCGGATATCCGTCCGGGAAACATTCCATGTCCTTACTTTCTGAGGAGCTTTCCTTACCTGCTCGGACAAATGGCATTCACAGAGTTTCGGATATACCACCATTGCTTCCGGTAATTCCAGCGGATACTCGATCATGGGATGGTACACAATATCCCGGATCACCTGCTCATAACATTCCATCTGCATTCTTGCCGTACTGTCCTGATAGATATTTTTCCCTTTCATGGCACTGTAGACCTGCGATGAGATGTATCCCAACGCTTCAAAACTACAGTACCCATACAGAGTCACGCCGGAAAGGGAATCCGGATCTTTTAAGGCATTCAGATAAACTTCTTTTCCCTGGGCGATCAGCCACATCCGAAAATCGGAAAAACTGTCATCACTGCACCCTGCTTCCATCATAATACCTGCCGCTGTCCATAAGCCGTACTTATAAGCCGCATCCCGGTAACTGTAAACAAGATTGTGGAATTGGAGGACATCCTCCGGTGTCATATAGAAGAGCTGCTGCTTGATCCACACTGCCGAAGCATCCAGATCGGTGCCGCACACTTCCTTTGCTTTTTCAATCAGATTCCAGAATTGATCCTTGCTCATTCCACTTCTTTTTATTTCTTCCATCTGTTCTCTCCCCTTGATGTGACGTTAATACCACAAGAATACGGCTGTAGTCTCCTACAGCCGCATGGTATCTGATATCAACGACACACTTCTTCATTGATTTCTTTTTTATCTTGCTGTTCCGCATTTGACCTCGCACCCCCGGAACTATTCCTGTATTTCTTCTGGGAAAGGGGACACTACAGGCGGGCGGCTGGCCTGCCGCCGCTCACAGATGTCCTAGGGGTCTTTCTGATTACAACCCGGAGTCCATCTTCCGCTCTCTGGCTGGTAACGTGTATCATTATCCCCCATCCGTGATCCTGGCGAAAGGCTGCCACCGCCTTATTCACAGCTATGCTTTCTCGCTCCAAGTCTAAGAATCTTTACCCTATACTTAATCATGGCGCTCATACTGTCACGCTTCTACGGTTGGGAACGTACCTGTAGTGCCGATATTCACTTGCCAAAGAACAGCCGAGGGATGTCCCTCTGCTTACTAGCCGATGGCAGTGTATTTTTTTATTCACTTCACAAAAAAATATTTTATCTTGCATCCCCGGATCTGTTTTTCTTCTTTGCCGGATTCTTTTGTTTTGCATCGTTCTTCCGGCTTTCTTTCTGTTCTTTTTCTTCTTCCGGCGGCATCTTCATCACATGAAGTTCTCCGTTAAACAGAGTAAAAATTTCCGGTGACTGGTATTTTTCTTTAAACTTTTCAATCTGTTCCGGTGTCAGCGAAGTAAAATCATCTTCTGTCAGCCCTACTACAAGGAAAGTCCCGGCTATCGCATCATAGACCTGTCCATGATCATCATATAACGCCCGGTTCAGTGGCAATCCCTCAAATTTTCCATTGCCGTTTAAAAGGATTCCAACTTCATCATCAAACGGATAGGTCATTTCAATGTCACCGCCTACCGCCTGCTGCAGATCCTCCAGCTCATTTGGGATGTGCTTGACATAGGGGGCCTTCATCGGCTCGACTACCAGTACCGTCATCATTTCTTCCTGCATTTCGGACACTTCTTTCTCATCCATCGTATCAATCCTCCTGTCTGTTCGTTCTAATAGTCAGCCGATGAGAACCTTTTGTTTTATTCAAATTTCATGGACTTTTTGATCTTTTCCCTTAATCTCCGCAGTCTTGTATAAACCGTCTGCTCCGGCAGTTCCATGTGATGACTGATCTCTTTTGGTGCATATCCCATCATCTTCAGGACAATCATCTGAAGAGTTTTCTTATCAGTTGATAACAGAATCTGAAGCAGTTCTTCGTTCTCCACGGTATCCAGCAGGGCTTCTACGCTCTCCGGCTGGGACTCTTTGGTTTCTTTTTCTTCCAGGAGCAGTTCCATACAGTCCAGAAGCGAGGTCTGGTGTTCCCGGAATCTCCGCTCTGCATTGAAATCGTCCCAGTCATACTCCCGAAGCTTCTGGATCGTCTCTTCATCCACGCCCTGTTCACGCAGGATCTTCTCTTCCTCTGCTTTCCACTGGTTCCATCTATATTCTTCTTTTGCTTTATTGTAAGCCACTTATGTTTTCCTCCGATCTGAATTTTTGCGAAATCAAATCGGAGTGTGGCGGTGACCTGGCTCGTTCTTCCTGTCTACAGGAATGTCCGGCATCTCTGCTGTCTCCCTGCAAACACGGATCTCCTTTGTAATCATATCTTTACAAAGGCACAGTGTATCGGATGCACCTGTCAGCTAACGGTCAGAAACCTGTCAATTGACGGTCAGTTTTTATCACCTTCTTTCCAGAATAAATAAAAATAAGACGGACAATCTTTTTACGGATCATTCGCCTTACTGTTGCTCATTTTCATTATTCAATTCAAATTTTTAACCTGTATTTCGGATACTACTGCTGTTCGTTTTCTTTATTCAATTCAAATTTGTAGCCTATATCTCGCACACTGACAATGCAATTCCCGGCACCATCTTCAACGGCATTCAGCTTTTTTCTCAATCGCTTTACCAGACACCAAATGATATTTTTAATATCACCAACGGAATAATCTTTCCATACAAGCTGGTAAATCTGTTCAAATGTGTATACTCTCATCGGTGTCACCGCTAATAAGTATAAAAAATTATATTCTTGTCGTGTTAAATGTAACGCTACTCTATTCCAAAATACTTTATGTTTCTTATGATCCATTACAAGTTTTCCCTTATTAATCATCGTTTCGGATTGCTTTTGAGTTATTTTTTGTTTATTGTTTCGTCGTGCCAATGAAAAAATCTGCAGATCTACTTCTTCTATAGTGCTATTTATATCCATTACACAATCTGCACCAGCGTATATTGATTCTTTTTTCCATGACATACACAATAAAGAAGAAGCATCCGCCAAAATAATAATTGGTATCTGCGTTATTTTTCTAATAGCAGATATAATATTACTTATGTTCTCTTTATAAAGGATCACTCCTATTATAAGCACATCATAAGAAAATAAACTCAAATTATGCAGTAAAATTTGTAGATTTTCTGCATAATCTGAGTTTACCTCATTGAATAGTTTTCGATATGATTGATTGTCAAAATATGCTAATATCTTGTATTTTGTGTCTTTCATATTTAATCTATTTTAGCAAAGCAACCTTTTCTACTTCTTCACAGGAAAATCATCAAATATATTGTCAATTTTTTGTGAAGCAATCTCTCTCATCGCATGCTCTTTCAGTTTTTGAAAACTTTCATCACTGACTGCATGTTCCATACGACAAGCATCAACTTCTGCAATTTGTGGATTAACTCCAACGGATATAAGTTGATGAGTAAAAAAACAATGGCGTTCGTAAATTTTTTCAGCCATATCCCGGCCAAGTTCTGTCAGGTGCAGATAATGCTTTTCATCCATTGTCAAAAAACCGCCCTCTCGCAAAGTTCCTACTGCGTAACATACGCTGGGTTTTGAAACCTCCATGTACCGGGCAACATCCACCGAACGCACCATACCGAGCTTCTTTTGAAGTACCAATACAGCTTCCAGATAGTCCTCCCCAGATGCATGAATCTTCATCTTTAGTCATCCTCAAAGGCAAAGAACTTTTGCAACCGTTCCCGGCTTATTCTGTTCCATCCATCACTCCATAGCACTTTTCCGTTTTCTATAAAGACAAAGTAATTGCAGCACTCCGCAATCAGCTCCGGGTCATGAGTAACAATAAACAAGGTTTTCCCCAACGAACTCAATTCCCGCAAATTCTCTGCCACTTTTTTCATGTGCCGATAATCCAATCCGCTTGTAGGCTCGTCGAAAACAATAACCTGTTTATCAGACGCAATCGCGCTGGCAATCGCTACCCTCTGTTTCTGTCCGCCGGACAACGACATAGGATGGGCGTCTCTAAATTCTGAAATGTGCAGACTTTCCATAATACTTTCTGCCTCATGCGCCGCTTTTTCTTCATCTGAATTATCCAGACTAAGCAAGATTTCATCCATTACACTTTCCGTAAAAAGTTGGTGGTTTACGTCCTGCATAACCATATAGCAGGTCTTAATTCTCTGATTTGCCATATAAGTTTTTCCATTCATGCTCATACAGCCTTTTGCGGTTTTGAGCAATCCGCATAAATTGTTAGCAAAAGTCGTTTTCCCGGCACCATTGTTGCCGACTACTCCAACCACCGAACCTTGCGGAATCATCAAATCTGATATATCCAGCACCTTCCGCTTTTTCTTCTTACCTCCGGAAGCATTTTTATAAGAAACTTCAAAGTCCCTGATATATAGCTGCTTTGTCGCACACACTGTGCTCTGCATTTTACTAAAATCTTCAGACTGTAAAGTTCTAAGACCCAGCGCGTGCAATTCGCCTGTAGATTTCTTTTTGAAGTCGGAGATGGAAAGGTTTTCTTTTATTTGCCCGCCCTGCATATATAGAACGCGATCTGCAATATCCATCAGGTAATACAGGCGATGTTCCGCAATCACAATCGTTTTCCCCTGTGCTTTCCATTTCCGCAATACATCTTTTAATTCTCTGATTGATTTAATATCCAAATTGGAAGATGGCTCGTCCAGTACAAATATATCCGGTTCCATTGCGGAAACGGACGCACAGGCAATTTTCTGTTTTTCGCCACCGGACAGTGCAAATAAGCTCCTATTCAGTAAATCTTCGATTTTTAACGCGCCTACCGTTTTTTCTATCCGCAAATTGATTTCGTCTGCATCGATTGCCAAATTCTCACATCCAAATGCAATTTCACTGGTAGTATCCACTGTAAAAAATTGTGTCCTTGGATTTTGAAAAACAGAACCAACCACACCAGACAAAGCATAAAGGGATACATTTTTTACATCTATCCCTTCCACAATCGTCTGCCCGGTAAGCGTTCCTTCGTAATAATGCGGGATAAGCCCATTTATTAAACGTGTGAGTGTAGTCTTTCCGCAGCCGGATTCTCCGCAGATCAAAACAACCTCTCCGTCATGGATAGTCAAATTTATATTTTCGATTTTTCCTTTTGAACTGCCTTGCTCATATTGAAAGGCTACATCCTTAAACTCTATCATTTCAGCCCTCCTAAAAAAGCATGAACACCAACAGGGCAGCAGTAACAATAATCATAAGTGCAAAATCTTTCCAATGGAAACCGATCTTACAAATGCTTGTACGCTTTTTTCCGTTTCCTAATCCTCTTGTCAAAGCTGCCGCAGACAGGTCATTCCCTATTGTTACTACAGACATCATAAGAGGGACAATTCGATATTCTAATACTGCTTGTGGATTCTTGAAAAAATTTTTCCCCGTGATTCCTCTCATACGCATAGCGTTTCCAATAGATCCCGCTTCTTCGGAAATTGTAGGGAAGAACCGGAACATAACAGAAAACGGGATAATGAATGCTTCTGGTATATGCATACGCTGCATAGCAAGGACAAATTCACTAACCTTTGTAGTCGAAAGAAGATAATAGCCCATCATGGCGCTTGGAAACCATCGTGTTCCAAATTGAGCCAGCAGCGATATTATAATTGTTCCTATTAGCCCCATATACGGAACAAGAAATATGTTCACCGCCCATGAAACAACAAAAACAATCAGATAGATGATGGCAACCTTTTTCCTACTGCCCGAAAGCAGGAGGAAAAAGGGTACCAATGCCAGAATCGGCTTTAACCAGAAACTAATACCGTCCGTTTTTCCGTCAATCATTACAATACTGAATATTACCAGCATATATAGCTTTGTTCTTGGATCAAGCCAGAAACGTCGCTCCGAATCAACTGACAGTAATAATTCTGGTTTCATTAAACAATGCCCGCCTTTACAAAATGCTTCTTCAAAATTGCCTTTCCTAAATATGCGCCGATCACTCCGCCAACAATGCCTAAAACAATGACTACCGGAAGCATCCAGTTAGCAGTAAGGCCCATAATGGCATTGATGTATTCGTCTGTACCGCCTCTGCTTCTGTACGCCTCAAAGAAAGTATCTCTCATAATCCACATAGGCAGCATGGAACCGATTACCCATTCAGTAAACACGCAATATCCCAGTACAGTATGTTTCCAGCTTTTATATTCGCCAGCCTTGAAAATTAAATCAGCAAGGAAACCGAATACGATTCCAAACGGAATAGAAATCCAGCTTTGTCCCATCAGAAAGCAGAGGACGCTGACCAGCGTACCCATAATAGTTGCCGCACCGAATTTTCCGGTCTTTGTCAGAAACAGCATGAACGGGATACCGCCCAGTATTCCTAGAACCAGTGGTATAATCACTGCAAAGATAGGAATATAACCCATCATACCCGTAATGAAAAACATAACAAAGTAGATGACAGTAAAGATACCGATGTTGATAAAGTCTTTTGCATTCAATTTTTTCTTGTCCATTGTATGAACTCCTTTCTTTTATGCAAGGCTGTCTGCCTTGATTTTCCAACCGATAGCTTTTTCTCTCATGCCAACAAAATCCGCGTAAATACCTGCTTGTTTGATAAGCTCATCATGCGTACCTTGCTGAGAGATTTTACCCCGGTCGATAACGATGATTTGATCCGCATTTTTTACGGTTTTCAAGCGATGGGCGATCATAATAATTGTTTTTCCCTGAGTCAGTGCTTCAATCGCCTTCTGAAGCTCTGCTTCATTTTCAGGATCGACATTTGCTGTGGCCTCGTCAAGAATAATGATGGGCGCATCTTTCATAATCGCTCTTGCAATAGAAATCCTCTGCTTTTCGCCGCCGGAAATAGTCGCACCGCTTTCTCCGATTACCGTCTGGTAGCCCTTCGGCAATGCTGAAATGAAGTCATGACACCTTGCCGCCTTTGCTGCCTTCACTACCTCTTCATGGGTGGCGTTAGGGGAACCGAATTTGATATTGTTCTCAATCGTATCTGGGAACAGATACACATTCTGGAATACCATGCTGATATTTTTCATTAAGCTGTCCAGCTTGTAATCTTTAACATCAATGCCGCCGATACGAACACTTCCACTGTCAACATCCCAAAAGCGTGCGATTAGATTTACCAGTGTTGTTTTTCCAGAACCCGACGGACCGACAATCGCCGTTGTGGTTCCTTGTGGGATTGTAAGCGATACATGGTCGATCACTTTTTTATCCCCATAGGAAAAACTTATATCCTGCATTTCAATATCCATCCGGTCTGGGGTCTGCTCTTTGCCGTCAATGTCAATCTGAGGACTCTGGTTGATTTCCTCCACGCGATCAATAGAAGCGTCGATCATGGAAAGCATAAAGAACATTTCTCCCGCGCTTTCCAACTGGCTATATACCATGAACGCCGATACCAAAATGATCAGACAATATGTTAATTCCAACGTACCGTTTATAAAAAGTGCGATAGAGCAGAAAGCAGCGGCGGCACTGGCAATCCGAAGGACAACCTGTTCGGCAGCTATATAGGGAATCCGCTGTCTTTCAATAAGCTGGTTTTTCTTCTGTGTTTCATCAATGGATTTTTCCAGCGTAGTATTTGACTGCTTTGCCATGTGGAACGCCCGCACAACGCCCATTCCCTGTATGTATTCCAGTACGGCATCCATGAACTCCGTCTGCGCCTCTAACCGTATGGGAGATAATCTTTTGGAGCAGCGCAGGAGCATTGTGTTGATTATCATGAACAAAATCACGCCAGCCAAAAAGATCAAACTGATTTTCCAGCTAAAGTAGCACATGGCAACAGAAAAAATACTGGCGTGGATTACACCCACCAAAGTCCGCACGATGATAGCAAAGGACATACTTTCGAGGTCGCTCATGGTCGCTGTTGAAACGGATGTGAGATTTCCCAGACTATGGCTGTTGAAGTAGCCCATCGGCATATACTTCATGCGGTTGCCAATTTGAATCCTCTTGTCCTCACACATTCGATAGCTGCCTTCGCCTTCTTTACCATGCGCCAGATACCAGAAAATAATGGTGCCGATCACACTGACTAACATAATGCCAAAGGCAAGGAGCGCGGTTTGTGCGGTGATATTATCACGAACCAATCCATCCAAAACTACCAGAAGTGCGGCAAATTGCAGAGCTTCTAAAATGCAGCGTATGATTTCATAAAAGAGCCCCAAATACCAATTCCGGCTTTGGCGGCCTGCAAATTCAAAGAATTTCCGAAAAGAACGTATCATGCTGTTTTCACCTCCTTCGCGTCCATGTGAGCTGTCCACATCGTATGATAAAGGCTGCACTCTTTTAATAGTTCCTCGTGCGTTCCTTTTGCCTGGATTGTTCCATCCTTCACAACAACGATCTGGTCGGAATCCGTTATTGTTGACAGGCGGTGAGCAATTACAATCAATGTTTTGCCCTTTGTCAGTCGGCTGATGGCCTCCTGTATTACCGCTTCATTTTCCGGATCAGTATAGGAAGTGGCTTCGTCAAGGATTACAATCGGGGCGTTTTTCAGCATAGCTCTGGCAATCGCGATTCTCTGGCGTTCTCCACCAGACAAATGCCCTCCGGCGCCGCCAACCACGGTTTCATATCCATGCTCAAGGTTCATAATAAACTCATGACAGCCGGAAGCCTTTGCAATCTGTTCCACTTCGGAATCGCTTGCCTCTGGCTTGCCCATACGGATATTGTTGCGCACCGTATCGTTAAATAGATAATTGTCCTGCGATACATAGGAAATCAAATCATTCAGTTGGTCGTTAGAAATTTCTTTTACGCTCTTATCGCCAATCGTAATCAGCCCACCGGTCACATCCCAAAAGGACGCAATCAATTTTGCAATCGTTGATTTTCCGCTGCCGGATGGCCCTACAAAAGCTGTAATTTTTCCCTGCGGAATTGTCAGATCAATTCCTTTCAAGACCTCTTTTTCCTCGTATGCAAAATGGACATTTTCCAGAGCAATATCAAGGTTCTGTAAATCACATTTTCTCTCCGGCCGGACAAGCTCCGGCTGGTTTAATATACCGTCAATCTCACCCATTACGGTGCCTATTTTTGCAATATCATCGGTAAAGAACATTGCGGCTACAAGCGGGCCTGCAATTCCCAACGACAGGACAGTTACCGTAATAAAGGTTGCGGCTGACAGGGAACCATTCATGTAAAACAGGCACCCGACGGGAAGTACGCTAATCAACGCCGCGGGCCATACACTCATCATAATCGCCGAATATTTTTGTGTATCTTTCATCCAGTCTAAAATCAGGTCTGCGTTTGCATGGACGGCATCTGTAAATTTCTGATAGGAATTATCTGCCTGATTAAACGCCTTAATGACTTCAATGCCGCCGATGTATTCTACCGTTGTTGCGCTCATGTGATTTCCAGCTTTTACAACTTCCCCATACTTCTTGGGATATTCCTTCATCATTCCCATGTAGCACATCATTCCAACAGGAATGGTAATCAGCGATACTAACGCCATTCGCCAGTCCAGAACGAACAAATAAACGATGATTGCGATTGGTACGAGAAGATTTGAAGTCATTTCCGGGATTACATGAGCAAGGGGAACCTCTAACTGTTCAATTCGTTCCACCATGCCATTTTTTAGTTGCCCGGACGGAGTATTGAGAATATAGCCCATAGGCACTCTGGTAAGTTTTGAAGCAATTTTTCGCCTTGCCTCGGACAGCACTTCAAAGGTCGCTTCATGGGATGCCCTCGTGGAAATCCCCATCAATATTGCTTTTAGGACAAAGCAGCCGCCGGAAATCAGACACCACACCATGTAAAATGATAAATCCCGATTCCCGGAGAGTAACTCAATCGTCATTCTGGCTGTTGCAAAATAGGGGACGATACCAAAGGCAACTCCCAACACAGCAAGAACAACAGAAACGATGTAGCCAGTCTTATGCGGCCTGGCAAACTCAATAAGTCTGCCAAATGGATTTCCGCCTTGCGACTGATCCATATAAATCCCTCCTTTAGTTAGATTTTGCTAACTCTTATTCAAAAGAATAAGCCGATAATCTGTCATGTGATTTACACAAACAAATTATCGGCTCTGCGTCTTTGCGTCTGGCACTACTGATAATCGTATTTTCATATTGTCAACATCTATCAAACATTCCTGTTTGCATTTCGGACAAAATATGGGAAAGTTCTTCAATGAAGTGTCTGCGCGTATCTTTGTCCGCGTTCTGCATTTACAAAAAGGACAGTGTATCCATCCGCTTTCGTCCACACAAAATTCTTCTGTTTTTTGCATTTCCTTTGCACCTTCTTTCCTATTTTCGGTAATATTCTTTCCAGCCATTCCCATAAAAAGTGCGCAGCTCATTGATATAATTTTTTGCTTCCTCCATCGGCATATCGTGAATGACTACTTCAAATATACCAGAATAAAAAGCACTGGAAACAACGTGTAAGAATCCATCTGTAACTCGTCCTTCCGCCAGGGCTTTACTTCCCACTTGAATCAAGAATTTCTTTATACAGTCCGTATCCAGTTGTACCAGCCCTTCTAAAAATTCCTGATAGTAGTTTCCCGGCGCTCCGGTAATCAGCAGCTTAAATTCAGAAAAATACTCATAGATATATGCAATCACGGCTTCAAAACCACGATCTGAGTATTCCATAAATTTTTCATTCTGCTCGCGCTCCGTCAAAGAAGAAAAGCCACTTAATGATTGCCGTAATAGCTCTTTTAAGCCGTTAGCCGCCGGTTCCACAAGAAAGCGGAACAGTCCCTCTTTATCTGAATACCGCGTATATATCGTGCTGGTACTGACACCGGCATTTTGAGCAATCGTCCGTATCGAAGCGTCCGTATAGCCTTTTTCTAAAAATTCTTCTTTCGCACAGGCAAGAATTTTCTCGTCAAATCCTTCAACCCTGCTCGCCATCGCTCATCCTCCTTTCTTATTAAAACTTCGTTTTAAAAACATCGTATCAAAAACGTTGTTTTTATTATAGCAGAGAAGATTTATTTGTCAAGAGGCTACTTTTCTCTTTCTTGACACACCTTGAAATAGATATATAAACTGTTTATCGACTATCCAAAATCTCCGCTTCAAATTGTAGTATTACTCCAACGGCAAAATAGGTATAATCGCACCTTTTCATCGGTACAATAAGGTTATTCCTTTGCATAAACCGGAACGATACAATATTATTGAGGTGAACAATTATGCCGATTGATGATTTAACTGCTTTAGGGCAGAAAATGCGGGAAGCCCGAAAGAATAAAGAACTGACACAACAAGAACTTTCTGATCTGAGCCATGTTTCTGTAAAGCAAATCGCCAATATCGAAAAAGGAAAAATGAATCCTTCCTATTTGATTTTGAGAGCATTGGCAAAAGTCTTGCACATCTCTTTAGATACGCTTATAAATCCAGATATTTCTCTGGAGGATAAAGGTATCAATCAGATGAAAATGCTTTATTCCAGCTGTCCGTCAGAAATGCGTGACACCTTTCTGCATCACACCCAGGAAACGGTGAAAGAACTGACAGAATTGTCCGAGAAATTTGAAACGAATTGAGCCAGTGAGTGAAATTTAACGATTCTCTCACTGGTTCTTTTCATTTCATATAAAATTAAAATTTCAATCAAATAAAAAAGTCAACTTACACATATCAAATTTCTTTTCATAGGTTATAACTTATATTCTATTTTAATTTTCAAAGTATACCATATCCCATGATCGTTCCGTTATTGATATCGTAGCTTCTCTGGTTCACGGCATCACTGGAGTTTCCCTCTACGGTGTATACGGTACTGCCCTCGGTTTTCTCCACGATTCCTACATGGTCTGAGGTTCCATCTCCGTTCCAGTCAAAAAAGATTAGGGTTCCGGGCTCTGGCGAGTATCCTCGGCTCTTCCATTTTCCCTTGTTCTGAAACCATGCGATTCCGTCATCACACAGAGAGAACTTCGGCATCTTACCGTTTTCGATTAATCCTGCCTGATCTCCACACCAGCTGGCAAAGCAGGCACACCATGCTACATGGCTGTCAAATCCATACCACGACCAGAACTTCTGGCCACCTTCATTTCCAAGCTGGGTAAGTGCCACGGATACAATCTGGCCGTTGCCTCCAAACAGGCCGGCAAACAATCCGCCGCTAGAATAATACCGCAGGACGTGAGGGACATATTCTGGATCCCCATAGGCACTCCAGCCATGTGAAGCCGCCTGTTCATTGGAAAACTGCAAAGCGTTTTCTGCACTGTAGCCCCCATAGTTTCGGAGAGCCCACGTTATGTATCCGTTACCGTAGTTATATCCTTGCAGAGACAGTTTCAGCTTGTCCATGTCCTGGGGACTAGTGCATCCGGCTTCCTTCAGGCAGTCCGCATAATATTGGATTCCCACTTGTATGGAGTAGTCTGCATCCTGGATGGCATTGGGGCTGTTGGAGTACCGGGTGTTGTATGGGCACTCACTGCTCTGCATGGGATCGGTTCCCCGACCGCCGGATTCCTGCATCATGATCGCCTGTATCACCGAGACGTATTCGGGGATTCCATACTGATTGGCGTATTTCTGGATGGTTGATGTGTAGGAAAGGACTTCCTGGCTGAGTGCTTCGCTGCTCTCTGAGCTTCCCGAAAATGCGGCACCGCCAATAATTCCGACTATGATAACCAGAAGCAGAACCATGACCGCTCCGGCGGCTCCCAGTGCAGCTATCATGGACTGTACGGTTTTCGCTGCCGCTTCCACGGCGGCCTTGGCTGCCTTGAAGGTATTCTCCCCTGCCCTTGCCGTTTTCTGTATCCTGCGTACTCCATCGGAAGTCTGCAAAGCTGCTTTCTTCGCCGCCTGTTTCGCTGCCCTTCGTTCCATCTGCTTCTGCATCCGGGCTGTCAGGGCGTCGGAGCTGGCCACACGGAGCTTCTGTTCTGGCTGAATGCTGATCTTCGCAGACGGAGGGGCTGTCTTAATAGTACGCCTCTGTATATTCTTCGGTATCCAGCAGGGCTTCTACGCTCTCCGGCTGGGACTCTTTGGTTTCTTTTTCTTCCAGGAGCAGTTCCATACAGTCCAGAAGCGAGGTCTGGTGTTCCCGGAATCTCCGCTCTGCATTGAAATCGTCCCAGTCGTACTCCCGAAGCTTCTGGATTGTCTCTTCATCCACGCCCTGTTCACGCAGGATCTTCTCTTCCTCTGCTTTCCACTGGTTCCATCTATATTCTTCTTTTGCTTTATTGTAAGCCACTTATGTTTTCCTCCGATCTGAATTTTTGCGAAATCAAATCGGAGTGTGGCGGTGCTCTGGTCCGTTCTTCCTGTCTACAGGAATGTCCGGCATTTCTGCTGTCTCCCTGCAAACACGGATCTCCTTTGTAATCATATCTTTACAAAGGCACAGTGTATCGGATGCACCTGTCAGTTAACGGTCAGGAAACTGTCAATTGACGGTCAGTTTTTATCACCTTCTTTCCAGAATAAATAAAATAAGACGAATAATCTTTTTACGGATCATTCGCCTTACTGTTGTTCGTTTTCTTTATTCAATTCAAATTTGTAACCTATATCCCTGACACTGACGATACAATTCCCAGCACCATCTTCAACAACATTCAGCTTTTTTCTCAGTCGCTTTACCAGACACCAGATGATATTTTTAATATCACCAACAGGATAATCTTTCCAGACAAGCTGGTAAATCTGTTCAAATGTGTATACTCTCATCGGTGTCACCGCTAATAAATATAAAAAATTATATTCTTGTCGTGTTAAATGTAACGCTACATTATTCCAAAATACTTTATGTTTCTTATGATTCATTACAAGTTTTCCCTTATTAATCAGCGTTTCGGATTGCTTTTGAGTTATTTTTTGTTTATTATTTCGTCGTGCCAATGAAAAAATCTGCAGATCTACTTCTTCTGTAGTGCTATTTATATCCATTACACAGTCTGCACCAGCGTATATTAATTCTTTTTTCCATGACATACACAATAAAGAAGAAGTATCCGTCAAAATAATAATTGGTATCTGCGTTATCTTTCTAATAGCAGATATAATATTACTTATGTTCTCTTTATAAAGGATCACTCCTATTATAAGCACATCATAAGAAAATAAACTCAAATTATGCAGTAAAATTTGTTGATTTTCTGCATAATCTGAGTTTATCTCATTGAATAGTTTTCGATATGATTGATTGTCAAAATATGCTAATATCTTGTATTTTGTGTCTTTCATATTTAATCTATTTTAGCAAAGCAACATTTTCTATTTCTTCACAGGAAAATTATCAAATGTATTGTCAATTTTTTGTGCAGCAATCCCTCTCATCGCATGCTCTTTCAGTTTTTGAAAACTTTCATCACTGACTGCATGTTCCATGCGACAAGCATCAACTTCTGCAGTTTGTGGATTAACTCCAACGGCTATAAGTTGATAGGTAAAAAAGCAATGGCGTTCGTAAATTTTTTCAGCCACATCCCGGCCAAGGTCGGTCAGGTGTATATAATGGTTTTCGTCTGTTGTCAAAAAACCGCCCTCTCGTAAAGTTCCTACTGCGTAACATACGCTGGGTTTTGAAACCTCCATGTACCGAGCAACATCCACGGAACGCACCATACCGAGCTTCTTTTGAAGTATAAGCACGGCCTCCAAATAATCCTCTCCGGCAGTATGAAGTTTCATAGGCAGCTCCTTTCGTCATTAAGCAAGACTCCAGCCAGCCGCACTCTTTCGGATATTGACAAAATCCTGATAGATACCAGACTGTTTCAAAAGTTCCTCATGGGTTCCTTGCTGTGCAATCTGGCCGTTGTCTATAACTAAAATCTGATCGGCGTTCTGGATGGTATTTAGGCGGTGAGCGATTACAAGCAGGGTCTTTCCCTTCACCAATTCGGAAATAGCCTCCTGAATATAGCTTTCATTGTCCGTATCTACACTTGCGGTAGCTTCATCCAAAATGACAATAGGCGCGTCTTTCAGAATACAGCGGGCAATCGAAATACGCTGTTTTTCGCCGCCGGAAAGTGTTGCACCGCCCTCACCAACCACCGTTTGGAATCCGTCGGGCAAAGCCATAATGAAATCATAGCAGCGGGCTTTTCTGGCAGCCTCATAGACTTCTTCTTCCGTGGCATCCGGCTTTCCCATGATGATATTGTTGTAAATGGTGTCCTGAAACAGATACACGCGCTGGAATACCATGCTGATCTGATCCATCAATTCCGACAGAGGTACATTGCGAATATCCACGCCCCTTATCGTCACATTGCCGGATTTTACATCCCAAAGTCGCGCCAGCAAGTTTGCAATGGTGGACTTACCGCTACCGGACGGTCCAACCAGCGCTGTCATAGAATTTTTCTTCATGGCAAAACTGATATGATGCAGAACCTCTTTATCCTGATAAGCAAATGTAACATCGTTGAACAGGACTTCCGGCTGTCCCGGCTGTGCCTGAGCCGGAATATGCTGCTTGCCGTTGTCGGAAAGTTCCGGTTCATCCAATACCGCTTCAATACGATCAAGGGCAGCGTTCATAACGGTTAGTCGGGTTGCTTCTCCATAAAGAGCTTTCAGAGGTCCAAAGAGATCAAAGACAAACAGCAGCACGCCCAAAAGATAAGCCAGGGAGAGTACGCCTTCCTGATGTAAAAAAACGGATAAACCGAAGATAGCGGCAATACCCACGCCATAGAGAATGTTTAAGCCAGTGGTCCACGGTGTCATTTTCTGCTCAAACTTCGTATTGACATCCCTTGATTTTTTGAAGTTTTCCGTTAATTCGTCAGATTTTTCTCCGAGCAGATTGTAACTTTTGATAACCCCAATTCCTTCAGCAAAAGACAAGACCGCATCCGTCAAATTCTCGCTTTGGTTTTGACGCCCGACAGCCTCCTTGAAGGAAACCTTATTCATATATTTTGCAACCAGTGATGCCAGCAAGGTAATGATTACCGCAATCAGCCCAAGTCTCCAATCCAGTACGAACATAAAAACAGCTAAAACCAAAGTAGACAGCATATAGCTCATCATGTTGCCAATGGTACTCATAGAAACTTCCTCAATGAATACCATATCCGTACTGAGAACAGAGCTGATTTTTCCAATATTCCCCGATGTAAAGTAACCCATCGGCATTTTTCTTAAATGATTTCCCAACTCCATCCGTTTATCAGCAAAGATCATAAATCCAGCGGCACTTTGCAGACGGTCGCTCAAATAGTGAACCACTGTCTGAACCACTACAACAGCTAATAATCCAAGTCCGACAAACAGACAGGTCTTTCCAGTCAGCGTATTATCAGCAAACCCGGCCAAGACAATAAACGCCATGAAGATCGGCATTTTGGAGAGAATGGACTCGACAAATGCACATAGAAATGCAGCCTGAATACGGCTTTTATACCTCCCGGAGAGGTTCAGGATTCTTGAAATCAATGCAAACATTTATCTTCCCTCCTTTGCAGTAGATACTTTCCACTCGGCGCTGTCCTGAGCCGCTTTCCACAACTTTTGGTATTCTGGGCAAGCTTGAATCAGCTCCTGATGTTTTCCGGTTGCCACCATCTTTCCGTGATCCATAACGCATATTTGATCTGCGTTCATTATAGCGGGAAGTTTGTGAGCGATAACTACCAAGGTTTTTCCCTCCACCAGCTCCGCAATAGCAGCCTCCATTTTTTCCTCATTTTCTGGATCAGCATAGGCCGTGGCCTCGTCAAGCACTACAATCGGGGCATCCTTCAATATTGCCCGCGCCAGGGAAATTCGCTGGCGCTGCCCCCCGGAAAGCATTTTCCCCGCATCGCCCGCCATGGAGTGAATACCTTGCGGCAGCTTTTCCAGAAACTCCATACACTGGGCTTTCTTCGCCGCCTCCATTACTTCCTCATCGGTAGCATCCAAACGTCCAAGACGGATATTTTCCAGCAGGGAGGTGTTAAACAGGTACTGATCCTGAGCCACATAGGAAATGCGGCTGTTCAATGCCTCCAGGCTCATATCACAAAGTTTCTGCCCGCCAATGGAAATGCTCCCTTTCTGCGGGTCATAGTAGTGGATCAACAGTTTTGCAAGGGTGCTCTTGCCAGAACCGGATTCACCAACCAGGGCAGTTTTTTGTCCTGCTTGTGCCACAAAGGTAATATCGTGGAGGACTTCGTTTTCCGCTATTATCGGTTTCCCATCTGGGCCAGGCTGTGTCGTCTGATACGCAAAGGAAACATGATCGTAAGAAATGTTAAAATCCTGTCCGTGGAAATCATCCTCAGCAGCTTGCAGCGGTGCCGTATTTAACATCTGTTCAAGTGCCGTGATCTTATAATTCAGATTCGGAATCGTCTCCATAAAGCCCAGTGCTTTCAGGAGAGGAATCCCAATGCTGAGGGAAAGGCAGAGGACTAAAATCAAATCAGGTAAAGTGCTTATGCCACAGAGAACAAACCATGCCCCAAGAGGCAAAGTCAGAATAACAGTGCAGGGCAGTAGACTTCCGTATATCGCCATCCAGGGCCAGGCGGCCTTATACCATGCCAAGGTATAATCCCGATAGTCCGTTACATCCTTGCGGAAGTTCTCGTAAGATTCACTCTCCCGGTTGAAAACCTTGACAACCTCCATACCATTGATGTACTCAATGATCGTGTTGTTCATTTTCTGTGCAGACTGATAGTAGGGACCCATGCGCTTCATTCCAACAGAGTACATAATGACCATGGAGAGCAGGCTGATCGGGATAGAGGCCAAAGACATAAGAGCCAGTTTCCAGTCCGCACAAAACATAGCAACATAAATCACCAGCGGGATCAGTAAATTTGCGATACCCTCCGGGACTGAATGAGCAAGGAGCAATTCCAAGCTGTCCACATCATCGACAAACAGCTTTTTGATTGTCCCTGTCCCTTTTTCCTCCACAATGCCAAGGGGAAGTTTCTCAAACTTCTTTTGCAGAGATACCCGCAGCCGGAACAATGTGTTATATGCTGCTTTATGAGAAATTGATAATCCCCATCCATAAAAAAACGCCTGCAAAACAAGACAGATCAAAACCCCTATAACACGCAATAAAACAAATTCTGTTTCAACAGAATCGCCCATAACCAATGGCGAAATGACCTGATAGGCCAGCACAAAAGGCAGGACGCCCATAAGAACGCTGACCAGTACGACAACCGTGGCCACATACATATTTTTCTTATATGGCCCTGCGTACTCAAAGATTTTTTTGAACATAAGCCCTCCTTATATTGAGCCGTACTGTCTGTGCTTCAAAAACAAGAGGCCGCCAAAGTAAAGCGGCCTCTTATCATTATCTTTCTGTCCAGTCAAGGCGGCCCTGACATTCATAATTTCTAAAATTCACTGGCGGATTCGGAAAAAATCCAAAACCTTTTTACTGCCGGATTCGTCCAATGGATAGCTTTCTTTTACTTGCCCTTTTTCCATATGGACTACATACGAACATCCCGCCATCACCAACTCCGGATCATGCGTAATAACAAGAAGCGTTTTGCCCTGATCCGCGAGTGACTTCAAACTCCGCGCAACTTCCCGCATATGTTTGAGATCAAGCCCGCTGGTTGGTTCGTCAAACACAATGATCTCCCGGTTACTCACAATGGCAGACGCGATCGCTACCCGCTGTTTTTGCCCGCCGGAAAGAGAAAGCGGGTGCCTGTCTTTATATTCCAGCAGATCAAACTGTTTAAGGATTTTACCCACAACAGTTTCATCCTTGTTGTCCATGCTCAGAAGCACTTCATCCGTCACGCTTTCGGTAAATAGCTGATGGCTGGTATCCTGCATTACCATGTAGCAATGTTTGAGCCGGGCTTTCCAATCAAGGGTTTTCCCGTCAACCTGCAAAAGGCCACACTTCTTTTCCAGTCCGCAAATACAGCGGGCCAGAGTAGATTTTCCAGCGCCATTCAGACCGATAATGGCAATCGTTTCTCCAACCGGCAGTTCTGCACTCGGAATATGGAGGCTTTCCGGTTCCCGCTTTTTATACGCAAAGCAGAAATTTTGAAATTCCATCTGTTTAGCTGTATGCGCCTGATACTGATTCGCAGGCTTCAACTTCGAGAGAGAAAACGGCCGCAGCCCCATTTCTTTTCGAGTGCCATCCGATAAGCTGTCAAATTCAGCAGGCGTGTATTCCCGTTCAATCTCCCCATCTTTTACATACAGCACACGATCTGCAAGATCGTGAAGGTAGTAAAGGCGGTGTTCTGCGATCAGAATTGTTTTGCCCTGCTTTTTCCAGAGGCTCAGGACCTGCCGCAGGTCATCAATAGCAGCCATATCCAAATTAGAAGATGGTTCGTCCAGGACCATAATTCCCGGCAGCAATACACTTGATGAAGCACAGGCTATTTTTTGCTTTTCGCCCCCGGACAGAGCAAACACGCTTCGCCCCATCAAATCTTCAATATGATAATCGGAAACTGTCCGGTCAATCCTTTTCAGGATATCCTCCTGAGGATAGCCTAAATTTTCACATGCAAAGGCTAATTCACTATCCGTATCCACGTTGAAAAACTGACTTTTGGGATTCTGGAATACAGATCCCACCATAGCAGCCAAGTCATAAAGCGGCGTATCTGATACGCTTTTTCCGTCCAGAAGGACATCACCCTCTAAATTGCCCTCGTAATAATGAGGCACCAGCCCGTTTACCAAACGGGTAATCGTTGTTTTCCCACAGCCGGATTCTCCCGTGAGTAAAACAAATTCCCCTGTGTTTATGGTGAGATTGACATTTCTAATCCCTCCGCCGCTGGATTCTTCACCATAAGAAAAAGAAACATTTTGAAAATCTATCATGGCAAAATCCCTCCTGCGGAAATTATCGGGGAAGCAATCGCCCAAAACACTACAAAGCAACAAAACAAGATCAGCACCACATCGGCAAAATTGAATTTAAGCTGGCAAATGTTTGTGCGTTTGACAGGAGCACCGAGGCCACGGGTAATTGCCGCAGCGGAAAGTTCCTCACCGATTTTCACGGAGCAGGTAATCATCGGGATCAGCTTATACTCCAATATTTTTGAAGATTTTTTCCCTCCAAGTTTAATCCCACGCATTTTCATAGCGTCACTGATTGCTTCTGACTCCTGAAAGACAGTTGGAAAGAAGCGGAACATGACCGTTAAGGGGATCGTCACTTCTTTAGGCATATGGATTCTTTCCATGCCGGAAATCAATTCACTGACCGTTGTTGTTTTCACCGCATAGGCAGCAATCGCAACACTGGGAAGGATTCGGCAGAAGAATCCTGTTGTAAACAGAACGAGGAAATTCAATATTCCCGTAAGGTGCGGCAAAACATAAATTTGAACAGCATAAAAAGCAGAAAACACAGCAATATAGCCCACAGCTTTTGCACATTGTTTCGAGGTAAGCAGCAATATAGCCGGAACTGTACAAAGAACAAGGCGGATCAGCCCCATAGCTTCTCCGCCTGTTCCACCCATGACAAAAATGCTTATGATGAAGATGAGCAACAGTTTTGTACGCGGATCGAGCCGTAACCCTTGTTCTGTTTTTTTGCTGAGCAGAATTTCCCGCGCCATTATGCAATACCGGCACGCTGGAAGTGCTTTTTGCAAATAGCTTTCCCAATCACACCTCCGACAAGGCCAAACACAAAGCAGGCAATCAGCAGAATAGGCGCAATCCACATAGGCATATATGTATTAAGGGTAGCTGCATATTCAGCGCCGTATCCTTCAGTCAACATTACCATATAGCTTTCACGGTTCAGGAAAATGGGAGCAAAGTTGCCAAACACCCAGATGCTGAACACGCCGCAGGAAAGAACTGTACTCTTTGCACTTTTGTAGTCCGCCTTTTTCAGGATCACGTCGGCCAACAGGCCGCCAACGAGACCAGTTACCATAGTAAGATAGCCGTTGCCGAAGAACACCATGATTAGGCCAATCAGGAAACCCATGATTGCAGTCATCCCGAATTTTTTAGCCTTTGTAACATACAGCATATAGGGGATGCCGCCAATCAAAGGGCACAGCACCGCCATCAGCGGAATAAAAATGGGGATAAAGCCAAGCATCGCCACCAGCATAACAATCACGACATAGATGACGGTGTAGATGCCGATAGTAATTAAATCTTTTCCCTCAAGCCGGGAACTTTTTTTCTGGGAACTCATACCAGTATCCTCCTTATCTCTGAGAAAATGAAAATGTGGTGCGGTTAGCTTCTTCTAACCACACCACATATAATAGCAATTTGCGCCCACGATTCCAACCCAAAACCAATTTTATTCTACCCAAAATCAGTATTTTTGCATTTATCCAATCTTAGCTTCTGCTTTATAGTTTTTCGGATTCACTCCGTATTTCCTTTTGAACGCCGCTGCGAAATTGCTCGCTTTTGAATATCCCACCAGTATAGCCACCTGGCTGACATTCAAATTACTTTCTAACAGCAGGCTTGCCGCCTTTTCTAACCGCTGGTCGATGACATACGCATGAACCGATGTTCCGAACAGGGAGGAAAAGCCCTTCGTCAATTTTGAAGTGCTGATATTGACCTGCCGCGCCAATTCCTCGCAGCTTGGTGCAAAAGCAAGCTGACTGTCAATAATCCTTTTTGCTTCGGTAATCGAATCCCTGTCACTTTTGGAAATGCTAATATGGTTCGATGAAAGAATACTGAGTTCCAATACTTCACTTAAATATACAGACAGCAATTCAAAAACTTTACTTTCCAAGAATAGATACCCTAAACCACCTCGGTATTGCGTAAAATCTTTTACCTCCGCAAAAATGTGCTCCATATACGGGGTAACGCTCACTTTTGAAATCCCTGTCAGTAATTTCTTTTCATAAGCGTTTATTTCACTATCTTCAAAGTAGTCATTCAAAATTTTGTGAAAATATGGCATGGGAATTTTTATATTCTTAAAAAGGAAATCTTTCTTCCCAGAATAACACAAATATTCCATTTTACCATGTCCCCGATAAATGCAGGATTCGCCTTTCTGGATGCTGACACTTTGACGTGCATCTGCAATATTCCACGATACGCCATCATTGAAGCAGAATAAAAGTTGAATATAATCTTCGCAGCTTACACCCTGCACATTCATATCTGAAAAATAGTTCATTTTCCAGTCTGATACAACAGCTCCTTGCTTTGTAACAACTTGCGAAATCTGACCTGTTCCCATATCAGCCGGAATATCTATTGTCACTGTCTGCGGAGAGTTGGAGAGCAGATCGTGATACAGCTTCGTCATATATTGGTTTGTCATTGTGCGCCCTCCTTTTCTAGTTAGTTGAAGCTAATCACATAATACTTTATATTTGTTTTTTAGTCAAGGTAATCTAAACTATTGACTACTCTCTAAGAGTCAACATATTAATTTTCAAAGTATGCCATATCCCATGATTGTTCCGTTATTGATATCATAACTTCTCTGGTTCACGGCATCGCTGGAGTTTCCCTCTACCGTATATACGGTACTTCCCTCAGTTTTCTCCACGATTCCCACATGGTCTGAGGTTCCGTCCCCGTTCCAGTCAAAGAAGATCAGGGTTCCGGGTGCTGGCGAGTATCCTCTGCTCTTCCATTTCCCCTTGCTCTGGAACCATGCGATTCCGTCATCGCACAGAGAGAACTTCGGCATCTTGCCGCTCTCGATCAGTCCTGCCTGATCCCCACACCAGCTGGCAAAGCAGGCACACCACGCCACATGGCTGTCAAATCCATACCATGACCAGAACTTCTGGCCTCCTTCATTTCCAAGCTGGGTAAGTGCCACGGATACGATCTGGCCGTTGCCTCCAAACAAGCCGGCAAACAATCCGCCGCTGGAATAATACCGCAGAACGTGAGGGACGTATTCTGGATCACCATAGGCACTCCAGCCATGCGAAGCAGCCTGCTCATTGGAAAACTGCATGGCATTTTCTGCACTGTAGCCGCCATATTTCTGAATCGCCCACGTTATGTACCCGTTTCCGTAGTTATACCCTTGCAGGGACAGCTTCAGCTTGTCCATGTCCTGTGGACTGGTGCATCCGGCTTCTCTTAGGCAGTCCGCATAATACTGGATTCCTACCTGTATGGAGTAGTCCGCATCCTGGATGGCATTCGGGCTGTTGGAATACCGGGTGTTGTATGGGCACTCACTGCTCTGCATGGGATCGGTCCCCCGGCCGCCAGATTCCTGCATCATGATTGCCTGTATCACGGAAACGTATTCGGGGATTCCATACTGGTTGGCGTATTTCTGGATGGTTGCCGTATAGGAAAGTACTTCCTGGCTGAGTGCTTCGTTGCTCTCTGAGCTTCCAGAGAATGCCGCACCGCCAATGATCCCGACCATGATAACCAGAAGCAGAACCATGACCGCTCCGGCGGCTCCCAGTGCAGCCATCATGGACTGCACCGTTTTCGCTGCCGCTTCTACAGCGGCCTTAGCTGCCTTGAAGGTATTCTCTCCTGCCCTTGCCGTTTTCTGTATCCGGCGGACTCCATCGGAAGTCTGCAAGGCGGCTTTCTTCGCCGCCTGCTTCGCTGCCCTTCGTTCCATCTGCTTCTGCATCCGGGCTGTCAAGGCGTTGGAACTGGCCACCCGAAGCTTCTGCTCTGGCTGGATGCTGATCTTCACAGATGGAGGGACGGTCTTAATAGTACGCCGCTGTATGGTCTTCGGCTCCAACTGTTTCCGTGGCTTTTCCTTGATCCGGATGGTTTCCGGCTGTTTCTGGCGGATGGCATTCTGCCTTGCGGTATCTTCGGCCTTGCTTTTCTGGTTTTGTCTTTTGATGGAAAGCGATCCACCTTCCGACATTTCCTGTCCATTCTGGATTCTTGGTGTCTCCCTAGCTGCCCGGATCTTCTGTTCTTTCGTTTTGACGGCATCTGAAATCGCCTTTTGCCGCTTGGCTTTCTGAATCTGGACTTCCTGGTTTTCCCGTTCCTTGACCTTCACACGGGATGCCTCCTGTTCCCGTTTTTTTTGCTTCGGTGCTTCCCGACTGACCGGATCGGGAGCCTGTGTGTCCCCTGTTCCTCTGGCGGCTTCTTTCTGCGCTTCTTTTTTACCAGTAACTCTCAGTTTGATCTTCTCGTAGGAAGTCTGTGCTGCTGTCTTTCCGGCGCTGGTTACAGTTCTGCTAGACTTTCTGGCAGCCCATTCCTCTGCGGATGCGACTTTTCCACTGGCATACTCGGATGGGGACTGTTCCTCCATGTCATTATCCCTGGCATTTGCGATGGTCTGGGACTTTTCCTTGCTCTCCAGTATGGCCGTCCGCATCAGCTCC
Organism: Lachnospiraceae bacterium; assembly: GCA_902363665.1. Lineage (GTDB taxonomy): Bacteria > Bacillota > Clostridia > Lachnospirales > Lachnospiraceae > Choladousia. The sequence continues at coordinate 3,419 of CABJAW010000012.1, read as the reverse complement.
TTCGGGATTCTGGAGGCAGGATTTTTAGTCTTTGGTTTTGTTGTGACTTCTTTGGTTTTGATATTCTTCATCTCTCACCTCCAGTCCCGGTCTGTACTGCTCTTACGCTTCGCCCGGCTTGGTCGTCATCAGACGGTACAGCTTTGTATTTCTTGGGAACGAATTTTCAAACGGCACCAGATTCCCGGAGCAGCGGATCAGGCCGTGGCCGGCACCCACATTGGTGATGTAGGATAACTGGTTGTCCGAGATATTCAGAAGTGCCGCAAGCTCGTCCCGGTCGGTGCTTGCCTGATTCAAAAGGATCAGGAACTCACTATTTGCCAGCATCAGGCGGGCGGTATCGGATTTCAGAAGTTCCTCTACATTCTGGGTAAGCCCGGTCACAAATCCCGAATACTTACGGATACGCTTGTACAGGCGGTAGAAAAAGTCTGCACTGTATTCATAGCGGAACAGCAGATAAAACTCATCCGCAAAGATCCATGTCGTTTTTCCCTTCTTCCAGTTCTGGATCACACGGTTAAAAATGGAATCCAGTGTGACCAACATTCCAAGTGGCATCAGCTGTTCGCCCAGCTCCCGGATGTCATAATCGATGATACGGCTCTTCGTATTGACATTGGTTTCCTGGGCAAAGGTGTTCAAGCTTCCGTTAATAAACAGTTCCGAAGACAATGCCAGCCCTCTGGCTTCTTCCTCCGGCTGGAGCATGAGCTGTCGGTACAGATCCTTTAGGGTCGGCACCTGCCCTTGGTATCCGCCCCTCATATAATCCCGGTACACGTCTGCGGTGCAGCGGTCGAGAATGGATTTCTCCTTTGCCGAAAGGTTCCCGGCTCCTACGAGCTGCTCAAACAGGGACAGGATGAATTCGGACTTTTCAATCAGAGGGTTACGGTCATTGCCATAGGCGGAGTCCATGTCCAGTGCATTCAGATGGGTATCGGACGTTGCCGAGATTCGGATGACCTCGCCGTTTAAGGCTTCCACCAGTGAAGCAAACTCGGACTCCGGATCGAGGATAAGGATGTCATCTTCCGTGGAAAGGGCAAGGTCTACGATCTCTTCTTTTGCCGAGAAACTTTTTCCAGAACCGCTGACTCCCAGTCGGAAGGAATTTCCATTTAACAGCTTTCTTCGGTCTGCCACCAGCATATTTTTGCTGACTGCATTCTGCCCATAATAAATGCCGCCCGGCTGCATGATCTCCTGTGTATGGAACGGAATCAAGACGGCAGTGGACTCTGTGGTAAGGGTACGCACCGCATCAATCTTCCGCAGACCATACGGCAGGACGGTATTCAGTCCATCGACCTGTTGCCATTTCAGGGTTGCCATCTGGCAGAGGTGTTTTCTTGCAATGGAATACAGGGTTTCCGTATCAGAATCCAGTTGTTTCTCGCTTTCTGCCATATGTACCATTGTCAGGATACCGAACATCATCCTCTGGTCCCTGGTAGTCAAGTCGTCCAGCATCTCCTTGGTTTCTTTTCTCTGAAGCTCCATATCATAGGGAACCACGGCGGAAAAATTATTGTTTGCATTCTGGCGTCTCTGCCAGTTCGTTACGTTGGTCTCTACGCCCAGCAGTCGGTTCTGGATCTCACGCACTGCTTCATCTGTTGGTACCGGGATGATGTCAATAGACAGCATCAGATTCCTGCCAAGGCTGCACAGTTCGGAGATCATCTCGTCTTTCACATAGCTGGCGTAATCTTCCATAAAAAGGACTCTGCCGTACTGCTCGCCCAGCTTGAAATGGTCGTTGTGGAACTCCATCGTGTCCGGGCAGATCCAGTCCTTGAAGCTGTGTCCCTTTTTCGCAAAGGCTTTCATGTCAAACGGAAAGCTCTGCGGAACGTCTGCCTTGAAAAAGTCCCGGAAGATCTGGAGCCTCTGTTCTGCATCCAGCTCTTCCCCGATGGAGGACAGCTTGGCCAGATGGGTGATGATATCCGTTCCCACACGGGCGAAGTATGTCCTGGCTTCATCGATGTTCTTCTTGTGGACGCTGACGGTCAGATAGCGTTCCTGGTAAATGCTGTTGTTGGTACCGGAAATCTTGGAAAGGAGCATATCGTTATACTCTTTCCGGTACTCGTCCAGTCCATCTCCTTTCATTGGAATCAGCAGGGACTGCTCAAACTCTTCCTTGTTGATCTTACGGTTGTTCAGGGTAATCTTCGCCGTACAGCCGGAATCCAGTGCATTTAAAAGTTCGGAGTAGTCCAGGAACATCTCTGTCTTATCCGCTTTGCTGGCAATGGAATAGTTGATATCCGTAAACCGGAATGTCCGGGAATACTTGCTCTCCACCTGAAAAATACCGTCCGGCCAGATCTTGCGGATCGGGATCGCCTGCTGGACAGACCTCGGTACTTTGAATTTTTCTTTGTCCTGTTTCAGTGTCTGACTCAGGGTTTTAATCAAAGGCATCACCCCTTCCTCCTGGCTTCTTTGGTTTCTTCTGTTTCGTCCGCTTCTTCTCCAGAAGCTCCGCTCCGTTTCCCATCATCTTTTCACCCAGCCGCAGGCTCTCTTCCATGCAGGAAAAGTACAGGTTCTCTGATTTGAATACCAGCCATTTCGGGTACAGCAGTTCGGATTTGATGACTGCCCATGCGAACTGTTCTGCCGTCATGCCGTGGTAACGGAAAAAGCCGCAGGCTGCAAAGGGAGCCGCCCCAAGCACGCACAGCCATCCGGTTACCTGTTCCCCGGCATATTTCCGGGTGAGGAAATAAATACCAAGGGCTGCCAGAATCGCCAGTACCGAAAATAGGCACTGCCGGAAACTTAAGCCCCAGAACATTGACTCCTGATAGTCTCGGATTTCTTTATTCATTTTCACTTCCATGTTGTTTTCTACCTTTCTCTTTGTAATCTCTGTTTTTTCTTTTGTTTCTGTTTTGGTACATCCCTTTGCCGGATGCCATTTCTTTCCATAAATCTTTTTGTTCCTTCCGGATCAAGCTCTGCCAGTTTTTTCAGGTCGAATGCAACCCTCTGGAAGATGCAGTAACCGGAGGATGCGGTATCCGGCTGTATCGTTCCCAGCTTATGCTGCTTTATAAAACGAAGCTTTTCTTTGCTGAAATTGTGGTCGATATAGGCTTCATTGATACCGCCCAGCGGAGCAAAAGGCAGGTTTACCGTAAGGTCTGCAAAGCTTTCCGGGTATCCATCTTCCATATGGTAAAGCCCGATATAGAGATTGTCATCGCTCATGTAACTGTCTACCCTGAGAAATAATTCCTCCCGGCCATACTGCCAGTCGTAGCTCAGTGTCTTTGGTTCTTCCATTTTTTTCGCCTCCTATAATCCCATGATTTCTTTTACGATACGGTCGGATGCCTTGACTGCCCCGACCAGTACCAGCAGGTTAAATACCAGTTCCCCGACGTAATTCCAGACAA